>NZ_PVNL01000051.1 GCF_002994635.1 Enhygromyxa salina | reverse complement strand
GGCTTCTTGGCGCCAGCGGGGGGCGGCGGCGGGCGGTTTCCCGCGTTCACCATTGTCTTTTTGGGGCTCGGCTTGCTGGGAGGTGGAGCGGGTGGCACCTGACGCGCGATCTCTTTTTCGGCTTCGATGTCGCGAGCGAACGACTCTTGCATCCATTCAGCGAGGTTCTTGCGGCTGTAGAACAGCCCCTCCTCGAACATGAACGCCTGCAGCGCGTCGTGCAGCTCGGACGCGGTCTGGTAGCGCTCGTTGAGATCGGCCGCGAGCGATCGCATGACGACCTGCTCGAGCTTGGTGGAGACGGCGGGGTTGATGCGACTGGGCGGATCGACGCTGACCGTGCGGACCTTCTCGAGCGTGGCGAAGTCGGTCTCGGCCTGGAACAGGCGCTGGTTGCAGAGGATCTCCCACAGCACCACGCCGAGTGAGAACACGTCGCTGCGACGATCGATCGTCGCGCCGCGGACCTGCTCGGGCGACATGTAGCCGAACTTGCCCTTGAGGATCCCCGCTTGGGTCTGCGATGCCCGGCCCGCGGCCTTGGCCACGCCGAAGTCGATCAGCTTGACCTCGCCCTCGTACGAGACGAGCACGTTGGGCGGCGAGACGTCGCGGTGGATCAACCCGAGCGGCCGACCGTGGCGGTCCTTCTTGTTGTGCGCGTACTCGAGGCCCTCGCACACCTGCATGATCACGTAGCAAGCCTGGGCGAGCGGCATCGGACGCTTGATGCCTCGCCCGTGCTCGAACAACGCCCGCAGATCCTTGCCCGGGACGTACTCGAGCACGATGTAGAAGGTCTCGCCTTCTGACTTGAGCTCGTAGATCTGAGCGATGTTCGAGTGCTGAAGCTGCGCCGCAATGCGCGCCTCATCCTTGAACATCGTGATGAACTCTTCATCCTCGGCGACGTGCGGGAGGATGCGCTTGATCGCGACGACCTTCTCGAAGCCCTCGACGCCGCGCGAAACGGCTTTGTAGACCTCGGCCATCCCGCCCAGAGCGATGCGACCGAGGATCTGGTATTGCGCGAGTTTCTTGGGCAGGTCCAACAAAGAACGCTCCAGCGGAATGCGCGCTGAGATAGCCCGCAATGAGGTCCCGATCACACATGTGGACGGCCAGAAAGTCAATGCTTTGACCAAGATGGTGACGCGGCGTGACGATCGTCGATTTTTAGCCTGCTCCCTTGCGCAGTTCGTCGCACGCTCGGGCGCGCGACCAGTGCTATGGTCGCTGCGACTCGCATGAGCAGCTCCGACGAGATCGACTTCGACCCCAAGCTCAGCGGCGCCGCTGCTGCACCCGCGCTCGATGCCGCCAAGGCCGTCTCTGGCGCCAGCGGGGTCGCCCCCAGCGAAGCCGTGGAGGGCGTCGACGTGGCCGAGGCGCTGGCGAGCGGGCGCATCGACGCGGCGGCGGCTCAGGAGCTGCTCATCGATCAGGTCCTCGCCGAGCAGTTCTCCGGCGATCTCGCGCCCGAGCAGCTCGAGCGGCTGCGCGGCGAAATCGCCTCACTGCTCGCCGACGATCCCGCGCTGGCCGGCCTGCTGCGCCCCTAGAAGCTGCGCCCCTGCAGCTGCGGCCCTGAACGACCTCAGGCCAGGAGGCGCCGAACTTGGGGCGACACGAAGTGCTGCTCGGTGTCGAAGCGCCGCAGCGCGTCCGCGACGACCTGCAGCCGCTCGGGCGGCTTGAGCCTGCGGTCGACGATGATCCGGTAGCGGCCGCGCACACGGCACAGCCCCCCGACACCCTGGACGAGCCCCGCCATGGGATCGTAGCTGACGTCGACTTCGAGCTCGGTAGCGAGCCGCTCGAGCTCTGATAGCTGCTCTTGTGCGTTCATCGTGACGGCGTCGGAGCTTGCCCCAAACCATCGATCGAGCCAAGGGCCTCGAGCACGTAGACGTCCTGCAAATGTGCCCTGCAGCGACCCGATCGCGCGCAACCGAGACGATCCCAAGGCGATCCCTGCGCCGCGGTAGGACGCCCCCGGTCTCAGGCGTCAGCGATCGGGAGCGTGAAGTGAAAAGTCGTGCCGGCGCCGATGATGCTCTCCGCCCAGGCTTCGCCGCCGTGCGCCTCGATCAGCTTGCGGACGATCGACAGGCCCAGCCCGGCGCCGCCGTGCTGGCGCGTGGAGGTCGAATCGACCTGATAGAACGCGTCGAAGATGCGCGAGAGCTGATCTTCGGGGATCCCGATCCCGGTGTCGCTGACGGTGACGCGCAGGGCGTCGGCGGTCTCTTCACCAAAGAAGTCCTCTTCGAACGGCCGCCGCATCGGCGCGAGCTCGGCCCGGACGATCACGCAGCCGTCGGGCCGGTTGAACTTGATCGCGTTGGAGATCAGGTTGATCAGCACCTGCTGGATCTTGTCGGCGTCGACCACGACACGGGGGATCTCCGAGTCGAGCTCCTGGACCAGGTGAACCCGGGCACGATCGGCCGAGATCGACGCAGCCGAGAACGCGCGCCCAACGATGTCGGCCAGGTCGACCGAGGCGAGGCTCAGCCGCATCGTGCCGACCTCCATCTTGGACATCTCGAGCACCTGGGTGATCAGCCGCAGGAGCTCCTCGCCGCGCTCGAGGATGGTGTTGGCGTACTCGGTCTGCTCCTCGTTGAGCGGCCCGGCGATGCCCTTGGCGAGCATCTCCGAGAACCCGATGATGCTGGTCAGCGGCGTGCGCAGCTCATGGCTGACCGTGGCCAGAAAATTACTCTTGAGCTGATCGACCTCGCGCAGGTGCGCGACCGCCCGCTCGAGCTCGGCGTTGCGCTGCTGCAGCGCCCGATGGTTGCTCTCGCTGGCCGCGAGGTGCATCTCCGAGGTCACCCAGGTTGCGAAGCCGGCCTGCAGCACCGCGCCGAGCACCCCCGACAGCGCGTCGGTGACGACCAGCAGCGGCGAGGGCTCGGCGTCTGGCTTGGGGTTGTCGTGGGCGCCGGACGGCTCCGAGGTCTCGGAGTCCGAGCTGGCCCCGGGCATGGACACGACGAAGCTGCCGACTCGATCGGCGCCCGCGAAGCACGGCCGCACCACGTACTTGTGCCCGCCCAGCCCAAATTTGCGCGAGCCCCCGCGGCGCAGGGCCGCGAGCGCCTCGGGCGGGAGCTGCTCCCAGTGCTGCATCGGGCTGGCCCCGACCTGCACGAACAGCACGCCCTCGTGATCGAACACGGCCATGCCGTCGATGCCACCAAACAGCTCGCCGAGGAACGGGGTGAGCGTGCGATCGAGATCGTCACGCCGGACCAGGCGCTCGAGCGGAGGGCGACGGTCGGGTGCACCGAACGCCTCGACCTTCGCCTCGTTGCCGTTCACGTCCCGTCACCCCCGTCGCCGCTCCCGGCCGGGGCGAAGAGCTCGTCGATCCGCTCCATGAAGTCGTCGTGGGTGACGCCGAAGCGATCGGCGAAGTTGAACTTCGCGTCGAGCTTCTTCCAGCTCAGCGCGGCCAGGCCCTTGAAGGTCTCGGGGACCCCACGACCCTCGGTTGCGACCGCGGTGTAGATCGGCTCCTTGCCCTTGGTCGCGATCCGCTTGACCTCGGCGTCGCTGCGGATCCCCGGCAGGTCGCGCTTGTTGAACTGGATCACCAGCGCGATGTCATCGAAGTCGAGCCCGTTGTCGCGGAGGTTCTGCTTGAGGTTGGCGAACGACTCGTTGTTGCCGCGGGTCTGGGCGACGCGCGAGTCAGCGATGAACGCGACCCCGTCGGCGCCCTGCAGCACGATCTTGCGGGTCGCGTTGTGGATCACCTGACCGGGAACCGTGAACAGCTTGAGCCGGATCTTGAAGCCACCGCGGGTCTCGAACTCGAGCGGGAGCAGGTCGAAGAACAAGGTGCGATCATCACGGGTGTCGAGCGTGACCAGCTCACCGCCGGTGTGGCCAACCATGCACGCGTGCAGCTGCTGCAGGTTGGTGGTCTTTCCGCTCAGCGCTGGGCCGTAATAGACCAGCTTGAGCGTCACTTCGCGATGCTGGATGTCGATGTAGACCATGAAGTGATCAGACCCTGACGGCCGCGCCCGAAGCGTATCGCGTTCGCACCCGATCCGTCACAGGAAAATGCGTTCAGACCCCTCACCAGCGATCGACATGGCGAGCGACACGGTGATCGGGCCTCCGCGCCATGCAGGACCCGGAGCGGCAGATCAGTTCTGCTGCTTGCGGGCTTCGTGGGCGGCGAGGGCTGCGAGCAGCTCGCGGTGCTCGGGCAGGACCGGCTCGCGCTGCATGGTTCGATCGAGCTCGAGCAGCAGCTCTTTGGTCCGGGTGCCCTCGAGCTGCTTGGGGGTCTCGACCTGCAGCTCGACGAACTGATCGCCGCGACCCCCCCGCGTGTCGGGGACGCCCTTGCCACGCAGGCGCAGCTTGGCGCCGCTGTGGACCCCGGGCGGGACCTCCATGTCGACCCAGCCGTCGATCGTGGGCACGGGGATCTTGCCACCGAGCGCCGCGCGGGTGAACGGGATCGGGAGCTTGGCGAGCAAATTTTGGCCGTCACGACGCAGCCACGGGTGTGGCTTGACGTTCACGGTGATCCGCAGGTTGCCAGGCTCGCCGCCGAATCGGCCCGGCTCACCCTGGCCACGCAGGATCTTCATCGTGCCGGACTCGGTGCCCGGGGGCAGCCGGACGTCGAACGAGCGCTCGCGACGAATCACCCCGCGCCCGCGGCAGGCCCCGCAGGGATCTTGCTGGATCATGCCAAGCCCATCACAGCGGCCGCACTTGCTGCGACGACTGAACAGCCCGCCGGCCTTGACCTCGCCGCTGCCCGCACAGTTGGGGCACTCCACGGCCTCCCGCCCGTCGGGCTCGGTCCCGCTGCCCTCGCAGCTCTCGCACGCGCCCCGGCCTTCAAAGCTGATCGTGTGGCTGGAGCCGAGCACCGCGTCGGTCAGCTCGACGCTGAGGGTGTAGCGGATGTCGCGGCCCTTGCGTCGATCGCTGCGTCGGTTGCCGAACACGTCGCCAAAGATGTTGGCGAACAGCTCGCGCGCGGTCGCCACGTTGGGTGGTCGGGTGAGGTCGAGGCCCTCGGGCAGCAACCGCGAGCTGTCGTAGCGGGCGCGCTTGAGCGGATCGCTGAGCACCTCGTAGGCCTCGGACGCCTCGCGGAACCGCTCGTGGGCCTGCTCGTCATCGGGGAAGCGATCGGGGTGGCTCTCGAGCGCGACCCTGCGATAGGCCCGCTTGATCTCACCCTCGTCGGCGCCACGGGTGACCCCCAAGATCGCGTAGTAATCAGGACGCGCCATGAGCTTGAATGAGTATCAGGAGCCAGCCCACGTGGGGGGAGCTCAGGACTCGGGGTCCTCGGCGGCCGCGAGCATCGCCTCGTAGATCTGGTGAGACGAGGTCTCGAGCGCGCTGAGGTGGTCGCGGATCGCCATGGAGTCGACCTGCGCGAGATCGAGCGCCGACCGAAGCTGGATCAGGTCTTTCTCGATGTCGCCGCGGTCGGTCGCGCTGAGCCCCCCACCGAACGCCTCGAGCGAGCGCTCGCACGTGTAGATCAGGGTCTCGGCGCGGTTGCGCAGGTCCGCGAGCTCGCGGCGGGCGACGTCCTCGGTCTTCTTGTGCTCGGCCTCGTCGGACAGCTCTTCGAGCTGGGCCTGGGTCAGGCCGGAGGTCGGCTGGACGTTCATGCCCGCCGACTTGCCCGTGCCGAGATCCTGCGCTGAGACCGCGAGGATCCCGTCGGCGTTGATGTCGAAGCTGACGCGGATCTGTGGGACGCCACGCGGCGCGGGCGGAATGTCGGTCAGCTGCAGCCGGGCGAGGCTACGGTTGTCCTCGGCCATCTCGCGCAGGCCCTGCAGCACGTGGACGGGCACGACCGGCTGATTGTCGACGCTGGTGCTGAACACTTCGGACTTGCGCGTGGGGATCGTGGTGCCCTTGGGGATCAAGGTGGTGAACACGCCCCCCGCGGTCTCGACCCCGATGTTGAGGGGCACGACGTCGAGCAGCACCACGCCCTCGACCCCGCCCTCGAGGATCCCGCCCTGGATCGCCGCGCCGCAGGCGACGACCTCGTCGGGGTTGACCCCGGTGTTGGGCTCGGTCCCGAAGAACTCACCGACGAGCTTGGCGACCAGCGGCATGCGGGTCTGACCGCCCACGAGCAGCAGCTCGTCGATGTCCGACGCGTCGAGCTCGGCGTCGTCGAGCGCGGTCTGGCAGGGGCCGAGCGTGCGCGCGACCAGGCTGCGGGTCAGCTCCTCGAGCTTGCGCCGGGTCAGCGAGAGCTCGAGGTGGACCGGCTGCCCGCCGACGGCGGCGATGAAGGGCAGGTTGAGGTCGGTGTCGAGCGCCCACGAGAGCTCGTGCTTGGCCTTCTCGGCCGCCTCTTTGAGGCGCTGCTTGGCGAGCTTGTCGTCGCGCAGATCGACGCCGTGCACGGCCTTGAAGCTGGCCGCGGCCCAGTCGACGATCGCGTTGTCGAAGTCCTCGCCGCCGAGGAAGGTGTCGCCCGAGGTCGAGAGCACCTCGAACGCGCCCTCGCGCAGCTCGAGGATCGAGATGTCGAAGGTGCCGCCGCCGAGGTCGTAGACCGCGACGGTCACGGTCTCGTCGCTCTCGCGCCCGATCCCGTAGGCCAAGGTCGCGGCCGTGGGCTCGTTGATGATGCGCTCGACCTCGAGCCCGGCGATCTTGCCGGCGTCCTTGGTCGCTTGCCGCTGCGCGTCGTCGAAGTAGGCGGGAACGGTGATCACGGCGCGGGTGATCGGCTCGCCGACAAAGTCCTCGGCGCACTCCTTGAGCATCCGCAGCACGGCCGCCCCGATCTCGCTGGGCGAGTAGCTGCGGCCCTCGACCTCGATCCACGCGTCGCCGTTGTCCGACGCGACGATGTCGTAAGGCAGGAACCTGGCGAGCTCGCTGACCTCGGCGTCCCCGAACTTGCGGCCGATCAGCCGCTTGGCGGCGTAGACCGTGTTGGACGGGTTCGTGATCGCCTGGCGCTTGGCGATCTGGCCGACGAGCTGCTCGCCCTTGTCGCTGACCGCGACGACCGAGGGGGTGGTACGCGCGCCCTCGGCGTTGGGGACGACCCTGGCCTCGCCGTCGTCGAGGACCGCGACGCAAGAGTTCGTGGTCCCGAGATCAATGCCGATGATTCGCTCGCCCATCCGTGTCTCCGCGCTCACGCCGTCGCTGCTCGCGCCTGACTGAAGCGCCAGATTCTAACCTCAGATTCTAACCTCAGTTGGGCCCGTTGTCGCCAGTCGCGCCCGGACCCGAAGCCGAACCCGAAGCCGGACCCGAAGCAGGCCCAGAAGCTGGACCAGATGCAGGTTCTGCCGACCCGGCGCCGGCATCATCTGCGCCCGCGGCGTCGCTGTCGGGAGCGGGGACGCCGGTCGAGCCGGGCCCGGCGACGATGACCCGGGCCGGACGCAGCAGCTTGTCGCCGCGCGCGTAGCCCTTTTCGTACTCGATCATGACGGTGCCCGGGGCGTAATCGGGCGAGTCCATCTGTTGCAGCGCGTCGTGAACGCTGGGGTCGAAGGGCTGACCCACGCTCTCGATCGGGGTGATCCCGTGCTTGGTCAGGGCGCTGAAGAACTCCTGGCGGACCATCTCGAGCCCCTTGATCAGCGGCACGAGCGACTCGCCTGCGTCGGCTGGTGCGACGCTCAACGCCCGCTCGAGGTTGTCACCGACCGGCAAGAAGTTGCCGAGCAAGCCCTGGACCGCGCGATGGATCGCGTCGTCGATGTCCCGCTTGACCCGCTTCTTGTAGTTCTCGTGGTCAGCGACGGCGCGCAGCCACTTGTCTTTGAGCGCGGCGGCCTCGGCCTCGGCCTCGGCGAGCTTGGCCTCGAGCTCGCCATAGTCGTCGACGACCTCGATGCCATCGTCGCTGTCGTCGGCTTCAGCGATGTCGTAGACGCCACTTTGCGACTCGCTGCGGACCTTGTCGACGGCCTCTTCGGCCTCGCGCATGGCCTGTTTGACCGCGTCGTCCTGGTCTCGGGAATCCTGATCTGGGCTCATTTGGGGTTCCGTGGTGGTGCGCTGGGTGCTGGCTGCGCCTCGTGTTGCGAGGGTCGACGGTGTCGTGGTCGTCGTCGCACGAGCGCAGCGCGGAAATTAGCCGCGAGCGGCCATCGCTCGCGCGGCGTACTCTACCAGAGGAATCACGGCCTCGTAATCCATCCGGGGGCTGCCGAGCAGCGCCACCGCCCCGGTCGTCCGCGACGTCGAGTCGTGGCCAGAGTCTGAGCCGGGCCACCGCAGCCGACAACCCACCAACGTGAGCCCGCTGGCCCTGGACTCCCGTTCACGATCCGAGACGACATGAACGAGCGGCGTCCCCACGCCAGCGCCCACCCCGGATCCCACTCGGCCCGGCTCGGCGCCCGAAACGGCCCCCAAGCGCTCGAGCGCGAGATCCACCCGCACCGAGACCCGCGGATCGGCGTGGGCGTCGGGCAGCAGCTGACACAGGATCTCCGCGACGCGCTGGTAGTCCTCGAGCAGCGTGAGCACCTCCGCGACCGACTCGCCCTCACCGCTGCCGTGGGGCGACAGCAGGCTGCCGCGGCCCGCGACCTGCATCCACAGCGGATCGAAGGCGGTCACACACAGCAACAGTCCGATCCGCAGCGCCTCGGCGACCAGCCGATCGACCCGCTGCGCCTGCGCGTCGAGCAGCTCGCGCAAGACCTGCCGGGCCCGCTCCAGCGTGTGCCCGAGGGTCAGCTCACGCAGGAGATCCTGCAGCCGGCGCATGCCCCCGTCCTGCGTGAACAACTCCGCGTCGATCTCGATCGTGCGGACCGAGCTCGAGCCATCTTCGAGCCCCATCAACACCAGCGCGCGCCGGCGTGGCACACCGGGCCGGCCGACGTCGGTGCCGCCCGCGAGCGGCACCAGCTCGAGCGCGCGCACGACCCCCGGCCGGGCCTCGCCCAGGAAGCCGATCGCCACACAGCCCGAGATCTCCGACAGCACCCGCGCGGTCGAGCGCAGCCCCAGGCGTGGATCGCTGCCGCTGTCGCCCAGGCTCACGTCGACCAGGCGTTGATGCTCGGGCCGCGGTGCCGAGCGCGGCAGCGACTCGACGTAGATCCGCCAGCCCTCCGCGGTCGGCACCCGCCCGCTCGCCGCGTGCGGCTTGTGGACCAACCCCGCCCGCTCGATCGCCGCGAGCTCGTTGCGAACCGTCGCCGAAGACCACTCGAGCCCGGCGCTGCACAGCGCCGCCGATGCCACCGGCCGGCCCCCGAGCACGTACTCGCGGCACAGCGCGATCAGGATGCGTCGCTGTCGCGCGCTGATGGTGTCGTCGGACACTGCGACACTATTTATACCCTCATCGACGTCGTGCACGTCGCCAAAGCGCACGGTTGACGCACGCTCGACCCGCGATCGATCCCCGCCCACCGCGGCCAGCGCGAGGTCGCAGCGAGGCCGCAGCGAGGATTCACCCGAGCAAGTCCACGCCGATGCTGTCGTGCCACAGCCATCGCCCGTCCCCGACCCGGAGCACCCTCCCCTGCTGGTCCCAGACCAAATTCCCCAGCTCGACCTGCCGAGCAACCCGCGCGTCCACCCACGCGCGCGCGACCAAAAACCGCCGACACAGGCGCTCGACGTCCAGCCCCGTCAGCCGCCGCAACCCCAGCCACAGGCCCTCGGCCGCGGCGTGGTCCCGCTCGAGCCGCTCGTGCGCTGGGGCCCCACCGTCGAGCCAGGTCTCGATCCCGCGGGCGTTGACGCGGCGCTCGACCGCGCCATCTGCGTGGCGCACGGACGCGGCCGAGGGCCCCAGCCCGACGACGTCGGCCCAGCTCCAGTACTTGCCGTTGTGGATCGCCTCGGCGCCCGGGCGAGCGTAGGACGCGACCTCATAGTGAACGAAGCCACGCGCGAGCAGCTCGCGCTCGACGAGCACCAGCAGATCGGCCTGCAGCTCGTCGCTGGGCAGGACCCGGAGCCCGCGGCGCACGAGCTTGGGCCACGGCGTGTCCGGCTCGATCGTCAGCCCGTAGATCGACAGGTGCTCGACCCCGGCGTCGACCAGCTCACCCAGCTCGCGCTCGAGCAGCGCGGGGGTGTGACCGGGCCAGCCAACGATTAAATCTGCGCTGGTCCGCAGGCCCCGGGCCACGCTGTGGGCCACGCTGGCGAGCGCCTGATCGGGGGTGTGGGCGCGACCGAGCTGGCGCAGGCCCTCGGCGCTCCGGCTCTGGATCCCAAGCGAGACGCGATCGATGCCGATCTCGGCGATCACGTCGAGCAGCGCGGGCGTGGCGTGCTCGGGGTTGAGCTCCATGGTCCGCTCGCGCAGCTGGGTGGGCGCGACGCCCAGCCCCTGCTCGAGCCACATGAACAGCGCGCGCAGACGGTCGGGCGAGAGCGCGCTCGGGGTCCCCCCACCGATGTAGAGGGTGTCGAACGACTGGCCCTCGAGCTGCGCGGCCCGGGCCTCGCGCTCGCGGTCGAGCCCCGCGAGCCACTGCCCTGCCCGCTCATCGAGCTTGGGCCCGCGCCCGACCTCGAAGTCGAAGTCACAGTAGGGGCACGCGCGGGCACAAAACGGCACGTGGATGTAGAGCCCGGCTGCGCTGCTCGACTCAGGCAATCAACGCGCTCAGCTGTTCGCTGCTCGGCAGCTGCGACCAGATCTCGACCTGATTGGGATCGTGGACGCTGGCCGCTCGCGCCGCGACGCCGCGCCACCACCACGAGGGCAGGCCATCGACGTCGATGCCGCCGTCGCGCAGCAGGTGGGACTGCTCTTCGAGGGTCTCGACCATGGACGTGTGGAACGGCTCGCCCCGGCCCCGCAGCTGCGCGCCGAGCCGCCGGGCCGAGCGCTGCATCGTCTGCTCTTCGTGGCTGTCCATCGCGCTGCGGACCGCCTTGCGGACGACGCCCATGTCGGGGAATTCGTAGACGCGCCCGCTGATCGGCAGCGATGCGCCGCTGATCAGCGCCATCCGTGCGGACCAGCTCGAGATCAGGTGATCGTGGACCTCGAGTGACTGCCCGACCTCGTGGACCGACTCGCGCCGCAGCACCACGATGGTCTCGTCGGGGTTGGCGTAGATGAACGACACCGACGGCGAGAGGATCAACCCGAGCCCGGCCCGCAGCATCATGACCGCCAGCTCGGGATCGAGGGCTGCTTGCGCGGGGGCCCGCTCGGCGAGCATCTGCTCGACGGCTGAAGGGTCGGCGGAGATCCGTACGACGAGCGAGAAGCCGTCCATCGGAACATGGTCACCGAACACCTGAAATGCCGAGAATGCGTTCCAGGACGACTGCACGAACATGAAAGGTACCCCGTCGCTCACTTGGCGGTCAAAATCGTGTAGCCGAAGTAGGCCAGCGCGCCGAGGATCACGATGACCGCGATCCACACGAGCGGGTTGCCACGCTTGGTCTGTTCACTGACGACCCCCTGGCCAAACGAACCGGTGACCCCGGCCTCGAGCGCGTTGGTCGAGAGCGTGTGGCGCGTGGTCGCTGCTGGCCGAACGACCGGCCGCGACGACGAGCCGGCCGCGAGGCCCCGCGGCGCGCGACTGGATCCGGACCGTGCCGCGCGCGGGCTCTTGGACGAGCCCGGTTTCGCCGCCGCCGACTGGGCTGGCGCCTCGGCGCGAGCGGGCGAGCGAGCCCCAGATCCCGTTCCAGCTCCTGCGCCAGTCCCAGGCGACTCGGCTGAGCGCCCACCGTCCGAGGCCGCCGCGTCGTCCGGCTCCTCTTTCTTCATCGTGGCAACCAGCTCTTCGAGGTTGCCGATCGTCATCGAGCGGCGGCGCTTGGGGGTGCCGGCGTCGTCCGAGCTGCCCTGCAGATCCAAGCTCTTGGCCCAGTCGGGCTGATCATCGTGGCCGCCGCCCTGGTCGAGCTGATCGAGCTGATCGAACTGGTCGAAGTCCAGCGCCTCGTCCTCGAGGTCGTCGTACTGATCGTCGTAGTTGACCTCGGCCGGCGCGCCCTCGCCGAACATCTCGTTCATGAACGCGCTGATGCGGCGTGGCGTGGCCGCGAGCCCGTACTCCTGCATGAAGGTGTCGAGCTCGCGGTACATGTGATCGCAATTTTGGTAGCGATCATTGCTGTCGATCTCGAGCGCCCGCATGATGATGGCCTCGAGCTCGGGCGGGAACTCGGGGTCGACGAAGGTCGGCGCGGGCACGTCACCGGACAAGATCCGATCGCGGACCTCGGCCGGCTTTCCGCGAAACAGGCGCCGGCCCACGCACATCTCGTAGAGGATCACGCCGACCGCGAAGATGTCGGCGCGACCGTCCAGGTTCTCGCCGTGGATCTGCTCCGGCGCCATGTACGACAGCTTGCCGGCGAACTGCCCGGGGCCCTTGGACACCGCCGTGGCGCGCGTGGCCGCGATCCCAAAGTCGACGATCTTGCACAGCCCGTCATAGCCGACATGGATGTTGGTGGGGTTGATGTCGCGGTGGACGAGGCCGAGCGGCTGGCCGGTTTGATCGGTCTGCGCGTGGGCATAGTGCAGGCCCTCGAGCGCCTGCATGATGATCCCGATCGCGAGGTCCATCGGGATCATGTGCCCGGTCGTGACCGCCCGGCGCAGGACCGCGACGAGCTCCTCGCCGACGAGCAGCTCCATGGCGATGAAGTACTCGCCGTAGAGCTCGCCGAGGTCGTAGGTATGGACGACGTTGTTGTGGGTCAGCGTGGCCGCGACGCGGGCCTCGTCGAGGAACATCTGAACGATCTCGGGGCGCTCGACGAATTCCTCGCGTAGCCGCTTGACGACCAGCTCTTTGGCAAAGCCCTCGATGCCCGTGTACTGGGCTCGATAGACTTCGGCCATACCGCCGGTGGCGATGTGCTCGACAAGCAGATACTTGTCGCCGAAGGGCGTCGGCTCGATGTTGCTCAAGACGGGCAAAGCTTAGACGATCCACGGAACGGGCGACAAGGGCACGGGCGCGCGGATGCGCGGGTCCAGCCCACCCATCTGGCCGCCAGCCTGGGCGCCGGGACCGTCGGCCGGGACCCCAGATCCGACGCTGATGGCCGTCGGAGCCCGATTCCGCCCCCGAACCACGCCGCGCTCTCCGCTCGCTCACGCCACCCAGCGAGGGTCTGACGCGCGATCCATCCCGCGATCATCGGTTGAATCCCCGCCCAGGGTCGCAAATTGCTAGATTTGGCGCGACTCGGAGAAGCTCGATGAACAACAGCGTACGATCTTGGTTTAGTGGTCCGCCATGGGCCTTCTCATGTCTCGAAGCTGGGCTGCTGCTCGCGGTTGGGATCGCTTCGGCGGCGCCGGGCTGTGCCAAAGACCAGGTCAATGTCGACACTGCCGGCGAGGAAGACGACGACACGACCGGCGACGGAGACCCCAGCGCCGAGTCTGCCGACTCGAACATGAGCACGGGCGACGGCGACGGCGACCCCGGGACCACGACGGGCTTCGTGCCCATGACCGACGGCGTCTCGACCAACACCTGCGATCCGGCCCAGCAGGACTGCCCGGAGGGCGAGAAATGCACGGGCTACGTGGTCGAGCCCGGCTACTGCTGCGTCGACGCCAACAAGTGCGTGGACGTGATCGGCAACGGTCAGCTCGGCGACCCGTGCGTGCGCACCGAGGACAACGACGACTGCGCGGTGGGACTATTTTGCATGACCGTGACCTCGGGCTCGACCGGCGACGGCGTGTGCCTGGCATTCTGTGACGTCGGGGCTCAAGACTGCAGCGAGGACGGCCTGCCGGACGCGACCTGCATCGCGTTCAACGACGGGATCTTGCCGCTGTGCCAGGACAGCTGCGACCCGCTCACGCAAGACTGCGACGGTCAGCTCGGCTGCTACGGCGTCGGCGCCCAGGGCTTCGTGTGCTCGGTGCCCGGGTACGAGGACGGGCTCGGCAACGACGGCGACGCGTGCTTCACGATCCAAAGCTGCAAGCCCGGGCTGGGCTGCACGGCCGCCGAGGTGCTCGATGATTGTGGGGGGTCGCGCTGCTGCACCCCATACTGCGATCTCTCCGATCCGGATCCCTGCACGGCGCCCGAGCAGTGTGTGGGCTACTATGAGGACGGCACCGCGCCGCCCGGCTACGAGACCGTCGGGTTGTGCGCGATCCCTGCCTGATCCCTGCCTGATCACAGCATGAGTCAGACAGGGCCGCCAAGACTCGGTCCGCTGAGAGCCACAGACCTCGTGTCACGCAAGCCTGCAGTCGGAGCGCACGCCGGGTTGGTCGCGTGCTTGCTACTCGCGCCAACCGGCTGTCAGCGCGACGGCGAGTCGACCGACGCGTCGCCGCGCGCGGACCAGTCGACCCTCGCCAGCGATCGTCTCGCAACTGGATCCGCCGACGATCGTGCCGGGCCTGATCCAAGCGGTGATCCCTTCGCCAGCATCGAGCCGCTGCGGGCCCGGCCATGGGCCACCTGGCCGCTCGAGAACATCGACCTCGCGGGCTACGACGGCTGGCGCATCGACCCGGTCCACGGCGGCTTCGAGCTCGAGCATGGGGTGGTGTTCGCGAGCGATCCCGACGCGTTCGTGCTGGCGATCGCCGACGCGCGCGTGGTCGAGATCACACCGATCGACCCCTCGAGCGCCGCGCAGCCGGAGTTCGAGCTGCACCTCGATCACGGCCAGGGGATCGAGAGCCACGTCGGGCCGGTCTCGGACACGCTCGTGCACGCGGGCCTGCCCGTCACGCGGGGCGCCGCGATCGCCCTGGCCGCGGGCCGCTCGCTGCGCCTGCGGGTGACCGTCGACGGGCTCGACATCGATCCGCTGTTGGCCCTGCGCCAGCCGCTGCACCGCTGGCCGGGGCAGCTGCGGCGGCTTCCAGCTCCACCGGCAGCTCCACCGGCAGCTCCACCGGCAGCTCCACCGCCCCCCGGGTAGCTCAGCGCCAGCGCAGCATCCGGCTGATCGGCGTGCGACCGCCGGCGCGGAGATACCGGAGCCGCGCGCGGCGAAGATCCTGCAATCCTGGCCACGGCGTGGGCTCGAACCGGCGCGGGAACTCGTGCTCGAGCGCGTCGAGCAGCTCGATCGGGTAGTCGATCGGCGCGCGGGCGACGTAGAAGCCGCCCGCCTGATCCGGGACCAGCCGCAGCTCCCACAGCCCCGCCGGCTGGTCCGGCTCGGCCGGCGCAAACGGCCCGACCGCGTCGAGCAAGCGGACGACCACCCCCGAGATTCGATCGCGGGCCCAGGTTGGCTCGCCCGGGTAGATCTCGAACAGCCCGACGATCGACCGGGCCGCGGCGGTGCGCAGCGGCGACGGGACAAAGCTGTGATCGGCGACCTCCCCCCGCAGGGTTCGCCATGCCCAGGTGTCTCCCGGCGCCGCGTCGGGGGTGGCTGGCACGTCGCACAGCGCCCAGTCCATCCGCGTGACCTGCAGCAGCTCGAAGTCCGGATCGTCGGGACCGAGCACGCCGACCTCGCGATCGAAGCGATCGAGCAGCGGCGCGACCCGAGCTCGGCCCCGCGCGGTCGAGAACGCCGCCGCCGCGAGCACGTCGATCGCCTCGCCAGCCGCGCTGACGCGCTCGGTCGTGACCCGAGCCAAGACCGGGGCGCGGCGCGGCGGATCGGGATCGGGCTGCCGCTCCGCTCGCGGGCGGGGGACCACCGGCCGGACCCGTCGCAGCGATCGCCAGAACCCCACGGGGTCTAGGCCCCCGCGCTCGACGCCTGACGGTGCTCGCGGACCGCGTCGACGAACCGCTGAAACAGCGCGTCGGAGTCCTGAGGACCGGGGCAGGCCTCGGGGTGGTACTGCACGCCGAACACCGGACGACCCTCGAGCTCGACGCCGGCCACGGTGCGGTCGAACAGGTTGATGTGGGTCAGCTTCACGCCGTCGCCGAGGCTGTCGACGTCGACCGCGAAGCCATGGTTTTGCGAGGTGATCGCGATGGACTTGTCCCGCTCGTCACGCACGGGGTGGTTGCCGCCGTGGTGACCAAACTCGAGCTTGTAGGTGCGCCCGCCGAGGGCCAGACACAGCAGCTGATGGCCCAGGCAGATCCCGAAGATCGGCAGCTGTCGCCTGCGGGCATCGGCGCCACCCACGAGCTCGCGCAGCTGGGCGATCACGTGCTCGACCGCGGCCGGATCGCCGGGTCCGTTGGACAGGAACACGCCATCGGGCTCACGCCCGAGCACCTCGGCGATCGGCGTCGAGGCCGGGACGACGGTGGTCTCGATGCCCCGATCCCGCAGCTTGCGCAGGATGTTGCGCTTGATCCCGAAGTCGTAGGCGACGACCCGAGCGTCGATCGGCGCGGGCGCCTGCTTGCCCCAGCTCGGCGTGGTCCAGGTGTAGGGCTGGTCGGTGGTGACCGCGTCGACCAGGTTGCGACCCTGCATCGGCGGCGCCCCAGCGGCGAGCTCGCGCAGGCTCGCGATCGAGCTGGGGCTCGCGTCGGTCACGTGGGCCGGATCGGTCGTCAGCGCCGCCATCACCGAGCCGTGGTCGCGCAGGTGCCGGGTCAACGCGCGGGTGTCGACCTCGGCGAGACCGATAACCCCCCGGCCCACGAGCCAGTCGTGCAGACTCGTGGTCGCCCGGTAGTTGGACACGACCGGGGACAGCGAGCGGATCACCAGCCCGCGGGCGGCCGGCTGCTCGGACTCGTCGTCGTCGGGGTTGGTGCCGACGTTGCCGATCTCGACCGCCGTCAGGCACACGATCTGCTCCGCGTAAGAAGGATCGCTGACGATCTCTTGGTAGCCGTAGAGCGCCGTGTTGAACACCAGCTCGGCGACGACCGTGCCCTTGGCGCCAAAGCTCTGGCCACGAAACACCCGACCATCAGCCAGCACCAGCAGCCCCGGACCGTAGTAGCGGCTCACGGTCGACCGCATATCACGATCACAACAGTCCGACTACGGGCCAAAACCAGCTACCATCGCGCCGCATGTCCGACAGCCGAGCCAAGGCCGCGATCCTGCTGATCGGCAACGAGCTCTTGTCGGGCAAGATCCGCGACGAGAACGGCTGGTACCTGACCCAGGTGTGTCGTCGACGCGGTCTGGCGGTGCGTGAGATCGCCGTCGTGCCCGACGAGCACGAGGCGATCGGCGCGGCGCTGCTGCGGCTGCTTCAGGAGGTGCCGCTGGTGTTCACCTCGGGCGGGGTCGGCCCGACCCACGACGACGTCACGATGGAGGCGATCGCGCGAGCGACGAACCGGGCCTTGGTCCGCGATCCCCAGATGGAGGCGCTGCTGCGCGACCACTACAAGGAACGGGCGACCCAGACCGCGCTGCGCATGGCCGATGTGCCCAACGGCACCCAGCTGCGCGCGCTGCCTGGCTGGCCGGTCATGCGCTTGGACCTCGCCCGCGGCGAGCGGTTCGAGCCCCACCCGCCCCTGGCCCACGACGCGCGGCTGTACATCCTGCCCGGGATCCCCGCGCTGCTGCGGGCCAAGATCGAGGCGCTCGAGGGCCTCGCCGACGAGCTCCCACCCGGCCGAGACTGGGCGCTGGTCGCCCTCCACACCCGCCTGGACGAGAGCCGGCTCGCGCCCTCGCTCGACGCGACCGTCGCCGCCTTCCCCGACATCGAGATCGGCTCCTACCCCAGCTGGAACCCCGATGAGAACGGCCGGCTCCAGGTCCTGGTCAAGGTGACCTTCGAGGGCAGCGACGCGGCCCGAGCCCAGGCGGCCCGCGACGCGCTCGCGCTGGCCCTCGACCCCGCGGATCTGCTCGCGGAGCCGCCGAGCTCCGATCCTGCATGATCATGCATGATCATGCGGACCCCGCTCGGGTCTGGCTCGATCGCGCCGGTTCGCGACCCGTGATAGGGTGCCGCCCATGCGAGCGACCAGTGCTCTGGTGCTGACCGCGGCCGTCGCCTTCGGGCTCGCGGCCTGCCTGCCCAAAGATCACCCTGACGTGGAGTGGATGAAACCACCCAAGAGCTACGACCCGGTCGAGACCGAAGGGCTGACCTTCAACAAGGCGGGGATCGACGCGCTCACGCTCACCGACGGCGATGAGCGCGACGCTCACATCACGGCGCTGCAGGCGGACGGCACGTTCAAGGGTCAAGCGAAGTGCCAGAGCGGCGCGGGCACCGGCGACCTCGAGCACTCGGCCTGGGGTGACTACGAGCTGACCTGCGACGCCGGTACGATCCTGTTCGACATCGAGTTGAAGTACCACCTGTTCACCAGCCGCGAGGTTGGCAAGCCGCTGAGCGCGAACGCCTATGTCGAATTCGGTGGCACCTTGGTAGAATTCGACTATCACGACGAGTCCAAGCCGCGCTCGATCACCGCGAAGGTCAAGGTCGGTGACGATCTGAAGCGGCTCGAGTAGCCGGCCGACTCGGGGTCCCACGGTTCCACAGATCTCAGGCATTCGGCGTCCGGCATCCCCCACGCGTCTCAGGACTTCACCACTTGGGCTTTGAAAGCGTCGGATCACCTCTGCTCTGGGGCGCCTTCCTAGTCGGCGTCCTGTTCATGCTCGCCCTCGATCTCGGGGTCTTCCACAGCGACACCCACCAGGTGTCCTCGCGGGAGGCCCTGATCTGGTCGTGTGTCTGGGTCACGCTGTCGCTGTGCTTTTGCGGCTTCATCTGGTGGCACTTCGACAGCAAGCACGCGCTCGAGTGGCTGTCGGCCTACGTGATCGAGAAGTCGCTGAGCGTCGACAACATCTTCGTCTTCATCGTCATCTTCCGCTACATGAAGGTCCCCCGCGACCACCTGCATCGGGTGTTGTTCGCGGGCATTCTGGGCGCGCTGATCCTGCGCGCGGCGTTCATCTTGGTCGGCCTCGGCCTGATCGAGATGTTCACCTGGTCGCTGTACCTGTTCGGCGGGTTCTTGATCTACACCGGCCTCAAGCTGCTGATCTCCGGCGACGGCGAGCCCGACGAGGGCGCCGGCGACTCCTGGGTCAAGCGCAAGGCCGAGCAGTGGCTGCGGGTCACCAGGGACTTCGAGGGCCCCAAATTCTTCGTCAAGAACAACGGCAAGTGGTTCGTGACGACGCTGTTCGTGTGCCTCTTGATGATCGAGACCGCCGACGTGATCTTCGCGCTGGACTCGATCCCGGCGATCTTCGGCATCTCGCGCGACCCCTTCATCGTGTTCACGAGCAACGTGTGCGCGGTCCTGGGCCTGCGGGCGATGTTCTTCCTGCTCGAGAACGTGATCGATCGGTTCCGCTTCCTGCCCTACGGGCTCGGGATCGTGCTCGCGTTCATCGGCGTGAAGATGGTGCTCGCAGAGGGGATCGGCGGCATGGGGCTGTACGCGCTCGGGGTCGCGCATCAGGCCTGGCTCGACCCGTTCGAGGTGCCGATCGGGCTGTCGCTGGGGCTGGTCGCCGTCGTGCTGGTCGTCTCCGTGCTCGCGAGCCTGCTGATCCCGGCCCCCGCTGGCGACCCGAACGACGAGTAGTCGGCGCGCGGGTTTGCGACGACCAAGCGGCCGCAACCACGATATGCTGCGGGCCCGTGGCTGATCTCGATCGCTACCTGCGGTACCTCCAACGTGACGATGTCACGGAGTTCGTACTCCAGACCGACAAGGTCGCGGCGCTCAAGCTCAGCTCGGGCCAGCTGCACCCCGTCACCAAGACGGCGCTGGGTAGCGAGCACATCGTCACCCTGCTCGAGGGCGTCGGCTGGGGTCCCCTGGTCCCGCGCGAGGACACGGGCGGCAAGGAGCAGG
Source organism: Enhygromyxa salina (assembly GCF_002994635.1). Lineage (GTDB taxonomy): Bacteria > Myxococcota_A > Polyangia > Nannocystales > Nannocystaceae > Plesiocystis > Plesiocystis salina_B. Next base: position 215,722 of record NZ_PVNL01000051.1, on the reverse strand, counting down.
CGGCGTCGAGCAACAGCGTCGACTATGTGGTCCGAATCGCGCGCCGTGCTGACCAGCTGCAGGTGCGCGTGGTCCAAGCTCCCCAAGCGCCGCGCCGCGTCACACCCGATCCCGCGCCCGCGGCTGCGCCCAGGCCAACCCCGAGGCCAACTCCCAAGCCAGCTCCCAAGCCAACTCCGAGGCCATCCGCAACCCCATCCCCGACCCCGTCGCCGACGGAGGCGCTCATCGCCAACGCGGTGGCGTCGATCGACGCCATGCGGGGATCGGCCCCCGCGACTACGCCGTCGTCGTCCGTTCGTCACAGCCCGCGCACCCAGGCGAGCCCGTCGTCTGGGTCCTCGTCTGGTCCCTCGTCCGGTCCCGGCGGCGTCGACTTCACGACCCGCCCGCCCCGATGCACGTGGGACAAAGGCGGACCCGAAGCCCGGATCCGTGCGTTGCTGCGCGAGGCTCGTGAGAGCGGCTGCACCGACGTCCACGTGATCGGAGGCCAGCCCGCGCGCCTGCGTCGGCTGGCCGAGCTCGAGCCGGTCGGTCCGGTGCTCGATGCCGCCAACGTCGAGCGCATGCTGATGTCGCTGCTCGAGCAAGCTGGCGAGCTTGCTGCCGCCCAGCTGCATGAGCTTGGCTACACGGACTTCGCCGTCGAGCTGCCCAACACCGGTCGCCTGCGAGTCAACTTTGCCAAGGGCCAGTCCGGGCTCAAGGGCTGCTTTCGGCTGATCGTGCTGCGCCCGCCCAGCCTCGACGCGCTCGGCCTGCCGATCGAGCTGCACAAGGTCGCCCAGCACCATCAGGGCCTGGCGGTGGTCTCGGGTCCCAGCGGGCAAGGCAAGACCACGACGATGTCGGCGCTCGTGGATCTGGTCAACCGCACCAAGCCGCACCACATCATCACGGTCGAGGATCCGATCGAGGTCGTGCACCCAATCCGCAAGGCCGTGATCAGCCAGCGACAGGTCGGGCTCCACACCCAGAGCTTTCACCACGCGCTCAAGGGGGCGCTGCGTGAAGACCCCGACGTGATCATCATTGGCGAGCTGCGCGATCGCGAGACCGTCGAGATGGCGCTGCAGGCGGCCGAGACCGGGCACCTGGTCATTGCGAGCATGAGCACCCCCTCGGGCGCCAAGACGATCGAGCGGCTGATCGACATGTTCCCGCCGGAGGACCAGGCCCAGGTCCGCTCGACGCTGGCGGGCGCGCTCAAGGTCGTGGTCTCGCAGCGCCTGGTCCCGACCGCGGACCGCTCGAAGCTGGTCGCCGCCGCCGAGCTGATCACGGGCAACGTCCCGCTGTGGAGCCTGATCCGCGAGAACAAGCTGTTCCAGATGTCCAGCCTGCTGCAGCGCGGGCGCAACTACGGGATGATCAGCGCCGAGACCTCGCTCAACGAGCTGCTCGCGCAGGGCGTGATTACGGAGGAGACCGCGCGCAGGCACGCCGACGATCCGCGCGCGATCAACCCCGGCGGCGTCAAGCCAGCCGCCACCCCAGAGGCCGCCGGCCCAGACATTGGCAAGGCGGCGCTGGGAGCGATGCGCAACATGTTCGGTCGCGGTCGCAAGGAGGACGGATAGCGCATGCCAGCCCTCGACAGCTACTTTGGCGTCATGCTCGACACTGGCGCTTCGGATCTGCACCTGAGCGTGGGCTACCCACCGATGCTGCGGCTCAAGGGCGACCTCGTGCCCCACGGCCACCAGCCGATCGACGCGCCGACCATGCACAGGCTGCTCGACGAGCTGCTCGACGAGCCGACCCGCGCGCGCTTCCACAAAGAGCGCGATCTCGACTTTGCGTACTCGCTGCCGGGGCCGGGCGCGGAGGTCCGGGCCCGGTTTCGCTGCAACTATCTGTACAAGCACACCGGCCCCGGGGCGGTGTTTCGGACCATCCCCTCGAAGATCCTCAGCGCCGAGCAGCTCGGCCTGCCCACCCAGGTGCTCGAGCTCGCCAAGCGACGATCGGGGCTGGTGATGGTCACCGGGCCGACCGGCAGCGGCAAGAGCACGACCCTGGCCGCGATGATCTCGTGGATCAACCATGAGCGGGCCGGCCACATCCTCACGATCGAAGATCCGGTCGAGTTCGTGCATCAGCCGGTCAATTGCCTGATCACCCACCGCGAGGTCGGCTCGGACTCACCGAGCTTCGCCGACGCGATCCGCTCGGCCGGCCGCGAGAACGCCGACGTGATCCTGGTCGGCGAGCTGCGTGGGCCCGAGACGATGCGCCTGGCCTTGCAGCTGGCCAGCTACGGCGTGTTGATCTTCGCTACGGTCCACACCAACTCGGCCGCCGCGACGATCGATCGCTTCATCAACGTGTTCCCGGCCGGGCAGCAGCCGGCGATCCGCGGGATGCTCGGCGAGTCGCTCGCGGGCATCGTCGCCCAGCAGCTGCTCAAGCGCGCCGACGGCAGCGGTCGGATCGCCGCCCACGAGATCTTGATCGGCACCAACGCGGTCTCGACCTGCATCCGAGAGAACCGCACCTCGATGATCGACAGCATCATTCAAGCAGGGGCCCGCGACGGCATGCAAGGCATGGACGCGACCCTCGATCGGCTGGTCCGCGAGGGCACGATCACCGCGCAAGACGGCCTCGACAAGGCGCTCGACAAGGCGACCTTCGCCAAGCAACCGCACGTCAGCAGCCAGCTCGACATGCCGATCGAGTGAGGAGCGGCGCATGTGCGGTCGCATGAGCCTCAGCGCGCCCAACCACCGGGCCGCGGCGCTGCTGCTCGCCGACGCGGTCCCGGGCTTCGAGGCGGACGGCCTCTCGCAGTGGCTCGCGCAGTCCGAGTACCGGCCGCGCTACAACATTGGGCCGGGTCAGGATCACTTCATCGTGCGCGGGCGAGCGGGCCGACCGATCCTCGATCGCGGCAGCTGGGGGCTGCGCGGCCCCGAGCGGGCGGGCAAGCGTGGCAAGCTGGTGATCAACGCCCGGGCCGAGACGGTGATGGGCCAGCCGCTGTTTCGCGGCCCGTTCGCGACCGGGCGCTGCTTGATCCCGGCGGATGGGTTCTTCGAGTGGGCGCGCCGCGACAGCCAGCGGCTGCCGTGGTGGTTTCACCGACGTGACGACAAGGCGCTGCTGTTCGCGGCCGTGCTCGGGCCCGAGGGGTTCTCGATCATCACGGTCCCGGCCGCCCCGCAGCTACAGTGGATCCACGCGCGGATGCCCGCGATCCTCGAGGCTGACGAGGTCGCCGACTGGCTCGGTGGCGATCAGCGTCGCGCGCACGCGCTGCTGCGCAGCAGCGAGGTCGCCCTGGCGTCGATGCGCGTGTCACCGAGCTTCAACTCGGTCGCGCACGACCAACCGATCGAGCCGCTGCCCGAGCTCACGCCCGGCGGTTGAGGCTGCGGTGGATCGGGGCGTTCTTGGCGTAGATCTGCAGGTACGCCGCGAACTGCCGATCGAGGATCTCGCGGTGCTCGGGGTTGGGCGTGAACGAGCTCGCCACGCCGACGCGGCTGGGGATGTCCTCGACCTGCAGGTGCCCAAGCCCGATCGAGGCCAGCAGCGCGACCCCCCGCGCGTTGCAGGCCCGCGGCTCGACGACCTGGTGGATCTCGCGCTCGAGCACGTCAGCCATGACCTGACACCACAGCTGCGACATCGCGCCGCCGCCGATGAACCGGATCGGATCACAGCGCGCGCCGACAAATCGCTCGAGGTACTTCAGCAGCCACTTGGTGTTGAACGCGACGCCCTCGTAGATCGAGCGGATCAGCTCGGCGCGACCGGTCCGCAGCGACATGTTGTGAAAGCCCGCGCGCAGGGTGTCATCGGCGACGGGGCAGCGCTCGCCGTACAGCCAGGGCGTGAAGATCAGCCCGCCGCTGCCAGCCGGCGCGGTCTGGCCGACCTGCTCGAGCCGCTGCCAAAAATCTTCGGGCGCCGGGCCGGTCCCGAGCGCGTCGTCGGCGAACAAGAAGTGATCGCGCAGGTACTCGAGGCACACCCCCGCGCTCTCTTGCGCGGCCGCGACGAAGTAGCGGCCCGGCAGCGGCGAGGGCAGCGAGGCCATGTTGTGGAGCACGTCGGTCTTCTTGTAGCGGACGTGGCAGGTCGCCCACGACGAGGTCCCGACGTAGATGTGCGCGTGACGATCGTCGACGGCGCCGGATCCAACCGCGGCCGACTGTACGTCTGGGGTCCCGCCGATCACCTGGATGCCGTCGGCCCCGACCGCACCGAGCCCGAGCGCGGCCGCGGCTGATTCGGTGAGCGTGCCGATGACCTCGGTCGCGCCGCACAGATCTGGCAGCTTGGCCCGCGGGACCCCGATCCAGTCGAGCAGCTCGGGGTCGTAGCGGATCTCGTCGATCTCGCGGTTGTCGGTCACCCAGTGAGCGGTGATCGAGTCATGCGTGGCCGCGAACACCCCGGTGAGCTTGAAGTTGAGCCAGTCCTTGGGCTCGAGGAACATGGCGGCCTTGGCGTAGAGCTCGGGCTCGTTGTGGCGAAGCCACAGCATGTGCGCGACCGGCTCCTTGCCCGCGAGGCTGGGGACCCCGCCGGTCAGCCGAACCCACTTGGCCAGCTTTCGAACCCCGTAGCCCTCGACGCGGATCAGGCCGTCGCAGATCTCCGGCACATATCGGGACCCGCGCGAGTCCAGCCAGATGATCGCCGGCCGCAGCGGCGCGCCCTCGCCGTCGACGGCCACGGTTCCACACCAGTGGCAGGTCACGGCGACCGCGACGATCCGCCCGGCCGCGCCGGTCTGCTCGAGCACCGCGGTCGCCGCCTCGCTGATCGCCCGCCACCAGTCGGCCGGATCTTGCTCGGCGCCGCCGCCCGCGAGCAGCGACAGCTGGACCGGCCGCGTCTGCCAGCCCACGACCTCCGCGTCGAGGGTCACGACGGCGACCTTGGGGCCCGAGGTGCCCAGATCGATCGCCAGCACGCAGTCGCGTGAGCCCGTCACCCCCGCAGTGTCGCGCAAGCGCCGGGCGACCACCACCGCAGCATGGGTGGAGTATCAACCCCTCATGCCACGCTACCGCTGCGGTGTCCTCGATCAGTCCCCCGTCGCCGAAGGGCGCGGCCCCGCCCAGGCCGTCGCCGAGACCGTGGACCTGGCGATCCGAGCCGAGCAGCTGGGCTACGCGCGCTACTGGCTGGCCGAGCACCACGCGACCGACAGCTTCGCGGGTCCCTGCCCCGAGATCCTCATGGCCCACGTGGCCGCCAAGACGCGGTCGATTCGGGTCGGATCCGGCGGGGTCATGATGATGCACTACAGCGCGCTGAAGGTGGCCGAGCAGTTCAACATGCTCGCGACCTTGCACCCCGGGCGCATCGATCTGGGCGTCGGCCGAGCCCCGGGGACCGACAGCCAGGGCGCCCGCGCCCTGTGCCCCAACGCCGCCCCGCCCGACCTGCAGCAGAAGCTGTTCGAGACCAAGCTGCGCGACCTCGGGACCTACCTGCACCCGGCCGACGGAGGCGGGGCTCAAAAGTGGCTGCTCGGGTCCGGGACCGAGAGCGCGACGCTCGCGGCCAGGCTCGGCTGGGGGTTTTGCTTCGCCCAGTTCATCAGCGGCGCGTCGGGGGCGACCGTGGTCGACGCCTACCGCGAGGCCTTCGTCCCCTCGCCATGGCTGGCGCGACCCCGGGTCGCCGTCGGTGCCTTCATCTTGGTCGCCGAAGATGACGCGGAGGCCAACCGCCTGATCAGCAGCACCGAGCTTTGGTACCTGAGCCTGCAGCAGGGCCGGCACGTCCCGTTTCCGGCCCCCGAGCAGGCGCTGGCCTACGAGTGGGGGCCCGCCGCTGCCGCGATGCGTCGGCAGCTCCGCGCTCTGCGGCTCCACGGCGGGCCCCAGACCGTCTCGCGCGGGCTCGATCGCCTGGCGCTGCTCTATGACACCGACGAGTTCCTGGTCGTGACGATCACCCACGATCACGCGGCACGGGTGCGCAGCTACGAGTTGCTGGCCGAGATCGCCCAGCTCGACCCACCAGGCGCGTGAGCTGACTCTAGATCCAGGCCTGGGGCGAAGCGCGCACACTTGTCCTGAAGGCCAGCTCGCTCGGGTTGACGGCCCTTCGGCCGACCCGACCTGTCCCTGGGCCCAGCAACGTGATAGCCGCCGAATGCGGTTGGTTTTCAAGCCCTCCTGCAGTCGTGCTAACCTCGCGTCCACGATTAGCTGCCTGGTGTTTTCATGTCTTTACCCCGTCGCCTAATCCCCGTGTTCGTCCTGCCCCTCGCATTCGCATGTGGTTCGTCCACAGATGATCGCGAGGATCCAATGTTCTCCAATGGCGAAGCGGGCACCAACGCCGAGGGCGGCACCTTCGACGAGAGCGGCGGCGACATGGGAACCGGCGACGGCGACGGACCCACGACCGGCGACGGCGATCCCAGCACGGGCGATGGCGATGGCGATCCCGGCACCACCGGCGATGGCGATGGCGACCCCGGCACCACCGGCGACGGTGATGGCGACTGCGCGACCGATCCCGCCACGGTCGGGTCGAGCTGCGGGCAAGGCAGCGCCTACCACGGCGCGTACCCGATCGGTGAGGTCAGCGCGGACATGCCACTCGGCGCGATCCTCGAGACTGACAACGGCCAGGGCAACGGCGCCGAAGACTGGTATCAGGTCGACTTCCCGCTCGATCCCGGCACCCGCCCGATGGCCGGCACCGCGATGATCCAGTTCCTGACCAACGAGAATGACGACTATCGGTTCGAGGTCTACCGCGACTGCGGTGCCCAGGCTTACGGCCAGGGCCTGGCGGCCGAGTTCGGCGCCAGCGCGCCGCCGCTGACGGAGTGGAGCTTCAGCGACCTCAACCCCGACATGGAGCAGCTCGAGTACATGGACAACTTCCCGTGGCCAACCACGGTGTGGGTCCGCGTGTTCAGGTTCAAGGACAGCCCGACCTGCACGGGCTACCAGCTGCAAGTCCAGCGCGAGTAGCTGATGGTCGGTTGATGGTCAGCCCGGATGGGCGGCCAAATAGCTGTTGATCCACTTCGCGCTGTTGTCCCAGCCGTCGAGGGTGTTCTTGGCCGCGGTCTTCTCGACCAGCGTGCCGATCCCAAACATGTTGGCGTCGACCTCGAACTGCACGACGCGCCGACAGTGCCCGACGCCGTGGGGGACCAGGCGCATGGTCCCCGTCACCCGCAGCTTGTCGCCGAACGCGGCCAGGACCAGCCGCCACCGATACACGCCCTCGCTGCGGACCCAGTCGCCGATCTCTTCGTAGCCAACCCGATCGCCGACGATCTTGGCCACGGCCCTGGGCATCTCGAGCTTGGGGGTCATCGCCATCCGGCGAACCAATTTTTCACCGTCATCGCGGCGCTCGAGGATCTGGCACGAGGGGAAGCCCAGACCCCGCTCGTACATCTCGATGTTGAACGCGTCGTCGAAGTACAGCGGCCACATGCGCTCGGGCGTGCAGCTCAGCTCGTGGTCCATGTCGTGGCGTTGCATGCGGCGAACCTCAGGGGGGGCCCATGGACCCGTCGGGATCGACGAAGCTCTGCATCGGCGCGCTGTCGTCGAGCACCAGCTCGATGAAGTCGCCGAGCTGCCAGTCGCCGACGTCGGTCAGGCCGAAGTCGATGATCGACGCGCAGTGGCTGTCATTGATGTTGCGGAAGTACGGCAAGAAGTACGCGAGGTTGTCCCGATCGTCGTACTGGTCCATGAGCAGGATCGTGTCTTCCCAGAATTTCTGGTGAATCCCCTCCTGGTCAATGCCCTCGTAGAAGCGCTCGTAGGAGTAGCGCGAGTAGTTGTAGTCGCGGATGAAGTAGGTGATCGCCAGGCGATCCTCGGGGAACAGGTCGGCCATCTCGGCGTTGATCGAGCCGAAGTCCTCGGTCAGCGCGGCGGCGATCGGGGTCTCGTCGATCACCGTATCGAGCCCCCACGCCGACTGGATCAGCTCGTGCAGCGGGGCCGAGTTGACCGAGTCGGGGAACAGCGGACCCGAGTCATTGACGAGGTAGCCGAAGTTGGGGGCGATCGCCTCGCGCAAGAAGAAGTAGTTGACGTTGGAGCCGGCCCCGCCCGCCGAACAACCGCCCGCGTACAGCTTGTCCGTGTCCTGGAACTGCCAGCCCAGCCACTCGCTGACCGCCATCATGTTGTCGTGGCCGACGTGCTTGTAGGCGAGCTGCTTGGTGCCGTCTTCGCTCTCGTAGGTGGCCGAGCGGCTGCCAGTGTGGACGTCGCCCGTGCAGTACGACACGAACACCATGTTCCAGTCACGCATCGGGTTTTGGCTGCTGTCACGACGCACCAGCGGCGAGTGGACCGCCCACGCGTCCATGTGGTTGTCGGAGATCCCGTTGGGGTTGGCGGCCCCGAGCTTGCCGAGCTCACCCGAGCAGCTCTCATAGTCCCAGCACGCGCCGCCGGGCTCGAAGATCACCATGAGATCGTCGGCGCCCTCATGCCAGTTGACGAAGAATTTGTACTGGCTGCCGTCGCTGCAATAGGTGTCCGGCAGCTCGATCGGGACCCACTCGTCGTAGGCCGGAGGCGGCGGGGCGGGCTCTCGTTCGTCGCCGGTCTCGCCCGTCTCACCGGTCTCGCCCGTGTCACCGAGCTCGGTCCCGCTGGTCTCCGGCTCGCCAGAGCCGTTGTCATCGGCGGCGTCGATGGGGTCACCGCAGCCAAGCGGGGCGGTGACGAGGCAGATCAGGAGTGACGAACAGAACAAACGACGTACGGACATCAGGCTTCGACTCATGTGGTTGAGCGCGATCAAACGACTCGCGGACAGCTTGTCTCATCGTATGCGGGTGGACGGCAACAGACAACGCAGCGCCGGCCGCTAAACGGCCGCCAAACGGCCGCCTCCGGCCGCAATATCGACCCCGCGCGGAGCTTGTGGCCGCCGCGTGCAGCGCCGCCGTCACGCCTGGCATCATCCGCCACATGAAGGACTCGTTCGCATCGCCCGCCTTCACCCACCTCGCCAGCGCGTTCACCCGCCGGCGTCAATACGGCGATCGCAAGCTCCCGCCCGGGCCCGATGGCCTGCCCTTGCTCGGCAGCATCGTCGACGTTCGGACCGACGCGCTCGAGATGTTCGAGCGAGGCCGCCGCGAGCACGGAGACACGGTCCGCTATCGATTCGGACCGTTCGACATGGTGGCGATCCACCGACCCGAGGACATCCGCACGGTGTTGCTCGAGCGCGCCGACGACTTTCACAAGAGCCCATCCTACACCGGCCTCGAGCTGGTGATCGGCAAGGGCCTGCTGACCAGCGAGGGCCCGTTCTGGAGGCGCCAGCGCAAGCTGATGACGCCCGCGTTTCACCACAAGCGCCTGCTCGGGTTTTGCGACCACATGGTCCGCTGCTCGAGCGATCTCGCCGACGAGTGGGAGCGGCTCGCCGGCCAGCGCGGTGACACCCTGCCGGTCGTCGATCTCCACGCACAGCTGTTGTCGCTGACCTTCCGCATCGTCGGGCTCACGCTGTTCTCGACCGAGCTGTCCGACAAGGCCGGCGGGATGGGCCCGGCCCTGGCCGTGGTGCTCGAGCACGCCAACCACCTGGCGGTCTCGATGTTGCTGGTCCCGCCGCCGTGGCTCCCGACTCCCCGCAACCTTCGCTTCAAGGCCGCGATGAAGGTCGTCGATGACGTGGTCATGGGCATCATCACCGAGCGCCGCCGCGGCCACGAGGACACGGGCGACCTGTTGAGCATGCTGATGGCCGCGACCGACGAGACCGGTGATGTCCGGATGAGCGACCGCGAGCTACGTGACGAGGTCGCGACGCTGGTCCTGGCCGGACACGAGACCACCGCGCAGGCGCTGACGTGGACCTTCATGTTGCTCTCGCGCCACCCCGAGGTCGAGCGTCGGGTCGTCGCCGAGATCCGCGAGGTCTGTGGCGATCGGCCACCGAGCATGGGCGACCTCGCGCGCCTCGAGTACACGGGGCGCGTGATCGACGAGGCCATGCGCCTGTACCCGCCTGCGTGGTTGATCGAGCGCCAAGCCCTGGTCGACGTCGAGCTCGACGGCTACAGCATCCCGGCCGGCACCCTGATCGCGATCTCGCCGTGGACGCTGCATCGCCACCCCAGCTACTGGCGCAACCCCGAGGGCTTCGATCCCGATCGCTTCCTGCCCGAGCACGTTGGCACGCGGCCGCGCTACAGCTACCTGCCGTTCGGCGGCGGGCCGCGCCAGTGCATCGGCGTCAACTTCGCCCTGTATGAGGCCAAGCTGGTGCTCGCAACCTTGTTGCAGCGGTTCAGCGCCGAGCTGGTCCCCGGTCAGGATCACAGCCTCGAGGCCGCTGTGACCCTGCGGCCCGCAAACGGCATGAAGATGTGGCTGCGGCCGCGCGCGTGAGGGATACCCAGGCCATGCCCCCTCGCCTGTTTTGCTTTGGACTCGGCTACAGCGCCGAGCGACTGGCCCGGCGCCTGGCCGCCCAGGGGTTCGAGATCGCCGGCACCACCCGAGACGTCGACGCGAAGGCTGCGGCGCTCGCTCAGCCCAGCTGGACCCTCCACCAGTTCGACGGCACGGCGCCGCTCGCCGATCCCGAGCGAGCCCTGGCTGGGACCACCCACCTGTTGCACTCGATCATGCCGTCCGTGGACGGCGACCCGGTCCTGCGCTGGCACGCCGCCCTGATCGACGCCCTGCCCCGCTCGCAGCTGCGCTGGATCGGCTACCTCTCGACCACCGGGGTCTACGGCGATCACGGCGGCGCGTGGGTCGACGAGCACAGCCCCAGGCGTCCGACCAAGCCCCGAACCCAGCGCCGGCTCGTCGCCGAGGACGCGTGGCTCGAGCGCGGCGCCCGGGTGTTCCGACTCGCGGGGATCTACGGCCCCGGTCGCAGCGCGCTCGAGCGCGTCGTGGCCGGCACGGCGACCCGCGTGATCAAGCCCGGCAAGCTGTTCAACCGGATTCACGTCGACGACATCGCCGCCGTGCTCGCCGCCTCGATCGAGCGCACCACCGAGCCCCAGCGCCCGCTCGAGGGCCGCGCCTACAACGTCTCCGATGGCCACCCGGCCAGCAGCGCCGACGTGCTGGCCTACGCCGCGGAGCTGCTCGGCGTCGAGCCACCCCCGGCGGTCGCGTTCGAGGCCGCCGAGATGTCCGCGATCGCCCGCAGCTTCTGGCAAGACGATGTGCGCGTGGCCAACGAGCGGATCAGGACCGAGCTCGGCGTCGAGCTGCGCTACCCCGACCACCGCGCCGGCCTCGAGGCGCTGGCCCGCGAGAGGTAGCGTTCAGACCGCCAAGAAGCCCAGCGCCATCATCAGCAAGCCAGCCACGAACATGATCCCGAGGTAGGTGATCAGCGTGGTTGCGATGCCGATCCCCCAGGCCCAGTTGGCCGACGAGCAGGGATGGTGTCCGAGCGCGCGATACTTGCCGCGGATCTGGCTGCCAAAGTACCAGCCCAGCGGTCCCGTGATGAAGCCAAAGCCGAACCAGAACCCGCCGGCCGCGACCATCAGCCACAGCTGGCTGTCGTCGGCCAGCTTGCTCAGCTCGTTGGCCTGATGAACCCCGGGCGCCGGGTGGTACGCGTTGGGCGGGGCGGCGCCCTGGCCATAGCTGACGTATCCGGGCTGCTCGTAGTGGGGCGGCGGCGCCTGCCTGGGCGGCGGTGGATACGAGTAGCCCGGCTGTGCGTACTGCGGTGTCGGCTGCGGATAGCCGGGCTGTCCGTTGCCCGACCCCTGGTTCAAGTTGCCGTATGGGTTGTTCATGGCGCCCTCAGATTGTACGCGATGACAGCGGCGCCGGTCACAGCTGTCAGCTCGGGCCAGGCTCCTGGCCCGCTTGCAGGCCCCTCTCGTAGACCGAACCGCTCGTCGGCAGCGGGACAGCTGGGCAGGACCGCTGGTAGCATGGCCATGACGCGGGTGCGTCCAGATGTTCGCGCTGACCTTCCTCGGGCATCAAGGCTGGCTGATCGAGACCGCCTCGACCAACGTGCTGCTCGATCCACTGCTCGGCGATCGCTTCGGGCATGGCGGCCTGCTCGGCGAGATCTACCCGCCCCGCGCGCTCGACTTCGGTCGATTCCCGCGGATCGACGCGGTGATCCTCAGCCACGAGCACGACGATCACTTCGACATCCCCTCGCTCGCGCGCCTCGATCGCGCGACCCCGATCTACCTGTCGAGTCGGGCGTCGGTCGCCGCCCGCGAGCTGCTCGCACACATGGGGTTTTCGGCCGTGGAGTTGCTCGAGCCAGAGGCGGTGGTCGAGCTCGGCGAGCTGCGCGTTCACAGCTTCTCGACCGATCACCGAGGCGGCAAGCAAGCCGACGAGTGGGACGTCGTCCCGCTGCTGATCCAAGATCGGGGCGGACACGGCAGCGTGTTCACGTCGATCGACGTGCGCCCGCGCGACGGCGATCTCTCGCGGCTGCGCGAGCTGGTCTCGGGTCGGCTCGGGATCTGGGTGGTCGCCAACAACTGCTCGCGCGCGGCGTTTCAAGATCTGGCTCGACCGCGTGATCCAGTGACTCGGGATCCTGCGGATCCCTCGCTGGACGACACACCCGCGCTCGCCCGGGCGCTCGAGCGCCGCCACGTCCAGCTCGCGGCCAGCTGCGGCGCCCCGCTCGCGACCTGGATCTGCGGCGGCGGCTGGAGCTTCGATCGCGAGCGCGCGTGGATGAACCACCACCTGTTTCCGATCGACTCGCAGCGGCTCGCCAGTGCCCTCGGTCAGCTCACGGGGGGGCCACACGTGCGCGCCCCCAACCCGGGAGCGGCGCTGGTCATGCGTGACGGCGCGATCGTCTCGACCCTCACCGAGCGTGCCTTCATCCGCGCGCGCCCGCCCGAGCGCTGGCCCAAGCGGGACTACCGAGGCGACGGCCCCCGGCTGTTGGACTATGCCCCGGCCTGCGCACGGACCCGGATCGGCGCAGACGGATCCGAGCGGCTCGCGACCGAGCTGGTCGACCTCGCCCGCTACCTGTACGGCGGACCGCTGTTTTGCGAGATCCATTCGCTGCCGACCAAGCTCGACAGCGGCGCGTGGGCGCGGCCGTGTCTGTCGCTGCGAGATGACGACGGGCCGTCCGTCTTGGCCTACGAGCCGAGCGCGTGCGCGTTCGTTCGCCACGCCTGCACCGACCCCACCGTGGAATTCGCCGCGGGGATCGAGTGCTGGGCCAGCGACTTGCTCGCGCTGCTCGAGGGTGAGCTCAGCCCGAGCGCGCTGTGCTATGCGGGCCGGCTGCGGTTCTGGAACCACGAGCCGCATCGCCTGCGAGTCTCTCCGCGCGAGCTGTGGGACTTTGGCCACCCGCTGCGCCGACCCGACCGGACCGCGCGCCTGTATCGGCGCCTGCTCGCCGCCACAATTCACCCGTGAGCCACCCCTGAACCCAGGACCCGGCAGGTTTGGCGGGCCCGTCGGGTGGATTTGGCCCAGGCCACGCCTACCCAAGCTCGCCGCCGCCCGATATTCTCAAAGGTGCCCGAACGAGCCGACCTGAGTGTCCGCCTGCGTCAGATCGTTGGCTTGTTTGGCGACGAGGCGGGCGTCGCCGACGTCGACGCCGAGTCCCGACCGCTCGCCGACGTGGTCGCCGGGGCGCTGAGCGCGACGCTGGAGCGCTGGAGTCGGAGCCCGACCCTGCGCAGCGTCATCGGTGGGATCGAACGCGACGTGCTGACCAGCCCCGGCGAGTGGGTCGAGCTGCAGGCGACCCTCGGCGTCGCCGCCAAGCTCGGCACGGTGGTCCGCTTCTACCTCGACAAGCAGCTCGTCGCCGAGCACCCGATCGAGGATCGCAGCGAGGTCCGGGCGATGATCCGCGCGCCCGCGCCCGGGCGCTATCGGGTCGGGGTCGAGCTCGCAACCGCGACCGGGCGCGTGGGCCCGAGCGCCGAGCTGACGGGCAGCCGCACGCTGCAGGTCGCCGACGGCCGCCCGCTCGCGCTGGTTCACGCCGAGCTGCTGCTCCCGAGTCCGGCGCCGCGCGAGCGCCTGGGCCCCGACCTCGCGCTGCTCGACGCGCTGGCCGAGGCCGGGTTCGAGGTCGCGTTCTTCGACATCCACGAGAAGAGCCGCGCGCTCGCGATCCACGAGGCGATGGTCACCCACCAGATCCCCGCGACCGCGACGCTGATCTACGGCGGCCAGGAGCAAGAGCTGACCAGCCTCGGGGTCGACTTCGCCCAGATGTTCGGGCTGACCGCGGTTCGCAAGCTCCGCGCCAAGGGGGTGCCGGTCACCGCGATCATCAGCGAGCAGCTCCCGCCCACCGACCGCGACACCACCGAGCCGATCGAGCTGCTGTCACCCGACGAGGCGATCCGGCGGGCCAGGGCGGGCGAGCTGCAGCACATGCCCGCCCGCGCCCTCGCGTTTCGTGAGGCCTGGGCGCGCGCCGATCGAGACACCTGGCGGCTCGACCACGCGACCGGCTCGACCCTGGTCGAGGGCAATGAATTCCACGCCGAGCTCGACAACCTGAAGGCCCGCCAGCGCGTGTTCGAGCTGATCGACAGCGCGACGCACTCGCTGCACCTGCAGTTCTACATCGTCCGGCCCAGCGAGTTCACCGAGCAGCTGATCGTCGCGTTGATCCGCCGGGCCCGGGTCGGCGTCCGGGTTCGCCTGATGCTCGACGCGCTGTACTCGGAGGAGGAGCTGCTCGGCCGGGTCAACCCCTTGCTCAGCTCGCTCCGCGCCGAACCCAACATCTCCGTGCTCGCGGTCGAGCGGATCGAGTCGCGCCACGACGTCGAGGTCACCAAGCTCAAGCGCCGCGACCATCGAAAGCTCATCATCATCGACGGGCGCCGGGCGATCGTGTCGGGTCGCAACGCCAGCGACGAGTACTACACGGGCTTCGCCGAGATCCCGATCCACGACAACACCCGCCACGAGCGGATCCCCTGGCTCGACGCCCACGTCGAGGTCGCCGGGCCGCTGGTCCGCGAGGTCCAGCAGTCGTTCCTGCGGACCTGGCACGAGCAGGGCGGCGCGCTCACGCCCGAGAACGAGCCTGGCTTGCTGCCCGAGCTGCCCACGGCCGGGTCGGCGGCTGGCAGGCTGGTGGTCCATCACGGCCTCGCCGACGCCAACGGCCTGGCGATGTACGAGTCGATGCTCGAGCTCGCCAACGACCACGTGTACATCGTCAACGACTTCCCGATCGTCAGCGCGCTCGAGCGCTCGATCCGACGGCTGCTCGCTCGCGGGGTGCGGGTGGAGTTGCTGACCGGCAGCGCGGCCGCGCGCCGGGCCGACGGCAGCTTCTTCCCCGCGCCCATGCACCGGACCTTGTTCGAGCTGATGGTCAAAGCCCGGCTCGAGCCGCTGCTGCTCGCTGGCGTCCACGTCTACGAGTTCGAGCCGCCGCAGTCCGAGCAGGTCGTCGCCCGCGGCGGTCGATTTCGGCCCTACGTGCACGCCAAGCTGGTCACCGTCGATGGGCGCCTGGCCAGCATTGGATCGGCGAACCTGGACGCGACCGCGAGCTTCTGGGAGAGCGAGGCCAACGTCGTCGTGCAGGACGCCAGCTTTACCTCGGAGCTCGAGGAGCAGCTGCGCGTGCTGATCGCCGGGAGCGCGCCGCTCGATCCCGAGTCGGACTACTGGCGCAGCGAGCGAGCCAAGCGGGCGGTCGTGCTCAAGCTGTGGCCAGGGTCGCTGTACTCGTGACCGCGTGAAGCTCCCCCACCCCGCCGCGCAGACCAACTACCATCGGGGCATGCGATCGGTGACCGGCCCTCGTCTGTTGCTCCTTCCCACGCTCGGGCTCGCGCTCGCCTGCGCGTCACCCAAAGACGCGAGCGCCCCCGAGGCCGAGCAAGCCAGCGTCGACCCAGCTCAGGGCTCCCCGAGCGAAGCCGCAAAAGCCGAGCTCGCGCCATCCGCCACGCCCATGGCCGAGCCCGAGCCGGCAATGGACGCTGAGGCCATGGGTGAGGGAGAGAGCAAGCCATTGGAGGCCCCCGCCGCCAGCCGGCCGAGCCGAGACAGCTTCACTGGTCAGCTCGAGATCCAGGTGCCGATGATCAACGGCGGGCTCAACCGCGACATCATTCGCCGCACCGCCAGCGACCACGCCGACGACATCCGGACCTGCCACGGGCGCGCGCTCGCGGCCACCCCCGGGCTCGCGGGGACGCTCGTCGTCGCGCTCACGATCGACGCGGACGGCAGCGTGAGCGCGGCCGAGGTCGGCGAGCGCTCCGCGTTCGCCAGCCGCGACGTCGAGGCCTGCGTGGTCGCGCTCGCGCGGGGCTGGCAGTTCCCCAAGCCGAGCGACGGCGAGCGAGCCAGCGTCGAGCTGGCCTTCGACTTCGGCCTGTGAGCTCGCCCCCCCAGATCCCCCGCTCAGGCGCCGTCAGCGAGCGCAGCGTGCATGCGCTCGAGCAGCTCGCGGGCCTCGGCGGCATCGAGCGCGCCGGGCCGCCAGTCGATCCCGAGCCCGCGCTCCTCGAGCTTGGGGATCACGTGAAAGTGCACGTGAAACACCGCCTGATGGGCGCCACGTCCGTTGTTCTGCAGCACGTTGTACTCGGTCGCGCCGCTCGCAGCCATGACCGCGCGCGCGACTCGAGGCAGCACCCGGCCGATCGCCGCGGCGGACTCGTCATCGAGCTCGTGCAGGAACGTCTTGCGCTGCTTGGGGATCACCAGCGTGTGCCCCGGCGCGAGCGGAGAGATATCCAAGAACGCGAGCACCTGCTCGTCCTCGTAGACGCGATGGCAAGGGATCTCACCGCTGAGAATCTTGTCGAACACCGTGGCCATGTCGCTCATGATGGCCCGAGTGTAGCGGCATCAGGCTCAGCGTCCACCGCGCAAAAGCGCCGAGAACCCGCAGCTACGGCGCGTCTGACAAACTGTCGCAGATCGGGTGGGTTTGACCGCCTGGCACTGCGCGGCTATGGTCTCGCGCAATGATCCGCCTGCGCGGGCTCCGAAAAAGCTACACCACCAACAAGGTGGTCAATGAGGTCCTCAAGGGTGTCGACCTCGACATCGAAGCAGGCGAATTCGTCGCGATCGTGGGCCGCTCTGGCTCGGGCAAGACCACCCTGCTCAACGTCGTCGGCGCGCTCGACAGCCACTACGAGGGCTCGGTCGAGGTCGACGGCAAGCAGCTGCGCGAGCTCGATGACGCCTCGATCAGCGCCTACCGCAATCAGAACATCGGGTTCATCTTTCAGAGCTTCTACCTGCTCGAGCACATGACCTGCATCGAGAACGTCGCGCTGCCGGCGGTGTTCGCTCGCGGGGGTGACTCGCTCGAGCGCGGCCCCGCGCTCGAGCGCGCGCGCGCGGTCATGGCGGAGGTCGAGCTGTCCGACAAGTGCGACGCGCTGCCCAACACGCTCTCGGGCGGGCAAAAGCAGCGCGTGGCGATCGCCCGCGCGCTGTTCAACCGGCCGCGGCTGATGATCTGCGACGAGCCGACCGGCAACCTCGACATCTCCACCGCGCAGTCGATCCTCGCATTGTTTCGCCGACTCAACGAACAACAAGACATCACGCTGGTGATCGTCACCCACGACCACATGATCTCCCAGGCTTGCAAGCGGATCGTCCACATCGACCAAGGCTGCATCGTCGAGGGCGCGGGCGAGTTTCAGCAGCGCGAGGCTGGCTCCCCAGATGCCCCAGATGCAATGGGAGAGCGCACGGCATGAGGGCCAGTCGTCTGTTCCGCATCGCGCTCGATGACATCCGGCGCAACCGCAGGCACTTCCTGCTGGCGTCGATCGGCATCATCGTGGGGATCGCCGCGTTCACGTTCTTCTTGGCCCTCGGCGGCGGCGTCCGCAAGGTCGTGCTCGGCAAGATCTTCCCGCTCGACAAGCTCGAGGTCGTGCCCAAGAGCTTCGACGTCGACGTCTCGGTCCTGCGCGTGCCGCTGGGCAACGAGATCATCGACGACGCCAAGGTCGCCCAGCTCCGGGCGATCCCCAGCGTCTCGGCCGTGTATCCCAAGATGAAGCTGACCATCCCGTCGATGGTCTGGGGCGGGCAAAAGCTGTTCGGCAACAACCTCCGCGCCGAGCTCATCGCCGACGGCGTCGAGCCCGAGCTGGTCCGGGGGGACATCGCCAAGCGCCTGGTCTTCGAGGACTTCGAGGCCGACGCCGAAGGCTGGGACGGCTGGCAGTCCCTGCCCTCCGCGACCCCGTGCGAGACCAACGAGCAGTGCGTCGAAGCCCACGACGAGCAGTCCTACTGCTGGGGCGTGAGCGAGCTGGCCAGCTGGGAGAAGGCCGTGACCCGAGCCGCCAAGGCTGGCAAGCCGCCGCCGCCCAAGCCGATCGAGCAGCCGCGCTGCCGCAAGTACATCCCGATCATCATCTCGAACCACATCGTCGAGCTCTACAACGGCTCGGTTCGGCGCGCGCACGGGTTCCCGAAGATCAACCCCGACTCGGCCGTCGGCTTCACCTTCGACCTGACGTTTGGCGCGTCCATGGTCGACGCCTCGGCCAAGGACCACACCTACGAGGCCCGGGGCATGCTCGTCGGGTTCTCCGACAAGGCGATCAACCTCGGCATGACGTTCCCGGTCGGCTATGTCCGGCGCCTGAACGTGGAGTTCGGCGAGCCCGCGTCGGCGTCCATGTACCACTCGGCGGTCCTGCAGATTGAATCCAAGGACGACGTCGCCTCGGTCGCGGCGGCGGTGAAAGAGCTCAACCTCGACGTGACCGACACGGGCGCCGAGCAGGCCGCCCTGCTGATCACGATCTTCATGATGGTGTTCGGCTTCGTCAGCATCGTGATCGTCGGGATCGCCGCGATCAACATCATGCATGTGTTCTTCATGCTCATCTACGAGCGCCAGCAGGAGCTCGGGATCATGCGGGCGATCGGGGCCAGCCGCGGGGACATCCGCCGGATCATCATCAGCGAGGCCGCCGTCGTCGGGGCCCTCGCTGGGGCCGTGGGTGTCGCCCTCTCGATCGTCGCCGGCCGCGTGTTCGACTGGGTGTCCGCGAGCTACATCCCAGATTTCCCCTATAAGCCGCGGACCTATTTCGACTTCCCGCCGGCCTTGCTGCTCGCCGCGTTCGGATTCGCGATCGGGTTTTGTGTACTAGGGGCGTTCTTCCCAGCCAACCGCGCCGCCCGGACCGATCCCGCCCGCGTCCTGACTGGTCAGTAGCGCTCGCGTCCTCCGCGTTATTGCTGACACGCCCGTCCGGTTTCATGGCAGGCTCGTTGCCATGGGTCGCCGGATTGTCCTCGTTTCACTCGCCGCGGCTGTGAGCCTGGCCGGCGTCACCTTGTCGTGTGTCGTCGGTGATGACGAGGGTGATCAGCTCCGCGCCGACGTGACGCCGGCTCCCGACGCCTGGATCCCCGCGCCGCTGCCCGCCGCCTACTGTGAGATCCTGGTCGAGGGCAAGGGCATCAAGGACATGGAGACGGACTACCTCCCGCACGTGATCACGTGTGAGAACGGTGGCGCCAACCTCGAGGCCCTCAAGGCCCAGGCGATCGCGGCGCGCTCGGTCGCGTACTACTACATCGCCAACCAGGGCAGCGTGTGTGACAGCCAGGGCTGCCAGGTCTACACCTGTGGCGCCACGCCCTCGGCCAAGGCCTATCAGGCCGTGCAAGAGACCAGCGGTCAGTACATCAACTACAACGGCGTGCTGACCTATGCTTTTTATGTGGCCGGCGATCCCAACACGCCGCCGCCGGCCTGCGTCGGCAACCAGAACGTCGGGACCGAGCACTGGGTCACCTACAACGAGGGCCAGGCGGGCCCGGACGTCGAACAGACCGCGCTGGGCTGGGTGTTCGAGCCCAACGAGTCAGGGTTCGGCCAGAACCGTGGGTGCATGTCGCAGTGGGGCGCCCGCTGCCTCGAGAACAACCAGGGCTACGACTATCAACAGCTGCTCCGCTTCTACTACGGCGAGGACACGATCATCACCCAGGCCCAGGGCGAGTGCATCGAGGATCTCGGCGACGGCGACGGTGACTCTGGAGACGGCGACGGCGACGGTGACTCCGGCGACGGCGACTCTGGAGATGGCGACGGCGACCCCGGCGACGGCGACTCTGGAGACGGCGACGGCGACACCGGTCCAGGTCCCGACACCGACTGCGCGATCGGCAGCCTCGGCTGCGTGTGCACGATGGGCGGTGGCTGCGATCCCGGCCTGATCTGCATCAACGAGGCGTGTGTGCCCGAGGGACCCAGCGAAGCCGGCGACGACGGCGGCGAGACCGGGTTCTCGAGCGGGTTCCAGGACGACGCGTTCGCGACCGGGGACGGCTGCGCGTGCTCGGCGGGGACCACCGGAGCCGCACACGCCCTGGGCACGTTTGGCGTGCTTGGCATGCTCGGCATGCTTGGCATGCTTGGCATGACCAGCGTCGGCCGGCCCCGCCGACGCTCGCGCGGCTGAGGTTCCCGAATGCCGACGATCACCGTCCACGGCCTGCGCATCCGCTACCACGAGTTCCCCCCCGCGACGGCGACCGGGCTGTCGCCGGTGGTGTGCCTGCCGAGCACCGGTATGTCCGGTCTGCAGTGGCGCCGCCTCGCCAGGTCGCTGAGCAAGCGCGGCCACGTGGTGTTCGCCGTCGATCTGATCGGCTATGGCGAGTCCGAGGACTGGCCGCGACCGGGTCCGTTTCGGACCGAGTACGACGTCGACGTCGTCGACGCGCTGCTCGATCTGTGCGAGCGCCCGGCTCACCTCGTGGCCCACTCCTACGGCGGCCGCGTGGGTCTGCGCGCCGGCTTGCGGCGTCCCCAGCTGCTGCGCTCGCTGGCCCTCTACGAGCCGACCTGCTTCGGGATCCTGCGCTCGACCGGCGACACCGTCGGCCTCGCCGAGCTCGGTGACTACGACGCCGACGGGCAGTTCCTCGATGACGCCTTTGGTGGCAGCGAAGCATGGGTCGAGCGCTTCATCGACTACTGGAGCGGGCCCGGGAGCTTCGCCGAGCTCGACGCGGACGAGCGCGCCGCCTGGCTGCGATCGAGCCGCAAGATGTTCGAGGAGGTCCGCGAGACCGCGCTCGACGACCTGCCCCACACCCGCTACGCCGAGGCGCTCGGACACCTGCCGATGCTCGTGATCTCCGGCGCGACCTCGACCCGCGCGGGCCAGCGCTGCTGCGATGTGTTCGCCCAGGTCATGCCTCGATGCCGTCACGTCGAGCTCGCGGATGTCGGGCACATGGGCCCGGTGCTCGCGCCCGGAGAGGTCGCCGAGCTGATCGCGGGACACATCGCGGATGTCGAACCAGGCTGAGGTCGTGCTGGTGGGCCGGTGACGATGTTGCTCGCGATCGCGGCCGTGGCGGTGCTGGTCTGGATGTTCTATGCGCCGGGTCCCAGGGTCCGCGAGCCAGTCGTGACGCGGGCGCATCAGCCCGAGCTGCCGCCCGCGGACCAGCTCCCCGGCGGCGATCCCAGCCGCGCGATCGTGGTCGACTCGCCCGCGGTCATCGATCGCCACGCCGAGCGCTGGCCGTGCCCGGTGTGCAATGGCTCAGTCCGCTGCGAGCACCACCGCGCCGAGCTGATCGCCGGCCAGCGCCAGCGCGTCGCCCGGGTTCACTGCCCGCGCTGTGGGTTCGAGCGCGACGTGTACTTCGTGCTGCGCGGCTCATGAGCGCCCGCACCGATCCAGGATCGATCAGGCCCTGCACCAGCGTGGATCAGCGGCCTCCGCACGGCCGCCCAACCCATTGAAATCACAACAGTTATGGATTCGAACGGTGATTGCAGTCTGAGCCCGCGAGCGCAACGACGCGCGAGCAGGGAGAGCAAGCATGCGAATCAGCTTTTACGGAGTCCGAGGTTCAATCGCCACCGCTGGTGACGCCACCCGTCGCTACGGCGGCAACACCCCCTGCGTCGCCGTCGAGGTCGCCGGTCAGCAGCTGATCTTCGACGCGGGCACGGGCATCCGCGGGCTCGGCAGCGACCTCAACCGCGCGAGCGGAGCCGGCCAGGTCCACGCCAACTTGTTCTTCAGTCACCTGCACTGGGACCACATCCAGGGCTTCCCGTTCTTCGGTCCGGCCTACGTGCCCGGCAACCGACTCGACGTCTGGCACGTGCGCGCTGACGACGACGCGCCGTTCGTCCGCGAGGTCCTCAGCGAGCAGATGCGGCCGCCGACCTTCCCGGTCGGACTCGAGGTCATGGCCAGCGAGCTGTATTTTCACGAGCTGACGCCCGGCCAGGTCGTGCGCGTGGGTGAGGCCAAGCTCCGCCACGCCGCCGTCGATCACCCCAACGGCTGCGTGGCGTGGCGGGTCGAGCACGAGGGTCACGCGATCGTCTACGCGACCGACCTCGAGCACGATCCAGAGGTCCCGCCGCCCGCGCTCGTCGAGCTCGCGCGCGGAGCCGACGTGCTGATCTACGACGCGATGTACACACCCGAGGAGTACGCCGGGGTCGGCGGTCCAAGCCGCAAGGGCTGGGGCCACGGCACCTTCGAGGGCGGAGCCGCGGTCGCCGAGGCGGCCGGCGTCCGCAACCTCTGCCTGTTTCACCACGACCCCAGCCACGACGACGGGTTCATGGACGCGCTCGCGGCCCGAGCCCGGCGACGGTTCCGCGCGACCAGCGTTGCCCGCGAGGGCATGGTCGTCGAGCTCGGCGAGAGCCTCGGCCAGGCCCAGCTCGCCACGGCTCGCCGCCCCGCGTCGATCGCCGCGTGTGCTCAGTAGGCGGCGCGCGACAGCTTCGAACAGGAGTTGCCCGCCCGGAATTCGGCGATGACCCGCGAACCGACCTCGCCGCGTGACAGCGGCAGCTTTTCACGCCCACGCGCGTGGGCCAACCTTGGGCTGGTGAGCGGCAAGGACCAGCGCGCGTCGGCGCTCGAGCGGGACAGCGTCGCGCTCGCGGCCGCCCCGTTCCTCACCCGGGGGGTCGAGCTCGACGCGCTGCTCGTCGCGGTCGTCGACACGATCGTCGATCGGCTCGCGGCCGAGCGCGGGACCTTGTACCTGGTCGACGGCCGGACCCGCACGCTCAGCTCCGTGGTCGCGCACCTGCCCGAGCTCGAGCGGATCCGCCTCGACTTCGGTCAGGGCATCGCCGGGACCGTCGCGTCCGAGGGCAAGGTGCTCAGCGTCTCGAACCCCGCCGACGACCCGCGCTTCGACGCGACCTTTGATCGCCAGACCGGGTTCAGCACCCGCTCGATGCTCGTCATGCCGATCTGGGACAGCCGCCGCGAGGTCATTGGCGTGCTGCAGCTGCTCAACGCCGCCCGCGGACGGTTCGACGCCGAGGACGAGCAAAACGCGATCGTGCTCGCCAGCCAGGCCGGACAGGTGCTGGAGGCCACCAGCCTCTACGCCGAGCTGCGCGCGCGTGGGCCCGTCTCGCTCGACCTCACCGAGCAACCCCGGCCAGGCCCCAGCTACACCTTCAACCAGATCGTCGGGGAGTCCGCGGCGATGCAGGCGGTCTACGCGGTCGTGCGAAAGGCCGCGGGGACCGACGCCACCGTGCTGATCAACGGTGAGAGCGGGACCGGCAAGGAGCTGATCGCCCGGGCGGTGCACGTGAACTCGCCCCGCCGCGGGCAGCCATTCGTCAAGCTCGACTGCACGACCCTGCCCGAGGCGCTGATCGAGAACGAGCTGTTCGGACACGAGCGCGGGGCCTTCACCGGGGCCGATCGCAGCACTCGCGGCAAGGTCGAGGCGGCCAGCGGCGGCTCGCTGTTCATCGACGAGATCGGTGAGCTGCCGCTGGCCCTTCAGGCCAAGCTGCTGCGGGTCCTGCAGGATCACGAGTTCGAGCGCGTCGGCGGGACCCAGACCATTCACGCGGACATCCGGGTCATCTGCGCGACCCACCGCGACCTGCTTGCGATGATCGACCGCGGCGAGTTTCGCGAGGACCTCTACTACCGGATCCGCGTGGTGCCGATCCTGCTGCCGCCGCTGCGCGAGCGTGGGCGTCAGGATCTGCTGCGGCTCGTCGAGCACTTCGTCGATCGCTACGCAAGGCGCCACCATCGGGCGATCCGCCAGGTCTCCCCCGCAGCGCTCGAGCGGCTGCTCTCGCATGACTTCCCGGGCAACATCCGCGAGCTCGAGAACTGCATCGAGTCCGCTGTGGTGCTGTGTGACGACGCGACGATCGAGGCCGATGACCTCCCGCTCGCCGTGCGCCCACGGATGGGTTCGCGCAACTCCGCTCCGGTCGGTGACGGCCCACGTCTCGGCGATCCCGAAGTCTCGCTCGCCACGCTCGAGCGGGCCCACATCGACGCGGTCCTCGACGCCTGCGATGGCAACCAGAGCGAAGCCGCGCGCCGCTTGGGGATCGGCCGCAACACCCTGGCCCGCAAGCTCGATCGCGGCGCCGAGTGAGTCGGTCGTCTCGCCAAAGCTGGCAGTCGTCCTGACGGCGAGCGTGCAGTTTCCGACGCTCGCGAGCACCGACCCGAATGCGTGCATGGAACAACCGTAACGATCCGCCGGGTCGACTTCCGACGCTCCAGTCCGCCGAGGACCCGCGCGAGCGGCGCCGGCCCAAATGTGGTCATATGCCGGTGATAGCGTTTCGAGGTGACCGACGACGAGATCATCGAGGCGATGCGAACTGGCAGCACAGCCGCTGGTAACCTATTGGCCACGCGCTACCTGAGCGCGCTCAGGTCGTACTACCGCAAGCGGCTGCCGAGCGAAGACGCGGAGGAGCTGACGCAAATTACCCTGCTCGAGACGATTGGACGGATCGAGCGGTTCCGCAGCGAGTCCAGCTTCCGACACTACGTGTTCTCGGTCGCGCGGCGGGTCATGGCCGAGCGCCACCGCCAACTCAGGCGAAGGATCGTGACCGAACAGGCCCCCAGCAGCGAGCCGCCGGGGCTGCAGACCCCAGCAAATGAGCGCCTGGCGCGAGTCGAGTACCTTCAGCGCCTCACCGAGGCCGTCGAGCGGCTCGAGGAGCACTACAGGAATGTCGTCGAGCTCCACATCGATGGGGCGACGAACCGCGAGATCTCGAGCGAGCTGGACATCCAGTACAACACCGTCCGCAGCCGCCTGTCCCGGGGACTGCGCGCCGTTCGCGAGTACCTGCGCCCGTGGGTGGACGAGGTCCTTCGCGCCCAGCCGCCCGCAAACCGGGTCGAGACGACCTCATCGGGCAAGCGGACCAAGTGATGGCGGCAGCAGCCTCCGCCGGGCAAAGTGGCCCGGATCTGAGCCACCCCAATTTCGCCCCATCCCGGGTTGGTGCCCCCCGCCGGCAGGAGCATATGCCTGGTCCCGCCCAGACCCGCATCGTGGGCAGGCGGGCTCGAGCAGGATTCCGCGCGCTCAGAAACTGGTGTGATTCTCGACTGCCTTAATTGCATGCAGCGTCGGTCGCGGGAGCATTGCCTGTGGGCGGGCAGGTCTGCACTGAACATCGTGGTCCCCGTCCGTCGCCTGCCAAAATGTCATCCGGACCCTGACGCGCGTGCTGCAAAGACAGCTTGGCGGGACCTACGGCGCCAATTCCCTCCGCAAAAAGCGGTGGCACTCGGGTTGCATGAGTAGACGGAGCATGCATCGGCTCACCCGGCACTTTGGACTCATCAAGCTCTTCGCGGTTGGCTTGGTTGTGTTCTTCGCGGGGAGTGCACTCACGACATCCATTGCATCCAAGCTGCTCCTCGATGTCTCCGAGCCCGCGCAGGTAGCGAGCGACGAAGACGACCAGGCGGACGAGGATGACGACGAGGACGGGGATGACGAGGACGGGCCGGAGGCGCGGGCCGCCCAGCAGCGCGCCAACATCAATGAAAAGGCGCTGTCGGCGATGGCCGACAAGGGCACGATCAAGCAGACCACCGCCGACACGATCGTCGACCACAACCTGTTTTGCCCCACCTGTGTGCCGATCGAGGAGCAGCCGTTGCTCGCTAGCGCCGACGCCCCGTTCGTCGGCGAGGCGGCCAGCCAGCTGCGACTTCAGCTGCTGGCGACAATGGAGTCGGATGACCCGACCTGGTCGATGGCGACGATCCGCGACCTCGACAACAACAGCCTCGGTCCCTACACGGCCAATGATCAGGTCCGCCCCGGGGTCACGATCTTCGCCGTCGAGCGCGGACGGGTCGTGTTGCTCAATCAGGGTCGCCGCGAGTTCATCTCGCTGGGTGCCGAGCCGCCCCCGCCGGCTCCGATCAAACCCGCCGCCCCTGCCCCAGCCGCCAAGCCCAACGGTCGCCCTTCCGTCGCGCTCGATGGCGCCGAGCAAGCGATCGACTGCGCCAACGAGAACTCGTGCACCGTCGACCGCAAGTTCGTCGACCAGCTGATGCAGAACCCCCAGCAGCTGATGTCCCAGGCCCGCATGTACCCCGTCACCCAGGACGGAGAGACCCACGGCTTTCGGGTCTCCGGCGTGCGCAACGGCAGCCTCGCCACCATGATCGGGCTCAAGAACGGCGACGTCGTCAGCGAGATCAACGGCAGCAAGCTCGGGACCATCGACGACGCGCTGGCCATGTATCAGAAGCTGCGCCGGGCCAGTCACTTGTCGGTCACCGTGCAGCGCGGGGGCGCCGTGATCACCAAAGAGATCTCGATCAAGTAGGCCGCCGAACATCCACGGACGTAGTCCCACAGGCGCGAACCCAGGCGCCTGTTACACTCGGCTGGCCGCTGACGATGTCCGAGCCTCTCCAACTCACGGTGCTGCTTGTCGTCGAGGAGCTGCCGAGCGGTGACTTCCTGGCCTGGCCGTTCGCGGAGCCCGACAAGGTCGCGCACGCGAGCACCCGGGACGAGGTGCTAGAGCAGCAAGAGCTGTTCTTGCGTGAACACCTGGTCCGGGTGCCCGGCGACGCGCTGGCCAGCTACGACCCCGACCCTGCGGGCGAGCTGCAGGTCGTCGATGTGTCGCTGCAGCGCGACGACCTGCCCGAGCGCGTGTCGCTATCGGCGCCGCTCCCGTTCCCCTGCTTGATCGTGCCTGATGGCGCCGACGCGTGGGCGGTCGTGCTCAACCTCCGCCACGCGGTCTGGATCCCAGGCGGCGGCGGGCCCGATCCGCAGGTCCGCGCGCCCAGGATCCGCGCGGAGATCGAGCGGGTCGTGGCCGCGCGCGAGCTCGACGGCCACGCGTTCTTGGGTTTGCTGCGCGGCGCCGATCCCTTCGAGCTCGAGCGCCTCACGATCGAGGTCGAGCGGGCGGAGCGAGCGAGGCCGGCGGTCCGCGCGGCGGCTCGTCGACGCCGCGCCCGCGAGCGCAGCGAGTCCGACGCCCGCAAGTTGCTCGGTCGGGTCGGGACCGACATGGTCGAGGAGCTGCGCCGACATCGGCAGCCGCCCGTGCTCCACCGCGAGCGCGAGATCGCCAGCCTCGACGCGCTGCTGCGCGGACCGGAGCGGCTGGCCCTGATGCTCGTTGGCCCCGAGCTCAGCGGCAAGACAGCTGTGGTTCAGGGCATGATCCACGCGTGGCTGCAGGCCTCCACATCGCCGAGCCGTCTGCCGGACATCCTCGCAACCTCGGGTGCCCAGCTGGTCGCGGGTCAGTCTGGCTTCGGGCAGCTCGAGCAGCGCGTCAACGATGTCATGGCCGCGGCCGAGACCCTGGACGCCGTGCTGTACTTCGACAACCTCGGCGATCTGTTCGCGCGGACCAGCGGTGAGCTGGGCGACGTCGCGGCGAGCATGCGGCCGTGGCTCGAGCGCGGGCGCGTGCGCGTGCTCGGCGAGATCACGCCCGAGCTGCTCGAGCACCACGAGAAGCGCCACGTCGGGTTCTTTGCGTACCTCAACCGAATTTCGGTCGCGGCGCTCGACGCCGAGCGAACCCGGACGATCCTCGAAGCGCGGGCCCGACACGATCGCCGCGTCGACCCCGATCGGCCGACCCTGTCCCTGCCCCCGCAGCGCGACGCCGTGACCCCGCTGGTCGACCTCGCCGAGCGCTACTTCTCGTACCGGGCGTTCCCGGGCAAGGCCGTGCGCTTCTACGCGTCGCTGCGCGCGGCGCAAGAGGGCGAGCACGGCGACGGCGGCGAGCCGCGCGCGATCGGACCGGACGAGGTCTATCGCGGATTCTCGATCCACTCCGGGATCCCCATGTTCTTGCTGCGTGAAGATCGAAGCCTGGAGTACCAGCGGATCCTCGACTTCTTCAGCGCCCGCGTGATCGGCCAGCACCAGGCGATCGGGCGGGTGGCCGAGACCCTGTGCACGGTCAAGGCCGGGCTGCAGCCCGCCGCCAAGCCGCTCGCCACCTTCTTGTTCGTGGGCCCGACCGGGGTCGGCAAGACCGAGGTCGCCAAGACCCTCGCGCGGTTCTTGTTCCGCTCGCCCGAGCGCATGGCTCGGTTCGACATGAGCGAGTACATGGACCCGCTCGCGGCCGAGCGGCTGATCCGCGGCAGCGATCGCGACGACGGCGTGCTGACCCGCAAGGTCCGTCAGCAGCCGTTTTGCGTGCTCTTGCTCGACGAGATCGAGAAGGCCCACCCGGCCGTGTTCGACCTGCTGCTGCAGGTCTGCGGCGAGGGTCGGCTGTCCGACGCGCGCGGGCGCACGACCTGGTTTCACAACGCGATCATCATCATGACCTCCAACCTCGGCGCCGCCCACCGACGTCCGACTTCGGGCTTCGGCGCAGCTCAGGACGGCACGGGGACCGCGGATCAGAGCGCGGCCGAGCGCTACTACCTCGACCAGGTCGACATCCACTTCCGACCAGAGTTCGTCAACCGCATCGACCGCGTGATCCCGTTTCACCCGCTCGATCGCGCCCAGATCCACCAGGTCGCCGAGGTCTCGCTGGCCCGCGTGCGCGAGCGCGATGGGATCGCCGAGCGGGGCATCGCGCTCGAGGTCGCCAACCCCACCCTCGAGCGCCTCGCCAGCGAGGGCTACTCCAACACCTACGGGGCCCGGGCGCTGCGGCGCGAGCTCGAGGATCGCCTGGTCGCACCGCTCGCGCGGACCCTGGCCAAGCTCGGCACCCGCTGCGAAGGCGGCACGGTCCGGGTCCGCGAGGCCGGCGACGTCGAGCCGAGTGAGGCGCTGGCGGGCAAGCGCAAGGGCGAGCGGGTCCTGGCCGCCGAGGTTCAGGCCGAGCTCGCGCTCGAGGTCACCGTCCCGACCGGCCGCACGGCGCGACGAACCCTCGACGCGCTGGCCAGGGTCTCGACCCTGCGCCGCAGCGCCAGCGCGGCGCTCGAGCTCCCGCCCCTGCGCGACCTTCGAGACCGCCTGCGCGTGCTGGTGGCCGAGCTTGGCTATGGCGCCCACAAGCGCAAGGACACCCGCTCGGCCCACGAGCACGCCGCCGAGCTCGGGCGGCTGCGCGCGGAGCATGGGCGCATCGTCGGGACGCTGACCCGCCTCGATGATCTGCGCGAGTCGATCGAGTCGGCCGAGGAGCTCACGATCGCCGCGCTCTACGAGGGCGAGCCCGCCGACCTCTACCAACAGACCGCCGAGGACGCCCACCAAGCGCTGCAGATCGCCATTGTCGACGCGCTGCTGCTCGAGACCGAGCGCCACTCGATCACCGTACACTTGCAGGAACAAGACCCCCGCGGCGCGTTCTTGGTCTACCTGCTGCCGCTGCTCGACTGCCTGGACGACCGCGGCTGGACGGCCTGCTTTCACGTCCACGGCGACAGGCAGGCGCCCGACCCCGGCCAGCAGCCCTGGCCCGAGAGCCGGGAGTGGGGACCCCCGCGGACCCCGGCGTGGCTGCGTCAGAGCCTGCTCGCCGAGTTCGATCCGAACCACGATCCGAACCACGATCCGAACCACGCCCAGGCGGGCAAGCGACGGTTTCGCGACGTCCTGCTGTGTCTGCGAGGCCGTCACGCGGGCGCGGTCATGGACAGCCACCTGGGCCTGTTTCGCTACGACCACGGCTGCCAGCACGAGGGCCGCCGCGACAAGGATCAACGCCCCGCGCACATGCAGGCGCGCCTGATCTCGCGTGACGCCGTGCTCCAGCCGCAGGACTGGGACACCCCCAAGCTGGCGGTCGCCAGGGCCCTGGGTCGCAAGCAGCTCGACGCCACGCCCAAGCGCGCGCACTTCGACGACCACGGCCAGCTCAGCGGCAGCATCACCCCCGAGCGCATGTCGATCACCCCCGCCGAGTTCTGGTCGCGGATCGAAGCGGTGATGTTCACGGGGCTCGTTCGACACGCGTTCTTCGGCGACGACGAGGCCGCCTGATGGCCGTGCTCGACTTCTCCGTGACCGTGTTTCAGCGCAGCCTGGGCAATTTCAGCCAGTGGTGGTCGCTCGGGTTTGGCGCGCGCGAGGTCTGCGTGTCGGGACGGGCGTCGAGCAAGCTGCGCGACCAGTTTCTCGCCGAGTGCCGCGAGCGGGTCCGCCGGGCGCTGCCGGCCGAGCTGCCCGCGCTGCAGCTAGTTCGCGGCCGTCGGCTCCACCACGTCCAGCTCGATCTGACCGTGCGCAGCGACGATGGCCGGCTCCGGTTCACCGGTCGGGTCCCGGTGATCGTCGAGCCGCGACCGCTCGGGCTCAGCGCGGCGATCGAGATCGCCTACCACCCGATGCGCCCGCACGAGTGGTTCCCGCTCAACGACCGCCACACCCTGCAGGATCTGGCCAACACGGTGTTCCAGCGGCGCTGGACCGCAGCTGGGCTCGGCTCGGAACAGCTCGAGCAGCTCCGCCGCCAGGGCACCGAGAGCCTGAAGATCCTCGCGTTTCGAGCCGAGCCCAAGTCCTTGCTCTCGCAGCTGCCCCAGCAAAGGGGCCCCGAGATGGCGCAGATCGGGGCTCGCCAGCGCCGCCCAGGCACGACGCTGCTGAGCGAGCTCGGGTTCGATCTCACCCGCAAGGCCGTCGACGACGAGCTCTCGCCGGGCATGGTCCGGACGCCCTATCGTGAGCAGCTGCGCCAGCTGCTGTGTGGGTCCCGCAAGGCGCCGCTCCTCCTGATCGGGCCGCCCGGGGTCGGCAAGTCCACGCTGTTGCAGCGCGCCGTGGTCGATCTGCTCGAGGCCGACGGCTACGGGACCCACCAGAACCTCGATCGCGTCCACCACGTGTGGCAGATCGGCGGTCGCCGGATCATCGCCGGGATGAGCTACCTCGGGCAGTGGGAGAAGCGCTGCATCGAGCTGCTCGAAGAGACCTACGCCAAGCGGGTGTTGCTGTGGGCTGAAGACCTGCACGCGTGGGGCCGGATCGGCGAGTCGCGCCAGAGTGATCGCAGCTTGTCGGCGTTCTTCCGCGGGCCGATCGCCCGCGGCGAGCTCACGCTGATCGGCGAGTGCACGCCAGAGCAGTACCAGCAGCTGCAGGCCGACGCCTCGGGCTTCGCCAACCTGTTCACGACCATCCACGTCGAGCCGACCGACGCCGCCACGACCATGCGCATGCTGGTCCACGAGGCCCGCGAGCTCGAGCTCTCGCTCGGCTGCGGGTTTGATCCTCGCGTGTTTCGATCGATCTACGAGCTCTCGGGCTCGCTGTACTCGGGCAGCGCGTACCCGGGCAAGGCCCTGGAGCTCGTTCGCGCGCTGGGGTCGCGACGCAGGGTCTCGCGCGAGCGGGCGGCCAGCCTGGCGCTCGCCGAGATCCTGATGCAGGCGCCGACCGATCCGCGCGGGGGCGAGGACGCCGGGCGTCCCAAGATCGGCACCCCGGAGCTGATCGAGCTGTTGTCCGAGCGGACCGGCATGCCCGCGCTGCTGCTCGCGCCCGAGCTCCCGCTCGAGTCCGACGACGTGGCCAAGGGCTTCGCCGCCCAGGTCATGGGCCAGCCGCAGGCGATCGCGGTGATCCGCGATCTGATCGTGCGCATCAAGGCCGGGCTGTGCGATCCGGCCCGACCGTACGGCGTGTTCTTGTTCACCGGCCCGACTGGTACGGGCAAGACCGAGATGGCCAAGGCCCTCGCCGCCTACCTGTTCGGCGACGAGAGCAGGCTCGTGCGCCTCGACATGAGCGAGTACAACGTGCCCGGCGCGGCCGCGCGCTTGATCGGTGATCGCTACGCCCCGCAGGGCGTGCTGACCAGCCGCGTGCAGGCCCAGCCGTTTTGCGTGGTGCTGCTCGACGAGGTCGAGAAGGCCGACCCTTCGGTGCTCAACCTGATGCTGCAGCTGTTCGACGACGGCCGGCTCAGCGACGCCAGCGGCGAGGTCGCCGACTTTCGCCACGCGGTCGTGATCATGACATCCAACCTGGGCGCGGGCGGTGGCTCGTCCATGGGCTTTGGCGACGTCGATCGCCGCGCGATCCTGATCGACATCGCCAAGGCCGTACGCGAGTTCTTTCCGCCGGAGCTGTTCAATCGGATCGATCGGGTCGTCGAGTTTCGCCCGCTCGACGAGCAGGCGGCCGTGGCGATCGCACGCAAGGAGCTCGCCCACCTGCTCGGCCGTCGTGGGTTGATCGAGCGCAGCTCGTTCGTGCGCACGACCGACGCCGTCCTCGCCAAGATCGTACGCGAGGGCTTCAACGCGCGCGACGGCGCCCGCTCGCTCAAGCGCTGGCTCGAGGACAACCTCGGCTCGCTGCTGGTCGAGACGCTGACCCGCTCACGCGCGGCCAGCATGCGGCTGCTGTGGATCTACGAGGAACCACCCGCGCCACCTGCCGCACACCCGCGCGAGGATGGTCAGCGAGCGACGCTGCGGGTCCACGAAGAGGCCCTGCGCGAGGCCGATCCGATCCCCGAGGACAGCCGGCTCGGCGAGCTGCTCGAGCGCCCCAACGCCGCCCTGCTCGAGCAGGTCCCGCTCGCGCTGGGGTTCCTGCGCGGGCTCGAGCACAGCCCCCGGCTCGCGCAGCTGTCCAAGACCCTGGCCACGCTGCTCGACGCCTTCAACCGCGACGCCGCCGACGACCACGAGCGCAGCGGCAGTCAGACCGACGCGCTCTACAACCTCGAGGTCCTTCGCTCGGAGATTCACTCGCTGCGCGACGCCCTCGAGCTCCACGCCACCTATGATCAGCGCCTCAGCGGCCAGGTTGAGGAGCCGGAGGGGCCCCACGAGGGGCTCGGCGAGCAGCTCGAGATCGATCGGTTTCCAGCCCAGCAGGTCCGCGCCCAGGACGGCAGCGCGACCACGATCCGCCGCTTCGATCGCCGCCAGTTCAGCCCCAGCCTGCCCCTGCGCGAGCGCCAGGCCATGCTCCGGGCGATCGCCGAGGTGTGGTTCCTCGAGCGCGCGCTCGAGCGCGCCGATGATCCACGCCAGCACGTCGTGTTCCTCGAGCTCTCGCGGATCGGGGATCCCCGCCAGCGGCGGCGCTTCGAGGCCCGCGAGACCTCGCTGTTCGCCGAGCTCGCCCACGCCTACGCGAGCCGCGGGCGCGGTGAGCTCGAGGCCTACGCCGGGCTCCCCTCCGGCGCTCCGGCGACCGAGCTGACCTCGCTGCGGGCCCCGGATCAGGGCACCCGCGACGGCCAGTTCGCGCAGGGGTTCGCCCGCCTGTGCAGCGAAGACCCCGAGCTCGTCGTGCTGCAGCTCGTCGGCCCCAGCGTGCGCGAGTTCTTCGCCGGCGAGTCGGGCTGTCAGGTGCTCGAGACCCTTGGCGGCGGCCACGAGATCGTTCGCGTGCGCGTGCTCGACGGTGAGCCGCGCGACGACCCCGCGCAGCTGATCACGCGGACCCTGGCCCAGCGCCAGGCCTTCATCCACGCGCTCGAGGCCGGGACCGAGCTGCCCAAAAACCCCGACGCGATGCTCCCGATCATCCGCCGCTTCACGGTCGAAGAGCCCCGCGGCGGACGCTCGGCCAACATCGAGGTCGAGGACTACCCGCTCAGCCACGTCTCGAGCC
This sequence comes from Enhygromyxa salina, assembly GCF_002994635.1. Taxonomy (GTDB): domain Bacteria; phylum Myxococcota_A; class Polyangia; order Nannocystales; family Nannocystaceae; genus Plesiocystis; species Plesiocystis salina_B. The sequence continues at coordinate 181,949 of NZ_PVNL01000051.1, read as the reverse complement.
ACTCGGGCGCCCAGCTCGAGCCGGTGCTCACGCTGCTGTGGCTGATGCGGGTGGGCCTGGCGATCAGCCAAGATCGCGAGCGCCGCATCACCGACGCGGGCCTGGCCTCGGTCAAGCCGCCACCGGAGCGACCATCATGAAGAGCTCGCTGCGCGTGTACTTCGTGACCCACCACGACGGCAGGCTGACCGGCAGCTTGCTCGCGCGAGGCTGGACGCAGCAGCTACCGTGTGCGTTCGGGGCCAGCGAGGCCGAGGTCTACGCCGGGCTCGAGCAGATCGTGTCCGACATGATCGCCCGCGAGCACCCGCTCGACTCGTTCTTGTGGGACGAAGACCTCAACACCCGGACGGTGCGCGTCGAGGTCCACCCGCTCGCGGTCGTGCACAAGCGCTGGGTGATCGGCAAGCAGGCGATCCCGCTGCGGCTCGCGTTCGCCTGGTCGAAGCTCGACAAGGGCGGCTACCGGGTCGTGCTGCCGCGCTTCGACTGGTGGTTCATCCTCGAGGATCTCGACATCGCGCCGCAGGTGCTCGGCCAGGCGGTCAGCAGCGCGCTGCTCGGCGAGGCCGCGCGCTCGCTGTTCGACTTCCGCGCGCTCGGGACCGAGCGGATCGAGCCCTGGTCGCCCGCGGTGCTCGGTCGCCGCAAGCGCAAGCCGAGCGAGCCCGAGACCTGGGAGGTGTTCCCGACCCTCCACGCTGTCGCCGAAGAGCTGGTCCAGCACGCCCGCCGTCGACGCTCGCGCTTGATCGAGCCCGCAGATCTGCGGCCCCACGCGCACCTGTGGGAGCGCGAGACCCCGGCGTCGATCCTGCTGGTCGGGGGTCCGGGCGTGGGCAAGACCACCTGGGTCGAGACGCTCGCTCGCGAGTTCGCGCGCCACCGCCGAGGCTCCCACGGCGCCAGCGCGCGGACCAGCCTGGAGACCCGCCCGAGGACCAGCCCGAGGATTTGGTCGACCTCGGCCGAGCGCATCATCGCCGGCATGATGTACCTCGGCCAGTGGGAGCAGCGCTGCCTCGACATGGTCCACGAGCTGTCCCACGAGGGCGACTATCTGTACGTCGGGCAGCTGCCGCCGCTGCTCGACGTCCGCAGCGCTCGCAGCTCGATCGCCGACTTCTTCCTGCCCGCGATCGAAGCCGGCGAGCTCAGCCTCATCACGGAGTGTCATCCGCACGAGTACCAGCAGCTCAAGACCCGGGCCCCACGCCTGCTCGCCGCGTTCTCGACCATCAACATCGCCGAGACACCCTCGGCCGCGATGCCCGGCTTGCTGCGCGCGTACCAGGCCCGGATCAACCCCAAGCTCGCGCTGCAGCCCGAGGCCCTGCGCCGGGTCGTCCAGCACCTCGAGCTGTTTCGCCGCGACACCTGCTTCCCGGGCAAGGGCTTTCGGTTCCTCGACTGGCTCAACCAAGAGCACGGGTACGACGAGACCGCGGCGCTGGCCGAGCGCGCCGGCGCGACGGCTCCGGTCGGCGGCGGCACCGACACCAACACCGACACTGACCCCAACTCCGACCCTGACACGCGGCCTCCCAGCGACGCCGCGGAGATCCGGCCTGGCGGTTCCAACAGCTTCGGGCCCGCCAGCGAGATCACCGTCATGCGCGCCCAACAAGCGTCGGCCGCGTTCTCGCGCCACACGGGGCTGCCGCTCGAGCTGATCAGCGAGGACTCCGTGGCCGGACCCGCGACGATCGCCGCGCGGCTGCGAGCGGGGGTGATCGGCCAGGATCGTTCGTGCGCGACGGCGGCCCGGGTGCTCGCGCGGTTCAAGGCCGGCCTCGACGACCCCGAGCGCCCGGTCGGCAGCCTGTTCTTCGTGGGCCCGACGGGGGTCGGCAAGACCGAGCTCGCCAAGCAGCTCGCGCGCTACATGTTTGGCGCGGCCGAGCGAATGATCCGGCTCGACATGTCCGAGTTCATGCTCCCAGGGTCGGCCCAGCGACTCCTGGCGGTCGGGCCCGGGGTCGAGAGCCTGGTGGAGAAGGTCCGGCAGCAGCCGCTGTCGCTGATCTTGCTCGACGAGATCGAGAAGGCCCACGCCGAGGTGTTCGATCTGCTGCTCGCGGTGCTGGGCGAGGGCCGCATGACCGACGCGGCCGGCTGCCTGGTCGACTTTCGGATGACGCTGATCATCATGACCTCGAACCTCGGCGTGTCCGAGCGCGGCGCGGCCGGGTTTGGCGACAACACGGAGGCCGAGCAAGGGCGCAGCTTCGACGCGGCCGTGCGCCGCCACTTTCGGCCCGAGTTCTTCAACCGCATCGACTTCGTCGTCCCGTTTCGCAACCTCACGCCCGCCGACATTCGAGCGATCGTCGACCTCGAGATCGACGCGCTCGGCAAGCGCACCGGGCTCGCGCGCCGTGAGCTCCGCCTGGCGGTCAGCGACTCGGCCCGCGCGACCCTGGCCGAGTGGGGCTGGCATCCAACCCGCGGCGCGCGGCCGCTCAAGCGCGTGCTCGAGGAGCAAGTCATGGCCCCGCTCGCCGTGCTGTTGGCGCGCACGCCCACGCTGCGCGGGCGCAAGGTCCCGGTCGTGACCGCGGCCGAGCGCGAGGGCCTGGGATCGGGGCAGCTCGCCGTCGTCCTCCCAGCCCAGCGCCCTACAGTGGCACGCTAGAAACTGCGTGGGCGGCATGGACATCTTTGGCATACTCCCGAGGTGCGTGACTCGACCTTTGCCCTGACTTGCCGCTCTACGTTCACAGCGCTCGGCGCCGCGCTGGTGTTGACCGCCTGCCCGACCGAGGATCCGCCGCCTGTCAGCGACACCGGGACCGAGACCGGCGAGCCCAGCTGCCTCGACACCGAGTCGCCCGGCCCCGACATCGTCATCAACACCGACGCCGAGATCGAAGAGCTACAGCTGGGTGAGTGCGTCCCGGAGCGGATCATCATCACCAGCACCGTCACCAACCTGACCGGGCTCTCGAACCTGCGCGAGGTCGGGATCCTCGAGATCCGGTTCGCGCCCACGCTCACCACCCTGCTCGGGCTCGGCAACCTCGAGCGGGTCGACACGCTGATCATCACGGGCAACAACGCGATGCCGGCGCTGATCGAGTTCAAGCAGCTCGCGAGCGTCGGGTCGATCACGATCACCGGCAACAGCGGGCTCACGGATCTCGGCTCGTTCCCGGCCCTGACCTCGGCCCGGCGGCTCGAGATCGCCGGCAACGACGACCTGACGGACTACAGCGGGTTCGAGGCGCTGACCTCCCTCACCGGCAGCCTCGAGCTGTGGGACGCGGCGATCATCGAGAACTTCGTCGGCCTCGAGAACCTCGTGAGCGTCGGCGGTGACCTGCGGATCGAGGACAACAAGGTCCTGACCAGCTTTGACGGGCTGGGCGTGACCTCGATCGGCGGCGACCTGAAGGTCCTGACCAACGAGAAGCTGTCGGAGTGCCTGGTAGAGGACTTCGCGGCGGTCGTGGACGTCGGCGGGGCGACGATCCTCAGCGGCAACAAGGTCGCGCTGTGCGACTGAAGTCAGGGATCAGGGCGCGCGAGGGCTCTAAGTTGGCGCGCTCCGCTTGCGCGCCTTGAGCTTGGCGGCCAGGGCCTTGCCGAGCCAGCCCCCCTTGGCCCGCGCATAGATCTCGCGCATCTCGACGGCCATCTTGTTGTGGCTGACGCGAAAGTCGACGAGGTCCTGGACGAGCTGGCGCGACTGCCGGTAGCGCACGGCGCCGTCCATGAAGTCGATCCAGCCCTCGATCGAGGTCCAGAACTTGCCGCCCTTGGCCGCGGCCCCGCCGGCGCTGTCGAGCTTGGCGAGCTTCTGACGGTGGATCGCGTCGGCCTTCTCGCGCAGCGCGGTCCGCAGCGAGGCCTCCTGGCCGCTGCCCTTGGTCATCTCGGGCAGGCGCTTGACCATCATGCCCGTGTCCGTGAACCCAAAGTCCGAGTGGGCGTCGAGGCTGCGCAGGGCGTCGAGCCGGGTCTGCTCGTCGTCGCTGTCGAGCTTGTCGAGCCCGATGCACACGGCGTCGAGCGCCAGCCACCGATAGATGAAGTCGAGGCCCGTGCCCTTGATGTTCTGGGTGCCCATGACGGTGACGTGCACGCCAGGCGGGACCGCCCGCGCGCACTGATCGATGATCTGATCACCGGTCGCCCCCGAGTCCCACACGATGATCACCTGGGCGCGAAACAAGGTGATCCAGGCCCGCGTGAGCTCGGTGGTGAAGCTCTTGAGCGCGGCCGGGTTGCGGCCCTCGAGCACCGGCTCGAGCTTGGCGGCGAACCGCCCGGCGATCACGATCCGCGTGATCCGATCCCGCAGGTGCGCGAGCAGATCGTCGAAGTCGGCGGCGCGACCGACCTCGTGGGGGTGGATCAGCGTGGGCTCTTCGGCGCTGCGATCGTGCAGCGTGCGGACGGCCGCGTTTAGGTCTTTGTCGCTCGCGAGCTTGGCGACGACCGCCTCGAACTCGTGGCCGCCCTGGCTGTCGCGCAGCTTGGCGACCAGCGCTCGCAGGGCCTGGGCGTCGGCGCCGTCGGGATCGAAGCGCCGCCCGAGCGCGCCGAGCCCCAGCCGCAGCAGCGTGCACAGCTGCTCCCACCAGCCCTCCACCGGACCGCGAACCCGCCCGAACAGCGCCTTGAGCCGGCTGCGCGCCCGCTCGTGCCCGGCCCCGCCTTCGACGAGCGCGTCGGCGTCGACCAGCTCCTGCTCGGCCGCGAAGTTCTCGAGCGCGCGGTCAACGAAGATCTGCAGGCCCGCGAGGTTGGTCCCGATCAGCACGTGGGCGTCGACGGCGACGTCGTTGACGAGGATCCGCGAGAACACCTCCGAGCGACTCACCCGATCATCACGGTTGTTGACGACGGTGATGACCATCCGGGCCGGATCGCCGGCCGCCGCCAGATCCACGCAGCCCGTGCGCTTCCAGTTGTTCAAGAACCCGGCCCGCTCGTTGGCCGAGCAGCCGTTGACGAACGAGAGCGTGCGCCCGCGGACCTGGACGTCGGGGTAGAACTTGAGGACCCCGAGGTCGGGGTAGACGTAGTCGGCCATGCACACGATCGCCAGCTCGTCGTCGATCCCGAGCTGGCGCGCGAGCTCGGTGACCAGCGCGATGTTGCGGGGGTGCTCCGAGTACGGGAACAGCCCGAGCAGGTCGTCGGGCAGCAGATCACCCTCGTAGTCGCCGATCTCCAGCAGCTCGGCGTTGCGCAGCTTGGCCGAGTCCCGCAACACCGGGTTGAACGCGAGCTCGGAGCTGATCACCAGGTTGCCCTCGGGGATGAACCGGCCGATTACCGTCGCGACGTCGATCCCGGCCGGGCCCTGGATGTCCTCGTGATCCGGATAGGTGTTGGTGACGGTCGCAAAGTCGTCGCGCATCCAGCCGCGCTGCAGGATGTCGACGTACTCGGGGTTGAGCGCCATGCACTCCCACAAGAACACCTCGCTCTTGAGCCCGGCGGCGAGCACCAGCAAGTTGCGCTGCTCCCAGATCGTGGCCTTGCCGTAGGGTCGGAACGTGTAGATCTCGACCTGCGGACCGAGCGGGACCGAGTGGATGAACATCGCCTCGCAGCCGGTGGTCTTCGAGAAGGTTCGAAACCCGAGCCCGTGAAACAGCCCGGCCTTGAGCCGCTCGGTGCCCGACTTGCCCCGGGTCCCCCAGCCGCCGATCGACAGCGGGATCTCGGCGCGGGCCTTGGCGATCTTGCGGCGCCGCGCGTAGCCCGAGCCGAGGAACCAGCCCGAGAGCCCCAGCGCAAATAGCCCGAGCGCGTCCTGGCTGTTGCCCTCGAGGGTCAGGAAGTAGTGCAGGTTGTCGCGCAGCCACTCGTTCATGCCCGCGCGCAGATCCGGCAGCGCGACGCCGCCGAGCGGGAGGCTGGCGAGCGGGACCAGCGACGCGCTGGGTCGAGCCGCGTCGGGCGAGTCGGTGGCGACGATGATCGCGTCGCGCTTCGCGGGGCCGGGCTCGGTCGGTGGCTCGAGATCGGGCTCGGGATCAGTCTCGGGCTCGGGCTCGGGCTCGGGCTCGGGCTCGGGATCAGTCTCGGGCTCGGGATCTGACGCGGACGCATCGTCGAGCGCCCGCTTGCTCGGCGGGCCGGGGAACAGCGCGCGCAGCCGCGGCGGCACGGGTCGCTCGCCGATCACCGACGGGTGGGCCCGGAACTCGAGATCGACGCCGTAGCGGCTGCGCAGCTCATCGGCGAAGCGACGCCGCTCGCTCGGCTCGTCGGCCATCAGCGCCCGACGGCGCAGCTCGGAGAGCTCGGCGTACTTGAAGTTCAGCCGCCAGCGCGACCACAGTCGGCGGACCACGTTGCCGCGCAGGCGCAGGCTGGTCACGCCGTGGCTCGAGAGGATCTCGACCGGGTCGAGCCGAGGCCCGCGCAGCCAGTGCAGCCCCAGCAGGTCGTCGACGAGGGGGAGGTGGCGCCCCCAGCCGCCCTCGGCGTCGAGGTTGAGCCGCTCACCAGGGACCACCGTCGCGGTGACCTCGTCGAGCCGGCCCGGGTGCGCGCGCAGCTTGCCGACCAGGCTCCGGCCGACCGTGTGGCGGAACGCCTGGCGCTTGTTGCCGGCCGGGTGACGCAGCTCGTGAAGGGTTCGCCACATCCGGGTCACCCGACGATCGCCACGCCGCACCAACAGCCGCTTGCCCCGCTCGTCGACGTCGAGCCCCCAGTCGTTGCGGGTCAGCATTGGCAAGATCCGCGCGAGCTCGTCGTGACTGGGGTGCTGGCCCTCGTGAGTGGGCAGCGGGACCCTTCGTTGCCCGCCCGACGGGACCTGCTGGACCGCCTCGTCGAGGGCCTTGGTCCACGCCGCCCGCTCGCGTCGCAGCGCCGTGTCGATCTGCTCGATCGCAACCGACACGGCCTCGTGGATCGACGCGCTGCGGCTGACGTCGGCCAGGCAGGTGTGCAGGCCCTCGACGAGGGTCAGGGCGTGGCGCTGCAGCGCGGCGTCCATGCCCGGGGCCTCCGCGAGCAGCTCGCAGGTCGCCGCCGCCTGCTCACAGGCGACGCGCGCGATCAGGGGGTGGCTGACGCCGATGATCGTCGCGGCGAGCCGCTCGACGATGACCTCGGCGACCTGCTCGCCGGCCCGGGTGTCGCTGGCGATCCGCAGGCCACGAACCATGGCGAGGCAGGCGGTCGCGTGCACGCGCGGCATCTCGACCGCGGCCCCGTTGTCCCCCATGCGCGTGAGCAGCCGGGCAAACTCGTAGAACGATGAGGGTCGCTCGAGCGCCAGGACCTCGAGGGTCTTGGCGTGGGCGATGCGAACGAACTCGCTGGGATCGCCGCGCGTGATCGCCTGGGCCAGCAGCTCGGCCTCGGCGCTGTGCTCGAGCTGGGCGGCGAGCTGCTGAATCACCAGCCCCCGGACCAAGAAGTCGCGCTTGGGCCACTCGGGCGGGGTCTCGGCGTCGAGGCCCAGGCGCCTGCGCACGCACGCGCGATGGACCTCGGGATCGACCCGGCGCAGGCACGCGATCGCCCGGGCCTGAACCCACTCGTGCTCGTTGACGTCCTCGGCGATCGTCAGCAGGCCCGCGCGCAGATCCAAGACGCCGCGCTGGGGTGACTCGTTGCGATAGCCACGACGGGGCGGGAGCGCCGGGATCGCCGGCAGCGCTGGCAAGATCGGCAGGCCCAGACACGCGAGCGCGGCCTCGAGGCTCTCGAGGCAGGCCAGGCGCGAGGGCCAGCGGCGCAGCAAGCTGAGCTGGTTGAGCAAGAACGAGACAGGCTCGACCTGGGCGAGCACGGTTCGAACCTCGCTGTAGAGCCCGAGCGACGCGTCGTGGACGAACGACGAGCTCGCGTCCCAGTCCTCGGCGACCAGCGCCTGCTCGATCGCCGGGCCGATGATCATGATGCCGAGCTCGATCGCCACGACCAAGACCTCGCGCCGGTCGTCGTAGCGCTCGCGCAGCGCGTCGAGATCGAGGTGGCGACTGAGCGCGAGCCGATCGGCCCGGGCCGCGCGAGCGTCCGCGGCGGTCTCGTCGATCATCAGCTCGAGCCGGTTGCGTCGGGCGGCCTCGGTCTTGGCCCGCGCGTAGGCTTCGACGTGGTTCGCGACGTGTCGCTCGATCTCGGCGAGCTCGAATTGCAGCTGCGAGACCACCCGGACCGTCAGCACCGCGAGGCTGCCCAGCCGCAAGCCCAGCCGATCTTCGCCCGCGAAGTCGCGCGGATCGGTGAGCTCCGCGATTCGAAGCGCGAGCGGCTCGAGCCGATCACGGCGGACCCGGGCCTGCAGCGGCGGGAGCACCTGCTCGATCAGCTGCACCAACGCGGCCACGGCCGCGGGTGGCGGCGGTGCGCGGGTAAACGAGCCTGATCGATGTGGTGCCATGGAAGCGGCGGGGCACGGGAGCTTAACCCGAGCCTCGACCTCCGTCCCGCGAACGAAAGGCGCGTGATCGGCTCACGTGCCTCAAAACTCGCGCGGCTTCGCGAACTGGCGCGATTGGAACGCCTCGCGCCAATGCTCATGCGCCGATCGACTGGCGGAGACCTGTCGCCAATTGGCCCCAAGTCTGTCGTCCGCTTGCGGACGCCGCTGGGGCCTCGTCCGCTCGCGGACGCCGCTGAGGACTCGTCCGCTCGGTCAGCGCGGCCGGGCCAGCGCTCGCCCGCGACCTTGCGTGGAGCCGGCCTGGTGCTCGTCGTCACCCCAGCCGCGCGGGGCCCACGGCTCGCTGAACCACAGCTCACCGGGACCGTAGTCACGCAGGCGTCGACCAAACACCGCGTCGACGCGGATCCACAGCTCGATGATGTCGCGGATCGGGCTGGGCCCGTTCGAGAGATACACCTGATTGCGCAGCCCAAACGCGACTCGAGCCGTGTCGCGCGCCCAGACCCCCAACCCGAGCTCGGCGTCGACCCGGTGACGCAGGATCAGCATGCTGCGATCTCGATCCGCGAAGCGCGTCGACAGCTGGTAGCTCAGCCCCCAGGTCGGGACCCACGGCCGGGGCCGCCGACCGATCCCGATCAGCCCGACCTCGACGTTGACGTGGTCGAGCGGGACCGGATCGCCGTTGAGGTTGGGCATCAGCGACGCCACACCGACCACCGCGAGATCCTGGAACGGGTAGCCGCGCAGCTCGAGCTCGGGGCGCAGCTGGATCGGGTGATCCTCGAGGTAGCGCTGGTAGACGAGCGGGTGCGGCTCGATGAGCTCGGGCCCCATCGCCACCCGGCCGGGCGTCAACGACTGATAGCGCAGGCCGACGCTCAACCCAGCGCGCAGCTGCACGAAGCGCCCCAGCCAAAACAGACGATCGACGAAGCCATACAGCCGCACGCTGGTCTCGGCGCGGCCGAGGAACGAGTGGGCCATCACGTTCAAGTCGGCGCCGATCCGGGCACCGATCACGGGCAACCTCGCGCCGACGCCGATGATCCCTCCGGCGGCGACCGGGCTCTGGACCCGCAGGGCGGTCTGGGCCGCGACGTGCATCCACAGCAGATCGTTGACGAGCTCGCGGCGCCAGCCGACCCGCGCGTACAGCCCCAGTCGCGGGACGAAGTCGTCGACGTTGGCGATGTCGTCGAGCCCGACGGTGACCCGGGCGTCGAGCGATCCGATTCGGTTGCGGATCGGGTCGACCTCGTCGCGGGCGATCACGGGGCTCGCGAGCCCGACGGTGCGCCAGTCGAAGGTGTCGACGTAGGGCGACACCCGCGGGTCGAGCTCGCGGATCGACACCTGCGCGGGCGGGGGGATGTCCGGCCGATCTCGCCGAACCCTGGCCCGGATCAGCGCGCGGCCACGATCGCTGCGCAGCCGCACGCGGTACGGCGCCGCGTCGGTCAACAGCACGGTGTGGCCGCTCGCGTGGGCGACCTCGAAGCGTCGCCGGGTCTCGGTGATCACGGCGCGCTCGCGCTCGGCGTCGAGGGCCAGCGGGCCTTGCTCGGGGCCGCCGTGGCGCCCGTCGTCGTCGAGCCGCTCAATGCTCGCGATCAGGTCGTGGGCTTGCTTGCTGGAGTCTGCGTTGGTCAGCGCGCGGGTCTCGAGGTGCAGGCTCGCGGGGCCGAGCACCACGAACTCCACGGCCTTGCCGGACTCCGCCGTCCACCACCGCGCGCGCCGGTACGACTCGACCACCTGCAGCTGGTCTGGATCTTGTTTCGCGCTGCTCGGCGCCGTGCGGGTCCGCCACGAACACAGCCAGATCGGATCGTCGCCGAGCACGACCTCGAGCCGGTGCCGCGCGCCGCTCTCCAGCGGCAGCTCGAGCGTGCTGATCTTGGCGTCCTGAACCTCCACGTGGTGCTGAATGTCGACCGCGTCCCGGCCCTTGGCGCGCAGCCGCACGGTCAGCCGCGCGGCCCCAAACGCCCGCGGATCGTCGGCCCCGACGCCGCGCCCGGGGGCGAGGTCGGGCCGGGCCACGCGGCACCAGAATTCGGCCGTCACGCGGCCCGGCGTCGCGTCCCAGGCGAACACGCCCTTGCGCCCGGGCAGCAGCTGCTCGGACTCGGCGCTCGACCACGGCGCGACCATCAGCGCCTCACGGACCTGCGCCGAGGGGCTGGGCGCGAGCTCGGACACGGGCAGCTCGAGGCGCTCGAACCCGGCGTTGTCCTCGCTGTGATCGAGGGTGCTCCAGTCGCTGCGCAGCGCCGCGATGAACGCCAGCCTGCGCACGCTGGTGTGGCCGTAGCCGGGCTCGAGCTCGCGGGCCAGGCCGAACGCCAGCCCGGCGTCGCGCGCGTCGCTGCCGGGCTCGTCGAGGTGGGTCAGGAGCGGATCGACGGCGGCGAGTCCGACCGCGATCGGATCGCGGATCTGGCCCGGGTGACCCTGCATGCGCCCGTAGAGCTCGGCCCACGCGCGCCCGGCCTCGCGCTCACGACCAAACACCGCGCTCAGCAGCTGCGCCCGCGTGATCTCGCCGAGCAACAGCGCCACGTCGAGCTCATCGGGCGCCGAGCTGGCCTGCCGCTCGAGCTGCAAGCGCCCGAGCTCGACGTCGATCGCCGCGAGCGCGTCGTCGTTGGTGACCTCGCGCAGCTGGGCCCACAGCCCCAGCCACGGCTCGACCTGGGCCCGATCATCGCCGACGACAGCGGCGAGCGCTGGCCCCGTGAGCATCGGCTCGGTCGGCCGGCTCAGATCCGTCACGACGATCTCGCGGGGGGCGATCAGCGCGTCGAAGCGACGCTCGAGCTCACCGAGCAGCGCGTCGGCCCGCTCGCGCTGACGGACCAGCAGATCGGCCCGGTCGGACCACGCCGCGAGCCGCAGCAGATCGGCGCGAGCGTTGCCGGTCTCGCCGAGCATCAGCAGCAGCGCGGCGCGACGGGCCCGGCGATCGAGGTCGCTGGGGACCACCAGCAGCAGCCGGCTGAGCTGGCGCAGCTCCTCGATCATGCTCACGCCATCGAGCGCGGTCAGGCCGTCGAACACCTCGACGAGGGTCTCGTCGAGCTCGTCGTCGAACCCGGAGCCGCCGCCGAAGTCGCTCGGCCGGAGGCCCCGCCGCAGCGACAGCGAGCCGGCGATCTCCAGGCCGTCCTCGACGTCGAAGTCGACCTGCGTGGTCGCCCCCACGATCGTCAAGTTGATGTCGTGGCGTGGCGACGCCCACGGGCTCGACCGGATCGGCAGGGCCTCGAGATCGATCTCCATCAGCTTCACGTCGCCGTCGAGCTCGCCGTCGGCGCGGGCGGCTGCAGGCGTGCGCGGATCAAACAGCACGGTCTTGGCTGGCGGCTCGGTGCCCGGCTCGAACTCACCGACCTGGCGCATGGTGATCCAGACCGGCCGCGGGGGGATGTTCTCGGGCCAGCGCAGCTCGAGCCGGACCACGCCCGGAACCGCGGGGCCGGGCAGGTGCCAGCTCGATGACGCCAGCGGCCACATGCGCTCGCGTCGACCCACCTCGCTGGGATCGAGCGCCTCGACGTCGGCGGGCGGGGCGTCGACCCAGGCCACGGTCCCGGGCGGACCGTCGACCATGACCTCGTGGATCCCCTCGGACACGGCCACCTGATGGCGCTGGACCCCGGCCAGCTGCGGGCTGTACCACCGCTGGCCATCGACTTGCAGCAGCGCGGGCTCGCGCTCGCCGACCGGCGTCGCAATGTGGACCGCGAGCAGGCGCAGGCGTCGAGCGGCGACCGCGGGTGTGGCTGGGTCCTCGCCAACGTCCTCGAGCTCGCGTCGGATCGCCTGGGGCCCGAGCTCCGCCCGCACCCGCGCCGGCCGGCCGATCCCGAGGCGCAGCCAGCTGTCAGGGTGATCGTGAGGGTCGACGAGCGGCCCCTCGCGCGCGACGAGCCACTCGCCGACCGGCGCGAACGGTATCGCCGCCGACGACGGCCGGCTGGACACGGGGCGGCGGCGGGACCAGGTCGAGGCGACGCTCCACAGCCGCAGGGTCTGCGCGCGCAGGTCGTCGTCAGCGGGGGCCCGCGAGCGAGCCAGCTCGAGCAGGGCCAGCGCGGGGCTTCGCACCAACGACCGGGTCGGCTCGAGCAGCTCGGCGAGGATCCGCAGACCCTCGACGGGGAGCTCACCGATCGGATCCGCCCCGCCCGAGACTTGCTCGACCAGCGCGCGCGAGTGATCGCGGCGGCCCAGTGTCGCGGCCAGCATCAACCACTGCGCGCGCAGCTGCCCGCGAACCTCGGGCGAGACGCTGGGATCGCGGGCCAGGCTGGCCAGCCACGGCTGCACGCGCTCGACCAGGCGATCCATCGCGCGCTCGTCGAGGCGGCTGTCGCTGGCGGCCTGGGCGAGGGCCGCGACCGCGAGCAGCGGGCTGCGCTGGGCGAGCGCGTCGAACCGCGGATCGTTGGACACGATCGGCAGCGGCGCCAGGGTCTCGCGCGAGAGCAGCAGCTCGAGCCACTCACGCCCCGACGCGCTGGACTTGCGCAGCGATCGGTTGGCGGCCTTGGCTCGCTTCGCGGGGGTCCACCCACGCAGCGACAACAGCGAGGCCTCGGTCCGGCGCGCCCCCTCGATCGAGATCAGCGCGGGGCCACCGAGCAGCTCGATCTCGTAGTCGTGGCGGCCGGGGGCGAGCACGACGACGAGCTCGGCGTACTCACCGACCGCCTCGCCGTCCTCGGTCAACAGCGGCTCGAGCCGCGGCAGCGCGGTGTCTGGATCGACGCTGCGCATCGCCGGGCGATCGCTGAGCGGCAGCCGCTCGATCACGCGACCGCCCGCGTGGACCCGCAGCTCCGCCGCGTGCAGCTCGGCGCCCGCTGGCGCCCACGCGCGGGCCGAGATCCGCAGCTGCCCCGGGCCCTTGCGATCGATCGTCCAGCGCCGTGGTTGCTCGGCCAGCCGGTAGTCGCCGCTGTCCGCGACCGCGAGCCTCACCGCCTGGGTGTCGTCGAGCGCGATCGGGCGATCGCGGGATCGGTCGCGCACGTAGTAGGGCCGCACGTCCGGTCGCGTGCGGTCGATCTGGTCGATCGCCGCGAGCATGCGCCAGGCCTGGATCGCTCGCTCGAAGCGAGGCTCGTGGTCACCGAGCCGACTCAGCTCGGCGGCCAGCGCGGCGTGCAGCGCCAAGCGACGGGCGAGGTCGTCCGCCGGCCCGATCAACATCGGCATCTGATCGATCGGACCGTCGTCCGCGATCCACTCGAGCAGCTCTTGCTCGACCTCGACCGAGGCGTAGCGCGGCGATCGGGGCTCGACCCGCTCAATGACCACGCGGGTCGGGGCGTCGGCCTCGATCGACCACACGGCGCCCACGCTCGGCGGCTGATGCAGCTCCCAGCGCCGCTCGCCGCCCGGCCCCGGGTCCACCGCCCGACCGAGCTCGAGCGCCGCGGCGTGCTTGTCGACCCCCCGGATGAAGCGCAGCGGGACCGCGTCGCCGAGCTGGCGGACGCGCACGGTCTCGAGCGCAGCCACCCACACCCCCGCGGCGCGGTCACGATCGATCTCCACCACCCCGCGGACCGAGGGCGCAGGCATCCGCCCCTCGAGCATCGCCTCGCGCTGCTCGAGCCGCGCGGCCAGCTGGCGATGCTCGCCGCCGCCCGAGCCGAGCGGAACCAGCGGCCAGGCCACGCTCGCCGGCCGCCAGATCAACGCGAGCCGCTCGGGGTCCCAGTCGTAGGCGTGCTCGGGCACGACCAACGGCCGCGGGCTCGACACCTCGTCGTCTGGGTCCGGGCGTCCGTCTGCGCCAGGATCATCGCCAGGATCATCGCCAGGATCATCGCCGGGCTCGAGCTCGTCCTCGGGCTCGTCGTCGTCCTCGTCCTCCCCGTCCCCGTACTCGTACTCGTGCTCGCCCCGGTCCACGTCTGGGTCCGCGTCCGGCTGTGGCGGCGAGCCGGCGCGAGCCGGGGCGCCGCCGAGCAGGGCCAGCACGGCGACCAACACCAGCGCGAGCACGGTCGAGACGCGGTCACTGACAGCCATGGCGAAGCTCCTGGTTGTCGGCGCCGAACAGCGCCGCGGCCAGCCGCCGACGGGCCGCGCGATCGGTTCGCAGCTGCTGGCGCAGCGACTCGGACATCTCGACGTGCACGAAGCAACGTCGCGCAGTTCTGGCCGCCTGCCCCTGCACGTTGGTCTCGGCCCCGAGCCGCGCCGCGTCGACGCCATAGTGCGCGATCTGGAGGTTGGGGAACGCGGCGCGCAGACGCCCGAGCACGCCCTCGCTGGCCTCGCTGGGTCGCAGCGCGCCAGATGAGATGATCACCTCGGGATCGTCGTTGACCAGATCGCGCTCGAACCCGTGCAGCTGGATCAGCGCGAGCCGACGGTTGCGCAGCGCCAACGCGGTCGCGCGCGCGAGCGGATGGTCGGCCTGATGCGCGGCGTCGGCCGGGTTGCGCTCGGGGGGCACGAGCAGCTCGCGGGTGCCGTCGAACTGCCGGTAGCGATGGGTGCTGTTGACGAACAGGGCCCGCGGCGGCTGCACGCCGATGTCGCGCTCGATGAACAACCCGAGCGCGATCTCGCCGGTGTACTTGTCGAACCGGCTGTGCGGCGCCTGCAGCAAGTGCTCGATCCGACCGCGCCGTCGCGGCTCGAGCTCGCCGACCCGAAACACGTAGGATCCACGGCCGCGGCGATCGCCTGGTGGCTCGCTCAAGACCCACAGCGACTCGCTGGGAGACTCCCCCTCGAGAGCGCCGTTGGGGTCGAGCCGGACCTCGACGACCCGCAGCTCGAGCCCGGTCTCGGCCAACAAGCGCTGGGCACGAGCCAGCTTGGCCGCGCCGAAGTAGCCAGCGTCGGCGCGCTCGAGCAACATCACGACCAAGCTCTCGAGCGCGACCAGCTCGCGCTCGGTCACCGGCTCCCACCGATCATCGGTCTTGGGCCACAGCAGATCGTCGAGTTGCTCCACGGTCAAGGTCTCCTCCATGCTCGCGCGCGCTCCCGGCGATGCGGTGACGGGCGGCTCGTGGACGCAGCCCACCCAACCCACACAGCAGGCCGCGAGGCCGACCGCTGCCGCGCGCATGGGCTCGAGCTTGCTCATGGTTGGACCTCGCTCGGACGCTTGGTGTTCTCTGTCCAGCTCGCGGCCGGCTTGCTGCGATCAGCGACGCCCCGGTGAAACGCCCGGACC
This sequence comes from Enhygromyxa salina, assembly GCF_002994635.1. Lineage (GTDB taxonomy): Bacteria > Myxococcota_A > Polyangia > Nannocystales > Nannocystaceae > Plesiocystis > Plesiocystis salina_B. The sequence continues at coordinate 166,374 of NZ_PVNL01000051.1, read as the reverse complement.
CAGACGCGATCGCCATCGAGCAGATCGACGCGGACCTCGTGCACGCCCGGCACGATGTCCTCACCCAGCGTGATCTGAATGGTCACCGTGTCGAGCGGCAATTTGTTGCTGCCCTCCAGATCGACGAAGCGGATCGGCTCGCGGGCGTCGACCAGGCGATCTTGCTCGTCGAAGGCCCCGCCCGGATCGATCGAGTAGCTGCGATCGACGATGCTCAAGTGCTCGATCGGGACCCCGGTGCGCCGTCGGGGGCGGCCATCGTCGATCGTCACGGCGAGCTCGGCCCGCTCGCGCCGACGCGGGACGTACACGACCACGTTGACGGTCAGCGCGGCTTGATCCGGCTTGCGCAGCGGAAACACCAGGCTGTTGGTCAGCTCGTGCACGACCCGACGGCGCGAGACCGGCGGACTCGCGATCAACACCGGTCGATCGATCCACATCTCGAACTCGCTGTTGCTCGCGTCGAACTCGAGCTCGACGTCACGCCGCCCGCGCTCGACCGGCAGCTTCCAGCGCCCCCGGGTCTCGGCCACGGTGTGCTCGTAGGCGCGCTCCCCGATCCGCAGGCCCACGCTGCGCCCGAGCGTGCTCGGTGCCACCTGCCAGTGCAATTGCGGCGCCCCCGGACCGGTCGCCGAGAAGTCGATGACCAGCTTGCGGTCGGGCCACAGCTCGGTGAACAAGCTCGGGTCCCAGCGATCCGCGAGCCGGCGTCCCGCCTCGGCGTCGAGCTCCTCGAGGATCGACCGTCGCCGGTGGACGCCGCGCGGATCGAGCGTGACCCACGGTCCGGGATCCCAGCCGTCCTGGCCGTCGCGCTCATTGGCGAGTCGATCGTCGGGATCGCGGCCCGACCCGCCGTCGCCCTCGCCGTCCCCGCGGCCGTAGCCGCGCGGCTGCAGCCGGACCTGCGCGAGCAGATCGCTGATCGCCGAGTCGTCCTGCAGATCGTCGTAGTTGATCGGCCGCAGCGGGAACCACGTGCGGGTGTCGAGCGGCGGGTAGCGCCAGATCGTGTGCTCCGTCTGGTACTCGCGAAACGGCAGGCCCACGACGTTCTCGACCTCGGGCCAGAACCCGTAGGCGCGCACGATCAGCCGCTGCTCCGGGACCTCGAGCAGCCCCGGGATCCCGGCGCGGGCCCGCAGCTCGAGCTGCGCCGCCTCGGCCGGCGCGATCACCCGCCAGGTCTGGGGCTCCGAGACCGCGTGCCAGCGTGACTCGACCGGACCCAGTCCGTCCGACTCGCCGGCGATCATGACCCCTTCGAAGTGCGACTCGACCGGCCGCCGTCCGGTCCATGGCTCGCACCCCAGCTGCTCGCCAGCGTGGTCGAAGAAGCACAGCTCGAGCTCGGGATCGGGTCCCCGGTCCGGGTCGCGCCACGACCACGCCATCGGGGTTGGATGGACCACCCGCACGTCGAACCGAAACATTCGAGTCGCGTAGTCATCGGGCCCCTCGATCGCCCAGCGCGGCAGCACCTGCCACTGCTGGCCGAGGTGCACGGTCTGGATCCGGCGGACGTCGGGCTCGAGCACCTCGTTGCCCTCTTCGTCGGTCCGCCGCGGTCGGTCGGCCTCGCACAGCCACACCCGCGCGTCGTCGGCCCGGGACTCGGCGACCTCGAGCGCGAGCTCGAGGAACTGCTCGGACTCGAAGATCAGCGTGTGCACGCCCTCGGGCACGCTCAGCGAGCGCACCGCGACGCGGCTGCGGCCGTAGGGGACGTCGCGGCCCCCGTTGCCCCCCAGCCAGTCGAGCCCGCGCCGCTTGACGGACAGATCGGCGAAGTGGTCGGGGTTGCCAAACACCTCGAGGGTCAGCTCGGCTGGGCCCAGCACGTTGACGGCGAGCGAGTGCGCGTCGTTGACCTCGAGCCGGCGCCGATCGGTCTTGGTCCCGCGCGGCAACCGAAACCCGCTCTCGTAGATGCTCAGGGTCTCGTAGTCGACGCCCGCCAGGCCCTCGGCCGACATCCGCGCCCACACGTGGCCCAGCTTCTGGCGGCGCTCGTCCTCGCTCAGCTGATCCCAGTCGCGATAGGTCAGGTGATCGACGAGCGCCGCGGCGGTCTCCGGCGCGAGCGAGAGCTCGCGCAAGGTCCGGTCATCGACGGGCCGCTCGTGGCGAACGTAGACCCGCGCGAGCCCGCGGACGTCGGTGCTCGGCTCGCGCGGCACGAAGGTCATCCGCAGGCGTCGGTCCCCCACCCCCTCAGGCAGGCGCACGCGGGTGAGTCGATCATCGGTCAGCTCGCGGGGGCGCCGGCCGCTGCCCGGATCGTCGAGCAAGAACGAGTTCTCGTGGCGCCAGCCGAACCGATCGTGCCCGCTCTTGCTCTGGCGCGTGCGGATGTTGACCTCGTGGGTCCACTGCGGCTCGCCGTCGAGGCTCTCGAGCGTGAGCCGGATGCCATAGGCGAAGTCTTCGTCGGCCCCAAACTCGTGGCCGGCCGGCAGCTCGACGTGGGTGATCAGCTTGATCGACACGTCGCCGGGCCCGATCCGAAAGCTGGGCGCGTTGAACAGCTCCTGCGGGATCACGTAGTACGCGATCCGATCGGTGCCCGCGAGCTTCTCGGCCAGCGGCGACTCGACGAAGTCCGAGATCGCCTGGCGCGCCATCGTCATGGCGATCAACAGCGCCATGATCACCGCGGCGGTACACGTGGCCACGACGATCTGCCAGGGCCGCGCGCCGTGCTGCGCGGGCCGACGCAGCCGGGCGGACAGCTCCGGACTGGAGCGCGTCGCGGGTCGAAGCACGCGGCCGTCGGTGCTCATGGTGGCGGCTCCGTGTCGGGGGCGGGCGCGAGCTCCGGGAGCTGCTGAACCTCGATGTCCTCGATCACCAGCAGCTGCGGTCGCGCCAGGGCCACGGTCCGCAGGCGCGCGCTCGGATCGCTGCCAAACTCCGCGAACGACAGGCTCGCCTTGCCCCCGAAGCTGTGGTCGAGGATCACCACAGCCCGCTTGCCGAGCTCGAGGCCGACGTAGTCGATGATGATGAAGGGGTGACCAAAGTCGAGCCCGAGCGCCGCGCTGACCCGCACGTCGACGGCCTCATTGCGCAGCGCGTCGAGCGAGCGCAGCAGGTGCAAGTTGCCGGTCTCGGCGAAGCCGATCGCCCAGGCCACGGCCTGATCGTAGCCCGGCCTGCCCACGGGTACCCGCGCGTGCCCGTTGGGGCTGAGCGAGTCATCGCGCGACCACAGCGGCTCGAGCATCGCCCCGACCTCGTGGCGCGAGGGCACGGCGAAGTGAGCTTGTCGGAGCCCCCGCATGACCGCGCTGCGATCCACGCTGGTGGTTCGCTGCGCCGCGTAGCGCTCGCGCAGGCCCGCGCTGAGCCACAGCACCCGGCCCTCCCCGCTGCCGAGCTCGCGGCTGTACTCGAGCTGGGGGACCCCCGCGCCGGACAAGAAATACAGATCCTCGGAGCCGTCGGCGACCTGGCAGCTGTCCCAGATCTCGACCAGCAGCCGCAGGTCATCTCGCAGCAGCCCCCAGCAGTCCTGTTGCTCCTGCAGGCCGTCGACCGGCAGCCCCATGCCCAGGATCACGTCGCGCGAGACCGGCCGAAACGACGCGAGCCCGCGCAGCTGCACGAACTCGAACCGCTCCTTCGCGGTCCGATCGATGCCCTGATGGATCGCGTGAAACGGGGTCTCGAGGTTGCCGGTCCGGACCGGGTCGGGGTTGGGCGGCAAGGCTCCGATCTCGTCGCTGTCGCGCTCGGTCCCCTCGCTGGCGGCCCTGGGGTCGCGCGGCAGCCCGTCGGCGCCCGCGATCAGCAGCGCGCGGCCGTCGAGCAGCTGCCACATCTCGGCGCCCACCCGCCAGGTCTGGCGCTCGCGATGCGGACGCGGGACCTCGACCACGTGGGCCTTGGCGCGCGCGTCGCGACGAACCACCAGCGTGCCCCAGCCCGAGGTGCTGGGCCGCGAGCGCTCGCGCAGCATCACCAGGCATCCGGGCCCCGGCTGCGCACAGTTGCCGAGCTCGACGAGCTCGTAGTCGAGCTCGGCCGCGCGGACCCGGACCCCACCGGGCAGCGGTCGCCCCGGGGACAGATCGTCGGCCCACCGCATCAGCGGCTCGACCACGAGCTGCTCGAGCACCAGCAGCTCAGCGCCCGAGGGCGCCCGGTAGCCCTTGCCCGCCGTGCCCGCCGGCTCGCGGTGCTCGTCGATCTCGATCAGCAGCTCGAGCAGGTGGTCGGGCTCGAGCCTGCGCTCGGGCGCGACCGCGAGCGCCGGCTCGAACTCGGCCGCGCCGTCGATCACGAACGCCTCGAACCGGGCCGGGGTCGAGCGCAGCAGCACGAAGTCGCTGTCGCCCGCGGGCATCCGGACCACGGTCGCGTGGGGCTCCCAGTCGATCTCGTAGTCCGGCCACAGCGCGACGAGATCAAAGTATCCGCGCAGCTGATGAATCCGGGCGCTCGCGCGACCCAAGCCCGGCGCGGGCTCGGTCCGGGGCTCCGGACCAGGCGGGCTCGCCAACGCCTTGCTGCCCTCCAGGTCCGCCACCAGCTGCCCGACGAACCCGCGCTGGGGGGCGTCGACGTCGGCGCGCAAGACCACCATGTCGGCGTCGAAGGCCTGCATCGCGAGCTCGAGCGGCCGGGGGTTGAGCGGGGTCCCGACCGTGTGCCGCTCCCGACCGGCGACCAACACCGCACGGCAGTCGACGCGTCGGCAGGCGACCGCGGCCGCCTCCGCGACCGGGGCCTCGCTCCATGGCATTGGCACGACCAGCACGGGCCCCTGCGCGCCGGGGATCAGCAGGCCCGTCACCAGCCCGCGCCGTCGGCCCGAGTCGTCGGCCACGATCGCCAGCCACTCACGGCGCGGCCGCGCGTCGGCCTTGGGACCCGTGCCCGGGTTGGCCCCAGCCTCGGAGCTGTCGGCCAGCCCCATCGGGTAGCGTCCGAGCGACACCACCTGCAGGCCGAGCACGCTGCCAGCGCTGCGCAGCGCGTCGATGTCGGACGGGAGCCCGCGCGCGACCCGGGCACCCATGGCGAGCTTGGCTCCGGCGCCCTCGTCCCCGACCTCGCGCTGCAAGGTCGCGGCCGTGGTCCAGAAATGTTGCATCCAGCCGCGGGTGGTCGCCGACATCGGCTCGGGGTGTCCCGGCCGGGCGTCGTAGTCGATCCGCGCGAGCGTCATCACCCCCAGCGGGTTGCTGGCCAGCCGCGAACTCTGCGGCTGCGTGAGGTCCTCGTCGGGCGGGAGCTGGGGCCTGACGACGTCGAGCAAGTAGCCGATCAAGCTGCCGATCACGAACCCTCCGGCCGACGCGAACAAGCTCGGCAGCATCACAGCCCGCACGCTCTTGACCGACAGCATCTTGACCGCGAGCAGGCTCGACAGCAGGTAGCCAAACCCATAGGTGTCGCTGATCTTCAGGTTCGGGAACCACGGCGCGAGCGAGAACCCCAGCGCGACCTTCCACAGGAACGCCAGCGTGAACACCAGCACGATCTTGCGCGGGCCCTCGAAGTCGAGGTGACGAATGACCGGGAGCTTCAAGAAGCCCTTGGTCAGGTACAGCACGATCATGGCCTCGCCGAGCGTCGCGGCCAGCTTGAGCGGCGTCAGCCACAGCATCGCCAGCAGCGCGGGCACCAAGATCCCGTTGAAGTCCCAGCCGTAAGTCAGGTTGAACTGCGCGGCCAACAGCGCCGCCGTCAACAAGATGATGTGGGCCTTGGCGTGGCCCACGAAGTTGATCGCGGCGTTCTCGTAGGTCAGCTCGACGCTGCTCAGCGACAGGTTGGTGTAGGGCAGCAGCACGAAGTTCACCAGCAAGAAGGTGATCCCGACCTGGATCCCCAGCTGCGCGAGCCCCCGGTGCAGCGCCGGCTTCCACAGCATGTTGGCCGTGAGCGGGACCAGGACCAGGCCGACGCTGTAGAACTCTTGCTGAGTCTCGTACTGGGTCCCAAACAGCTCGTCGATCTCACCGATCGCCCACGGTGCGAACCATGCGTGGTCGTGCATCCGCACGATCAGGCTGACCACCAAGATCAGGAAGAAGCGTTCGCGCCCAAAGAACCGGGTCCACGCGTCGGTCCGACTCAAGACCTTGGCCAGCGCGGCCGAGATCGCCAGGGTCAGCAGCGACTCGAAGATCACGATCCCGCCGGTGACCGGCTGAATGATCAGCACCGACGCCAGGTAGCCGGGCACGACCGCGCCCGCGAACACCCAGCCCAAGGTCTCGGTGCACACCAGCACGACCATCAGCCCCACCAACACCGGCAGCAGCATCGACTGGTCGAGACCGCGAGCCGGCAGCAGCTCGAGCACGAAGGTGTCTGTCATGATTTGCCAGAGCCACCGCGGAGCACTCGCAAGAGGCCGCCGCTGCGGGTTCGAATAGTCTGTGCTGGTGCGGACGACCTCGCCATCAGCAAAATGTGCTCGTGAACCGCGGGCTTGAAGCCCGGCAGATCGATGCCTCGTTTGCTTCGGATCCGGGACAGGACCCACACGTCGTCGCCTGGATCTTCGATCCCCGGCGTCGCGTCGAGCTCGATCTCGTGGCCGTCATTGATGACCTTTCGCATCAAGCGATTGGCGTGCTCGATCGACTTGCCCGTCAAGCGCGCGAGCACGGTCCGAAGGTTGTCGTCGGGGGTGTCGGGCGAGAACACGCCGGGATATCGGCGCTTGAGATCGGCCTGGAGCCGGGGATCGATGAACTCGATCTCGCCCCACACCGTCGCGATGAGGGCGCGCACCGGCAGCTGCTCGAGCAGCTCGAGCGCCCAGCGGTGCTCGTCTCGAAGCAGCCGCAGACCCCCGACGATCGTCTCGACGTGATCGCGAAGCCGCGCGTTGGTGGCTTGATCCCGCAGGGCCAGGCGCTCACGCCGACGCACCAGCGCGCCCGCCATCTGCCGACCCAGCCGCTCGAAGGTCTCGCAGTCCTCGCGCTCGAGCACCAGATCCTCGAGCATGTGCACCAGCCACAGGCCGAGCAGCTCGCCGTCGTCTTCGAGCGGCACGATCAAGGTCTTGCGCCGGCCCACGTGCGGACCGCTGGGGACCACGTCGACCGCCCATCCGGCCCGCAGCGTCAGCCACGGGGTCCGAAACGGGGCGCGCCGCAGGTCGAGCCCCTCGCGGCCAGCGATGAACGCGTGGCTGTCGGCGTCGAGCCTGGCGCTGGCGCGGACCCGAAGCTTCCAGGTGTTGCCCTCGCGCTCGATCACCGTCGACGCGGCCGCGCCTCCGATCGTCTCCTGCGCGTACTCGGCCCCGAGCTCGGCGAGGTCTTCCCAGAACCCCAGGTTGTCCGGATCGCTGTCGCTGCCGCCGCCGCCGGTCGCGTCGCGCAGGACCCGAGCCCGAAGCTGACGCAGCCCGATCAAGGTCTCGATCGCCTCGTGAGACCAATAGCTGATCGCGACGGCGCCCAGGGTCAACAGCGCGTGAGCCGAGCCGAGCCGGTACCAGCCGCGCTGGTAGCAGGCGAAGTCCAGCACCAAGATCAGCACACAGCTCGCGATCACCATGACCGCCGCCGCCGCGCCCCGCAGGCGCACGAACAGCCACAGCCACAGCAGCGCCAGGCCAGCGCCAAGCGTGTACAGCAGGTAGCCGTTGTCGATCAGCGGCTCCCAGACCGCGCCGTCGGCCTGGCCGGCGAGCGCGTGCGCTTCGATCTCGGCGGGGCTCAGGCGACCGACCGGCGTGTCGAGCAACATCTCGTAGGCGGGGTCGGTCACGCCAAGCAGCACGATCCGGGCGTAGAAGGTGCTGGGCGGGACCTGATCGGCCGCGACCTGGTAGGCGGGCACGACCGGCAAGCGCGAGGTCGGGACCATCCACGCAACCGGCAGCCGCTCACCGATCGGTCCAATGGATCCCGCGCGGACGATCAGGTGCAAGCGGCTGTCCTTGCTCAGCACCATGTCGCCGCGCTCGAGCCCACCGTCAGCCCACGGTGACGCGCGCTCGGCCGCGTTGCGGGTGATCAGCATCTCGACGTCGGGGTGGTTTGCGAGCACTTGGTCGAGCTCGGGCCCTGACTCGAACATTCGCGTGTGGCCGACCTCGGCCAGCAACACGGGCGCGCCCGGCTCGATGTGCTCGATCAGCTGCTCGAGCCGCGACGCCGGCCACGGCGGCGGACCCCAGCCCCAGTTGGGATCGGACACCGTGTCGTGATCGGCCGCGATCAACAACACCTTCGAGTTGGTCGGGCGCGGTCGACCGGCAGCCTCACCCAATTGCACCCAGCGCTCGCGCAGCTGACTGTCGATCGCGCCGACCAAGCCGATCTTGTCGAGCGTCAAGACCAGCAGCAGCGCGCCACAGATCACGATGGCGACGCGGATCAAAATACCGAGCTCGCGCGGGCTCGCGGCTCGCCGGTCGGTCCGGGTCTCGATCCTCGGCTTCGCCATCGCTAGTCTTGCAGCTCGGGTTGAAGGCCGACGTGGCCGCGAACACGTCGCAGGGCGGCGCCACGAGCTTGCGCGACACGAGCTGCCACGTCCAGCGCCGAGCCCGTGGTCACCCGCTCAAAAACAACAGCCAGGGTGGCCACGTTGGCCACTCTGGCTTGCTGTGTGCGCAGGTTCGAGACTAGGGCGAGGGCACAGTGCTCGCGAACGCCGCAGCGTCGGGCGCACCCCACCCGGTCACCGGGTCCCAACCAGGCGTACAGCTGTGGTCGTCGGTGGCTCCGGCCGTGATGTCGCGGAACGTGGCCTGCACCGCTGGCGTTGTGTACAGCATCTGATTGAGATAGCCCACTGGGGCCATTCCGTTCTCGTCGCGATACTGGTTGACGACCGCGATGATGCCCGCCCAAACGGGCGAGGAGAAGCTGGTGCCTCCGTACAACATCCACGAAGAGTTATAGTAGACCCAATATGGAGACCCGGTAGACGCCGCAGCCGAGACGTCTGCCGTCACCCGCTTGTTGCCATTGCCAATGTTGCCGGCGACCGCGACTTGCCACGCCGGCATGTCGATTGTGAGCGAGATCCCGGAGCCAGACTTGTTCCAGCCGGTCTCGTTGGTCACGTTGCCCGAGCCGTTGAGGTACAGCTGGGTTCCGCCCACACCGGTCACCCACGAGCTGCAGCTGGGGGTGTCGACCTTGCCCGAGTCGCCGGTCGCCGCGAGCAAGGTGATGCCGAGCGCGGCGCCAACGAGGCCCGCGTCGTCGTACTGCCAGCGCACGACCGGCGGCTCCGAGTCTTCGCGATGCGCGAACGAGTTGGTGATGACCGAGACGCCGTCGGCCTGCGCGCGCGTCACGGCCTCGTTGAACACGAACACCATGGAGGTGTTGCGCGAGTCAGGGCCCTCGTAGCCGATGATCTCGGCGCCTGGGGCAATCGCGCCAGACCAGGTGTTGTCGAGCTGCGACTCCACGTAGCGCGTGACCGGATCCTCCATCAGGTAGACGACCTCGGGGTTGGAGCGCACGATCCCCCAGCTCTGCCAGAAGGTCTGAGCCCACTTGAAGTGGATCTGCGCGCCCATGATCACGCCGATCTTCTGCCCCGAGCCGTCGTAGCCCTGCGCGTACAGCTCGTCGACGTTGTAGGCCCGGGCCACGCGATCTGGAGTCAAGCGCGAGCCGCTGTTGGCTCCGTTCGGCGGGCTCGCCTGGATCTGCCCGAGCTCGTTGGGCAGGTTGCCGACCTCGGCCGGCAAGTCTGCAGTCACGATGCCCTGGCTGCGGTTGGCGACGAACAGCGGCAGCGTCATGCTCTCGGTCGCGCAGTAGACCGGGATCGGCGGGTTGCCCTGCTGCGGGTTCTTGCGCATGCACACGTGCAGCGTGGTGTTGAACGCCTCGTTGAACTGCCCGACCGTGCCCGAGAACTGGATCAGCGTGCGGTTGGTCGCCAGGTAGTTGACCGACAGCCCCTCGTAGGTGAGCCACGCTTGCAACAGCGTGAAGTCGCTCTCGAGCGGCGAGTAGTTGTCGATCAGCTCCTGGGTCGACAGGTAGTCGCCGTACAGATCACTGGTGGGATCGGAGACCTCGAGCACGAAGTCCTCGAGCTGCTCGCGATCGCGCAGCTTCAAGCCGATCAACGAGCGAAACGAGTCGTTGGGATCGGCCGCGCCCAGATCGTCGTAGACGCCTGGGAACGGGTTCGGGACCCCGTCGGGGTTGGGCACGTCCTCCCACTCCTCCTCCGGGATCTCGTCGAGCGGGCTCGGCAGCGGATCACCGTCGCCGTCGCCGTCGCCGTCTCCGTCTCCGTCTCCGTCGCCCGGGTCGCCGTCGCCGTCGCCCGGGTCTCCGTCGCCATCCCCCGGATCGCCGTCGCCATCGCCCGAGTCGGAGGTCTCCGTGCCGACGTCGCCGTCGCCGTCCCCGTCCCCGTCCCCGGTCGATGTGGAGGTCTCAGTCGTCCCCTCCCCTTCGCCGCCGATCACGGCATCGTCGACGCAGCCGCCGAACAGGGCCAGCGACAGTAGGGATGCTCCATAGTTTGCAAGTTGAACACGCTTCATGACTTTGTCTTTCGCGGCTCTCGCGAGCCGGGTGATGCGACCGGATTCAGATCAGGGAGTGTCGCAGCAACGAAAGCCGTGGCTGCTGGCACGAAAATCACGCGGGCGGACGCTGTCGATGCTGCAGCGCGCCGTGGGACCATCGCTGAAGTAGGAGCCGCCGCGCCGCCGGCACTCGCCGTTGTCGTTGCAGGCGTTGGTCCACTCCCACACGTTGCCGCTCATGTCGTACAGGCCCGGGTAGCCACCCAGGCAGGTCTGCACGCTGCCGACGTTGGTGCGCTGGCCATACCCAGCGTCCACGGTGTTGCAGGCGTTGCCGATGTAGAGCAGCCCGTAGGGGTAGTTCTTCACGCCGCCCTGGGTGCAGGCCTTGTACCACTCGTTGTTGGCGGGGTTCTGGACGTCGGCGAGCTGGGCCGGGCCGCCACTGATCGCGCCGCACAGCCGCTTGCCAGCCCACGCGCAGTACGCTGTCGCGTCACACCAGTCGACGCCGACGACCGGGAGGTTGGGCGGCGGCTCCACGGGCCAGTTGTCGGGGATGAAGTCGTTCTTGAACGCGCACTCGGGCGGCATCAACACGTCGAGGTACTCGGGTGAGAACTGGATGGCGTTGAAGACCGCATAGTCACCGTTGCTGACCTCGGTGGCGTCGATCGAGTACTGGCCGATCACGACCGCGTCGGGGCCGTCGGGACACGGGCCACAGTTGGGCATGCCGCAGCCATCGGCACACACGCCGTCGCCGTCGCCATCGCCGTCGCCGTCCCCATCTCCGTCCCCATCTCCGTCGCCGTCGCCGTCGCCGTCGCCGTCGCCGTCGCCGTCGCCGTCGCCGTCGCCGTCGCCATCTCCGTCGCCGTCGCCGTCTCCGTCGCCCGGGTCTCCGTCGCCGTCGCCCGGGTCGCCGTCGCCGTCGCCCGTTTGGGTGTCGCCGTCTCCGTCACCCGAGAGCGTGGTTGCGTCGCCGTCCCCGTCGCCGTCGCCCGCTGTGCCCGTGGCGGTCTCGTCGGTCCCGCCATCAGCCGGGGCGTCGTCGTTGCAGGCGCTGAGCGAAACTGCGCAAGTGAGAAGGAGGGCCAAGTTAGTTTGGTGAAGAGCTTTCATGTTGGTCGTCCGAGTATCCCCGAGATTTCCCAGGTATCTAGAGTCTCGAAAGTGAACATTCAGAACCAAAACAACTCGAGAAAACATATCGACCGCACGAAGACGCGAGGCTCGCCCCGTCGCTACCGGTCGCCCTTCACGTTCTGAGGCTGAATTTCATGTAATTCATAGCGCGCGGACGTCACATTCGCATACTCTAGATATCTACACTGCTCATTGTGGCAACTCACGGTGCTGCGGCGTGGAAACACACGAGCTGACGCCGATCGCAAATTTCGACAGCTCGACGTCGCGAACCGCCGCGACAGCGTGATCCCCAGCCTTTGCGACCATCCTTCCGGCATGTCCATGTCCGGCAACCGGTGAGGCTTCAAGCCAATCTCGAAAACACCCCGCTGCCCACGATGATCCAGTCTGAGAATGGCGCCTGCAAGCGGGTCAGAAGCCTGACCCGAGCTGAAAACAGCCTGACCCGAGCTGAAAACAGCTCAGATCGAGCAGCAGCGAAATCCGAGGCCATTGTCGCGCTCACCCCGGGGTCGCGCGCTGTTGACCGCGCAGCGCAAGTTGGGGCCGTCGCTGTGCCGCGAGCCGCCGCGACGTCGGCACTCGGTGCTCGCGTCGCCGCCGTCCGATTGGCATGCATTGGTCCACTCCCACACGTTCCCGCTCATGTCAAACAGCCCAGTCACGCCCCCTTCGCAAGTTGCGAGCGACCCCGTTGGGATCAGCGCATCGTTGCCCGAGTCGTCGCCGTTGCACAGCAGCGGGTCATAGTCGGCGCCGTACGGGTACGCGCTCGCGCCGGCGTTCGAGCAGGCTTGGTGCCAGGCGTTCTCGGGGCCATCGCTGTTGTCGAACTCGATGGCCCCGCCGGCGACCGCGCCGCACAGCTGCTTGCCGGCCCACGCGCAAAAAACCGCGGCGTCACACCAATCGACGCCGACCACCGGCAGAGCTGGATCGAGCTCGGCCGACCACCCGAGCGGCTCGAAGCTGCTCTTCCACTCGCACCCCGACGGGACCGCGCCCGCGTCGAACTCGACCTCGAGCAGCAGCGCGTACTGGCCGTTGTCGACCTCCGTCGCGTCGATCTGAAACCCGCCACCGTCGACCATCGTCGCGGTGGGGCAGGTCCCACACCCCTCGGTGCCGCACACGTCCATGCACGCGCCCTCGCCGAGCCCCGTGCCCTCGTCGTAGGGGCCCGACTCCGTCTCTTCGTCGGCCGCCTCCGAACTCGACCCCGTGCACCCGAGCATGAGCAACGCGACCACGACCAGTGACGAGCGAAGCGCTGGTTTCACAAACATGATGCGCGAGTCTATCGTGGTCGCGCGCGGCGCTGGGAAAATCGGTGCTGACTTTCGAGACCCACGCAGCTGGTCTAAAGACCACGACGCCGACGCGCGCTAACGACCATCAGCTCCGACTCGCCCGTGTACGGCTGCCCGTTGAACCCGCCCGCGAGCTCGACGATCTCGAGCCCGGCCAGCTCGAGCGCCGATCGCAGCTGATCGGCGAGCAGGTAGCGCTGACACAGGGTGCCCTCGATCGCCTCCTCGGCGCCAACGCGCACGTGCAGGTAGGTGGCGTCGATCCGTTGGTGCGGCTTGTCCCAGCTGCTGCGCTCGAGCACTTCGTAGCGGTGGCCGTCGAGCTCGATGATCTTCACCCGCTCGAGCCAGCTGGGGTCCTGGTCGTCGGGATCGGCCTCTGCATGAAATCCGTCGGCGGCCCACACATCGAGGAGTAGCAGCCCGTCGTCAGCGAGGAGCTCGACCACCTTGGCCAAGGTCGCCGCGACCGCGGCCTCGGTCAGCAGGCAGTACAGCCCGCCGTACGGAATGATCACCCGATCAAAGCGACGGCCCCCGAGCTGCTCGACGCCGACGCTGCACATGTCCGCGCACACGAACTCGATGCCGGGAGCCCGCGCCGCGGCGAGCTCGAGCAGCTGCGCGTCGATGTCCACGCCGACCCGCACGCCAGGATTCGAGTGCTCGGCCAGCGCACCGAGCACGCGCGCGTCACCGCAGCCGAGCTCCACGATCGCGAGCGAACCGGCGCAGCGCTCCCGGTAAAAGTCGACGTCGCCGGGGTTGCCGTCGTGAACGGCGGCGTAGAAACGAGCGGGGTAGTCGGTGCTCATACGTCGAGTCCCACGGAGCGCATCAGCTCGAGCGCGTTGGACTTTCGGACCACGCCGGGTCGCATGCGGTAGTCGAAGTGCAGCGTGCCATCGAGCAGGTCATCTTGAAAATGCACGTTGATGGCGGCCGGCGCGAGGGCCTCGGCCGCCTCGGCGAGCGCGAGATCGTGGGTCGTCATCAGCCCGATCGCGCCGCGCTCGAGCAGGCTGCGCAGCAGCGCCTCCGCGCCGATCCGCCGATCGTGCGAGTTGGTGCCATGAAAGATCTCGTCGAGCAAGAACAGGGTCGGGTCGGCGGCGGCGAGCTCGCTGATCGTCCGCAGCCGGGTGAGCTCGGCCCAGAACCGGGACGCGCCCTCGCGCAGCGAGTCCTGGATGCGCAGCGTCGCGCCGATCCGCACGGGCGTCAGCTGCATCGAGACAGCCCGAACCGGCCCGCCCGCCAGCGCCAGCACCACGTTGCACCCGACCGTGCGCAAGAAGGTGCTCTTGCCCGACATGTTCGACCCGCTGATCACGTGGGCGCGGACGGGCTCGACGAGCTGCAGGTCATTGCGGATGCACCCCTCGCGCGCCAGCAGCGGGTGCCCGAGCGCCTCGCCAACGATGCACGGCAGTGAGCTCGCGTCGGTGGTCCCGAGCAGCTCGGGGAACACGTCGTCGGGGTTCTCGAACGCGTGGTTGGCGAGCGAGCTCAGGGCCTCGAGCTCGGCGAGCGCGGCGATCCAGGCGGCGATCTGCGGACCGTGGCGCTGACGCCAACGCTCGATCGCGCCAGCGAAGTTGGGACCCCACATCAAGATCACCGCGATCGGGGCGAACAGGCCGTTGCGCTGGGCTTCGTACCAGCCCGCGAGCCGACGCAGGTCGGCGATCGCCTGTGAAGCCGGCTGGCCCGCGCTGGTCAGCGCGCCGCGCAGCTCGACGAGGCGCGGATCCTCGAACGGCTCGGCCTCGATCCGAGCCAGCAGCGCCGCGAGCACCGACAGCTCGCGTCCGTGGCGATCGGCCGGCCCAGCCGCCCGCGCCAGCGTGTCTTTCAGCGCCCGATAGATCCCGCCCTCGATCACCAGCACGGCCAGCAGCGACCACAGGCCGGCGATCATGCCCAGCGCCCACACGACCACGCTCGCAATCGCCAGCAGCGGCAACACCAGCCCCAACACTGGCAGCGCGCGGCGAGCCTGGGCAGAGAACAGGGCCGGCGCGCGGCCCCAGTCGATCAGCACGGCCGGCCGAACCTCGACCCGCGCCGCCGCCCCGAGCACCGCCAGATCCTCGCGCAGCTCGACCCCGTCGATCAGCGCGCGGACGGATCGCTGACGGCCGGTGATGACCTCCGCGTCGACGCGGCGCTCGGCGTGGACCGTCAACCAGCTGGCCAGCTGTTGTTCGCCGCCGCGGGTCCGCGCCCGACACAGCAGATCGAACAGGGAGCCCTCGCCAAACAGATCGAGATCCGCGCTGTAGGGGTGCGCCGGGTCGGCGTACTGCGTGGTCACGCCCTTGCCCGCCCAGCGATCGTGGAGGCGATCGAGACCCTCGCGGTAGTGGGCGACCGCGCGCTGGGCCGCGTCGCGACGCTCGAGCACGCGCTCGTGAACGACCACCAAGATCGCGAACCCAACCACCGGGACGCCCAGGCTCAGCCACGAAAATTTCAGCAGCCAGCCCGCGACCACCAGCAGCAAGAACAGACCGAAGCACAGCACGCGGGCCCGCGACAGGTTGCCGTCGCGCCGCTCGAGCTGCGCGAGCGCGGCCTCCCAGATCTGCAGGCGGTCGCGATAGCGAGCCGCCGGAGCGGCCCGGGCGTCGTCGATCGCGCTCACGCTCGCCGACGACGGTCCGCCCTGCGGTTCAGATTGCATCAGCAGGCGGAGGCGGGGCTGCGCTCGCCAGCGCAGCCTTGGCTGCCGCGAAGTTGGCGTGCTTGGTCGCTACGTTGTTCTTCATCTGCAAGGTCCCGAGCGACGCGTCATCCAAGAACTCGATCTCGCGGCCGTCGACCACGAACTTGCGGGCCTCGCCCTCGCCCTCGACGCTGCAGGTCGCGGGCGCGGACTTCCAGTCGTCGAACCGCTCGGTCCACGCCAGGCAGGTGCCGGCGCCGTCGAGCACGTAGGTCTTGCCGCCGTGGCACGCGATCACCGTGTCGCCGGCGACCGTGCCCGATGAGCCCAGCCCCGCATGCAGCGTATCGCGGACGAAGGTGAAGCTCTTGTAGACCGTCACCCCCTCGTCGACGTCGGTGTAGGTGATCTGGCAGGGCGAGTAGAGCGAGAACTCGAGCTTGCGCTCGGCGGTCCCGTCGAACTCGACCAGCGTCGCGCCGTCGATCATCCACGCGACCTGCTTGCCCGCGACCTCGCCGTCGAGCGTCCACGATCCCTGCCAGCTGGCCTCGGCGGCCTCGAAGTCGAAGCTGGCGAACGGTCCGGATGGGGCGTCCTTGGGGACCTCGGGGAGCGGCTCTTGGGTCCGCTCACCCGACGGCGCGCCCTCGGGGACCTCGTCTTTTTTTCCGCACCCGCAGATCAACAAGCCCGCCAGCGCGAAACGCCATACATGCTTGGTCGTGGGCGGCTTTGTGCTGGTGTTCATCGCGGCGGACCATAGCGGAACCGCGCTGGTTCGCCAGCGCCGGGTCTCGCCTGCGACGCGGGTCCGGTCCGGCGCCGCGCCACCCGCCGCCGCCCACCCGCCACGACCGGGGCTCGAGACTCGCTCGTGCCTTGCGCAAGCGCGGTTGGCCCGCAGCGGTTGGTTCTGCCCCTAAAGCTACCTATTTGATCGAAAGATCAACAATGTAAATTGTGGCCCCAAACGGCGTACACTAGTCGTGTGGTGGCTGTCATGGTACTCAGTGCAGGTCGAGCTCCCAGCTGTGGATGCGCGATATCACCCTCAGGATTCCCTGTCGTTCATGGCCCGCGGCGACACCAATATCGAGGTTGGCGAGACAGCTGACGGCCTCTGGGTCGCGGGCGCGGCTGGGCGCGGCCGGATCGCCCAGCTCAGCGACACCGTCGTCCGGATCGACGTCGAGGGCCACGCCTACGGCGAGTTCGCCGAAGCCATGACCCCGCTCATGGACCAGCTCGTCAACGGCCACAAGCGTCTCTACCTGGCGATCGACGCCGAGGGGATGGCGAGCTATGACGCCCGGTTTCGCTACGTCTGGACCGAGTGGATCAAGCGGTATGAGGGCGCGCTGGATGGCCTGGTGATCTTGTTTCGCAGCCGGGTGGTTCAGAGCGTCGTGGTCATCATCAACGCGGTCACGGGCGGCGATCTGGTCGAAGCATGCGACGACCGCGACGCCTTCGAGGCCCGCCTGGCCGCCGCCGTCCTCCGGTCATCGCCAGCTGCACCGGTAATTTCGTAGCGCGCAGGCCTACGTGAGCCGGCTGGCGACGACCTTGCGCGAGGTCAGCCGCGCCGATCCAGCAGTGGGAACCAGCATCCCCTCCGCGTCTGGGTTGAGATCCGCGGCGTTGGCCTCGTCGGTGTCGATGTGCATCTCGAGCGCGTACTTCGGCGACACCCGGACCATCACGTCGCCGAACACCAGATCTCGACCCGACGTGGGCGAGTCGACCGAGACCTCGACGACGTCGCGATCGGCGACCCCGTAGTGCGCCGCGTCGTCGGGCGTCATGTGGATGTGCCGCCACGCACAGATCACCCCTTCGCGCAGCTGCAGCGATCCCTTCGGCCCGCGCAGGGTGATGCCAGGGCTGTTCGACACGTCCCCCGAGGCGCGCACGGGGGCGTCGATCCCGAGGTGAAACTCGTCGGTCCGGCTGATCTCGACCTGGCAGGCCGGCCGCACCGGGCCGAGCACCCGCACGCCTTCGATGCTGCGCTTGGGACCGATCACGTCGAGGGTCTCCTCGCACGAGAACTGCCCGGGCTGCGACAGCGGCTTGCGTGGCGTGAGCTGGTGGCCGGCGCCAAACAGCGTGGCCACGGCCTCGGGGGTGAGGTGAATGTGGCGGGCCGAGATCGCTATCGGGATCGGGCGCTCGGGCTGCGCGGCCCGACCCGCGCCGATCTTGTCGAGCGAGGCCAGCAGCGCTGCAGCCTCGCGGGCCATCTCCAGCTGCTCATCGGTCGCGATCGCCAGCAGCCGCACGCGGCTGTTGTCGGCGCTCAGCTCGGCGACCGGACGGGCGTCATCGACCGCGCCGTCGCGGTTGCGATCTTCGTCGAGCCGGGCCCCGAGAAACTCCAGCCGCTGGCACGCGCGATGCCGGATCAGCGCGCTGTTCTGGCCGATCCCACCCGTGAACACGATCGCGTCGACGCCCCCCATCACGGCCGCGTAGGCGCCGATGTACTTGCGCAGGCGGTGGGCGAACACGTGCAGCGCGAGCCGGCAGGCCTCGTCGCCCTCGCCGGCCCGGCGCTCGATGTCCCGCATGTCGTTGCCGACGCCCGACAGCCCGGCGAGCCCGCTGCCGTGGTTGAGCAGCTCGTCGATCCCGTCGACGTCGAGCTCGCCGCTGCGCAGCAGGTGCAAGATGATCCCCGGGTCGAGGTCGCCGCTGCGCGTGCCCATGACCAAGCCCTCGAGCGGGGTCATGCCCATGCTCGTCTCGACCGAGCGGCCATACTCGACGGCGCACACCGAGCAGCCGTTGCCGAGGTGGCAGGTGATCACGCGCAGGTCGCGAAGATCCTCGCCGAGCTGCTCGGCCGCGCGCGCGGCCACGTGGGCGTGGCTGGGCCCGTGAAACCCATAGCGACGGATCTGATGACGGGCCGCCAGCGCGGTCGGGATCGCGTAGGCCTGGGCGCGGCGCGGCAGGGTCTGGTGAAACGCGGTGTCGAACACGGCGACGTGCTCGAGCCCTGGCAGCTGCTGCTTGGCCGCCCGGATGCCCGCGAGGTTGGCCGGGTTGTGGAGCGGCGCGAGCGGGATCAACTCCGCGATCGCGGCCTCGACCGCGCTGTCGATCCGCGCGGGCTCGGCGAAGCGATCGCCACCGTGGACGACCCGGTGCACGACGCCATCGAGCTCGACGGCCGCGGCGGTCAGGCGCTCGCGCAGCTGCGGCAGCACCTCGGCGAGCGCCGCCGCATGATCTGCGGCCGCGACCGGATGCCCGACCGCGTCACGCTCGGCCCACGGACCGCGCCAACGCAGCCGCGCCCGTGACTCGCCGGCGCGCCCGGCCCCCGGCGCCTCACCACGCTCACCGATCCGATCGATCACGAAGCCGCCATGCCGCCGCCCCGACTCGGTGTTGACGATCTCGGCCTTGATCGACGAGCTCCCGCAGTTGATCACCAGCACCTGCATGGCTGGCTTGTAGCACGGCGCCGCCAGCGGCCGGCGCTGGGTTTCCTCCCACCCTTCACGTGGCGCGGCCTCGGCCGGTCGCGCTCGCCCTCACGCAGATCGAGCGCTACCCTCGGCCGCGTATGGACGACCGTCGCAAGCCGAACAAAGAGCCCGCCCGCAAGCCCGAGGACAACGAGCTGTCGTTCGCGCGCCAGCTGTTCTTCGGCTCGGTCGAGGACGACGAGGTGTTCCCCTACCCCGATGAGCTCGGTGACGAGGAGCGCGAGACCCTCGCCGCGCTGCTCGACCCGCTCGATCGGTTCTTGCGCGAGCGAATTGACGAGTCCGACATCAACCACGACAAGCTGCTCGACCCCGACCTGCTCGAAGAGCTCAAGCAGATGGGCCTGTTCGGGCTGATCATCCCGACCGAGTACGACGGGCTGGGGCTGTCCAACACCGGCTACGCGCGACTGTTCGAGCGGATCGCGGCGACCAGCGCCAGCATCGCGGTGACCGTGGGCGCGCACCAGTCGATCGGGCTCAAGGGCATCTTGCTGTTCGGCACCGACGAGCAAAAGCAGCGCTACCTGCCCGACCTCGCCCTCGGTGACAAGGTCGCGGCGTTCTGCCTGACCGAGCCCAGCTCCGGCTCCGACGCGGCCAGCATCCGCACCCGCGCCGTGCTCTCCGAGGACGGCGAGCACTGGCTGCTCAACGGCGGCAAGCTGTGGATCACCAACGGCGGGTTCGCCGAGGTCTTGACCGTGTTCGCTCAGACCCCGGTCGAGATCGACGGCAAGCTGCAAGACCGGATCACCGCGTTCATCGTCGAGCGTGGGTTTGGCGGGGTCGAGAGCGGGCCGGAAGAGCACAAGCTCGGGCTCAAGGGCTCGAGCACCACCGCGATCCACTTCGAGGACTGCAAGGTGCCCGCGGTCAACGTGCTCGGCGAGGTCGGTGGCGGGTTCAAGGTCGCGATGACGATCCTCAACAACGGCCGGTTCGGGCTCGCGGCCGGGTGCGTGGGCGGGGCCAAGCGGCTGATCCGCGACGCCGCCGCCTACGCGAACGAGCGCGACCAATTCAGCAAGAAGCTCAGCGAGTTCGGCTTGATCAAGAAGAAATTCGCGATCATGGCGCTCAACGTCTACGCCGCCGAGTCGATGACCTACATGACCTGCGGCCTCATGGATCGTGGCGGCCGCGACTACTCGATCGAGGCCGCGATGTCGAAGGTGTTCGCGTCCGAGATGATGTGGACCGTCGCCAACGAGTGCCTGCAGATCATGGGTGGGCTCGGCTACTCGCGCGAGTACGCGTTCGAGCGCTTCGTTCGTGACAGCCGCATCAACATGATCTTCGAGGGCACCAACGAGATCCTTCGCTTGTTCATCGCGCTGTCGGGCATCCAGGCGCCTGGCAAGCACCTGCGCGAGCTCGCCAGCGCGCTCAAGGATCCGCTCGAGAACTACAGCCTGCTGCTGACCGAGCTGGTCTCGCGCGTGCGCGACCGAGTGATCACCGAGGATCTCGACCGCGCGCACCCCAAGCTCAAGCGCGCCGCCGTGCTCATCGAAGATCAGGCCGACGCGTTCGGGCAGGTGATCGAGCGGCTCTTGCGACACCACGGCAAGTCGATCATCGACGAACAGATGCTCGTCGAGCGGCTCGCCGACGTGGCGATCGAGCTCTACGCCATGGTCGCCGTGGTCAGCCGGGCCACGCGGGCGCTCGAGCAGTCTCGCCCAGCCGCCAGCCACGAGGCCCAGCTGGCCTCGGTGTTCTGCCAGCGCGCCAACCGGCGGATCCGCCGACGGCTCCGCGCGATCGAGCAGGGCCGCAAGAACGGCGACGTGCAGCTGCGCGAGATCGCCGACGCGGTGCTCGGCAACGGGGCCTACCTGCCCACGCACCCCGTGCTCGGCTGACGCTCAATTGCAGTCGACGATCTCGACATCGTAGCTGATCGGCACCCCAACCCCGGACACCTCCACGTGGTAGGTCTCGCCGACCTGCGCGGTCCAGCCGTTGGGGATCATAGCGATCGCGCTCGAGCTCCCATACCCGCCAGACAGGTTGACGACCGTCACCGGTCGGTCCTGCCCGCTGCTGGTGATCGTGACCGCCGCGCCGCCGAGGTTGAGCTCGTCGCTCTGCAGCGACCAGCCGCTCTCGTTGAGGCCGTCCCCCCACCACAGCGGGTTGATCGCCTCGCTCGGGAACTGCCCGGGGGGCGGCCACGCGGTCCACTGCTTGCCGGCGTCGCCGTTGCCACCGATCGCCCACATGCACGAGTACCCGTCGGTCGAGCCGATCCCGGTCGGCCCCAGCGAGTTCGACAGGATCCAGCGTCGGTGGCCGAGCGTGGAGGCGTTGCCGTAGTCGATCATGTAGAGGTCGACGGCCGTGACCGCGGCGGTCCCGGCGATGTTCGAGCTGCCCGCGCCCTCGGATCCAGGCCCGCTCCAGCAGCTCCAGTTCATCGGCGGCGTGTGGCTCAGGGCGTTGTTGGCCTGCATCATCAAGGCGCAGGCTTGGGCCTTGGTGTTGCGATCGGCGGAGGTCGTGACCGGCGGCAGATCGGCCAGCCACCGATACAGGTTGATCTGGGCCAGGCTGCGGTTGCGCCACGGGCCGTCCATGTCTCCGGCGTTGCAGCCGTTGACCGACCCGGTCCAGTTGCCCTCGCTGAGGTCAGCGCGGTCGGCGTTCCAGCGCTCGCAGAGGCTCTGGGGATCGCCGTCACCGTCGCCATCTCCCGTGTCGGCGTCGCCATCTCCGTCGCCAGAGTCACCGTCTCCGTCGCCAGCGTCATCGGGGTCACCGTCGCCGTCGCCACCACCCGGGTCGCCGTCACCGGGTTCGCCGTCGCCATCGCCGTCGGGGTTGGTGGTGTCCCCGTCACCGTCGCCATCCCCGGTTGGTCCGCCGCCGGTCGCGTCGCTCGTCGAGGCGTCGCCGAGATCGGTGATGCCCTGGTAGCAACCGAGCGAGGTCGCCAGGGCTAAAATGGAACAGCTCTCAATCCAGTGCATGGCGCCGAGTAGACCACAGGTCCCGAGTGCCAACCCACAAGCGAGAATCACGCGAATTCGACGAACGTAGGGATCTGAGCCCCCAGCGTGGCATGCTGAGTGACGTTGTCAGCCCCCACCCACGCACGTCCGCCAGCGGTCGCTGGCCGATTTTACCCCGGCGATCGCACCCAGCTAGTCGGGACGCTCACGCAGCTGATGGCCCCGACGGCCACGCTCGCCCGCCGAGCCGCGAAAGGGATCATCGCACCACACGCGGGCTACGTGTACTCGGGACCGATCGCCGCGACCGCGTACGCGAGCCTGGCCGCGCGGGCCGAGCAGATCGAGACCGTCGTGCTGCTCGGCCCCGCCCACCGCGTGCACCTGCAGGGCCTGGCCTTGCCGGAGGCGTCACGCTTCGCAACCCCGCTCGGCGAGGTCGAGATCGACGCAGCGCTCGCGGCTCGGGTGCTGAAGCTCCCGCAGGTGCAGCGGAGCGCCCAGGCCCACGCGCTAGAGCACTCGCTCGAGGTCCACGTCCCGTTCTTGCAGACGCTGCTGCCCCGGTTCACGTTGCTGCCGCTGGTCGTCGGCGACGCGACCCCGGACCAGGTCGCCGAGCTGCTCGACCTGTGCTGGGGCGGGCCCGCGACGGCGATCGTGATCTCCAGCGATCTCTCGCACTACCACAGCTACGCCGAAGCCACGCGCCTCGATCGCGCGACGGCTGCCTGGATCGAATCAGCCAGCGCCCCCGGTCTCGATCCGCAGCGGGCCTGCGGCGCGCGCTGCATCGACGGGTTGATCGCCCTGGGCCAGCGGCGGCAGCTCGGGATCGAGCTGCTCGACCTGCGAAACTCCGGCGACACCGCGGGCACCCGCGACCAGGTCGTGGGCTACGGCGCGTTCGCGATTCATGAGGCGCAGCGATCGGCATGAGCGTGGACGGCCCCGCGCCCCCGCCCCGGGTCGATCCCCGTGAGCTCGACGCCGAGCTGGTCCTCGCGATCGCCCGCGGCGCCGTCGACGAGCGGTTCGGCGCGACGGCGCTCGTCCCCCCCGCCCACGCGTGGCTCGACCGGCCCGCGGCCACGTTCGTGACGATCAACCGCGGCGAGCAGCTGCACGGCTGCATCGGCTCGATCGAGGTCCGCGTGTCGCTGAGGGAGGACCTGCGACACAACGCGGTGATGGCCGCGTTCCACGATCCCCGCACCCGCGCCCTGCGAGCCGCGGAGCTCGACTTGGTGCGGTTCTCGGTCTCGGTGCTCGGCCCGCGCTCGGCCCTGCAGTTCAGCGACGAGGCCGACGCCCGCCGCCGCCTGCGACCCCGCGTCGACGGGCTGATCATGGCCTGCAATGGCCACCGGGGCGTGTTCCTGCCCAAGGTCTGGGACGCGCTGCCCGAGGCCGGGGCGTTCCTCGACAATCTCAAGCGCAAGGCCGGACTGGCGGCGAACTTTTGGAGTCCTACGCTCACGCTCGAGCGCTTCGAGGTGGTCGAGTTCGCCGAGCCGCGCACCCGGTCCCCCGCGTCCCCATGACCCACGACGACGGCTATCTGGCTCGCTACTGGCACCCGCGCGACGACGGGCGGATTGTCTGTGATCTGTGCCCGCGCGACTGCACCCTGTCCGACGGCCAGCGCGGGCTGTGCTTCGTCCGCCAGAACGTGGGCGGGCAGCTGCGGCTGACCACCTACGGCCGGTCGTCTGGGCTGTGCATCGACCCGATCGAGAAGAAACCGCTCAGCCACTTTCACCCCGGCACCAGCGTGCTCTCGCTGGGCACCGCCGGCTGCAACCTCAGCTGCAAGTTCTGCCAGAACTGGGACATCTCCAAGTCCCGCGACATGGACACGCTCGCGACCGCCGCCACACCCACGGCGATCGCCGCCGCCGCCCGCCGTCACGGCTGCCACAGCGTCGCGTTCACCTACAACGATCCGACGATCTTCGCCGAGTACGCGATCGACATCGCCGACGCCTGTCATCAGCTGGGGATCCAGACCGTGGCGGTCACCGCCGGCTACATCCACGCGGCCCCGCGCGCCGATCTCTACGCCAAGATCGACGCCGCCAACGTCGACCTCAAGGGCTTCTCCGATCGCTTCTACCGCAAGCTGACCGGCGGGCAGCTCGCCCCGGTGCTCGAGACCCTCGAGTACCTGGTCCACGAGACCGAGGTCTGGACCGAGATCACGACCCTGGTGATCCCCGGGTACAACGACGATGACGCCCAGCTGCGGGCCCAGTGCGAGTGGATCGTCGAGCGGCTCGGCGCCGATGTCCCCGTCCATTTCTCGGGCTTCCACCCGGACTTCAAGCTGCTCGACGTCCCACCCACGCCGCTCGCGACCTTGCGTCGCGCCCGAGCCGTCGCCAAGGCCTGCGGGATCTCCCACGTGTATACCGGCAACGTCCACGACGTCGACGGCGACACGACCCACTGCGGTGCCTGCGGTGAGCCGGTGATCGTGCGCGACTGGTACGCGCTGCTCGACTACCGGCTGAGCCCCGACGGCGCCTGCCCAGCCTGCGCGACCCCCCTGCCCGGCCGGTTCTCCCCGACCCCCGGAACCTTCGGCCGCAAGCGCCTCCAGATCGTGGTCTAGAGTTCGCGAGCGGAACACAAACCGGCCGCCTACTCCGAGGAGCAGGCGGCCGATGTCCCGCAAGCTGGTTAGGAGCCTCGCTGCCATCGCGCGGACCAATACGACGAGGCGTCCGCAAGCGGGCCAGAAGCCTGGCCCGAGCTGAAAACAGCCCCTACTGGCCGTAGCCGCCGCTGCCGGGCGGGCCGTAGCCGCCGGGAGGCGGACCGCCACCCGGACGCGGCGGCGCTGCCCCACCACCTTGCTGGTAGCCACCTTGCTGGGGCTGCTGGTAGCCCTGCTGCTGGGGCTGCTGGTAGCCCTGCTGCGGTTGCTGGGGCTGCTGGGGCTGTTGGTAGGCTTGCTGAGCCGGCTGCTGCGGCTGCTGGTACGCCTGCTGCTGCTGCTGTTGTTGCTGTTGCTGTTGTTGATACTGCTGCTGCTGCTGCTGGGGCTGCGCCTCGGCTGGCATCGGGATGTCGGGGACCTCGACGCCGACCATCTTCGCGTACAGGTAGCCGGAGCCGCCGAACACCACGATCGCGGTCACCAACGAGGTGAACGAGCCCGCGACCGCGTGCCAGTCTGGCCACTGAAACACGGTCTTGAGCAGCGAGTCGAGCCCCATCACCGTGGCCACCGCGCCGGTCAGCGCGATCGCCCCTGCGACCAATCGCAGCGCCTTGGGCTGCTGCTCGTGGTTGGTCTTGGGCACCGCGAACATGATCGCGCCCCCGAGCACCACGGCGCCGACCAGCAGATCCGGCATCGCGGCCTTGAGCCGCGGCACGAACTCCTTGAAGGTCAGCAACAGGTGCAGCAGCCCCTGCAGGCCGCCAGCGAACAGCGCCGTGCCGACCATGATCAGCGTGCCAACGATGACCTTGAGGCCGATCTGATCGTCGTCGCGCCACGGGCACTCCGCGGACGAGCGCTTGCCCCAGAACAGCAGGATGTAGATCGCACCCGCGACGGGGATCGTCAGCCCGGCGGCGATTGAGCCGAATCCACCATCTGCGGGAACACCGGGTATCGAGGGAGCGAGAGCCGTTAGAGTCACGAGCGCGTTTGGAGGCATCGGCCGCATCCTAGAGCGACGACCGTTCGCGTGTCACGCACTGGATCGAAATGCCGCCAAGCTCGCCATTGGCGGCCAAAATCAGCGTCGCGTGGTCAGCGAGGCGTGGCCTCCCAAGGCTGACGCGCGCGCATCTGAGCCACGCTGAGCTTTCCTTGCTCGATCAATCCCGAGTGCGCGTCGACGATCCGCCACGCCTGGGTGCCACGCCCAAACGGCTGGGCCTCGACGAACACACAGCGCAGCTCCCCCGCTTCGAACTGGCACTGGGCCTGGACCGCGCGCAGCAGCTGGTCCGCGTGCAGGTGTCCGTCGCCGAAGTTCCAGCCCAGCGCCAGGCCGGCGATCACCTCGCCCTCGGCGTATTCGTAGTCTTCGAGATCGTCGACAGCCTTGGGCAGCAGCTCTGGCAGCGCGCGTCCGTGCAGGTGCATCATCCGAAACGCGACGACCTTCGACAGCAGGCCGACCGCCGTGCTGCGATCATAGAACAGCGCGAGCTGGTCGTGGACCCAGCCCGAGCTCTTGGTCAGCCGCTCGAGCTTCTTGTAGCTGTCGCCGCGAAACAGCCAGATCCCGTAGGGCCAGTTGCCGGCGTAGTAGCGCATCGCAAGCAAGAACGACACGGCCCGCGGGACCAGGTTGCCGAGCACCGGGAGCACGACCAGCATCGCAACCAAGAACAGCGCCAGCGGGCTCGGGCCGATGTCGAGCAGCGTGACCTCGGGGTGGGCCCAGAACAGCGCGAACGCGCCGTACACCACCATCACGTTCCACTCGATCGGCACCCCCATGGGCACGTTGCTGGTGATGTAGGCGTGCAGCATCAGCATCAGCACCATGCCCACGATCAATGCGGTGCCGCCCGGGGCGAACACCAACACGATCGGCACGGCGAGCTCGAGCGCGGTGCCGAGGTGGGCCATGAGGTGGGCCAGGCCCGACGGCCGCAGATCGTCGGGGTAGCTGCGATACATTCGCTCGCGCACCCAGCGAAACCGGGTGAACGGGCTGTTGCTGGTCATCACACACACCACCGCCGGGAAGTGGTGGTTGAGCTTGGAGAATCCGGCCCAAAACCACAGGGCCAGCTGCACGGCCTTGGCCCCGGCGATCCAGGCCAGCGGGTCCGCGTCCGAGCCGGCCCAGCTGGTCGCGAACGCGAACACGACGAGGGTGGTCCAGTAGTGCTCACCGCGGGCGACCAGGAACAGGGTCTTGTCGAGCACGCCGAGCAGCGCGATCAAGATCACCAGCGCGAGCAGCTGCTCACGCAGGATCGCGGGCGAGATCAACGTCCAGACCAGCAGCCACATCACGGTCGCGTAGACGGTGGCGTCGACGATCGTGCGCCGCGGGCCGCCGATCAGCGGGGCGCCCTCGAACACCGGCAGCTTGGTCGTGCCCGGCCGCAGAAAGTACAAGAAGCCGCCGACCGGCGGCATGTAGCGGGCCGTCAGCGGTCCGCTGCCGCAGCCGAGCCCCAGCATCTCGAACAGCAGGCTCCACACGATCGCCTTTTGAAACGCGATCGGGTTCAGCCACCACGCTGAGATGCTGCCCAGGTCCCCGAGCCCCGGCGTGAACGAGCAGAACCACACCCACATCCCGACGTAGAGCGCGAGCTTGAACGCGTAGACCAGGTAAACCGCGATCGGCGTGCCATAGCCCTGGATCGCCCAGGCCTGGCAGGCCTGGCGGGCCCGCTCGGTGAACGGCTCCCGCTCCCACGCGAGCGGATCGTAGGGCGGCGGCGAGGGATCGAGCAGGCCCATGTGTGGCGATGATGCCCCAACCCAGGGTTGGATGGTGGTCGTGAAACCACCAGTTTGACCTGTCAATGAGGCGGCCGCGCAACATTCGCGGGACTCACGCAGGCTTGTCGAACACCGTTGGCTGTTATGCTGCGGCCGCCTCATGGTCTACATCTCCAAGGTCTACACGCGCTTCGGCGACGAGGGACAGACGATGCTCGCCAACGGCGACACCGTGGCCAAGAGTTCGGCCCGGGTCTGCGCCTACGGTGAGGTCGACGAGCTGAACGCGGTCATCGGCTTGATCCGGCTCGAGCTCGGGCGCGATCCCAAGGCGGCGGCGCACGAGCAGTTTCGCGGCACGCTAGATGCCGAGCTCGCTCGCGTTCAACAAGAGCTGTTCAACCTCGGGGCCGAGCTCGCCAACCCGGCCGCGGCCGACGGCGGCGCGCGCCTGAAGATCGACGCGCGCCACATCGAGACCCTCGAGTACTCGATCGACCACTACAACGAGGCCCTCGAGCCGCTGCGCAGCTTCATCTTGCCAGGTGGCGGCGCGACCGGGACCGCGGCCCACCTCGGGCGGACCGTGTGCCGTCGCGCAGAGCGACAGCTGGTCGCGCTTGCCGATCACGAGCCGATCCGCGGCGAGACCCGGCGCTACCTCAATCGCCTCAGTGACTGGCTGTTCGTGATCGCCCGCGCGGCCGCGGCTCGCTTCGGTCACGACGAGGTGTTGTGGGACCAACAAAACACCTGACGGGGCCGGCATGCAGCTGAAGAAGTATCGCTACGAGTTCCCGCCGCTCGAGGCCCACTTCGTCGAGGCCCCGTCGCCCCGCGCCGTCGTCGAATTCCTGCAGCGAACCTACCCGCACAACTGGGAAGAGGTGCTGCCGACGATGGTCGAGATCCCGGACTGGCCGGTGTTCTGGAAGACCCTCGACCAACACGGCCGGCCGCTGCCACCCAACAAGGTCGGCTAGCGCGCGCGAACCCAACCCTCAGCGCCACGGGCTCGCGGCGGGCGGCAAGAACCCGCTGGCCCGGCCGCGCGCGAGCAGCTCGTCGATCGCGGCCCGGCCCTCGTCGCCGAGCTCGACGCTGAACGCGTTGACGTAGAGCTCGATGTGCTGGCGGCAGACCTCGTCGTCGAGCTCCTGCGCGTGCTCGCGGATCCACGCGCGCGAGCGCGACGGGTCCGCGAACGCCAGCTCGATCGAGTCACGCAGGCCGTGCTCGAGCGCGTCGATCAGCGCGGGCGCGAGGCGCCGCTCGGCGCAGATCATGCCCAGCGGGATCGGCAGCCCGGTCGCCTGCTCCCACAGCACGCCGAGATCCGCGAGCTCGACCAAGCCGTGGTCGGGGTAGGTGAAGCGGCTCTCGTGGATGATCAGGCCCGCGTCGACCCGACCCTCGGCGACCGCAGGCATGATCTGATCGAAGCGCATGAGCTCGACCGACAGCGGCGCGGCGCGGGTCTCGGCAAAGAAGGTGCGCAGCAGCAGGTGCGCGGTCGTGTACTCGCCGGGGATCGCCACGGTTCGCCCCCGCAGCGCGCCGAGCTCGTCGAGCTGGGCGTCCGCCTCGCGGCGCACGACCAGCGGACCGCAGCCGCGCCCGAGCGCCGCGCCCGAGCCGAGCACCGTGTAGCGATCACACAGGTGCGCGAGCGCGTGAGCGGACAGCTTGGTGACCGGCAGTCGCGGGTCGCCCCCAGGTCCGTGCCCGAGCGCGCGAAGGTTGAGCGCCTCGATGTCAGCGATCGCCGCCCGCAGGCGCACGCCCGGGACCTCGACCTGCCCGGACATCAGCCCGTGAAACATGAACGTGTCGTTGGGACAGCTCGAGAAGCCGACGTCGAGCTCAGGCATGGTGGGCGATAGATATCACCCTCAGGGCAGCACGTCCGCGGCGATGACGTGCTCGAGCACCGCGCCGAGCCGCGTCAGCGCACCCTCGAGGTTCCAGCCGCCCTTGTCGCGGTCGCCGGTCTGGTTGCTGACGATCCGCAGCTGCGCCATCGGCACCTCGAACTGACGGCACACGGCCGCGACAGCGGCGCCCTCCATCGTCTCGAGCTGGGCGCCGCTGCGCAGCGCGTAGGCCTGCGAGATCGCGTCGGAGCCCGCGCCTGTGCTGACGGTCGACCCGGCGACCAGCGGGCACCCGAGCACTGCCGAGAGCTTTCCGGTCAGCCCGGCGTCGCAGGGGATCGGCCCGACCTCGCCGAGCTCGAGGTGCCCGAGGTCCAGGAACCCCGAGGGGGTCAGGACCCCGTCGTCCGCGATGAACTCCGTCACGACCATGCACGCGTCGAGCACCGCGAGCGGCTCGAGGCCGCGACGCAGGTGCCGCTCGGGATAGGCCCCGCCGACACCAAATAGCAGCACGGCGTCGGGCCGCTGCTCGGCCGGGCCGGCCAGCGCGGCGGTCATGCTCATGGTCGCGGCGATCTTCCCAACCCCGAGCTCGAGCGTTGGATGTCGCGTGCTCTGCAGGCACGCGCCCTCGCGCGCGGCTGCGAACGCCAACAGTGTCGACATGGAGGTGACTGTACCCCATCGTCGCGTGTACCCTGCCCGCGTGCCCGACTTCGACGTGTGCGTGATCGGTGGTGGCCCCGCTGGCTTCGCTGCTGCGATGCGCTGCTGGGACTTTGGCAAGCGCGTGGCGCTGATCGAGAAGGGCCCACTCGGCGGCGTTGGCGTGTTCAACGGCGCCCTGTCGAGCAAGACATTCTGGGAGCTGTCTCGCGACTTTCGCAACGCGCAGCGGCGCGATCGCGGGTTTCGTGCCGAGCAAGTCGAGGTCGACTTCGATCGCGTCAGCGCCGTGGTCGATCAGGCGTGCAACGAGAAAGCCCGACAGATCGCCCGCCAGCTCGAAGCCCTGGCTCAGCCGCAGCCCGGCTGTCCCGGCAGCATCCGCCACTTCAACGGCACCGCGCGGTTCCTCGACGCGCACCACCTGCAGGTCGAGGGCACGGGCGCGGGTCAGAGCTGGCGACTCAACGCCAAGCACTTCGTGATCGCCACCGGCTCACGGCCCCGCGATCTCCCTGGCATCGAGGTCGACGGGCGGTCGATCATCACCTCGGACCACATCGGCACGCTGAAGGCGTTTCCGCGATCGCTGGTGATCCTCGGCGCCGGCGTGGTCGGCTGCGAGTTCGCAACGATCTTCGCCAACTACGGACGCACCAAGGTCTACCTGATCGACCGGGCGCCGCGGATCCTGCCGTTCGAGGACGCCGACATCGCCAACTTGTGCGCCAACAACCTCGAGGCCGCGGGGGTGACGATCCACCACCAGGCCAAGCTCGTCTCGATGAAGCGGATCCCCCCCGATCACGGCGACGTCCATGACGGCGTCGTCGAGTACACGATCGAGCACGCGACCGGCGGACGCGAGACCATCCGGGTCGAGAAGGCGCTGATCTCCGTCGGGCGCGTGCCCAACACGGAGTCGCTCGCGCTCGACAAGGCCGGCGTCGAGCTCAGTCCGCAGGGCCACGTGCTCGACGAGGACACCCGCACCAACGTCCCGCACATCTTCGCGGCCGGCGACGTCACCCAGCACATCGCGCTGGTCAACGTCGGCGAGATCGAGGGCCGCCACGCCGCCGAGCGGATCTGTGGGCTCCACGACGGCGCGCTGAGCTACGAGAACCTCGCCACGATCATGTTCCTGGCCCCGGAGGTGGCCGCGATCGGCCTCAATGAGCAGGCCGCCCAGGAGCAGCGCATTCCCTACCGCGTGGGCGTGTATGACTACAGCCTGGTCAACCGCGCGATCGCCATGCGCGACACGGAGGGGTTCGTGAAGCTGCTCGTCAGCGACGACGACGAGATGAAGATCCTGGGCATGCGAGCGCTCGGGACTCACGCTTCGACCACGCTCGAGGCGGTGTCGTTGATGATCCAGCATGGTCGCTCGGCCCGCGAGCTCGCGGAGCTGTACCACCCCCACCCTGCGATCACGGAAGGCCTGCAGGACTGCGTGCGGATGTTGCTGGGTAGCTCGATCTACAAGCCCAGCGTGTTCCAGTCGGAGCTGCGCCTGTCCCGAGTGCACTACGAGTAGCCTCGGGAGTAACCTCGGGAGTAACCTCGGGAGTAAACTCGGGAGTAAGCTCGGGAATCGGGCTCGAACAGGCTACCTGTTCGAACCCCGCGGCCCTCTCCGCGATCAGGGCTCGTACAGCTGGATCACCGCGCCATTGAGCTGTTCGTCGTACTGCATGTGGAGCACGTGGTTGGCGCCGTCGACGACCATGCCAGTCGCGCCAAGCGCATACATGATCGGGGTCGCAACCCCGGGCGTCAGCTGCCCGCCAGGGAGCTCGACGTGGTCGATGCGCTGGCCGCCCTGGCGGTGCGCGACAAACAGCCGTGCGCCGTCGGGCGCGAGCGCATTGCCGTTCGGCCGATCGAGGCCCGAGACCAGGGTCGTGAACACGCCTTCGGGTGTGACAGTCGACACCCGGCCGGCCGAGTACTCGAGCACGTGCAGGGTGCCGTCGTGGCCGAACTCGAGACCCGTCAGGAATCCGGGCGTGGTGGCGAAGGGCGTGATGGTCGCGGTCTCGAGATCGATCGCCACCAGATGCCTTGGATCGTAGCTGTACCCGGCCTCAGCCCCAATCAGCTGGCCACCGAAGTCGCCGAAGCTGTCCGGCGCGAACTCCAGACTGAACAGAACCATGGGGTTCGGCAGCGTCATGACCTCGTGAACCTGATCCTGATCATCGAGCGCATACAAGACGTCGTCTTCCAAGAACGTGGTCCCGTAAAAGTAGACGCGATCGTCACTCTTGCGATAGGTCATGCCGGCCATGTAGGTCATCGGGGGCGTGGGGATCGTGGTCACGCTCCCGTCGACCCCGGACACGCGATAGATAAAGTCGCTCTCTTCGCCACCGTGGACCACGAGGTTGCAGTCGCGGTCGAACGCGACCTCACCGAGGACGGCCTCGCCCGGGAACACGAACAGCGGGAACACGAGGTTGTGCGTGTCCCACGTGCACACGTCGAAGGTGCAGGTATCCGTGCAGCCGTCGTCCTCCTCGTCGACCGGGAGCGAGTAGTCGCGTAGCGGATCGCACTGCTCCTCGCCAGCCCAGACGTGGCCGTCGCCGCAGCTCGCGGCTACGCAAGTGCTGAGACAGGCGTCAGTGTTGTCGTCATTTTGATCGTCACACTCCTCGCCCTCGTCGATCTGCCCGTCGCCACACACACCGCCTCCGTCCGTGCCTCCGCTGTCCGACTGTCCGCTATCTCCGTCGTCGTCCCCGTCGTCGTCGTCGTCGTCGTCGTCGTCGTCGTCGTCGTCGTCGTCGTCGTCGTCGTCGTCGTCATCGTCGTCATCGTCGTCGCCGTCGTTCACATCGCCTCCGTCGGCTGGTTGGCCGGCAGGCGCCCCTGGTTGCCAGTCACAACCAGGGAGAAGCAGCGCCGACACGGTCAGCATCGGCAACATCGTGATCCACTGTGTTTTCCTCATCCGATCAGGATGAGCTCAACCCGCATTTTAAGATACAGAATCCACACACTTGAACAATACCGCTCCTGTTGTGATGTAGCCCATTTGGATGGAACAGCCGCACCTGAGGTAGGGTGAATAGGTCCAAGCTACGAGATGCTCGAATATGTACACCTAAAACGGGCAGGTCGAGCTGAACTCGAGCGGCTCGCCGGTCTTGGGGTGGAGAAACCCAACCGACGCCGCGTGCAGCATCAGCCGTCCGCCGCCAAACCCATACAGCAAGTCGCCAACGATCGGCGCGTCGAGGCCCTTGGGGTGGGACGCGTGCAGCCGCAGCTGGTGGGTGCGCCCGGTCTTCGGGTACAGCGCGACGCGGGTGGTCTCGGGCCCGCGCTCGAGGACTGTCCAGTGCGTGAGGGCGGGCTTGCCTTCGACCGGGTCGTGGATCTGGCGGGGCCGATCCGCGAGATCACGGGCGAGCGCGAGCTCGATCACCCCTTTGTCGCCCGAGACCGAGCCGCACACCAGCGCCTCGTAGCGCTTGTCGATCGCCCGCGTCGAGAACTGTCGCTGCATCGCGACGTAGGCCGGCTTGTGCTTGGCCGCGATCAACAAGCCCGAGGTTGCGACGTCCAGGCGATGGACCAGGCGCGGCCAGCTCTCGTCCTCGAGCCCGGCGCGTTGCTGCAGGCGAACCTCGACGCTGTCCCGGCGCCGCGGGCCCCGACCGGGCACCGACAGCAGCCCGTGCGGCTTCTCGACGACCAGGATCGCGTCGTCCTCATACACGACCCACGGGGCGTCCGCGCTCACCGGCTCAATTCCGACATCGGGCGCCGGCTCGCAGTCCAAGCCTTCGAGCATGAACGGCAGCAGCTTCGCGCAGCGGCCCCGGCACGCCGGATAGAACACGCCGTGTTGGCGCCCGCCGCCGGGCGGCGATCCACCCCACCAAAACTCGGCCAAGGCCAGCGGACGCCCGCCGAGCGCGTAGGCCCGGGTCAGCAGCTTCGGCGCCGCGCAGTCGCCCGAGCCGCCCGGTGGCGGGAACGGATCAAACAGCGCGCACAGCTGGGTTTGCTCGCCGCGCGCGTTGGGGATCAGGTAGGTGTCGAGCAGCTCGGCATGCAGCCCGCGCGACAGCTCCCGCTGGGCCTGCACGGTGTCTCGCAAGCGCTCTTGCGCCGCCGGATCGGGTGACGCCGCGCGGCGCAGCGCCTTGATCTCGACGTCGAGGGCGCTAATCTGCCCGCCCCCTTGGTCCCATAGCCCCGCGTAGCGAGCGACATCGAAGGTCGGCGGCACGAACCCATGGACCTCATGCTGGCCGCCCAGCATCCCCGCAAACCCGCGCAGGTAACCCACCCGACCATCGGCGTGCCGCATCACGAGCACGCCGATCATCTTGCCGCCCAGCGAGCCCTCGAACATCTGTGGCTCGAGCCACGACATCGACCCCAGGGCGGCTTGGGTCTGCGCGGCCGCGAGCGCGGCGAGTGGATGCGGCGGGCCAGGCCGAAACGGCGAGGGGAACAGCTCCGGCAAGCTGGCGGCCGGGGGTTGAGGATCAAACGGGACAAACACGGACGGCGGCTATCTACCTCAGGACAGCCCGCATTTGTCGTGCAGATTCGAGTCCATACGCGTTCCCCAAGCCACGAGGGCTGGCCTGCGGCTAAAACTGAAGCTTCAAGCCGCCGGTGTCGGCCGAGAGCCGCAGCTGTCGGTTGGCCCGGCCAAACTTGATCGCGCCCGCCGTGCCGAGCACGAAGCCGCCGATCTGAACGACGCCCAAGAACCCGGTGAACAGCCCGCCAGTGGCCGAGTCGGCCCGCGGGATCGCCATGAACGGGCCGGCGATCGGGATCAACATGCGCCGACCGTAGGTGCCGGTGCCGCCCACGTCGGCTGCGTAGTCGAGGGAGATGGTGCCGACCAGCGCCGAGATCAGGTAGCTGGTCCCGAACATCGTGTAGCCCGAGATCGTCATGCCGAGCCCGGAGTTGCGCTGCTGCTTGAGCGCGGCGATCCGCGG
Organism: Enhygromyxa salina; assembly: GCF_002994635.1. Lineage (GTDB taxonomy): Bacteria > Myxococcota_A > Polyangia > Nannocystales > Nannocystaceae > Plesiocystis > Plesiocystis salina_B. Next base: position 131,351 of record NZ_PVNL01000051.1, on the reverse strand, counting down.
GTTGACGATCATCGGCGAGGGCGCCATCGAGCCAGGCACGGCGGTCTGATAGACGGGCGGCGGCGGCGGTGGTGGTGTCGGCGCGGGCGCGGGCGTGACCACGATGATCGGTGCGTCCGTGCCGTCGCCGGGACCCTCGGCCTTGGCCTCGCTCGACAGCAAGACGGTGGGCAGCGCGAGCGCGGCGGAAAGACCAATGGCTAGGGAGATCTCGAGAGCAGTCCGGGTCATCACATCCCTCACTATGCGGAGAGTCTTAGCATGGGTTAGCGGCGGTGCGTATGTGGGATTTGGCCACGCTCGCGTCGTGGTCAACGTGTTGCGAGCTGCGACAGTGTCCTGCGATCCTACCCCGCCGCTGAGCCAGGCCGTCCGCCAGCACCAACCAGGCCCCACAGTCAACGCAGGCGCAGTGTGCGCTTACGGAGAGACACCTGGTTTTCCAGCGCGAGGGCAGCTCCGGGCGCCATCGACCCCCGTCCTAGTGATCCTTCGATCAGACAATCAGACGATCAGACGAGCTACCCGACGCCTACTTTGGATCAGCCAGCATCGAGAGCGGGTTCTCGAGGTAGCCCTTGACCAGGTTCAGCCACTGCGCCGCGAGGGCCCCGTCGGTGACCCGGTGGTCCGCAGAGATCGTCATGGTCATGCGCTGGCGAACGGCGACCTGGCCGTCGACCACGACCGCGCGCGGCTCGATCGCCCCGACCGCGAGGATGCCCGGCTCGCCGGGGTTGATGACGGCGGCAAACTCCTGGATCCCAAACATCCCCAGGTTGCTGACCGTAAACGTGCCCCCACTCATCTCCTCGGGCCGCAGCTGCTTGCTGCGCGCCCGCCCGCCGAGATCGCGTGACTCACTGGAGATCGACTCCAGGCTCTTTTGATCGGCGAAGCGAATGACCGGGACGATCAACCCATCGTCGACGGCGACCGCGACACCGACGTGAACGTCGCCGCGACGGATGAACTCGGCGCCCGCGAAGCTGACGTTGACCGCCGGGAACTCGCGCAGCGCTCGGGCCACGGCCTTGACGATCAGATCGTTGAACGAGATCTTGGCCGGCGCAATCGCTGCGTTGTAGTCGGCCCGAAACCCGATCGCCCGGCCCATGTCGACCTCGAGCGTGAGGTAGTAGTGCGGGACTTCTTGCTTCGACTGGGTCATGCGCCGCGCGATCGCTTTGCGCATCTGGTTGAGGCGCACGTGCTCGTCGGGGCGCGAGACGTAGGGGCGACCCCACGCGTCGGACTCGGTGCTCAGCGTGCCGGGGGCTGATCCGGCTGCCGGACTCGCAGCCGCGCCACGCTTGGCCGTCCCCTCGGCCGCGGCGCGCTCGACGTCGGCCTTGATGACTCGCCCGTGCGGGCCGCTGCCCGCGATCGCGGTGAGCTCGAGGTCATGCTCGCGGGCCAGCCGCCGGGCGATCGGCGAGGCGGGGATCCGCTGCGAGTCGGCGTCGAGGCTCACCCGCTCGGCCGCCGCGGGGGCCGACTCGCGCTTCGGGGCGGCATCCGGCGCCGGGGCCTCGGACGCTTCAGCTTCGTCGCCGCTCGGTTCGGGCGCCTCGGCGTGGGCGCGCTCGTCCGCCTTGGCCTCGGCCGCCGCCCGCTCGGCTGGCGCTGGACCACCCGACGAGGCGCTGGCGAGCGCGGCCTGGGGATCCTCGCCCTCCTTGCCGAACACCGCGATCGGGGCGCCGAGCGGCAGCGCCTCGCCCTCCTCGGCGACCAGCGCGAGCACGTAGCCCGAGTCGAACGACTCGAACTCCATGGTCGCCTTGTCGGTCTCGATCTCGGCGATGATCTGGCCGCGCTTGACCTTGTCACCGACGGCGACGCGCCACTTGGCGACGACGCCCTCTTCCATGGTGTCACTGAGACGGGGGAGTTCGACGATGGTGGCCATGGCTGTGCTCGCTGAAGGTTCGGTCGTGGTCGCTCAGTCGCGGTAGGCGACTTGGCGCAGCGCGGCGTGGACATCTTCCGGCTGCGGGATGCTCAGGTGCTCGAGGTTCTCCGCGTAGGCGAACGGGATGTCGTCGTAGCAGACCCGCGCGACCGGGGCGTCGAGCCAGTCGAACGCGAGGCGCTGGATCCGATCGACGAGCTCGGCACCTACGCCGCCGTAGGGCCAGCCGTGCTCGGCGATCACGACCCGGTTGGTCTTCTTGACGCTGGCGATGATCGCCTCGGTGTCGAGCGGACGCAGCGTGCGGAGATCGATCACCTCGGCCGACAGATCGCTGTGCTCCTGCGCGAGCTCGGCGGCGGCGAGCGCGGTCGGGACCGACTGGCCCCAGCACAGCAGCGTGACGTCGTCGCCCGGACGCTTGATGTCGGCCTCGCCGATCGGGATCAGGTACTCCTCCTCGGGGACCTCACCGCGGACCGAGTACATCAGCTCCGACTCGAAGAAGATCACCGGGTTCGGATCGCGGATCGCCGACTTGAGCAGACCCTTGGCGTCGTAGGGCGTGGCCACGGACACGACCTTGAGGCCCGGAATGTGAGCGTAGAAGCTGTCAAACGCCTGGCTGTGGGTCGAGCCGAGCATGTGCGCCGCCGCGTTGGGCCCACGAAACACGATCGGGACCGAGAACTGGCCGCCGGTCATGTGGTGGATCTTGGCCGCGTTGTTGAGGATCTGATCGAAGGCGACCGCCGAGAAGTTGAAGGTCATGAACTCGATGATCGGCCGCAGCCCGCACATCGCCGCCCCGATCCCGACGCCGGCGAACCCGGTCTCGGTGATCGGCGTGTCGACCACGCGCTTCTCGCCAAATTGCTCGAGCAGCCCCTGTGAGCACTTGTAGGCGCCCTGGTAGTGGCCGACCTCCTCGCCCATCAAGAACACCTTGTCGTCCCGGACCATCTCCTCGCGCATCGCTTCGCGGATCGCCTCGCGGATCTGTAGCGTCGGCATGGCTCAGCCCTCTCCTTCGATCATGATGTTCTCGAATCGGTAGTCGGGGTCGGGCTGCGGCGATTGATCCGCGAACTCGGCGGCGGCGTCCATCTCGGCGATGACCTCGTCGTCGATCGCCTCGAGCTGCTCCTCGGTCATGCCGTGAAGCTCGAGCAAGGCCCGGTTCGCGCGCTCGAATGGGTCGCTGGCGCGGAACGCCTCGAGCTCGCCCTTGCCCCGATATTTGGCTGGATCCGACATGCTGTGGCCCCGAAACCGGTAGGTGAGGATCTCGACCAGGGTCGGCTGCGACTCCTCGCGGGCCCGGCGGATCGCCGCCCCGATCCGGTCGCGGACCTGGAATGGATCTTCGACGGTGAAGCGATCGCCGACCATGCCGTAGCCGGGCGCGCGCGAGGTGATGTCGGCCGCTGGCAAGGTCCGCTCGAGCGGCGTGCCCATCGAGTAGCGGTTGTTCTCGACCACGAACACGACCGGCAGATCCCACAGCCCCGCGAGCGTCATGCCCTCGTGCGTGGGCCCGATCCCGACCGCGCCGTCGCCCAAGAAGCAGATCGTGACCGCGCCATCGCCCAGGTACTTGGACGCGAACGCGTGCCCCGCCGCGATCGGGATGTGGTTGCCGACGATCGCGTAGCCGCCCCACATGCCCTTGTCGCGCTCGAAGAAGTGCATGGACCCGCCGACCCCGCCGACCAGCCCGGTCTTCTTGCCGAACATCTCGGCCATGCAGGCGTTGGCGTCGCAGCCCTGCGCGAGCGCGAAGCCGTGGTCGCGGTAGGTCGACACGATCCGATCGCCGGGCTGCATCGCGAGGCTAGTGCCGACCGCGATCGCTTCTTGACCGATGTAGAGGTGCAAGAACCCGCTGATCTTGCCGCGCGTGTAGGCGCGGGCCGCCGTCTCCTCGAACCGGCGGATCCGCAGCATCTCGCGGTACGCGTGAAGGGTCTCGTCCTTGCCCGCCGAACTCAGGGTTTCCGGCAGCGGCGCGTCCTTGTCAGGCAGATCCATGGCTGGTCTCGGGGTGGTCTCGCGGATCGGCCACACCAGCCGATCGCGCGGTAACGTAGCATTCACGTCCGATGGCTCCTAGTGCGAACTCCCCTGCGCAAGCGGGTGGCCGCCAGCCCAGCGAGTCGCGCCATCCACGAGTCTGTGGGGGTCGGAGAAACCAGGCTATACATCGCGGCGATGACCGAGCCTCGCAGCCCCGCAGCCGTCGCCGATCAGATCCTCGCCGGAAACTCAGCCGCGCTCGACCAGGCCACGCTCACCGCCTGGCTCGGCGAAGACGTCGAGGTCTGGGAGCTGATGGCCGCCGCCGATCGGGTCCGGCGCGATCGGTTTGGCAACGAGGTCCACCTGTGCTCGATCGTCAACGCCAAGCAGGGCGGCTGCACGGAGGACTGCGGGTTCTGTTCCCAGTCCAAGCACTTCGAGACCCACATCACCCCGCAGAAATTCCTGACCAACGCCCAGATGGTCGCCGCCAGCGAGAAGGCGCTGTCGCAGCGCGCCACCGCGTTGGGCCTGGTCACCGCGACCCGGGGCATGGACGACGGCGACAAGACCCTCGACTACATGGTCGAGGCGGTCCGCGCCGTCCGCGACGCGGGCCACACCGAGGCCCACGCCAGCCTCGGGTTCGTCGACGAGCCCGGCCTGCGCCGGCTGCAAGCCGCCGGCCTGACCGAGCTCAACCACAACCTCGAGACCGGCCGCAGCTACTTCGAGAAGATCGTCACCACCCACACCTACGACGAGCGGATCGAGACGATCCGCACCGCCAAGCGCCTGGGCCTGCGGACCTGCTGCGGCGGCATCTTTGGCATGGGTGAGGCCCCCGAGGATCGCGCCGAGCTCGCGATCACCCTGCGCGAGCTCGACGTCGACGAGGTCCCGCTCAATTTCCTGGTCTCGATCGACGGCACCGCGCTGGCCAAGGTCGAGCCGCTCGAGCCCATGCAGATGCTCCGCATCATCGCCTGCTTCCGGCTCGCCCTCCCCCGCCAGAACATCTTCATCGCCGCCGGCCGCATGCACCTCGGCCAGCTGCTGCCCATGATGTTCAGCGCCGGAGCCAGCGGCATGATGGTCGGCGATTTCCTGACCACGCCCAACCGCAGCGTCGAGGACGACCTTCAGATGATCGAGGATCTCGGCCTGAAGACCCAGGTCTGCGGTCAGCCGCGCCCCGAGCTGCAGCCGATGCCTGCCCCGCGCCGGCTGCCCGTGTTGGCGGTCTAGACCGGCAAACCCGCTACAGGCGCGAGATCACCAGGCCGACGCTGTTCCCGAACTGGTTGGCCCAGGCGATGTCCAGCTGACCGTCCAGGTTGAGATCAGCCACCTGGACGGACACCGGCCGCAGCCCGGTCGCCCACCACCGGGTCAGCTCGAACACGCCGCCCTCGCGCTGGACGAACATCTGGACGGTGTCGCTCTCCATGCACCCGACGACGATGTCGGTGGCGCCGTCGTTGTTCATGTCGCCGACGGCGACCGACTGCGGGCCGTTACACACGTCGATGAGGGTCCGCGGCGAGAACCCCCCGAGCGAGTTCCCGAGCAAGATCGAGACCTGGTCCGACCCAAACTCCGCGACCACGAGATCGAGGTCGCCGTCCATGTTGAGGTCACCCGACACGACCCACCAGGGATCGCCGCCGAGCTGGTGCTCGACAAACTCCACGAACGTGCCGTCGCCCGCACCGTGGAAGATCATCAGGCGGTGGTCGCCCGACGGGTCGCTGACGGCCGCGGCGAGATCGAGGTGACCATCGGCGTCGAGATCGACGAGCTCGGCGTGCATGGACTGACCGCCGCCGATCTCGAGCGTGCCGACCCAGCTGGCCCCGCCCGGTCCGCCGCGCAGCAGCGCGATCCCGGCGGGGGTATTGACGATCATGTCATCGATCCCGTCTTCGTCGAAGTCGCCGGCCGCGATCGAGCTGGCGATCGAGCTGACGGACACGCCGTCGGGCGCGGCGAAGCCCATCGCCGCGCCGCCCATGTTGTGCAGCACGTAGGCGGCCTGCGCCTCGTTGTTGGCCGTGGCCATGTCGGTGCGCCCGTCCCCGTCGAAGTCGCCGACCGCGAGGCCGACCGGCAGCTCCGCGCCCGCGTCGTAGGGCTCCGTGGGCGCGAACTTGCCGTTGCCGTAGCCACGCAGGACGTTGGCGACGTGGGTGCCGCCTGGGTTTAGCCAGAAATTCGAGTTGGGCACCGCGAGGTCCGGGCGGCCGTCCGCGTCGAAGTCCGCGATCGACAAGGAGCAGGGATCCACGCCCGCGTCGAGATCATCGGGGATCTGGACCTGGCAGATCTCGCCCGGATCGAGCACGCCGTCGTAGCAGCTCTCGCTGATCGTCCCGCCGCTGCCCGGCTCTTGCTCGGATCCATCGGTGTCCTGATCGCCGGCGTCCTGACTGGACCCGTCGCTGCCGAACGGCTCACGCTCGCCGACGTCGGCCAGGCGGCCGCAGCCCGCCAGCATCACGACACTGGTCAGCGCGACAGCGAAGGTCCCGGGTAAGCCGTTCAACATGTTCTCGTCGCGCTGTTTCATATCCAACTCGTCTCTAGCGTGGCCCGTGCCACATCGTCTCACTGTGGGCCCAAGCAAACCACAGCTGTTTTCAGCTCGGGCGAGGCTGGTTTTAGCTCGGGCCTGAACGTGGCTCCACGCGGTCGTGAGCGGCCGGCTTGGCCGCCGCGGCGAGCCGTGAAATCATCCGCCCGCCCGCCGTGCCTCGCTTCCTTCGCATACCCCTGTCCGGGATCGCGTTCCTGCTGTTCTACTTTGGCGCTAGCGTGATCGCCTGGGGGCTGTTGCCGCTGCATCGCTGGCGTACGCGGGCGCTGCCGCCCGACGAGCAGCGAGCCGCGCTCGACCTGTTCATGATGCGCTGCTACCGAGCGGCGATCGAGGGCATGGGTCGGCTCGGGCTCATGCATTTTTCGCTGCCCGACTTCGAGGCCGCCGAGCTCCCACCCCCGCCGTGGGTGCTGGCCGCCAATCACCCCACCTTGATCGATGTTCTGTTCATCAAGGCCACGCTCCCGGGCGTGACGGTGCTGGTCAAGGCCGCGCTGTTCAAGGCTCCGTCGCTGCGGCGGCTGTTCGAGGCCAGCGGCGACTTCAAGGGGCCCGAGGTCGAGGACCAGGGGTTTGGCAGCACCGCCGTGCTCGACACCTTCGTGGATCGGCTGAAGGCCGGCCGCTCGGTCCTGGTGTTTCCCGAGGGGACACGGTCCCCCGCGTGGCGGCTGCGGCGCTTTCGTCGGGGCGCTGCCGAGGCGGCGATCCGTGCGGGCGCGCCGATCGTGCCGATCTTCGTGCTCAGCGATCCACCGGTGCTCAAGAAGGGTGACAAGTGGCACCACATGCCCACTGAGGTGCCGCGGTTCGCGCTCAAGCTGCTGCCCGCGATCCCCACGGCCGGGCAGAGCTCCCGCGAGCTGACCACACAGATCCGTGATCTGCTGGCCGAGCGGCTCGAAGCCGCCCGCCTCGCGGCGTGCGAGCGCAACCGGAGCTAGACGACCGGTCGCACAGCGGCTGCAGTCGGTGCAGTCGGCGAAGTGCAGAGCGCCTGTGGAAGTCACGGACAGCCAGTCGGCGCAGCCGCCGATCGGTTCAATTCGCGTTCGCGCGGCGATAAGGCCAAAGTAGGGGGCGATGAGGCGCAGGGTGACCGCCGCGATCGGGGCCGCGCTGCTCGCCGAGCTCAGCGTCGGCTGCCTGCCGCCCGCGACGATCGACGGCCCGATCGAACCAGCGCTGACGCCCGCCCCCGCAAGCGAGACTGACTCGGGTCTGTGTCGCGCCCTGGTGACCGAGCGCAGCGCCCGAGGACCGCTGACCCACGAGCTTCGCTGGGATCGCGAGGCGCTGATCTCGGCGGACACCCATCGCGGCCTCGTGGTCGGCACCGCCGATCAGCTGTTCGCGCTTCGCGTCGAGCGCCTCGGCTTCGATCCGGTCAGCCTCTACGGCGAGTCCGGCCAGTCGCTCAGCTGCGAGCAAGACGTGATCTCGACCCGACGCCTGCCCGACGGGCTGGATCAGCCGCTGGTCGAAGCCACGCCGGCCTGCACCGGACAGTTCGAAGGTCAGACGGTCGCGCTCGAGTCGACGCTGTCCCTGATGACCGCGATCGGCCCGCTGCTGGCCTGGCGCGCCCGCACCGAGGGCGTCGATCCAGCCCAGGTCGGCGTGCTCAGCTACCGGACGATCGACCTGCGCACCAGCGAGCCCGCTCGGCCCGACCAGTGGCTGCTCGAGCCCAGCCAGAGCATGACCCGCGACGAGCCCGAGCACGGCGCCTGCACCCGCCGCGACGCGCCCCGCACCCTCGCCGACGCTCGTGGATTTGCGATCACCTGGCACGCAGAAGCGGGCGCGCGCCTGCGGGTCGGCTACCGCTGCTGCAGCTGGGAGCGCAACCACGGCATGTGCGAATTCGAAGATCCGATCCCGCGGCCCGACCCCGAGCTCGCGGCCATGCTGCCCGACGCGGACAAGCTGCTGCACTCCCCGTTCGGGTGCGGCTCGATCGGTCTCGACGGAGGCATTCGCACCCGCGCCGGGGTTGCCGTGGGCGAGCACGCTGTCGCCCCCGCCGATCTGCTCGGCGTCGTGTTCCTGCCCCACGATCACCCGTTCGAGCTGACCTGGCTCGACCCGTCTGCGTGACTACGTGACCCGGCGGGCGCGCATGAGCATGTTCTGGAACGGGTTGTCGTCGCGCCACACGTCGGCGGCCAGCACCGAGATCACACCGCTGCGAAGCCCGTGGCTGCGATCGCGCTCGGCGAGCAGCACGTTGTCGACCAACCGCGTGTGATAGAAGCGATGGATGAAGCGCTCGAACGCGGCGTAGGCTGGCGCCATGTGTTCGCCGAGCGGGACCATCAGCGCCGGCTCGTGCTCGCGACCCTCGCGCAGCGCCGGCTCGAGCAGATCAGCGAGCTTCTCGCCGCTCGCTAGCGCCAGCGCGACCCCAGAGGAAAACACGGGATCCAAGAAGCACGCGGCGTCGCCGATGCACGCATAGCGCCGTCCGTAGGGGGCGGTGTTGCGATAGGAGTAGTTCCCGATCATCCGGATCTCGCCAGGGCTGGCGCCCGCGGTGAGCCGCGAGAGCAAGGGTGAGTCGGCGACGGCTCGATCCAGCAGCGCAGGCTCGACCTTGCCCTTGGTCTTGACGATCCCCACGCTCAGATCGCCCGAGGCCAGGGGGATCCCCCAGATCCATCCGTCGTCCACGACCAGGATCAACACGTCGCCGCGCTCGTGCAGCTCGGCGTTGATCTCGGGCGCGAGGCCCTCGTACAGGCGAAACACGGCGGCGCGTCCGAACTCGCGGAACGGCGCCACGGTCTTGGCCCGGCGCGCGAGCAGGGCCTGCTGACCGGTCGCGTCGATCAGGTAGCGACCACGCAGCTCGATCGGATCTGGATCGCCGTCGAGATCCCGCACGCTCACCCCCACGCCGCTCGGATCATCGAGCTCGACGCCGACGACCTCGTGGCGCTGGCGGATCTCGGCGCCCGCCCGCTCGGCGGTCTGCAGCAGCGCGAGATCAAAGCTGGCCCGCTCGACGTGGTGCGCGTGGTCGGGGGTGCCCGGCAGCCCTTCGTCGAACGAGAAACACCCGCGACGACCGGCGCGCTCGTCGATGAACACCGCGCCCCGCTTGCGCAGGCAGCCGAGCGCGTCGAGATCGACGCCGAGCCGCTCGAGCACCGCGAGCTCGGTTGGCAGCAGCGACTCGCCGATGTGAAAGCGAGGGAAGCGCTCGCGCTCCAAGACCACGACCGAGACCCCAGCTTGACCCAGCAAGTTGGCGACGCACGAGCCCGCCGGGCCGCCACCAACGACGATCACGTCAAACGAGGACCGCATGTTACTTGGCGACCTTGTAGATGAAGCCAGTCTCGGTGACGAAGTAGATCGCGACAGGGTCGAAGGTGAGGCCCCAGGCCTCGTCGATCTGGGCGAGGATCTCGGGCGGGCCGTCGCAGCCGGCGAGCGGACAGCGGCTGACCACGCCGACCCCGTCTTGCTGAGAGGTCCAGTACAGGTGGGAGCTGTCGGCCGCCATCGCGAGGAGCTGGGTGGCTGTCGCGAACACCTGCGGATCCGCGCCGCCGATCCCGTTGGGCAGCGGAGCCTGGACGATGCCGATCGGCTCGCTCCAGAACACCTTCGAGCCGCCGACCGTGAGCCGGGCGGCCTGCGGGCGGTTGAGCGCGAGCTCGATCATGTTGCCGCCCCCGACCGCGCGCTTGCGAACGTGATAGTCCTCGTTGCCGAGGCGCGCGACCCAGTACACGAAGTCGCCGTCGGTCGTGATCTCGCGCGGATTTTGTCCGGGCACGACGGTCGTCATGCTGCCACCCGGCCACGCCGCGCTGACCAGATCGGCGCCCTGGTTCCAGTACAGCCGGCTGTTGGTCGCGTCGTAGGCCATCGCGAACAGGTTCAGGCCGGGCATGAAGGTCTGAACCCCGCCCGCGCAGTCCGGCGTCATGCAGCCACGCACACCCGGCTGGACCCAGTCGTTGCCCCACACGATCGCGTCGCCCGTGAACGCGGAGTCGTAGCACCACTCCTTGTCCGAGATCATGGGCCCGGCCGGGACCAGCACGGTGTCGTTGGTCCCGTCCTTGTCGATCCGACCGACGTCGGTGCCGTCGCCCCCGTAGTAGACGCTGGTTTGATCGACGTGAACCATGAACAGCCGGCCCTTGCCGCTGGCGAGCTCGACGGTCCCGCAGGTGCCTGCATCGCAGCTGCCCCCCAGGCAGTCGTGGCCACACGCGCCGCAGTGCTGGGGGTCCTCGCCCAGGACCACACACTCGCCGCCACAGTCGGTCTCCTCGGGCGTGCACACGGGTCCCGGATCGCCGTCGCCGTCGCCCGGATCGCCGTCACCATCACCGGGATCACCGTCGCCATCGCCCGGATCGCCGTCGCCGTCGCCCGGATCGCCGTCGCCGTCGCCCGGATCGCCGTCGCCGTCGCCGTCGCCCGCCGTCTCCCCGATGAGGTTGTCTGGATTATCTTGGAAGCAGCCGGGAGTGGTGAGGAGCACACACGGCAACAGTGCGCAGAGCAGGCGAGTCGTCGGCATGATTCGGCGACGTTAGCATGGGGCGCGCGCGATCAACACGAGACCCGTGCATCACGGACGCTCGAGATCTAGAGCCGGCGAAACACCAGGGCCGTATTGATGCCCCCAAACGCGAAGTTGGTGTTGAGCACCACGTCGAGCCGGGCCTGGCGGGCGGCCCCCCGCACATAGTCGAGCGCCGCGCAGCGCTCATCGACCTGGTCGAGGTTGCGGTTGGCGGCGATGAAGCCGTCGCGCATCATGATCAGCGAGAACACGCTCTCGAGCGCCCCGCAGGCCCCGAGCGTGTGACCGGTGTAGCTCTTTTGGGTCGACACCGGAACCTGGAGACCGAGCACGTGGGCGGTGGCCTGCGACTCCGCGATGTCGCCGAGCTCGGTCGCGGTCCCGTGGGCGTTGACGTAGTCGACCTCGCCCGGCTCGACCCCCGCCGACGCGAGCCCCAGCGCCATGCACCGAGCCATGCCCTCCCACGAGGGCTTGGTCAGGTGGATGCCATCGCAGGTGGTCGCGTAGCCGATGATCTCGGCGTGGATCGTGGCCCCGCGGGCGCGCGCGAGGTCGTAGCGCTCGAGCACCAGGGTCGCCGCGCCCTCGCCGATCACCACACCGTCGCGCTGGCTGTCGAACGGCCGGGGCGTGTGCTCGGGCGCGTCGTTGAATTTGCTCGACGCCGCGAACATCACGTCGAAGATCCCCGCCGGAATGAAGTGGGCCTCCTCGGCCCCGCCGACGATCATGATCTCCGCGTGGCCTTCGCGGACATACTCGTAGCCGGTCCCGATCGCCTGGCTGGCGCTGGTGCAGGCCGAGCAGGTTGGCTGCACGCGCCCACGAACGCCAAAGAACTCGGCGAGGTTGGCCGCGCAGGTGTGGCTCATGAACTTGAGAAACTGGCTGCCCGCGATGCCCTGCAGGCTGTCGGTGCGGAACACCTCGCGGCAGTAGGCCTCGGTCTCGGCCGACGAGCCGTGGGTCGAGCCGTAGGCCAGGCCGACGCTGCCGTCCGCGAGCCGCTCGCGGTCGAGCCCGGCGTGGGCGATCGCTCGCTCGCTCGCGTAGGCAGACAGCAGCGCCACGCGGCCCATGGTTCGGACTTTGCGACGCGGGTACTGCTTGGGCGTCACGCCCTCGACCAGGCCCGCGACGCCGGTGTTCATTTTGTAGCGATCGGGCCACTCGGGGACCGCGACGATGCCACCGCGACCTCGAGCGAGCGCCTCGCTGACGACGTCGATCTCGTTGCCGATCGGCGAGCACAGCCCCATGCCCGTGACCACCACCCGATGGCGCTCATGACGATCATGGTCGGCGCTCACGTCAGGCCACCGTCGATCGTGATCACCTGGCCGGTCACGTACGCGGCGTCGTCACTGGCGAGGAACCGAACCAGCTTGGCGACCTCGACGGCGGTGCCCATTCGCCGCATCGGGATCATCTTGACCATGTCCTGGGTCGGCGCGTGGGCGGCCATTTCGGTCTCGATGAGCCCGGGCGCGACCGCGTTGACGGTGATCTTGCGCTTGGCCAGCTCGCGCGCGAGGGCCTTGGTCGCGCCGATGATCCCAGCCTTGGCCGCCGAGTAGTTGACCTGGCCCCGGTTGCCGACCAGGCCCGAGATCGAGCTGATATTGATGATCCGGCCGTGGCGTCGGCGAACCATGGGCATCACCAGCGGGCGGGTGACGTTGTAGAAGCCGTCGAGGGTCGGGCGCAGCACGGCGTCCCAGGCCTCGCGCTCGAGCGCCGGAAACGCCGCGTCGGCGGTCACCCCCGCGTTGTTGACCAACACCGACACCGGCCGCCCCGACTCGAGCACACCCGCGAGCGCGGCCGCGACGGCGTCCGCGTCGGCCACGTCGAAGGGCAGCAGCTCGGCGACGCCGCCCGCGGCGAGGATCCGCTCACGCACCTGCTCGGCGGCGGCGTGGTTGCTGCGGTAGTTGATGAGCACGCCGAGCCCCGCGTCGGCGAGCTGCTCGGCGATCGCCGCTCCGATCCCTCGGCTCGCGCCGGTCACCAGCGCCCAGCTGCGCCCGTCGTCGTTCATGAATTCAGGCCGCCCTTCACACGCTGCGGGAGCTCGGGCGCGAGCATCACGTTGACCCGCGCCGCGGCCAGGCGCTGGCCGCTGCCGTGGACCTCGCAGTCGTAGCAGGCCAGGCCCGAGTCGGGATCGCTGAAGCTGTGCTCGACGCGGATCTCCAGGGTGTCGCCGACCGCGATCGCCGGGGTGTCGAGCTCGAGCTCGCGGGTCCCGAGCAGCAGCCCGGGGGCTCGCGCTTCGCCGCGCCCGCGCATGCCCTCGGCCGCCGCGATCGCCTGGGCCATGTACTCGAGCAAGACCGTGGCTGGCACCTGCCCGCCGACCTCACCAGGCAGCTCGCCAGTCAGCGTGAAGGGCCCGCTCGCGCGAACCTCGGCGCGAACCAACGACCGGGTCGGCGACCACTCGACGAGCTCGTCGATCAGGATCATCGGCGGTTCGTGCGGCAGCAGCTCGGCGACCGGCGGCAACGGCTGATCCAGCGCTGGACCCGAGGCGGGGGCGACACGCTTCGTCGGCATCGGCTCAGCCGCCTCGCTCGCCCCGGTGGAGCGTCACCGTCCACGTTGACTCGACCCCAGGATCGCCACCCGCCGTGAGCGCGAGCGGCTGGGTCGGCATCGACGCGGCCCCGTCACCCGCGCCTGCGACCGCGCGCAGCAGCTGTAGCAGCGGCTCGATCATGGTGGGGAGCCCGACACCCCCGACCCCAGAAGCAATACCAGAAGCGATACCAGACGCGATGCCAACCCCGGCGACCGAGTCGCCGTTGCTCAGGCGCAGCTCGAGCCCGAGGCTGCGCGCCTGCTCTGGCCGGCCAGGATCGGCCGCCTCGCTCGACAGGTGCAAGGCCACCGCGAAGGTGGGATCTGCGTCGGGCCGCTGAAACGGCGCGGGCACCAGCTCCTCGGCGAACAGCAGCACGACGTCGCCGCCGACCTCCGCGAGCCCGGCGAGGGACTCGAGCAGGCCCACGTCGAGGTTGTGAGGGCCACCCGCGATCGCGGTGGCTTCGCGGTGGTTGCCGCTGGCGATCGACATGTAGCCGGTCGCCGTGTTGTGCACGGAGTTGTGAAACTTCGTGGGCGAGACCGGCCCGTCGGGATCGGCGAGCTGACTCAGCAGCTCCACGGTGGTCTCGATCTCGCCAAAGCTCGAGACCAGCACGAAGCGCACGCTGTCGAGCGACGCGCCGCCTTGCTCGATCGCGGCCTCGAGCGCGGTCACGGCCGCGCGGGTCAGCGTGCTCGTGCGTCGCCGCAGGCGCGAGTGCAGCAGCTTGGCCGGCGGTCGCGGATCGGCGTTGCCTGGGGCCGCGCCGTCGAGCTTGTCGGGCGCGCCAGCGGCCACCCACGCGGCGAGATCCGGGTAGGACGGCGTCCAGATCCCGACCCCTCGCAGGTGGGCGCGCAGCTCGACGACGCCCTCGCGCGGCGCCAGGCCGATCGACTCGGCTCGCTCGCTGGTCGCGCCGCGGCTGACGCCGAGCGTGCCGGTCAGCGGATCGGTGAGGGCGCTCATTCGCTGGCCCCCAATAGCACGCTGACGTTGGACCCGCCGAACGCCAACGAATTGCTGAGCACGCGCCGGGTGGCCCGCGAGCGGCGCTCGAGCTCGACCTCCAGTCCGAGCGTGGGATCGAGGGGGCCGGCGCCGACGCTGCCCGGCAGCTCGCCGCGCTCGATCGTGGCCGCCACGAACACCGCCTCGGTCGCGCCCGCCGCCCCGAGCATGTGCCCGGTGTAGCCCTTGGTCGCGACCACGCTCAGGGCCTGACCGGGACGCCGGTCACCAAACAGCTGACGGATCGCCTGGCTCTCGGTCTCGTCGTTCTTGGTCGTGCCCGTGCCGTGGACGTTGATCTGATCGACCTCGTCCGCGGCCACGCCCCCGCCGAGCAGGGCCCGCTCCATCGCGACCCGCGCGCCGAGGCCCTCGGGGTGCGGCGCGGTCATGTGGTGCGCGTCCGAGCTCTCGCCCACCCCGAGCAGCTCGACGCCGATCCCCTCGACACCGGGACGGCGCCGCTCGAGCAGGATCAGGGCCGCGCCCTCGCCGATGTTGATGCCGCGGCGCTCGCTGGAGAACGGCCGACAGGGATCCGGCGACAGCACCTCGAGGCTCGCGAACCCGCGCACCGTCAGCTTGCACAGGCTATCGACGCCACCGACCACGACCGCGTCGACGACGCCAGCGGCGATCAGGCGCCGGGCCGACGCGAACACCTTGCCGCTCGATGAGCAGGCGGTGGACACCACGTAGCCGGGCCCGCGCAGGCCGGTGAGCCGCCGGACGATCTCGACCGTGGCGTACAGCGCGTGCTGGCGCTCGAGCGTGAAGCTCTCGGGGAGCTGACCGTGGTCGCGATGGTGGGCCCACGCCCGCTCGCTCTCGGCGATGCCCGCGGTGCTGGTCCCCACGATCAGCCCCACGCGCCCGGCCCCCCAGCGTCGCTTGGCCCGCTCGATCGCGGGGATCAACGGAATGGTGACCAGCGCACAGATCCGGGCCTGGCGTGACTCGTAGGCCCGCAGCGAGGCGTCGAGCGGCGGCAGCTCACCCGGGACCGCGCCGACCCACGTCGGCACCCCGAGAGATGGATCCGCGAGGGTCAGACCGCGGCGGCCAGCAAACAGTCCGTCGAGGACTTCCGCGGTGGTCTGGCCCAGGCCGTTGCAGGCGGAGTACGCGGTGATGGGGATGCCTGAGGGCATGGATCGACGCGCGAAAATAGCAGCGAGGTTGTGGGTTGAACAGCTTGGGGCCGGTCTGCCTGAAGCGACCAGGGTCGCAAGCCTCACGCTTGGGAGCCTGGGACCGCGTGAGTTGCCGCGCATTCATTTTGAACGCCCCAATCCGGCCCAATTGGTCCGGTTCGGGGTGCCCTGTGATCGGGGGCAACTCACTGTGATCCGCTCAGGCCACCTGCATGGCGGCGAGCAGCTGGGCGCGCCTGAACGGCTTGGCCAAGAACGCGGCGGGCGACAGCTCGCCGACATCGGGCGCGTCGCCATGGCCGCTGATCAGCACGACCCGCACGCCGCTGCCGTGCGCGCGGACCCGACGGACGAGGTTGATGCCGTCGAGGCCCGGCATCCGAATGTCCGTGATCAACATGCCCCAGGACTCGGGATCAGCCACGAACAAGCCCCAGGCGTCGAGCCCGTTGCACGCGATCGTGGGCTCGTGACCGTGGTGGTCGAGCATCCACGCCAGGGACTTGGCGATCCCAACTTCATCATCGACGACGAGGACTTTCAATATGAACCCCTCTGGCTGAGCCCCGGCTGCGCCCCGGGACCCTCGATCCGTTCAGCTTTGGACCTTCGGTTCATCGCAACATCAGTGGGTGAGAGCGCTGCTGGCGTTGCTGTCGTCGAGGTCCACCGCCTCGGTGCCGGAGGTGCTCGGCAGGCCCAGTCGGAGCCGAGCGCCCTTGCCGATCGTGCTGCTCACCTCGAGGTTGCCACCGTGGCGACGCGTGATCCCGCGCGTGATCGACAGGCCCAGGCCCGTGGCGTGGCGGTCTGGTTTGGTCGTGAAGAATGGATCGAAGATCCGCGCGAGGTGCTCGGGCGCGATCCCGCGGCCGTTGTCGGCGATATCGACCCAGACCTGCCCCTGCTGCGCGACCGTCCGCACCGTGATCTCGGCTCCCTCGCGCTCGAGGACGGCCTCTCGCGCGTTCAGGACCAGGTTGATGACCGCCTGAACGAGCTCCGGCCGACAGCAGGTGATGGGCGGGAGGCCCTCACCCAGCGCGACCTGAAGCTGGATCCCGTGTGCTGCCAGCGAGTCATGCAACCCGGCCAGCGCCTGCTCGACGACGTCGTTGAGGTCGGCGCGCTGCAGCGTGCGATCGGCGGCGCGATCAAACGCGAGCATTCGACCCACGATGCCCGCCGTACGCTGAATCTGAACCTCGATCCCCTCGATGCAGCGCTCGGCGACCTCACGATCTTCGTTGAACAGCGCGTCTCGCAGGTCGTCGACCGCGAACGCGATCACCTGCAGTGGGCGACTGATCTCGTGGCCAACCTCCGCCGCGAGCTGGCCCAGCGACGCGAGCTGCTTGGCGACGGCGACGACCTGGTCGCTCACCTCTCCGCCGCCGCCCCCCCACATCAGGGGCAGATCGTCATGTCGCGCTCGTGTGACGGGAGAACTCATGCATCCACGCGATCGCAGGGTAACGCTCGAATGTGCCTACCAGACCCATTCAGCTGTCTACCCTGCACGACCCGCGTCGATCCGACAAACGCAAAAAAGTCGTCGGGTCAAAGCGCGCGCCAGTCGAGGGTCTCGATCTCGAGTCGGTAGCCAAACCAACCGTTGTCCAGCACCACCTGTTTGGCCGGACGACCGGTCCGATGACCACCCACGTAGTCGACCCGGATCTCACCTTCCGGCGCACCGTCGAGTCGCACGAAGCTGCGCCGGACCAGCCCGTTGGCGGTCCACTGCTCGCTGACCCGCTCGCCCGCGACCTCGGTCGTGGCCGCCTCGGTCGAGGGCGGACCCGACCCCCACGGCAAGCGCACCTGCCACAGCCACGCACGGTGAATGTCTTGCAGCATGTACTCGGGCGGAAACGGTAGTTCGCGATCTATCAACAGCTCGAACGCGACCTCGGTTCCGGTCTGGGTCAACACGAAGGCCTTGGTCCCGAACGGTGTCAACCCGAGCACGGTCAGGGTCCCGCCGCGCAGCTGCATGACCGCCTCGAACGCGAATTCGCGCTCGCCAAACGTACCCGTGAGCTTCTGCCGGGCGAGGAAGTCTGGACCCATGTCCTGGGTCGGGATCAGCTCACCCGGGTAGCCAGGGTCTTGCTCGCCAGCTGACTCGGCGCCGGCTGCGGAACCGGAGTCACCTGCGAAATCAGCACCCGGCTCATGTCCGGCTTGGGTTTGGTGACAGGCGAGCGTCAGCGTGAGCCCGCCGAGCAGTCCGATCCGTGCGAGCAGTCCGAACCGTGTTTTCTTGCCTCGGTTGTCGGTCATGAGATCTCCGGGCGCGGGCCAGGTTGGGGGTCCGCTCGTGGGCCGCCAGCAAACAAGATCAGAGCGGTCGGCGCCAGCACCAAGCTCGCGAACACACCGATCCCGGTGGTCAGACCGATCGCCTGCATCGCCGGATTGCTCGACATCGCGAGCAGGCCGAACGCCAGCACCGTCGACAGACAGCACGCGAGCAGGCTCGAGACCGTGGCCGCGACCTCGCTCGGGCGCCCGCGTGACTCGGCCAGGAACACCCCGTAGTCGACGCCCATGCTGAGCACCAAGAGCAGCGAGACCACGTGCATCAGGTTGAGGGCGTGCCCCGTCAGCACCAAAATTGCGACGGTGGTCGCCGCCGCCAGCAGCGCGGGTACGAAGGCCGCGAGCGCCGGGCCGAGTCGCCGGTAGCGGGCGAAGATCAGCGCGAACACGGCCAACAACCCGACGCCAACCAGCTGCATGGTCGAGACCCGGTGGCTCGCGTAGATCTCGGCCATCAGCGCGCGCTGATCGAACAGGTGAACGTCGTCGAGATCAGCCAGGCGCGCGCGCAGGGCCTCGGGATCGTCGACGCCGCGAACCAGGCTCAGGATCCCGACCTGCCCGTCGAGCTCGACCCGCATCGAGCCCGCGGCCTGGCCGAGCGCAGAGCTAGCCAGCGTCGCGTAGTCGAGCGGGACCGGGCGCTCGTCGCCAGCGCCGCGCGCGAGCTCCAGCGACTCGATGAACGGCGCGAACACCCCGGCACGAAACCCGTTGGCCACGAACGCGGCGTCGAGCCGCTCGGCGAACGCCTGCGGCTCGCCGTAGGCCGCGAGGTTGCGGGCCTGCAGCTGCTGCGACCACAGCATCTCGTGGAGCGACTGAAACGCCTCGAGCTCGCCAGCTTCGCGCGCGGCGAGCAGGCGCGCGTGGACCTCGTCGTTCTTGCGCAGCGCCTGCTCCTCGTCGTCGCCGATCGCCACCACCATCCGGCCTGCGTCCATCCGCGAGACCAACGCGCGCACCGCTTCGTCCTCGCTCAGCAGATCGGCCTGGGTCTGGGTCAGGGCCGAGACGTCGTCGACGAACTCGAGCCGCGGCAGCGCGATCGCGAGCAGCGACACCGCGACCAGCGGCAGGATCAACAGCACCCGGCGCTGGCGGTGCATGCCCGCGACCAGGCGCCCCGCGAGCTCGGCGAGGCGCCGCTGCAGGGCCACCGGCTTGGGCTTGTCCGCCATCAGCGGAGGCAGCAGGTACAAGCTCGAGAGCAGCGCCCCGAGCACCCCCACGGCCGCGAACACGGCGATCTCGCGGACCCCGGGAAACGATGCCCAGCCCAGCCCGACGAAGCCCGCGACGGTCGTCAGCGCGCCCAACACCAGACCGGGGCGGATCCGCTTCATGGTCCCGACCGCGCCGTCTTCGGCGGGCTCGAGCACGTGGTGGTTGAACAGGTGGACCGGGTAGTCGATGCACACGCCGATCAGCGAGGCGCCGAACGCCAGCGTCAGCCCGTGGATCCGACCAAATACCAGCAGGCTGACCGTCGTGGCCGTCAGCACCCCCGCGGCGAGCGGCACCAGCGACAGCAACACCAGGCGGGGCCGACGAAACAACAGCAGGAACAGCGCGATCACGCCGAGCGTGGAGATCACCGAGATCCGCGTGATGTCGCCGCGGATCTCGGCCTCGGCCCGGAGCGCGAACCGGCCGACCCCGCTCTGGCGCAGCTGCAGGCCAGCCGCCTGATCGCCGCTGGCGAGCTCGGCGAAGCGCGCGTCGATCAGCGTCTGCAACGGCCCCTGGTGCTCGGCCCGAAACGGCGAGTGGACCGACGCGAACAGCAGCACCGCCCCACCCTCTCGGGTCACGAAGTGACCATCGACGAGCTCGAGCGAGCCCGCCCGGGCTTCGGCCAAACGGTCCAGGGTGGCCGGATAGGTCAGCAAGGGATCCTGCGGCGCGATCTGCTTGATCAGCGCCGCGGTCGGCAGCCGCAGCTGGCGTTGCAGCTCTCGCGCCGAGGCCTCGAGACCCTCGGGCGCCAGCGCCTCGGCCAGCGCTTGCTCGCTGCCCGCCGTGAAGTACATGCGCCGCGGGAAGTACAGCTCGTAGATCGCGTCGCTCTGATCGTCGCTCCAGCCCGCGCGCACCCACGCGACCTCCCCGTGCTCGGCGAGCGCGCGCGCGAGCTCGTCGACCGCCGCGATCGCAGCCTGGGTATCGCCCGCCTCGCTGTCGACCACCAAGATCGTCGTCTTGGTCAGCTCCGACTCCGCGAGCTGGCGGCTGAGCTTGGCCAGCCGCGCGTCGTCGCCGGCGGCCAGGAAGTGGGTGATCTCCGAGGTGACCTCGAGCTTCAGGCCGACGAACACGCCCATCAGCGCGAGCAACAGCGCGCCGATCACCACTGGCAGCCAGCGCGCCCGGGTGCTCGCGGTCGTCGTCATCGCCGCCTCAACAACCGCAGCCAGCTCGACACGACCAGCTTGCTGTGCATCCAGGAGATCCGCGCGTTGTCCCGGACCAGGTGAAAGTGCGACACCCCCTGCGCGTCGTAGCGGACCTTGGTCGGCAGGTTGAGCACGGGCAGGCCCGCCCACACCAGGCGGACCGCGACCTCGATGTCGAAGTCCATGCGCTGGCCACAGCGCGGCGCGACCTCGCAGGCCGCCGCGACCGGGTAGACCCGAAACCCGCACATTGGATCGTCGATGACCCGCCCGTAGGTCTCGATGTTGGTCCAAAACCGGGTGATCTGCCGGCCGATCAGCCGACCCTTGGGCGCGGTCTCGTCGTAGATCGGGGCCCCCAGCACCAGCGCCTCGGGGGCGTCGCGGGCGGCCTCGATGAACGCCGGGATGTCGTCGAGCGCGTGCTGTCCGTCGGCGTCGACCTGCAGCGCGTGGGTGTAGCCCTGCGCCCGCGCGAGCTCGAACCCAGTCGTGACCGCCGCCCCCTTGCCGCCGTTGCGCTCGCGGTGGTGGACATGGGCCAGGCCCGCCGCGCCGATCGCCTGGACCGCCGCGCGACCGGGGCCGGCGCTGCCATCATCGACCACGATCACCGGGAGGTGCGCGCCGACTCGCTCGACCACGTCGCGGACCGTGTCGGGGTTGTCGTAGGTGGGGATCAACGCGCAGGGCGAGAACGCCGGGTGCTGCATCTCAGTCCTGTGGCGCGAGCGTGGTCGCGAAGCTGAGGCTCCCCACGCTGACCCGATCGCCGTCGCAGACGAACGAGAACTCGACGCGGTCGGCCGCGCAGCGGTCGAGGATCAGCCGCAGGCGCTCGCCCGGCGCCAGCGGACGCACGAACTTGAGCCGACGAACCCAGCGCAGCGCGCCCAGATCTGGCCAGCGCGCGAGCGCCTCGGCCCGCGCGAGCTCGAGCTGGACCACGCCGGGGACGATCGGGGCCCCGCGAAAGTGGCCGCGCAAGCTGTACAGATCGCGCGGGACGTAGACCTCGTACTCGGCAAAATTGGGGCTGTCCGGCCCAGCGCCAGCGCCACGCCCAACATTGCGAACAGACCGACACTCCAGCGAGAGCACGCGCGGCTTGGGCTGCTCGATCTCCGCGACGATCGCCCGTCGGGTCAGCTTGCCATTCGGCTCGCGGGGCAGCGCGTCGACCAGCCGCAGCCGGCGGGGGATCACCACCGGATCGAGCCAGCGTCGCAGCTCGGTCCGCAGGTGCTCGGGCGAGAGCCCCGGGGCGACGACCAGGGCGACCGGCTCATGGCCGCGGGCGCCACCGACCTCGATGACCGCGACGGCCACGTCCTCGACCCCGTCGATCTCCAGCAGCCGGCGCTCGATCTCCGCGATCGCCACTCGCTTGGCGCCGATCTTGACGACTCCGTCGACTCGCCCGAGGTGCCGAAACAGGCGGCGAACGCCGGCCGGGCTCGGGTCCGCGATGAACTCGATCCGATCGGCGGTCGGCCACGGGCGCGGCCCATCGGGCGGCAAGAACGGCGAGTCGACCAGCAGCCGACCTTCGACCGCGCTGACCCGCACGTGCGGCAGCGCCGTCCAGTGGGGAACGGGCGCCCAATTGTCGGCCCCGGCGACTCGCTCGGCTTCGCTGTCCGCGGGCCCGCTGACACGCCAGGCGATGCCGCCGGTCTCCGTCGAGCCGAGCACCTCGGTGACCGACAGATCAAAGCGCTCGCGCAACATGCTGGCGGTCTCGGGCGGCAGCGGTGCGCCCGACGAGAACACCCGGGCCAGCGCGGGCAGCTGCCCCGGATCCAGGATCCGCAGGGCGCGAAGGTGGGCCGGGACGCTGACCAGCACGTTCGCGTCGGTCTCCAGCAAGGTCGCGCGCACGACCACCGCGTGCAGCGGCGTCTCCCGCGAGAACGCGCCGCCGCTGACCAGCGGGACCAACACCGAGAACAGCAGCCCATAAATATGATGCGAGGGCACCGTCGCGACCACGCGCGCCCGACCGCCGCCCGACCCGACGGCGAGGCCAAAGTGCTCGGCCAGGGTCAGGGCCTCGGCGAACAGCTGACCCGCGGTCTTGGCGTGGCGCTGGTGCTCACCGGTGCTGCCCGAGGTCCACACCGTGACCAGCTTGCGCAGCGCGGGCAGGGGCGCGAGCGCGAGCGGCTCGGCCGGCGTCGCGCGGCTCTCTTCGGCGAGCAGCGGGCGCAGATCGAGGCCGCTCATCTCGTCGGTGTCGTGGATCACCAGCGAGATGGTTCGGTCATCGGCGACGGCCCGCAGCAGCTCGGGCTGGGCGTTGGGCGGCAACGCGACCCGGTGTCCACGCTGCCACGCGGCCAGCAGCGCGACCGTGAAGTGGTAGCGATCCGTGGCCACGCACAGGATCTCGCGGGGATCGTCTGGGGCGCACTCGGGCAGCACCGCGACCACCCGCGCGACGTCGGTGCGCAGGCGCTCGGCCGTCCGCTCGGCGCCGGTCTGCGCGTCGGAGCCCGCGACCAGGCCAAACGCGACGAGCGACTCGGGATCGTGATGCGCGAGGATCGGCGACAGCGCGGGGCTGTGCGCCAGGCTCGGCGCCACGATCGGCGCGAGACCAGCGACGGTCAACGACCTGCTAGCGAGGCCCACTGCGGGGTAGCGATCAGTCATGCGGAGTTCCGGCGTTTCGGTTCAACTCGTGGCGGACGCATCTGGTGGCGCTGATTCCCCGCCAGCGGGGACAGAGCTGGCCAGTTGCGCGGCCAGCAGCACAGCGATGTCGCCCACGGTCTTGACCCTGCGCATCGAGTCCTCCTCGATGCGACGCCCAGTGAACTGTTGCAGCTTGGCGACGAGATCCATCGCGTCGATGCTGTCGAGATCGAGCTCGTCGAACACCGTCGACTCGGCGCGGACCTGCTCGGCGTCGAGCTCGAACAGCTCGGCGATCGTCCGCTGCAAGTACGCGAGGATCTCCTCGTGCGTCATTCGGGCTTGGCCTCATGCGTGTGAATGAAGGCCGCCAGGCTGCGCACGCTGCCGTAGACCTCGCGGTTTTGGCTGTCGTCCGAGCCGGTCTTGACGCCGAACCGTCGATGCACGGCCATCGCCAATTCGAGGATGTCGATCGAGTCGAGCCCGAGTCCATCCCCCACCAGCGGTTCATCGCTGTCGATGTCCTCTGGGGCGGTGTCCTCGAGCTTCAAGGCGTCGACGATCAGCTGCTTGAGCTCGCGCTCGAGCTTGGTCTGTGAGGCGCTGGCGGCCGCTTCTCCGGGCATGACTGCCGCGGATGGTACTCCTTTTGACCCCCTACAGGGAGGGCCTGTGGGCCGCTTCGTGTCCGGCTTGTCGAGTCCTAGGACAAGTGCTCGCGAATTGTCTCTACGAGGCCGGGCAGCGCGGCCTCGACGTTTTCGCGCGCGCTTGGACGCAGATTCTCGTAGGCCCGACGCACGCCTGGTCGGGCGTCGCCGATCTTGCGATCCGTGACGGCGAGCAGCGCCTCGGCTGCCTCGGTCCGGTTGTTGGACACATGCTGCACGAACGCGTCGGCGGCCGCGGCCTCCCCGACCTCGGCCGCGCTGCGGTCGTAGAAGGGCTGCAGCGAGTCGGCGAACTCGGGCAGCAGCTTGGTCACGACGTCGCGGATGAAGCCGGGCTTGACCCGCGTGACGACCGCAAACCCCGCCTTGACCGCCGCGCCGCCGAAGCCCCGCTTGCTCCCTACCTCACGCTCGATCAGCGCGCAGCAGCCCTCGATCACGCGGGGCTTGACCTCGGGACGCATGAGCCGCTCGGACAGGCTAGTCATCGCCAGCGCTGTACCTGCGCACGCCCCCGGCCGCAAGCTGGACGGCCAGCACGGCGGTTGCGACCATCCTCGCCATGCCCTCCCGCCCGCTCCGCTTGGCCGTGCTCGCCGTCACGCTGGCGCTGGCTTGCAATGGCGATCCGCGATCCGGCTCCGCGGATCACACCAGCGACGTTGCGACTGGCCAAACGACTGGCCAAACGACTGGGCAGGCGGCCAGGCCCGAGTCCACACCGCCGCGCGCAGACAGGTCGACCAACATGGCCGCAAGTAGCCCGATCACCCTCGAGGACATCGCGACCTACCCGCACCCCGGCACCGCGACCCCCGGGTCGCTGCGCTTCTCACCCGACGGGCAATGGCTGACGTGGCTCGACAGCGCCGACGACAGCCTCAGCCGCGAGCTGTTCGCGCTCGAGCTCGAGCAGGCAGCGACCGCTGAGCTGCGGCGCGTGGTCGAGCCGCCCGACGGGGGCGTGCGCGAAGACAACCTCTCGCCCGAAGAGAAGCTCGCGCGCGAGCGCATGCGGGTTCGGGCGCTGGGCGTCACGCAGTACGCCTGGGCGACCCGGGCCAACCGCTTGTTGCTGCCGCTGACCGGCGAGATCTGGGTTCAAGACGGGATCGACGCGCCGCTGCACAAGCTCGTCGGCAAGTCCGAGGCCGATCCGCGGCCGGCCCTCAACCCCAGCCTGTCACCCGACGGAGAGCAGATCGCGTTCGTCCGCGGCAACGAGCTGTGGGTCGTCCCCGCCGACGGCAGCGCGCCGCCCAGGCAAGTCACCTCGGGGATCGACAAGGGCAAGACCCGCGGGCTCGCGGAGTACATCGCCGCCGAAGAGATGGGCCGCCACGCTGGCTACTGGTGGGCGCCCGACGGCGGCTCGATCGCGTTCGTCGAGGTCGACGAGACTCACATCCCGGCCTACCGGATCGTCCATCAGGGCAAGGACGCGGTCGGCGACGCAGCCCAGGAAGACCACGGCTATCCGTTCGCGGGGGCCGACAACGCGCGGGTCCGGCTCGGGGTCGTCGCCAGCAAGGGCGGCGCGGTCCGCTGGCTCCCGCTCGATCAGGCCGACTGGGTCGAGCGCGGCGGGCCCTGGACCGGCGACCCCGCCCGAGATCTCTACCTGGCCCGGGTCGACTGGACCCCAGATGGTTCGCTGTGCGTGCAGGTCGAAGATCGCCGTCAGCAGGAGCTGCGTCTGCTGCGGTTCGCGGGCGCCAAGGGCCCGGCGACGACCTTGCTGAGCGAGCGATCCGACGTCTGGATCAACCTCCACGACATGTTCGAGCCGCTCGAGCTCGACGAGGCCACCGCAGCCGCGCACCCCGAGCAGGTCGGCGGGTTCGTCTGGGCGTCCGAGCGGTCTGGGTTTCGCCACCTGTATCTGCACGCGGCCGACGGCACCGAGCTCGCGCAGCTGACCTCGGGTGAGTGGATGGTCGAGGGGATCACCGAGATCGACGAGGCCAGCCAGAAGCTGTGGTTCTCGGCGACCAAGGACGACCCGCGCGAGCACCACTACTTCGAGGTCGGCCTCGACGGCCAGGGCCTGCGCAAGCTGACCGAGGCGCCGGGCATGCACCACCTCGTGATCGATCGCGGGCACCGCTACTACGTCGACGTGCACTCGAGCGAGGCCGCCCCACCCACCGTCACGCTCCACCAGCTCAGCGACGGCGCGCCGCTGCGGACCCTGCACCCGGCCAGCCCGGCCGACGTCGACCCCCGCGTCGCCAAGCTCGAGCTCGAGCCGCCGCGCTTCGTCGAGCTCACCGCCGCCGACGGCCAGACCACGCTCTACGGCGCGATCTACCAGCCCGATCCCAGCGTCCACGGCCCCGGCCCCTACCCCACCGTCGTCAGCGTGTACGGCGGGCCGCACGCCCAGCGGGTCAGCCGCTCGTGGGGCATGACCGTGGATCTGCGTGCCCAGTACCTGCGCGACCACGGCTACCTGGTGTTCAAGCTCGACAACCGCGGCTCGTCCCGGCGCGGGCTCGCGTTCGAGGGCGCGCTGCGTCACGACATGGGCAACGTCGAGATCCAAGACCAGGTCGCGGGCGTCGAGTGGCTGGTCGGCGAGGGCCTGACCGATCCCAAGCGCGTGGCGATCTACGGGTGGAGCTACGGCGGCTACATGGCCGCGATGGCGCTGGCCCGCGCGCCGCAGACGTTTCAGGTGGGCATCGCTGGCGCGCCCGTGACCCACTGGGACGGCTACGACACCCACTACACCGAGCGCTACATGGGCCTGCCGCAGGAGAACCCCGAGGGCTACGCGCGCTCGAGCGTGATGGCCCACGTCGCGGAGCTCAGCGGCAGCTTGCTGTTGGTCCACGGCCTGATCGACGAGAACGTCCACTTTCGTCACACCGCCCGGCTGATCAACGCGCTGATCGCCGCGGGCAAGTCCTACGAGCTGCAGCTCTACCCCGACGAGCGCCACATGCCGCGCAAGCTCGAAGATCGCGTGTACATGGAGCGCCGGATCTTCGAATTTCTGACCAAGCACCTCTAGCAACACCCGTGAAGTACGTCCTCAAGAGCGCGTCGCCGCCCAAGCCCAAGTTCGACCTCGCCGCCGAGCTCAACCCGCAGCAGCGCGCGGTGGTCGAGGCGGATCCGGGCAAGATCCTGGTGCTCGCGGGCGCCGGGACCGGCAAGACCCGCACGCTGACCTACCGGGTCGCGCGGCTGATCGCGGGTGGCTGCCCGGCCGAGCGGATCATGCTGGTGACCTTCACCAACCGGGCCGCCCGCGAGATGGTCAGCCGCGTCGAAGAGCTGCTGGGGCTCGACATGCGCCGCAGCGCCGCCGGGACGTTTCACCACGTCGGCAACCGGATCTTGCGCCGTCACGGCGAGGTGCTCGGGCTCGGCAGCGACTTTGGGATCCTCGATCCCGAGGACGCCCGCGACCTCATGACCTCCGTCATCCACGAGCTGGGGATGCCGGTGTTGACCACCAAGCGGTTCCCCAACGCCAAGATCCTGACCAAGATCGCCTCGCAGGCGACCGGCATGCTCGGCACGGTCGGCCAGGTCGTCGAGCGCCGATACTTGAAGTTCCTCGACCTGCTCGATCCGATCGAGCGGGTCGTCGAGCAGTTTCATGCGCGCAAGCGCCGGCTCAACTGCGTCGACTTCGACGATCTGCTGGCCGCGTGGCTCGAGCTGCTGCGCGACCCCAAGCACCGCGAGGTCGCCGAGCGCCTGCGCAGCAGCTGGACCCACCTGCTCGTCGACGAGTACCAGGACATCAACGCGCTGCAGGGCGCGCTGATCGACGAGATGGCCGCCGTCCACGGGAGCCTGACCTGCGTCGGCGACGACGCCCAGTCGATCTACTCGTTTCGGGGGGCCGACTTCGCGCAGATCCACGACTTTCGGGTCCGCCACCGCGACGCGATCGTGCTGCCGCTGACGATCAATTACCGGTCGACCCCCGAGGTCCTGGCCCTCGCCAACCGCTCGATCGCCGTCAACCGGCTTCAGCACCCCAAGCAGCTGCAGGCCGTGCGCGCGCCCGGAATGCTGCCCGCGCTGATCCCCCTGCGCGACACCATGCAGCAGGCCGAGCTCGTCGCCCAGCGCGTGCTCGAGCTGCACCACGAGCAGAACCTGCCGCTGCGCAAGATGGCGGCGCTGTACCGCAACCACGCCCACTCGCTCGAGCTGCAGGTCGAGCTGACCCGCCGCGGGATCCCGTTCGCCGTGCGCTCGGGCATGCGCTTCTTCGAGCAGGCCCACATCAAGGACGTGGTCGCGTACCTGCGGGCCCGCGAGAACCCCCGCGACGGCCTCGCGTGGCTGCGGCTGCTGCGGCTGTGGCCCGGTGTCGGCAATCGCACCGCCGAGCGCGTGGCCGGCGTGCTCTCGGGCGAGCTCGACGAGCACGGCGCGCGGCATGAGCAACCCACGCTGCCCAGCGCGAGCGTGCCCGAGCTGCTCGCGCGTGAGGCCGCGCAGGCTCGCGGCCGGGCCAAGGACGCGCTGACCAAGCTCGCCCAGCTGTTCGAGCAGCTGCAGACCGGGCCCGAGCGCAGCCCCGGCGCCGCGATCCGGCTGGTCGTCAGCGATCACTACCGCGACTACGCCGATCGCACCTTCACCAACGCCGACGCGCGCAAGGAAGACCTCGACAACCTCGCCAGCTTCGCCGAGCGCTGGCCCGACGCCAGCGACTTCTTGAGCGAGCTCGCGCTGATCCAGGGCATGGCCGGCGAGAACGTCGTGGTCGGCGACGAGCCCGACGACAAGCTGGTGCTCTCGACGATCCACCAGGCCAAGGGCCTCGAGTGGCCGATCGTGTTCGTGCTCTGGCTCGCGGAGGGGCGATTTCCGACTGCGCAGTCGCTGCGCACGGCGACCGAGCTCGAGGAGGAGCGGCGGCTGTTTTATGTTGCGACCACCCGCGCGGCCGACGAGCTGTACTTGCTGTATCCCACGATCGAAGAGGGCCGCGACGGACCCAGCAAGATCATGCGTCCTAGCCGGTTCGTGGCCGAGATCGAGCACAACCCGGCCGTGCTCGAGCGCTGGGACATCGAAGAGGTCCCGCGCGACAGCTGAGCGGCGAGCGAGTCGCCGGTCTCTGCATCAGGCCCGTTTTTCCCCCGCATACGACCCTCGTTGACCCAAGCGGGTATGATGGTGGCCCCGCCCCGCGTCCGGTCCCAGACTCTGCCCGCGCGCCCAACCCGAGCTAGCAGCAAGCGAGATCACCATGCCCGTCCTCGATCCGAAGGCGCTCGTCGAAGAGCGCGTGACCGCCATCCGACGCTTCCACGAACACGCAGGCACCGACCGCGCCGAGCTCGATCTCAGCGGCGGCGTCGACTCGGCCGTGATGCTCGGCTTGCTCGCCCGCGCGCTGGGCCCTGACAAGATCGTCACCGTCTACTCCTCGATCCACTCCTCGACGGGCTCACGCGACCGCGCCCGCGAGGTCGCGCGCGCGTTTGGGGTGCCGCTCGTCGAGCTCGATCTGAGTAAGATCTTCGATGAGCTGATCACCGACATGCGCGCCGCGCTGATCGCCGCGGGTCACGACCCCGAGCAGCTCGACGCCCGCACCAGGCAGGACCCCACGATCCTCGGCTCGATCCGCTCGTGCATTCGGGCCCCGATCGGCCGCGGCTTCAACCGCCTCACAGGCGGCGGCATCCGCCACGGGACCGGCAACGAGTGCGAGGATCGCTGGGTCCGCTTCTATCAAAAGGGCGGCGACGGCGAGGTCGACACCAACCCGGTCGCAATGCTCGCCAAGGGCGAGATCTACCAGCTCGCCCGGGCCCTCGAGGTCCCGCGCTCGATCATCGAGGCCACCCCCTCCCCCGATCTCCACGGTGTCGGTGACGCCCACAACGACGAGGCCGAGCTGCGAGCGCTCAGCGGCGTCGACTGGACCTACAGCCGCATCGCCTGGGACACCGGCGAGTACACCCGCGTCGGCACGATCGAGATCCTCTCGCGCTTCGTCGATCACCACCCCGAGCTGTTCCGCCCCGACGAGCTCCCCACTTCAGATCTGGTCGCCCTCGCCCAACGAGCCGCCCCAAAATTCTCCAGCACCCCCGACGAGGCCCTCACCTTCCTCGCCTCCGCCCGCAAGCTCGAGCGAGTCACCCGCCACAAGGCCAACCCCAACTGCCCCGCCCTGGGCAACCGCGCCGACCTCGTCACCGCTGGCATCCTCACCAACGACCTGCCTTAGCAGGCCGAGGTGATTGGGGAAAAGGAAAGGTCAGTCCTCGTCTTCGTCGTCTTCGAGGTCGACGCGCTCGGCGCTGACGCGGATGATCCGGGTCGCGTCCGCGGCCAGGATCTTGAACCGCACGTTCTGCCAGACGAACACCGACCCCGTGATCGGCATCTGCCCAGCCAGGCGCGTCAGCAGATCGCCCACGCTATCGACCCCGTCGATCTCCTCGAAGTCGGCGTTGAGCGCCTCTTCGATCGTGTGCAGGCTGGCCTGGCCGTCGACGTACTTCACGCCGCTGTCGAGCGGGGCGAACAGCGGCGCGCGATCTGACTCGTCGAAGATCTGGCCGACGAGCTGCTCGATCACGTCCTCGAGGGTCACGACGCCGACGGTGTCGCCCGCGTCGTCGACCACGATCGCCAGGTGCACGCGCTGCTCCTTGAAGCGACGCAGCAGATCGTGGACCAGCAGGCTCTCGCTCACGAAGAACGGCGGGCGCAGCAGCTTCTCGAACACCTGATACTTGCTGCTCTCGCTGCTGTGCACGTCGAGCTCGAGGCCGACGATCTGCTTGATGTGGAGGATCCCCCGGATGCTGTCGAGGTCGCCGTCGTAGACCGGCAGCCGGCTGTGACCGGTCGAGTGGGCCACGCGCTTGATCTTGTCGACCTCCCAGTTGAGATCGACGCCCACCACCCGATCGAGCGGGACCATGATGTCGCGGACGATCCTGTCCTCGAACCGGAACACCTGCTGCAGCAGCTCGGCCTGCTCTGCGGGGATCGTGCCCTCGCGCTCGGCGACCCGAACGAGGTAGCCGATCTCACCCGAGGTGACCCGCGCTGCGCCCTCTTCCGAGTCCGTCACGCGGCCGATCACCAGCTTGGTGATCCAGGCCAGCGACCACACGGCTGGAAAGGTCAGGCGACTCATGAACTTGAGCATCGTCAGCACCTGAACGGCGAGCCGCCGGCTGTACAGCTTGCCGAGCGCCTTGGGCACGATCTCACCAAACACCAGGAGCAGCCCGGTCGTCACGACCACCGCGGCCGGCACCGCCCACGCGGCCGCCGACGTGCCCTCGAGGTGGCGGATCGCCAGCGCCGTCGCGGTCGCGCCCATCAACGTGTTGGTGATGTTGTTGCCCAGCAGGATCGTCGACAGCACCCGAACCGGGTGATCGACCCACCAGCCGAGCACCTCGCCCTCGCGGCCGCCCTCTTCCTTGGCACGTCGTGCCCGACGATCGCCGTAGCTGGTGATCGCCGTCTCGCTGCCAGAGAAGAACATGCTGCCGACGAGGCACAGCACGAACACCAGGACTGAGAGCGTGTCGGCGTCAGACATCGCCGGTCACCCGCGCGCGAAGCCTGAGGCCACGCGGCCGTCTGAGCACCGCTCCAGGTACCGCCCGCGCTCGCTGGCTGGGGCTGGTGGGATCGAGGGGGCGCGCCCGATGAGAGCCGCCGTTCAGCGGATGAAGAGGGTCTCCTGGCACTTGGCCGGTCACTCTACCACGCCATCCGCAACTACGAGCGGGTCCAGAGTGAGCACGGTCCCGCGGCTGCCCGGCCGCTCGGCTTCATCGAGGAGGGCGCCTGGCTCGGGGGCCAGGACATGCACGGTGCGCGCGCCCGCGAGTGCCGCGAGTGCCTCCTCGACCTTGGGGATCATGCCGCCGTTGATCGTGCCGTTTTGGATCGCCGCTCGAGCCTCGGAGCTGCACAGATGCGAGATCCGGCTGGCTGGATCATGGCGGTCCGCCAGCACGCCCGGCACGCTCGTGATCGAGAACAGGTGATCTGCCTGTAACCGGGCAGCCAGCGCAGACGCCACCGTGTCGGCGTTGATGTTGAACAACTCACCTGAAGCAGGACCGACTCCGATCGCGTTGAGGACCGGGGTCAGGCCGGCCGACCAACACGCGTGGATCAGGCCCACGTCGATCCTCGTGATGTCGCCCACCAGGCCATAGTCGACCAGCCGCCCGCCCTCGCTCGCGACGGCGACGGGTGGCCGGCGCTCGGCGTGAACGACCCCCGCGGACACCCCGACCGCCGGCAGCCCTGCGGCCCAGGCCGCCGCGACCACGGCACAGCCGACCTCGCCGGCGATCGCTTGGCAGGCGACCCGCAGCGTCGCTTCGTCGGTCACGCGCTGGCCCGCGATCTTGTTGGTCTCGAGCCCGAGTCGCTGGCCGAGCGCGGTCGTCTGGGGCCCGCCGCCGTGGCAGACGACGAATCGCCAGCCGCTGTCGACGAGCGCCGCCACGTCCCCGAGCACCCGCGACAGCTCGGCGCCCGCGGCCACGACCTCGCCGCCAAACTTGAGCACCCCGACGACGCGCGGCCTGGACGTGGCGCTGGTCTCTGGTGTCTGTTCGCTCATCACCGCGCAGGACTTTACGCAGTATTTGCTGCGATCGGGCGAGATGTCGCACCTGCAGACCCGGCCGCCCCAACCCGGCTGCGTGAGCAAACATGGGACAAATAGGCACCAGTTTGGTCGCTGAACGCCGAACTCACGACGTTTGCCAGATCCAGCACTGCCCGACTGCCCCGCGCCGAGCCGGATCGATCCCGCGCGACCGCCACAGCTCCACCGACCACGACATCAATGTCAGCGTGCGCTCAGCGCGTCCGCCGGTTTGTCGGACATCCGCGTCATACCTAGGCCAAGAGAATCGCCCCTCTCGCGGCCAAACCCAACAGCAGTCAAGTAATATCAAATACTTACAGAGATGGCCCACAAGCTGCACAAGGGGTCGGGCGTCTCGACGGCACAGCATGACTTACTGACTTACTGTCCTGCCTTCGCCTGACTTGACCTGACCTTCCTTGACCTGACTTCGACTGACTTGGCCTGACTACCTGACTTTGCTTGGCCTCTACTGACTTGCTGCTTCGCGTCCGTGCTCGAGACACCTAACTTGCTCCTCGACCTTAGTTGACACTGCTTTTCTTGGCTTTCTAACTGACTTCACTGCTTGTCTTTGCTTCGTTTCTGGCTTCCTTGCTTCTTCTCGCGCTAGTCGCGCCTCGATTTCCATTAGGTCGGTGCTGATTTTTTGCCCAGGACGGTTTGGTCCCCGTCCTGGGCTCCGTGTTTAGCCTTCACGCCCCTCGGTGCCCCCGCGCTGAGGGGCGTCGCTTTTGGAGCCGGGCTCGCGCGCCGGGGCTGAGCGTGGCGATCAGTGTTCGTGATCTTCGGGCTCTGGCACCCGATCTGCCAGGCGCCAGAGTCGGCTCGCAGGCACGCGGGCCTCGACGCCCTCGAACAGCTCCTCGTCCGTCGCACAGCTCGACCGGGGCAAGCGTCGCGGATCCACGACCACGTGCCCCCGCAGCGCGCACGGGCCTCCGAGCGGCATCGTGTGGATCGCGGGGGCCCAGCCGGTCTCGAACACCGCGGCCAGGTCGACCCGCAGCTGACCGCGACACCGCGGGCAGATCGTCAGCTGGCCCTCGTCCGCGCGCGCGAGGGTCAACAGCGGATCGCGTCCGCTGAACTCGGCGCGGACCGTTCGCCACCAGCTCGCGTCAAACCGATAGCCGAGCTCGACCGGGTCCGCGGGCAACAGGCTCTCCTGTGTGAGCCACCACGCCGCCAGATAGTAGGCCGGCGCCATGCCGTCGGGGCCATCGCGGGACTCGATCATCAGCGCCGGACGATCGAAGTGGGGATCTTGATCCCACGCGCGCTCGAGCCGGAGCCGGCTCGGACCCGCGAGGTTAAAGAAGCGATGGCCGAGCACCACCCGGCTGAGCCGGTCGGCGAACACGAACAGGGTGTTCCCCAGCTTGCGCCACGGATCCACGCTGGACTCGCAGACCTTGATGCGATCGCACTTGAGCCGGCCATCGCCGCGCTGCCACACGCTGATCAGCTTGATCTCGATCCGGCCCTCCCAGTCGGGGGTCGGCTCGCTGTCATGAACCTCGAGCCCCAGGTGCCACTGCAGGGCGTTGCCGTGGCGACCGCGACCGCGGGCGGCCGCGAGCGCCTCGGCGGCTGGACCGAGCGGCAGCCCGCGGGCGGCCTCGGCGAGCAGCTCGAGGTGGCGGCAGCGGCGAAGCGGCGCGTCACGCTGCGGCGGCCGGTGACGCAACGGCAGCCGCACTAGTCTTTCTTCGCGGGTGCCCGCTCGACCGGCTGCTTGTTCGCCGCCCGCTCGTTCGCCGTCTTCTTCTTGTCGTCGGCCTTCTTCTTGTCGTCCGCCTTCTTGTCGTCCTTCTTGCGACCCTTCTGCTCGGCGCAACCAACGCTGAACGACATCATGGACACGGCGAGCACCAGACACGAGAGCTTGGACATGATGGGTCTCCTCTAGATCACCCTGGCCGAACCGACGAAGCGGGTCAAGCCGCTCACACGCTCGCGCCCGCGTCGATCGGGATCGGGCGCCCGGTCTCGTCGATCGACACATACACGGCTTCGGCCTTGGTGACCTCGACGCTGCGCTTGATGTCCGTCGGCCGATGCGCGACCACGCGAACACACACGGTGATCGAGGTCCGACCGACGCGCAGCACCTCGGCGTAGCAGCTGACGATGTCGCCGACCCGGACCGGATGCGTGAACACGACCTCGCGCATCGCGATGGTGACCACACGCCCGACGCCGAGCCGATGAGCTGCGATCGCGCCGGCCTGATCGATCAGGCTGAGGATCTTGCCGCCGAAGATCGTCCCGTGAGCGTTGGTGTCCGCGGGCATCATGCACACCCGGATCGCGGGGTGGGGATCGTCGGGGATCGTCGTCATCGCCGGCACACTAGCAGCCCTGGAAACCCGCGTATGCACGTCGCCGCGAGCGGGCTGCGTCGTCGCGCTCAGCCGGCGACCGCGCCGAGGATCGTCCGGCGGATCGTGCTCGCGTCGGCGTAGTCGGGGCAGTAGTACAGCCCCGGATCTTTGCTCGACAGGGCTCGGAACCGCTTCTCCTCGACTCCAAAGTCGTAGGACAGGATCACCGGCCGACGGTACCCGGCGTCACGCAGCGCCCGAAGGATGAACAGCCCCTGGTTGTCCTGCTGGAAGTGACGCGCGCGACCAATGTCGCCGTTGAAGCGACCCGTCAGCTGGACCATGTCGCCGAGCAGCTCTTCGACGGGGGTCCGATCAAACCGCATGTCGAGGAACACGAGATCCGGCTGCTCGGCGGCGATCATCTCGCAGGCTCGGCCACCGCTCTTGGCCTGTCGGTAGTCGATACCCTCGGCCACGAAGGTCGTGAGGTTGGTGATGTACTCGTCGCCGTCCTCGACCACGAGCACGCGAATTCGACGTTGTTGGTCGTTGTCCATGGTCATGACGCTGCTGTCGCTGCTGCTGGGATCGCGCCGGACACCGGGGCCGGCGTCTCGCTGCCAGTGACCGCGTCCTCGTCGAGCGCGAAGAAGCGCAGGACGACGGCCTTCTCCCACCCGGCCTCGGGCTCGACGGCGATCGAGCCATCGTAACGCGACAGCAAGTCGGCGGTGATCCCCATCCCGCGCTCGACGTAGCGGCCGCGCAACATCTCGTTGGTGAGTCGCTCGGGCGAGCGGTCCTTGATCCTGATTGCCAGGGTCGAGAGCCCGGTGATGTCGTCGACCTCGGTCGCCAGCTCGACCCCGAGCCCGAGCGGCGGCTGAGCGTACATCGCCGACGACATCAGCGAGTTGCGCAGCACGTTGGCCAGGATGTCGTGCAGATCCGTGGGGAAGATCCGGACCTGCTCGCCCTCCCCCTCGATCGTCAGCGGCGAGATCTGGACCGCGTCGAACTTGTCCTCGGTCGCGACCTCTTCATAGACCAGCGCGATGAACTCCGGGTCGACGCGGGCGATGCACAGGCTGCGGATCACGTCGCTGAGCCGATCGAAGGCGCGACGGCCGAGCACGTCGCCCGCGCGCAGCAACACCTTGGCGAGCTCGAGCTTCTTGTTGGCCCGCAGCCCGCCGGGGTGCCGCAGCCACTTGGCCATGCCCGCCACGTCATCGAAGGCCTTGAGCATGGCCTTGAAGGTGGGATCTTTGCGGCGCAGGTTGAGCGTGACGTCGTGGGCTCGGGCGACGTGCTCGAGCTCGGCGACGTAGTTCAAGAACCGCCCGTAGATGCCACGTCGCTCGCCGCGGTGCGGATCGCTGTCGCTGTTGGTGTCGTCGTCACCGAACAGGCGGCGGGCCAGCAGCGTGGCGCGGGCCTCCGCGTCGGGCTCGTCGAGCTCGAGCGCGCGCCCAACGTCCGACAGGAACGCCGTGTTGTGCTTGAGGATCTCGTGGCGGATGAGGCTCAAGATCCGCGCGACCTCGGGGAAGCAGCTGGGCGAGCGCTCGAGCAGCTGCGGCAGCGACGACCCGCGAACGCGCCGCCAGATCAACCCCAGCGGGATCGACAGCAGCACCAGCGAGCCCAGCGCGATCGCCAGATAGACCTTCAAAAACACCGAGTCCATGTGGGCGCGCAGCTCCTGCGCCGAGTCCCAGTAGACGTCGTAGGGCCCGGCCTCGGTCAGGTAGAGGTCGAGCTGCTCGCTGGCTGCCCACAGCTCGAGGTTGTCCCACAACAATTTTGCGAGGCGGAACCGAGCGATGACCGAGCCGAGGTCGGCGGCCCGGCGCAGGTGCGAGCGGCCCTTGGCCGAGTCGGCCAACATCAGGCCGAGCCGCTCGTGGACCTCCATCTGATCCGGGTCGACGCCGAGGCTCTCGTCCCAGTAGACCCGCGCCTGCCCCTGCCGGCCCTCCTGCACATAGACGACCTGCGCGAGCATGTTGAGCAGCGCCGTGTCGTGCGGGAATTTTTCGCGGGCCTTGAGCAGCAGGGTCTCGGCCCGATCCCACTCGCCGTGCTCGGCCCCGAGCACGTAGGCCTCGCTGATCAACCGGTGGAGCTCCGGGTCGAGCCGCCCGACGTTCGAGGGCAGCGGCGGCGGCACGAACGGCACGTGCTCCTCGACCTCGCGCTCGAGCGCGGCGATCGCCTCGCGGGCGGCGTCGCGCTGCGGATCGTCAGGATCCCCGTACTCGAGGTAGTCGCGGAAGTGCTCGATCGCCTTTTGCTTGTCCGAGCGGGTGTAGAGCTCGCCCAGGTGAAAGTGCAGGACGTGCAGGTCGGGGCGCAGGCGCAGCGCCATGTCGAGGTGGGTGCGCGCCTGCTCGTCTTCGGCGCCCGAGAATTCTTTCTTGTAGAGCAGCCCGAGCGCCATGTGGGTGGCGTAGTCGTAGCGCTCCATTGCGATCGCGCGCTTGAACGACTCGATCGCCGCTGGCAGGTTCTCGTTGCGAGCGTAGACCTCGCCCAGATAGTAGTGAGCCCGCGGGTACCAGGGTGAGTCTTCGACCGCGAACTCGAGCTCCCGCAGCGCGGCCCTGAGATCGCGGCGACGCAGCGCCTCGAGCCCGCGGTTGTAGGCGGCCTCGGCCTCGGGCGTGGGCTTGCCGCCCTGCAGCTCCTGGATCTCGGCGACCGCGAGCTGGATCTGCAGCTCGTCGATCCATTTCTTGGCCTGGCGGACGGCCTCGAGTTCGTCCGGGTGCATGGCCAAGATCCGCTCGTACACGGCGACGGCCTGCTGCGGCTGATCGAGCCGGCGATGCAGCTCCCCCTCGAGCTCGAGCGCCGCGAGCTTGGGGATGACCTCGCGGGCCCGACACTCGCGGCGGTAGGCGTCGAGGTGCGCGACGGCGGCCTCGAGGTGGCGATGCTGCTGCTGCTCGAGCGGCGCGAGCTCGGCCTCGGCGGCGCGCAGCTCGGCGGCGATGAAGCGAATGTCATCGGGGCGGCCGACCTCGCCGACCTCGAGCGCGGCCAGCTCCTCGGCGATGTCGAGCCGCTCCTTGGCGTAGACGTCGGCGCACTCGCCCATCCACGCCACCGCGTTCTCGCGCTCGGACAGCCACAGCCCACGCGGGTCGTAGACCTCGAGCAGGGTCAGATCCTCGATCGCCAGGCGTGGGCATCGCCCCTGCAGGGTCGCCCGCTTGTGCACGTGGGCGCGCCCGCGCAGCGACTCGGGATCACCGTCATGAATGTCGAGGGCGGCCGTGTACTCGTTGATCGCCTCTTGCCAGCGGCGCTGCTGCATCGCGCGCTTGGCCCGGCCCAGGTGATCCGCGAACGCGATCTCGCGCTGCTGCTCGAGCGTGAGCGGGTCGAGCACGCCCTCGCCACCCTCGTCGTCGACGCCGGGCAGCTCGCCGCTGGTCGAGTCGGGGCCTGGCAATGGATCGCGGGGCGGGGCGGCGGACACCAGGGTCGAGAGCGCCAGCAGCCACACCGCGAGCAGCATGGCCAGCCCGCGCAGCACGACCGCCCGACGAGCGGTCACGGCCGAAACGCCTGCCGACAACCCTGACCGCGCGCGTTGGCGTGTGCGCATCTCCAGCTTCACCCCGCCCGCGTCCGCTTCAGCTCGCGCAGCTTGATGCCCAGCTGGTTCATCCGCAGCTGGACCTTGCGTCCCGACTCTGGATCCGCGAGCAGGAACTCGGCGACCCGCGAGAGGTCCCCGGCGAAGTGGTGATACAGGCGCTCGAGGTACTGCCGCTCGACCTCGCAGCTGACGGCATTGAGTGACTCGGCCGGCGACACGCGGACTCGCAGCCGCAGGCCGTCGCTGTCCTCGATGAGATCCTCGCCGGCCTCGACGACCGGCTCCCCGAGGCCCGCCTCGGCGAACGGGCGCAGCAGATCGCGGATCGTGCGAGGCTGGATCACGATCACATCGGGCCGCGCCTCGAGCTCGCCGTCCTCCGACTCGACCGGCTCGATCTGATCGACCCGATCAACGAGCTCGACGAGCGTGAAGGTGACCAGGTTCGACAGCACCATCTCGAACTGGCGAAAATTGCCGGGCCAGTCGAAGTCCTGCAGCAAGTTGTAGCTGTTTTGATGCAGCAGCAGGTGGATCCGGCGCGGATCCGTCTTGAGCGGGACCTTGCGGCCCACGGTCACCCGCATCCGGTCTTGCTCGGCCGGCGCCCACAGCCCGCGCTGCTCGGCGTACTGCATGAGCAAGTCGCGGTTGTAGCCGCTCTGGCACACGCGCTCGAGGAAGAACTCGAGCAGGTGCTGAAAGTCATCGCGACGCTGCCGCAAGCTGGGCAGGGTCACCGCCGTCGACGGGTTGAGGCGCATGAACAGATCCTCGCGGAACCGCCCGCTGCGGACCATCTGCGCCAAATTTTCGTTGGTCGCGACGACCAACTTGATGTCGGCCGTGCGCTCCTCGACCGATCCGACCGGATGGTAGCCGCCCTCTTGCAGCACCAACAACAGCGACTTTTGCAGCTCGAGCGCGAGGTTGCCGATCTCATCGAGGAACAGGGTGCCACCGTGGGCGCGGGCCAACACGCCCTCGCGCGAGCTGCTCGCGCCCGTGTAGGCGCCCTTGACCACACCAAACAGCTGCGCGGCCATCAGCTCGGACGGGATCGTGCTCAGATCGACGGCCATGAACGGCCCGGTGCGCTGCGAGTGGGGATGGATGTACTCGCGGGCCAGCAAGCTCTTGCCAGTCCCGGTCTCGCCTTGAATGATGACCGGCAGCTGCCCGCGCGCGAGGATCGCCAGCCGGCGGCGCAGATCCGCCATCGCCGGCGCGGTGCCCCAGTAGAACGGCCCCTCGTCGTCGGCCGTGCTGCGCTGCTCGCGAGCGAGGATCCCCTCGACCTGGACCTTGAGCGCGCGCGCGTCGAGGTACTCGTCGTCGAGCAGGTAGGTGTAGTCCTCGGCGTGGAGCCGCTCGGCGTCGGCCTCGAGCGGGAGGTCGTCGAGGGCGGTCATCACGATGACCGGGAGATCCGGGTAGCGGCGACGCAGGCGATCGAGGATCTGCAGGCCCTGTGAGCGACGCAGCCGCTCGTGAACCCGCTGCGGGTCACCCTTGGCCAACAGCGCCGACTTGTCCTCGGGGAGCAGGTCCTCGTCGGGGATGTCGAAGTGGACGTCGAGCAGGACCAGGTCGATGCTCCGGCGCGAGCGCGCCAGGATCTGCATGGCCTGCTGGTGGTTGCGCGCGGGGCCGACGAACTCGTGCTCGGGCATGAAGCGCCGACACAGCTCGAGGTACTTGTCCTCGTCGTCAATGATGAGGATCGACGACATGCTAGAGCTCTCCGCGCGCTGCGCGACCCGTGCAGACGAATGACACGAGGCCAACTACGAGGCCAGTCACGAAGCTAGTCACGAAGCTAGTCACGATCCCGCAGCAGCCGTCGATGGAGGTTGCGCAGCTGGAGACGAATGTCCTGCTGGGCGGCGCGGATGCTGGCCCGCTCACGCGCCACGGTCTCACGGTCACCGCTGAGCAGCGCCTCGCCGACTCGCTCGAGCTGGGCGACGGCGCTGCCGACGGCCTGGAGCTCGGGCTCGAGCGGGCGAGGTAGGGCGGCCTCATGCGCCTGCCAGATCTCCCAGGCGGCCTCGCGTCGGTCGCCGTGTTTGCGCGTCTCGAGCAGGTCGGCACGCAGCGCCGTGATCAGCTCCTCGGCGACCGGGCCATCCCACACGGCGTCGTCGAGGTTCGCAGACGTCCACGCCACGTACTTCCCAAGATCGTGTTTGAGCGCGGCGACCTGCTCGAGCAAGTCACCAGCTGGCGTGTGTGCGTCCCCTGCAGTCACTGTCACGCGAGAGCATCCCGCAAGCGCTGCACGCGAGCAAGCCTGACCCCGGAGAGCC
Organism: Enhygromyxa salina; assembly: GCF_002994635.1. Lineage (GTDB taxonomy): Bacteria > Myxococcota_A > Polyangia > Nannocystales > Nannocystaceae > Plesiocystis > Plesiocystis salina_B. The sequence continues at coordinate 90,610 of NZ_PVNL01000051.1, read as the reverse complement.
CCGGAGAGCAATTATCGAAGCTTCAGCCGGCCGCGACGACGCCGTCGGGCAGCGAATAGCGCGTGGCCCGAGCCCGACCGATGCTCGACACCTTGCCGACCCGCCGCATCCACGACAGGTAGCCGCGCAGCTCGATCGTGTCGACCTCGATGCGCTTGGCGAGCTGCCCGATCGTCAGTGACGGCGTATCGGTGAGCACCTCGAGGATGCGCCTGTACATGTATTCTTCGCGGCTCTGGCTGTCGGCCGAGGTCGCGGGCTTGGTGTCGACTTCGCTGTGAGCCCGAGCAGGGCTAGCGTGGCCAGCCTGGCCTGCGGCCCCACGCTTGGCCCCGGCGCCGGCGGCGATCAGGGCGTCCTCGAGGTCGGACAGGGTCAGCTCGCGCATCGCGTCGCCGGCCTCGCTGGCGAGCAGCTCGCGGATCGTCGTGATCAGGGGGGCCTTGGCGAGCGTCTGCTTGGCGGCCTTGCGCAAGCCTGAGCGATTGTTCGCCAACGCGTTCTCGAGTAGTCGAGCGATCTCCAACATTTGCCTTCATATCCCCGCGCGTGCGTAGACGGCGGTCGAAACGTGAGCGGACTATGCCACCAGATCGGGCAGCTGCCAAGCGCCCGCGAGCCCGAGAAAAGTCTGTGTGTGTCGATCCCGGCGCGCTCAGTTGCAAGTGAGGTAGCCGAGATCTACCTCGCGGCTCTCGCAGGGATAGCAGCAGTCGTCGCAGCCCTCCGCAAAGTCGAGGCCGACCCCGTAGGTCAGGCCGCTGTCGGTCTGCGCGCCGAAACAGATCCACTCGTCGACCTCGCACAAGATGGTCTCGAGCCCGTCGTAGCCGAGCCCGGGTGTCCTGTACTCCGCGTCCCCCGACGGCCAGGTCCAGTCGCGTGCGTCAGAGAACAACTTCCAGCTCACGTGTGACCCGTCGTCACAGTCATCGGTCACCCGAAAGGTCATCAGCGGCGAGCAGCCTGCGCCGTACGGATCATCGCCGTCGAACCCGTCCTCGCAGTAGCAGGCGCCGCGGTAGTCGTAGGCATAGGGCCCGCACTCGGTGTCCTCGACGACGAGCACGCAGCCGAGGCTCACGGCGCTCGAGAACCCAACAGCAACAACACACAGACGTAGGGCAAGACGGAAATTCGAGACAGACATGGGGGTGCTCCGGGGTGCGCGAGCAACGATAGCGGTTCTGAGCGCGCTTGACTTGCGGGACACCCCGCGGTCGGGGACCGGGCGATCCCCCTGCTAGAGCGAGCCGGCCCTGCGGTGGGTAGCCTCGCGTGGCGCCAATTGCAGCCTGTCCCGGCTGTGAACCAAACGCTGCGTTGGAAATCGTAGCAATTTCGGGGTATCGGCTAACATCCTGAGACGCGTGTTCCCGCCCGATCAGACCGCCGAGCTGAGTACGCCGACAGGCCGCAAGCCAGCTCGCGCAGACGTCGCCGCCGCCGCCGACTCGATCGCCGATGGCCGCAGTCAGCACCGCCCACCGAGCAAGGTCGGCGTGTGGGAGGAAGGCGCCATCATCAACGATCGCTACACGCTCGAGCGGCGGCTCGGCAGCGGCTCGATGGGCGAGGTGTTCCTCGCCAGCGACCGCCTGCTCAAGAAGCACGTCGCGCTCAAGGTCCTGCGCGGCGAGATGGCCAAGAGCCGCGCCACCGTGCGCCGGTTCCTGCGGGAGGTCGCGCTGGCGCACTCGGTGACACACCCCAACGTCGTCCGCATCTACGACACGGGTGAGACCGACGGGCTGCCCTACTTCTCGATGGAGCACCTGCAAGGCCAGACCCTCGAGCAGCTCATCGACGTGAGCCGGGCGAACCGACCCGGTGGCGCCGACAACGACGACGGCGGCCAGGCGGGCGGGGAGCTCGGTGACCCGCCCATGACCCTGCGGGAGATCCGAGAGATCAGCTACGAGATCCTCTCGGGCCTCGCCGCGGCCCACGAGGCTGGCATCGTCCACCGTGACCTCAAGCCGGCCAACGTGATGCTGACCCACCGCGGGGCGATCGTCATGGACTTCGGGGTCGCGGGCTTCGACTCCCCGACCCCGGGGGTCCGGCCCAACCCGGCCGAGGCCCGCTCGCTGGTCCGGACCGAGGCCGGGACGATCTTTGGCAGCCCGGCCTACATGGCCCCGGAGCTGTGGGAGGGCGCGCCCGCCACCGTCCAGAGCGATCTCTACTCGTTCGGCGTGATGCTCTACCAGATGCTGAGCGGGCGCCTACCGATCGAGGCGCCCAACGCCAAGGCGTTCCTGATCAAGCTCAAAGAAGAGAAACCGCCGCCGATCCGACAGCTGCGCAAGGACACGCCGTGGAACCTGGTGCTGTTGATCTCGCGCTGCATGTCGGGGGATCCCGAGCAGCGCCCGATCTCGGCCAACGCCGCGGCCAACCTGGTGTCGCCGCTCGCCAAGCGCTGGCGCTGGATCATCACCGCGGGCCTGTTCGCGCTCACGCTCGGGCTCGTCAGCCTCGGGCTGCGCAGCGCCGAGGAGCGTCGGTTCCTCGACATGGGTCTGCCCGACGCGATCGCGGCCGCGGATCTCGACGCGTTCGTGCGCAGCTTCGACGTCGGCGACTACGACAGCGCGGTCCGACAGATCGAGCGGCTCGAGATCCGTGCCCCCGAGTCGGCGGCGGTCGTGTACTGGCGGGCGACCCTCGAGCACGCGCTGGGCAACGAGCCGCGCCGCTGGGATCGCTGTCAGGCGGCCGGCTACATGCCCGACAGCGCGGGCGAGCAGTGGCGCGGGAGCGACGACTGGCGCGAGCTCGCGATGGGCGCGTGCTCGGCCTCGTACAGCCTCTCGCCCGAGCTGCGGGCGCTGCTCGATCCCAGCAAGTCCAGCAATTTGCCCGACGCGTGGCTGCCCCTCGCGGTCAACGAGTCGCTAGTCCCGCGCATCGAGGCGGCCCGCGATCTCGGGCCCGGTCTGCGCCAGGAGGCGCAAGACGTGCTGCAGCGGCTGGATGAAGCGCCCGACCTCGAGGGCCCGCCGCTGGCGATCCGCTGGCAGCTGGCCCGATTCGAGCTGCGCGTGGCGCTGGGCCGGTTCGACGAGGCCCGCAACCTGCTCGACGATCTTCTGACTGGCCACCCCGAGGCGCCGATCGTGCTGGCCCGGGCCGCCCAGTTCTACGCGCTCAGCGGCGAGCTCGACCGCGCCAGCGAGTGGGCCAGCCAGGTCGAGCCCTACGACCCCCGCCCAACCGTGCGACTGCTGCTCGACGCAGGCCGGCTGAACGACGCCACGGTGATCATGGATCGCTACGCGACCGGTCCTGGCCCCCACCCGCTGCAGCAGTGGCTGCTCGACAGCTGGTGCGGCTACGCCTATCGCTTCGAGCTCGAGACCGCCCCCGAGCGCTGCGGCGCGGTCGGTCCGGGGCTCGTGCACAACATGTGGATCGCCGGGCGCCTCGACGGCGCGGATCAGCGGGCGATGAGCACGATCGAGCGCGAGATCGCCAGCGCGCAGGTCTCGATCAACCGCCGAGAGTGCTGGGCGCGAGGCATTCAGGCCAGCGTCGTGACCCACACCATCCCGCCGTTCGAGACCTACCTGCGCCAGCTCGACATCTACGCGGCGCTCTGCTTCAACGCCAGCGACGCGCGCCCCAACCCCAAGCTCGCGCGGCGGCTCGCCGACGACCTGGTGAGCGCCGCCCCGGGCGATCCCTGGGCGCTGCTGGTCGACGCGCAGGTCGACGACGCGCAGCTCGCCAGCGCGACCGCGACCGACAAGCGCCGCAAGGTGCTCGAGCGCTGGCGGGAGGCCGACCCCGATCTCCCGCTGGTGCGAACGCTCCGCAAGCTGGTCGGCGAGCCAGATCCGGTGATTGAGCCGGTGATTGAGCCCGAAGCCGAGCCGGAGCCCGGCACCAGCGAGCCTGCGCTCATGACCCCCGTCAGCCCTGCCGCGCCCAGCTCCCTCCATACCGGGCTGGACTCGGAGCCGGGCCTCGAGCCGGACCCCGAGATCAATCCTGATCTCGAGCCTGATCTCGAGCCTGATCTCGAGCCTGATCTCGAGCCGGAGCTCGAGCCGGAGCTCGATGCTGACGGGGCACGCGAGCCAGACCACACGGACGAGGCCGAATGAGCGAGCTCAGCAGGCGGGATCAGGCGGTGCTCTGGCACCCCGCCACCCACTTCGGCGACCTCGAGCGCACGCCCCCGCTGCCGATCCACTCGGCGCGCGGCGTGTGGCTGACCGACGAAGACGGCCGCCAGATCCTCGACGGGATCGGCTCGTGGTGGACGTCGATCCACGGCCACGGCCACCCGCACATCGTGGCGGCGATCCAGCGTCAGGTCGCGCGGCTCGACCACGTGATGTTCGCCGGGTTCACCCATGAGCCAGCGATCGAGCTGGCGGAGCGGCTGCTCGCCCTCGCGCCCCGCGACGAGCAGGTCCACTACGGCAAGGTGTTCTACAGCGACTGCGGCTCGGCTTCGGTCGAGGTCGCGCTCAAGCTCAGCTACCAGTCGCGGGTGCTCACGGACCAGCCTCGGCGTCGGCGGTTCGCGGCGCTGCAGCGCAGCTACCACGGCGAGACCCTCGGCGCGCTGTCGGTGTGCGGCAGCGAGGCCTGGCGCGAGCCGTTCTCGGCGCTGCTGCATGACGCGCTGTACCTGCCGGTCCCGAGCTTTCCGGCCCATGAGCACGCGGATCTTCAGCCCGGCGGTGGCTACGGCCTGGGCGCGGACACCCCCGAGGCGGATCGGGCGGTGGCCCTGCTCGAGGCCCACGCCCACGAGCTGACCGCGCTCGTGGTCGAGCCGCTGATCCAGTGCGCCAGCCGGATGAACATGTTCGGGGTCGGGTTCTATCAGCGCCTCGTCGACACCTGCCGACGGCTCGACATCCACGTGATCGCCGACGAGATCGCCGTCGCGTTTGGGCGCACGGGCAAGCTGTTCGCCAGCGAGTGGGCGGGGCGTGCCCCGGATCTGCTGTGCCTGAGCAAGGGTCTGTCGGGCGGCGTGTTGCCGCTCGCGGCCACGCTGATCCGCGCTGGGTTCGAAGCGCCATTTCAGGGCGATCCTGCGCGATCCTTCGCCCACAGCCATACCTTCACGGGCAACCCGATTACCTGCGCGGCGGGGCTCGCCAGCCTCGAGGTGTTCGAGGCCGAGCGCACCCTCGATCGCTTGCCCGAGCGGGTCGCCCAGATGGCGGCGCTGCGGCGCGAGCTCGCGGACCGACATCCGCAGGTGATCGAGAGCCGGCAAGCGGGGCTGGTCGGCGCGCTCACCCTCGACCGCGCGCGCGGACCCGCCGACGGGCGCCTGAGCTTGGCGCTGCGAGAGGCCGCGCTCGCGCGCCAGGTGCTGCTGCGCCCGCTCCATGACACGATCTACTGGATGCCAGCGCTCAACATCGACGCGGCCGCGCTCAGCCGTCTCGCCGAGGTCACGAGCGAGGTCATTGACGAGGTCATGCCCCGATGAGTCGCGCGAGCGCTCTGGCTCGACTGGCTCGACTGGCTGTCCTCGGGTTGCTCGCGTCGGCGTGCGAAGATCCGCGGGAGCCGTTTGATCTCGACGCGATCGTCGCGCCGAACGGCGCGTGCGTGACCGTCGTGCATGAGCAGCTCGAGCTCGACGGCCCGCTGCATCGCTTCATCAGCGACGCCCCAGGCTCGGCCGGCGGCTGGGCGCTGACGACGATCGTCAATGACGACAACCTGCAGGTGCTCGCGATCGTCCGAGTCCCGGCCAGCGCGACCGAAGCCCCAACTCCCAGCGTACAGCTTGGCAGCTTCACGGCCGATCCCGATCACGTCGAGATGCGCGCGGGCGCGCTGCCGGGCGAAGCGTGGGTGCTCAGCCACGCGGGCAACGCCGCGATCCTGCGTCGGCTGGCGCCCGAGCTGGGCGTGGCCGCGAGCAACGGGATGCTCGGCAACTTTCCAATCCAGGATCCGAGCGACAGCTGCCCCACTCAGTACTCGCGCAGCCTGTTGCTGTCGGACGGGCGCCCCTACTTGCTCGCAATCCCCGACTGCAGCCCCAACCCGGGCCTGTCGATCGGTCTGCTCGAGCTCGAGCGCGACACGCTGGAGTTCGGCACCAGCTGGGCGTTGACCTTCGATCCTTGCGCGCAGGTCGATCCGACCGCCTGCGCGCTCGTGTTCTCGTACTGGCTCCCGCTGATCGGCGCCGGCGGCTCGGCGCCGCTCCCCGACACGTCGAGGGTCCCGATCGGCTTCACGCAGCTGCGCGTGTTCGCAGCGCCACCCATCCCGAACGCGCCACCCGGCCAGGAGATGGCGCCGCTGTCCGACGTGGCCCTGCTCGACATGCGGCTCACCGCCAGTGGTCCGACCGCGCGCCTGGTGACGCTGCGCTCGCTGTGGGTTCACACGGTCCCAGTCTCGCTGGGCCCGGTGACCGTCACCCAGGACCCGTACTCGATTCAGCTCCACGTGCGCAACGAGCTGCTCGAGGACGACGCGCTGTTGCTGCGCCTCGATACGATCGATGACGTCTCCATTCCGCTGCGTGATCCCCTACCCTTCGACGGCAAGGGGGAGCTCGTGCAGCTCGCGGATCAGGGCGTGATGCTCGATGTCGAGGACGGCGTGCTGCGGGGGGTCCCGCTGATCGACCCCGGCGGCTGGTCGCTGTGGACCACGCACGACATAATTGCGCTGCCCGACCTCATCGACTTCGAAGTCGCCGGGGTCGGGCAGTTGTTGTTGCGGCGCGAGCAGGCGCCGCCGCAGGTCGTGCACGTCGCGTGCTTGGAGTGACCGGGGCTAGATTTTGATGAGGGGCTTCACAGCCCCTCCCCTGCGGTCGGGCTTCGCCCTCCGTGTCCCCTGGAAGCTATCTCAATTGCAGGGGACTAGCCGGCCGTGCCGTCCGGCTTGAACAGGACCTCGGTCGGGACGATGACCTTGTCGCCGCCGTCCATCGACCACGCGAAGTGCATCGTCATCAGCGGACCGTCAGCCTGGATGTAGCGGATCTCCAGCCTGTACTCGCCGGGCGCGAGGTACAGCAGCTCGCAGGTCTCGACGGCGCCGTCGTGAACGCCGTCGTTGTCGACCAGCAGCGTGTCCTCGAGCAGCAGCTGCGAGCCGTCGTCGCTGTGGAGGCACAGCTCGTACTCGGCCTCTTCGGTGATGTTGATCGATCCGGAGAACCGGAGCGCGTAGTTGGAGGTCAAGCTTGGATCGCCGGGGAACCCGTTGGCGGCGTCGTCCTCGTCAAAGTCGAGGTTGGCGACGACGAAGCTGCTCGATGGCTCGCCGAGGGTGCTGAAGTCAGGGACGGCGCTCACGGCGGCGACGGCGAAGCCCTCGGCCAGCAGCCCGTTCGGCCCCTCTTCGCCCCCATTTTCGTCGGGGACGACGATCGGGCGAGGCGGCTTCTTGGAGGTGACCTTGCGGGCCTTGGTGTTGCGTCCGCCGCTGCGGGTCGCCGTGGATCCTCGCGCGCGGCTGGTGCCTGATGAGGCGGAGTCGGAGTCGCCCGAGCCATCAGCATCGGTGACGCCGTCGGGATTCTGGGTCTCGTCAACTTGCTTCTTCGCACAACCGGCGAGCGCGAGGACAGAGACCATGGCCAATGAAAAGTAGGTTCGCATCATGTACCTCTTCTTGTCGGGGGGCTCAGACGCGGAACGATGGGAGGGATTCAGCCGCCCGTCCACGCGGCTGGAGTGAACCAGCTCTGGAGAGATCCGTCCAGGCTGCTGTGCCCCAAGCAGCCCCGACGCGACCCGTGCTCGGCTCCGCCTCCGCGCGCGTCGCCACCCTCGCTCCGCTCGGGCTCGAGGTCGGGGCTGCCTGGGGAACGCTTCGCTTTCTTTTGTACCCCAGGCAGCCCCGACGCGACCCGTGCTCGGCTCCGCCTCCGCGCGCGTCGCCACCCTCGCTCCGCTCGGGCTCGAGGTCGGGGCTGCCTGGGGAACGCTTCGCTTTCTTTCTTACGAGGCCTTCTGGTCCGAGCGACGCTTGCGGGCCCGGAGGCGGACCTTGCCGCCAGAGGTGTCGACCTCGAAGCGGATTTCGTCGCCGTGTTTCTTTTGTAGTTTGGGCACCTCTCGCGCCAGCTTGTCGACCAGGCGACCGTAGGTGAGACCGCTGACAGACTCGCCCGCGGCCTTCTTGGCTGCGACGAACTGCTTGAAGAGATCCCGAGCCTCGCGCGAGTCGACACCCGAGGGCAGCTGGCGGCTCGCCGCGCCCCGCCCCGAAGCCGTCCCCGAAGCCGTCGCCGCGTTGCGATCGAGCTTGGGCCGGACCCCGCTCTGGTTGGGGTCGACGACGGTCCGGACCCCGCTCTGTGCCGCGGCGCTCCCCTCTTCCTCGGCCCGGCGCCGCTGGGCTTCGTGCTCGCGCCGGGCGGACACGGCCAGCAGGCGCTTGAAGGTCCCCTGCTCGATCTGGCGCAGGATCCGGGTCCAGTAGTGCTCGTAGGTGACGATCCGAGCCTTGAGGGTCTGGGTGCGGAAGCGCAGCGCCGTCACGCCGCCGCGCATCCGCTCGATGTTGCGGACGTGCAGCTTGACGGCGTCGTGCTCCCGGCGCGGGGGGATCCGATCCACGCCGTTGAAGTAGCGCTCGTACGCGACCTTGAGCAGCTCGATCTCCTCCTCGAGGTCGTCGAGGATGTCCATCGTGAGCCGCGCCGACTCGACTTTCTGCGCTCGCGCCAACGGCGTGATGCTACCTGTGCTACCGCGGAGGCGCTAATTGTCTGACCGCTGATCGGGCGCGCGCGCGGGAACAGCGGGCCATCAACTGAGGCAAAGCGCCCCATGTTGCTGGCCACGCCGCGGGGTACAATGGCCCTGCTCGCTCGCTTCGACTATGAAGGCTCGGCCGTGTCGGCAACCCCGCCGACGTGCGCAGAATTCGCAGCTGCGCGATGACCAAGATCCTGGCCTTCATTCTCCTGATCGGACCGCTGATCTTCATCCACGAGCTCGGCCACCTGCTGGCCGCCAAGCTCGTGGATGTCAAAGTCGGGCGGTTCTCGATCGGGTTTGGGCCGCCGCTGCTACGCCGGACGATCGGCGAGACCGAGTACTGCCTGGCGCCGATCCCCCTGGGTGGCTACGTGTCCTTGCTCGGGCAGAACCCCCACGAGGAGATACCCGAGCAGGACCGCGATCGGGCGCTGTCCAACAAGCCGCTGTGGGCTCGCTACCTGGTCCTGGCGGCCGGTCCAATCGCCAACCTGATCGTCCCGATCCTGCTCTATTTCTTCTTCTTCCTGACCCACGCCCTGCAGCCGCCGCCGGTGATCGGCACGGTGCTCGATGGCTCGGCCGCCGCGCTCGCGGGGCTCGAGCCGGGTGATCGGATCGTCGAGATCGACGGCGACGACGTCCGCTCGTGGAAAGAGATGCAGACCAAGGTCGCGGCCTCGCCAGACCTCGAGCTGCGCATCGAGATCGAGAAGCAGGGCAAGCGAGTCGAGCGGTTCGTGACCCCGCGGCGGACCTTCGTGAAGAACCCGCTCGGGGTCCCCGAGCCGCGCGGTGTGCTGGGTGTCTACGGGCACTTTTATGCGCCGCAGATCGGCATCGTCGATCCGACCTCACCTGCCTACGAAGGTGGGCTGCGGACTGGCGATGTGATCACCTCGATCGAGGGCGAGCCCGTGCGCACGATCGAAGAGCTGCAGGCGCTGGTCGCGACGCCGCCCGACTCGCTGGTCCGACTGACCTACCTGCGGCCCCACGCGACAGCGTTTCAGCTGGGCACGCTGCTGTGGTTCGAGAGCAACCACGCCCAGCTGCTGCCCCGGCAAGAGGCTCGCGGGCGCGGGCTGCCGGGGGCGCCAGCGAGCTCACCGACCGGGGTGCTGCCCGCCAACACCTTCGTGCGCGCGGTCAACCATGACTCGCCGGCCGCCCGGGCCGGGTTGCTGCCGGGCGACCGCGTGATCGAGATCGACGGCCAGCCGGTGACGCGCTGGGAGTCGATCGCCAACATCCTCGATCGTGCGCAGGACAAGCCCGTCAAGCTGTTGGTCCAGTCGCTCGGCGGCGAGCCGCGCGAGCTGACGGTCAAGCAAGACCTGCGCACCCGCAAGGACATCTACAAGACCGAGTTCACTTACCTGTTCCTGGGCGCCGAGCCGTACGGGATCAGCCAGGCGCCAGACCTCGAGCCGATCCGGGGGCGCTTCACCTACGCGACCCGGGCCTCGTGGGGCGAGACCGTCTACATGCTCGAGATGATGTGGACGGCGCTGCGCCAGATGATCACGCTGCAGCGCGGCGTCGAAGAGCTCAGCTCCGTGGTCGGGATCTTTGCGTTTGCGGGCACCGCCGCCGAGCAGGGGCCGACCGAGTTCCTGATGCTGATGGCGCTGATCAGCTTGAACCTGGCGTTCGTGAACCTGCTGCCGATCCCGATCCTCGACGGTGGCCACCTGTTGTTCTTCACGATCGAGGCGATCCGCCGCAAGCCGCTCGGCCAGCGGGCCCGCGAGATCGCCAGCGCGATCGGGCTGGTCGTCATCTTACTCTTGATGTTGATCGCCCTGCGCAACGACGTGATGCGGTTTTGGATGGACTGAGCGACGCCGATGCGATGGATGCTGTGCCTCGACGCCTCCGCCCCGCGCACCTGCGTGGCGCTTGGACGTGTCAGCTCGCCGGATGACGATGACCACCCGCGCGATGAGCTGGTGATCGAAGACGAGTCCGAGGATCCGGGCAGCCAGACGTCGGCGCGCTTGCACCTGCGGCTCGGCGCGGCGCTCGAGCGGGCGGGCATCGGGCCTGCGCAGCTCGCTGTGATCGCGTGCGGCCGCGGGCCCGGCACGTTCACGGGCTCTCGGGTCGCCGTCGCCACCGCCAAGGGCCTGGCGATCGGGCTTGGCGTGCCCGCCGTGCCGGTCTCGACCCTGGCCTCGCTCGCGGGCTCGACGAGCCGCGACGGCCGGGTGCTCGCGCTGCTCGACGCCCGCCGCGACCAGGTCTACGGCGCGCTATTTGATGTGGGCGCGACGATCGAGCCGCTCGACGACGAGCAGGTCACCGAGCTCGCGGCGTTGATTGCGAGCCTGTCGCCCGACCACCGCGGCGCTGACGTGACCCCGCTCGGGCCGGGGTGTCTGCCCTACGCGGACCAGCTGCCCACGTCCATGCGCGCGCAGAGCATCGTCAGCCCGGGACCGACGGCGGTCGGGCTGTGGCGCGCGGCCGTCAGCGCGTGGCGAGCGGGCGCGGCCGTCGACCCCGACGCGCTCTCGGTCTCGTATCTACGCCAGAGCTACGCGCAGATGGGCATCCATACGCCCAAGCGACCGATGTTCAAGAGCCCGCTGATCTGAGCTACTCCCAGGGATCGACCAAGTCGTCGTGGGCGATCCCCTCGTTGGCCTTGCTGTCGGGCTTTAGCGAGGGCTTCTCGCTCGGCTCGGGGTTCGGCTCGGGCTCGGGCTTCGGCTTTACCTTGGGCGTTTGCGCGGCGCTGGCCGGCTTGGTCGGGCTCACCGTGTCGGTCGCGTCGGGCTCGGAGGCGTCGGAGCTGGCGATCTCGTCGGTGCCTGACCCGCGCTGCGCTCGATCAGCCTCGGTCACCGCCGGGCTCTCGATCGCGGGTGAAGGTGACTCGCGGGGCGCGCTCGCTGGTGGGTCCGCGGGGGCAGCGAGCTGTTCGGCTTGCTCGCCGACGCCGACCGGCGGCTCCGCGATCAACCGCGTCACCAACCACCAACCGCCGAGTCCGACCCCGACGATCGCAGCCACGCTGCCCAGCGCGGTCCCGACCACCGCCCCGATCGACGGACCCCGGCGCTGGTCCGGCGGATCCGAGGCTCGCTGGGGCTTGGGGGCGGCCGCAGGCACGGCTGCGACCGACGCTGCGGCCGGCGGTGAGGCCGATACTTGGGGGTGTCGCCGCGCGGCGAAGCCCATCGGGCGCGCGGCCGCGTCGGGCGCTCGGATGACGTCGGCGGCCAAGTTGGCGGCGGCGGCGAAGCTGGACACCGCCGCCAGCTCAGCCATGAGCTCGGGGATGTCGCCAAATCGGCGCGCTGGCTGCTTCTCCAGGCACCGCCGGGCGACGGCCTCGAGCTCGGCGGGGATGAACTGCCGGGGCGCTCGCTCACCGAGCGCCTTGGGTGCCTCGTTGAGATGCCGCCAGCGCAGCCGCTCGGGGTCACCCGAGAACGGAGCCTCGCCGACGATCAGGGCGTGGAGCAGGCAGCCGATCGCGTAGACGTCGCTGCGTGGATCAGGCGGCTCGCCGCGACACTGCTCGGGGCTCATGAACGCTGGCGCCCCACCGTGCGCGCGCGCCGGGTGGAAACCGACGACCTTCACCGCGTCACTGCGGTCACCGCTGTCGATCAACACGACGCTGCTGGGCTGCAGATCGCCGTGGAGGACCCCCTCGTGATGCGCTGCAGCCAGCGCCGAGCCGACTTGCTCGATGATCTGAACCGCCCGCGCCCACGCCACGCACCCGCGTCGCTGCAGCAGCTGCTCGACGGTCTCGCCGACGAGCAGCTCCATGACGACGTAGGCCGTGCCATCCGGGAGCTGACCAAAGTCGCCGATCTCGACGATCTGGGGGTGACGCAGGCGCGCGAGGGTTCGCGCGACCTCGAGCCAGTCGTCACTGATCGGGTGAGCCTGCGGATCCGAGAATTCAATCGCAACCGCGCGCCCGAGCGCGACGCTGGTCGCCTCCCACGTCTGCGTGAGCGCAGCCTCGCGCAGCGGCCGTTCGAGCCGGTAGTGATCACCGATGAGATCGCCGCGGTGGCGCGTAGACCCGCGCTCGACCGGCGCGTTCGCCAGTGTCCCCGCGGCGACCTGGGGAGCCGCCGGCGAGACGCCAGGGTTGGCTATCCAACGCATCGATCTGGCTGGAGCAGGCGACCGGTTGGGCGTGGCGGCGCGCTCCGTCGACGCCCCGTCTGGACCGAGCCACGCCATCGTCCGGCGCGGACTGTTGGCGTCTGCGGGGTCCATGGCGGAGAGCTTAACACGAGCGCCGGGACCAACCGCAGCAGCCACACGGGAACGACTCGCGACCACATCGCCCAAAAGATCAGCGCAGCGGTGGTCGCAGGGCGGTGGTACACCTACGCCCCGTGTTCGATCGCCACCCGACAAGCCGTGTTGCGCTCACCCGTTGTTCAGGTGGGACATGAAGCGCCTGCTGCGAGGCGGGGTACGGGCGCTGACCGCCACTCCCGAGCGACTGCTGCGGGCCAGCTTCGGGGACCCGCCCCGCAGTGACCGCGGGATCGAGCAGGACCTCCACACCCACGTGCTGCTCTCGCTGATGCGGCTGGCCAAGCTCGGCGAGCTCCATCACCTGAGCCCGGCGAAGGCCCGCCACCGGTTCCAGGCCGACGGCGCCGCGGTCGACCTGCCGCCGACCTCGCTGGCCGAGCAGCGCGAGCTCGAGATCCCCGGACCCGGGGGCCCCCTGCCCGCGCGGCTGTATCGCCCACACGCCCAGGCCGCGTCGCTGCCTGTGTTGCTGTGGTTTCACGGCGGCGGGTTTGTGATCGGCGGGCTCGAGTCCCACGCCAGCGCGTGCGCGTGTCTGGCCAGCCGGATCGGCTGCGTGGTCGTGGCCGTCGACTATCGCAAGAGCCCCGAGCACAAATTTCCTAGCGCGAGCGACGACGCGCTCGCGAGCTTGAGCTGGGTGCGAGCCCACGCGGCCAAGCTCGGGGTCGATCCAGATCGAGTTGCGATCGGCGGCGACTCGGCGGGCGCCAACCTGTGCGCGGGCTTGTGCCATCGCCTGCGCGACGCCGACCTGCCCCAGCCAACGGTGCAAGCGCTGCTGTACCCCATGACGCAGTGCAACGCGCGCTTTGCTTCACGCACGCAGTTCGGCGAGGGCGCGCTGCTGACCACCAAGATGATCGACTGGTTTCACGATCACTACCTGCGCGGTCCCGAGGACGCCGCGAACCCGCTGGTCTCACCGCTGAGCGCGGCGCGCTTCGATGGCCTCGCGCCTGCGCTGATCCGCACCGCCGGCTTCGACCCGCTGCGCGACGAGGGTGCCGCGTACGCCGACGCCCTGCGCGAGGCGGGCGTCAGCGTCGACTATCGCTGCCACGAGCGGCTGATCCACGGGTTCTTGACCATGGGCGGGGCCAGCCCGGCCAACAAAAAGGCGATCTTCGAGCTCGGTGACGACCTCGCGGTCGCGCTTGGTCGCAGCTGAGACCCGCCTCAGGACCCGGCGAGCTCGGCCAGCGCGGCCTCGAGCTGCTCGATCACGGCGAGCTTGCCGGGCCGATCCGCCGGGGTCTCGCCCACGTAGTGCCAGAACACCTCGCGGTTGGGCATGATCACGAAGGTGGCCGGGACCGCGATGTCCTCCCCCTTCATCGCGACCCCGTAGGCCGAGGCCACCGCGACGCCTTCGTCGGTGAGCAGCGGGAAGTTCAGGCCCAGCCGCTCGCGCAGCCGCTTGGAGTCCGCCGCAGAGTCAGCGCTGATCGCAACCACGCGGACCCCGAGCTCGTCGAACCGCGGCTTCTCCCTTGCCAGCTTCCCGAGCTGGTCACGACAAAAAGGTCACCAGTGCCCGCGATAGAACACCAACACCGCCGGTCGGCCCTCGGCCAGCAGATCGTCGAGGCTGACGTGGCTGCCGTCATCGTTGGGCAGGGAGAACGCGGCCGCGACCGCGCGCGCCCCCGCGTCCGCTGGCCCGCCGTCAGCCGCTTGCCCCAGGGCAGACGGGGCCTCGCGGGTCTCAAGCTTCCACCCACAGCCGGAGCCCAGGCCCAAGCACGCGATCAGGCAAGCGCCGAGGAGACCCGCCACGCGAGCGGCCGGTGCGTTGCGCACAGTCGTCACGCTCATTGGAGTATCCCATCCACCGGCTCGAGCAAGGGCGGCAGCTCCTGCTCGCCGAGGCGCTGGCGCAAGTTGACCTCGATCATCCGCGACAGCGCCGACAGCGGCAGATCATTGGGGTCGAGCCCGAACGGATCTTCGATCTCGGTGCCGACCGCGTCGAGGCCGTAGAACGCGTAGGCGACGATCGCCACCACGACCGGGGTCATGGTCCCGACCGTCGACAAAATTCCGAACGGCAGCCCGACACAGTAGAGCACGACGATCCGGTGGATCAGCACCGTGTAGCTGGCGGGGATCGGCGTCGACTTGATCCGCTCGCACGCGCCCTGGACCGCGGTGATCTCGGTGAGGCTGGCCTCGAGCACGGTCAGATGGTGAGCATGGATCCAGCCGCGATCGTACAGCCCCCGCAGCTGATCGCCGATCCACTGGGTGATCGCGACCGGGCGGTTGTGCTCGGACGCGAGCGAGGCCAGCAGCTCGGGGGGCAGCAAGCCGTGCAGCTGCTCGAGCCCGTCTTCATCGCGCAGGTGGTGGCGCAGCGCGTGGACGTAGGCGATCAACGCGTGGACCAGGGCGTGGCGAACCGCCTGCATCTCGGCCGCCTCGCCCACGCCCGCGCGATGATCACAGTTCGCGTCGACCATGCGTGGCCCGACCAGCGTGAGCAGCTGGCGCGTGAACGAGCGGGCGACGTTGACCAGCGAGCCCCACAGCTTGCGACCCTCCCAGAACCGATCGTAGCTGGTGTTGTTGCGGAACCCGAGGAAGATCGAGAGCGCCAGACCGATCAGCGTGAACGGCAGCGGCGACAGATCGATCGCCGAGCTGCCGCCGTGCAGCTGATGCAGCACCGTGGCGATGGTCGCCACGCCGGTCGCGAGCGAGACCCGCTTCCAGGTCCAGACCAGCGAGGTGCCACGGATCAACAACAGCTGGCGGAGCCAGGCACGACGATCGATCAGGATCACTTGATGAACGGGTTCTTGACGTCGCCGTCGTTGCTGCCCTGGGCCGGTAATTGCTGACTGGGCTTGGGCGGTTGCTCGGGCGCGGCTTCGGGTTCGGGAGTCGAGCTGCGCGGTCGCTTGGACGTGCTGGGCTTGGCCTCGGGCACGGCCTCGACCGCGACGAGCTCGTACTGATAGTTCTTTTGATCACGATCGGGCAAGACCTCGATCGGGAGCTCGACGTAGCCCTCGGCGCTCAGAATCAGCTGGATCGGCTGGTCCGAGCGCTCGAGCTCGATCCCCGCGGATGGCTCGGTGTCGTCCCCCAGGCTCGTGCCGTAGATCGCTCGATCGCGGGCGTCGAGGATCTGCGCGGGCACGTTGGTCGCGATCAGCACGCTGACGATGGCCGGTGGCGCGGGCTCGACCGCGGGCGGATCGACGACCGCCGCCGCCGGCTCGGCCTCTGGGGTGGGATCGCTGGCGGGCGCCTCGGCGACTTCGTCGTCGATCTCTGCCTCGAGCTCGCCCGGCGGCCGAACCGACAGATACACGATCGCAGCAGCCGCGAGCACGACCCCGATCACCGCCCGCAAGCCGCGGCGGCTGCCCTCGCGCTCGTCCGCGAGCGCGAGCTCTGGCGCCGCGGTGGTCGACCCCTGCGGAGCCTGAGCAAAGCCAGTCGGCCCGCTCGCGGGCCGGGCGACAGACTCCGGCACGATCTCGACCGCGCCGGCTCCGGTGCCGACCGCCTCGATCGCCGTGATCATCTCCGCCATGGTCTGGAACCGGTACGCCGGATCCTTTTGCATGGCCTTGAGCACGATCGCCTCGGCCTCGGGCGGGATCCCTGCGTCGGGGACCAGGTCCGAGGGCCGCGGCGGCACGTCGAACATCTGCTTGGACAGGATCCCCATGAAGGTCCCGCCCGTGAACGGCACCCGCCCGACCAACAGCTCGAACATGATCACGCCGAGGGCGTAGACGTCGACGCGATGATCGACGTGCTCGCCCTGGGCCTGCTCGGGGGACATGTACTCCGGGGTCCCGAAGATCATCCCGGTCTGGGTGAGCCCAGGCCCGCTCTGCTCGCCGGTCTGGACCTTGGCGATGCCGAAGTCGAGCACCTTGACGAAGTCCTCGTCCTTGTCCCGCCTGACGCGAAAACAATTCTCGGGCTTCATGTCCCGGTGGATGACCCCAGCGGCGTGGGCGGCGTCCAGCGCTCGGCAGATCTGCAGCGTGAAGTGGCGGACCCGGTCCCATCCGACCGGCCCCTCGCGCTTGACCAGCGCGCCGAGGTCCTCGCCATCGAGGAACTCCATCACGAAGCACACCGAGTTGCCGGGCGTGGCGCCAAAATCGGTGATCTCGACGACGTTCTGCTGCGGGATCATCGAAGCCGCGCGAGCCTCGGTCAAGAACCGCTGAACGAGGTCGGCCCGGTGCGCGTACTGGCTGCTGAGCACCTTGATCGCAACCCGCTTGCCGATCGTGCTGTGCTCGCCGAGGTACACCGTGCCCATGCCCCCCGCGCCGAGCTTGCTGATCACACGGTAGCGATCGAGCAGCACGGCCCCTGTCAGATCCGGCTCGGCCGCCGGAACGATGACCGCAACGTCCTCATCCTGAGGTTGCGTGACGCGAAGCTCGTGGTCGGATGGGGGCATGGGTCGCCGCGCCAGCGTACCCGATTTCCACGTCAGCTGTCGCTACGGGCGCCGCGCCGCCCTCAATCTCTGAACCGCAGCGGCAGCCGCAGCCCGAGCAGCCCCACGAGCGCGAACGCACCAGCCGAGAACATGAACATCAAGCGCGGCCCGCCCAGCTCGGCCGCCCACGACAGTACCGACAGTGGGATCACCAGCGCGAGGTTGATCAACCCGACGATCTGCGAGATCCGGCTCGCGCGCCCCCGCCCCTCCTTGATCAGCACGGCCACGCTCAGCGCGAGGCCCAGCAGCAAGAACACCACCATCACGGGCAACCCGAGCAGAAGGATGTCGACGAGGCGCTGCATGAGCGGTTGAACCACGCTACCAGCGGTGTTGAGCTTTGACCACGCCAGCGCTAGCGTGCCGCGGTGTCAGACTTCGACTTCGACCTGTTCACGATCGGCGCCGGATCGGGCGGCGTGGCCGCCAGCCGCCGCGCGGGCGAGTATGGCGCCAAGGTGGCGATCTGCGAAGAACTGCGGGTTGGAGGCACGTGCGTGATGCGGGGCTGCGTCCCCAAGAAATTGCTGGTGTACGGAGCCTCGTTCTCCGAGCACTTCGAGGACGCGAAGGGCTTCGGCTGGGAGCTGGGCACGCCCAAGCTCGACTGGCCCCGGCTGATCGCCGCCAAGGAGGCCGAGCTCGATCGCCTCGAGCAGATCTACCTGCGGCTGCTGCAAGACTCGAAGGTCGAGCTGATCTCCGGTCGCGGCGCGCTGGTCGACGCGCACACGGTCGAGGTCGCGGGCAAGCGCTACACCGCCAAGCACATCCTCATCGCCACGGGCGGGTGGCCCGTGCGTCCGACGATCCCGGGCATCGAGCACTCGATCACCTCCAACGAAGCGCTCGAGCTCGACCGGCTGCCGGCCCGCGTGGTGATCGTCGGCGGTGGCTACATCGGGGTCGAGTTCGCGGGCATCTTCAACGCCGCGGGCGCGCAGGTGACCATGCTGTTGCGCGGTGACAACGTGCTGCGCGGGTTCGACCTCGAGATCCGCGAGCGCCTGGCCGAAGAGATGCGCGCCCGGGGCATCACGATCGAGACCGAGGTCGTGCTGCGCAGCGTCGCGCGTGACGGTGAAGATGGCCCGCTGAAGCTGCTGCTCGATCACGGCGAGATGCTCGAGACCGACGCGCTGCTGTACGCGACCGGGCGCGCGCCCAACAGCGCGGGGCTCGGGCTCGAGGCGGTCGGTGTCGCGTGCAACCCCGACGGCAGCGTGGTCGTCAACGAGCGCAACCGGACCAGCGTGGCCAACATCTACGCGGTCGGCGACGTCACCAACCGGATCAACTTGACGCCAGTTGCGATCGCGGAGGGCCGCGCGCTGGCGGAGACGCTGTTCAACGACAACCCGATGACCGTCGATCGCCGTGACGTCGCCACGGCCGTGTTCTCGCGCCCGCCCGTCGCCACCGTCGGCCTGACCGAGCAGCAAGCGCGCGAGCAATTCAGCGAGATCGACGTCTACTGCGCCCGGTTTCGCCCGATGAAGGCGACCATCTCGGGCCGCAACGAGCGAGTCCTCGTCAAGCTCGTGGTCGACAAACGGACCGACGTGGTCCTGGGCGCGCACATGGTCGGTGATGACGCACCCGAGCTCATTCAAGGCCTCGCGGTCGCGATCAAGTGCCGGGCGACCAAGCGAGACTTTGACGCGACCATGGGGATCCACCCGACGGCAGGCGAGGAATTCGTGACCATGCGATTCCCCCGACTCGACAAAGTAGAGTAGGTCTGTTTTCAGCTCGGTCTGTTTTCAGCTCGGGCGAGACTCCTCGCCCGCTTGCAGGCGCCATTCGTAGAATGGTTCACCTTCGGGCAGCGAACTGTCAGCCCTCAGTCGATCCACTCGGGCCAGGGTAGGTAATCGATCCACGCGTACGCGACCTTGGCGAGGACCTGATCGCCGACGTTGACCTCGCCGTGGGCGATCTCGCGGCCGCGCATGCGCTCGTAAAAGCGCCGCGCGGGGTGGTTCTCGGCCAGCACCCAGACCACCGCGGGGACCAGTCGACGCCCGCTGAGCGCCCACAGGCCGGCGCTCAGGAGCTTTCGGCCGCCGCCGCGACCGTGCACGTCGGGGTGCAGGTAGAGCTCGTAGACCTCGCCGCGGACCCCGAGCTCGCGGCTGTTGCTCAGCCCGCTGTTGACGTACCCGACCACGCCATCCTCGCCGTCGAGCACGTGCAGCAGCGAGAGATCCTGCCCGCCGTGCCAGAAGTACCCGCGAAACCGGCTGACGCTGCGCGCGAGGTTGGTGTTGGCGAGGCTCGACGCCGACATGATCTGGCCGTACGCGTGGTGCCAGCTCGCGACGTGCACGCGCGCGAGCGCGGCGACGTCACTCGGCTGCGCGAGCCGGATCCGGTAGTTTGTCAGCGCTGCGTCGTCGATCTGCACGAGTAGCGATTCCCCCGCTGGCGTCGCCCAGCGCAGCTCACAGACCTCGACCTGCTCGTCGCCAGCGAGCGTGGCCACGCGCGAGGGCTGATTGTATGGGCGAGTTTACCCGATCTGTCCCGATTCTCGGGTATTCGATACGCTGCGCGCGATGACGAAGCTGCCAGACCACAGCTGGGTCCGCGATGCCAGCGCCGTGCTCGAGCTCGCGGCCGCGCTCGCGGACGCGCCCTGGGTCGCGCTCGACAGCGAGTCGAATTCGATGTTCGCCTACCATGAGCGGGTCTGCCTGCTGCAGCTCAACGTCGGCGGGCAGCTGTGGCTGGTCGACCCGTTCGCGCTGACCGGCGACGGCCCGACCCCACAGGCCGGGGCCGAGGCCCTCGCCCCGCTCGCGGCCCCGCTCGCGGATCCCAAGCTGCGGGTCTGGGTCCACGGCGGCGAGTACGACGTGGCCTGCCTCAAGCGCGACTTCTCCCTGACGCTCGGCAACCTGTTCGACACCCAGCAGGCGGCGAGCTTTCTCGGCTGGCGCCGAACCGGGTACGCGGCCGTGGTCGAAGAGCTGTGCGGGATCGCGCTGGCCAAGGAGCACACCCAGCACGACTGGGGTCAGCGCCCGATCGACGAGTTCGCGCTCGGCTACGCGCTGGCCGATGTCGTGCACCTGCCAGAGATCGGCGCCGAGCTGGTCAGCCGGATCCAGGACGCCGACCTCGACGAGGAGCTCGAGCTCGCCAACGCCAGCGTCGCGCGGGCCGCCGCCCACGACAACAGCTTCGACCCCGCGCGGATGTGGCGGCTCAAGGGCGCTGGCGAGCTGCGAAAAGACCGCCACGGGGTGCTCGCGGCGCTCTACACCTGGCGCGACAAGATGGGCCGCGAGCTCGACTACCCACCGGGCCGCCTGATCGCCAACCAGCCGCTGATCAACCTGGCTAACCGCGCGCCCACCGATCACGCCGCGCTCCGACGCCTGCGACTGCGCGGCGCGTTCATGCGCGAGCACGGTGACGCGCTGCTCGAGGTCGTCGCCAACGCGCTGGAGAATCCGCCCAAGGTCCCCGCGCGACCCAGCCGCGAGCGACTGCCTGCCCGCGAGGCCAGTCGAGCCAAGGCCCTCAAGCAGTGGCGCCGCGAGGAGGCCGAGCGGCGCGAGCTGCCGCCGCACGTGATCCTGCCTCCCCGCGCGCTCGGGTGGTTGGTCAGCGAGGGCGTGGATCGACTCGCGGAGTGCCCCGAACTCGGTCAAAAGCGAGCCGCTCGATACGGCGAGACCCTGCGCCAGCTGTGCGCCGAGAGCTAGATCGTTCTACTCGGCCGGGTCAACTGGGTCGGGGATCCGCGCGGCCCGGAGCCCACCGCGAGCGTGCATGTCCGCCTTCCAGGGCTGCTTCGGTGTGACGGTGGGCGTGGGCGGTTCGGGCAGAGGCATCGGCTTGATCCCGCCCTCGACTTGAACGTCCTCGACACGCTCCGCGACCAGACCGCCCGCGACCAGCGTGTCGAGACCGGGCGGGTCACAGGGCTCGACAACTGGCGCGGGAGGCTCGACCGGCTCGGCACGCTGGACCAGCGGCGCGACGGGCTTGGCGGGCTCGGGCTCGGGATCAGAGTGGGCAGTGCACGCGGCGAGCAGCGCCGCCGCCCCGATCGACGCGGCCTGAGCGAGCCGCTGTCGCTGCGGGGCTCGGTTGCGCGCGAGCCTCTGAATGGGGACCAATGCCGGCTCCGGCAGCTCTGGGCGAAACCGAATCCTCCCGTCGGGCCGGATCGCGTAGGACACACAGATGTCGCGCCCCTCGTTCTCGCGCATGAACGAGCGAGCTTCCGGTTCCGACATCGTTGACAACAGGTGCACGTCTTTGACGCAATGGCGACAGAACATGCTGCGATCCTCTTTGCTCACCCCCCCTCGATCCAGGTTGATCGGGCAGGGGCTGGTGATCGGGATCTGTCCGTGGTCGACGCTCATCGGCCGGCCGAACGGCGGCATCCGCCGCCCGGTTTCACTGGTTGGAGTCTTCGGACTTGCGCCACTCGAGCTGGACCCGAAACGTCCCGCTGGCGCCGATCAGCACCCGACCGCTGGTGTCGACGCTCAGCGAGAAGCCGAGGTTGACCTTGTCGAGGTTGGCCTGCTGCAGCTCCGCCTCGAGCTGCTTGGCGACGGCCTTGACCACGTCACTGATCGCCGCGGTCCCGACCGTCGCGACCCGTTGGCTGTGGGTGCTCGGGGTCATGGCGGAGCCGGTCTCGCGCACGATCGCGGGCATCGCCTCGAGCCACACCTTGGGGCCTTGGTCGCCGAGATCGAGCACGAGCGGTTCGTCTGCGATGGGCATTGGACCAGGTTACTAGAAACCCGCGCGAGCGGACGCAAGGGCGGCTTGTATGGCAACACTCACGTATCCCCGACTACGATCGCTGCAACCCGCCGAACCCCCGCAACATCCGAAGCCCCTCCCGCCCAAACAGGGCCGAGCCCAGGCGCGCGCGGATCGGCGCGGGCACGCTGGCGAAATAGCGCAGCATCGTGGCCATGAGCTCGGGCGTGGGCGCGGTTCCGGACACGAAGCCGCGCCAGCAGTGATCGGGCAGCTCGAAGAACTCCGCGAAGAAGCGATCGAGGGCGGCGCGATCGAGCGCGCAGATGATCTCGAGTCCGAAGCTGTAGAGTCGCCAGGCGCGGACCTCCGCGGGGGTCCAGATCGCCTGCCAGATGCGTCGGCTCGGACCGCCCGGCGAGACCCAGTGGCCGAGCTCGGTGGCGATCGCGTCGGCGACCCGCGCTCGCCGCCGCAGCACGGTGGTGAGCAGGTAGCCGGTCGCCGGGTGGACCATCGAGGCGGCGCCGCCGAACGCCAAGGTCCGCTGATCCGCGCGTGGTAGGGCGGCGCCCATGGGGATCACGCAGCGCTCGAGCTCGAGCGGCTCGCCGATCCGGCCCACGCCCTGCAGCTCGAGTCGCCGATCCAGGCGCCGACGCAGCGCGGGGAAGTAGCTGGCTGGGGCGTGATCGAGCCGGGCCGCGAGCACGGTCTCCTCGGCGAACAGCCGATCACGAGCGAGCGGCAGCGCGTAGCAAAACGTGGGCGGCAGCGACTCATCGGACTCGGCGGCGCCCGTGCTCGACCAGTCCATGAAGGTGGCCCGATCGAGCTCGAGCTCCTTCTCCACCGCCCACTGCTCGCCCCACGCGACCTGGTAGGCCGGCGCCGGTCCGGCCTCGAGCGCGACGAAGCGCGAGCCGTGCCCGGTGGCGTCGACGACGAGCTGACCGCGCAACCGCTGGCCGTCGTCACAATCGAGCTGAACGCCTTCGTCGTCATGGTCGATCGCAGCGAGGGTGCCCGCCACGATCGAGCCCCCTGCCCGCTCGATCCGCGCCAACGACTCGAGCTGCCAGCGACGATCATCCAAGAGCGCGTAGCCGCGATCCAGCGGGCGCGGACCCGCGGCGAATCGAGCGGTCGTGCCCGGCCAGCGGTGCGCGAGGTAGGGCTCGACACCGAGCGAGGTGGCGTCGTCCAGCCACATCGCGTAGTTGGGACGCCACGCCGCGCGAGGATCAGGGGCCAGCACCGACACCCTGACGCCCCGCGCGACGCAAGCCTCGGCCAGCGCCAGGCCAGCTGGCCCGGCGCCGACGATCCACAGCTGCGTCGCCGCGATGGTCGTCGCCGAACTGCGGTCCGCGGCCCTCACCCCGCGAGCGTGAACGGGCCGCGCGGCCCATGCAAGCGGCGCTGCGTCTGTTCTCAGCTCGGGCGAGACCTCCAAGTGGGTCAGAAGCCGGCCCGAGCTGAGCTGAAAAAACAGCTCGCTGCCCAAGGTGAGCCAGTCTACGAACGGCGCCTGCAAGCGGGTCAGAAGCCTGACCCGAGCTGAAAACAGCCTCGCCCGCGCTGTAAACAGCTTACTATCGCTGCGTGTCCGAGGTCGACGACCCTCACGCCTCGATCGCTAGCGACGACCCTGGCGAACAGGACTCGGTCGACGCCGCGCCGGGCGAGGGCACGCCGTGGCCGATCGGTGCGTACGCGCAGCTGGGGCTCGAGACCGTGCCCGGCTGGACGCCGCCGCCAGCCTACGTCCGCGAGTCCACGGCGGACGCCAGCCCACGTGGCGCCGACACCCTGCTGCCGGACTGGCGATCCGGCGCCACTCACTCGAGCTACCGCCGCGAGTCGACGATCGGCAGCGACGATCGCGTGCGGATCCGCGAGACCACCAGCTACCCGTGGCGGCCGATCTGCCAGTTGACGATCCACTCGAGGTTCGGCGACGAGTTCGTCGGGACCGGCTGGCTGATCGGACCACGCACGATCGTGACCGCGGGCCACTGCGTATACCTGCCAGCGATCGGCGGCTGGGCCGAGCGGGTGGTGGTCTCGGCCGCGCGCAACGGGCTCGATCGCCCGTTCAGCAGCGTGGTCGCAACGAAGTTTTACTCGGTCCGCGGCTGGACGGTCGACGGCAAGCGCGAGCACGACTACGCGGTGATCAAATTGGGCGAGGACGCGGCGTTGCCCGAGGTCGGGCAGCTTGGCTACGCCGTCTGCGACACGCCGACGCTGCGCGGCAGCTATCTCAACCTCGCTGGCTACCCCGCAGACAAAGACGGGGGCACCACGTTGTGGTGGTCGGCCCGCCGCAGCGCCAAGGTCGATGCCCACGTGATGCGCTATGACGCCGACACCGCCGCGGGTCAGAGCGGCGCCCCGGTCTGGCGCCTCGATCCCAGCTCCGGCCGGCGGGTGGTCGTGGGTATCCACACCAACGGCGCCCTGACTGGCAATTCGGCCACACGCATCAGCGCGCGTGTGTTCGCCAACCTCGCCACCTGGTGCTCCTAGATCGCGCCAGAGCGGGGGCCGCGTGCGCCGGTCCGCGCGCGAGCTTGGTCCGCAGCACGGCAACAGCCGCGCAACAACCCGCTCGAACCCGGGATTTTGGCCGTTGGCGGGCGGCGTCGCTGGACCTGGCCCACGCTTTTCGCTACGACCCGGCAGCGGCGCGGCGCCCAACAGCGCACCGCGTCAGCGAGAGAGCCGCCAAGCCATGTTCTACGAGAAAATCCATATCTTCGGCCAGATGGGCGTCGCGCCCTACGGCGTCATGGTCGCGCTCGGGCTGCTCGCCGCGATCGTGCTGGGCGGCCGCGAAAATCAGCGCATCAAGCTGATGACCCCCGAGCTGTTCGAGAAGGTCGCGCTGTGGACCGTGCTGTGGGGGCTGATCTTCTCGCGGCTGTTCTACGTGTTCACCGATCTCCCCCGCTTCATGCAGAAGCCCGGGTCGATCTTCGCGATCTGGGAGGGCGGCCTGGTGTTCTACGGCGGCCCGATCGGCGCGGTGCTGTACCTCGTCTACCACTACGTGATCCGCCGGAGCGGCCCCAAAGAAGGCACCCAGGTCGCGACCCTCAAAGAAGGCTGGCAGCGGCTGCTGCGGTTCTTCGACCTTGGCGCGCCGATGCTGGCGCTGGCCCACGCGTTTGGGCGGATCGGCTGCCTGTGCGCCGGCTGCTGCTACGGGGCGGTCCATGAGGGCGCGCTGGCCCTGCACTACCCCGAGGGCTCTCCCGCGTTCGCGGCCGGCGGGGTCGGGCGCTATCCGATCCCGCTGATCGAGTCGGCGATCGAGCTGAGCCTGTTCATGTTCCTGATGAGCCTGCGGCTCAAGAAGCGGTTTCACGGCCAGGTCATGCTGACCTACGTGATGATCTACCCGGCCGCCCGATTCGTGCTCGAGATGTTCCGCGGCGACGCCGTGCGCGGCTACGTGATGAAGCTCGAGACCCCGGCGCTCAACGCCGCGCTCGGGCTCGACCCCTCGGTCCCGGTCATGATGACCACCAGCCAGTTCATCTCGCTGTTCGTGGTGGCGGCGGCGATCGTGCTGACGTTCGTGGGCAAGCGGGCCGCGGCGGATGGCCCGATCCCCGAGTCCGCCTGGTGGGAGGACGAGGAGGCCGACGAAGAAGAGGACGAGGAGGCCGAAGAGGAAGAGGAAGAGGCCGACGAGGACGAGGACGAGGAGGCTGACGAAGAAGAGGAAGAGGCGGCCGACGAGGCCGAGGCCGACGAGGCCCACGCCAGCGAAGGTGCCGCCGAGAGCGAGATCAAGACCGTACAGGAGTGATCGACGGCTCGTCGCGGCCCGGCGGCGCTCGAGATCTCCCACCTCAAGCTCCTGCGCCTGAACCATGCACGCCCGACTCGATCCAACCCCCCTCGCGGCCGCCTACATGCGGGTCCGCGCGCTGAGTGAGGCGCTCGCCGCCCACCTCGAGCCCGAAGATCAGTGCATCCAGTCGATGCCTGACGCGAGCCCGACCAAGTGGCACCTGGCCCACACCAGCTGGTTCTTCGAGACCTTCGTGCTCGCGGGCCCAGGCTACGCGCGCTACCGCGAGGGCTGGGACTTCCTGTTCAACAGCTACTACCAGACGGTCGGCAGCATGCACGCGCGGGCGCAGCGGGGCCTGCTCTCACGCCCGACCGTCGCCGAGATCCTGGCCTACCGCCGGGCGGTCGACGAGCAGGTGCTGCACTCGCTGCCGCACATGAGCCCAGCCAAGCGCGGCCTGATCGAGCTGGGGCTGCACCACGAGCAGCAGCACCAAGAGCTGATCTTGACCGACATCAAGCACGCGCTGTCACTCAACCCGCTCGGGCCCGCGTACCGCAAGCCGGGTCCGCTCGGGCAGGCGATCGCGCAGCTCCCTGCCCTGCGCTGGGTCGAAGATCCAGGCGGCCTCGTCGAGCTCGGGCGGGCCGGCGACGCCGACGGGTTCGGGTTCGACAACGAGGGTCCACGCCACAAGCGCTGGCTCGAGCCGTTCGCAATCGCCAGCCGGCTGGTCAGCTGTGGGGAGTACCTCGCGTTCATGGCCGACGACGGCTACACGCGTCCGCAGCTGTGGCTGTCGGAGGGCTGGGACGCCGTCCAGCGCGAACAGTGGCGGGCGCCGGGCTACTGGCGGGCGCCCGAGCAAGCGGGTGAGCCGTGGCGCGTGTTCACGCTCGAAGGCGTCAAGCCGCTCGATCCTAGCGCGCCCGTGTGCCATCTGAGCTACTTCGAAGCCGATGCGTTCGCGCGCTGGCGCGACGCTCGGCTGCCCAGCGAGGCCGAGTGGGAGCACGTCGCCGGGGCGCTCGAGGTCAATGGCAACCTGCTGCCCAGCAGCGCGCCCGAGCTCGCTGACGCCCCCCTGCACCCGACCTCCAGCAGCTCCGCCAGCGCGGACCCGAGCGGGCTCGCGCAGCTGTTTGGTGACGTGTGGGAGTGGACCGCCAGCCCGTACCAGCCCTACCCCGGCTACCGCCCGCCCGAGGGCGCGATCGGGGAGTACAACGGCAAGTTCATGTGCAACCAGCTGGTCCTGCGCGGGGGCTCCTGCGCGACCCCACGCGACCACCTGCGCGCGACCTACCGCAACTTCTTTCACGCCCCGACCCGCTGGCAGTTCAGCGGTCTGCGGCTGGCGAAAGATCTACAGGGCTAGACGTGTCGGCGCCAGCGCGACGGGTGTCGGTCGTGGCTGCGCTGCTCGTCGGCTGTACGGGCGCGGGTGATCCCGGCCCGAGCGATCCCGGGACCGAGTTGAGCCGAGACCCTGCGGTGGTCGTCGAGCGAGACGTGTCCGGGCAACGACTCGAGCTTGGACCGGCGCTCGGCGGCAGCGCGCTGGTCGGGCCACCGCGCCCAGGTCGCTACGCCGTCGCTGTCCGGTTCACCCAGCACCGGTTCGTGACCATGGAGCACACGGTCCACGAGAGCATCGAAGGTAGCGCGGTGATCGAGCTGACCGACGGCGGCGAGGTGCGGGCATGCTTCGCCGTGGCCGACCGATCCGCGAGCGACATCAGCCACTATCAAGCCCACGACGGCCAGGACCACCACTACGAGAGCGACACCGACAACCTGCTCGGCGCGCGCGGGCGCTGGGTCCCCGTCGCGGGGACCCACGAGATCGAGCTTCACCTCGATCGCCTGGGCTACCGCAGCTGCGAGGTTGGCGACGAGCTCAGCCCTGAGCCGCTGACGCTGCGCTGCTCGTCGATCGCGTCGACCAGCAAGATCCCGAGCGCAGCGCTCGTGTGTCAGCCCGCCCAGGTCCCCGCTCAGCGGATGCTTGGCCAGCTGTCCCTGATGCTCGGTGAAGACGCGCGCTCGTGGGGGCTGCGCAATGATCTGGCGCTCCACGATCCGCCGGTCGGCGCCGAGGTTCAGCCCTACTTGTTGCTGGGCGTGGGCGATGGCCTGTCGGTGGTTGGAAGCGACGATCGCAGCGGCCGCACGCTCGAGGTCGAGCTCGCCAAGGTCCCGGATCCGAGCTTGGATCCGAGCTTGGATCCGACGCCGCTTCCCTGAGCCTCAGAACGCACCAAAGTCGGAGGGCGCGTCGGCGAGCGTGAGCCGCAGCGTCCCGCCTTCCTCGCGCAGCTGCTGCCAGGTGATCCACGGACGTTCGAGCGCGTCGCCGTTGAACGCGGCCCCAGCCACGTAGATCATCTCCGGCCCGGCCCCGTCGGCGATGACCGCCAGGCGTCGATCTGGGTGCTGCGCGTCGGACAGATCGAGCTCGACGCGCTCGAAGATCGGCGCGGTGATCCAGTAGCCATCGCTGCCCGGGAGCGGGTACAGGCCGATCGAAGCGAACACGTACCACGCGCTCATGGTCCCGGCGTCGTCGTTGCCCGGCAGCCCCTTGGGCCCGAGTCCGTAGTAGCGCTCGCGGGCCCAGTCGACCCAGCGCTGGGTCGAGGCCGGATCGCCGAGTTCGGTGAACAAGTACGCGTCGTGCAGCGAGGGCTCGTTCGACTGCCAGTAGTAAGGCACGGGCATCAGCGGGTTGTAGCCGCCGCCGTTCATGAACGCGGCCGAGGTCTCGAAGTAGGCCGCGAGCCGCTCGCGCGCGGGCTCGATCCCACCCATGAGCTCGGCGAGCGTGGCGACGTCGTGCGGCGCGGCCCACAGGTAGTGATTGGCCGTGCCCTCGGAGTAGTAGCTCTCCCACACCAGCGGGTCGAAGCCGTCGAGCTCGAAGCTCCCGTCGGCCCGACGACCGATCAGGAACTCGAGCTCGGGCGCCCACAGATGCTGCCAGTTGTGGCCGCTGGCCTCGAACAGCGCGGCGTCTTCACTCTCGCCCAGCGCCGCGGCCCAGCGCCCGAGCGCGTAGTCGGCGTGGGCGAACTCGAGGGTGCGCGAGGCGGACGCGCCGGTCTCGTCGCTGGCCACCCAGCCGCGCTCACGATAGCCGACGATGCCCGCACGACCGGCGTTGGGTCGCGGCTCGATCGCGTGCAGCCGCGCGGCGGCGTAGGCCGTCTCGACGTCGAAGTCGGTGATGTCCTTGAGGTAGGCGTCAGCCAGGACGATGTCGGCGCTGGTCCCCACCATCCCGCCCGTGTACCCGATCCCCAGCGGCCACTTGGGTAGATCACCGCCCTGCGCCGCGATCGTGGCCAGCGACTCGAGCATGTCCGCGTGGCGCTCGCGCTGGATCAAGTTGAACAGCGGATGGACGGTCCGGTAGGTGTCCCACAGCGAGAAGTCCGTGTAGTAGGTGAAGTCGGCGGCCCGATCCTCGGTGTCGTGGACGGCGTCATCGAAGCCCCGGTAGCGGCCGCTGGCCTCGGTGAAGATCGTCGGCGCCAAGAAGCTGCGGTACAGCGCCGAGTAGAACAACTCGCGCTGTTCCTCGCTGCCACCGAGCACGCGCACGCGGGCCAGCTCGGCGTCCCAGCTCGCTTCGGCGGCGGCGCGGGTCTGCGCGAAGCTCTGCCCGTCGAGCTCGGCCAGGTTGGCCTCGGCCTCGGCGATCGACACATACGAGATCGCCAGCTCGAGCTCGACCACCGGCTCGTCGGCGCCAGATAGATCGAAGCGCAGCCACCCGCCGATCTGCGCGCCGGTCATCGACGCGAGCTCGGGCGAGAGCCCGCCCATGTCGTCCCACACGCCGTGGCCCGCGATCGGCTGGGACACCCGCGCGGCGAAGTAGGTCGGCACGCCACCGAAGCGATCGGAGTAGCTGCCGTAGACCGTCATCATCCCGCGGATCACCCCACCCGCGGGATCGATCTCGATCTCGCTCGCCGTCGAGGTCGCGCTGCCCGGGTTGTAGCCGAGGTTGAACAGGATCGACGCCTCGGCGCTCGGCTGGTCCCAGGTGTAGCGGTGGCGGGTCGCCCGAGTGGTCGCGGTGAGCTCGGCGAACACGCCGTGATCGAGCAGTTCGACCGCGTAGTAGCCCGCGGCGGCCTGCTCTTCGGCGTGATCGTAGAGCGAGCGCGCGCCGCCGATCACCGTCATGTCGGGATCAATCCCGACCGCCGGGACGACCTGCACGGCCCCGTAGTCGGGCACGCCCATCCCGTTGATCCGCGAGTGCGAGAAGCCCCAGATGTGGGGCTGATCGTAGTGGTAGCCCGTGCAGTTGAGGAACGAGAGCTGGACCGGCCCAAGCCCGGTGTCGGGCCCGGGCTTGATCATGCCGAACGGCAGCGAGGGCCCGGGGTTCATGGTCCCGACCGTGTAGCCGACCCCGCCCGTGCCGATCATGGGATCGACGAGCACGCTGAGCGCCTCGTCGGGCCACGGGTAGGGATCGAAGCCGTCCTCGGTGTCGCCGGTTTCGCCCGTGTCCGTCTCGGTTGCCCCGCCCGACTCGGTGTCTGTCGCGTCGGAGCTCGCGTCGGTGTCCCCGGTCGCGGTGGCGGTGTCGTCCGCACATCCGAGCAACGAGGCAGCGATGACGCACGGGATCAGACGGCGCGGGCCCATGCCGCCATACTACTACGCGTCACTCGGCGTCACTGGAGGTCTCATCGACGTCAAAATATTGCTCGAGCACGGGCGGGACAGCGACCTCGAGCAGCTCGACTAGCGCGGGATCCATCGCCCGATACTCATCGGGGATGTCGAGCACGTGGATCGGCAGATGCGCGCACACACGCGCGAAGCTGGCCCGGATCCGCTGCGCGTGCCCGTGCTCCATCACCAACACGACGTCGGCCCAGTTCAGATCCTCGACCCGCAGGGTCCGCCGCGCGCGAGCCGAGGTCCCGGCCGAGCGAACCGCGAGGCGCGGATCCGCAGCGAACACGCGCTCGGCCGTGGGGCTGCGCCACTGGTTGCGGCTACACACGAACAGGACCCTCAACCGCTGCACGCCGCTCGCCCCCGAGTCGTCAGCAACCCTCGAGCTCCGCCAGGCTCTGCGCCGCCAGCATGCACTGGACCAGCGCTCGCGTGGGTCGCTGCTCGGCGCAGGTCTGCTCGAGCTCGTCGGCCGAGCTCGCGTTGAGCTTGCCCTCGGCCTGGCCCAGCTCGACGATGTGTTGGGCGACCTCGCGGCAGTCGTCGGCGCTGGCCCGACACCCGAGACTGGAGATCGCCACCCCAAGCACCAGCACAGCTCGA
The DNA here is from genome assembly GCF_002994635.1 of Enhygromyxa salina. GTDB lineage: Bacteria > Myxococcota_A > Polyangia > Nannocystales > Nannocystaceae > Plesiocystis > Plesiocystis salina_B. The sequence goes on along the minus strand of NZ_PVNL01000051.1, from coordinate 59,274 downwards.
AAGCGTGCAGACACGCCGCGGGTCGTCGGCCGCGGTCGCTCCGCTCCTCGAGGCCCGAGGCGTGCTGCCAGGTTCGATCGGCCGAACATCGGGAGATTCTACTCCAGACGGGGTCGGCGCGGCCATGAGCGGCCGCGAAGATGGTAGGGTCTGGACCGACGCGATGAGGAACCCGGCGATCATCAATAGCTGGAACCGCGCGGCCATGCGCCGAGTTCGTTCGTTCCCCGATGCCACGCGGCTGCCGATCCTCGACACGATCACCCGCGCCACGCAAAACGCGATCGCGCGCGCGCGCGCCGACGAGTGGCTGTCGGTCGAGTACTCGATCGAGCTGTGTGACACGCTCGTCGACGTGCTCGGCGCCGAGCGAGCCGTCGAGTTTTGGCGCGACCTGGTCTACGACAGCTGGGTCGGCGGCCTGCTCGAGCCGCTGAGCGCCGGCCTGCATTCCACGCCCGATCTCGGTGACGGCGCCGAGACCGAGCAGCTCGAGCAGCGCAACCAGGGTGTGCTCGCGCTCGCCCCCGCGGCCTGGTCGATGTCCACGCGCGACTGCGGGGAGATCGTGGTCGCCGCCGACGAGGACGCGGGCTCGATGCGCCTCGAGGCCCACAACCTGCCGCCGATCGTCCGAGTCAGCGAGGGCATTCAGGTCCTGTACGCAGGCGCGGTCAAGGCGATGCTGGCGTTCTCGAAGCTCTCGACCCACGTCGAGATCGACACCAGCGGCGACACGCTGGCGTTCTCGCTCACGTTCCGCGACTAGCAGGCCGCGAACTATCCAGCGCAGCGAAACCCGATCCCGAGATCGGACACGCTGACGTCCCCCCACTGGCGTCGGGCGCCGCGCAGGCTCATGCCCTGATCCGTGAACATCCCGCCCCGGATCCCGCGCTTGGGCTGGCGCGAGCGGCCCTCTTCGCGATCGAACACCCACTCGCGCACGTTGCCGGCCATGTCTTGGACCCCGTACGGGCTGGCGCCGGCCGGGTGCGAGGCGACGGGCTGGGCCTCGCGCAGTCCACAGCCCGCGAAGTTGGCAAGCTCGCAGGTTGGGGCGTCGTCGCCCCACGGGAACATGCGCTCGTCGGTGCCCCGCGCGGCCTTCTCCCACTCGGCCTCGCTGGGCAGCCGCTGGTTCCGCCACGCGCAGTAGGTGCCAGCCTGCTCCCAGCTGACGTTGGCGACCGGGTTGGTGCAGGCGTCCGTCGGCTCGAACCCGCCCGCGGGCGGGGTGCACACGTCGGCCTCGATGCAGCGCTGGTAGGCGGCCTGGGTGACCTCGGTGCGATCGATCGAGAACGCCGGTAGATCCACGACCACGCGGGTCCGCTCGGCCTTGCCACACTCCTTGCTGTCGAGGCTGTCGCAGCCCATCACGAACTCACCCGCGGGGATCGAGATCGTGCCGCTCATGACCGCGGACTCGGGGCACCGCTGGGGCCGCTCCACCGGCAGCGGCGCGTTGTGGGGGTTGGCGTTTCCCCATACCCCTTCGGGGGCGGTGTTGATCGCGTTGCGATCCCACGGACACCCCGGCGCCTCGGGGTCTCGGTTGCACAGGATCTCGTGGCTGCCGTCGTCCTCCGGATCCTCGCCTTGCGCTCCCGAGTCTTCGCCGGCCTGGCCAGGCATCCACGCGACGTTGGTCGGCTGCCGGACCTCGGGCGGCTCGCTGGGCTGGGGGTGACACCCCAGCAGTGCCCCGGTCCCAAACAGCACGGCGACGATCAGTCGCGCGCGATCCTGTCCGCTTCGTGCCCGCACCGGTACACCATAGCTTGAACCAGGGCCGGGTTGAGGGGTGGGTGCGAGCACGGGCGGACGGCGCGAGTCGGACATGCTGTTGCCAACGCCGCCCAGGGTCCATCGGTCTCATTGGATCGTCAGCGAGCGTGCATTGATCACACTCGGAATCAAGCGAGTCGCTCAATCGTCACACGCGCCGGTTGGCCACGACAGTCGCCATGTCGCCATGTCGCCATGTCGCGTTGTCGCGTAGGTGACACAATGGGTGGATCTGCGCGGCTCCGGGCACGCCGTCGTCAACGAAACGTGACTTGCTCACCCACCACACGCCCTCTAGCTTCGGGGCGTTTCGAGTGGGAGCGAGCATCATGAATCAACCTGCGTGGTCGCGGACACCGGCGCCAGGCAACACCGGGTCGGGCCGACCTCCGGTGTCCCTGGGTCGTCATCAACTGCTGTTCCCCGTTGGGCACGGGGGCATGTCGGACCTGTACTTGGCGCTCGTCAACAGCGCGGCGGGGGTCAACAAGGTGTTGGTCGTCAAGCAGCCGCGCGCGTCGCTACTCGACGATCCCGAGGCGCTCGCGATGTTCATGGACGAGGCCCGGCTCGCGTCGCGGCTGCACCATCCCAACGTGGTGCAGACTTTCGAGGTCGGACAGGAAGGCCCGATCCCCTACATCACGATGGAGTTCCTCGACGGCCAGCCCCTGCACCGGGCGCTGCGTCGGCTCGGGACCGGGTCCGAGCAGCCGCACGAGCTCGACCCCCTGAGCCTGGGCATGCGGCTGCGGATCATCGCCGAGATGCTCGACGGTCTGCACTACGCACACGAGCTGCGCGACTACGACGGCGCCGCGCTGAACGTGATCCACCGTGACGTCTCGCCGCAAAACCTGTTCCTGACCTACGACGGGCAGATCAAGCTCGTCGACTTTGGGATCGCCAAGGCCAGCGACTCGGTCACGCGCAGCGAGGGCAGCGGGCTCAAGGGCAAGCTGGCCTACATGTCGCCGCAGCAGGCCGCGGGCGAGTCGCTCGATCGTCGGGCCGATGTGTTCTCGGCGGGGGTGATGCTGTGGGAGCTGGTGTCGGGTCGGCGGCTCTGGGCCGGCTGCAGCGAGGCCAACGTCGCGCGCAGCCTGGTCGACCACGACCTGCCCGAGCTGGTCCTCGACGATCCCACGGTCCCGCCCGAGGTCCTGACGATCTGCCGCCGGGCGCTGGCGCCCGAGGTCGACGATCGCTACGCGAGCGCCGAGGAGTTCCGCCACGCGCTCGAGCGCGTGATGCTCGACCACGGCCTCGATGCTAGGACCCGCATGATCGGCACCCGCCTCGCCCACGCGTTCGCCAGCGAGCGGATCGACGTCCGCGCGCGGATCGATCAGGCGTTGCTCGGGTTGGTCCACGGCGACGGCCCGGCGCACTGGGAGCTGTCCCGCGAGTACGTCCGCGATCCGACCGGGCTCACCCGCGGATCGGACGAGAGCGAGGAGCACACGTCGACTCCCGACGAGGTCACGGCTGACTATGGGCCGAGGCCCGAGCCGCCGCCCGAGTCGGCGCTGGCAGATCCCGCCGCGGGCCAACCGATCCCCGCAAGCGCCTGGCCTCGCGCACGGACCATGCTCGCGGCCGCGCTGGGGCTCGCGATCTCCGGGGGTGCCCTGTTGAGCTGGCAGTGGTCCTCGGCGGAGCCGAGCCCAGCCTCGACACGCTCCGAGCGCCCGCTCGCGCAGCCCGGTCTCGCGCCCCACCCCACCCCCGCGAGCGTCGACTGTGACGCCGCGAACAAGCCCCGCGTCAACCTCAGCGGTGAGATCGACGCCGACGCGACGCTGCGCTGCGATCGCGACTATGTGCTGCGTTTCAACACCCGCGTGGTCGCTGGCGCGACCCTCACGATCGAGGCCGGGACCACGATCCTGGGCGAGCGCGAGACCACGGGCGCGCTGATCATCGAGCCTGGCGCGCGTCTGATCGCGCAGGGCACCCCTGAGCGGCCGATCGTGTTCACCAGCAGCCGCCCCCGCGCCGAGCGACAGCCGGGCGACTGGGGCGGCGTGCTGCTGCTTGGCCGCGCGCCGATCAACCTGCGCGACACCGACGGTCGCCCGATGCTCGGTGAGGTCGAGGGCGTGACCGGGGTCGCGCGCTACGGCGGCGACGATCCCGAGGACGACAGCGGCGTGCTCCGCTACGTCCGCATCGAGTACCCCGGAGTCGAGCTCGCGCCTGGCAACGAGATCAACGGGCTCACGCTCGCGGGGGTTGGCCGCGGGACCACGATCGATCACGTCGAGGTGCTCGCCAGCTCGGACGACTGCTTCGAATTCTTCGGCGGCACCGTCGACGCGACGCACCTGGTGTGCGTGGCGCCCGGCGACGACGGGCTCGACTTCGACAACGGCTACCAAGGTCGGGTCCAGTTCGTCGTGGTGGATGATCACGCGCGCGGGCTGACCCGCACCGGGTCCACCAACGCGTTCGAGTTTGACAACGATCCCAACGGCTCCACGGCCGAGCCACGCACGCGCCCGGTGATCTGGAACGCGACCCTGTGCGGCGAGACCAACCCGCAGGTCCCGACCCACGCGATCTTGGCCCGTCGCGCGGCCCAGCCCCAGCTGCACGGCGTGCTGATCAGCGGCTTCGACCACGCCGTCGGTCGCCGCGATCCAGACACGAAGCTCGAGCTGCGAGGGGTCGCGCGCGCCGATCCGTCCGGCGGGCTGTCCTCGCTGGATCCCGCCGAGCCATGGTCACGGGCGAGCGACGCGGCACCAGGGCTCCCGTCGTGCGCCGGCTCGCTCAGCGCGAGCCTGCTCCCAGCCAGCCCGATCGTGCCGGGTCCAGGGTTCGAGGGCCCCCCAGACGACGGCTTCTTCGACCCCCGGGCCGCGTGGCTGGGCGCGTTCGCCAGCCCCGACGACGACTGGACCCATCCCTGGGTGGTCTGGGACATCTGAGCCCACGGGCCCGATCGAAGCGATGCCTCAGAGCCTCTCGGTCATGAACGCGCGAGGGCGCATGGCCAGGCCTTGCTGGATCAGCCCCTCGATCGCGGCTCGCACCCGGTCGACGTTGGCGTAGATCTCGTCCTCGTCCTCGTCGCCGTCGCCCTCGAAGATCATGGGCGGCCCAAAGTGGATCTGGCAGCTGACCGGCAGCGGCCAGAACACCAGCTGCGGGGCGATCGGCATCGGCGGCATGCCGAACAGCCGGCTCGGCGCGTCGAGCCTCGTGAGGATCGGGAACGCCTCTTCGGCGCCGATGAACGCGAACGGGATGATCGGCGCCCGGTTGACCAGCGCCAGGCGCATGAACCCGGTCCCGAACCGCTGCAGCTGGTAGCGCTTGCTGTAGGGCTTGAGCGCACCGCGGGCGCCCTCGGGGAACACGACGACCAAGCGCTCGTCTTCGAGCAGCAAGCGCGCGTGCTGGGGCAGCCCGGTCAGGTGCCCGACCCGGTTGAGCATCATGCCCATGTACGGCTTGGTGTTGAAGAAGTACTCCGCCATCGCGTGGGCCAGGCGCGGCGGATTGTTCATCAGCAGCGCCATCGACAGCATCGACGCGTCCGCGCCGATGCCCCCCGAGTGGTTGCCGATCACCATGCCGCGCGAGCGCGCGGGCAGGTGCTCGGCGCCGAACACCGAGACCTTGAGGTAGTCGCGGTAGATCGGCGCCATCGCGGAGTACCAGCGCTGCAGCGCGTGGCGCGAGACGCCAAACCGGTCGATGCCGTACTCGTTGAATGAGATCGGCAGACGGGCGATCTGATCGGCCACCTCGGCGTCATCGAAGACCTTTCCGACCAGGCGCCGAATCACTTGTCCAAGCTCGCAGTTCGCGAGCGTCCCCGCAAGTCGGAACAGGAGGTCGTCGCCGCGATGACGGGCCTGTCGACCCTGTCGTAGTTCGTGTGGGGCTGCATGACGGCGCTCAATGACATCCTGATCCCACACCGCGAGGGTCAGCTCGACCTGACCCACCCAGACCACCCGAGGCCGCGGTCAGTCGGCTCGACCTAGCACAGGACGACGACTCGTCGAGACGGCGAGCGTGAGTGCGTTCATGATCCTCGAAGCCAGCGGCGTCAAGACCGTGCGTGTGCCCCATGTCAGCATCGCTGTCACGTCGTTCGCGCTTGGGCACGTGCTCCGATCGTCCGGCTGCCTGCGCGAGCGAGTCCGGGGGCGGCGAAGCGGGCGCCCGACCTCGCCGTGCGTTGCCCCCTCGGTTGGTCGATCGGATCACGCTGGACCGACGAGGTGCTCAGGCATGCCTGGATCTCCACGGCGTCGAGCCAGCCCCGACCACGGCTCGAGCCCGGCCCCAGCAGGCCGAACGTTGTCACGGGGCCATTCACGGTATGGGCGAGCGCACACAACTAGGCTGCGATCGCCGATCGAGAAGGTGATAACGTGGCGTGTGCGACGAAGCTCCGCCTCCACTGCGATCTCGCTCACCGTGGCCATCGTCCTGGGTCCGCTGCAGCTCAGCGCGACCACTGCGTTCGCGCAGGCGCCCGCGGCCGAAGACCCACAGCTCGCCGAAGCTCGGGCGCTCAACAAAGAGGCCGAGATCAAGTTTCAGACGGCCGAGTACGAAGAGGCGCTCGCGCTGTGGAAGCGGGCCTTCGCGATGTTGCCCGATGGCGTCGACACCCGCACGATCCGCAACGCCCTGGTCTACAACATCGCCGAGGCCCACATTCGCGCCTACGACGTCTCGCGCAACCAGATGCACCTGCGCAAGGCCAAGATCCTGCTCGAGAACTACCGCGACGAGCACGCGCAGCTCTACGGCGATGACCCCGCCGCGCTCGAGGAACGGGCCAACACCGACGAGCGCCTGGCCCAGGTCGAGCAAAAGCTGACGGAGTCCGAGGCCAAGGGCGAGACGGCGGTGCCCCTGGATGACGGCAGCGCGGCGGTGGCCCCCACGGGTCCGCAGCCCCAGCCCCAGCCCCAGCCAAACCAGCCGCCCAAGCCGATGACCCCCGACCAGATCTGGGAAGCCGAGGTCCAGGCCGACCCCGAGCTCGGGCCCAAGTGGGCCAAGGGCCGCTCGCAGGTGGTCGGCGGCGTGGTCCTGACCAGCATTGGATCGCTGTTTCTGATCGGCACGGTCGCGATGATCGGCTGGGGTGCGCAGCTGCGAGCAACCAGCGAGACCAACTGTGATCCCTTGTTCGGTACCTGCACCACGCTCGACGGAACCGGAGCGTTCGTGACCGGCGGTGTGCTCGGGGTGATCGGCCTGTCCCTCGCCGCGCCCGGCGTGGCGCTGATCGCCGTGGGGGCCAAGCGCCGCAGCGACGTCAAGAAGGCCAAGCCCAAGCCCGTCGCCCTGGTCCCCTACCTGGACCCCAAGCGGGGCACGGGCGGCTTGACCTTCAGCCTGCAGTTCTGAGCCCGACTGCTAGCCAACTACTATCCGACTGGGATCACCACCTGGTTGATGCTGCGGACGCTGGCCCCGGCCGGGTACGCGTACGACACGTAGATCGTGGAGAACCCCTGCGAGGCGTTCGAGCCCCAGCCCCACACGGTCACGCCAAAGGGCTCGTCACTCCACATCTCGTGGCGCCCGTTCTCACACCCGTTGACAGCCATGAAGTTGCCGGTGACCAGGTCCACGCGGGTGTACTCATAGTCGCCGAGGGGGAGCCACCCGTTGAGCTCGCCGAGGCAGTCGAGCTCGACGGGCGCGAACCCGCCGCTGCCAGGGCTGCGCACGACCACCAGGCTGGTCTCGGAGTAGGTCGGATCCGTGAACAGCACATAGTCATCGAGATACTGCGCGGTTGGGATGATGTTGACCCACTCGGGATCACCCTCGCCGCCAAACGTACCGCCGCCGGTCATGTGCGCCGCGATGTAGAACGGATGATCCTCGTCCTGGCTGCGGGCCACGAACGGACCGGGCGCGCTGAACCGGACCAGGTCACCAGCGTTGAGCACCAAGGGCGCGCCGACGGGCGGCGCCGGGACCCAGTCCAGCGTGGTGCCGTCGACGACCCCGACCACCGTCCACGGGACCACCTCGTCTTGCATGTTGCCCCGCGAGCGGTAGCGGACGCCCACGTACTCGCTGCCCAGCGCCTGGATCGGCGGGATCTGCTGATGCGCCGAGTCGCAGGCGAACCCGTCCACGGGGATGTTGAGGCAGCTGGCGGCGCCGAACAGCCCAAACGAGTGGTTGCCCTCGAGCGGCGAGCCGGTGAGCTCCACATCCTGACTGATCTGCAGGGTCTCGCCGCGATCGAGCGAGTACACGATCGGCATCGCCGCCGGCCCACCCGCGACGCCGTTGCCACCTTGGACCGCGACCTTCGGCAGCAGCGAGACCTGGGTGCCGTCTTCGTGGGCGACGATCGTCATGGACGGCTGGGCCTGCGGCGCCGCGACGCTCTTGGCGAACGCGTTGACCGCCACGTAGTTCACGTCCCACGCGCTGGTCGGCAGCAACAAGCTGGCCGAGGTCGCCGCCGAGCTCCCGCCACCAAACGGCAAGATCTGGTACGCGACGACCGGCACGTCAGTGGTGATGTTGACGGCCTGACCGCGGCCGGTCCCGACCACACCGATGTTGGTCACGAACGCTGGCGGGACCGGACAGGCGGGCAAGAACCCGTTGTCACGGGCGATGAAGATGACCGCCACGTCCCCCGGCGACAGGCCCTGGCCCGGATCGTAGGGCTCGTAGACCAGGTTCGCCCCCTGCCCGACCGGGATCGCAATGGCGCTGGGGTTCAGGGCCTGCCCGGCGTACTCGGCCTGGATGTGCGCGGGCTTCTCCCAGGTGTTGGCCACGAAGGCCGCGAAGCAGGCGCCCGTGCCATCCGAGATCAGATCCGTCTTGACGGCCCAGTAATCACAGCCGTACGAGCTCTTGCCGAGCTCGGCGGCGAGGCAGGGATCGTTGATGCAGTCGCCGCCTGCACACGCGCCATCGGGCGCGCAGTTCTCGGTCTCGAGCCCGTCGCACACGACATGCTTCAGATCGTCCGAGCAGGTGCACCCCCCATCGCTCTGCATGTCGGTGTTGGGGCTCAGGTCGAACTTGATCGGGTCGCCGTCGCCGTCGCCGGGATCGCCGTCGCCATCACCGGGATCACCGTCGCCGGGATCACCGTCGCCATCCCCGGGATCGCCGTCGCCAACGTCGGCGTCGCCATCCCCGGTGATCGAGGTCTCGTCGGTCGCCGTCGAGCTGCTCGGCGGAGTGTTGCAAGCAACGACGCAACCCAGGCTCAACCACAGGGGACTCAATGTTCGACTCGATCGCATGGCAGGCAGCTCCGGCCACATCGTAGCAGGAAGACGAGCGGTCGATCGCTCGAGTCGTACGGCCTCTCTCAGCGCGGATCCAGGTTGAGCGGCCAACCGTCGATCCGGTAGCATTGATGCATGCATACCCGCGGGTCTCGCCAATCAGTGGCTCTCGTCGGGGCATTGGCCGCGACCGCATGCGGTCGTGATCCGTCGAGCGGCCCCGGCGAGACCGAGACCGCCGTCGTCGACGGCTCGGAGACCAACGCTGGCGACGGCGACGGCGACGGCGACGGCCCCGGCGAGACCGAGACCGACACCGACACCGACACCGACACGCCCGCGCCGGCGTGTGGCGACGGCAACCTCGACGATGGCGAGGCCTGCGACGACGGCAACCTCGACGACGGCGATGGTTGCTCGGCGGGCTGTGAGCTCAGCGGCGGCGCGCTGCTCGAGACCTGCATGCCTGAACCAGACTGGCCCGAGCGCCTCGAGGTGCTCACGCTCGCAACAGTGGACGGCGTGCCCGAGCTGCAGCTCGGCGGCACCACGCAGGGCGAGCTCTTCTACCAAACGGCGTGGGTCCTCCGGCTCTCGAGCGATTGTGAGCTGCTGTGGGCGACGTCCGCCTCGCTGCCGCTCGCCGCTCGTGAGGTCACGGGCGTCGAGCAGATCGACGACTCCGGCGCCGCCTGGATCACCGGCTGGGGGTACGACGAGGAGGTGCTCGCGGACGGCCCAGGGTGGTCCTGGCTCGGCCGGATCGAGGACGACGGCAGCTGGGCCTGGCTCGAGGACGCGCTGCCCGTCGACAAGCCGATCGCCACCGTCGTGCGCGACGACGCCAGCGCGGTCGTGCTCGGGCAAGGCCAATGGACCGGGGCCAACAGCTTGCATGGGTTCTCGCCGACGGGCTCGCTCGACTGGTCGACGGCGTACTGGAGCAGCGACGAGCCGCTCTCGCGTGGGCTCGCGCTCGAGCGAGTTGGCGGTGAGCTGCTGACGATCGGTGGCGTCTGGACGCACGACGAGGACTACGTCTCGGTCTCCGCGAGCGTGTGGGTCAGTCGGCTCTCGGACAGCGGCGAGCCGCTCGCCAACAGCGTCCATCCGTCGCCAAGGTTCAGCTTCGCCAGCGCGCGCGCGAGCGTTCATGACCCGATCACCGACACGCTCGCGCTCGCGGTTCGCGAATACGACGTGCCGCTCGTCGACGAGATGATGGCGTGGGTGCGGCTCGACGCGAGCGGCGAGACGGTGCTGGCGTGGCGGTCGATCGGGCCTGGGTTTCCGCTGGATATCGAGCCCGACGGTGAGGGCGGCGCGTACGTGCTCGGCCGCGTCGATAACCAGCTTCGGCTCGGGCACCATGGCCCGGATGAAGAGGCGCCCGCGCTGTGGGAGGTCAGCAACGACCACTTTCCGATCTCGCTCGCGGTCGATCTCGAGGGCGGCCGCGCGTATGTGCTGACCGACAGCGGCATCGACGTGTTCATGCTGTAGAACGACGCCAGCGGTGATCGCTAGCGCGTCGCTCACCAGCGGCGCCAGCCCGAAGGCCGTGCTGCGCGAGCGCGCGTGTCGCAGAGGGTCGTCGAGCTAACGCACAATGAACTGCGTCTCGTAGGGATCGTGGGGAAAAGTTGCGGGCTCGACTCAGGCGGCTACGCCGCCGTGCGCCCGCGACGATCACCACTCGAGCGCATCGTCATCGATCCCGACACGGGCGCGTGGCAGCGCGTCCGATCAGCGCAGCGCCGCCGAAGCTGGTCTACGGCACCTGACGCTGACAGAGGCGCTGCTGTGAGGCGGCCACGTGCAAAGCGTGGCGGCACGCGTGTCACCTATCCGCGACGATGCCCTGCGCGACGCGAATGATAAATCGGAGCGCCCGGGGGCCCACGGCCGCGACTCGTGCCGTGAAACTCGAGCGCTCGCGGCCATACCCGAGCGCGACCGATCCGCTGTTGCCGCTGGCCGGTCGGTCCCCCGGCACGACCATCGTCGCGCCCTCGTCGCGATAGTCGGCCGTGCCAATCTCGACGAGCAAGTCGCGCTTTGTGAGGGGCGCGTCGGTGGCCACGTCCGCGTCGAATCGCAGCCTGTACACGAGCGCCGCGGGGTCGAGCTCCTCCGCGTCATCATCACAGCTCAGGCACGTCACCTCGAGATCATGCACCGCCACGCCCTCTCCCAGTGACACGATCGTTCCGGAGCTTGGTAAGAAGATGCCCTCAATCGTCGCGCTGAGATCTTGGTGGGTGTCGCCGGTACCCAGCGCTGGCAAGTCCGCGCGCACGAGGCCGGTTGGGCCGTCTTGCACCGCGAACGAAGCGTGAGCGACGAGCGTCGCGGCGTCGCTCAGGATCTGGGGCCCCGGTCCCGCGCCGAAGATCGCGTCGCCGGGGATCGTGTGGCTGACGCCAGCGACGATCTCGTAGTCGACCTTGACGGCGTGGGGCCCCTCGATCATCGGGGTATAGACCGCCGCGTACACGCCGTCACCGGCGAGCCCGTCCCCGTGATCGCCGTCATCGAACATGGGAATCCACCAGCTATGCCCCGCCGCCGACAGCCGGGACGCGACCTGCATGCCGCCGACTGCGGCGCCGGCCTTGATGACGTTGGTGGAGATTGTGACGTCGTCGCCGAGCTCCCACACGGGTCGATCAACCCAGGTGAAAGGCGAATAGCCCGATTCGACGACCGAGGCCACCCAGCCGACATCCAGCTTCGCTCGGGTAGTCGAGGACAGCTGGCTCGTGTCGAGTCGCATGGTCCACAGGCCCGGCTCCGGTGAGTCGACCTCCATTCGACGATAGAGCGCTTCGTGCTCGCTCGAATCTCCAATTGGATGACTATATAAAATGCTGGTTGGTGACTCGAGCTCAAAACCCAGGCTGTTGAAGGCGTGATCGGTGCCTTCGCCGGTGACCACGAGCGGACTGCCGAGCCACGCCACGTCGAGCGCCCGAGCCCCCGCGGGCACCACGAAGGTTCGAGCTTCGGTGGTCATGGTGGCCACGAGCGGCGCGCGCTCGTGCAGCGCGATGACGTCGCCGGCCACCACGGCCTTCGCTACGGCCTCGTAGACCTTGGCCGCGTGGGGCAGCGAACCGCCTGCGGCCTGCTCGTCGCCCGCGTAGTAGTGCCAGCCGCTGCAGCTCTCGGCGAGCCAGCTCGCCAGACCGATCCGAGGTGAGGCGCCCGTCGTGATCACGTTGACGCGCATGCCCGCCTCCGCGCAGATCTGCGCCGCAATCTCAGGCTTGTTCACGATCCAGGTCTCGACGCCGCGGCAGCCGGCTGGACCGTTTGGATCGTGCTTGGGATCGACCCGGGTGAACTTGGCGTCGGTGAGCAGCACCACCTCGCGGTCCCCGGCCGGGGCCTTGGCGTGCGTGAACGCAGCTTTGGCGCCCTCGAGCACGGCGCACAGGTTCGTGTGGTGCTTGGCGTTGACATAGGTGTCGATCTCGGGGCGATAGACCGCGACATTGTCGGGAGCGAGATCAACCGGGGTGCCCAGGGCGAGGTCTTGGTTTGGCACCCATGCCCCGTTGATCTCGGTCGCCGACTTTACTGCCCACAGATCGTCACCCCACGCATAGAGGCCCGCGCTGGTCTGCTTGTTGACCGCGACCTGATTGAAGTACTCGCCCCCGTCGACCGCGTAGGTCCAGCCTGGGTTTCCGTTGGCGTCCTGACCCATGGAGCCCGAGGCGTCGATCATGACCATCGACCAGTCCGCGAGGTTCTCGGTGTCGGTGTAGTCGGGGACGTTCCAGGTGCAGAAGTCGGGGTCGCCCTCGTTGGGCGGGAGGCCGATGTCGTCGTCGTATTGGCCATTGAACTGGAGGCTGCTCCACTCGAGCTTGGCTTGGTCCCAACAGTTGAAGTCTTCGGCGCTGGACCAGGGGGTTGGGTAGTGGTTGAGGACCGTGCCGAGCACGCCCCAGTGCTGGGAGAGGCTGGCGCCGGTCTTGGGGTCGAGGTGGATGTGGGTGTTGGCGTCGCACCAACGTCGCTTGGCGCCGTCGGCCATGATGCAGGTGGACTCGCCGACGCAGACGGGGCGCTCCCAGATGGCATTCAGGACGGCAGAGCACCGCCCATCGTTGCGACCGAACGCGGTTTCGCACTGGTCGTGGTCGAGACAGTTGGCCCCCCAGTTTGGCCAGAACTCTGGGCCGCCAAATGGACTGCTGTGCACCCCTGTGGGGTCATACAGGATGCAGACCGGGTGCTCCATGTTGTCCCCTCCCGCCGCCGCGCACTGATCGGCAGACACGATTCCAAGATTCGAAATCACATCTTGGGACGGGCTACCCGTTCCGATGATCCAACCATCATACGTGCCAGCTTGTGTGATGTCAGCGCCCTCATTTACGCATGCCCGATGGCGGATGCACCTCGCGCCGCTCGAGCAGCTCGAACTCGGAAAGCCCGTGCATGTCTCGCTAGAGGCCGCGTAGCGTGAGTCCGCGCATAGCCCGAGATCGCTGGATGTGGCATACTCATCGGGGAGACCGTAGAAGTAGTGTCCCCACTCGTGGGCGAGGGTTTTGCCGATCGTTTCGGTCCCCGCTGGTTTGGGCGAGTGGAAGTTCATCCTGATCGCGTGGGGGCTCGCGTGCGACTTTCCCTGACCATGGCTCAAGAAGACGTCGCTCTCGCTGGCGCCGTAGCCGAACGTGACAGAATCGAAGTAGTGCTGTCCGTTTGTGACTTGCCAGAGAATCCGAGACCCCTCACGAAAGAAATCGCAGTAATTATCAGCGTCGTCGCTCGTCACCTCCAACGCGCCAAGATCCTCGGGCGGGAAGTTGGCGTGCACAGCGATCGACCATGTCCCATCCCCGTGATCAATCAGTTTCTTTTTGTCAGCGAAAGCTATGCCGGGCAGGGAGCCCATGGCGATGGATGCAACGAATGCCACGAGGCGAGAGATCGACCAACGCGAGGAGACACGAGGTTGGCGAGGCATGCTCTTGAACTAGCACCGGACAGCAAGCGTGGCTCCAGAATGGCCTGGTTCAACTCCCGTTGTATTTGCGTCACCGCGAGACAACACCCGACCACGGCGGACTCCCTCTCATGACACATGACATCATCGAACGCAGCCGAGTGATAGCGCACAAACAGCTATTCGGAAATGACGCAACGAAACCCGGTGTCGGGCCCCAGTTGAGCTCCGGGGAGCGGCCCACCGCCCTGACCCCGCCAAGCCAAGTGCAAGTACCCGCCATTGGAGTCGTACAGTTGGGTGGCTACGTAGGAGCCTCCCTTCTGAACTTTGAATGGGCCGCTGTCGGGACCGGTGGGGTCTGTACCAAGGTTACTCTGCCCAGGCCCCAGCCAGTCGGCGACGACCTCGCTGACGTTCCCCACCATGTCTTGAACGCCGTACGGGCTGTCACCCTGCGGCGAGTGGCTCCCCGGACGCTCCGGCATTCCGGTACCGCATCCCCACAATTCGAACGGCTCCTCGCCCCAGACCGGCTCGCTCGCCATGCTGGCGTAGAAACAGGTGGGCGCTTCATTCCCCCACGCGTAGTCGCGCCCGTCGGTGCCGCGCCCGGCCTTTTCCCACTGCGCCTCGGTGGGTAGTTCGGCGCCCCGCGCGTTGCAGTATTCCAGCGCTTGCAGCCAGTCCACACAGGCGACCGGATAGGCGTCGATGCCCTCGTTTCCCCAGCGGCATCCAAACGTCAAGTCGTTGTTCGGGTCCTCCACGGCCGGCGGCGAGCACTTCCCCGCCTCCACGCAGAGCCGATACTCTCCAAAGGTCACCTCGTGTCGGTCGATATGAAACTGCGAGAGATACACGATCTGCTCGGGGATCTCGCGCTCTTCGAGAAACCCCAACCCATTCGAGCCCATGATGAATGGCCCCGCCGGGATGCAGATCATCCCCTCATGCATGGACTCGCAGGGAGGCTCGTGACCGTCACCATCACCGTCGCCGAAATCTCCGTCTCCAGGGTCGCCGTCGCCGTCGCCAAGGTCGCCGTCAGCGTCCCCCGGATCACCATCGCCGTCACCTTGCACATTGTTCTCCTGCGACCCCTTGGGCGGGTTGGCGCCACAGGATGTCAGCGCAAGCGCGGCGAGACACGCACCCCCAACGGCCATTGCTCCGATGCTCGTGTGTCGCATCATGTCATTGTCCCCTGAGTGTTGTCGCCGATTTGTGGGATTGACGAGTCACGCTAGTGAAGTAGCACTCGACCACAAGGGCGGCTCCAGAATGGCCTGGCTCGAGTCCCGTTGTATTTGCGTCACAGCATGACAGCGCTCGGCCACGGCTCCAGCCTATTCTTAGTCTAGCACGACCAGCGACCACCGCGATTGCACGATGAGTCAATCAGATATGGCGCCGCGAAACCCGGTGCCGGGACAGCCCGCACCGACGGATTCCGGTGAAACTCCAACGTGTCGAGCAACACGGCGCGCCCCGGCGGTCCGTCGAACTGGTCAAACACGAGCTGCAACGTGGCCAAGCGCAGCGCCGTCAGCCCGAAGGCCATGCAGCCCGAGCGCGCGTGTCGCAGAGGGTCGTCGAGCCAACGCACAATGGGCTCAGCCTCGTACGAAACGACGAGAAAAGTTGCGGGCTCGACTCATGCGGATGGCACTTCGTCGGGGTGCCGAGCGTGGCAGATTGCCTCGAGGATGGGTGCTCTTCACCGGTTGATCAGCGTGGCCATCGCCGCGTGTGGCGTGCTGATCAGCGGGTGTGGGGATCGCCAGGACCACTCCGGATCGGGGCTGCGCGGTGCACCAGATGTCTCGATGCTCGAGCCGCCCAGCCAGGCGCCCGGCGAGCCGCCGGCTCACGCCGAATAGCTCTTGCAGCTTCGCCATCACATGACGATGGCAGCCACGCTGCATCGCGCTGACCAGCACGAGCATCGCGGCCAGGTACACGCGGCGACCGAGGAACCGGACCGAGGGGGCGTCGTACGTCGGCGACAGCCGTCGCGCGAGCAGCACAGGCTCAGCCGCAGGTCGTAGCCGGGTGGGAGCTCCGCCGGACCGCCGCGGGGCTTGCGGGGGTAGTGGGCCGCGTGCAGCGGGGCCCCGCAGTGCGGGCAGCCGCGGGCGCGGGCCTCGGCGTAGAGGTCAGCGTCGATGCGCAGGAGGTGGATGTACAGGCTTGGGTCGCGCAGGAGGTCATGCCACACTAGTCGTCTTCTCTGTCTTGCAGGACGAGAAGACGAGACCTCCATCGGGGCGCTTCTTGCAAGTTTTCCGAGGGGGTCTCGGTTTTTCCATCACTGTTCGTGCTCGAGGGGCCGGGGTTGAGCCTCGAACTACACGCTCGTGCTCAAGTGGTCTCGCTGTCGCGCTCGTGCTGGTGATGGGCACGGCTCAACTCGTCAGTTGCATCGACCGCTGTGACGACCCGGACTCGCTCGAGCCGCTCGAGTCGGGTGAGTATATGATCCAGAACTTGTATGGCCGGCTCAGGCCAGGTTACGACGATCTCGTTGGCGCTCAACTCATCGTCGATCGAGACGCCGAGACGTCCATCATTCGCTACACGCGCGACGGAACCACCTTCGAAGTGCGACACAAATTGGATGCGCCGTGACCCGTAGCGACTATGAGGCGCTCAATTGTGCAGGTGCATCGCTGAGCGAGCCGTCGTCACGGTAATCGAAGGTCCCGATGACGACGCGACCGAAGAACAGGAACGCATGGCCACGATGCACCACGCCCACGCAACCAGGCCGGCTCCACGCGTCGAACGGAGCTCGAACCGCCAGATCCCCACAGGGACCGACGGTTCGTCTCCTACCCCGGATCGCTATCGCCGACCGCTACCGGATCTCGATCTCGCCAGCCATGATCACGCTGGCCTGATCCTGGGGCAGAAACAAGATCGACATGGGCAAGCGCGCGAGCGCCTGATCCAACACCAACGGCAGCTTGCCCTCCGCCTCGGCTCGCTTGATCGACACCGAGCGCTCGACGGGCTCAGCGATCAGCGACCCCGCCCCGCGCAAGACCATCTGGATCAGCGTCAACCGCTTGGGCAGCACCCGCACCTGCAGCTGCGAATACGAGGCGACCCCCGAGCGCGAGCGGACCTCGGCCAGCGCCTCGCGCAGGCCCCCGTGCTCATCGACCAGCCCGATGTCCTTCCCGCGCTTGCCGGACCACACGTGCCCGCGGGCGATCGCGTGAACCTGGTCTTTCGTCATGCCGCGGGCGTCGGACACCCGCTGCAAGAACAGCTGGTAGACCCGATCGATCGCAGCGTCGATCTTCGCCCGCTGAGGCCCGGACCACGGCTGCCAGATCGAGTTCATATCGACCCCGGCGCCCCCGAGCTCGAGCCGATCGATGCCGACGCCGAGCATCTTCAGCAGCCCGGACACGTCGAAGTGCATGAACACCACGCCGATCGATCCGGTGATCGTGAGCGGCTGGGCGAAGATCTTGTCGGTGCCCGCGGCGATGTAGTACCCGCCGCTGGCCGCGACGTCGGCCATCGAGACCACGATCCCAGGCGAGCTGCGCGGATCCTGCTTCCAGGCCTCGTGGGTGCGCTGAACCTCGCGCCAGATCACCTCACTGGCGAACGCCGAGCCACCACCGCTGTCGACCCGCAGCACGATGCCCTTGCACGCGCTGTCGGCCCGGAGCTGCTGCAGGGTCTCGGCGATCTGATCGCCGCCGGTCATCACGATGTTCAGCAGCGGGATGTTGCGGCTCTTGCCGTCGACGATCGTGCCCTCGACCAGGACCACCGCCAGGTACGGAGCCTCGCCCCAGGTCTGGCTGTCCGGCTCGGTCGGCGCGAACCTGCGGAGCGAGACCTCGGCCTGGAGATCGTCGGACAGGCGCTTGCTCAGCTCATCGCGGTGGATCACCGCGTCGGCGAGCCCACGCTCGACCGCCTGCTCGGGCCCCAGCGGTGAGTCGCGAACCAGCTCGCGAACCTGCGCCTTGCTGAGCCCGCGGGCCTGGGCGATGTCGTGGACGACGACCTCCCAGGTGTCCTGCAGCAGCGCGGTGCGCTGCTCGGCGTCCGGCTCGCTGCGATCGCTGCGCGTGAAATTCTCGTGCGCGCTCTTGTACTCGTCGACGTGCACGGCCTCGACGGACACGCCGATCTTGGCGAGCGCGTCGCGAAAGTACAGCCGGCGACTGCCGAGCCCGACGGTGTCGAACTGCCCGGCCGGGTGCGTGTAGATGGTCTCGGCCACGCTCGCGATCCAGTAGTCGGCCAGGCCCGGCGACTCGACGTAGGCGTAGACGTGACCGCCCGCGTCCCGGACCCGTCGCAGCGCGTCGCGCAGCTCTTGGGCGGCCCCCCACCCCAGGCCGAAGCCGTCGGCCTTGACCACCAACACCGCGCGCTCGCCCGCGGCCTCGGCCCGCTCGACCTGCCGCAGCCAGGCGATCAACGAGCGCTGATCACCGATGCTGGCCAGCTCGATCTGCTCGGCGTCGACCAGGCGCTGCCAGTAGACCCGGCCCTGGCGCGCGGTCGTGAACCGGGCCTTGTAGCTGATGCCGTCGATCCCGCCGCCGAGGCCCGCGTGGGTGCCCACGCCGATCGACGCGTAGTCCCAGGCCATCGCCAGCGACACCCCCCCGCGCATCGCGGTGGTCTGTCGCACGATGTCGAGGGTGTCCTCGTCGAGCACGTCGGCCTGGATCATCTGGGCCTCGCCCGCGAGCTCGAGGCCGTGGTAGCGAACGGCGATGCGCCCGTGGGGCAGCAGATCGTGGTTGAGCGTGAACCCCCCGAACCCGCGCTCGAGGCTCTGATCGATCCGTGCCGTGACGCCGCCCGCGAGCTCGAGCCAGTGGTTGCCGAGCGGGCGCAGGGCCAGCTCCCCGGCGAGATCCAAAGTCGGCCGAAAGCTGGTGTCGCGCAGGCCGCCGGGGGCAAGCCGGGCGACGGCGCCGAAGCTGGCGTAGTTGGTGATCCGCAGGGCCGTGCCAATGTCGACCTGGGCCGGACGCAGCGGATCGCCCTGGCGGCGGACGCCGTGGACGCCGAGCCCGACGCTGCCCCACTCCCCCTGACCCAGCGCCAGCGCGAAGCTGAGCTTGGTCGTGGGCCGGTTGTGGCCGACGTCGGCGTCGTACAGGCTGGCCTTGAACCCGGGCTCGAGCGCCTGGACCCCAACCCCGAGCGCAAAGCCGAACCCCAGGTTCAGCGCCGCGAACGCCCCAAACCCGGCCCCCCGCGAGAACTCGTAGAGAGTCTGGTAGCCGAGCAGGGTGATGTCGAGGCCGCGGACGGCGTTGATCAGCGCCGGGTTGAGCTCGATGCTGCTCGCGTCGCCGCTGCCAGACAGATCGTGGATCGGCCGGTCGACGCCGTCGCCCAGCTCGCGGTGCTGCGCGACCGGGTCCTGGGCGTGCGCGGCCCCAGGGGCGCCGATCGACACCAACCCGCACAGCCCGATCCCGACCGTGAGCGCGCCGGAGCCCAGCCGCGCAGGCGTGAACACTGTCACTGAATCTCGTCCTCTGGAATCTCATCGACGATCGCCAGCAAGTAGCGAACGTCGACCACGCGTAGGCTGTCGTCCCACGGCACCGCCAGCCCGCGGGCCTTGCCGAACAACACCTTGGCGCCGAGCGGGATGCCGCTGACGTTGGCGCCGAAGCCGGCGCCGTCGTCGTCGTCATGGTCGTCGTCGTCTGGACCAAACTCGTAGGCGACCTTGGGCATCGTCCGCGCGACCTCGACGACCTCACCCAGCAGCGCTTGCCGGGCGTTCTCTTTCGCGCCCTCGGGCAAGAACAGCCCCGAGTCGAGGCGGTCGGGATCCTTGATGACACGGACCAGGACCCTGGGCCCGAGCGGCTGCACGTGACGGGTGACCTTCGGCGGCGGCGGAGGTGGATCCGAGGACATCCGTCACATGATAGTCACCCCCGGCCCCTGGCGTCACGGGGTCAAGGTTGTTACAGCCATGTACAAAGGGCACCGATGGCAGCAGACGATAAGTTCAGGCACGAATCCGTGCAAGACCGGCGGTCGATCGTGAAGTACCTGCAGGCGCTCACGGCGGGGCTGGAGGCGGGCCACATCGAGCTCGGGACGGCCGACCACATGCTCGCGCTCGAGCCCGACGGCATGCTGGAGTTCGAGATCCACGCCAAGCGCAAGGCCGGCCGGGTCCGGTTCGGGATCAAACTGGAGTGGCGCGAGGAGGAGGAAGAGCCCAGCACGGACGCGCTCGAGATCAAGGCGGGCCCGCGCGCGTGACCAGCGGCTCCGAGGCCAACGCGATCGCCGGCGTCCGCGAGAACTTCAAATTCATCGCGCTCGAGGTCACCAAGCTGCTCGACGACACGCGACTCATGCTCGTCGATCCGCGCGAGGAGGTCATGGCCAAGATCGTCGCGCGCGACGACTACGTCGACAACCTCAAGAGCATGATCGAGAACAAGTGTTTTCGGCTGCTGACCAACGAGGATCTCGACGACGCGACGGTCGATCTGATCCGGGCGATCAACGTCGCGACCAACAACCTCGAGCGGGTCGCCGACTTCGGCGTCAACATCGTCGGCCAGCTGCGCTACCTCGCGAACCTGGAGACCCTGCATCGCTTCGACGCGACCCCGTTCTTCGATGCAATCTTTGCTGGGCTGGCGATCGTCGAGGACGCGCTGTTTCGCCGCGACATGTCGCTGGCCCTGCAGATCTGCCGCGCGGAGCTCGAGATCGATGACCTCTACCTCGCGGTGTTTCACCAGATCATGGCGGATCTCCGCGCGGGCCAAGCTCCCGAGGATCTGGTCACGACCCTGTTCATCTATCGCTACCTCGAGCGGACCGGCGACGCGCTGCTCAACATCGGCGAGGCCGCGATCTTCGCCACCGTGGGCGAGAAGCTGCGGGTCAGCGAGTTTCAGGCGCTGCAAGAGACGCTCGCCAACGCCAGCGCCCGAGCCGACGACGTCCCGGTCGGCCTCGATCTGTCCGAGGTCGACTACCAGGGCATCTGGGAGACCCGCTCGGGCAGCCGTATAGGCATGCTCCACGCCCGCGACTCGAGCAAGCGATCGGTCGTGTTCAAGGAGGGGCGGACGACCAAGGTGCTGGAGGAGAAGCTGGCGCTCGAGCGCTGGGAACAGCTCGAGCCCGGGTTGCCGCCGCGGGTGTTTGGCTATCACGATCACGGCGACAAGGCCTCGCTGTTGCTCGAGTACCTGCAGGGCGACACCTTTCAGCGGATCATGCTCGACTCCGACGGGCGGGTCTGCACCAGCGCGTACACGATGGTCATCGAGACCATTGGCCGGGTCTGGGACCAGACCCTCGAGCGGACCCCGTGCACGCCCAACTTCGTGCGCCAGCTGTCGAGCCGGCTGCCCGACGTGTTCAAGGTCCACCCCGAGTTCCGGACCAAGGCCGCGCGGATCTGCGATCTGAGCGTGCCCGGGTTCGAGACCCTGCTCGACGCGGCGCAGGTGCTCGACAGTCTGCTGGTCGCGCCGTTTCAGGTGCTGATCCACGGCGACTTCAACACGGACAACATCATCGTCAACCTGCCGCAGCGCAGCGTGCACCTGATCGATCTGCATCGGTCGCGCCCGTTCGACTACCTCCAGGACGTGTCGGTGTTCATCGTGTCCAACTTCCGGCTCAAGATCTTCGATCCCGGGCCGCGCCGCCGGCTGGATCAGGTCAGCCGCGAATTCTACGCGTTCGCGCGCGAATTCGCTGATGCTCACGCAGATGCGTCCTTCGATGCACGCCTGGCCCTCGGCCTCGCCCGCTCGTTGCTGACCTCGACCCGGTTCGTGATGGATCCAAGTTTCAGCCGCACGATGATGTTGCGCTCCTGTTACCTGATTGAACAACTGCTGGCGTACCGTGAAACCCATGACATCGTCGACGAAGCTGGCGACTGGTCTGGGTTCACCCTTGATCTGGCGACACTGGTCCCGTAGAGCCCCAATTCTCGTGAACCGCCAACCCAACTCTCCAATTCGCGACTCGGACGGCGCTCGCATCGCCGTTGTCGGTATTCAGGGCGGCTGGTCGACGGATCAGCTGCTCGACGCGGTCGAGGCCCGGACGGGGTACCGGCGGCTGATCGAGATGCAGGACGTGGCCCTGCAGCTCGGCGACGGCGCCAGCACGGCTCGCGTCGACCACCATGGGTTCGATCTGCGTGAGCTCGACGGCGTGATCGTCAAGAAGATCGCCCGGCAGTACTCACCCGACGCGCTCGATCGGGTCGAGATCCTGCGGGTGCTCGAGCGCGCGGGCGTGCGCGTGTTCTCGCGGCCGGCGGCCATGCGGTCGCTGATCGATCGGCTCGCGTGCACGGTCGAGCTGCAGCTCGGGCAGATCCCGATGCCGCCGACCACGATCACCGAGAGCGTCGATGAGGCGATCGCCGCGATCACCCGCTACGGGGCCGCGGTCGCCAAGCCGCTCTACACGTCAAAGGCCCGCGGCATGCTGGTGCTCCGCGCCGAGACGGACCCGGCGAGCTTGCGCGCCCAGGTCGAGTCGTTCTCGCGCGACAACCCGGTCATGTATCTGCAGCAGCTGATCGACATGCCCGGCCGCGACCTCGGCGTGGTGTTCCTCGGCGGCGAGTACCTCGCGACCTACGCGCGGGTCAGCGGCGGCTCGTGGACCACGTCGACGAGCAAGGGCGGCAAGTATCAGCCCCACCAAGCCAGCGACGAGATCATCGCCCTCGCCCATCGGGCCCAGGCGCTGTTCGAGCTCGACTTTACCTGCGTCGACGTCGTCGAGACCCCGGCCGGACCCCAGGTGTTCGAGGTCTCGGCGTTTGGCGGGTTCCGGGGCTTGCTCGAAGCCTGTGACATCGACGCGGCCGGGCGCTACGTCGACTACGCGCTGAGCTGTCTCGAGCGCGAGCGTCCGAAGCCCACGTCCACGTCCTCGTCCACGACCACTCCCACTCGCTCGGCGGTGAAGCATGTCTGAACCCAGCAAATCACGAGATCATCTGGCCACCCATCGGGTCGTGAAGGTCGTCGACAGCGTCGCGCTGTTGCGCAACGAGTACCCGATCCGCGGCGGGCTAGGCTGGGACTTCGATGGCTTTCGGGTCTGGGTCGAGACCAATGAGCCGGCGTTGTTGACCGCGCTGGCCCAGTACTTCAGCGACTTTCGGCCGCTCGCCGCCGACAGCTTCGAGGCCGCGCAGGCCTGGGGCGAGATCACCCGTATCACGGCGCTCCAGGCCGACCCGCCCGATCTCAGCGGGTTTCGGACCATGACGATCGGCGAGTACAAGCCGGGCGCGCGCGGGCCCAAAGAGGCGTTCTTCGACGTCGCCGATGGCCGGGTGATCCACAAGCTGCGGACCGGCATGTGGTTCATGTTCAGCTGCGACGAGCACCTGGCGATCGGCCCGTGCACCGCCAATCCCAACCAGATCGTCAACTTCATCAACAACCGGATGATCCAGTGGTCGCTGCACCGCGCCGCGCTGCTCGGTCACGCGTCGGCGGTGTGTCACCAGCCAAGCGACGCCGCGCTGCCCAACACGATCGCTATCGCCGGGCGCTCGGGCATGGGCAAGTCGACGCTGGCGCTGCACCTCATGAAGGATCCGCAGCTCGAGTTCCTGAGCAACGATCGCGTGATGATCCGTCCCGCCGACGCGCACGGCCACGTGGAGATCGAGGGTGTGCCCAAGCACCCGCGCATCAACCCTGGCACGATCCTCGCCAATCCAAAGCTTCGGGGTGTGCTCGATGACGCCGAGCGAGCCAAGTTTCAAGCGCTCTCCGATGACGAGCTGTGGGAGCTCGAGCACAAGTTCGACGGGCTGATCGGCACCTGCTTCCCCGGCCAGCGGTTCTTGCTGCGCGGGCGCCTGGTCGGCCTGGTGCTGCTCAACTGGACCCGCGACGGCGGCGAGTGCATCCCCAGGCGCGTCAACCTGCGCCAGCGCACCGACCTGCTGCCCGCGCTGATCAAGACCCCGGGTCTGTTCTACCTGCCAGCGCCGACCCAGGCTGCGTCTCGGGACATCGGCCGCTACCTCGAGTACCTCGACGGCGTCGAGGTGCTCGAGCTCGCGGGCGGCATCGACTTCGAGGCCGGCCGCGAGGCGGCCACGCAGCTGCTGATGTCACCGCCCAACCCGTGAGCCCCCGCCTCGGTCGCGAGCGCGGCGCAGAGGGCTCCCGCGTGCTTTTTGCCCGGCTCGGCCCGCCCGCCGGCAGATGCTTCGTTTGGAACCTAGAGCCGCGTCCTTAGGCTGTGGGTGAAAGGAGCGAACCATCATGAACCTGATGCCATGGCGTCAACAGAGTGTCCCCAGCACGGTCACGAGTCTCCAGCAGGAGATCAACCGGATGTTCGAAGACTTTTTCAGTCCCGGACAACCGCGCTTCGGCGAGTCCTCGGTCATGCCAGCGCTCGACATCAAGGAGGACGACAAGTACCTCACGGTGACGGCCGAGCTGCCCGGGGTGGATCGCAAAGACGTGCAGATCAGCGTGCACGATAATGTGTTGACGCTGAAAGGGGAGAAACGCAGCGAGACAAGGGAGGAGAAGGACAATTACCACTTCGTCGAGCGCAAGTACGGGAGCTTCTCGCGCAGTGTCATGCTGCCCGGCGAGGTCGACAGCGATCACGCGGAGGCAACCATGAACAACGGCGTGCTGACCTTGCGCCTGCCCACCAACCGGGGCGCAGGGGCCAAGAGCATCTCGATAAAATAGCGCCCGAACCTGTGATGCATGCGACGTTGACTGCGGCCGATGAAATCCACGTCGGCCGTAGTCGTGTTCGTGATAGATCTTCCGCACGTCGTGCGACTCAGGGATCGAGCACAACCCGCCTTGGCGGTCTACGGGCTCAGCTTTGGCGTCGCGCTGGCGATGCTCTCCCCCGTGCTTCGCCAGCCCCCGCTCGACGGCTTCCCACTCTCGACCTACCCGATGTTCTCGACCGCTCGGCCGGCGATCTCGGAGTTTCCGACCTTGCTGGGCGTGACGTCGTCGGGCGAGCGGGAGGTGCTGAGCCC
The DNA here is from genome assembly GCF_002994635.1 of Enhygromyxa salina. Classification (GTDB taxonomy): domain Bacteria; phylum Myxococcota_A; class Polyangia; order Nannocystales; family Nannocystaceae; genus Plesiocystis; species Plesiocystis salina_B. Next base: position 34,229 of record NZ_PVNL01000051.1, on the reverse strand, counting down.
GGCGCTGATCAGCGGTGACCCGTGGGCGATCCTCGCGTTCGAGACGGTCCGGACCGCCAAGCGCGGCGGGAAACGCCGGCGGCGCGCGCTGTGTGAGGCAGTGGCTGCCCGGGTCGCCGACGACGACGAGCGCGCTGGGGTCTACGCGCAGATCGTGTTCGTGACCGAGACCTACGACGCGCCCGCGTATTTTTTTGGCGACACCAACCCCCGATCGATCAAAGTTCACGCGACATGCCCGGTGCCGCGCTGATCGGCTGGGCCGCCGGGAGGGTGGCCGCGGCGGACGCCTGGTGGCGCGCTGGGGTCCCCGCGCTGCGGCTCGCGTGGGTCCGCGCGCTGGTCGGGCTGTACTGCCTGATCATGCTGCTCGCCCGCGTGCCCTCGTTCACGCGCCTGGCCCGATTCGAGCCAGACCGGTTCGAGGGCGTCGGCGTGGTCTCGCTGCTGGGCGCCCCGCTGCCGTTCGCCGCGGCCCTCGCCACGCTCGCGCTCGCGCTGCTCGGCAGCCTGGCCTTCAGCCTGGGCTGGCGCTACCGCGTCACCGCCCCCGTGTTCGCGCTGGCCCTGCTGTGGGTCACCAGCTACCGCAATTCGTGGGGCCATATGTCTCACTCGGAGCACCTCGTGGTCGTCCACGTGCTGGTCCTGAGCCTGGTCCCCGCCGCCGACGCGCTCTCGCTCGACGCCCGCGCCCAGCGTACGCGCGAGCGCGACCCCGCCCACTACGGCTGGCCGCTGCGGCTGCTGATGCTGACCGTGGCGATCAGCTACATGCTCGCGGGCTACGCCAAGCTCAGCAACGGCGGCTGGGCCTGGGTCAACGGCGACGCGATCCGCAATCAGATCGCCAACGACACGCTCCGCAAGCTCCGGCTCGGCGCCTTCCCGTCGCCGCTGTCCCCTCCCCTGCTCCGCCAGCCCTGGCTGTTCGGCGGCCTCGCGGTCGGGACCCTCGCGATCGAGCTGGGCGCGTTCATGGCCCTGGTCGACTCCAAGCTCCGCGCCGCGTGGGTGGTCGCCGCGTGGGTCATGCACCTCGGCATCCTCGCGGCCATGGGCATCGCGTTCCCCTACCCGATCTCGGGGATCGCGTTCGCCAGCTTTCTCCCGCTCGAGCGGGTTCACGATCGCATTCAGTCCCGGTATGGCCCACTATCTGGGCCAGGATGAGCGGCGCCAAGCAGATCATCATCCACGTCGGGCTCCACAAGACCGGCACCACCTTCCTTCAAGACCGGGTGTTCCCCGCGCTCCCCGGGGTCCGCTTCGTTCACCCGCTTCACTACGCGCAGCCCAGCGACGGCCCGATCGAGCGCCTGCTGCTCGACTTGATGTTCCGCAACGCCGCCTGCATCGACGTCGCCCGGCACCGCCAGCGGATCGACGCCTGGCTGGCGCAGGTGCGTGAGCCCACGGTCTTGATCAGCTCCGAGGCGATCGTCGGCTGGCCGATCGAGAACCACAGCAACCTCGCCGTCAACGCCGAGTACCTCGCGCGGGTGTTTCCAACCGCCAAGATCTGGCTGGTCGTGCGCCGCCAGGATCGCTGGGTCGAGTCAGCCTACGCGCAGCTGCTCAAAGCCGGGTTCTCGACCTCGATCGAGCGCTATCTCAACTACCGAGACGGCCGGTTTGATCGCTACAACGTCGGGCTATACAACGGCCCCAACGTCGACGCCCGCGACCTCGACTGGGACGCGTTCGACCGGCACTACCGCGAGCGCTGGGGCCACGACGCGGTCCTGACCCTGCCGTTCGAGCTGTTCAGCCAAGCCAGCGCCGAGTTCTTGGGCCGGTTCTACGCGTTCGCCGAGATCGACCCGGCCCAGCGGGTGTTCCCCGACACCAGCGAGCGCGTCAACGAGCGCTGGTCCCCGCTCGCGGCCGGCGTCGCCAAGCTCGTCAACAAGGTGCCGATGCCGGTCAAGCGGGCGATCCGTGACCGCCTCGGTCGCGAGTGGCATCCCTCGGCCGTGCTCGCCCGCGCGCTGCCGTCGTCGCTGCTCCCCTCGGCGTTGGGCGGCCGCACCCGCGCGCTGTCGCCTGCGCTCGGGGCTGCGCTGCTCGAGCTGCATCGTGACGGCAATCGGGCGCTTGGACGCCGCATTGGGCTCGATCTGGACGCCCACGGCTACTGAGCCGTTTCGCACGCGCGCGTGGATACCCAAGCATCGGCCAGCTGTGCGAGACTTCGCGGATGCGCCGCTTGGATCGTTGTCCGCCAAACCTGAGCACGACGTTGACGCTCGCCCTCGGCCTGGCCGTGGGCAGCCTCGGCTGCGGTGACACGAGCACCCCGCAAGACGCCACCAGCGAGACGGGCGACGGCGACGGCGACGGCGACGGCGACGGTGACGGCGACGGCGACGGTGACGGTGACCCGGGCGACGGCGACGGCGACGACGAGTTCCCCGGCACGCCGCCCGAAGACTTCTGCCCCGGCGGCCCCTCGGGCGAGTGCGACGAGGTCGAGGGCGCCGTGCTGCGGGCCGGCTCGGCGGTGCTCGACGCGGTCCCGGCCTGCTACGAGGCGTGGTTCGACGTGGCCGAGAACGGCGACTTCGACGAGGGTGAGGACAACTTCTTCGACTGCGGCTGCGACCGCCTGTGCCCGATGGACCCCGGCTACGTCGGCCCCGACGAGGGCGAGAACGACGGCGTGTTTCAGGCGATCTACATGGCCGGCTTCCAGAACAACCGACCCACGCGCGGGGTTCGAAACCAGCAGCTGGGTCTGGTCGGCGAGGGCGACGGGATCTGGTGCCGCGCGGTGGTCCTCGAGCAGGGCAACACCCGGGTCGCAATCGTCACGCTCGACACGATCGGCTACTTCTACGACGAGGTCGTGGCGATCCGCGAGACCCTCGCCGCCCAGCAGATCGACTGGCTGGTGGTCCACGCGATCCACAACCATGAGGGCCCCGACACCATGGGCCTGTGGGGCCAGGGCGTGTTGACTGGCGGCTTCGATCCCGACTACCGCGCCCAGCTGCGCACGACCGTCGCCGCGGCGGTCACCGAGGCGGTCGCCGACCTCGAGGACGTCGCCACGCTGACGGTCGGTCGCGGCGACGCCTCGACCGCGCACCAGGGCGACCCGGGCAAGGGCATCCGCAACGTCAGCAACGACACCCGTGCTCCCTTCGTGGTCGACGAGGCCGTCGACGTGCTCAACTTCAAGAACGCGCAGGGCGAGTCGATCGTCACCCTCGTCAACTTCGCCAGCCACCCCGAGTCGCTGGCCGACGAAAACTCGCTGATGACGGCCGACTACGTCCACGCCCTGCGCAAGACCGTCGAGCAGGGCTCGCAGTGGAACGTGGCGCCCGACAAGCCGGGGCTCGGCGGCGACGCGATCTTCATCAGCGGCGCGCTGGGCGGGATGATGACGCCGCTGCGGATCTCCACCACGACCCCAGACGGCGACACCTGGGCGACGGGCGACTACCGCAAGGCCGACGCGATCGGCCAGCTGATCGGCGAGATTGCGATCGACGCGATCGAGAACGGCGAGGTGATCGAGAACCCGCGGCTCGAGTTCGCCAGCCAGAGCTTCCTGGTCGAAGTCATCAACGACGGCTTCAAGCTGCTGTTCATGCAGGGCATCTTCGACCGCGAGGTCGTCGAGCAAGACAACAAGATGCACGTCCGCACCGAGATGGGCGTGATCGAGCTGGGCCCGGTTCGGATGCTCACGCTGCCCGGCGAGCTGCTGCCCGAGCTCGCGGTCGGCGGCTACGACGGCTCACAGATGTTCACGACCGAGGTCGAGCTGATCGACCCGATGAACACCAACCCGCCCGATCTGAGCGCCGCCCCCGAGGGTCCGTACCTCAAGCAACGCATGGCCTCGACCTACACCTGGCTGATCGGCCTGGGCAACGACGAGCTCGGCTACATCCTGCCCAAGTACGACTTCGTGCTCGGGGATCTGCCCTACCTCACCGAGGCCGACGGCGATCACTACGAAGAGACCAACTCGATCGGGCCGCACATGGCCGAGCTCGTGGACGCCCAGGGCGACGCGCTGATCGAGTTCATCGACTGGCTGTGAGTCTCAGCTGGGGTCGGGCTCGGGCGTGTCGACCCCGGCCGCGAGCATCGTCGCCAGCAGCGCCGCGACGCGCTCATACGGGAGGTCTTGGCGAATGTCCGGCTCGGCCAGGACCCCGGCGCAGAAGCTCAGCGCGACGATGACCTTGGCCCGATCGCTGCGCTGCTCCGGGGTCAGGACGTCGGCGGCGAACATCTCGAGCAGCTCCTCGTGAAAGCTCGAACGCAGCGCCTGACTGCGCGCGCCCTCGCTGCCGGCGAACTCCCGGACCTCGTCCAGCTCCGTGAGCGCCAGCAGGATGTCGTGCTCGCCACGGATCATGCGTGAGGTCAGCGGCATCTGGTGGGCGAGCAGCAGCGACTGCTCGATGAGACACCGCAGCCGCTCGCGCGGGCGCAGCGTCACGTCGAGCCACAGGGAGACCCGGTCGAAGTACGCGCGCTTCTCGTTGGCGATCGCGTGCAGCAGCAGCTGGGCCTTGCTCGCGTAGTTGGCGTAGAGGGTGGGCTTGGTGACCCCCGCCCGCCGTGCGATCTCGGCGACGCCGGTCTTCTTGTAGCCCTGCGCCACGAACAGCTCCGTCGCGGCCGCCAAGATCAGCATGCGCCGCCGATGCGCGGGGCTGCCGACGACCACCTCGCCGTCGACCATCGCGTCGAGCCGCGCGCGCGCTTGTTCTGCGTTGAACATCGACCTCAGGGTAACAAAATTTTACCGACTTGACTAGTTTGGTAAGAGGGGTAGATTTGCCTCTGTTCGCTGCTCAGAGACCACAGGAGACCAACATGAACACCAAGCTGATGATCGAGATGTACCGAGCCTTCCGAGCGGGCGCCCCCTTGGGTGATGTCGCGCTGATGAAGTTCGCGGCGCTGCGCGACGACCACCCGATCAATAAAGAGCTCGGCGACGTCGCCGGATACGCCCCAGGGGTCGACGTCGAGACCTTGCTCGCCCTGCCCGAGACCAGCTTCGGCCACGCGTACGCCCGGTTTCTCCGCGACAACGGGCTCGACCACCTGGACATCAGCCCGAGCGTGCTCGAGCGGTTCCGCGACAACCCCTACGCCGTCCGCTACACGGTCACCCACGATCTCCACCACGTGCTGTGTGGTTTCGACGCCGGCACGGCGGGCGAGTTTGGCGTGCTCGGATTCACGGTGGGACAGGGCATCGCGCCCATGGGCCCCGTCGGCACCTGGCTCGGGCGGACGCTGGGTCCCCTGACCACTCCCAGCCAGGCCCGCCAGTGCCGGCACAACTACGAGCTGGGGCTGCGCATGGGCAAGGCCGCCAAGCTGTTGATCGCCGCGCCGCTCGAGTCGTGGCTCGACCGACCGATCGACGACGTTCGTGCCGAGCTCGGGATCGATGCCCTCGACGTCGCGGCTGCTCGGCCCAGCGGCCGGTCATGGCTCGCGCAGAAGCTGTACGGCCGCCGCGATGACGCGCCTGCCCATTTCGGAGCGGCCGGGGCTCACTGAGCGTGCTGGCCTCGACACAGTCCGCGTGATCGCAGGGGGCGCCGACGATGCGACCGTGCGCGAGGCGACCCACGAGCACCTCATCCGCAGCCCGATCGGGGGGACCACGGAGACGATCGGATCGGAGGACCTGCAATTAATACGCGATCCGGTGACGGCTGGCTGAAGGCGGTCCAGCGAGTGTCCGATCTTCACGGGCGCCCTGGCCTCGCTGTTGGGATCCGGCTAGGTTATGTCACACAATTCATAGTTGCTCGTGCCCCCGAATCCGTGAGAGTCCCGGGGTCACGTCACGCTCGAACATTTGTGGGAAGTATGATCCCCGCGTGGCCATGAACACGCAGACAGCCGCCGGCATGCGACACAACACCCCGCTAGTCACCCTTGGGTGCGTCCTGGCCCCCTTCGCGCTCGGGCCCTTCGTTCTGGGATGCAGTCCATCCAACCCTGGCGCCGAGGTGTCCTCACTCGACGGTATCTCCGACGACACCACCAGCGAGCCGTCGGACGACACGACCACGTCGAGCGCCGACACGACGAGCACGACCGACCCGCTCGACACCACCACGGACGACAGCAGCAGCTCGGGCGACACCGAGCCAGATCCCGCGGACGAAGACGGAGACGACGACGACGAGGGCGGCGGCCCCACGCTCAAGTTCGACCTCGCGGCCGTGCCCGACTCGCCCCCGTACGACGAGTCGTGCGGCATGGTCGACTTCCTGTTCGTCATCGACAACTCGGGCAGCATGGGTGACGAGCAGATCAACTTGATCAACAACTTCCCGGCGTTCATCAACGGGATCGAGGCCACGCTCGACACCGTCGACAGCATTCACGTGGCCGTGACCACGACCGACGACTACTGGGCCAACGTGGTGGGCTGCCAGAGCATCGGCTCGGCGGTCGTCCAGACCGGCGGCTCCAGCTCGAGCAACTCTCTGTGTGGCCCCTATGCCGAGGGCGCCAACTACATGACGGAGATGGACGATCTCGGCACCACCTTCGCCTGCGCCGCGCAGGTCGGCGTCCAGGGCTCCGGCGACGAGCGCCCGATGCAAGCGATGATCAACGCCGTCAACGGCGAGTACGGCGATCCCGACGAGTGCAACGAGGGCTTCATCCGCGACGAGGCGCTGCTGGTGGTCATCATCATCACCGACGAGCCCGACAACAACTCGTTCGGCGGCCCGATGACCTGGTACGACGCGGTCGTCGACGCCAAGCTGGGGATCCCGGAGAACGTGGTCGTCGTGTCGCTCATCAACACACCCGGCGGGAACTGTGGGTTCGACCAGGCCCAGAGCATCGCCACGTTCACCACGATGTTCGGCATGAACGGGTTCATGGCCGACATCTGCGTGCCCAACTTTGCCCCGGTGTTCGACCAGGCGGTGGAGATCATCGACGTCGCCTGCGAAAACGCCCTGACCCCCTGACGACCGGCGCTCTAGCGTCCTCCTGCGTGTCGGCGCCGAGTCCTTCCTGTTCGAAGAGGGCACCGCCGAGCTCTACGACGGTGCCCGCTACGGCCAGCTGGTCGTCGCCGACGACGGCGAGTCGGTGCTCGTCGGCCTGCGCGACGAGGCCCGGCGGCCGCTCGGGGTTCGCATGCACGACATCTAGAGCGGCCCCGCTACCAGGGCAGCCGCTCGCCGTTTTGATGCCAGAACCCGCCGCTGGTCTCGAGCGTCAGCTCGTCGATTCGCGCGATCAACCCGCGGGCGGCGTCCTTGGCCTGGGTGTCCCCTCGCCCGCCGGTCATGTCGGTCTGCACCCACCCCGGGTGCAGCAGCGCGACCGCGATGCCAGCCGGCCGCAGATCGTGGGCCAGCGAGACACCAGCCATGTTCACCGCGGCCTTCGACATCCGGTAGCCGTAGCTGCCACCCGAGCTGTTGTCGGCCAGCGAGCCCATCCGACTCGACACGATCGCGACCTTCGACCCCGAGCGTAGCCGACCCCTGAGCGCGACGGTCACCCGCAGCGGCCCGATCGCGTTGATCGCAAGCTGGCGCTCGATCGACTCGAAGTCGAGGTCGTCGAGGCTCGTCCGCGCGAGGATCCCTGCGTTGTTGATCAGCACGTCGATCGGGATCTTGCCGAGCCGATCGTCGAGTCGCGCGACGCTGGGGCCGTCGCTCACGTCGACGCCGGTCTCGACCTGCACGCCCAGCGCATCGAGCTCGGGCGACGAGCTTCGACAGACAGCGACGACATGATCGTCGCGCTCGTGATACAGGCGCGCGAACTCGAGGCCGATCCCGCGGTTGGCTCCGGTGATGAGGATGTTGGCCATCGCCGCGAGTCTACACCGCGACACTCCGCGTGATACTGGTGGCTCGCGATGCCGGACTCCTACGACAGCGTCCCGTACACCAGCTACGCCTATGCCTACACGCACCCGGACCTGCTGTGTGTGCTCGGGCGGCTGTTTGGGCTGTCGCCGGCCCCGCCGTCGCGGTGTCGGGTGCTCGAGCTCGGGTGTGCCAGCGGCGGCAACTCGATCCCGATGGCTGAGCAGCTGCCCGACAGCAAATTTGTCGGGATCGATCGCTCGCGCGTGCAGATCGATCGCGGTCGGGCGCTGGTCGGCGAGCTTGGCCTGGCAAACATCGAGCTGCAGCAGGCCGACATCATGAGTCTCGACGCCCAGACGCTCGGCAGCTTCGACTACGTGATCTGTCATGGCGTGTTCGCGTGGGTCCCCCGCCCGGTTCAAGATCGGATCCTCGAGCTGACGGCGGCGCTGCTGCGCCCGCGCGGGCTCGCGTTCGTCAGCTACAACGTGTACCCGGGCTGGCACATGCGCGAGATGGTCCGGCGCATGATGCTGTTTCACCTGCGCCGGTTTCAGGGCCCGGACAAGCAGGTCGAGCAGGCCCGCGCGCTGGCGGATTTCGTGGCGAGCTCGGTCAAGCACGTGGGCGCGGCGGACGATCCCTACGTGGTTCAGCTCCAGCGCGAGCTCGCGACGATCGAGGGCATGTCGGACGCGTACCTGTTTCACGAGCACCTCGAGCGCGACAACTCGCCGCTGTACTTTCACGAGTTCGTTGATCGCCTGCGCCACCTGCCGCTGCGCTACCTGTGCGACAGCGATCTGCACCTGATGGTCGACCGCGACATGCCAGACGAGGTCCGCGAGACGCTCGGGCGGATCGCCACGGATCAGGTCAGCATGGAGCAGTACCTGGACTTCGTGCGCAATCGGCAGTTTCGGACCAGCGTGCTGTGCCGCAGCGAGTCGGCCCCGCAGCGACGCCTGCAGCCCGAGCGAGCCCAGTCGCTGCGATTTTGCATGCAAGGCGGCGCGAGCGAGCCGGATCCCTCGCTCGCCCCTGATCTGTCCGTGGGCTTCGCCAGCTCGACGGGTGCGCGGTTCAGCTCCCCCGCGTCGCTGACCAAGGCCGCGCTGATCGAGCTGGGTGAGCGCTGGCCGGCCAGCTTGGGGTTCGACGAGCTGCTCGCGGCCGCCCAGGCGCGCGTGGGTGCGGCTGGCTTTGCGGTCGAGCCCGATCGCGAGCGGCTGGCCGCGGATCTGGCCGCGGATCTGATCGAGTGTCTGCTCCGCAAGGCCGTGACCGCTCGCGCCGACGCGGCCCCGCTCGCCGTCGAGCTCCCCGACCGGCCGCGGGTGAGCGCGTTCAACCGGCTGACCGCCGCGCGCGAGGGCTGGCTGGCGACCAGCCACCACCGTCGGTTCGAGCTCGCGGCTCCGCTCGCGGTGTTGGTCCCGCTGCTCGATGGGACCCGCGACCACGCCCAGCTCGTGGCCCAGATCGTCGCGCTGGTCCGCGCGGGGCAGCTGAGCATTCGGACCAAGGACGGCGCGGCGCTCGAGCATGGCCCCGATCTCGACGGCGCCTGCGCGAGCTTCCTGGCCGAGCAGCTGGCCGTGCTGCACGAGCTCCCCGCGCTGATCTGAGCGCGCGAGGGTACACTCCCGCGCGATGCAGCGATCCAGGTTGAAGGCCTGCGTGGTCGTGGGCGCCTGCGCGCTCGGGTGTGGGACCGGTCGAAGCGCCGACGCTGGGTCGGCCGTGACGTTGACCTTCGGCGAGCAAGACAGCGCCGAGCAGACCAGCGAGCTCGGCACGGAGGACACCGCCGAGACCCAGACCACGGGCGACGGCGACGGCGACGGCGAGGATCACGGCGACGGCGACGGCGACGGCGATCCCAAGTTCGATCTCACCGCCATGCCCGACGCCGAGCTGCCCCCGAGCGGCACGATCCCAACCACCTGCGGCCAGGCCCAGCAGGGCACCAGCACCGTCGGCTGTCGCTTCTACGCCGTCGACCTCGACACCCACGACGGGGCCGAGGCCGTCCAGTTCGCGGTCGCGGTGTCCAACGTCCAGATCGACGCCCCGGCGACCGTCACCGTCGAGCGCAAGAACATGGCGGGCGTGTGGTCCACGGTCGCCGGCCCGACCGTCGTGCCCGCGCTCGATCTCCACAGCTTCGAGCTGCCCGATCTCCACCAGGACAACAGCGGCAAGCGGGTTGGGGGCGCCTACCGGATCAGCGCCAACGTGCCGATCGTCGCCTACCAGTTCAACCCGGTCGACGGCGCCTCGTCGTTCTTGTCCGACGCCTCGATGCTGTACCCGGCCGCGACCTGGGACCATATCCACCACGTGGTCGGCTGGCAGCCCAACGAGGACAGCTTCGGCATCCAGGGCGCCTACGCGACGATCGTCGCCGCCCACGACGGCACCGTCGTGCAGGTCACTCCCAATGTGGTCACCCAGGGCGCAGGCGGGGTCCCGGCCGGGCAAGCGGGCGTGCCGTTCATGGTCAACCTCGACGAGGGCGACATCGCCGAGGTCATGACCCAGCTGATGGGCTCGACCCTGAGCGGCACGCGGATCATCAGCGACGAAGATCACCCGGTCGCGGTGTTCTCGGGCCACGAGTGCGCGTTCGTGCCGGCCAACCTGCAGGCCTGCGATCACCTCGAAGAGCAGCTCGCGGGCGTGCGCAGCTGGGGCACCCACTTCATCGCGTCGCGCATGCCCGTGCGGGTCCCCAACCTGCCCGAGGCCGCAGCGTGGCAGGTCTATGCGTCCGAGGGCCCGACCACCATCACCTTCAGCGCCAGCCCCGGGGTCGTCGGCCTGCCCGCGCCGCAGATCGTGCTGCAGGCCGGCCAGATGCTGCCCTTCTACGTGCGCGGCCCCAGCTCAAACCCCGGCGACTTCGAGATCCAGGCCGACAAGCCGATCGCCGTGCTCCAGTACATGACCGGCGGCGACGCGATCGGGGGGATCGGCGATCCGGCGATGGTCCAGATCGCGCCGATCGAGCAGCAGCTGCAGCGCTATGTCGTGCTGGTCCCCGATACCTGGATCAACGACGTCGCCGTACTGACCCGCAGCGCGGGCGCTGCGATCTCGCTCGACAACGCGCCGATCTCCAACAGCCTGTTCGTGTCCGTCGCCGACAGCGGCTACGAGGTCGCCCGCGTGCCCGTGAGCGACGGCGTCCATGTGCTCGATGGCGGCGACCAACCGTTCTCGGTGGTCATCGTGGGCTACGATCAATACGACAGCTACGCGTATCTGGGCGGCACGGGGACCGAGATCATCAACCCAGCTCCCGGGTAGGTCCCGCGCCGGGCTGAACGTCAGTCCACGTCGTCCAAGAACTCCAGGAACCGCGCGACCACGGCCTTGACGCCCACCTCGGGGAACACGATCTTGACCTTGCGAGTCGGGCCGGTGCCCTCTTCGGTCATGACGCGCCCGACGCCCCACTTGTGGTGCCGCGCGCGTCGTCCCTCGGGCAGCTTGGGCGCGGCGCGGACCAGGCGAGCCTGCAGCGGCGGGGCCTCGGCGGGCTCCACTCCGGCCTGGTCCACGCGATCGCTCAGCCATGTCGTGACGTCGAACGACTGTAGCGAGCGACCATGCGTGTTGAAGACGGCGACACGATCATCCGGGGCGCCGATCAGGAACCCATGAAACACGTGCCCGCCAGGTTCGGCACCAAACACGACGAGGTCGCCGCGCGCACGCGACTCCCGGGCCTGGGCAGAGTGACCGTTGATCTCGCCCAGATCCATGCGCAGGCCATCGCGCAAGAACTCGAGGTCGGCGGCGAGCAGCGCGAGGATCGGCTCCGGCAGGCGGGTCCCCATCGCGGCCTCGACGTCGCGCACACGATCGACGTCGAGCTCCGCCGGGGTCGCGACGCCGCACGCCGCCCGCACCGACCCAAGCAGCTGCGCGAGCGCGGCTGGGATCACCAGATCTTCCGTGCGTCGTGGGTGGCGCTCCATCGGTCCCGAACTGAACTCCAATCTACGAGTTTGCTGGCCCCTGGGCAATTCGCTCGCGCTCCGCCTCGCCCTCGCGCAGCTCGATCCCCAGCGCCGCGCGCATCCGCGTCAGCCAGGCGGGTGACCACCAGTTCCACTTGCCGAGCAAGCCCATCGTCGCCGGGACCAGCAACATGCGGATCAGCGTCGCGTCGATCAGGATCGCCAGCGCCATCCCGATCCCGAGCTGCTTCATGAACACCAGGGTCCCCGCGGCCAGCCCGAGCACGAACACGATCAGGATCACCGCGGCGGTCGTGATGATCGCCCCTGTTCGGGTCAGCCCTTGGATCACGCTGCGCGAGTTGTCGGCGTCACGCAGCCAGGCCTCGCGGATCCGGCTGAGCAAGAACAGCTCGTAGTCCATCGACAGGCCGAACACCAAGGCGAACATCATGACCGGCACCGTCGGCTCGATCGTCCCGATCGAGCGATAGTCCAGGAGCTGCTCGAACCGGCCGTCCTGAAACACGAACACCAGCGCACCAAAGCTGGCGGTCAGCGACAGCACGTTCATGATCACCGCCTCGAGCGCGATCACCGGGGCGCCAAACGCCAGCAGCAGCACCACAAAGCTCGACAGCGCGACGGTCAGCGCGGCCCACGGCAGCCGCTCGGCGAGCGCACGATCGAGCTCGCGGGCGTGGGCCGCCGCGCCAGCGAGCGCGACCTCCAGCTCGTGCGGCGCTCGAGCCTCGATCGCGGCGAGCTGCGCCCGTGCCTGTGGCGACGCGCTCGGCAGCTGGCTGACGACCCGCAGCAAGGTGGCGTCGTCAGCGACGAGGGCGTCGAGCTCGGCCTGCAACGCCGGCGGCACCACGGGCGCCGCGAGCAGCTCGGCCAGCGACGGGTGCTGAGGGCCCAACACCGAGTTGAGCCCGCTGACCGCGACCACGCCCTCGATGCTCTCGAGCCGCTGCGCGTAGTCCTGCAGGGCCGCGAGGGCATCGGGTGCCAGCATCGACCCGCCGGAGGCGGTCGTGACCAGCACCAGCTGGGTCGCGCTGGGATCGACGGTGAACCGCTCGCTGTCACTGAGCGCCGCGTGGACCCGATGGATCTCGCTGGTCGGCGGGAACATCCGCGCGTCGGCGGGCGCGGTCTGCAGGCGCAGGACCGGAGCGCCGGTCAGCAACAGCGCCGCGCCGACGATCGCAGCGACGACCCCAGGCCGTCGCATGACCGCCGCTGCGATCCGCGACCACGCCCCCTCGCGCCCGTGCGGGCTCTCGATCCGCGGGTCGATCGACCCGCCCCCGAGCACGCCCTCGCCAGCGACCCGACCACCGAGCAGCGCGAGCAGCGTCGGCAGGATGACCAGCGCGCCGACGTTGGCGAGCACGACGACCAAGGTCCCCCCCAGCGCGATGCTGCGCAGCAGCGAGATCGGCACCCACGCGAGCGCGAGCAAGCTGACGATCACCGCGATCCCCGAGAACAGCACGGTCTTGCCAGCGGTCGCCAGCGTGCGCCGAAGCGCGACGTCGACCGGGTTGCCGATCGCCAGCTCTTCGCGCTGGCGCTGGACGATGAACAGCGAGTAGTCGATCGCCAGCCCGAGCCCCAGGAACACGACGATGTTGAGGGCGAACAGCGACACGGGGGTGAGCTCCGCGAGGCCGCGCAGCAGCGGAAAGGTCCCCGTGATCGCAAATCCACCGACGAGGATCGGCAGCAACGCGGGCAGCGGCCGGCGAAAGTAGATCAGCAAGATCAACAGCGCGATCGGGAGCGCGACGAGCTCGGCCCGCTGAAGATCCTCGCGGGCCAGCTGCTGGGCGTCGACGTTGGCCGCGAGGCTGCCACCGAGCGCGACCTCGAGCCCCTCGACCGAGCGCGCGACCGCCTCGAGCTGTCCGAACTCGGCTTGCTGAGTTCGCTCGTCACCCCGGACCGACACCATCAGCACCGCCTCGCGCTGATCTCGAGACAAGCTGAGCGGCAGCTGCTCGGGGCCGACCACCTGAATGACCTCGGGCCGGGCCCGCAGGCGATCGAGCAGCGTCCCCAGTCGGGCCCGGGCGCCGGGGTCCGCCACCAGCGAGCCGTGGCCGCTGTCGCCAACCAGGATCAACAGATCGACCTGGGCCGTGCCAAACCGATCCGCCAGCTGCTCCTCGGTCTGCGCCACCGTGCCGCGGGTGACCTCGAAGCCGCCCGGCTCGAGCGCCTGGATCGTCCCCGGTGTCATCAGCAGACCGACGACCAAGGTCGCCAACAGGGCGATGAGGCCGACCCATCGCAGCTTCACAGTCGTGCGCGCAAACCCACCTGGCATGCCCGAACGTGAAGCAAAGCCCATGCCTGGAGACCGTCCGGTCCGCACCGGCTTTCAGCAACAAGACCGGCGGGCGCAAGCGCCCGCCGGTCCGACAGCATCCTCGCGCGCGAGCGCCAGGTGCGACTTACTTATCGAACAGTCCCTTGCCGGGCGGTTTGGCGGCCGGCTTGGCGACGTTGTCGAGCTTGGCCTTGCGGTAGCGCTCGCGAACGATCTCACCAGCGAGCTCGCGCGAGCCCAGCCCGAACGCCAGCGCGCCAGCGAGGCACAGCGCGCCAAACAGCAGGGCGAAGCTCAGCAGCACGAAGTCCTCGGCGACACCGAGCTGGTGGATGCCCATGGTGAACGCGAACACCAGCACGACGTAGCGCGCGAACTCTGCCATCCACACCGGACCAGGCGCGTCGCCACCCTCGGCGGCGCCAGCGGCCGGCTGCTCGCCGCGCTGGCGGGCCTCGATGACGTCGCGGACGTAGTTGCCGACCGTGAAGCCGACGCCGACGATCAGCAGCGCGACCGCGGCCCGGGTCACCGAGAACACCAAGAACGCGTCGACGTAGCCCGCCCACAGATCGAGGCCGAGGTTGTTGAGCCCCTGCACGACCGCGAGCAGCACCACCGCGCCCTGGACCACGAACCCAACCAGGCCCGAGGGCTTGGCGAGATCGTCGTCGCGCTCGGCGATCTTCCCGAACCCGAGCTTGTCCATGAGCCGGTCAAACCCGATCCCTTCGAGGGTCTTTTGCACGATCCCACGCAACAGACGACCCACGAACACGCCGAAGATCACGATCAAGGTCGTGATCAACACCGCCGGGAGCAACGCCCAGAACTGCGCCATCATGTCGGTCATTGGGGCCGACAGGGTCTCGAGGCCGATCCGGTCGAGCGCCGCGATCGCGGCCTGGACGACGATGAAGGCCATCGCCAACCACCCTACGACCTTGCTGGGGCTCGAGCTGCCAAACAGCCCGTCGAGCCGGGCCTTGGCGACCAGCTTGTCGAACCCGAGCGACTCGAGCGCGCGCGTGGTCACGGTCCGGACGATCTTGCCCAGCACCCAGCCGCCCGCGGCGATCAGCACCGCGATACCGATCGCAGGCAGGAGCGCGAGCAAGGTGTTGATCGCGTTGCTCAGCGGGACCGAGATCGCCTCGATCTGCAGGGCGTCGAACGCCCCGGCGAGGCCAATGATCATGACCAGCGAGAACACGACCTGACCGGCCGTCTGCGAGAACGGCCTGGGGGCGTCTTTGTCGGCTTTGGCGTCGACCTTCGCGTCGCCAGGTTCAGGCGCATCGAGAGCGGCGAAGCGCTTGTCGACCCGCGCGAGATCCAGCGCCTTGGTCACGACCTTGCGCAGGATCAACCCCGCGATGGTCGCGACGGCCATGATCAGGACCGCCTTGCCGACCAGCGGCAGCGCCTGCATGACCGTGTCGACGAAGCCCTGGATCGGCCCCGCGGCCTGCTCGAGGCCGGCGAAGTCGAGCACCCCGACGACGACCAGCGCCATCACCAGATAGAACACGACCTGCGCGACGCCCCGCTCGAGCGCGTTGGGGTCACGCTTGGTGTCGTCGTCTTCGAGCAACAGCTTGAGCCCGAGCTTGTTGGCCAGCTTGTTGTCGAGATCGGTCTTGCATAGCATCCGATACACGGCCCACGAGACCAACTTCGCGACCAGCCAGCCCGCGAGAAACAGCAACACACCCAAGAGCAGGTGCAGACCCATACTCAGAAGGTCATCAGAGAGCAGGGAGCCGACTGTATTTTGCCACCACTGCGGGGTCAGAGCGGCGGGAGCCGCCTCCTCGACCGCCTCTGCAGGACCGGGTGGGGCCGCCAACGCCAAGCGAGGCGCAGCCAGCACGAGCGCGGCCGAGAGGCCGGCCAACATCGATTTGAATTGTCGAGACATGATTCCTCCATCGCGAACGAATGAGCGCGAACGGGGGTACCATCGGTAAAACCACCACAGAGATCAACTGTTGTGGAGAGTTCGCTAGATGACTGTTCTTAGCTGAACAGCGTCAGCCACCGAGCGTCCAGCTGCGGGTCACCTTCGCGTCGCCGCCATCGCTTGGCTTGGGCCATCCTGCTGTGGGTACAGCCGCCCGTACACACTTGTTGAGCGCGTCGGAGCCCCCCGTCACTGCCACACTGTTCGCGCGACCACTCCAGCGGATCTGGAAGCTGAGCTCGAGATCGACCTTGGCCGTCGCGCCTGCTGTGATCGCCTCGGCCCAGCAGCCTGGCAGCGCCGCGTCGACGGGCGCGAGGCGATTTGCCACGGCGGCGTCGGAGACCTTGCCACGCACTTGCGTCGCCGTGGTCTGGATCGTCGTGCTGACGACCGCGGGCGTCGGGGCTGGCTCGGGCGTCGGCTCCGGGGTCGCGGGCTGGGACGTCTCGGAGTCAGGGGTCGCAGGCTCGGGCGTCTCGGGCACGGGCGTCGGGGCTGGATCGTCCGGCGCACCGCGGATCCCAAACACCTTCGCCGGCTCGTCCGGCTCCGGCTCGACCGCGGGCTCTGGCTCGACTGCAGGCTCCGGCTCAGCCGGCGGCTCGCTTGCGGGCGTGTCGTCGTTGGCGGGGTTGAGCCCAGCGATCCACTCGCCGATCGGCGCCGACCAGTACCAGAGCGCCCACCCGCCACCGACCAGCGCCGCGCAGACCAACACGACGACCCACAGAAATCGCCGGCCGCGGCGTCCAGCGTCCAGGATCCGCGGCGGCCGCTCGCTCTCGATCAGCGACTCCGAGGCGCCCCGAAATTCGCTGGTGAACGACGGTCGATCGCCGCGCCGCTCGTGGACGTCGCCGATCTCCGAGTCGAAGGTCTCGCGTGGCACGCTTCGATGGTAGCAGCCCGGCCGGGATTGGCCGAACACGCGCCCTACTCGAGCTTGGCGCAGCGACAGAAACGAACGCGAACGCGCGCACTCGGACCCAGCGCGATGTGATGCGGCCGCTCGGGCGCGACGATGCCGAGCACGCCGGGGCGCAGCGCGAACGTCAGGTTGTCTTCATCCTCGAGCACGTACTCGACCGTCCCTGCGATCACCTCGATCTCCCCCCACGCGCCCCCGCGCAGGCGATGGCTCCGCAGCAAGCCCGCGGGGATCGTGGTCTCATCGTATTCGGGGGTTTGTTTGTACATGGTCGCGCAGGGCGGACGCCGCGGCATCCGACACAGCTGACAGCGCAGGCGGGTGCCGAGGTGCGCGGCGCGTTCAGCTGGCTCGTTCACCCACGCAGCCAGCGAGAACGGCGGCGCGTGGCGGATGTGTTGGGCGTGCCCGCAGTCGAGCTCGGCGACCCAGATGTCCTCGTCGTCGCGGTGAAAGCCGGTGATCTGCGACTCGGGGATCGGCTGTAGGCGGTGGGAGAGCGCCTCGAGCGTGGAAGGATCGAGCGCGGCCTCGAGCGCCGGGAACCAGGTGCGCTCCTCGAAGCGGACGTGGGCCGCGAGCAGCTGTCCGAGCTCGGGGGCCTGGTCGGCGAGGTTGGACGGCGCGAGCGTGTCGAGCAGCTGGCGCAGCTGGGCGTGGTCCGAGCGGATCCGCTGGGCGTGGGCGCGGAGCTGCTGATCGCCGCAGTCGCTCAGCGGCAGCAGCTCGCGCTCCTCTGCGGTGAAGTGCGGAGCGATCTCGGCGGTCCACTGGGTGCGGATCTCGGCGACGAAGCTGTCGGGATCGGTGGGTGGTTCTGCGCTGACGCGCACCAGGGTCCGCGCGAGGACCAACGCGTGGTGGTGGTCGCGGGACAGCCCGCGCAGGCACTCGTGCCGGTTCACGAAGGGAGGCTAGCAGCTGTTCTCAGATCGGGCCAGGCTCACTGTTCTTCTTCACAGACGCACCAACCACTCCAAATGTCGTCGTTGGCACATTCGAAGGTCCCGCTGCAGAACGCCATCAAGTGCAGACAGGCGGGGGTATTTGTGCACGTCTCGGACGCGAGCTCGCATTGACCATTCAGAACACCGTTGTCGTAGCAGTGCTCTAACCGGTAGTCCCAGCAGCTCTGGGACGCGATGCTGCACCCATCCAGGACGCAGCGTTTGTTGATGTCGCCCCTGGGGTTGATGAGCGCGGAGCCGTCGTCGCATCGAACGTCGTAGAGCGCTGGGTCCATCGTCTCGACCTCGGCGCACTCTTGTGGCCCACCGCTGAACAGCACCGACAGGAGCAGTGTGATTACAGTCATGTGTCAACTCGCGGGTGTGAAGCCATGCCCATTTTCTCGGCCCGCTCGAGCCGGTACTCGAGAATCGTCGACACGAGCCATGCCACGAAAAATAGCCCTGTGCAGGCTATCCAAGTGTTGATGTCACGATGGTCCCGGGGGCCGGCCTTTGATGTGGACTGAGCCGCGGTGAACAACAACCAACCAATGTACGAAAGCGATCCCAAGCCGACCAATGAGAGGCTCGCCCGTGCGGCGAGCGTCTTCCCTACTCTCACGGACTCCCAAAAAGAGGCTACTGGACCCTTCGAACTAGAACGGAGCATTTTCGAGCTATCACGTTGAGCCATATCAGACATCCCGGTCACAGGCGCGAGGATACAGATCGACCACCTGATCGGCAACTAAAAACCCCGGGCGCAGGTCAGAAAATATCAAATGGTCTTTTGATCACCCATCATTCTCACTCGAGTGCTGCGACCCCCCTGGTCCCAGAGGAGTGTTAAAGTCACCCGCGATCGCCAGTGCGCGTCTGATATAGCGACGATTCACCCGGCCCGTGTGCAGTGCCAAGAACAACGGAAGGCCCGCCAGCGGCAGCCAAAATTGCGCGATTACGATGTTCAGCAATGCCAACCCCCCTTTGACCGAGAACAACACGACGCTTGTCTGAGCAATGCTGGGGATGGGACTCCGCCCCATCCCGTAGCGGAGCTCCTTCGCTATCAGGGTGACCAGCTCGGTTGGATCTCCGCTCTTCAGGCTGTCATGTGTCTCGAGGTGCCGGGCGATCTCGAGCTCCACGTCTGATGACAGATCAGCCCACAAGAGCTGCTGAAGCCTCTCGTAACACCCCCGCGCGTGCTCGTTCACACTACACTTGACCATTTGCGCGGTGTTGGAACCGTTAGACGGCGGCTGGTGATCTGGACCAGCCATTCAGAATTGAGCCCGGACCCCCCGCCGACGATTGTACTCGAGGATCGACGACACCAACCAAGTGAACGCGAGGAAGACCGTCCACACCACCCACGTGTCCACGTGCCGATGGTCTTGGGGGCCTGCCCGCGAGCTGACCTGCGCCGTGAACAGCAGCACGCCACCGATGAGCGAGAGCGGAACAATGGCGAGCGCGTGGCAAACGATGTAACGCGCGAACGAACCGTCCGGCGCGGCCGACGACGGCGTGGTGCTCATGCTGATCATGGCGGGCAGTTGCGAGTGGTGGTGGTGGATGCGGAAGGGAGCTGGGCAAACACCTGCAAAACCAGCTGTTCGTCCCGCTTGTCACGCTCGCGCTGACGCGCCTCGAGACGGCGCCGGATCGGCGTCACGTAGGGCAGGACGCAACCCAGGGCGAACGAGGGAACCATGGCGAACAAGAAGACCAGCGTTGGCATCAGCGGACTGCCAAGCGCGAGGCTGGCAGTATAGACGATGATCGACACGCCCGTGGCCACCGTCGCCGCGTTGAACCACACCTTCAGTGGCCGCAGGGTTGTTGGTTTGGTCGAGTTCATCGCATACCTCTGGCCACTGCTTGGGAGGGTAAGTCATACAGCATGGCTCACGCAGCCGCAAAATTGCCCGGCTTCGGATCTAGCACGAGATGTTGGGCCAGATCGCTAGACAAACGACCCACGCTGGGCACCAAGGACCCCCGAGTCCCGCCGTATCGACGGGGGAGGTTGCTGTTCGACCACTGGCCATTGGTCCAAAACTGTACGCAATCTGGTCGCACGGACACCTATGGTACGGTTTGCCGGGCGGCATCCGGCACCAATACGTGCGCTATTTCGCGAGATCGTCGTCAGCTCGGGGCTGCGGGGATGGCGCAGTCGGCTCGGCCAGGGGCACCGCTAGCGCCGTTCCCGGCCCTGCGGCCGGCTCGGTCTCGCCGCTCGATACCCCGCCCGACGATGCACGCTGGCGACTCTGCCCGCGAGAGCACCACCGCTCCTCAAACTCGCGCCACTTTACCTCCAGCCCGAGGAGGCGTAGGGCGAGCACTCCCACGCGGGCGGCCGCCCTGCAGAGCCAGCCGCGACCGGGGACAGTCCACAGACGCCGCAACTGCACGAAAACAAGCAGGCCGACGGCGAGTGAGAGCAGGTCCCACCAACGGAGGTCAGCGCCCCACCCGGCCATCTCGTTGAGCCATGGTTTGTTCGGATCCGCGCAGAGGACCTTCCATGAGTAGCGGCTTGGCAGGGCGCCGAGCGATTGAACCTCGTCGGCGAAGTGGTCGCCGAGCCGCCCGACACAGACCGCGATGAACGGAAGCAGGACGACCGACAGCGCGGTCAACAGGCGGGCGACGTAGTTGCGAAACGTTCCGATCCACTGGTACCCCTCGAAGTGCCGCCCCGCCAGCTCGGCATGACGACGGACGAGTCGCCGTGTCTCCCGCAGGGTCACGCTCAAGTAGCCGAGCAACGCCAACAACAGCAGCGAGACGACCGTCAGCTCCGGGGCGGGGATCGAGGCAATCGTGACGTTCTCGCGCTTCAACGACGCCCGAAATTTCTCAAGCCAATCATGCTGGACGGCGAGCAACCCGGTCGCTGTCGCACGTCCTCGGGCAACTTCGTATACCGGACTCGCGGCCAACGAGCGCGCCGATTCCACATGCGTGCGAAGTTCTGGACGTCGGCCGTCGGCGACCTGGTCTTCGAGGCTACGCGACACGATCGTGTGCGAGTCGAACCGGCGATCATGGACCACGAGATATTGATCCGCGCCGGGAGCACCGAGACGCTCGAGACAGGCGTGCTGGGAGCCAGGGCTTCGTTGCTCGACCTGGGCGCAAGCCTCGTGGATGTCGAGCCCGAACTCGATGGTGACTCTGTTCGCGCTGCTGCAGATCGCGCGCGCGGTCAGCGACCTCTGCATGACCTCCGTGAGCTGATCATCGTCGAGCGGCTGCTCGATCGTTGTCAGCATCGCCTCCATCTGGGGACGGAACTGGGCCTGCCCGAGTTCTTGCTCGCGGTCGAAAAAGTGGTTGGAAACGCCGATGTAGGTCGAGTCCTGCAGGTCGGCGACCACCACTTCCACCGGCGCGGTGGCTATGCTCGAGTGGATCCACTTGTGCGATTGGCCGTCATCTTGCCAGATGTCGGTGATGTCGCCGTGGGCGTCGACCACACACACCCACTTCACGTTCTCGTCTGGCTCGATCGCACCATTGATGAGTTCGAGCGCGCCCTGGACCGCCTGAATGCCCGAGACGGCCGCGCAATGGGTCCCCAATGGCGGAGTGGTCGGCCAGTACAGACCGATGACAGCCGCGCAGGCGATGACGATGGTGGTGTGCACCTTGCGGGCCGAGTCGAGCAGCTTTTCGGCCCGGCCAAAGTCCGGCTCGCCGGCTGCCTGAGCTGTGTCATCGTGGGGCGCCATTGAGCACGAGTCTACCCCATGTGCCTGTCGAGCTCGATCACAATTGCAAGAGTTTGCCCGCGCTCAATGTGCAGCTCGAGGCGGTGTCAGGGCGCCACTCGACGCTACGGCCCCCCAATCGGAAAGCAAACATCCAGGCAGGTATTTTCATCATGAAATTTATCGATCAATTCCATCGGCATCAACCCACCGCAATCATCCCAGATCATCACCGCCTGAAGGGCGCGCTCGAACGAGGCCGCGCACTCGGGATCCGCCAGACACTCGGCATAGCTCGGCGAGCAGGCCTCAAAACACTCGGCGCAGCCGGCCGGCGTGCCCTCGGTAGCGAAGTAAAAGTCGCCGGAGTGAAACGCGAACGCCGAGGCCGAGGTCTCGCCATCGCCGTCACCGGAATCGCCGTCACCGTCGCCCATCTCGCCAGGGACCGCCGTCGCCTGTGGCGCTCCCGTTCTCGACCGTCGCGGCGCCTGTGTCGGCGGGGATCGGCTCGGTCCCGCACCCCAGCAGCACCACAACGACGACCGTCGCCCACACCCGCCCACGTTCATGCTCAACCATGTTGCGAGCCTCCCCCCTCGACCGACGCCGCTCAATCGATCAGACTCCCAGCGATGACCGAGCGCCTCGAGCTACGCATCCGCGGCCGCGTCCAGGGCGTCTACTATCGCGCCAGCACCCAGTCGACCGCGACCCGCCTGGGCCTGCGTGGCTGGGTCCGCAACCGCGACGACGGCAGCGTGGAGCTGCTCGCCGAGGGGCCACGCCCGGCCCTGCAGGCCCTGCTCGAGTGGTGCGCCGAGGGCCCGCCCGGCGCGCGGGTGGACGGGTGTGAAGCGACGTGGGGCAGCGCTAGCGGGGAGTTCCAGGGCTTCTCGATCCTTCGCTAGGACTTGCCGTACCCTGGCGCGCATGAAGCCGAGCCTGTCGCTCCGACGCCGCATCTCTCCCATCGCGCTGGCCGCCATGTTGAGCCTGACCAGCTCCTGCAAGGACCAAAAGGCCGACGCACCCAAGCCGCAGCAGGGCGACGACGCACCCAAGCAGGGCGACGCCACCGAGCCGGTCACCCCGCCGCCCGCACCCAAGCCGCTGCCCGCGGTGGCGCCGGCGACCGTGGACTCGGACCCGATCGCCGACGTCGGCGACGTCGTCGCCACGGTCCAGCTACCCACGGGCACCAACGTGCAAGACCTGCTGCCGATCGTGGAGAAGTTCGCGCCGGGCATGTCGATGGCGGTCAAGCTGCAGCTGCCGACGATGCTCAATGAGCTGGCCGGCGTGAGCCTCGACGGGGCCAAGCTCGACGCGCCGATCTCGATCGTGGTCGTCAACCCATCGCTGGCTGACAAGCCCGTAGCGCTGCTGGTCGGGGTCAGCGATCTCGCCAAGCTGCAAGCCGCGGCCAAGGCCGGCGGCAGCGAGCTGCGCGAGCGAGACGGGCTCGCGCTGATCGGCCCGGCAGCGGTGGTCACCGCGGCCGAGGCGTTCGCGTTCGACAACCTTCAGAAGTACCCCGACCACACCGAGATCATCATCTACCCGTCGCAGCTCGTGGCGTCGCTGGGCTCGCAGATCGAGCTGGGCCTGGCGATGATGGACGCGGAGCTGGCCGCGACCAACCCGGGCATGCAGACGATGATGCGCATGTACGTCGACGCGCTGCTGGGCATGACCAAGCAGACCGAGCGGTTCGTGATCAGCGTGAGCGCGAGCCAGACCAGCACGGATCTGCACGCGCGCGCGTACCCGGTGGCGGGCAGCGAGCTCGCGGCGTTCGTCGCCGCCCAGAACCCGAGCACCCACGCGCTCGCTAGCAAGCTGCCCAGCAGCGCTGCCCAGACCATGTTCATGTCGGGTGAGGTGCACGGCGGACCGGTGACCGAGTCGCTCGTGGGCTTCATGGTCGCCGCCATGAACTCGATGTACGGCGGCGCGCTGCCAGTGGAGACCTGGACCGAGATCATGACCGGCTGGACCGAGACCCTCGACGGTCAGTTCGCGGTGACCATGACGATGAACCTGCCCAGCGGGACCGAGAAGCCGGGCATGCGCATGCAGGCGCTGACCGGGTCCACCGACCCGACCGCGATGCGCCAGGCGTGGCGCGACATGGTCGGCGCGCTGGCCAAGGGCCAGACCGACGGCGGGATCGACATGATGGGCATGAAAGTCTCGGTCGAGAATCGCAGCGACGTGGTCGAGCACGACGGGGTCGGCGTCGATCTCTACACGACCAACATCGACCTCGCGACCGTCCCCGAGGACCAGCGCGCGATGATGGAGGCCACGGGCAGCGCATCGCAGCAGGTGAACTTCGCCGCGTTCGACAATTTTGGCGCCATCGCCACCGCCGACGAAGACAGCGCGGCGATGCGAGCCCTGATCGACGCGGCGCGGGGCAAGGGCGAGGCCTTCCAGCCCGCGGGTGGGCTCGCGGCCGCGCTGGCGGTCAGCACCGAGCGCGGCGAGAGCATGTTCACCTACTTCGACCTGAGCACCGTCATCCCCGACGCCGCCAAGGTGCCGTTTCAGGCGATGGTGATGGCGTTCGGCAAGCACGGCGACGCCCTCGGGCTGCGGCTCTCGCTGCAGAACTAGAGAACCCGCGGCGGCTCCCAGTCGACCCCGGTAGCCCCCAGTAGCCCGCGAGCCGCGGGTGCTTTAACCTGGGGGACAGTGCGAGCAGCCGCGATCCCCGAGATGGCCGTCCACGTCCACACCCTGGACAACGGCCTGAGCGTGTACCTGAGCCGCAACCCGGAAGAGCCGTGGATCTCGTGCCGCGTGGCGGTCCGGGCCGGGGCGGCGCAGGAGCCTGCGTCGACGACCGGGCTGGCCCACTACCTCGAGCACATGCTCGCCAACAAGGGCACGCGCTCGCTCGGCACCCGCGACGCGGCGGCCGAGCAGCCCCACCTCAATCGGCTGCGCGAGCTCTACGAGCAGCTGCGCGAGACCGCGGGCGAGCCCCGGTCGCAGCTGTTCGAGCAGATCGACGAGGCCAACCAGGCCGCCAACCGCTGGGCGATCGCCAACGAGCTCAAGCAGGTCTACGGTCGGCTCGGGGCCCGGGGGTTCAACGCGTTCACCTCGCACGACCGCACCGTCTACGTGGTCGACATCCCCAGCAACCGCCTCCACGCGTGGGCCCGGCTCGAGGCCGATCGCTTCACCGAGCCGGTGTTCCGCGGGTTCCCGACCGAGCTCGAGACGATCATCGAAGAGAAGAACCGCGCGCTCGACAACCCGGGGCGGGTGCTGTCGATGGCGGCCAACGAGCTGGTCTGGGCCGGGCACCCGTACAGCCGCGACGTGCTCGGCGAGGTCGAGCACCTGCTGACGCCGTCGATCGCCGCGACCGAGCAATTTTTCTCGAGCTGGTACGTGCCCAACAACATGGCGGTGGTGCTCGCGGGCGATCTCGACCCGGCGGCCGCGCTGGAGATCGTGCAGGCCCAGTTTGGCCGGCTGCGCGCGGCCCCGCTGCCCTCGCGCGACGCCCCCTCGCCCGCGCCGCTGAATGGCCAGGCGCGGGTTGGCGTGGTCCACCGCGGCGACGAAGAGATCCGCCTGATCTGGCGCACGGTCCCGCGCGAGCACGAGGACGCCGATCCCCTGATGTTGGCGGACATGATGCTCGACAACAGCTCGACGGGCCTGCTCGACACCCGACTCGAGCAGCGCCAGCTGGTCCGCAACGCGGGCGCCTACCCCAACCTGCGGATGCTCGGCGGGACCGAGACCGTGTGGGGCCGGCCGCGCGTGGGCCAGAGCCTGGGCGAGGTCGAGGCGCTGCTGCGCGAGCAGGTCGAGGCGCTGCGCGCTGGCGAGTTCGCGCAGTCGGACCTCGACGATCTGATCGCCAACTTCGAGGTCGGCGAGCTGCGCAAGCTCGAGAGCAACAGCGCGTGCGCGGCCGTGATGCTCGACGCGTTCACCTACCAGCGCGAGTGGGACGCGGTCCGCACCCGACTCGCCAAGCTCGCGCAGATCGACAAGGAGCAGGTCGTCGAGGCCGCGCGCCGGTGGCTGGGCGACGAGCTCGTGATCGCCGAGCGCACCGCTGGCGAGCCTCCGGTCAGCAAGATCCCCGTGTTTGGGCTGAGCGAGCTGCAGCTCGACGCCGACTCGCGCTCGCAGATGTCCACGGAGGTCCTGGCGCTGCCGGCCCCGCCACTCGAGCTGCAGGTCCTGCAGGTGGGTGAGCACACCGAGCGCAGCACGACCGCCGCGGGGCTGCTGTATCGGACCCCCAACCCCAACAACGATCTGTTTCAGCTGACCGTGCGGGTGGGGCTGGGCAGCGCCCACGATCCCACGCTAAGCAAGGCGCTGGCGCTGTGGGGTCGCGCGGGGGTCGGCGAGCTCGACCTCGAGGGCTACCGCCGCGCGCTGTTTCGCGAGGCGGCCGCGGTCGCCGTCGACTGCCGCCGCCAGCAGACGGATCTGACCATGGCCGGGCGCGCCCCGACGCTGGCCAAGCTGCTCCCGCTCGTGCGCGAGCGGCTGCGGGCGCCGGTGCTCAGCGAGGCCGAGCGCGCCCGCTGGGCCGAGGACGTCGTCGGCAAGCGGATCCAGCGACGCGACACCACTGACTTCAAGTTCGCCACGCTCAAGCAGTGGGCGCTGCGTGGGCCCAAGAGCCCGTACCTGTGCGAGGCGCTGACCAACGACGAGGTCCTGGCCCTGAAGCTCGACGACCTGTGCGCGGCGCCGGGCAAGCTGCTGACCCACGCGCGGGTGAGCGTGTACGCCGGGCCACACGAGCGCGAGACCCTCGTCGATCTGCTCGGGCTCGACGATCCCTCGCCGCTGGCGGTGCCCGACTACGAGCCGCTGCGGCTCGACGCCCAGCCAGCCGAGCGCACGCGGATCTTCGTCGTGCACCACGAGGCCGCGCAGACCAAGATCGGGCTGTACCTGCCCAGCGAGCCCTACGACCCGACACGATCCGCGATCTACCGGTTGTTTCACGAGTACGTCGGCGGCTCGGCGGGGCTGGTGTTCCAGGAGATCCGTGAGGCGCGGGGGCTCGCCTACGCGGCGCATGGCGGTCACACGGCCGGGAGTCGCGTCGGCGATCAAAACCTGATCTGGGCGAGCTTGGCCTCGCGCCCCGATCGCAGCGTCGAGGCGGCGGCGGTGTTGCTGCGGCTGTTCCGCGAGTTCCCCCTCCACCAGCAGCGGTTCGAGCGGGCCCAGGCCTCGGCGCTCGAGCGGATGCTGTCGAGCCGCGTGCGGTTTCGGGGCTACGGGTTTGCGTTCGAGACCTGGCGCCTGCGCGGGCTCGAGGCCGATCCCGGGCCGGCCAGCTTCGCGGCGCTCGAGCAGCTGACCCTGGACGATCTGGGCCGCTTTGCCGGGACACTGGCGACCGCCGGCCTCGCCCTGGTGATCGTCGGGGACCTGGCCCGCACCGACATGACCGCGCTGGCGGGGCTCGGTGAGATCGAGCTGCGCGAGCTCGACGAACTCGTGGTCTACTGAGGCCGTCGCCATGCACGTCGACCGCTCCCGATTTCTGTTCCTGACCGCGTCGCTGGCCGCGGCCGCCTGCAATCAAGCTCAGTCTGCCAACCCCGACATCGCCAGCGGCGCCAAGGCTGCCCGGGCGAGCTCGAGTGGCGACGACGCCGAGCCGCTCGCCAATCGCGAAGCCGAGGCCAGCGGGCAGGCCTCGGTGTGGCTGGAGATCGAGCCCGGCACCGAGGACAAGCCCAGGCCCAGCGCCGACAAAGACTGCAGCAACAGCGCCGGTCAGCCTAGGGCCTGCTCGCTCACGGCGCCCAGCAGCCACTGTGAGAGCTTCGACTCCACGCTCGCGCTGTGTCGGGGGTTCCCCGAGTTCATGCAGCCGCGCGCGGCCGAGGCCGCCGTCGACTGCATGCTCGCCGCCAGCGGCACCCAGGCGATCTGCGACTGGCAGATCTGGCAGCAGTGCACGGGCGCCGGGCTGCAGGCCACCTGCGTGGACGCGCGCACGCTCTTGACCTGCGAGTCGATGAGCTCGAGCTGCGGCGGCGGCCTGGACGTGTTCACGTGCCAGCAGGCCCTGTCGGCGGTCCGCCCACAACACGCCGAGCGCGTGGCCAGCTGCATTCAGGAGTTCTGCGAGATCTCGTTTTGTGTCTCGGAGTTCTGGACGTTCTGAACATCTATCCGCCAGCGCCGGACTGGGCCGATGACATCACGTCGGTCGGCGTGACGGGCACCAACGGCAAGACCTCGACCACGCGCTTCATCGCCGCTGGTCTGGCGGCAGGGGCAGATGGTTTGGTCGCGCAGGTCACCACCGTCGCCGCCGGGATCGACGAGCCGCTCGGGCCGCCGCCAGCCAATCACGCGGCGTTCATCCAGCTGATGCAGCGCCTGTGGGATCGCGGTGGGCGTCACGCGGCGGTCGAGGCCACCTCCGCGACGCTGGGGCTGGGGTTCGCTCGCGCGTGGCCGTTTCGGGTCGGCGTGTTCACCAACCTCGGCCACGATCACCAGCGCACGCACGGCTCGTTCGAGCACTACCTGGCCTCGAAGGCCCAGCTGTTCGTCGCGCTGCCGCCGGGTGGCGTCGCCGTGCTCAACGCTGGCGATCCACATACGCCGCTGCTCGCCGAGGTGCTGCCGCCGGGCGTGCGAGCGCTGTACTTCGCGGGGCCGGACGCGCCCGACGTCGGCGTCTCGGTTCACCTGCGGATCTGCAGCGCGACGCCAAGCTGGGCTGGGCTCGCGCTCGAGCTGAAGCCTGCCCCCGAGCTGGCTCGGATCCCCCGTACGCTGGAGCTGCGGGCGCTCGCCCGGTTTCAAGCCCACAACGCCGCGGCCGCCCTGCTCGCCTGCGTCGCGCTGGGGGTCGACGGTTCGGCGGCCGCGGCCGCGATCGCCCTGCTCGCGCCGCCGGTCGGTCGGTTCGAGCTCGTCGCGCCACACAGCGTCCGCGCCGACGCACCGCGGGTGATCATCGACTACGCCCACACCCCCGAGGCGCTCTCGGCCGCGCTGGACAGCGCGCGGGCGCTCTGCTCGGGGCGCGTCGTGCTCGTGATCGGATCCGGCGGCGACACCGACCCGGACAAGCGACCCCCGCTGGGCACCGCCGCGAGCCTCGCAGACGACGTCTGGCTGACCAACGACAACCCCCGCCACGAAGATCCCGTTCGCATCGTCGAGGGGATCCGCGAAGGCCTCGGCGCGACCCCTCACCAGATCGAGCTCGACCGCGGCCGCGCGATCGCCCGCGCGATCCAGGCCGCGACAGCCAGCGACGTCGTGCTGATCGCCGGCAAGGGCCACGAGCGCCACCAGGACATCGCCGGCCAGCGGGTGCCGTCCAGCGACCACGACCTGGTACGCGACGCTCTGCGGCGCTGAGCGACGTGGCACAATCGGGCGAGTCGGCACCCAGGACAGCCCATGGCAGCAGCCCAGAAATCATCCAAGCCGCCGAAGTTCACCGGCTTCACCCCGGACCTCGTGCAGTTCCTCGGCGAGCTGTCGCTCAACAATGACCGGGAGTGGTTCGAGGCCAACAAGACCCGCTACGAGCAGCAAGTCCGCGAGCCCGCGCTGGCCTTCATCCGCGCGCTCGGGCCCAAGCTCAGCAAGGTCTCCAAGCACTTCGTCGCGAGCGACAAGAAGGTCGGCGGCTCGCTGATGCGCATCCATCGCGACGTGCGCTTCTCCACGGACAAGACCCCCTACAAGACCAACCTGGGCGTTCAGTTTCGTCACGAGGTCGGCAAGGACGTCCACGCGCCGGGCTTTTATGTCCACGTCGACACCGAGGGCGTGTTCTTGGCCGCGGGCACGTGGAAGCCAGACGCCGACACGCTCGGGTCGATCCGCCAGCGCATCTCGACCGAGGGCCCGGCCTGGAAGCGGGCCCGCGACAACGCCAAATTCGTGGCCCAGTGGGAGCTCGGCGGCGAGAGCCTGACCCGTCCGCCGCGCGGTTTCGCCAAGGACCACCCGTTGATCGACGACCTGCGCCGCAAGGACCACATCGCGGTGTGCAAGCTGAGCGTCGACGAGATCCTGGGACCCAAATCGATCGACCTGGTCGCCGCGCGCTTCGCTCTGACCAAGCCCTACGTCTCGTTCTTGTGCAAGGCGATCGACGTTCCGTTCTGATCGGCGACGGCCCGCTGCGCGGTCTTCGAGCTTGTCCCGATCCTGGCGGCGGGCGTACGGTCAGGTGTGGCCCCACTGACGATCGTCGCGCTCGGAGACAGCCTGACCCAGGGGTTCCAGCACGGGGCGATGCACCGCCCGGATTGGTCGTTCCCCGCGATCTTGGCCCGCAGCCTGGGGCTCAGTGTGCCCGCTCAGCATCGGGTCCCGGAGTTCCTCGGGGCCGGTCACCCGCTCAACCTCGAGCACTTCGTGCGCCACCTCGAGCGCGAGCTCGGGCCCCGGATCGAGACCGGTGAATTGCTGCGGCGGCTGCCCAGGCTGGTGCCGGCCTATCTCGACGAGATCGAAGACTTCTACGAGCGCGGTCCCGGCTCGAAGCCCAGCCGGTCCGACACCTACTTTCACAACCTCGCGGCCTGGGGGTTTCGGGTCGGCGACGCGCTGCGGCTCACGCCCCGCGCGTGCGCGGCCATGATCGAGCAGCAAGAAGGGCGGATCCAGGACGACCCGCTCGGGCTGCCCTGCGCGCCGATGTACCGCTCGGCCCGGCAGGTGCTCAACCCGGCCAGCGTGCCCGCACGCGACGACGCGACGATGCTCGGCAACCTGCGGGCGCTCGCGGCTGCAGAGCCGATCGACGTGGTGACCTTGTGGCTGGGGTCCAACGACTGTCTGGCGACCGTGCTCGAGATGCACATCGAGGACACGCCCCGCAGCTATGTCGGCACGGATCCGATCGCGCGCCGCCGGTTCAACCTGAGCTCGGCGGCGCAGTTTCATGAGGACTATGATCGCCTCCTCGACGAGATCGCGCAGATCTTGGCGGGCAATCCGGGCCGCGGCCAGGTCTATGTTGGCACGGTCCCGCATGTGACGATCCTGCCGCTGACCAACGGGCTGGGCCGGCAGCAGGGCAAGTACTACGAGCGCTACGGCCGGTTCTTTCGCAATGACGCGAATCGCTCGGGGGCGCTCGCCAGGTGGCTCACCCGCGAGCAGGTCATCCATATCGATGAGCGGATTGACCTGTTCAATGCGTCGATTCGATCGTTGACGGCTGCGCACGGTTGGCGGCTCGTCGACATCGCCGCGACCTTCGATGAGCTCGCGGTCAAGCGCAACGATCACCACGCTGACCCCGGTCGGCCGCTGCGAGACTACCTGGGTCGCCAGGGCTTTCGGGACCACCCGTTGCTCGCGCTCGAGCGCCTGCCCTCGATCTTGGCGTACACCGTGGAGACCGGGCCCGACGGGGTTCGGCGCAAGACCGGCGGGCTGGTCGGGCTGGACCAGGCCCACCCGAGCACGGTTGGCTACGGGCTGATGGCCGAGCGCTTCTTGCAGGAGATCCAGGCCCACAATCATGACGACGCGCTGTTGCAGGCGGCCGCGATCGACTGGGGTGGCGTGCTGCAGCACGACACGCTCGAGAACGATCCACCCGCGCTGTGGGCCGACATGATGAACCACGCCGAGCGCTGCGCGTGGCTGTGGGAGGGGCTCAGCGCCGCGATCGCGCGACACGTGACTTGAGCCGCCGCGCCGCGCCAGCCAGGTTGGCCGAGCCGTTCAGGCTACGAATGGCGCCTGCAACCGCGCGAGGAGCCTCGCCCGAGCCGAAACCAGAAAAGATGAGACCCGCTGCAACACCCGCTCGCGCGGGCCGATAGCCGGGCATGCACCGCCTGCGCCTGCTCCCGTCTCTCACCCTCACCACCCTCAGCTGCCTCGCCGCGCCGCCGCAGGTCGATCTCGACGGCCCCCGAGTCGTCGCCAGCTCCCTGCCTGGCCCGCGCAGCGTCGAGATCTCGGTCCTCCCCGAGCTCAGCGTCGAGTTCAGCGAGCCGATCGACCCCGCGACCGTGCACGCGGGCAGCGTGGTGCTCGCGGCCTGGGACATCCTCGACGAGCGCTGCACCCTCACTCCGATCTGCGACGAAGGCAGCTGTGAGCGCGGCCGCTGCCAGACCCAGTCGCTGTCGTCCGGCGATCGCAGCGCGCTCGACCGCGGCGAGCTCGACCCCAGCCCGGACCACGTGATCCAGCTCGACCACGAGCTCGACGACGACGGCACGCACCTGCGCGTTCGTCCGCGGCGGCCCCTCGACGCGCACCGTCGCTACACCCTGCTGATCAGCCCCGCCCTGCGCGACCGCGGGGGCGCGCCGCTCGTCGACGATCACGGTCGCGCCGTCACCTGGCAGCGCGACTTCGTCACCGCCGATCGGGGCAGCGCCGGGCCCGAGCCGCAGCTGGTCGCCCCGACCCCCGCGAGCGTCGACGTGGCGACCAACCTCGCCCACGTCCAGACCCAGCTGTGGCCGCCGGTCCCGCTGCCGCAGCCCGACGCGACGCTCGAGCTCGAGGCCGAAGACGGCAACGCCAGCATCGCGCTGGTCGATCCGGTCGACTGTCCCGGCTGGGTCCCCGGCACCTGCCTGCGCTGGCGGCCGGCCCAGCCCCTGGCGCCCCACACTCGCTACCGACCCGCGGGCGGGACCCTCATCGATCGCCTGGGTCGCCCTGCCCTGCTGCCGGCCCCCGCACGCGAGACATGGTTTGGATCCGCGGCCGGCCCCGACGACGCGGCCCCGGAAGCCGCGCCGATCGCCCAGCTCCGGGGTCGGTGTTTGGCGATCTGGGTCGACGCAGGCGAGCTCGTCGAGGCGACCTTGAGCGTCGATGAGCTGCAGGGTCGCGCCACGATCTCGCAAGCCGGCTGGATCGGCCTCGAGCTCGACGCGGGCGTGGTCCCGGGTGATCAGATCGGCTGGTCGCTCGAGCTGCGAGACCTGGCCGACAACGGCAGCCAGCACCACGGTCAGCTGGTCGCCGACGCCAGCTTCGATCCCGAGCTGGCCCGCGTACAGATCACGGAAGTCCTCGCCAACCCGAGCGGCGCCGAGCCCCACGCGGAGTTCGTGGAGCTGCGCGCAGGGCCCCAGGGCGCCGATCTGGACGGCCTGTACCTCGCCGACGTGCCCCTGGCCGAGCTGCAACAAGCCTGGCTCGACGGAGATGATCTCGTCGGTGACCCGCTGCCCAGCGTGTCGCTCGTCGCGTCGGAGCTCGCAATCGTGGTCGCCAGCGGCTGGACCGCCGACGAAGCCAACGACCCTGCGCCGCCGCCTGCGACCAAGCAGCTCGTCGTCGACGCCAGCATCGGCGCGGGTGGGCTCAAGAACGCGGGCGAGCACCTGACCTTGTGGACGATCACCGCGCACGGGCCCACGCCGATCTCGACCTACGCCAACTGGATCGACACGGGCGCGAGCGCTCACAATGGTCGCAGCGTGATCGCGGGGACCGACGCCTGCGACCTGCCCGATCGCTGGCGATCCCACCCACAGGGCCGGTCGACGCCGGGACAGCTGCCATGACGGGGTCGTTCGAGTCGCTCGGGTCGTTCACTCACTCACCAGCACCCGCGCGCGGTATCATTGGCGAATGGACGACGAACGATCATCGAGCAGCTCGGGCTCGATGGCGGACGGTGCGGAGCACGAGCAGCTGGTCAAAGGGCTGACCTTCGAGACCGCTCGCCGCCACCTCACCCAGCAGTTCGGCGAGCGAGCCTGGCAGTCGCTGATGGACGACCTACCCCGGCGCACGCGCAGCCTGTTCGACGAGGCGCAGACCAGCGAGTGGTACCCCGAGGCCGAGCTGCGCCGCTTCATCCACGTCCTCCACGCCCAGCTCGCTGAAGGTGACGACGAGCGCTTCGCCGAGATCGCGCGGGCGCTCGCGCTCGCCGGGATCAGCCGGTTCTTTCGCATGGTCGTCGGGCTCGCGTCGGCGCGCTTCGTGCTGCTCAAGGTCCCCGTGGTCTGGAAGCGGCTGCGCCAGGGCCCCGCCAAGCTGCACACCGAGATCGCCGACGACGCCCGGGTCCTCGTCCACTACGAGAATTACCGCTACTGCCGCGACCCGATCTATCGCCAGCTGTCGATCGCCAATTGCCAGGCGCTGGTCGTGGCGGCCACCAACACGGTCCCGCCTGCGGCGGTGCTGCGCCACGACTCGCGCTCGATGACGCTGGCGTTCGAGCTGCTCAAATAGCGAAGATCGTCGACACGCGCGGATCGTGTTTTCAGCTCGGGTCAGGCTTCTGACCCGCTTGCAGGCGCCATTCGTAGACTGGTTCACCGTGGGCAGCGGACTGTTTTCAGCTCGGGTCAGGCTTCTGACCCGCTTGCAGGCGCCGTTCGTAGACTGGTTCACCGTGGGCAGCGGACTGTTTTCAGCTCGGGTCAGGCTTCTGACCCGCTTGCAGGCGCCATTCGTAGACTGGTTCACCGTGGGCAGCGGACTGTTTTCAGCTCGGGTCAGGCTTCTGACCCGCTTGCAGGCGCCGTTCGTAGA
>NZ_PVNL01000050.1 GCF_002994635.1 Enhygromyxa salina | reverse complement strand
GTCGGGGCAGGGGCGGCCGCGGGGATCGGTCCAGATGAGCTCGGCGCAGCGGGCACGGGGACGGCCGCGGGCGGCGTCGCGGGGATCCAGGCGCTCCCGCTCCGATGCGGAGCCGCGGCCGGGATCGGTGTCGTCGGCTGCAGCTCGACCTCGAGCTGCGGTGCCGAGCCCGCGGGCGCCGGGTCCACAGGCGCGGATCCGGGCGCGTGCTCACTGGTGATCGAGAGCTCGAGGTGGTCGGGCTGGGCCGCGGCCTGACTCGGGTTAGCCGGCTCGCTGCCCACCTCTTCAGCCGAGTCGCTGTCGACCTCGACCTCGTCGATCTCCGCCTCGATCTCATCCTCGAGCTCTTCGACGACCTCGAGCTCGGCGTCGAGCACCTCGACGACCTCCAGCGGATCCTCTCCGGCTCGCACCCGCTGGTCCGCGCGCGGGGGAATTCGCAAGAACCGCGACAGCAAGTACTCGACCTCGCGGCGGAGATCGTCGAGGTCGCCGTCGTTGTGCACGATGTAGTCGGCCCGCTCGCGCTTCTCCTCCTCGGGCATCTGCGTGCGCATGCGGGCGAGCACGTCGTCGGTCGTCAGCGCGTCGCGATCCTTGACTCGAGCGATGCGTGTGTCGGCCGTGGCCGCGACCAAGATCACCGCCTTCATCTCGTCTTGCTGGTCGAGCTTCTTCTCGAACAGCAGCGGGACCTCGTAGACCATCACGGGGTGGCCAGCCTTCTCGAGCGCGTCGAGGACCTGCTCGTAGCGCTCGCGGATCCGCGGGTGCAAGATCGCCTCGAGCTGGCGGCGCCGCTCGGGCGTCGCAAACACGATCTTGCCCATCTTCTTGCGGTCGAGTTCGCCGCGCTCGTCGAGGACCTCGGGCCCGAACGCCTCGACGACATCCGCGAGCCCAGGGCTGCCTGGCGCCACGACCATGCGCGAGAGCTCGTCCGCTGACACGACCGGGATGCCATACTCCTCGAGCATCGAGGCGACCGTGGATTTGCCGCTGCCGATCCCGCCGGTGAGTCCGTAGACCTCCATCACGCCCAGGGTACTCGGAATTCCTATGACCCCCACAGGCGCACTGCACTTTGCCGAAGGCGGCCGCTTCGCGGCCGGTCGGTCGCTGGCGCTCCCTCGTCGGGCTGGTCTGCTGTACGCATCCGCATGTGTGGCCCCCTAGAAGGGGGCTCTTCTTGCGTTTTGACCCCCACGGAGGCACTGCACTTTGCCGAAGGCGGCCGCTTCGCGGCCGGTCGGTCGCTGGCGCTCCCTCGTCGGGCTGGTCTGCTGTACGCATCCGCATGTGTGGCCCCCTAGAAGGGGGCTCTTCTTGCGTTTTGACCCCCACGGAGGCACTGCACTTTGCCGAAGGCGGACGCTTCGCGTCCGGTCGGTCGCTGGCGCTCCCTCGTCGGGCTGGTCTGCTGTTCGCATCCGCATGTGTGGCCCCCTAAAAGGGGGCCCTTAACCCCCACAGGCGCACGGCACCTTGGCGGAGGTGGCGGCTTCGCGCTCTCGCAGACCTTCACGGAGGCGCTGCACTTTGTCGAAGTCGGTGGCTGGCGGTCCCTCGGCAGGGGCTCTGAACGCATTTTCGGTGTCTGTGGGTGCAGGGGGGGGCGCACGAGACGCGTGACGCTGACGTTGCTTCGGTCTACCGCACCTTGTCATGGGGCGGGGGGTGCCCGACTCTCGGCCGTGGCTCGGTCTGGCAAGGCGCTTCGTCCTCCGCGGTGGCAAGTCGGGGAGGCGGCGTTTGAGCTGAGCGCTCCGGGGTTGAGCCAGTGTCCGCCTGCGACGCTGCCGGAGATCGCGGTGGCGGGCCGCAGCAATGTTGGCAAGTCGAGCTTGCTCAACGCGTTTACGGGACAGACTGGGTTGGCGCGCGTCAGTCGGACGCCCGGGCGGACTCGACTGCTGAACTTTTTCAAGCTGCGACTGCAGGGGCCAGCGCGGCGTACGGTCGATCTGCGCTGGGTCGACTTGCCTGGCTATGGGTTCGCCAAGGCCCGCCGTGAGGTCCGCGACACCTTTGGGCCGATGATCGAGGGGTACCTGCGCGAGCGCGACAACCTGCGTGCGCTGTTGGTGCTGATCGATGCGCGCCGGGGTCCGCTGGAGGGGGACTTCGAGCTGCTCGAATTTTGTGCGTCGGTCGAGCTGCCGTGCCTGGTGTGCGTGACCAAGTCCGACAAGCTGGGGGCGTCAGAGCGTGGGCTGCTGCCCAAGCAGTTCGCGGCGTCGCTGGGGATCGACTCGCGCGACGTGTTGCTGACCTCGGCCAGCTCGGGGCTCGGTCTGACCGTGCGAGATCGCGGCGGCGGCCTCGGCGACGAGCTCGCCCGGGTCGGGGAGGGGCCTGGCGACGAGGGGGCGAGCGAGGAGCCGAGTTGAGCGTGCGGGAGGCGACGCTCGAGGATCTGGACGCGCTGCTCGAACTCGACGCCGCTTGTTTTGCGCGACCGTGGGGCCCAGAGGCCTGGCGCGAGGCGGTGGCGGGGGGCGAGATCGTGCTGGTGGCAGACACCCCCGCGCGTGGGCTGGCGTGCGCGAATGTCATCTTCGAATGCTGCGAGCTGCGCCGGATCGCGGTCGAGCCGGGCGCGCGCCGGAGTGGGCTGGCGAGATCTCTCCTGCGCGCGGTCATCGCTCGCGCACGTCGAGCCGGGTGTGAGCGGGTCCAGCTCGAGGTCGCCGAGGGCAACGTCGCCGCGTGCTCACTGTATCGCGCACACGGGTTCTCCAGCGTCGGACGGCGCCCTGGCTACTATCGAAATCCCCCCGACGCGGCCTTGTTGATGGACCTCGTGATCGTCCCGAAACCGTAACGGGACAGTGTTTCTCGTGAGCCAAGAGGTGTGCGGGAGCGTGCGCGCCGAGAGTGGACGACAGCTCGCGCATCGCATATGACACGCCCGTGGCCACGGCCCAGTTCCAGGTCGAAATCGCGGCAAATCGCCCATTGACCGGGGGTTACTTCGTCCTCGAGCTCGCGTCAGAGCGCGCGAACCCCGTCGAGGGGGCGACGCCCGGACAGTTCGTGATGCTCCGCGGTGACTGGGGTCGCGATCTGCTCAACGGCCGCGCGTTCTCGGTGCTCGAGCCGATCGGCAGCGATCGCTTCTCGGTCCTGCTCAAGGTGTTCGGGCGCGGCACCGCGCTCATGCAGGACATGCCGGTCGGCGCGCCAATGACCGTCACGGGGCCGCTGGGCCGAGGGTTCCCCGCGCCGACACCCGGTCGCACCCAGCTGTTGGTGGCCGGGGGCGTCGGGCTGCCCCCGCTGCACTTCTTGGCGCGAACGCTCGCGGCGCGGCCCGCTGGTCAGCCACCGCCAGAGATGTACTACGGGGGCCGGACCGCCGACGACCTGGTGTTGACGGCGGATCTCGAGCGCTGGGGGATCCCCACCGTGCTCGCCACCGAAGATGGCAGTCGCGGCGAACACGGCCGGGTTACGGCGCCGCTGCTCGCTCGCGTCGAGCTCGCCGCCGCGCGCGGCGAGTCGATCGAGCTGCTCGCGTGCGGGCCCACGCCGATGCTGCGCGCGCTTCGTGAGCTCGGCCTGGCTCACGAGATCCCGACCTACCTGTGCCTCGAAGAGATGATGGCCTGCGGGTTTGGTGTGTGCCTGGGCTGCGCGGTCCCGGTCTACGGGCCCAAACCCTACGAGTACTGTTGCACCGACGGTCCGGTGTTCGAAGCGGCGAGGGTGCGCTGGTGAGCGGCGCAGGCACCAAGTCGGCGTCGATCGCCGCCGACCAGGTCGAGCTGAGCTGCGCGTTCGGTCCGCTCGCGCTGCGCAGCCCGATCCTCACGGCGTCGGGCTGCTTCGCCTACGGCCAGCAGTTCGAGCCGTTCATGGATCTGGGCCAGATCGGCGGGCTCTCGACCAAGGGCATCTCCCCGCTGCCGCGCCACGGAAACCCGCTCCCGCGCATCTACGAGACAGCGGCGGGCATGCTCAACTCGATCGGCCTCGAGAACGTCGGCTGCGAAGTGTTCCTGACCGAGAAGCTGCCGTTCTTGGCCGGGCTCGGCGTCAGCGTGTGGGTCAATTTTTTCGGCACCGACTTCGAGACCTACGTCGAGTGCGCCAGGCGCTTGGGCGAGGGGGCGGACGGCGGGATCGACGTGCTCGAGATGAACATCTCGTGCCCCAACATCAAGAAGGGCGGCATCGAGTTTGGCACCGTGCCCGAGGTCGCCCATCGCCTGACCAAGGCGTGCGTCGAGGTCACGGACATCCCGATCGTCGTCAAGCTGACCCCCAACGTGTCCGACGTGGTCGCGATGGCAGACGCCGTCAAGCAGGCGGGCGCGGCCGGGGTCTCGCTGATCAACACGATCACGGGCATGGCCGTCGATGTCCGCACCCGTCGCTCGCGGATCGCCACCACCTACGGCGGGCTCTCGGGCCCCGCGATCAAGCCGGTCGCGCTGCGGATGATCCACCAGGTTGCGAGCGCGCTGCCCGGGTTTCCGATCTGCGGCATGGGCGGGATCCTGTCCGGCGAGGACGCGCTCGAGTTCCTGATCGCGGGGGCCCACTGCGTGCAACTCGGGACCATCAATTTCTCCGATCCGGGCGCGGCGGTGCGGGTCACCAGCGAGCTGCGTCAGCTCATGGCCACGCTCGGGATCCGCCAGGTCGCCGACGCCGTGGCGACCCTCGAGCCGCATCCCGTCGAGCCGGCGTACGCCCAAACCCTCGCGGCCGCCCGAGCCAAGCCGGAGCCAAGCTGATGCCCGACCACGCCGATCACGGTTCCGATCACGGCCTCGATCACGGCCTCGTCAAGATCGAGGCCATGGTCCGCCCCTTCAAGCTCGACGACGTCAAGGAGCGCCTGACCGAGCTCGAGGTCGGCGGCATGACCGTCACCGAGGTCAAGGGCTTCGGGCGAACCGGGGGCAAGACCGAGTTCTACCGCGGCTCGGCCTACGTCATCGACTTCGTACCCAAGATCAAGATCGAGGTGGTGATCCCGGCCGCGCGCACCGAAGAGGTGATCGCCGCGATCCGTGAGGTCGCCGCCTCCGATCGAATCGGCGACGGGAAAATTTTTGTGCTTCCGGTCCTCGACGCCGTTCGGATCCGCACCGACGAGCGCGGCGAGTCGGCCCTCTAAACTTCAGTCAAGCAGCCCTCTAGCTTCAGCGAGCGAACAAATCAGATGAGCGAACAAACGCCCAAGGACGTCATTGACTTCATCCGCGAGCAGGAGATCCGCATGGTCGACCTGCGCTTCATCGACATGCTCGGTGCCTGGCAGCACTTCACCGTGCCCGCCCACGAGCTGAGCGAGGAGGCCTTCGAAGAGGGCTTTGGGTTCGACGGCTCGTCCGTGCGGGGCTGGAAGACCATCAACGCCTCGGACATGCTCGTGATCCCCGACGCGACCTCGGCCAAGGTCGACCCCTTCATGGAGGTCCCGACCCTGGTGTTGCTCGGCAACGCGGCCGACACGATCACGCGTGGCGACTACGAGCGCTGCCCTCGCTCGCTGGCCGCACGCGCCGAGGAGTACCTGCGCTCGACAGGGATCGCCGACACCTGCTTCGTCGGACCCGAGGCCGAGTTCTTCACCTTCGACGACGTGCGCTACGAGAGCTCCCCGCAGCGCAGCTTCTATGCGCTGGACTCGGATCTCGGTCACTGGAACAGCGCCCGCGAGGAGTTCCCCAACCTCGCCTACAAGATCCGCCACAAGGGCGGCTACGTGCCCGTCCCGCCCGCCGACGCGCACCATGATCTGCGCACCGAGATGGTCTTGACGCTCGAGGAGCTGGGTATCGTGGTCGAGCGGCAGCACATGGAGGTCGCGACCGGCGGTCAGGCCGAGATCGACATCCGCTACGACTCGCTGCTCAGCCAGGCCGACAAGATCACGTGGTTCAAGTACGTGATCAAAAACGTCGCGCGTCGGGCCGGCAAGACCGCGACCTTCATGCCCAAGCCATTGTTTGGCGACAACGGCAACGGCATGCACACGCACATGTCGCTGTGGAAGGACGGCCAGCCGCTGTTCGCTGGCGAGCAGTACGCCGGCTTGTCGGAGCTCGCGCTGCACTTCGTCGCCGGGATCTTGCAGCACGCGCCGGCGCTGTGCGCGTTCACCAACCCGACCACCAACAGCTACAAGCGCCTGGTCCCCGGGTTCGAGGCGCCGGTCAACCTGGCCTACAGCTCCCGCAATCGCTCGGCGGCGATCCGGATCCCCACCTACAGCAGCTCCCCCAAGGCGATCCGCATCGAGTTCCGCACGCCCGATCCGGCGTGCAACCCGTACCTCGCGTTCTCCGCCTTGATGCTCGCGGGTCTCGACGGCATCCAAAAGCGGATGGATCCGGGCGAGCCCCTCGACAAGGACATCTACAGCCTCACCCCCGAGGAGCTCGCGGGCGTGCCGTCGGTTCCTGCTTCGCTCGAGGGGGCCCTCGACGCGCTCGAAGCTGATCACGAGTTCCTACTCGCGGGCGACGTGTTTTCGCGCGATCTGCTCGACGCGTGGATCTCGTGGAAGCGCGGCAACGAGATCGGCGAGGTTCGCTCGCGGCCGCATCCCCACGAGTTCTCGCTGTACTTCGACTGCTGAGGGCTCGCCGCCGAGCTTGCCTGAGGTGTCGTCGCTCGGATACGCTTAGGCACCCATGCGCAGCTCGGACCTCTCACTGCGAGGCCGTATCGCGGCTGCCCTGATCGAGCGCACGCCGCCCAAGGTCGCGTTGGCCGCGAGTCAGGCCATGGGAATGGCCACTCGACTGCCGCTCCCGCCCGGGGTCTGCCGCGCGGCGGTCTCGGCCTACTCTCGCTACTTCTCGGTCGACCTCGCCGACGTCGACCAGGACCAGCTCGCGCGCGGCTTTCCAAGCTTCGACGCGTTCTTCACCCGGGGCCTGCGCGACGGTGCCAGGTCCGTCGACAAGCGGCCGGAGGTGTTGGTGTCACCGTCCGACGGCCGCTTGCGAGAGGTCGCCGAGGTCGAGGCACAGGGCGTCGTGGTCGCCAAGGGCCACGCCTATGCGATCGGCGAGCTCATCGGTGACTCCGAGCTCGCCTCGCGCTTCGTCGGCGGGCTGCAGGCGGTCATCTACCTGCACCCGCGCGACTACCACCGCGTCCACGCGCCGATCTCGGGCGTGGCGTCGCGGATCATCTTGATCCCCGGTCGGCTCCTACCCGTCAACGACGCCGCCGTCGCTCGTGAGCCCCGACTGTTTGCTGTCAACGAGCGCCAAGTCCATGTCATGAGCACCGACCACGGGACCGTCGCCGTGGTCATGGTCGCGGCATTCGGCGTCGGCCACATGAGCTGCGGGTATCGGCAGGTCGACGCTCACCCCGCGCAGACCCAGTCGCTGGAGCTGGACCCGCCGCCGTTCTTGGCCAAGGGTGACGAGCTCGGGGTGTTCCACCTCGGTAGCACGGTCGTGCTGCTGACCGAGCCCGGCTTCGAGCTCGTCGAGGGTCTCGGCCCTGACTCGCGCGTCGAATTTGGTCAAGCCCTGCTGCGCCGCAAGGAGGCATCGTGAGCTGGAATGTCGCGGATGAGGCTTGGCTCGCCTGGCCGGGGTCTGGCGCCGCGCCGGGTCCGATCGACGCCCTCGATGAGCGCGTGCTCTCGGCGTTTTGGGTGACGGAGCCGGCTGCGGAGCCGGTGACTGCAGAGTCGACTGCGCCCGTGAGCGACGCGGCGCACGATGCCGCCGCGGGCGGGGTCCCACCGCCACCTCACAGCGCGGCGTTCGACGAGCACCACGAGCGACCATCGTGGGAGAGCGGCTCGTACGCCGCCGATCCAGAGCAACCTGACGAGGAACAGGCCCCGCAGTCAGTCCCGCCCCCCGACGGCGCGGCACCCGACGCGGAGCCGACCGAGAGCCCCGACGAGGACGCCCCGGGGTTCCACATTCCGGCGCTCTCGCTCAGCGCCCAGCCGCCGGCGCCCGAGCCGGTCGCGACCCCGCCCGAGACCGAGCAAGGCGTCGGCGCTGACCAAACCGCCCCCGAAGACGCGGGGTTTGTGATCCCAA
Source organism: Enhygromyxa salina (assembly GCF_002994635.1). Classification (GTDB taxonomy): domain Bacteria; phylum Myxococcota_A; class Polyangia; order Nannocystales; family Nannocystaceae; genus Plesiocystis; species Plesiocystis salina_B. The sequence continues at coordinate 32,148 of NZ_PVNL01000050.1, read as the reverse complement.
CCCTGAGCCGGCCGGTCGCACCAGTCGCTGCGCCGACCCCAGCGCATGCTCCCGTGCTGGAGTCGGCGGTCGCCGACCCGGGCGACCAGGCCACGCCGCACGAGGACCAGCTGCGAGTCGGCGCACCCGAAGTGCTCGAGCGCGTCGACTCCTCCGAGCTCGAGTTGCTCGCGGATGACGACGAAGATCTCGACGCAGCGGAGGCCGGCGCCGAGGAGCCGTTCGCAGGGTTCGTGATCCCCATGCTCGCGCGGCCCGAGCCATCGCCGCCGATCGTCCCGTCGGCCCCGCTGCGGCCCGAGGTGATCGTGGCGGAGTCGCCGGCTGAAGCGACGCTCACCGAAGCTGCTGCGTCGCCCGAGCCAGCTGAGCTCCGCGGTGGGTCCAGGCCAGTGGTCGGGCCGCCGGTGGTCGGCTCCGGCGCCAACGCTGTCGTGATCCCGTCACTCACCAGGGCAGAACCGGCGGCGCCACCACCACGCCCGCCCGTGACGGCCGCCGAGGCCGAGGCCGAGGACGCCGAGATCGAGGCCGAGGACGCCGAGGTCGAGGCCGAGGACGCCGAGATCGAGGCCGAGGAGGCTGACGAGACCCTCGAGGCCGAGGGCCTCGAGGTCGAGAACCTCGACAGCGCGGATCTCGAGGAGGTCGATCACCCGGCGCCAGCGGTGGACGCCGAAGAGGTCAAACCGCCGACCCCGCCCGAGGCCAAGCCTCAACCAAAGCGGCGCAAGGCCTGGTACGACGACGTCTTCGCCGAGCACTTCCTCGCCCTGTTTCCCACGAGCTGGGAGGAGACCGCCGCGCGAGACGCCGAGTTCATTCACGCTCAGCTCGGCCTCCCGGACGGCGCGAACGTGCTCGACGTGGGCTGCGGCGAGGGAGGCCACGCCGTCCAGCTCGCCAAGCTCGGGCTGCGCGTGACCGGGGTGGACAACTCGCTGGCGCTGCTGCTCGCTGCTGCTCAAAACAAGGAGCTCGCCGGCATCGAGGACGACAGCGTCGTGTTCATGCACGGCGACATGCGCCGGTTGCCGCGCGATCGAGAATTCGACGCGGTCGTCTGTGTCGGGTCGACGTTCGGCTACTTCGAAGAAGAGCAGAACCGACTGTGCCTGCAGGAGATGGTCGAGCGCCTGCCGGTCGGCGGCAAGCTCCTGCTTCATGTGTTCAACCGCGACTTCGTCGCTCCGCAGCTGCCATCTCGCAGCTGGTGGCAGGGCAAGCGGTGCATGGTCATCGACGAGGCCGAGATGAACTTCTTCGCCAACCGCCTCCGGATCCACCGGACGATCATCTTCGATGATGGGCGCCAGCATGAGCACTACATGTTCATGCGTGCCTACACCGTGCAAGATCTCGGCAAGGCCATGTCACAGATCGGTCTGCGCGTGATCGAGGTGTCCGGGAGTCGTGACACTCGGGGCCGGTTCTACGGTAGTGCATCTCCCGACATCTGGATGCTCGCAGAGCGCAAGTGATCTGCTTGCCATGCTCGGCGCCGGCGCCCGGGTTGGGGCGCTTGGCGGGCCCGAGCGAGTGGCGGGAGTAGTAGCCGGGTAGCAATTCGAGTGACACCCGTGTCGTAGATCGACGCCAGTGTGTCGAATTGCCATTGTCCCTTCGATCCAAACTGGGAACCGATCTGTGACACGCAGTCACGAGATCGTGGCGGTTTTCAGGCGGGGCGCTCGCGCCGACTCGGCACGCTCAGCTCACTGAACCCCTGCGTAGACTGATCTACGTAGGTGATCGGGCGCGATCACGGATCTGGCCGGCGCCCGGCGAGACCTGTCAGCCGCAACCACCCTTTGCGCTGGCACAGTGCTCGCACCGTCGCTAGATGTTGTCGAGAACCAAACCCAGCGCCGATGCATCATCCCACATCTGGGTACCTCGCGCTCCTGCGAAACCGGGCACGCGTTGTCGTGTCAGTGAAGCACCCCTGTTCGCGTTGGTCCACCGCGCCGAACACTTTGCCTGGCTCGAGCGTCTCTGCGAAGGCACCGCTTCTCGACGGGCATAGTTAAGCGGGAAAAGAAACTGGGCATAAAGATCGAGAGCTTCGGTTTCGCCCCACCTTCCGCCCCCAGGCTCGTTCGGAGCCGCCCCCGAGTTCGGGACGTTCAGTCGTCCATTCCCCCGACAGCACCCGGCTCCGGCAAGCGCCTTGTGCGCAGAAATGAGAGAACACCATGGCACGTCGCAAGGTCACCCGCGGAGCACCCCCGCAGCTCGCTCGTTCGTCGCGCACCAAGAGCGCTGGCAGTGGCAAGGCGACCGGAAAGGCCGCCGCCCGGGCAAAGAGCGACGCCGACTCGGCTAACTTCCTCAGCGTTTATTTCCGCGAGATGTCAGATCTCGACGTGATGAGCGCCGAGCAAGAGCTCGAGGCGGCAACTCGGATCTTCGGGCTTCGCAGCGCGTACTGGCAGACGATCCTATCGTATCCGCCCTTCATCGACGCCATCGTGACCTCGATCGAGCGCCAGATCGACGGCGAAGAGGTCCCGTCGAAGGAGCTCCGGGCGGTGCGCAAGACCTCGCGGAACCTGCGAGATCGGGAGACCCGGGCTCACAAGGACGCCTTCGACGCCGCCGTCCTCGCGCTCACCGAGCGCATGCTCGACCTCGACACGGACAACATCGTCGCGGATCAGCTCGCAACGGACGTCAACGCGATCGAGGCCGGCACGCGACACGGGCTGCAGCTCGAGGTCAAGCCGCCCCGCGATGGCAGCCGACCGTTCGCCGCCTACGCGAAAGATATTCGCGTCGCGGGTCGGCGGCTGCGATCGGCCAAGAACGCGTTCGTCAAGGCGAACCTCCGGCTCGTGGTGTCGATCGCCCGGCGCTTCAACCACGGTCGGATGCCACTTCAGGATCTGATCCAAGAGGGGAACATCGGGCTCATGAAGGCGGTGGATCGGTTCGACTACCGCAAGGGGTTCCGGTTCTCGACCTACGGCAGCTGGTGGATCCGCCACGCGATCAGCCGCGCGATCGCAGACAAGGGGCGGCAAGTCCGACTCCCGGTCCACATGATCGACGCCTACCACAAGGTCAACAAGGCGCGCCGCGAGCTCGAGGCCAAGTTCGGTCGCGAGCCCACCCGCGAGGAGCTGGCCAAGCACACGGGCTTGGCGCTGTCGAAGATCGAGAAGATGGGGACGATGCTGGTCGACAACCCGATCTCGATCGACAAGCCGGTGTCCGACGACGACGGTCGGCGGGTAGGGGACTTCCTCGAGGACGAGAACGCCGAGACGCCCGGTGAGGGGCTCGAGGCCGACGCGCTCAACGAGCAGGTCAAGCGGCTGGTGTCCAAGCTCCGCCCGATCGAAGCCGACATCATCCGCAAGCGCTTTGGTCTGATCGACGAGGACGAGCTCACCCTCAAGGAGATTGGCGGGCAGTACTCGCTCTCACGCGAGCGCATCCGCCAGCTGCAAGAGCAAGCGCTGGGTAAGATCCGGCGCGAGCTCAAGCGCCTCGAGCTCATGTAATCAAGAGCGGCGCATGGGGCACGATGACGCCAGCTGGTGTCATCGTGCCCGGTTCGTTTAACCTGCAGCGTGGGCTGTTGGCGCGCACGCATGTGGCTCGGCTTGGTCGTCATGGTCGTCACGGTCGGCGCCTGGGGCTGTGGGGCGACCGAGGTCAGGCTGGCGCAGGATCGTCTGCCGCAGTCGGGCGGCGAGCTCGAGCTCGTTGGGGACGTCGAGGGCCACGGTGCGGTGGTCGTGCTCGTCGATGGCGTCGCCGCTCACTCGGCCGAGCTCGACGGCCATCGCTTGCGCGTCCGCGTGCCCGCGTTGCCGCGCAGCGGAGTCGTCGACGTCGAGCTCGCGTTCGCGGACGGCGTGCACGAAAAGCTGCTGGGTGCGCTCACCGTGAGCGCACCCAGCCTGAACGTCAGCGACTGACGCTGCACCCTCAGGTCAGCTCGACTCGGAACAGCTGCTGGCCGATCAGAATCAGCGTGCCGGGGCGGATCAGCTGGCCCGGGCGCACACGCATGTACGTGCCGTTGGAGCTGCCGAGATCCTCGAGGAACACCCCGTCGTCGTCGCCAAACACCCGACAGTGACTGCCCGAGACGTAGCCATCATCGGGGAAGGTGATCTCGCCGTTCTCACGACCGATCTCCACGCCCTCGCTCTTCACGGGATAGGCGGCGGCGATCCGCTCGGGGCTGACCATGACGCTGACCCGACCCCAGTACCCGGGGTTCGGGCTGCCCATCCGCTCGGTGCCGTCTGCGGTCGGGGTGGGCTCGGGCAGATCCTCGTAGAGCAGCAGCTCTTGGCCGACCCGGAAGAAGTCTAGGTGCTGGAGCTCGGTGCGACCTTCGAGCTTGAGGTACACGCCGTTGACCGAGCCGCTCGCGTCGATCAGCAGACCTTCGTGGGTCGCCGTGAGATCGGCGTGGCGAGGATCGAGGTAGGCGTCGGTGTCGAATGGAGGCCCGTGCGCGCGGCCGATCGTCTCTGGGCCGCCCTCGATGACCAGCACGCCGCCTTCCGTCCCGTCTTCGCGCAGCAGCACCAGGCGGATCGTGGCGATCCCGCCGGCCATGGCCGGCCGCTGGCTCGCGTCCATGAACATGGTCTTGGCCGCTGGCGCGATCGCTGGCCCCGGCGCCTGCATGTGCTGCGGGGGCGGAGACTGAGTCGGCGCGGGGCCGACCGAGGTGTTCGGCTGGGGGGCCGGTGCTGGCGGTGGTGGTGGCGGCGTCGGAGCGGCCTCCAGGTTGTTGCCGCAGGCCCCACAGAACTTGAACTGGGGCGGGTTGACGGTCCCGCAGTTGGGACAGCTGCGGGGCCCTGACGAAGGCGCCGCTTGCCCGCCGTACGGTTGCGCGGGCCCGCTTGGTTGGCCGTAGGTGCCCTGCTGTGACTGACCGTAGGGGCCAGCCTGGGGCGGCTTGGCCGGCGGCTGGGCTGCTGGACCCGGCCCCGCGGGGGCTCCGTAGGCCTGCGGCTGCTGAGGCGCCGCCGGAGACGGAGATCCGTAGGCCTGCGCCTGCGGCTGTGGCTGCGGCGGGGCCGGCGGAGCGGGCGCGCTGAAGGCTTGCGGCTGCACGGGTGCCGGCGGAGTCGCCTGCGGAGCGGGCGGTGGATACTGCGCCGGGCTCGGCGCCATGGGGGGCGGCACCACGCTCGGCGGCGGCGGCGGTGGTGGTGCCGCCGCCTGCCCAGGCGCGGGCAGCTTTGCCCCACAGCCAAGGCAGAACTTGTAGTGGTCTTGGTTTTCCTTGCCGCAGTTTGGGCAGACGATCACAGGTGCCTCATGAGATCTCGACGCGGAAGAGTTGCTGACCGACGAACAAATAGTCGCCATGAAACAGCTCCTGCGCGCCCTTGATGCGCACGAAGGTGCCGTTGCGAGAGCCGGTGTCGGTGAGCAGGACCTTGGCGTCGTCGGATAGGTCGAGCTTGGCGTGGTGCCCGGAGATGAACCGGTCGTCGGGGAAGTCGAGGTCGTTGGCTTCGCGGCCCATGGTCATGGTCGTCGCGTTCGCCGACTTGACCAAGCCCTCGCCACCGCCGGCGAGCAGCTGAACGACACGAAACGCGCCGTCGGGGCGCGGGCTGCCGTAGAAGTAGGTGCCGGCCTCGTTGGCGCCGTACTCGGGCAACGCTTCGCTGTCGAGCTCGAGCAGCTGCTCGCCAACCAGGAACAGATCGCCATGATCGAGCGGCGTCGGTCGCTTGATGCGAACGAACACCCCGTTGTTGTTGCTCAGATCTTGGACGAACAGGCGACCGCTCTGGACCGAGAACTTGGCGTGCTCGGGGGTCAAGAACACGTCCTCAGTGAACTTGATGTCGCCCTGCGTTCGCCCGACGATGTGGGTGGTGCCGCTGAGGTGGTAGGTGACCCCGTCGCCGCCCTCGCCCTTGATGACGACGAGCCGCGGGGCCACGGTTTGCTGCTGCAGAGCGCCGAAGAACATGGTCTTCACCGCCTGCTTGTTGTCGTCGTCGAGCGGTTGGCCCGTGTTCGGATCGAAGCGAGGCTGAGGCGGCGCCGCTGGGGGAGGGGCCTGGGGTGCAGGCGCCATCGGAGCGGGTTGATGTTGCAGCGGTGAGCCTGGACCTGGCCCCGGAGCCGGCGCGTGCACCTGTGCCGCAGGAGCCAACACGGTGCCACAGCGACTGCAGCTCGTGGTCCGGATCATGTTCAGTTGGCCGCAGACCGGGCACGCGAGGCCTAGTTCCATGTGCCCGAATCCTCGCGCTGCACGCCAGACCTTGTCAACCGACGCTGGGATCGCAGCTGCGCGCGACCCCGGATCGACGCGGGTGTTCAGGTGTTGGGCGAGGCTCGGCTCGAGCTGCGTTGCCGCAGAGCAGCCCTCACTTGGAGATCTCGACGGTTCCTCGGACCAGAGGTTCGAGGCACAGCTGCGTCGGGCGATCGTCCGTCGGCAGGGCGTCGCTGGGGACTCGAGCGCAGGCTCGCGCGGCCCCCCGAGCCGCGCTCAGCTCCGCGCGGGTTCCCGCGATGCTGGCCTGCCAGGCCGAGAGCACCTGCGCGAGGTGAGCGTCGAGGGCCGCGGGGGGCAGCGGCTCGATCTCCGGCGCGAGGTGGTCGACGAGCCAACGCTCGACGACCGTGTCCCAATTGCGCTGGCGCGAGGCCGGCGGTGACGCGACGCCACCGCGCGGTGGATCGCTGCCGAGCAGCCGCGCGAGGCTGGCGATCGCGGCGTCACGGGGCAGTCCACCCGGACCGAAGTAGACCCGAAACAACGCCTCGAGCCCGTCAGCTTGGAGCTTGGTGGGATCGACTTGCCCGATCCGCCACGCGGCGATCGCTGCGATGAAGGGGTCGGCGTCCTGCAGCTGGGGGTGCAGGCGAACCACGCGAAAGTCGGGCGTGAGCGCCGCTGCGGCGAAGGCACACGCACGTCGGACCGACGGCCGCGACGAGTTACGCGCGATGCGGTCGATGATGATCAGATCTTCCACGCGGTGCTCGTCTCGCGACAGGCGCGCGAGCCCGAGGCACGAGAGGGTGATCGCTACCTCGTCATCCTGACCGCGGATCCGCTGGCGCAGCGGCTCGGCGGCGGCGGGATCGCTGCTGCGGGCCAACGCCCAGAACGCCGCCGCGCGGACCGGGCTATCGACCCCGCGATCGGCGATGATCTCGGCCATCACCGGGATCGACTCCGGGTCGTCGAGCTCGCCGGCCGCGTGGGTCGCCGCGACGCGGGCGGCGATGAAGCGCTGACGGACCGCGTGGGTCGCGTCTCGCGGAGGCTGCAGATTGGCGCCCGTGCGGGCCAGGTGGACGGCCGTGTCGGGCAGGCCGAGCTCACCGAGGTGCTCGGCCGCGCTCATGCGGTTGTTGATCGACCCACGCGAGAGCGCCGCGACGAGCGGACGTCGCATCGCCGCCACCCGGTCGTCGTCGCGCGCATCGCCGTCGGCTCGCAGCCAGCGCTCGACCTGAGCTCGGTCGACGCGATCGAGGGTCGAGAGCAAGAAGTCGCGGGGCTCGTCGGCGTTGGGCTCACGCTTGGTCCGCTTGACGGCGAGCTCGAGCACGGCGTTGATCGACTCCGTGACCTCGGCGAGGTCGAGCGCGCGGGCCCCCGCCTCGCGCATCAAATCACTGGGCCCGCCGGACTCGAGCAGCTCGCGGAAGCTGGCCGCGGCGCCCTGAATGTCGCCGGTCGTCAGCTGCAGCTCGGCCAGGCGCATGCGGGTCCGAGCATGGTCGGGCTGGGCCTCGAGCACGGTCTGATAGCACCACATGGCCTGATCGATGTTGCCGCGGCGCTCGCTGAGCTCGCCGAGCCGCAGCAGCGCTCGGACGCCGCTGGAGCCCTGCCCGAGCGCGCGCACGGCTGCCTCCCGGGCTTCCTCTGGCTTGTCGAGCTCATGGGAGAGCTCGGTCAACATCACCAGCGCATCGACCTCGCGCGACGGAGCCAGCGGCAGCAGCTTCTCGAGGGTGCGGACGGCCTCGCCCGGCTGACCGGCGCGGCGCTGGGCGATCGCCAGCTCCATCAGGCGGTCTGGGTCGGCGGGGAACAGGTCGCGCAGCTTGGTGAACATCTGCACGGCGCTCACGTAGTTCTCTTCGCGCGAGTACAGCTCGGCGAGGAACAGGCCGGCCTCGAGGGCCTCGGGGGAGGCCCCGCTCGCGAGCGCGACCTCAGCCGTGGCGACGGCGGCCGCCCGCTTCTCGGCGCGCTTGGGCAGCCCCGGCCCAACGAGCAGCTCGACGATCCGCGTGCGCGCTTCAGCCCGGAGCAGCTCCTGGGTTGGGTCCTGCGCGACGACGCGGACCTTCTCCCAGATCTCGAGCGCGCGGTCGGGTCGGTTGCGCTCTTCCTCGAGCATCGCCTGCAAGCGCAGGTACGTGGGCTCGCTCGGCTTGGACGAGAGCGCCTTCTCGAGCGAGTCGAGGGCGGTGTCCCGGAGGTTGCGATCCATGGTCGCGTGGTCGGCCAGGATCTCGGCGTGGCGATACCAGCCCTTGTGGCTGGGGCGGACCAGCTTGGGCAGCTGCTCCCACTGGGCCAGGGCCTCTTTGCGCTGGCCCATCTCCCACAGCTGCTCGCCGAGGGCGATGCGGGCGTCCGCGCTGCGGCCCGCGACCTTGACCAGCGACTGGGCCGTGTCGAGCGCGAGGTCGCGCTCGTCGACGTTGTTGTAGAACTCGATCAGCAGCAGCAGCGTGTCGCTGTCGCGGGAGCCATTTTGCCGGATCTCCGCCGCGATCTCGAGACCCGTGTCGCGCTCGCCGTTGGTCATCAGGCGCTCGGCCATCTCGAGCCCCAGCCTGACCTCTTCCGAGCTGCGCCCCTTGAGCTCACGGTACTGCTCGAGCGCGGCCGCGGACTGACCTTGCTCTTCGAGCGCCTCGATCAGCGCGGCGCGGGCGACTGGATCGCGCGGGGCCAGATCGATCGCTTGCTTGAGCGCCGGGATCGGGTTTTGTCCGGCGGCCTTCTGGGCCCGGGCCAGCGCCTGCCAGGCGGCGACTTCTTTCCCGTGCTTGGCGTCTTCGAGCCACTTTCGCAGCTCGCTGACGAGGATCTCCGAGCGGGCCTCTTTGCGGTAGCAGGTCTCGAGGTCGTCCCACCAGCCTTCACGCTGATCTGCGCGACCACGGGCGGCGTCGTCGAGCATGTCCCACAGCAGCTCGGCGGCGTCGCCTGGGTGACCCGCGTCGATCATGGCGCGCGCTCGCTCGGCGACGAGCTCGCTCTTGGCCTCGCCCTTGGCCTTGGCGATCGCCTTTTGGTAGGCAGCGTCGGACTCGTCGTGCTTGCCGGCCCCGCGCGCGGCCCGTGCCACGCGAACGGTCGCGCCGACGTCCTTGGGCAGCTTGGCGGCGAGCAGCTTGGCGAGCTCGAGCGCGCGGTCGTGCATGGAAGCGCGGTCGGCCAGCTTGTAGGCCCGCTCGAGCAGGCGCTCCGCTTCTTTGGGGTCGGTCTTGGCCTCGAGCTCGAGCGCGTCGATCGCCTCGGCCCATGACTTGGCTTGCTCGAGCGCGTCGATGCGCATGTCGAACACCCGCCGGTCCCACTTGCCAGACTTGCCGTGCAGCTTGGCGAGCCGCGCGGCGGCAGCGGCCGGGTCACCCTGCAGCATGTCACCCTGGGCCCGCAGGATCTGAAGCGCGACGTTGCTGGGCGAGCGATCCGAAGCCGACTCGATCCGCTTGATGAGCCCGCCGCGGCCGAGCGCCTTCTCGAGCTCGCGCCACTGCTTGCCGTCGAAGGGGTTGGCGCGGAGCTTGTCGAAGCGCTGCTTGACGAGCTTGTCGTCGTCGGGCTGGGTCTCGATTGTCCAGTCGTCATCCGGCGGCGCCGCGACGACCGGCAGCGACAGCGCGGTGGCCAGACCAGCCAAGCCGATCACGCTGATCAGCCTGTGGGCCGACCCGATGACCCGGCGGCCTGGAGAGAGGGGTGGGAGAGGCCGGTTCGGGTGGCGCGGGCGCGGCACGGGGCGATCCTAGCAGGCGTTGGGCGGGCGTGCGGCGGTGGTTGAGGTCCGCCGCTCGCGGCCCGCCGAGCTCGAGGTGCTGGACGCGCGAGCCGCTCGGATCGTTCTGGGTGAATTGACCTTCGCGCCGCGCCGAATGCGAGGTTTCGCGCTTGGGCCCACGGCCGGTCGGGGTTGACCTCGCTCCCGACGAGCCTACTCTCGCCCGCGATGCCGATCTATCGCTATCGTTGCGAAGCATGTGGTGCGCATGAAGAGCACCTTCAGAAGATCAGCGACCCCCCGATCGAAACGTGTGCGACCTGCGGCCAGCCGCTGAGCAAGCTGATGACCGCGGCGGCCTTCCACCTCAAGGGCGGCGGTTGGTACAACGATCTCTACGCGAGCGCCAAACCGGGCGAGGCGAAGGCCGACGCAGGCGGGGCGAAGTCGGGTGATGCCGGCTCGGGTGGCTCGGGTTCGGCGACCGCAGGCGCGAGCTCGGCCAAGTCCGACGCCGGGTCGTCGTCGACACCAGCTTCGACCGCGTCACCTTCACCCGCTCCCAAGCCGGCTTCCGGCTCGGGCGGCTCTTCGGGCGGCTCTTCGAGCTCGAACTCGGCAGCATGAGCGGCGCGACGATCCTCGATGGGAAGGCCCTGTCCTCGCGGTTGCTCGCGCAGCTGCGCGAACGGGTCGAGGCCTGCCAGGCGCGCGGGGTCACGCCGTGCCTGGCCGTGGTGCTGGTCGGGGACGATCCGGCCTCGAACATCTATGTCCGCAGCAAGGAGCGGAAGGCGGCGAAGGTCGGGATCGCCACCCGCGACCATCGATTGCCCGCGACAACCTCGACCCAGGCCCTGCTCGATCTGATCGCCAGCCTCAACGCCGACGACAGCGTGCACGGGATCTTGGTCCAGCTCCCGCTTCCGGATGGCGTCGACGAGCAGCGGGTGTTGCTCGCCGTCGATCCGCGCAAGGACGTCGATGGGTTTCACCCCGACAACCTGGGCCTCCTGATGTTGGGGACCCCGCGCTTCGTCGCCTGCACGCCCCAGGGGTGCATGCGCTTGATCGAGCTCGCCGGGGTCGATCCCGCAGGCAAGCGCGCGCTGGTCGTCGGCCGGTCCAACATCGTCGGCAAGCCGGTCGCGCAGCTGCTGCTCCACGCCAACGCGACCGTGACGATCGCTCACTCGCGCACCCGAGACCTGGAGGCCGAAGTGCGTCGCGCCGACATCATCGTCGCGGCGGTCGGCCGCCCGGAGTTGATCCGTGGCGAGTGGGTCCGCGAGGGGGCGTGTGTCATCGACGTCGGCATGAACCGCGTCGACGACGGCGGGTCCAAGCCCAAGCTGCTCGGAGACGTGGAGTATGCCGCCGCCGCGGCTCGAGCGGGATCGATCACCCCGGTTCCAGGGGGAGTCGGGCCCATGACGATCGCCTGCCTGCTGGCCAACGTCGTCACGGCCGCCGAAGCTACTTGCAGCTAGCTCGGCGCTCTAGATCGACGTGCGGACGAACTGAACCTGGCCGAGGGTCTCTAGGACCTTCAGCTGCAGCTCGCGCTTGTCGACGGGGGTCGGCACCACGCTCGCGTGCTTGCCAACCCGGGCTCGCAGCTCTGGATCGCGAGCGTCACACAGCGCCAGGATCGGCGGCGGTTCAGCGCGCTGGCGGAGGTCGACGATCAGCTCGAGGGCGTTCTTGGGGTCGCCGTCGACGTCGACGACGACCAAGTCGACCTGCGTGATCGTCTGCGCGACACCGGGACGCAGCGCCAGCTGGCGGGTCTGGCAGGTCACCAGCGAGCGCAGCAGGGCGTGGAGGTGGGCGGAGGCGTGGTCGCTGCGACCGACGAGGTCGATGCTCAGCGGCTCGGCGTTGGTCACCAACGTGTCGATGTGATCCCCGAGCACCGCGTCGACGTCGGCGAAGCTCAGGCCCATGCCGGCCGGACCTTCGTCGTTGTCCTCGGCGCGACTCCACCGAACGCGAGCGCGCAGCACCACCGGGATCTCGCGTCCGGGGACCCGCAGCGAGAGCACCAGCTCGGTCCCGACCGCCTCGGGCTGGCGGGTGCTCACGAACAGCCCGCCGCGGGACAAGTTGGTGCAGTAGGAGACCAAGAACTGGCCAGCGTTGCGGTACTTGACCTCGAGCACCATCCCCACGCGGGGCTGTCGCTGCACCTTGCCGTCGCTCTCGCTCGTCAAGGCCGACCCCCACCTGGGTGTCGACCTCGAGCGCGGCGCGGTTGCGTGGGCGAGGGCCCCCGGGAGCCACGGATCATGGGCTCAACATAGCAGCCTCGCTGCCGTGAGCGACAAAAACTACCGTCCATCGCCTGCTCACTTGTCGCCCAACAAGTGATGAAGCAGGCGCTGCAGCTCGTCGAGATCTGCGTAGGGGAGCTCGATCGTCCCTGGACCCTTGGGCTTGCTGCCTGTGCGCAGACGGGCCTGGACACCGAGGTGTCGGCGGATTCGCGCCTCGAGGTCGCGGACGATGATCTCGTGGCGTTTTTTCTCATCATCGGGCTCGGGCGGGGCTGGCTCGGGCCGAGCTCGGCGTCGCACCTCGGCCTCGGTCTGGCGCACGCTCATGCCCTTTCGGACAACTTCGAGGGCGAGCTCGCGCATCTGGGCGTGGCTCTCGAGGCCCAGCAGCGCGCGGGCGTGACCCATCCCAAGCTGACCTTCGATCAGTAGATCCTGGACTTTGGCCGGGAGCTTGAGCAGTCGCAGGGCGTTGGCGACGCTGCTGCGCTCCTTGCCGACCCGCTCCGCGAGCTCGGCCTGGGTGTACGCGTGCAGATCGATCAGCGCCTCGAAGGCCCGCGCCTCTTCGATCGCGTCGAGGTCCGCTCGCTGCAGGTTCTCGACCAGCGCGATCTCGAGCCGCTCGGCTTCGGGCGTGTCGCGAATGACGACGGGGACGGTCTGCAGCCCGGCCAGCTGGGCCGCTCGCCAGCGTCGCTCACCGGCCAGGATCTGGTAGGCGGGCGCACCCGCACCAGCGTGGATCGGCGTGACCACGATCGGCTGGATGATCCCTTGAGCGCTGATGCTCTGGGCCAGCTCGCGGAGCCGCTCGTCATTGAAGCGCTTGCGAGGTTGCTCGCGGTTCGGCTCGATCGCCTCGATCGCCAGCTGCTTGGGAATGCCCGAGGCTCCGTCGCCCCCGCTCGCGCCCGCGCCCGGTGACGGCTGCGGGGTAGGGGCCGGAGGCGGCGGGATCAGGGCGCCGAGCCCCCGGCCGAGCGCCGGACGCTTGGATCGACTCACGACTGCCCCGCCTGGCGTCGGGCCAGCAGCTCTTTCGCCAGCGTGAGGTAGGCCTGGGCGCCCTTGCTCTCGATGTCGTACAGCAGCGCGGGCTTGCCAAAGCTGGGGCTCTCGCTGAGTCGAACGTTCTGCGGGATCATGGTCTCGAACACCTGCCCGGGGAAGTGCGACTCGACCTCGGTGACGACTTGCTGGGCGAGGTTGGTGCGCCGGTCGAACATGCAAAACACGATGCCCTCGAGCGCCAACGTGGGGTTGAGCGCGGCCTTGACCCGCTCGATCGTTCCGACCAGGGCGCCGAGGCCCTCGAGCGAGAAGTACTTGGCCTGCATCGGGATCAGCACCGAGGTCGCGGCCACCAGCGCGTTGAGGGTGAGGATCCCGAGCGAGGGCGGGCAGTCGAGGATCACGAACTCCCACGTGAAGTGCTCGCGCGCGCGGGCCCGCTCGAACGCGCGGGCGAGCACGGACTCGCGGCTCTCGAACCCGACGAGCTCGATCTCGGCGCCGGCGAGGTCGGGCGAGGCTGGGACCACGCTCAAGCTGGGCAGCTCGGTCGCGTGGACAACCTCCTCGAGCTCGGCTTGGCCAAGCAGCAGATCGTAGGTGCCGCAGGTGGCCGCGCCGCGCGGGTAGCCAACCGACGAGCTGGCGTTGCCCTGCGGGTCGAGGTCGATCAGCAGCACGCGACGCTCCGCGGCTGCCAAGCTCGCGGCGAGGTTGACCGCGGTCGTGGTCTTGCCCTCGCCGCCTTTTTGGTTGCTGATCGCCAGCACGGCGGGCCGCGGTGCGCGAGCGCTCGCTGGCTTGGGTGACGCGGGGCGTGTCTTGGCCGGGGGCACGGGCGCCCATCCTTACCACTGGCCGCCGAAACCGGCAGGCGAGAATTGTGAGTAGGTTTTTTGCCTACATGTGGGTCGAGGTCTTACTGTCTCCTCGTCGCCACCGAATCCCGCTCGAAACGGCCAGCAGACCGCCAGATCATCGTTCGAGCCCGCGATACCACCTCTCGACCTTTCAGGAGCCCAACCAGCATGTACTTCCGCCGCCGTTTCAGCAGCTTCGAAGAGTTTCAGCGCGAGTCTTTCGACTATGGAGACCGCGAGTTCGGCAAGGACGAGCTCGAGCTGATCAAAGAACTCGAGGCCGCCGACGAAATCTACTCCCGGCCCCAGCGCGACCGCTGGGAATGAGCTCCGCTGTCTCGCTCGGACGCGCGTTGGGTCACGCGCGTCCGGTCATCTCGCTGCCAGCCCGGCGCCATCTTGGCGCCGGGCTCGTTTCGTTTGCGCGCGTCACTCACCCGGGGTCGGCGGGGCCGAGATCCAGCTCTGGGCCTCGTCCGCGGCCGCGGGATCCACGCGATGCAGCGGCTGTTCATCGCTGGGGAGCGGGTCGCCCGCGGGGTCCGACCATAGCCGGTAGCTGCTGATCACGGCGTTGTTCGGACCCCACAGAACCACCGGCTCGGTGTTGGTCAATCCACCATCGGCGATCGTACTGTCGTCAGTCGCCAGGACCAGCGCGAGCCCGATCGGTCCGATCGGTCCGGCGTAGCTGTCACCCACGATGAGCGCGCGCGCACCCGGGGCGAGGCAGGTCGGCGAGTCGCAGCCGCCATCGCCAGCGAGGTACTCGAGCGGGTCGACGCCTGGGGCATCGTGGGTGGGCGCGTCGCCGATCCGGCAGCCAGAGAGCTCGACTTCTACATTGGACAAGTTGACCAACTCTATGAATTCATAATACTTCTCTTCGGAAGCTGGACCCGGCGGGTTGGCCGAGACCTCGACGATTTGAACCGCACCTGGCGGGATCGGGGGTGGCTCGACGGGGGCCTTGGCTGGCTCCGAGCTGACGTGCCCGGGTGACGGGGCGCAGTCCGACCAGTCCGAGGCGTCGTCGTGATCCAGGTCGCTGGCGGCGGCGCGGCACATGGACCGGGCCGAACCTGGGCTTGGCACGGGGTCGCCGATCCACGCGTCGGGGCGGTCCTCAGGCTCGGCGCCATAGACTAATTCGTCGGCAACAGCGGACGCTGCGCCTACGGTGACCAGGCCATCTGCGTTGCGCAGCCCGCCCGAGTGCAGGAAGCCCACGAAGGTCGCCGCGTCGATCACGTGAAGGGCAGCGAGCGCGGGGTCCGCGTCGCTGGCCCAGCGCTGGACGACCAGCAGCGCCTGGGGATCGAGGCTGACCCCGACGAGCCCGAGCGCGCTCGCGTCGAGCACCGGCCAGCTGCGCGCGTCGATCCGAAGGCCGTCGAGGATCACCGGCTCGGTCCCGATGTTCCGCAGCTCGATGAACTCGGGCGAGTCCGCGCCGCCGTCTTTGCCGGGCGGGTCGACGAGCACCTCGGTGAGGCGCAGCTGCGCGAGCGCGGGGTCGGCCGGGGCGCCCCCATCCCCATCCCCATCCCCATCGTCGCCAGGGTTGGAGCTCGGCGGCCCGGTGTCGTCGTCGGGGAAGCTGGGGATCGGCGTGCCGTCGAGCGGCCCCCAGGTGTCGACGCCGCCTAAGTCCGCCAGCGGGGCGCTGAGCTCATCGAGCGCTGGAGGCTCGAGACAGGCGCAGGTGATCAGTGGAAGAAGGAACGCTGCGAAGCGAGGTGGCGCGGGCATGCCAGGGTTGTCGGCCCGCGATCGCCCGTGTTGCAGTCAGCTCTGATCTTTGAGCTTGCGATAGAGGGTGGTGCGGTCGATGCCGAGCAGCGCGGCCGCGCGGGCCTTGTTGCCGGACGTTGCCACCAACGCCGCGGCGATCGCCTGCTGCTCGAGCTCGGCGAGGGGCAAGATCGTGCCCGTGCCAACACCTACGCCGCTCGCTTCGCCCGATGACCCGGTCGCGCCGTCGGCTGGCGGCCGCGCGAGCTGCAGCTCCGGGGGTAGATCGTCGAGCTCGAGCTCGGGTCCGTCACCCAGCACCAGCGCGCGCTCGACGACATTGCGGAGCTCCCGGACGTTGCCCGGCCAGCGATAATTGCACAGCACCGAGAGCGCGTCGGCGGCGATCCGGTCGACGTGGCGACCCATGTCGTCGCCCAGCACGTCGCAAAAGTGACGAACCAGCTCGGGGATGTCGTCGCGTCGCTCGCGGAGCGGCGGGAGCCGGGTCTGGATCACGCTCAGGCGGTACAGCAGATCCTCGCGGAACTGGCCGTCGGTGACCCGTTGGCGCAGGTCGCGATGGGTCGCGGCGACCAGGCGCACGTCGACGCTCACCTCTTCGGTGCCCCCGACCCGGGTGAAGCTGCGGCTCTCGAGCACCCGGAGCATGCGGGCCTGGGTCGCGGGTGCCATCTCGGCGATCTCGTCGAGAAACAAGGTGCCCGTGTGGGCCCGCTCGAACACGCCCTCGTGGCGGCTGACCGCGCCCGTGAACGCGCCTTTTTCGTGGCCGAAGAACTCGCTCTCGAGCAGATTCTCCGGGACGGCCGCGCAGTTGATCGCAATGAAGGGTCGGCTCGCGCGGGGCGAGAGCGCGTGGATCATGCGGGCCGCGAGCTCCTTGCCCGTGCCGCTCTCGCCGTTGATCAGCACGGTGGCGTTGGTCGCCGCGACCCGCTCGAGGAACACGTGGAGCCGCTTGATCGACGCCGACCCGCCGACGATCCGGCCCGGCTCGGCGGACCCGCGCTGGGACAGCGCCGCCCGCATCTGGCTGCGCTCGTTGGCGCTGTCACCAAGCACGTCGAGCAGCTGAGCTGCGCACACGAGCAGCGTCAGCGCGCTGTCGTCCCCGCAATTTTGCACGGACTCCCGCGCGCCCCACTCTGCATAGAAGACCAGGTTGCGGGCTGGAGCCGCCATCGCGCCCAGGATCCCGCGGACCTGGACCGAGCGGCGGTCCGCGAGCTCGGGCTCCGCGAGGACGTCGCGCACGAGCACCGCGCGGTGCTCGGACAGGACCCGATGCAACAAGGTGCGGGAGATCGCCAGGTCGACGACCGGGCCCGACGTGGCCGCGGCCAGGATATCGGTCCCATCGGGGCTCAGCAGCAGCGCGCGCGCGGCCGGCAGCGCCTCGACGGCCCACTCGCTGGCGGTCCGGTACACGGCCTGCAGCGAGCCACACCGGGCCAGTCGATCACCGAGGGCGGCGAGCGCAGCGAGGCGGGTGTGGCCGGTCTGGCGCACGTCTAGCTCGATCGTCCCGCGCCCATCCGCCTGCGTGGGATTCGCTGCGGCGCTCGCTCGTGCGGACGTGCCCGCACCCCCGCGCAGATCGTCTGCGCCCGAGGTGACGGCCCCGTCGCGCGGACCCGGCTCGAACGCGAGGGTGGTGTTACCAACCGTCAACGCCGCGCTCGGCTCGAGCAGCTCGCCGCCAGACAGGGTCCGTCGCTCGCCGTCGAGGACGGTCCAGACTGGATTGACGCCGGCGACCTCGACGACCCGGACCCGCCCGTCTTCGCCCAGCTGGAGGCTGAGATGGTGGCGCGAGACCGCATGATCGGCGAGCTTGAGGCCCTCTCCCTCGCCGCGGCCGACCCTCAGGGCCTCGTCCCGGCGCAGCCACACGCCGTGGCCGACGTCGGGGCCGGCACGAACGATCACCCGCAGCGCCATCGCTGAGGTTCTACCCGATGGCACGCACAGCCGATAGGGCTGGGGGCGATGACGGCCCGCCCTTCGGATCACGAGATGCGCTCCTGCGGGGGTTCTGGCACCGTTCTTCGCAATTTTGCTTGGTTGACACCAGGACCGCCAATGTTACGTTTGGCCCGCTCTCCGGGGCCCCTCCCACATGACTAACCCGCAGTCGCAGATCGAAGAACTCAAGGACCTTCCCGAGGTTGTCTCGCTGCTGCCGCTGCGAAACTCGGTGCTGTTCCCCGGCTCGATCATCCCGATCGACGTGGGCCGGCCCAAGTCGGTCAAGCTCATCGAAGAGGCAATTGCGTCCGAGCGGCCGGTGATCGGCATCGTGATGCAACGCGAGTCACGAACCGAAGACCCCGGGGCGGACGACCTCCATGAGGTTGGCTGCGCCGTCCGGATCCTCAAGGTCATCAAGCTCGCCCGCGACAACTACTCGGTGATCCTACAAGGGGTGATGCGGATCAAGATCAACTCGCTCGTCGTGAGCGAGCCGTTCTTGCAGGCCCGCGTGACCGAGCTGCCCGAGCTCGACCCCTCGCCGCTCGAGGCCGAGGCGCTCGTCGCCAACATCAAAGAGACGGCCAAAAAGCTGATCTCGCTGGTCCCGGAGCTCCCGCGCGAGGCGGCGGCGCTGCTCGACAGCGTGACCGCGGCCGGCCAGGTCGCCGATCTCGTCGCGTCCAACCTCGACATCGAGCCGGGCGAGAAGCAAGAGGTGCTCGAGGCCTTCGACGTGTCCACGCGGCTGCGCAAGGTCCTGACGCTGCTGACCCGGCAGCTCGAGATCCTCGAGATCCGCGAGCGCATCAACACCCAGGTCCAAGAAGAGATGGGCCACTCGCAGCGCGAGTACGTGCTGCGTCAGCAGCTCAAGGCGATCAAGGGCGAGCTCGGCGAGATCGACGACGAGCACGCCGACGCCGACGAGTTCGAGCAGAAGATCGCCGACGCCAAGATGTCGGAGGAGGCGGAGAAGACCGCCCTCAAGCAGCTCAACCGGCTCAAGCAGATGCAGCCGTCGAGCGCCGAGTACACCGTCACCCGCACCTATCTGGAGTGGCTGGTCGACCTGCCGTGGAGCGAGTCGACCGAAGATCGGCTCGAGATCGCGGCGGTCCGCGACGTGCTCAATGAGGATCACTACGACCTCGAGAAGGTCAAGAAGCGGATCCTCGAGTACATGGCGGTGCTCAAGCTCAACGCCAGCAAGAAGGGGCCGATCCTGTGTCTGGTCGGGCCGCCGGGCGTGGGCAAGACCTCGCTGGGCAAGAGCATCGCGCGGGCGATCGGGCGCAGCTTCGTCCGCATCAGCCTCGGTGGCGTCCGCGACGAGGCCGAGATCCGCGGGCATCGGCGCACCTATGTCGGCTCGCTGCCGGGCCGGCTGATCCAGGCGCTCAAGCGGGCAGGGACCAACAACCCGGTGATCGTGCTCGACGAGATCGACAAGCTCGGCCACGACTTCCGCGGGGATCCAGCCTCGGCCCTGCTCGAGGTGCTCGACCCCGAGCAAAACCACAGCTTCTCGGATCACTACCTCGAGGTCGCCTTCGATCTGTCCCGGGTCATGTTCATCGTGACCGCGAACACCATCGATCCGATCCCACCCGCGCTGCGTGACCGACTCGAGATCCTCGAGCTCCCCGGCTACACCCGGCAAGAAAAGCTGGCGATCTCGCGCCGGTTCTTGCTGCCCAAGCAGATCGGCGAGCACGGGCTCGAGCGCGACGAGCTGACGTTGCGCTTCGCCGACGACGCGATCATGGAGATGATCGACAGCTACACGCGCGAGGCCGGGGTCCGCAATCTCCAGCGCGAGATCTCGTCCGTGGTCCGCGGGATCGCGGTCAAGTTCGTCGAGGGCGAGGTCTCGGGCGATGTCGAGATCACCGCCGAGTCGATTCCCGACTTCCTGGGCCCGCAGCGCCACCTGCCCGAGATGGCCGATCGCACCGCCTCGCCCGGCGTCGCAACCGGCCTGGCGTGGACCCCGACCGGCGGCGAGATCATGTTCATCGAGGCCACCTCGATGCCCGGCAAGGGCGGGCTCATGCTCACCGGCCAGCTCGGCGACGTCATGAAGGAGTCGGCTCAGGCGGCGATGAGCTACCTCAAGAGTCACCTCGAGACGCTGGGGATCCCAGACGACGCGCTCGAGGGCCGCGACATCCACATCCACGTGCCTGCCGGGGCGATCCCCAAGGACGGGCCGTCGGCAGGGGTCGCGATTTTTTCAGCTCTCGTGTCATTGCTCACCCGTCGTTGCGTGCGGGCCGATGTCGCCATGACTGGCGAGATCACGCTGCGCGGCCTGGTGCTGCCCGTCGGTGGCATCAAAGAGAAGCTGCTGGCGGCCCACCGGGCCGGGATTCGCCGAATTATCCTGCCAGACCGCAACGAGAAGGACGTCGTCGACATCCCCGAGGAGATTCGCAACGAGATCGAGATTGTCCACGCCAAGCGCGTCGACGATGTGCTCGCCGCGGCCCTCGAGGAGCCGGCGGCGTCACCCTGAGGCCGGTGCGGCGTGGCTGGTCGGCGTGACTGCTCGGCGTGACTGCTCAGCGTGACTGCTCAACATGACTGGGGCAGGGGCCCGCGGGGCCAAACCTCGCGGCGTTGACATCCCAGACCGGCGTCTTAGGTTCCGCGCCGACCACCCAAAGCGGCTTTTTCAGCGCGATCCGTGCAGCCGACCATGACAGATGGTCGCCGCGGGTCTCACAGCCGGGGCGCACGCCCCACGCATCTACAAACAGAAAGGATCTCATCATCATGGGCAAGATTATCGGCATCGACCTCGGGACCACGAACTCCGTCGTCGCCGTGATGGAGGGCAACGAGCCCAAAGTCATCACCAACGAAGAGGGCGGCCGCACGACCCCGTCCGTCGTCGCCTTCGAGGCCAACGGCAACGTGCTCGTCGGCCAGCAGGCGCGGCGGCAGGCCATCACCAACCCCGAGAACACCGTGTTCTCTGCCAAGCGCTTCATCGGTCGGCGCTTCGATGAGATCGAGAGCGAGGTCGGGCGGGTGCCCTTCCACGTGGTCAAGGACAGCAACGGCGCGGCGGTCTTCGATGTTCGCGGCAAGCGCTACCCGCCGCCCGAGATCAGCGCCCGGGTGCTGATGAAGCTCAAGAAGGCCGCCGAGGACTACCTGGGCGAGACCGTCAACGAAGCCGTGATCACGGTCCCGGCCTACTTCAACGACTCACAGCGGCAAGCCACCAAGGACGCCGGGCGGATCGCGGGCCTCGAGGTCAAGCGGATCGTCAACGAGCCGACCGCGGCGGCGCTGGCCTACGGCCGGGCCAAGGGGACCGACGGCGAGCAGATCATCGCGGTCTACGACCTCGGCGGCGGCACCTTCGACATCTCGATCCTCGAGGTCGCCGAGAACGTGGTCGAGGTCATCTCGACCAACGGCGACACGCACCTCGGCGGTGACGACTTCGACGATCGGATCATGGACTGGCTGATCCAGGAGTTCAAGAAGGACACCGGTCTGGACATCAGCGCCGACAAGCTGGTGCGCCAGCGCCTCAAGGACGCGGCCGAGAAGGCCAAGATCGAGCTCTCGCACGCGACCGAGACCGACATCAACCTGCCGTTCTTGACCGCCGACGCGACCGGTCCCAAGCACCTTCAGATCAAGCTGTCGCGGGCCCGCTTCGAGTCGATGGTCGACGACCTGGTCAAGCGCAGCATCGAGCCGGTCAAGAAGGCGCTGGCCGACGCCAAGAAGGACAAGGGCCAGATCGACGAGATCCTGCTCGTCGGTGGCTCGACCCGGATCCCGATGGTCCAAAAGGCCGTCGAGGAGTTCTTCGGCAAGGGCCCCAACAGGGGCGTCAACCCCGACGAGGTCGTGGGTCTCGGCGCGGCGGTTCAGGCCGGCGTGCTCTCCGGTGACGTCAGCGACATCGTGCTCGTCGACGTGACCCCGCTGTCGCTCGGCATCGAGACCCTCGGTGGCGTGATGACGGTGCTGATCCCACGCAACACCACGATCCCCACGCGCAAGTCCGAGACCTTCACGACCGCCGCCGACAACCAGCCCAGCGTGGAGGTCCACGTGCTGCAAGGCGAGCGCAAGATGGCGACCGACAACCGCCCGCTTGGCAAGTTCAGCCTGGTCGGGATCCCCCCGGCGCCGCGCGGCGTGCCGCAGATCGAGGTCACCTTCGACATCGACGCCAACGGCATCGTCAACGTCTCGGCCAAGGACAAGGCGACCAGCAAGGAGCAGAAGATCACGATCACCGCCAGCTCCGGCCTGTCCGAGCAGGACATCGAGCGCATGGTCGACGACGCCAAGGCGCACGAGGACGAGGACAACAAGCGGCGTGAGGCGGTCGAGAACCGCAACCAGCTCGACGCGACGATCCTGCAGATGGAGAAGTTGCTCGGCGAGAACGCCGACAAGCTGCCGGCCGAGGCCAAGCTCGAGGTCGAGTCCGCGCTGACCGACGCCAAGGCGGCGCTCGAGTCCGACGACCCCGATCGCGTCAAGGCGGCCCAAGAGACGCTGACCGCGGCCTCGCACAAGCTGGCCCAGGCGATGTACGGCCAGGGTCAACCGGGTGCCGAAGCCGGCTTCGATCCGGGCGCAGCCGCCGGTGGGGCGCCAGGTGCCGACGCGGGTGAGCCCGCCAGCGGCAGCGACGACGGCGACGTCATCGACGCTGAGTTCGAAGAGAAGAACTGAGCCAACGGTACGCGCATTGGGCCCTGTTGGGCCCATGCTCGCTACGGCTAGCGAGATCGAGCAGGGAGCCAAGTTGGCTCCCTGCTCTCGTTCGTGGTTGTCCGGCCATGCAGCTTGTCTCCAGCGCGCACCCCACTGTAAGGTGGGTCAGCTTCCAACCCGAAGACCAAGCGAGATATCGAACATGGCCGAGACTGTACGCTGCGGGCTGATTCAGTGCGCGAACCCGATCAATGACGAGAGCCGCCCCGTCGCCGAAATTTGCGAGGCGATGCTGCAAAAACACCTGCCGATGATCGACGAGGCCGGTGCCAAGGGCGTGCAGATCCTGTGCTTGCAGGAGATGTTCAATGGGCCGTACTTCTGCCCCAGCCAGGATCCGCGCTGGTACGAGTCGGCCGAGTCCGTGCCCGGTCCGACCACCGAGCGGCTCGCGGCTTACGCCAAGAAGTACGAGATGGTGCTGGTCGTGCCGATCTACGAGAAGGCCATGCGCGGGGTCTACTACAACACCGCGGCGGTGATCGACGCCGACGGCACCTACCTCGGCAAGTACCGCAAGCAGCACATCCCGCAGGTCGCAGGGTTCTGGGAGAAGTTCTTCTTCAAGCCCGGCAACGGCGGGTACCCAGTGTTTCAGACCCGCTACGCCAAGGTCGGCGTCTACATCTGTTACGACCGCCACTTCCCCGAGGGCGCGCGCTGCCTGGGCCTCAACGGGGCCGAGATCGTGTTCAACCCCAGCGCCACCGTGGCCGGTCTGTCGCAGTATCTGTGGAAGCTCGAGCAGCCTGCCCACGCGGTCGCCAATGGCTACTACGTGGGGGCGATCAACCGGGTCGGCGTCGAGCCGCCGTGGGAGATCGGCAAGTTTTACGGGACCAGCTACTTCGTCAACCCGCGCGGTGAGTTCGTCGCGACCGGGTCCGAGGACAACGACGAGCTGGTGGTCGCGGATCTGGATCTGTCGGTGATCGACCAGGTTCGCTCGACCTGGCAGTTCTATCGCGACCGCCGCCCCGAGGCCTACGACGAGCTAACCAAGATCTGAGCGACCGATGTCCAAGCCCATACTGATCCGCGGCGGCACCTTGGTGACCGCCGATCACGAGCGCCGCGGCGACGTGCTCATCCAAGATGGGCTGATCACCGCGGTCTCCAATGAAGACGAACTCGACGCACCCGCGGGCGCGCGGGTGATCGACGCGGGCGGGGCCTACGTCATGCCCGGCGGCATCGATCCGCACACCCACATGGAGCTGCCCTTCATGGGCACCGTCGCGTCCGAGGACTTCTTCACCGGGACCTCGGCCGCCGCGGCGGGCGGGACCACGATGGCGATCGACTTCGTGATCCCCAGCCCCCAAGAGCCGCTGCTCGACGCCTACACCAAGTGGCGCGGCTGGGCCGAGAAGGCCGCCTGCGACTACTCGTTTCATGTCGCGGTGACCTGGTGGGACGACAGCGTCCACGCCGACATGGGCACGCTGAGCACCAAGCACGGGGTCAACAGCTTCAAGCACTTCATGGCCTACAAGGGCGCGATCATGTGCGACGACGAGGTGCTGGTGAACAGCTTCAGTCGCGCGGGTGAGCTCGGCGCGATCTGTACGGTCCACGCCGAGAACGGCGAGCTGGTGTTCGCCCTGCAAAACCGCGTGTTCGAGTCGGGGATCAGCGGCCCCGAGGGCCACCCGCTGTCGCGCCCGCCGGAGGTCGAGGGCGAGGCCGCCAACCGGGCGATCCGGATCGCCGAGGTGCTCGGCGTGCCGCTGTACCTGGTCCACACCTCGTGCATCGACGCGCTCGAGGCCGTGACCCGGGCCCGGCTCGAGGGCCAGCGCGTCTACGCCGAGGTCCTCGCCCAGCACCTGGTGATCGACGACTCGGTCTACCGCGACGGCGACTGGGACCGGGCCGCGCACCACGTGATGAGCCCGCCGTTTCGGCCCAAGCACCACCAGCAGGCGCTGTGGGCCGGGCTGGCCTCGGGCATGCTGCAGACCACGGCGACCGACCACTGCTGCTTTTGCACGCCGCAAAAGCGGATGGGCGTCGAGGACTTCCGCAAGATCCCCAACGGCACCAACGGCATCGAAGATCGCATGGCCGTGCTCTGGCACCACGGGGTTCGCAGCGGCAAGCTGACCCCCAGCGAGTTCGTGGCCGTGACCTCGACCAACGCCGCGAAGATCTTCAACATCTATCCGCGCAAGGGCTCGCTGGACGTCGGCGCCGACGCGGACATCGTGGTCTGGGATCCCGCCAAGCACCGCACGATCTCGGCGGCGACTCACCACCAGAACATCGACTTCTCGATCTACGAGGGCATGCAGGTGGTCGGCAATCCGGCCTACACGCTCTCGCGCGGCCGCGTCGTGTATGACAACGGCCAGCTGAACACCGAGCGCGGGACCGGTCGCTACGTCGATCGCCCGTGCCACGCCCCGTACTGGGCGGCCCAGCGGCTGCGCAACGAGACCGCCGAGGCCCTGGCCACACCGGTCGCCCGCAAGCGGCCCACGCCCGAGGAGGGCTAGGCCATGTCTGGGCCCGATCTCGAGCTGCACGATCCTGATCCGGGCCTGGTCAACGACGACATCCGGCCGGTCCCGCTCGCCGAGCGGCACTGGTCGGTGATGAGCATGGCGAGCCTGTGGGTCGGCATGGTCGTGTGCGTGCCAACCTATATGTTGGCC
Source organism: Enhygromyxa salina (assembly GCF_002994635.1). GTDB lineage: Bacteria > Myxococcota_A > Polyangia > Nannocystales > Nannocystaceae > Plesiocystis > Plesiocystis salina_B. The sequence goes on along the minus strand of NZ_PVNL01000050.1, from coordinate 6,901 downwards.
GGCGGGCTGATCGATCAAGGCATGAACTGGGCCCAGGCCGTGCTCACCGTGATGCTCGGCAACGTGGTCGTGCTCGGCCCGATGATCTTGAACGGCCACCCGGGGACCAAGTACGGGGTGCCGTTCCCGGTCCTGGCGCGGGCCAGCTTCGGGATCAACGGCGCCCACGTGCCCAGCCTGATGCGCGCGCTGGTGGCCTGCGGGTGGTTCGGGATCCAGACCTGGGTCGGCGGCTCGGCGATCTTCCAGCTGCTCGACGTGATCGCTGGCGCCGATCTGACCGCGCTCGCCGACCTCCCGGTGCTGGGCATCAACGCGGCCGAATTCGCCTGCTTCTTGGGGTTTTGGGCGCTGCAGGTGCTGATCATCCATCGCGGCGTCGAGTCGATCCGGCTGCTCGAGTCCGCGGCCGCGCCGTTCTTGATCGTGATGGGCCTGGCGCTGCTCTCGTGGGCCTACCTCGCGGCCGACGGGTTCGGGCCGATGCTCTCGACGCCCAGCCAGTTCGCCGAGGGTGGCCCGCGTGAGGGCGAGTTCTGGCAGGTGTTCTTCCCCAGCCTCACGGCCATGGTCGGGTTTTGGGCCACGCTCTCGCTCAACATCCCGGACTTCACCCGCTACGCCAGGTCGCAGCGTGACCAGGTCCTGGGCCAGGCGATCGGGCTGCCCACGACCATGACCTTGTTCGCGTTCATCGGCGTCGCGGTGACCTCGGCGACCACGGTGATCTACGGCGCGCCGATCTGGGACCCCACGCTGCTGCTCGGCAAGATGGGCGGCGGCGTGACGGTCGTGCTCTCGCTGTTTGCGCTGACCGTCGCCACCTTGTCGACCAACATCGCGGCCAACGTGGTCTCGCCGGCCAACGCGATGATCAACGTCAACCCGCGCAAGATTAGCTTCCGGATCGGCGGCTACGTGACCGCCGGGCTCGGCATCGCGATCTTCCCGTGGAAGCTGCTCGAGAGCACGGGCAGCTACATCTTCACCTGGCTGGTCGGCTACTCGGCGCTGCTCGGGCCGATCGGCGGGATCCTGATCGTCGACTACTTCGTGCTGCGCCGGACCGAGCTCGACCTCCAGGGCCTGTACCAGCGCACCGGGCCGTACCGCTACTACAAGGGCTTCAACCTCGCGGCGCTGATCGCGTTTGCGATCGCGGTGGTCCCCAACGTGCCGGGGTTCCTGCACGTCGCGGGGGTGCTCGACTCGGTCGCCCAGATCTGGGACACGATCTACGCCTACGCCTGGTTCGTCGGCTTCCTGCTCGGCGGCGGGCTGTACTGGATCCTCATGAAGCTGACCGGCTTCGAGGCGCCAGCCAAAGGAACAACACCATGAGTGAGATCCTCGGAAAATTCTCCACCCAAAGTTACGCGTTCACGCCCACGGCCACGGTTCAAAACTGGATCGGCGGCGAGTGGCAAGACGCCAGCTCGGGCGACACGCTCGACGTGATCAACCCGCGCCACGGGCAGGCCATGAGCCGGGCGCCGCTGTCGGCGGCCGCCGATGTCGATCGTGCGGTCGCGGCTGCGGCTGCGGCCTCGGCCGAGTGGAAGCAGTGGCCGATGCGCGAGCGAGCCCAGGTGTTCTATCGCCTGCGCGGCCTGCTCGAGGCCGAGCGCGAGGCCCTCGCGTGGCTGATCTCGCACGAAAACGGCAAGATCTACGCGCAGGCGGTGGCCGAGGTCGACAAGGCGATCGAGTGCGTCGAGTACGGCTGCTCGCTGCCCAACCTGGCCGCTGGTACCCAGCTCGACGTGAGCCGCGGGGTCAACTGTCAGGTCACCGACGAGCCGCTCGGAGTCGTCGCTGGGGTCACGCCGTTCAACTTCCCGCTGATGGTCCCGCTGTGGATGCTGCCGCAGGCGCTGGTCGGCGGAAATTGCTTCGTGCTCAAGCCGTCCGAGCAGGTCCCGCTGTCCATGGTTCGGCTCGCCGAGCTGTTCGTCCAGGCCGGGCTGCCGGCGGGCGTGTTCAACCTGGTTCACGGCGGCAAGGCCACCGTCGAGGCGCTCTGCGATCACCCGGGGATCTCGGCGTTTGCGTTCGTGGGCTCGACCGCGGTCGCGCGCAGCGTGTACGGGCGGGCCTGCACGGCCGGCAAGCGGGCGCTGTGCCTGGGCGGCGCCAAGAACCACTTGATCGTGGTCCCCGACGCCGACGTCGAGCTCACGGCCGAGAACGTCGTGGCCTCGTTCACCGGCTGCTCCGGGCAGCGCTGCATGGCGGCCGCCAACCTGGTGGCGGTCGGCGACGTCGACCACATCATCGCCGCGATCGCCGAGCAGGCCGCCAAGCTGATGCCCGGCACCCACCACGGGGCGATCACCAACGCCTCGAGCATCGATCGGATCAAGGGCTACATCGATCGGGCCGAGCAGGGCGGCGCGACGATCCTCGTCGACGGTCGCGGCAAGCGTGGCGAAGAGCCCGGCGGCTACTGGATGGGCGCGACGGTCATCGACCACGTCGCGCCCGACAGCCCCGCGGCCAAGGACGAGATCTTTGGCCCGGTGCTCAGCATCGTCCGGGTGCCCAACCTCGACGCCGCGATCGCCCTGGAGAACTCCAGCGGCTACGGCAACGCGTCGTCGGTCTACACCACCTCCGGCCACGTCGCTCGCGCCGTGATCGGCCGGGTCGAGGCCGGCATGTGCGGCGTCAACATCGGCGTGCCCGTGCCACGCGAGCCGTTTGGGTTCGGCGGCTGGAACGACTCGCTGTTTGGCCACGGCAACATCACGGGCTGGGACGGGTTTCGGTTCTGGACCCGGCCGCGCAAGGTGACGTCGAAGTGGGCGCTGCAAAAGGACACCACCTGGATGTCCTGAACGGGTTAGGCTGACCGCCGCCATGAGCATGACCAGCGAAGAGATGATCAGCGCCTGCCTCGAGCACACGATGTTCTCGTGGTCGGCGACAGGGAAGGTGGCGCCGCTGCCGATCGCCCGGGCACAGGGCGTGTACATGTACACGCCCGAGGGCCAGCGGATCCTCGACTTCAACAGCCAGCTGATGTCCGTGAACATCGGCCACGCGCACCCGAAGCTGGTCGCGGCGATCAAGCAGGCGGCCGACGATCTGATCTACGTGTACCCGGGCGCGGCGACCGAGCCGCGCGCGCGGCTCGGCAAGCGGCTGGCCGAGCTGTGCCCGGGCGACATCGACAGCTTCTTCTTCACGCTCGGCGGGGCCGAGGCCAACGAGAACGCGATCAAGGCCGCGCGGCTGTACACCGGGCGCAGCAAGATCCTGTCGAGCTACCGCAGCTACCACGGGGCCACCAGCGCGTGCATGCAGCTGACCGGTGATCCCCGGCGCCTGCACAACGAGCCCGGCGGGCCCGGCTATGTCCACGTGATGCCGCCGTGGCCCTACGAGTACAGCTTCGGCGCCGACGAAGACCAGATCACCCAAAACCACCTGCGCTACCTCGAAGAGGTCATCACCTACGAGGGGCCCGATCAGATCGCGGCGATGTTCGTCGAGACCGTGGTCGGCACCAACGGGATCCTGCCGCCGCCGCGCGGCTGGCTGCAGGGCCTGCGCGCGCTGCTGGACAAGCACGGGATCTTGCTGGTCTGCGACGAGGTCATGTGCGGCTGGGGCCGGACCGGCAAGCTGTTCGCCGTCGAGCACTACGACGTGGTCCCGGACATCCTGACGATGGCCAAGGGCCTGACGAGCTCGGCGGTCCCGCTCGGGGCCATGGGCGTGCGAGCCAAGATCGCGGCGCACTTTCGTGACAACGTGTTTTGGGGCGGACTCACCTACAACGCCCACGCGTTCGCGTGCAACGTCGCGCTGGCGGCGATCGACATCCTGATCGACGAGGGCATGGTCGAGAACGCGGCCACGCTCGAGCACGTGATGCGTAGCGAGATCGATCGGCTCACCGCCAAGCACCCCTCGGTCCGCGGCGGTCGCTGCATCGGGCTGTTTGGGATCATCGACGTCCAGCGCAACGCCGCGGGCGACTCGATCGCGCCCTACGACGGCACCCACCCCGCGATGCAGCAGCTCGCCGCGTTCTTCCGCGAGCAGGGGCTGTTCACGCTGTTCCACTGGGGCAGCTTCATGTGCAACCCGCCGCTTTGCATCACGCAGGCCCAGCTGCTGGAGGGGTTCGAGATCATCGATCGGGGCCTCGACATCACCGACGCCGCCTTTGAAGGTTGAGGCGAGCCGCCGCGTGAACTCGGGGGTGGCATCCGGTCCCGAGTCGGGCATGATCGTAGTCATGGGTTCTCGCGCAGGGCGAGCTCGCATGCGCGCGGGCGCGGTGACGATCATGTACGCTGCGCTCGCGTGTGGGTTCGCGCTGGCCCTGCTCGGCTGCGCGACCCCGGGCTACTGGACCGACTACACCACGGTCTCGGTCGGCCGCGCCGCAGGTGGGCGGATCCATCGTCCGGTCGAGATGCCGACCCGCGGCACGGGCTACAAGGTGCCCGCGACCTGGCGCGAGCGCGGCAACCAGTGGGGCACGACCGAGCTCGTCGCAACGATCGAGCGGGCCGCCGCGACCGTCCAACAGGGCCGCCGTCGGGTCACGCTCGGGGTCGCGGATCTGTCGCCCAAGCGCGGCGGCAAGACGATCTGGCACGCCAGCCACCAGAGCGGGCGCGACGTCGATCTAATTTTTTATGCCGTCAACGAGCAGGGCCGGCAGCTGCCGCCGCCCGAGGTCGAGATGGTCCACTTCGACGCCGACGGGGCGCCGTTTGTCCCCCGCCACATGCGGACGACCGGCTACGAGGAGCCAACCTGGTCGCAGCGGCGGTTTGACGACGCCAACAACTGGGCCCTCGTCGAGGCGCTGCTGTCCGATCGCTCGATCCGGGTCCAGTGGATCTTTGTCAGCAGCAAGCTCCAGCACCGGTTGCTCAGGTGGGCCGAGCAGCACGATCGACCCCGGTGGGTGATCGAGTACGGGCGCGAGGTCATGAAGCAGCCGTCCGCTCGGGCCCCCCACGACGATCATTTTCACGTGCGCCTGTACTGCTCGCGCGCCGATCGTGAGCTCGGCTGCGTCGACACCGGACCGATCTGGCAGCACGAGAAGAAGACCTACAAGTACGTGGGCCCCGAGCGCTACGAGCCGACGGTGACCAAGGCGCTGCTCAGCCGGCCGATGTTCTTCCTGCACGGATGAGCTGAAACCAGCTTTTCGAGGATTTTTTCTCGCGGGGCTGCAACGCGGGTTCACGCGGGCCGATGAAGCGATGTGTGTGCTGCTGTCCGTGTTTCATGCCCTCCACCGCCCCCTGTGCGGCGTCGGTCCCAAAATGGGCCGGTTTCGCGCCCGCCGATCCGGCTGCCGATCGGCCCACCGATCGGCTCGCCGATCCGCGCGCGAGCGGTTGACATCTCCAAGCTCCGAACGCGAACCTTCCGTCCTGTGAGGCGCTTGGGCGACTACGAGCTGCTGCGCAAGATCGGCAGCGGCGGCATGGCGGAGGTCTGGATGGGCCGTCGCGCCGCCATGGCAGGCGCGAGCAAGGCCGTCGCTATCAAGCTGCTCGCCCGGGACCTGCTCGACGACTCCGCCTACCGCGACATGTTCATCGAGGAGGCGCGGCTGTCGATGCTGCTGACCAACTCCAACGTCGTTCAGGTGTTCGACGTTGGTGAGATCAACGGCGAGTGCTTCATGGTCATGGAGTGGGTCGACGGTCTCAACCTGTCGGAGCTCACCCGCAAGATGCTCACGGACGGCGAGCGGGTGCCGGTCGAGGTCACGGCGCACGTGATCGGCGAGGTCCTGCGCGCGCTCGCGTATGCCCACGGGCTCCACCACGACGGCGCCAAGGCCACGATCGTCCACCGCGACGTGTCTCCGCACAACGTGCTCGTGTCGGTCTCGGGCGAGGTCAAGCTCGCCGACTTCGGCGTCGCGCGGCTCGCCCGCGAGGAGACCTCGGGCCTGCACGTGAAGGGCAAGCTTCGCTACATGGCGCCCGAGCAGCTGCGCGGCCGCTCGCGCGAGCCTACCGTCGACATCTACGCGGTCGGGGCGATCCTCCACGAGCTGCTGGAAGGCCAGCGGTTTCGATCGACGCGGGACGAGGGTGACCTCTATTCCATGGTCCTCAGCGGCGAGCACCCGCCGCTGACCGTCGACGTCCCCCCCGAGATCGAGCGCCTGCGCGCCGGCCTGCTCGAGCCCGATCCAGCCCGCCGACTGCAGTCGGCCGACGAGGCCCTCGAGCTGCTGTGCGCGTGGCCGGGCTACCGCAACAGCTCGCTCGAGCTCGGCAAGCTGATCCGTCGCTGGGTTGGCAGCGGCGGCCCGCGATCGGGCATCGTCAGCACCGACATGCTGCGGGCCGAGGCGGCGGGGCCGTCAACCGCCAGCGCCGCGCAGACGGTGCCAGCCGACACGCGCCAAGGGTCCGCGCCGCACGGCGGAGGGCGTGGATCGCAGCCGCACGAGGCCGTGACCTCGGTCGAGACGTCGCAAGAGAGCGGGCCGACCCCTGATCGCGGCGCGACGCACACCTGGGCCGGGACGGCCGACGGCGAGGGCGCGCCCACGTCGCTGATCGCGGCCGAGCCACCCTCGCGCGGTCTGGCCGGGCTCATGTCGATCGTCGCCATGATGACGCTGGCGCTGTCGTTTGGCGTGTTCGGGCTGGGATTCCCGCTCGGATGGTGGGGTGGGGCGGCGACCCAGGTCAGCGACGATGGGGCTGACGCGGCTGACACCAAGATCGAGGCCGGGGACACGGGCGGCGAGACGGGATCGCAAGTTGCGATCGTCCAGAAAGCCGACTTGCCGGTGACTGAGCTGGACACGTCGGGCACCGACACGGGCGAGACTGGGGACGCCGAGACCGGTGACGGCACGGCTGGCGGCGAGGAGTCGGGCTCGGACGACGGGGCTGAGGACGAG
>NZ_PVNL01000049.1 GCF_002994635.1 Enhygromyxa salina | reverse complement strand
CATGGCGTCGGCAAAAAGACGTCAGGCTCGAGTAGCCGACCTCGATCCCCTCGGCGGCGAGCTCCTCGTGGACCCGCACCAGGTTGCCCTTGCAGCTGCCATGCAGCTCGCGGACGCGCGCGAGGTGATCGTCGAGTATTTCGTCGCGGTCGAGCGCAGGGACCTCGGCGACCCCGCTACGCAGGACCTTGCGGACCGCCCCGCGCGAGAGGTTCAGGATTCGCACGATCGCCCGGACGCCGTGTCCCTCGGCGGACAGGCGCAAAAGATCGCGGTTCGTGTGTCGAGGTCCAGCATCGCTCGTCTCCTGTTCTTCCGGGTCGAAGTGCCCATGCAAGGCCGCGAAGCAGCCCTTGGCTCGTCGCCACGCGACCACCCGTGCCTTGTGTCCGCGTGTCGTCACCGGCTCGCCGCCTTCGCGCGCGCGTCGGCACAGACGCAGGCACACCGCCGCGAGCATCGACAGATCCTTCAGCGTCGCGGCGGCCTCGTCGTCCTCGGGCTCGGGCTTTGCCTCGGCCTCGAGGGTCTTCAAAAACAGTCGCGGCTGCGTGCACAGTCGCTCGCGGACCTCGTCGTCGGCCTCTTTCCAGGCCACGTACAGCCGCGTCATCTGGCGCACGCTCGCGCGCTCGGTCCCGAGGTTGCGCACGATCCGTTCGCAGTCGTCGACGTTGGCCCGGGCCAAGGGCACGAGGATCTTGGTCGCGACTTGCACGCTGACTTTTCCAGCGCGCACTGACTCCTGCACGGCCTCGGGCAGCGCCTCGACCAGCGCCAGCCGACGGCTCACCCAGCTCGCCGCGCGATCGAGTCGTCGCGCGAGCTCGGACTGGGCGAGGCCGTGCTGTTCAATCAGCTCGCGCAGCAGCCATCCTTCCTCGAGGGCCGTACGCTCGCGGCCGTTGTCGAGGCCATGCGCGAGCACCAGCGCGTCGGCCTCGGGCACCTCGAGCACCGCGACATCGACGAGGTCACGGGCGAGCTCGGCGAGGGCCGCGACGCGGACGTAGCCGTCGAGCAAGACCCAGCGCGAGTCGTCGCGCACGACCAGCACGGGCGTCAGCTGCCCGTGCTCGAGCAGCGACGCGACCAGCCGACGCTGTCGGCTCTGGTCGACGATCCGCAGCGACGCGTAGCGCAGATCCAGGTCGCTGAGTTCGAGTTGCATCGCCCCTCGACGCTAGGGAGGCCCGGGTCCGCTGGCGATGGCGTCTTTCAAGGGCGCCGGGGGTAGTCCGCCGGATTTCCCAGTGATTCCAAGCGGTTGGCCACGCACTGCGTCTCGCACCCAATCTCCGAGTACTTCGCCGGTTTCTTCAATGATTACCGCAAGTTCCGGGCTCACTGCGTCTCGCACCACGTCGAGCCGAAGTCCGGCCAGGACCGCGGGTGACGCCTGCTCGAGCGGCGCTCGCAGCCGCCGTCGCAGGCGCTCGGCCTTCTCGTCCGCCGCGTTCTCGCGTCGCCAGTCCGCGCAGGAGCGACGGTGTCGCTCCCGCTGACACGCGGGTTCACTGCACACGCGCTGGCGCGCGCCGGCTCGCGGGTGCGGTTGGAACCATCGACGGCAGATCCGACAGGGGCGCGTGCGGGGCATCGCCCGCAAGCGTCACTGCGATCGGGATGGACCGCCCAGTAATGGGCGGGGGCCAACGGCCACGTTGGTTTTCGCTCAGCTCAGGCTGCTCTTGGGTGGGTCACTTTTGACGAGCAGAGGTGGGTCATTTTTGACGAGCGGCGAAGGCTTTTTCCACGAGTCGAACACCTGCCGTGGACAGAAATTGCTGACCTGCGCAACCAGAAAGACATCGACGCCTTTCGCAAGATTCTCATCGAGATCGAAGCGGCAGCGGCGGAAGCGGAGTCAGGGAGCTTCAACGACAACGTTCAGAAAGCGTACGCAGATGCTGTAACGGCCGCAGAGCGACGGATGAACGGATCGACGCTACGTCGACTCGGCCTGCAGGCGTTCGGATTGGTTACGGGCGGCCTGCTAGGCTAGACGCTGCCTTCGGCATCCCCCTCGTGGGCGGAGTGGTCGGCGTGGGTGGGATCATCGGCACCGGGCTTGGAGAAGCGGCGGAGCGAGGGCTAAAGGCCGCCTTGGCTCCGAAGTGGCGAGCATTTGACCGGAAGCTACGCGAACGCGTCGAGTTCGAGTAGTGCTGGGTCGATCACTCTCACTCCGTCGTTGCGAAAAGAGCCGCAGCAACTGGCCATCAGGCGTACCCGCAGGTTGATCGACGACATTTATTTTTGCCGGCCGACGACAACTAGAACCGATCCACGCTGCGCGATCCGAGCCTCGCCACCTACTCACCTTGGGTTTCCCCATCGAATGAGATAGCGATCTGCTTGCAAAGGAACTCCCGCGGGTGACGCACAGGCATCTCGACATACTTGGCGAGAACCCGATGATCGCCATCCAACGCCACAATACAGGTCGCCCCCCAGCGTTTCGCACACGCGACAATCATCGCATCGTACTTGAGGTACGTACGCGAGTGCCCGGTGATGCTCGACTCCGAGCGGAGCACTGCCACGGGAATCTCGAGTCCAAGCACCTCGGCCGCGCGGGAGTCGAACGCTACCGGGATCAAGCTCTTGGTCCGAGGCAGTGGCTGCGGTTGGCCTCGGAGCATCTCCGCGATGGAAGGCGCGGCAACGAGCATTCGCTGTCCCTTCACGATCATCTGCTCGAAGAAGGCCCTGCACACCTGTGTGTGTTCGTCTTCGAACTGCCCCAGCGAACGAATCAGCACACCAGTATCAACCAAACACCTTGCGGGGAGGGACTCGGGATCTATATCAACCATCAGATTGCTTTTTCAATGTTGCGGTCTAGCTCCGCTTCGATGTCCTCGATGTCTTCCCACCCACTTCCGGCCAGCGCGAACCAGCGCCGCCACACCTCTGCCTCGTCCTCTGTCTCGTCGAGGGGGAAGAAGCGATGAACCGTCGCGTCGACGATCCGGCCCTCGTCCGTCCTCTCGATCGTGGCAACCAAATCCACCTCCTGATAGAGATAGCCGGCTATATCCGCAGCGAGTCGATGATCGAGCTCGGCCCTGAACTCACCGTCAACGTCGGTAATTGCCCAAACCCGAGGGGGACTGCCACCAACCCGAAACACTCGCGCCCGAAGCTCTACCTCTTCCTGCGTCCGAGCGTTCGTGTCGATGTTTGGCGGCGCAATCACGGTCTTGTGACGTCCAACCTTGACAACAGAGCGCACGCCCGGGCCCAGCTGCGAGACTGACTCCCTCACCCGAGTGACGCGGGCTCGAAGGCCGCGCGGGGCCAGTGTGCGACCGGCGACCAGCTCTCCCGCTTGTGTCACCAGACGTCGGGCGGTCGAGGGCTGTTCGACATCGATGTCGAACACCACGCTGCCGGGCGCGAGCGTCATCCCTTGTAGCGATAGTGGTTCTTGTTGCTTGTCTGCGAGCGCCGAGAGCAGATCCAAGAGCGCGCTGACGTAGTTCATCGCGTGGACCACGTCGAAGTTATCCGGTGCAACGTCCTTGCCGCCGAAGTCTCCGTGGAGTTCGACCGACAGCGGGGACGGTGACGGGCGCGCGCTCGACACGGCGACATTGTAGCAGCTTGCGGGCAGTGATCGGCGCGCTCGCGTTGCGCGTGATCCCGATCGGACAACGGCACGTGCGAGGACTCCCCGGCACTCATCCACCAACTGTCTATCCAAAAGTAGGGCGGGTTATGGGATTTGAACCCACGACCTCCTGGACCACAACCAGGCGCTCTAACCGACTGAGCTAAACCCGCCGTCAGTTCGGAATGGACGCGCCTTCTATCACGCTCCCCCGCCCCACGCTAGCCCCCCAGACGTCCGAGCAAGCTCACACCTTGACCGCGCCACCCACCCGGGGCACACACCGCCCCGTGCCCAGCCAACCGTCGCGCGAGCTCGAGACCTTCGCCAACCCAAAGCCGGGGCGCGACTACGAGATCCGCTTCGAGTGTCCGGAGTTCACGTGCGTGTGCCCCAAGACGGGCCAGCCGGACTTCGCCACGATCCGGATCCGCTACACGCCCGATCAGCGCTGCGTGGAGCTCAAGAGCCTCAAGCTGTACCTGTGGTCGTTTCGGGACGTGGGCGCGTTCCACGAGGCGGTGACCAACCAGATCCTCGACGATCTCGTGGCGGCGCTGCAGCCCCGCGCGATGGTCGTGGAGGGCGACTTCCTGGTCCGCGGGGGCATCCACACGGTCGTGGAAGCGCGCTACTCGATGCCTTGAGGAACTTCTCGGGCCCAGCGGGTGACCGCGGCTCGCAGCAACTCCCAGACCCCCCTTCCGCCGGCTGCGGGCCGCTCAGCGCACCGGAGCGTTGGTGGGCAGCGAACACTTCGTTACTATCTTCCGGGCGCAGCTGGCGCGATCCGCGAGCAACGCCTCAGGCTCAGACCGACCTTCGCCGTCACAAGGACATCCGATGCTCTCATCCCTCTCCGCTCCGCTCCTCGCTCTGTTCATGTCGCTCGGCGGCTTCAACTGGAGCTACGCCTCGCAGACCGACACCAAGGGCAACGCAACGGTCGAGGTGACGGCCGACGAGAACCTCAACGGGGTCAAGGTCAAGATCAAGGGCTCCGACGGGACCGAGGTCGACAAGACGATCAACATCAAGGCCGGCAAGAGCACGAAGGTCTCGTGGACGCAAAAGGGCAAGCAGGTCGAGTACGAGATCCGGATCGAGGCCAGCGAGTCGTTCACCTCGGGCAACTTCGAGGTGATTCGCCCAGTCGCAGGCGGGACCCAGGGCGCGCTGGCCCTGCAGAGCAGCCGCGAAGACATCGTTGACGAGCAGAAGATCCGCTACAAGACCCCGTTCACGCTCAGCAGCCATGAGCTGCAGGTGTTCAACACCGACGGCGACATGATCGTCGACGAGACCGTGACCGACAAGGTGGTCAACGCGGGCGAGTCGTTCGAGATGCGCTGGCGGACCGCGGACGAGGTGTTCATGATCAAGGTGACGGGCTCGGACGACACGGGCTACTCGGCCACCGACTCGCGGGTGCCGTGGTCTGTGCACATCCCCCACACAGAGGTCAACTTCGACTCGGGCAAGTACAACATCAAGCCCGACGAGGAGTGGAAGGTCGCGGAGGCGTTCGCGGTGCTCGTCCACGAGCTCGACCACCTCGAGAAGGCCAACAAGGCGATCGACGATCTCGACCCGGCCAACAAGACCTCGGCCGACGACATCACGGTCCAGCTGTACATCGTGGGCTACACCGACACGGTCGGGAACGCGGCGGACAACAAGAAGCTGTCCGAGAACCGGGCCAAGTCGATCGCGCAGTACTTCGTCGACAAGGGGGCGTGGTGCGAGATCCACTACGCGGGCATGGGCGAGAGCGGGCTGGCGGTCAACACGGGCGACAGCGTGGACGAGGTCCGCAACCGCCGGGCGCTGTACATCCTGAGCCCGGAGACGCCCGCTGGCGGCGGTCAGGTGCCGGGCGGGGGCGCGTGGAAGCGGCTCGCGGAGGCGCGACCCCGGATGATGCAGAAGCTGCCGCCGCTGCCGGACACTTACGTGAAGTACAAAGAGGAGCAGCGGCTGGCCCGGGAGGCCAAGTTCGGCGTCGGCAGCGGTAAGATCGGCGGCGACGGCGACGGCGACGATGATGGCGGCAGCGGCAGCTCGGGCGACGGCGACGACAACGACAGCTGGGGCGGCAGCTCGGGCGATGGCGGCGGCGACTCGGGCTCGAGCAACGCGAGCTCGAGCAGCGGTGGGCCGCCCGCGGTCGACGGTGAGCCCGGCGCGAACAAGCAAGGCTGCGCGGTCGAGCGACCCGCTGGCGGCGCTGCTGGTCTGGGGCTGCTCGCCGGGCTGTTCGGGTTGCTGGGGCTGCGTCGGCGCCGATCAGCTCAGTGAGCCGATCCGCGAGGGCGGTCCCAATTAGTTCGGGGCGATCGCGCTGACTTCACGCGGCCGCCTGACGCGCGTATGCTGCAAGCCCCATGGCCCCGCGCACGCTCGAATACAACGCCACCCTCGAGGCCAAGGTCGACATGTCCGACGTCCTGGCCGTGTTCAAGATCGTCCCGGATACGCCGATCCCCGACGGGCGCTGGTTCATCCCCGGCCAGTACCTGACGCTTGGCCTCAACAACGAGGCCAAGCCGGAGCTCGGCAGCGTGCGCCGTGCGATGTCGATCGCGTCGGCGCCCCAGCAGCGCGGGACGATTGACTTCTATGTCCGCTACGTCAACAAGCCCGAGAGCGACAACCCGCTCACGCACTTGCTGTGGAACATGAAGCCCGGCGATCGCATGAGCATGACCACCCGGGCGATCGGCAAGTTCAACATCGACGACACGATCGGACTCGAGGACGAGCGCCTGAAGATCCTCGTCGCGGCGGGCACCGGGCTCGCGCCGTTCACGTCCATGGTCGAGGCCGACATCGAGGCCGATCCCAAGGCAGATCTCAGCTCCTACGTGCTGCTGCACGGCGCCAGCTACCCGAACGAGATCGGCTACAAAGAGCGGCTCGAGCAGCTCGCGCGGGACAACGGCCTGCACTACCTGCCCACGATCTCGCGGCCGAAAGAGGCGCCGGAGTGGACGGGCGACACCGGCCGCGTAGAGGACTTCTTCAAGCCCGAGCGGATCGAGGCGCTGGAGCAGGCGATTGGTCTAAGCCCGGGCGAGCTGACGCCCGATCGCGCGGTGATCTACATCTGCGGGTTGACCGGGACGATCGCGATGACGATCGAGCGCCTGCTCGGCCGCGGCTTCGTGCCATTTCACCGCAAGATCCGGCGCGAGCTCGGGTTCGATGACTCGGTCGAGTCGACGATCTATTACGAGCAGTACGACAACGAGCCCGTGCTCAAGGTCAAAGATCCCGACGAGCTGGCGCGCATCAGGGCGCTGCTGCCGTCGTCGTAGGTGCCTGCTCAGGCCTCACGCAGCAGCTGGCAGTCGAACTTGGCCCCGGGGGCGACCAGGTCCACGCAGGTCATTCCCTCCTCGTGGGCCTCGGCGATGTCCATGCCTGCGCCCAGGGCGTCGTAGAAGCCGCGCGAGAATTCGATCGCGGCGACGTCGCTGATCGGGCCGTCCATGGCGATCGTGAAGGGCACGGACATGGAGGGCGACTCGCCGATCGAGAGCGACCAGCAGGCGTTGAGCAGCACGCAGCGCAGCGAGCCCTTGGCTGCATGGCGAGCGAACAAGCGCGCGAGCGCCTGCTTGGGCACCTCGACGCACTGGCCCTGCTCGTCCTCGAGCAGCAGGCCCGCTTGCTCGCCGTGCCCGGAGATGTGGACGATGCCGTAGTCCTTGTCGAGCAGCGCGCGGCGTAGATCGTGGACCGTGGCGGCCGTGCGGATCTCGAACTCGAAGCTGCCGCGGTGGCGGCTGCGCTCGAGCGCGTCGCGGATCACTCGTAGCTCGCGATCGACGCGGAGCGGATCGGTGCCGGCCGGATTGGCGGCGAGGAACAGCACGGGCTTGATCGCGCCTGCGCTCGGCGTCGGCGTGACCGCAGGCGGAGCCGGTGCCGGTGCTGCGATCGGGGGCGGCAGCGCGTTCGAAACCGCTGGCTCGTCGCCACCGAGCTCCTCGAGCATCCGCACGCACCCGAGATGGGTCCCGTCGTCGTTGTCATAGGCGATCAACCGGATCCCGGCGGCCGCGAATTTGCGTCGGTTGATCGGCCCCGCGCTGCTGGCCTCGACGAGCGCCCAGTGGCTCGGCGGCTGGCCCTGCGCGAGCGCCCGGATCTGCTCGGTGAGCTCCGTCAGGATCGGGTCGTCGAGCGCGACGCCCACGAACAAGATCGGGTGAGCCATGAACAAGCTGCGAAACAGCTCGCGGTGCAGCGGGTCGCGGTACATGACCTGGCCGCGCTGCTCGGTCGTCAGGACCCACGACGCGCGGTCGTGCAAGGTGCCGTGGATCTTGAGCAGCCAGCCCTTGCGACTGGCGAGATCGGCGACCGGCTTGGGGTGGACCACGAGCTGGCCCTCGAACGCGCGCTCGAGCAGCAGGTCGAGGTTGGGCGTGATGACCCCGCGCAGCCGCGGGCCGAGCCTGGCGAGCGCGCGGGCGAGCGCGGGGACGGGCTTGTCCTCGTCGTCGAGCAGGCGCTCGACGACGCCACCAAAGGTCGCCGAGGTCAGCGCGCGCTCGAGCTCCGAGAACACGTCGGCGAGCTCGGGGCCAGCGGCGAGCGCCTGCAGCTCCTCGTGCTGGCGAACCGAGAGGTAGTCCTTGGCTTCATCGAGCAGCGCGGCGACCAGCTGGGGGCGGCTGGGCAGCCCAGCTGTGTGGGAGAGCGCCGGGCCAGCGAACACGATCAGGGGCGCGTCGAGCTTGCGGATGTCGTCGAGGTCACGGTTCATGTCGGTGCTTGCGGCGAAGATGAAAGTCGGCGAACAGCCAGGTGCAGGCGTGGGTGTGCTCGGGCTTGCGGTCTCGGAGCGTGTCGCCGGCCAGGCCCTGCAGCGCGAGGGCGTCGTCGTCGTCGCGCGCCTGTGGCCGGACGATGTGCGCGAGCTCGATCGGTCGGCGGCTGGCGAGCACGAGCAGGCGGGCGGGCCCGAGGTCGGCTCGCAGCTCGGCTGGCCAGGTCAGCTCGAGGCCCTGGGCGCCGCAGCGGCCGTGGCGAACGCCAATCACCTCGGCGTCGCCAGGCGCGAGCTCGATGCCCTCGGGCATGCGCGTGCTGAGCAAGCGCGGGCGACCGGCTGGATCGATCAGCACTACGCTCACGAACCAATTGAACGGTGGCGCGTCGGCTTGCAGCTGCAGGTCCACACGGATCCGGTCGCCCGCGTGCAGGGTGGCGCCGGTCTCGGGCAGCGGTTGGTCGGGATCATTCGCCAAGCTCCACCGCCAGCGCAGCGGGGAGTCGGAGCGCTCCTGGGTGGCCCAGGCCCGCGCGAGGGCGGCGACGCGGGCCCGGTCTTCGAGCAGCTCGAGCGCGCGCGCGTGGCCGGGTTCGCCGGTTGCGAACACGGCCGGTGGAAAGGGCTCGGCCGACTCGACCCACACGCCGCCTGGTTCGACGCGCACTCGCTGGCTTGGGGTGTCGTCCGAGCGCCGCAACCATGGCGAAGCATCCACGAGCGCTGCCATGCGCTTCGCCTCCGGCTCGCTCAGACCGACAGCCATTCGCTCGCGCAGCCCCAGCACGATCGCAGGCATACCCGCGACCAGCTCAGTCCCGGGCTCCCCGAGCACGGTGACGTCCGCCCGGTTGCGGCCTACGGAGGTGACCTCGAGCTCGACGACCACCGCCGCGCCAGGGTCATCGGCGTGAGGATCGACGATGCCCCACCGGTCACCCACCGCGACGCCCTGATGCCAGCCGGCCCGCAACCACCCGACGCCCGCGTCGCCCGGCACGAAGCTGATCATCCCCGGTGTCTCGACTACCTGCGTCGAGAACAACCGGCGCTGCACGGGCCCCGCGAGCGCGACCCACTGCCCTTCCATCTCGAGCGCCTGGACCACGTGCTCGCGCAGGCGATGCCCGAGGGTTGCCCAGCACGAGTGATCCCGCCGATCACCGGCCTCGGAGATCGCGGCGATGAAGGCCTCGGTCAGACGCCCGATGTGGCGCCCCTGGCGAACCGCCGCGAACGCCTCGCGCTTGGGCGAGGCCCCACACACCCGCAGGATCCGCGGGTGCGAGTCGAGGGCGAGGTCGATCTCGGCGTCGGCCATGAGCGCGTGCTTGGCCCAGTCCGGCGCGGCCTCGCTGCGCTGCGAGGACAGGCTCACGTCGGCGTCCTCGCCCGAGCGGACCAGCTCGGCGGAGAAGCAGCAGTCGAACATCACCGTCACGTTGCCGCAGCGGGCGTCGAGCTCGGTCAGCCGCCGCGACAGCTCGACGTCGAGGATCGCCTCGAAGCCGCCCCCGCGCACGCTCTTGGTGCAGGTGACGTAGGCGAACACCTGCTCGCTCGCGTGGTCCGTGAAGCGCACGCGCCCGCCGTGCCCGAAGTAGTGGATGAACACGGCGTCACCGGGCTCGCAGCTGCGGGTCAGACGATCGAGGCTGGCCAAGATGCCGTCGCGGGTGGCACGGTCGCCGCTGCGTTGTTCGATCGTGGTGAACCCGAGCTCGCGCAGCACTGGCGTGAGTCGCTGAGCCGCGAGCGCGACGTTGATCCCCCCGCCCGGGACCCCGATCAGCAGCGCGCGGCGGGTCATGGGCCAGCCCCGTCCAGGCCCTGGATCTGCGCGCAGCCCATCCAGCCGGCGTAGACGCTGGCTTGTTCGATGGCGATGTCCAGCGCGTTCGGGTTGCCGCCAAACACCAGCCGCGACGCGC
The DNA here is from genome assembly GCF_002994635.1 of Enhygromyxa salina. Taxonomy (GTDB): domain Bacteria; phylum Myxococcota_A; class Polyangia; order Nannocystales; family Nannocystaceae; genus Plesiocystis; species Plesiocystis salina_B. Next base: position 65,043 of record NZ_PVNL01000049.1, on the reverse strand, counting down.
CGGGGCTCCAGGTCGCGAGCGCGGGCTCGATCACCCGCGCGAGCTGCTCGCCGTCACGGCAGATCGTGATCTCCGCCTTGCCGTCGAGGTCGCGGTAGCTGACCGCGATCTTCATCCACCGGCCGCCGTCGGGCTCGGGCGCCGTCGCGCGCTGGACCACGCTCTGGTTCACACCCGCCCAGCGCTCGGTCGCAAACGCGACGCCGTCCCAGACTGGATCGACGAGCTTGGCGATCGACATCACCAGCCCCTCGCCGCCGAGGTCGCGCAGCTCCACCGAGATCACGAAGGTCTTCTCGCGGATCGGCGCGCCCTGATACACGCCCGCGTAGGCGTAGCTCCCCACGGGCAGGAGCAACACGCCAGTCCCGATGGCGGCCCCGTCGTGGAGCTCGAGGGCGCCCCAGTTGGCGACCTGCTCGGCGGGATCATCGAAGTTCCAGTAGCCGATCAGCGGTGGCACCGGGACAAAGGGATCGGCGGGCGCCGCCTGGGGTTGAACACCGGGGCCGGGGTCAGGACCCGGAGCACCACTGCCACCACTGCCACCACTGCCACCGGAGTTCGCGGGCCCAGGCGGGAGCACGCCCGGTGTCAGCGAAGGCGGCGCGCCGGGGCTCGACGGGGTGCCAGGCGAGGGCGTCGCGTCGCCGTTGCTCAGCGTGGCCGCGGGCATCACCGCGCTGAGCTGCGCGAGCTGGGCCTGGCTCAACGACGGCGGCAGGCCGGGCAGCGAGGTGTCGAAGTCCAGAGCCTGACCCGAGCGCGCGCCCGGGAAGTAGCGGATCTCGCCGGTCACCAGGTTCACGATCATCGTGACCTCCTCGTCGGCGGGATCGGGGCAGCGAAACTCCACGTCGCGGCCGTTCGAGACCTTGGTCGGGTAGACCTCGCCCGAGCGCATCGCGATCGCGGCCTCGCGCACCTCCGGCCCGCCCTCGACGACGAGGTGACAGGCCTCGATGATCACAGGTGAGCGCGCGCGCCGGGCCAGCGCCCCGACCCCGACCGCCCCGAGCATCGCCGTGACGATCGCTACCCCGGTGATGATCCGACGTCGCTTTTGTATCCGAGCCAGCGCGGCCAGGAACGCTTGCTGCTGCCCCCGACTGGGCCCGTGCGGGCGGGCCTGCATCAATTCGACGGCATCGCGACCGCGCGGCAGATCTTTGTTCGGCCGTCCCCGCTGCGCCCACTTGTCGGCCTGGCGCTCGAGCTCTTCGTCGAGCAGCAGCTGCGCGCGGCCTTGTTGAATCCACGCCCGCAGGGTCTCCCAGTCGCGGATCAGCGCCTCGTGAACCAGCTCGACCTCGTGGCGACCGGCGTCGTCGCGGACCAACAACAATCGGGCGCTCGAGGCCCCCGCGCCGCTGAGCTGCCCGATCGTGCCGTCGGCCGCGATCTGCCTGGCCTCCGCGAGCTCGACCACGCGCCGGGTCGCGGTCCCGTCGGGCTGCAGTCGGATCAGCCGCAACAGCAGCTGCTTGGCGTCGCCTTGCTCGCCCGCGCCGAGCGAGCCGACCAGGTGATCGGCGCTGCGACTGAGCGCGCCCGCGATCCCGCCCATGGCCAGGTACTCGTCCAGCGTGATCACGCAGTCTTCGATGTTCTGCGCGGTCCACAGGCCGCGCAGCACGTGGGCGACCAGCGGCAGCGCGGCGTCGGCCGTGCGGGTCTCGCCGTCGCTGGCCTGCGCGGGCCGGACGTCGGCGTCGACCAAGATCTGCTCGACGAGCTCGGCGGCGATCGTGACGCCCGCGTCGATCGCCGGCTGACAGATCGCCTCGCGCAGGCCGGCGCGGCTGATCGGTGGCAGGGCGTAGCGCTGGGCCAGCTCGTTGAGCAGACCCGCGAGCGAGGGCAGCCCGCTCTGCAGGGCCGGGACCAGGTCCGACCGGGTGGTGGTGACGAGGTAGATCGCGCGGCTGTCCAGCGCCCGGGTGATCGCCTCGCCAAACGAGGTCCGCTCCGAGCTCGGCGCGATCGTGACCATCTCCTCGAGCTGATCGATGAGCAACACCACGCCCTCGCCAGCGCTCACGCGGGTCTGCGCGAGCGTGGTCAGGAACCGAGGATCCGCGAGCAGCCGCTCGTGCACGGGGTTGGGGTCGCCGAGCTCGAGCGCCCCGGCCAGCGCGATCGCCAGGTTGTGGAGCGGGCGGGTGCCCGGGCGCATGCTGGCCACGCGCAGGCGATTGGGGACCCCCTCGGCGAATCCGCGACGCAGCGCGGGCACCACCCCCGCGCGCGCGAACGAGGACTTGCCGACCCCGCTCGGGCCCTCGATCGCCAGCCACCGATTGTCGACGTCCCCCACCCCACCGAGCAGCGCGGTGGCCTGGCTGACCTCGGCGTGGCGGCCAAAGAACAGCGCGGCCTGCTCTTCACGAAAGGCCTCGAGTCCGGGATACGGGCACGCCTCGACCGACGGCGCGGTCCGGCCCTCGTCTTGGGTCACCCCGCCGAGCGCGTCGAGCAGCGCGTGGGCGTCGGTCCGCAACACTCGCAGCCCGCGGCGCTCGAGCTGCTCGCGCTCGGCCCCGCTGCACTCGGGCAGCACGATGAAGTGCGAGGGCCCCTGCCCGTCGGTCTGGGTGGGCATCATCGCCAGCAGGCTGCGCAGCTCGTGGCTGTGGTTGTCGAACCCGATCAGGAGCAGCTGATGAGCCAAGAACGCGGCCTCGAACACGGCCCGACGGGGCGCGCCGGGGCCAAACTCGCGCTCCTCTTGCTCGCGGGTCAGCACCCAGCTCTGTGGGAATTCGAGGGTGCCCCGCAGCTTGAACAACAGCCCACGGCGCTGGGCGATGTCGGCCCGGGGGGCGCTGAAGCTCGGCCAGCGCCCGGCCAGGCCCCGCTCGATCAGGCGATCCAGGCGGGTCGTGTAGATCGCCCGCAGCTGCTTGCGCAGGCCCGTGATCGAGCGAACCAGGGCGGGCAGCGGTCGGCCCTGATCCGAGAGGTCGCGCTCGACCTCGCGGGCAAACTCGGCGCCGAGCCGATGCTGGACCTGCTCGAGCACCTCGGGCGCGCGGCCGCGAGCGATCCACTCGCTCAGGCCCGCGCCGTCGAGGGAGGGATCGAAGCGAACGGCGGCCTCGAGCACGCGACGCGCGAGATCATCGAGCGCGGGCAGTCCGGCCGCCACCGATGGCGCCGGGCCTACGCACAAGATCAGGTTGCCATGCTCGAACGCGCGAGCCAGGTCGGCATCGATGCTCATCGGGTCCGCAATCATAATTGGTAGTGACGATCCTTTGGGGTTCGATTGAGTACGCCGCGGGCCGGGACGCGCGAAATCACGAGTCGTGTGACCGGTCGTCGGTTTTTGAGGTGACCGTCAATCGTTTGGCTGGCGGCGGTCACTCAGTGGTGGCGCGGCGTTTTTGCTAGGCTGCGCGAGGGACGAAGCTTGACCGAGCCAGGCGACGACATCCGTGACAGCGTCGACCGAGCGCCCGGGTCGGCGCGGCCCAGCGCGGCCATGGCGGAGTTCGACCGACTCCGCCGCAAGCTTGGCTTCTCCAACGAGCCGGCCCCGCTCATCGACGCGCGCTACTCGGTCGAGCAGACGCTCGGTCGCGGGGCCATGGGTGAGGTCCACCTCGCGCATGATCGCCGGCTCGAGCGGCAGGTCGCGCTCAAGGTGGTTCGGGCCAGCTCGACCGTCGATCCGGCGATGTTGCAGGCCCGCCTCGAGCGTGAGGCGCTCGCGCTGGCCCGGGTGGACCACCAAAACGTCATCAAGATCCACGACGTCGGCAGTCACGCGGGGCAGACCTACTTCACGATGCAATTCGTGCCAGGGCCGACGCTGCGCGAGTGGCAGCGCGAGCCGACCCGCGGGCGCGCGGAGCTGCTCGACGCCTACCTGCAGGCCGCGCGGGGGCTCGCGGCCGCCCACGCGGTCGGGGTCGTCCACCGCGACTTCAAGCCAGACAATGTCATCGTTGGCGCCGATGGTCTGGTCCGCGTGCTCGACTTTGGGATCGCGGCCGCGCTGCGGACCGAGCTCAGCCCGGTCGCGGCGCTCGAGCGCAGCCGCGAATTCGAGCCCACCCTCACGCAGGCGCCGACACGGGCCGACCAGGCAGCGGGCGCGACCCTGGACGCGGGCCGATCGACGAGCACGCTCGACACGGCCCGCGCGCAGCTGCCTCAGATGACCCGCGCGGGGACCTTGCTGGGCACGCTGCCGTATATGTCGAGCGAGCAGCTGGAGGGCCGCAGCGCCGACGCACGCAGCGATCAGTTCGGGTTTTGCGTGGCCATGTGGGAGGCGCTGACCGGCGCACGGCCGTTCGAGGGCCGGACCGTCAGCAGCTTGCAAGCCGGCATGAAGGCGGGGCCCAGCGGCGCCGAGGCGCTCCCGCGGTGGCTGCGTCCGCTGCTGATCCGGGGGCTCGCTGGCGATCCCGGCGACCGCTGGCCGAGCATGAACGCCCTGATCGACGCGCTCGAGCGGGGGCGCGGGCGCGGGCGTCGGCTCGCGCTCGGGCTCGGACTCGGCTCGTCGCTGGCGGCCGCGCTCGTGCTGGGTCGGGTGCTGTCACCCGCGCCCGAGCTGCCACCCGCGGAGACCTGCGAGGACTTCATCGCCCAGCTCGATCGCGCGTGGGGCCCGACCCAGCGCCGGGCCTTCTCCGTCCACGCGGGCGTCGACCCGACCGCGACCGCCTATGCGATCGCGACGCTCGACGAGCTGGCCGCCGCGTGGAAGCTGGCCGCCGCGGCCACGTGTGAGGGCGAGGCGGCCCCGGCCACGCACGCGACCGCGCGCGCGTGCCTCGACGCCTGGCGTGAGCGGCTGGGCGCGCACGTCGAGCTGCTGGTCGAGCGCGGTGACGCCAAGTCGCTCGCTCGCGCCCCCGACTTGCTCGCCCGCCTGGTCCCACCCAGCTCTGCACAGGGTCGGGACTACTGCGCGTTTCGACCGTCGCAGCCGGTCGATCCGGAGGTCTGGCGGCTCGGCGAGCAGGCCCGCGCGAGCGTCCTGCTTGGTGACATCGACGGCGCGTTCACGCTGGCCGACGCCGCCCTGACCCGCGCGCGGGGCATGGACTCGCGCAGCTTCACGGCGGAGCTGGCCGTGGGCCACGCGAGCCGGGCCGAGGTCGCGGCCTTCGCTGGCGACGCGGACGCGGCGATCGCCGAGCTCGCGCGCGCCGAGCTGCACGCGCTGGGCACCGAGTTCATCGATGTGTTGCTGCCAGCGTGGACGCTGCGGGCCAAGCTGCTGGCGTTTGGCGAGGGCTCAGACGCGGCGGACGACGCCCTCGCGCAGGTCGAGCGCGCCGAGCCCCTGGCCTTCGCGCTCGAGCTCGCTACCACTGATCCGCGAAGGGCCGAGCTGCTCGAGGCGCGCGGCATGTCCGAGCGCGCGCGCGGCCAACATGCCGCCGCGATCGCGCTGCATCACCAGGCCAAGGCGATCTTCATCGCGGCCGGGCAGCCGACCATGGCGCTCAAGTCGTTGATCAACATCGGCGCCAACTACCAAGACCTCGACGAGCTCGCCCACGCCCGGCAAGCCTATTCGCAGGCTGTGGCTGTGGTCGATCAGGCTGGCTTGCCGCCGAGCTACCGCAACCGGATCCAGCTCGAGCGTGATCTCGGCCTGATCGCCTACGCCAGCGAGGATCCCAGCGAGCTGCGCGAGGGCCTGCAGCACTTCGAGTTCATCGTCGCGCACGGGACCGAGGCCGAGCGGCTCGACGCGCTCGAGCTGCTCGTTGCGATCGCGCTCGAGCTCGAGGACACCCCGCTGACCCTGGCGTGGACCGAGCGGGCCCTGACCGCGCTGAACGAGCGCACGGACGCCAGCGTCGCCGACACGGTTCGGATCCAGCGGGTCGCCGGGATCGCGCTGGCGATCGCCGGAGATCCGCGCGGCGAGACCCTGCTGCTCGCGGCCGAGCGTGGGGCCGAGGCGCTGTCGCTGACGGTCCAGTTCAACCTGCAGCGCAGCTGGATCGAGTGGCTCGAGCGCGTGGAACGCTGCCACAGCGCCCACGCGCGACGCGACGCCCTCGAAGATCGCATGCGCGCGGCCGAGGACGAGCTGCTCGCAACCTACCAAGCCTGGCGCGACGCGGGTCCGACCTCGGCGTGCGCCAGCGACCCAGCTCGAGCTCCCCAACACGACAACCCCTAACCCCCACGAACCACGAGCAAACAATGGCACTCGAACTCCAAGACGTCACCTCCGTGATCCTAGAAGCCTACCTCGACACCGCGAACCAGGTGCGGCTGCGCCATGGCACCCACGAGCTGAGCGATCACAACGAGCAACTGGTGGCCCGCAGCGACGCCGACGCGATCACCTTCGAGATCGCAGGCCTCGCGGGCTGGCAGCTCAGCGTCACGCACATGGACGCCGAGGGCGAGACGGTCAGCTGGGCTGCAGGCGCGCGCGGTGTCGACTGCGAGATCAGCGAGGCGACCACCGACCCGCTCGAGGTCACGGTGACCGCTCAAAACGCGGCGGAGACCAAGAAGAAGAAGGTCTACATCGAGGCCAAGCCCAAGGGCGCGCTCCCGGACCGACCGTGAGCGCGCGAGCGCATGGGCATGGCCTCGCCGGCCCGTTGGCGATAAAACCGATGAATGGCCGCAGCCACCGACGCTGAGCTCCTCGACCGGTGGCGCGGTGGTGACATGCAGGCCGGCGACACCCTCGCGGGTCGCTACTTCATGGCGATCCGCAGCTACTTCCTGAACAAGGCGCCGGCCGAGCATGAAGATCTGGTCCAGGAGACGTTCATGCGGCTGTCGAGCAAGCGCGACAGCTACCGCGGCGCGTCCTCGTTTCGCGTGTTCTTGTTCGGGGTCGCGCGGATGATCCTGCTCGAGCACCTGCGCGCCAAGCAACGCGCGGGCCGCTTCGATCCGATGGAGCACTCGGTCGCCGACGTCGACGGCGGGCGCATGTCCTCGCTGATGGCCAAGGGCGAGTCGCATCGAATGGTCCTCGACGCGCTGCGCGAGCTCCCGCTCGCCGACCAAGAGCTGCTCGAGCTGTATTTCTGGCAGAAGCTCACGGCCGGCGAGATCGCCGAGCTGCAGGGGCTGCCCGAGCCCACGGTGCGCAGCCGCGTCCGGTCGGCGTTGAAGCGGGTCAATGGGTTCTACGCGAAGCTCGCCAGCTCGCCGCCCCGCGAGCCCGTCACGGTCGAGGGCTGGCTGGGCGAGCTCCGCGACGAGCTGGAAAACCTGAGCCTGGCCTTGCAGGTCTAGGCTCTGTGTCTCGCCCAAAAACTGCCCTACACTCCCGCCCACGTGGCGTCCTACGACCTCATCCTCGTTGGCACGAGCTTCGCGTCGTCGTTCTTCCTGCACGAGTACCTGCGCCACGCCAAGCCCGAGGCCAAGATCCTCGTGCTCGAGCGGGGCCGCAAGCGCCCGCACGCGGAGCTGGTCTCGCTGCGGTTTGGGCTGCAGAAGATCGGCAACAACAGCTTCAAGCGCAAAGACAAGAAGCCGTGGTGGTACGCGCCGACCTTCGGGGGCACGTCGAACATGTGGTACGGCAACACGCCGCGGATGCTGCCCGAGGACTTCCAGCTGCACTCGCGCTACGGCCAGGGCATGGACTGGCCGATCAGCTACGACGAGCTCGAGCCGTTCTACTGCGACGCCGAGGATCTCATGACGATCTCGGGGCCCAGCGATCACACGCCCTTCGTCCGCAGCCGCCCGTACCCGCAGGCGCCCCACGAGCTGTCCAACCCCGAGAAGCTGCTGCTCGCTCGTCACGGCGACGACTTCTACGTGTGCCCGACCGCCCGCGCCCACACCCCGCCGCGGCCCGACGTCAGCACGGATCGAGCCAGCTGCTGCACCAACTTCGTGTGTAACTTTTGCCCGGTCGACGCCAAGTTCACCGTGCAAAATGGGCTCGCGCACATCTACGCGGATCCCCGGGTCGAGCTGAAGCTCGGGGCCGTGGTCCAGTCCGTGACCTCGGCCGACGGCGTCGCCACCGGGGTCGAGTGGCTGCAGGAAGACCCCGAGCTGCACGGCACCCGCGAGGCGATCGCGTCGCGCAAGGACGCGTCGGCCACGGGTGAGCTGGTCGCCCTGGGCGCCAACGCGATCTTCAACCCGCACATCCTGCTGCGCTCGGATCTCGACGACGGGGTGGTCGGCCGCTACCTGCACGAGCAGGTCGGGGTGGCCGGGTTCATCAACTTCGAGGGGGTCGACGGGTTCAACGGCAGCACCAGCTGCACCGGCCACCACTATCGGTTTGCCCGCGGCGAGCACCGACGCGAGCGCGCGGCGCTGCTGCTCGAGACCTTCACCCGCACGTGGCTGCGGATCGCCAAGGGCAAGTGGCGGCAGAACATGCGCGTGACCGGGGTGTTCGAGGACCTGCCCCAGGCAGCCAACCGGGTCGAGGTCGACCGCCGCGATCCCAGCAAGCCGATCACGATCTACGCCAAGCACTCGGACTACGCCCAGCGGGCGGTCGATCGCTTCGCCGCGGATCTCGAGCAGATGTTCGCGGGCCTGCCGGTCGAGAAGATCAGCGTGGGCACCCCCCGCGACAGCGAGGGCCACATCCTGGGCACCGCGCGGATGGGCAGCGATCCCGCGACCAGCGTGGTCGACGGAGAGCAGCGGCACCACAAGCTGCGCAACCTGTACGTGCTGGGCGGCAGCAGCTTCACGACCGGCTCGGTCGCCAACCCCTCGCTGACGATCGCGGCGCTGTCGCTGCGCTCGGCTCGGCGAATGTTCGCGTGAGGACGCCATGACCAGCGACGACACCAACTTGCAGGATCCCCCCGGCGGCGGCATCCCGGTCCCGGCCGCGGCGCCCAAGCCCACGCGGCGCAGCTTCCTGGCCATGACGATCGGCGGCGCGGCGGTCGTCAGCGGCGCCGCCGGGCTGACCTGGTGGGTCACCCACGATCTGGGGGCGACCACCGCGGGCGAGATCGACGAGCTCGATCCGCCCGAGCCGCTGACCGAGACCGGCCAGGTGCTCGCGGGGCTGGTCCGCGAGCGGCTCGACATGCTCGAGCTGCCGGACACCACGATCGCCAAGTGGGTCAACCTGTACGAGAAGCACCGCAAGCCGTGGAAGGGCAAGAAGGTCTCGCGCAAGGATCTGCAGAACTTCTTGCTGTCGACCGACTTCTTCCCGGCCGCCGACGAGTCGAAGCCGCTGCGCTTCGTGACCTACTACGATCCCTACGTGTCGGTCTGCTACAACCCGCTGCGCTACGCCTGAATGGGCTCAGGCGCTGGCCCGCGCGGGTGTCCGCTCGCTCAGGATCTGCGTGGATACGCTCGCGGCGCTGGCCATGACGGCGTCGAGCAGCATGCCGCGATCGCCGACCCAGTCGCCAACGAGGTGCAGCCCGTCACCGAGGTTGGCCGTCGCGCGACCCGGCAGACCGCCGCGCTCGGGCTGGGCAATGTCGTGGGCCACCGTGATGTCGGGCAAGAACTGATCGACGACCAGGGCCGACTCGAGGTCGGGCAGCCACCTGCGAGCGAACCGCTCGAGGCGCTCGCGCAGCTGCGCGGCCGAGCGCGGCTGATCGCCGCGTCGGTACCAGGCCAGCGAGACCAGCGTGTGATCCGGCGGCGCGAGCTTGGCGATCTTCGAGTGGACCGATAGATAGATCGGCTCGTCGAGGTCGACCACGAAGCTCGGCCCCCGCCACTCGCCGCGCAGGCCGAGGTCGAGGGTCGCGGCGCTGCAGCGCCTGGTCGCGGCCTCGAACCTGGGCTCGCCGAGCACCGGGGCTAGCAGCTGATCGGCGATCCGGGGGCCGCTCGCGACGACGACGTGATCACAGCTCAGCGGGGCGTCGGATCCGTCGAGCTGCACCGCCCAGCGGCGCGCGTGATCCGGGTCCGCCCGCGCGATCGCTGTGACCCGGGTGTTCGTACGCAGCTCGACCCCCGCGGCTGCGCAGCGATCGAGCAGCGCGTCGACCAGCTGGGCCCAGCCGCCGTCGAGGTACAGGACGCCTGCCAGGGCGCTGCGCAGCTGCTCGACCCCCGCGTCGGCGCTGAGCGACTCGAGCTCGCCGCAGTAGGTTGCGAGCCGGATCATCGCGGCCAGGAACTCGCGCAGCTGCGGGTCCAGCGGCTGCTCCGCCAGCCACTGCGAGCAGCTGATCCCACGCAGCTGCGCGGCGTCGACCCGGGGCAGCTGCGCGAAGAACCGAGCCAACCCCAGCTTGCCGCGGAGCGACAGCGCGGTGGTCGAGAGCATCGACAGCGGCGTCCCCGGCAGCGTGTGCTCGAGGTCGTCGCGGATCAGCACCCCCGCGCCGCTCGGTCGCTTGCCGCTGGGTTTGACCGCGAGCTCACGCAGCAGCTCGCTGGCCGCGCCGCCGCGATACAGCGCGTGTGGGCCCACGTTGAGCGAGAAGCCCTCGCGCTGGTGGGTGCGGCCACGACCGCCGGGTGTGCTCGCGCGCTCGCAGACGATCACGCGCTGCCCCGCGCGGGCCAGGCTCGCCGCCGTCGCCAGGCCCCCAAGGCCGGCCCCCAGGATCACGATGTCTGCGTGGGTGGAGTTCGATGTGTCGGTCATGCCCGGCCCACGAGTGGCCGGGCCAGACCGTTACGAACCCGAGCTCGCCTGGCCGTCGCGCCCGCGCCCGCGCCCGCGCCCGATCTGCCTGTGCACGAACATGCCCGCGACCATCGCGGCGGCGAACACCAGCACGGGCCCGCTCCCCACGGTCGCGGCCACGACCGCGGGCCCGGGGCAATACCCGGCGAGCCCCCAGCCAACCCCGAACATCACCGCGCCCGCGATCAACTTGCTGTCGACGTCCTTGCTGGTCGGCCAGTGGAAGCGGGCGCCGAGCTTGGGCGCGGCTCGGCGCTTGGACAGCTGGTAGGCCGGCGCGTAGACCAAGATCGCCGCGAGCATCACCAGCGCGAGGCTGGGGTCCCAGTCCCCGAACACGTCGAGAAAGTTCAAGACCTTGTGGGGGTTGGTCATGCCCGCGACGCCGAGCCCAACCGCGAACAGCAGGCCGCAGCCCAGCGCCACCAGCAGCGATCGCGTGGACGGGTTCACGACAGACCTCCCAGCACGTGACGCGCGAGGCCAACGGTGACCATCGCGGTGACCATGAAGGTCCCGGTTGCGACGATCGAACGAGTCGACAGCCGCGAGATCCCGCAGACGCCGTGCCCGCTGGTGCAGCCGCCGCCCATGCGCGTGCCAAAGCCCACGAGCAAGCCCGCGACGGCCAGGAGCGGGAGCGAGTCGGTCGCGGCGCCCGGGATCGTGGCCGGCACCAGGGCCTGCAGGGCGACCCCGCCGAGCAGCATCCCGATCACGAACATACCGCGCCACGCCCGATCGTCGCGCTCGAGCAGACCTCCGATAATTCCGCTGATCCCCGTGATGCGGCCGTTGAGCACGAGCATCACCGCGGCCGCGAGCCCGATGAGTGCGCCGCCGACCAGGGCGGCGATGGGTGTGAAATCAGTTGGCATCAGTCCGGGACGGATACCTCCGATCAGCCGCCGTGCCAGCAGGCCGCCCCGCGTGAACCCGCTCACGCACCTGCCCGCGACGCCACCGCGAGGCCCCAGCGCAGGCTCCCGCCCGGTGCACAGTGCGCAGGCGACCAGGTATGCAAGCCGCGCCAAATCGCAGCTCGCCGCGCACACTTGGTGCGGCCCAGCCGGGCGGTGTGATACGTTCCGCGGGAAGTGAAGCCTTGTCCCTTCTGCGGTGAAAAGATTCAGGCAGCGGCCGTGAAGTGCCGGTTCTGCAGCGAGTGGCTCGATCCGTCCCAGCGTCCTGCGTGGTCAGGTCTCGGGGCAGGTGGTGAGCTCGCGGCGTTGACCGAGCAGATCACTCGCGAGGTCACGCGTCAACTCGACCGCGACGCACGACCCGCGTCGCCGCCAGCTCGGCCACCGCGACGGCGTGCGTCCACGCGCGACATCCCGAGCGAGCCGCACCAGCCGAGCGTCGTCGCGCCCGACGGCACCGGTCGCGCGGCCGGCAGCGTCGAGTTTGATGGGCGTCCCCAGGCAGAGCCTCGCTACGCTCCACCGTACGAGTCCCCAGGGCCGTACCCGGGGCTGAAGCCGACGGCTGGTGTGACCGCCGAGCCAGACTGGTCGGCCCAGCCAGATCTGGCGGCAGATGCTGCAGCCGACGCCCCCATGCCCGGGCGGGTGCTCGGCCAGCCCGCGCCGCGCTCGTCGCCCCGCTGGACTCCCGGCAACATCCGTGAAGAGAGCGGCCCCAAGACTGCTGCGCCCGGGCCGGCATGGCGCCCGCCACTGAGCGCCGACATCCAGTCCAACCCGGAGCCGCAGGCGGCCGGGAGCGACTCGGTCTGGCGCGCGCCCGAGTGGCTGACGCCACAGCAGCGCGCCCAGCAGACCGCGCGAGCCCCCGAGCCGGAGATGCCGGCCTGGTCGGTGCCGCCCGTGCGACCCAGTCAAGGCCCAGCTCCAGCAGCCCCCGCGGCCTGGGAAGCCGCGCCCGCCAGCCCTCAGGCGACACCTACGCCAAATTGGGCGCCCTCCGCCGAGCCCGCGTGGCCCCCGGCGCAGGCAGAGCCAACTCCCGGATCCGGGTGGAGCCCCACCGAGCCGCCGCGAACTGCCTCGTCTGCGCCCGTGTCGGCGCCGGTCTCGTCGGCGCCCACCGAGGACGAGTTCGTCGACGGCGGGTTCGGCAACGAGTTCGACGACGACGAGTTCGACGACGAGCCCAGCCTCGACGACGCCGAGATCCCGGTCGCCGCGCAGTCCGGCAGGCACCGCAAGCGCCGCCGCGGGTCCGAGCCCGCGCTCGAGCGGCCATCCGCGCACGCCGAGCCCGCGGCAGCACCGGAAGACATCGCCGACGCCACCGCGCCGAGGGCCGCCCCGCCCAAGGACGATCTCGACGACGACTTCGACGACGACGACGACTTCGACGACGACTTCGATGACGACGACGACGACGACGACGCGAGCCTGTCCGCTGGCGACCTCGGCGCGAGCCTGGGCACGATGACGGCCTCGCCAGCGCCGCGCAAGCTGCCGTGGGTGCCGATCGCCGCCGTCGCGGGTGGCCTGGTGTTGGTCCTCGCGTTCGCGTTCCGCGACACGCTGTTCGGGCCCAGCGGCGACGAGGCGACTGCGCCCGACGACGCCACCGAGATCGCGGACGTCGAGACGCCCGAGCCCAAGCCCGAGCCCAAACCCGAGCCCGAGCCCGAGCCCGAGCCCGAGCCGCCGGCGATCGATCCGGAGGTCCTCGAGGAGAAGGTCGCCGAAGCCACCAGCTTGGTGAACCGGCAGAAGTACGACGACGCCAGGGTCATCATCGACGAGGTCCTGGCCAAGGTCCCCAAGGAAGGCCGCACGCTCTCGCTGCTGGCGCAGACCCACCTCGAGAACAACAAGCTCGAAGAGGCGCTGACCACCGCCAACACCTGCGTCGAGTCCGATCCTGCCCAGGCGTTCTGCTGGATCACCGTGGCCACGGTCGAGCAGGCCAACGAGAACCTGCCGCGCGCGCTCGAGGCCTACGTCGCGTACCTCGAGCTCGAGCCCGATGGCCGCCACGCCAAGAGCGCGAAGAAGCAAGTCGTGCGACTCGGCGGCAAGCTCGAAGGCTGACCCGGTCCCGGGCCGTCAGGTCTCCAGCTCTTCGAGCTGCTCCTCGAGCTCCATTGAAGCGAGCTCCCAGCGCCCGCTCAGCTCCTCGAGCTTGGCGGCCGCTGCCTGGTAGTCGTCGAGCAGCACCCCGCGCCGCTCGGCGTCCTCGTACACGGCCGGATCCGCGAGCTCGACCGAGCGCTGCTTTTGAGCCTGCTCGAGCTCGACGATCCGGGCCTCGAGATCGGCGACCTGCCGCTGCAGCGGCTTGAGTCGCTTGTTTCGCGCGGCCCGATCCTGGGCTTCCTTGCGCTTGCGCTCGCGCTCGCCCGCCCGATCGCGCTTGGCCCCGCCGTCCGCTTGCGCGGGCGCGGCCGACGATGACGATGACGATGACGACGGCGACTGGGACGGCGACGGCGTCGCCGCGCCGGCCGACTGCGGCTGCTTGGTCGGCCCAGCCTTGCCGTCGGCCACGGCCTCGAGCGCCTCGCCGCGCTCGCGCGCGCTCGCCAGGTACTCGTCCAGGGTCCCCGGGTAGATCTCCACGGTGCCGTCGTGGACGTTCCAGATCTTGGTGGCCAGCTTGCGCACGAAGCTGCGGTTGTGACTGACGAACAGCACGGTGCCGTCGTAGGTGCTCAGCGACTCCGCCAGGCTCTCGCTCGACTCGAGATCCAAGTGGTTGGTCGGCTCGTCCATCAACAACAGGTTGCCCGGCTTGATCAGCAGCTTGGCCAGGGCCACCCGGGCCCGCTCGCCGCCCGAGAGCACGGCGATCTTCTTGTCGACGTCGTCGCCCGAGTACAAGAACGCGCCCAAGATCGATCGCACCCGGGTCTGCCCGGCGTGGGGGTCTTGCTGGGCGACCTCCTCGAACACGGTCAGCTCGCGGTGCAGCGACTCGGCGTGGTGCTGGGCGTAGTAGCCAGGCGTGACCTTGTGACCGATCTCGAGCTCGCCGGCGTCGTGGCTGATCTCGCCGGCGATCATCCGCAACAGCGTGGTCTTGCCGGCGCCGTTGATCCCGATGATGCCGATCTTGTCGCCGCGGCTGACGCTCAGATCCAGGCCAGGGAACACCACGTGATCGCCCCGCTCCGGGGTCGAGTAGGCCTTTTTGAGCCCGCGGATCTTCACGACCTCATGACCGGCCCGATCGCAGGGCGGGAACGTGAAGCGCATGACCTTGCGCTTCTCGAACACCACCACGTCGTCGAGCTTGGCGAGCGCCTTGACCCGGCTCTGGACCGCCTTGGCCTTGTTGGCCTGGGCCCGGAACCGATCGATGAACTGCTCGGCCTTCTCGCGCTCGCGCCCGAGGTTGCGGGCCTTGTTCTCGAGGATGATCTCTTCTTCTTCGCGCTGGCGCTGGTAGGCCTGATAGTTGCCCCGGTACTGGCGGACGCCCTCTGGCTCGAAGGTCACGACCCGATCGATCTGCTCGTCGAGGAACTCGCGGTCGTGGCAGATCAGCAGGAAGCTTCGCCGGTAGCGCTGCAAGAAGTCGCCAAACCACGCGACGGACGGCATGTCGAGGTGGTTGGTGGGCTCGTCGAGCAGCATCAGATCGGGGCGCTGAAACAACAGCGAGCCCAGCACCGCGCGCATCTTCCAGCCGCCGCTGAGCTCGCCCAGGTCACGCTGTTGGTCGGCGGGCGCGAACCCCAGACCCGAGAGGATCTTCAGCGCCTCGTGCTCCGAGTAGTGCATCTCGAAGTGGGTCGCGCGCTCGTGCAGCTCGGCCAGGCGGGTGGCCAGCTCCATCAGCTCTTCGTCGTCGATCGGCCGGGCGTCGGATTCGACCTCGGCCTGGACGGCGGCCAGCTCAGCCTCGGTCTGCTCGATCCGGGTGCCGAGCAGCTCCCGGCCCGGGACGCTGGCGAGCACGAACTCGAGCAGCGAGCGCCCGCCCTCGACCGCGATGTCCTGGGGCAGCCAGCCGATCTCGAGCCCGCGCGCGCAGGTGATCCGCCCGCTGTCGGGCTTGGCGTCGCCCGACAGCAGCTTGAGCAGCGTCGACTTGCCCGAGCCGTTGGCCCCGATCAGGCCGATCCGCTCGCCGTCGCCGATCCGCAGATCGAGCTCATTGACGATGGTCTTCTGGCCGAAGCCAAGCGAAACTTTCTCGAAGACAACGAGGCTCACGGGCGCGGTTGATAGCACACTGCGTCGGGCTGCGGCGCGCGCCGGTCGAGCGGCCGCGCAACCCGCCGAACCGCGCCCGTTCACTCAGCGAGCGCTGATCTTGGCGGCCCAGTCCTCGAGCTGCGCGAGGTCGGCCTCGGCCCGCACGCCTCCGGTTGCGAAGTCTGCCCGCGCTGAATCGAGCAGCCCGGCGACCCGCTCGCGCGCCCCCGCAGCAGCGAGCGCCTGGGCCAGCGCAAACCGGGCGAGCCCGCGATCGATCGGATCGGCGTCCTCGGTGTCGAGCAGCGCCACCGCCCGCTCGAGCAGCTCGACCGCCGCGTCCACGCGGTCGAGCTCCAGCATGGTGCGCCCGAGCCCGAGCTTCGACAGCGCGAGGTCGGGATGGTCCGGCCCGAGCGTCGCGACCCGAATCTCGACCGCGCGCTCATAGCTGGCGATCGCCTGATCGAGCTGGCCCACGGCCCGCTCCTGATCCCCGCGCATCGTCAGCGCCCGCGCGACGAGCTGATGATCCGGGCCCACGCTCTGCTCGAGGATCTCGACCGCGCGGACCAGCTCGGGTCCTGCCTCGTCGGGCCGGTTGGCGAGCAACAAGATCCCGCCGAGGTTCATCTTGCTCAGGCCCACGTTGGGGTGGCCCTCACCGTTGGCCGCGCTGAGGATCGCGATGACCCGACGGAACATGTCGGCGGCCTCGTCGAACTGCGCGGATCGTTCGTAGACCAGCGCGAGGTTGCTCAGCGGAAACGCAGCTTGCGGGTGGGTCGGCCCGTAGGCCCGCTCGGTGATCTTCAAGGCCCGCGCAAACAGCTCGCCGGCCTTGGCGTACTCACCGGTGCGCAGCTGGATGCCACCGAGCACGTTGATCGGGTTGGCCAGCGACGGGTGCTCGGGGCCGTCGAGCTCGGCGTCGAGCTCGAGCGCGGTCTGGATGTGCTCGCGCGCGGCGTCGAAGTGATTGGCGGCGAACTCCGTCATGCCCAGCTGCTCAGCCAGCTCGGCCCGGCGCCGCTTGCTGGGGCTCGGGGATCGATCCAGCAGCGCCTGCGCGAGCCGGGCCCAGCGCATCCCGCCCGCGTAGTCGCTGTCGGTGTAGCCGACCAGCTCGACCAGCTCCTCGAGCGCGATCCCGGCGAGGTCGTCATCGCGGACCGCGATCGCGCTCACGGCCGCGCGCTCGAGCTCGAGCTTGGCCTCGTCATGCTTGCCGGTCGCCTGCAGCAGCGCGCCACGGCGCAGCTCGAGCTCGGCGATCAGCGGCGCGTAGTCGGCCGACTCGGCGTCGGTTCGCAAGCCCTCGACCTGCTCGAGCGCCGCTTGTGACTGGCCCGCGAACCCCTGCGAGCGCGCGGTCGCCAGGCTGGCGCGCACCCGGGCCACCGTCGCCGCCCGCTCGGGATCCGCAGGCAGCGCCGTCACCGCGCGCAGGCCCGCCGGATCGTCGCAGACCTCGAGCAGCGGCAGCGACGAGACCAGCTCGACCCCCTTGCCGAGCAGCGCCTCGTCACCGTCTCGCAGCAGCGCGACGACCGGCTCGAGCTCGCCGAGCTTGCGCGCGTAGCAGGCCATGCGCAGATCCATCAGCTCGGCCGACTGCTCGGCGTGGATCTGCGTGGCCGCGCACGCCTGGGTCCGCCCGGCCGTGAACCGCTGACCCCAGGCGTCGAGCTGGCGCTCGACCTCGGCGCCGACGGGCTCGGCCCACGCCGCGTCGAGGCCCGCGTAGCGGTGCGCGATCGCAGCCCGACCCGACTCGCCCCAGACCTGCTCGAGCGCCGCCTGGGCGCCCTCGCACGTGGGCGCGGCCGCGACTTGCTCGGGCGCCTGGGACAGCCCCCAGGCCACCGACCCGACCAGCACCACCAGCGCCGCGCCAACCGCCGCGCGCCGCCGCCGACTCTCGCGCGGATCGACGGCGAGCGCGGCCAGCAGCGCGTCCATGCTCGGCCACCGCGCGGCCGGGTCGGGGCTGAGCCCGCGCGCGAGGATCGGCCACACCCAGCCCGGGACCGTCGACCCGCTCGGTGGTGGGATCAGCTCGTGGTCGACGACCGCGCGGACGATCGTCGCGAGGGTGTCGCCCGCGAACGGCCGGCGGCCCCACAGCGCCTCGTACAGCGCCACGCAGAAGCTGAACTGATCGCTGCTCGGCCCGACCGACTCGCCGCGGTGCTGCTCGGGCGACATATAGGCGGGCGTGCCCATGACCGTGCCCACCCGCGTGATCTGAACTTCGAGCTTGCTGTTGCCGACCAGCCGCGAGTCGACGTTTGACTCATTGGGATCGTCGACCGCAGTCGCTTCGATGTTGGTTTGGTCCGGTGCTCGGTCCACGGCGGCCAGCGCCAGTGGTCGTTCACCGCGCGCCACCCCGACCTCGAGGCTCTTGGCCAGGCCAAAGTCGAGGACCTGGACCCGCCGCGCGCCGGTCTCGTTGACGAGCACGTTGTCGGGCTTGAAGTCGCGGTGAACGATGTCGTGTCCGTGGGCGTAGGCGAGCCCGCGCCCGGCCGCGATGTACACCTCGACCACCTCGCGCCACCCGTGGGGCCGCTGCATCCACGCGCTCAGCGGCTCGCCTGGGACGTGGTCCATGACCACGAAGGCCTGGTCGTCGACCGTGCCGCTGTCGAACACCGGGACCACATTGGGATGCGACAGCCTGGCCATCGCCTGAGCCTCGCGGATCAGCCGATCGTGAGCGGTGGGCGAGGCGCTCGATCGCAGCAGCTTGATCGCGACCTTGCGATCGAGCTGGGGATCGTAGGCGGTGTAGACCACCCCCATGCCGCCCTGGCCGAGCACGTCGAGCACCAAGTAGCGGCCCAGGCGTTCGGGCGCCTTGCTGCCCCGCCGCGAGCTCACCTGATCGCGCGGCGGCTGAATGACGGCTCCTTGGGTCGCATCGGCTGCTTGGGTCGAGTGGAGTGACTCGGCGTGGTCGGCGTCACCCGTCGCCTGGGTCACGTCACCGACGAGGGTGCGCTGGAACGCCAAGCCGGCAGAGGTCGCTTCGATTGTAAGATCGTCGGTCAACGCGGTGATGGTAAAACACGCAAACCCTGCGGTTGGGCCGCACGGTCGGCCATCCGCCAGACCAGGCGAGAGGCCCGGCATCGGCTGGGATCGCGCCTGGTTGTTTCCACCGGATATGCGTTTGCGCCTCGCGCAGCACCACCTATGATCGAGTCCACGTGCGCGACCTGTCCGATCCACGAGGCCAGGAGAGCCCCACCCAAGCCCCGCCAGCGGCCGGTGACACCGGTCTATCCGGCCTCGATCCGCGCAAGCTCGAGCAGCTGCGCCGCGGCTTCCCGCTGCACATGGATCGCCAGGGCAACTTCAGCTTCGAGGGCGATCCGATCACGCACCCGGGGATCGTGCGGATGTTTCGCGACAACCTCGACGCGACCGAGGCGGGCGAGGTCACGCTCGGGCTCGAGGGCAAGTGGGTGTACCTGAAGCTCGCCGATCTGCCGCTCCGCGCGGTCCGGATCGAGCAGCCCACCCGGCCCGACGAGCAGCGCCCGCAGCTGCTGCTCGACGACGGCCGTCGGCTGCCCCTGGATCCGCAGACACTGTGTGAAGAGCCTGGCGCGGGCCTGCGCTGCAGCGTTCCCGCTCGCGGGAGCGGTCGACCGTTGGGCGTGCGGCTGAGCAACACGGCCGCGATCGATCTCAGCGCGTGGTTTGTGAGCGACGAGCCCGACGATCGACCCCAGCTGGAGGTCGGCGGTCGCCGCTGGCCGATCCCCGAGCGCGCCACCACTCGCGCCACGCGAGCGCTAGATTGATTGCGAGGGCTGCTCCGACGTCGTCATCGCAATCGGGGCTCGAGCAAGCGGACGTGACGGTGCCCGCAGATGTCCTCGACCGCGAGGATCAGCGCGGCGCGGGTCCGCGGCAGCTCGGCGATCAGCGAGAGCCCGCCGCGCCCGCGCACGGCCACGAACATCGGCTGGGTGGGCGTCGCGGCGTCGGCCAGCGACCAGCCGAGCACGCGCTCCGCGAACCCCCGCGAGCGCAGCGCGTCGGGCAGGTGCTGCGGTCGTCGCAGGCGAACGTCGACGAGCTCGATGGTCATCCGCGCGTCGTCGAGCTCGGCGACCTCGACCACCAGCTCGGGCCGCTCGCAGACCGCCACCCCGCCGTCGATCCACGCCGTCGCCCGCACGCTGGGCTCGAACAGCCCGCGGCCAACCTGGATCGGGACCAGCAGCGGATCACCAGGGTCGGCGGTCGCGGCCTCGCCCGCGAGATCGGGGCCGGCCCACTCGAACGCCACCAGCTCGACCGCGCCCAGCTGGTGCTCGCGCGCGGCGATCACCAGCTGCTCGATCCTCGCGGCGGTGACCGGCTCGCCCGGCATCCCGAGCGCCAGACCAACGTCGCCGCGACGCCCCATGAACGGCCCGAGCTCGACCAGCTCGCCGCCGAGCTGGTCGAGCATCCACGCCTGCAGCTGCGCGGGCGCGACACCCTGCAGCTTTAGCTCTCGCTCGCGGTGATCGACCTCGAGCAGCTCGAACCCGACCTCGGCGTCGATCAAGCGATTGCGGGCGATCTGCACGGCCGCGTCGGCGTGATCGCAGACCACGAAGGCGCGCCCGAGCGCGGCCGCGACCACTCCCGTGGTCCCCGAGCCCGCGAACAGATCCGCGACCACATCGCCAGGGTCGCTCGACGCCGCGATGATCCGCCGCAGCAAGGACTCGTTCTTCTGCGTGGCCCAGCCGGTCTTCTCGCGCGAGAAGCTCTTGATCTGGATCGAGTCGAGCGACTCGCGGCCGCTGAGCTCGAGCTCCCCTGCCCCGGCGTTCCACACGTCTTCGATCGCGACCCCTGGGGCCTTGGCGGCCGTGCCTGCGCGGCGCTCGTAGCTGCTGGGGTGCGGCACCCAGGTCTTGTTGAAGGTGAACTCGCGCGGATCCTTGGTGTAGAAAAAGATCAGATCGTGGTTGCGGATCCAGTTGCGGGCCGTGGTCTTGAACCCCGAGATCCAGCCGATCCGCCACACGATCTCGCGCTGAAAACAGCCCGGCCCAAAGATCTCGTCGAGCAGCAGCTTGACCGCGTGACCGACGGTTGGATCCACGTGGACATACAGGCTCCCGGTTGGCGACAGCAGCTGGTGGATCAGCCGCAGGCGCGGATCCAGCATGCGCAAGAACCCGGCCAGGCCGCCGTCCCAGGCGTCGTCGAAGGCCGGCAGCCGCAGCTGCGCGTCGGTGCCCTCGCGCTTGTCGCCGATCCGCCGCAGCAGCGCGAAGCGATTGCCGGTCGCGAAGGGCGGATCGATGTAGACCAGGTCGACGCTGTGTGGCGCGCGGCGGACCAACGCCTCGAGCGCGAGCAGGTTGTCGCCGCGGATCAGGCGGTTGGCGGGCGTCCCGGGTGGCGTCGCGGCGCCGAGCCGCTCACGCTCGATCAGCTCCGCGCCGTGATCGACGAGCGGCGCCCGGACCCCATCGACGTACTTCCCCGGCCAGCACAGCTCGACGCGATCATCGTCGCCCATGCAAGCGGCTCAACCTTCGGTCGTGTGCAGGGGCTTCATTCGCCGGTGCGTCCGTCGTCCGCCAGCGGACGCGCGCCCACTGCCTCGGGCGTCAGGTTCTCCGGGCCCAGCTCTGGATCGGAGAGGCTGCGCACGTAGCCGATCAACACGTTGAGCTCGGGCTCGGAGAACTGATTGCCAAACGCGGGCATCAGCTTCTCCTGGCCCGGGGCCACCATCGCGGGCCGGCCCTGCATGATCGCCGCGCGGATCTGGACGTCGCCCAGCGACTCGATGTAGCTGCGGTTGGTCAGGTCGCGGGCGGTCGGCGAAGCCTTGGTCGGGCGGCCGTCGAGACCGTGACAGCGCGCGCACTGTTGCTCGTAGGTCTGCCTGCCCGACATCGGCTGCTCGGGACCGGCGGCGTTGGTGCAGCCCGCGGCCACCACAACAAAGAGTGCTAACAATGAACCTCGCACGCGGTCGCATGATTGCGCAGCAGCGGCTCAGGTCAAGGCCCCCCAGCCGCGCTCGCAGCCGCGCGCTCGCTGAGGCGGGCGTTCGCGCGTCAGTAGATCGGCAGCGACTGTCGAAGTGCGAGGCTGCGCGCGGGTCCCAGCAGGCCACCGCCCGATGTTGGCGCCGCGTGGGACAGCTCTGGGGCCGGCTCTGGAGTCGGCTCCGCGGCCGGCGACGGCTCGCCCTCGGCGTCTTCGCTGACGCCCTCGGACGGAACGGGGACGATCGGAGCGGGCGGCGGCGGCTCGACCGGCGGCGGCGGCTTGGGCCGAAACTCCGGCGTGGACAGCTCTTTTTGGTCGAGGATGATGAAGCCCTCCTCGTCGATCAGCACCCCCGGAGGCGGGCGGTAGGCGCCCTCCGCATCGGAGATGCCCAGGCGCAGCGCGAGGCTGTCGTTGTAGATGTCGATCGCGCCCTCGTAGCCAACCCGAGCCTGGTTGAACACCACGCCCGTCGCGATCCCAAACGCGATCGTGCCGATCCCGCCGCCGAGCAGGACCGCGCTGGTGCCCGACAGCCGCGAGAGCTCGAGCCCCTCGCGGGCCGACGAGGCGATGCCGCCCACCAGCACGATCGCGCTGGCGATCACGAAGCCGGTCAGCACCCGCGCGGCGCGGACTTTTTTCTCGGGCAGCGCCGCCGCGGAATTGCGATCGGAGCGAAGGATCAGATCCAGCGACTGCCAGCCACGCGGACGCGCGCCGAGCTGGTTGCCCTTGGTGTAGCGGACCCCGCGGGCGTCGCCCTTGCGGATGATCGCGTTGTCGTCGTAGGCGCGCTCGCGCTCACCTCGATCTTCGAGCTGCTCGAGCGCTTCGATATCGGTGGGGTGCAGCTGCGGCGTGAGGCTCATGCAGCCCGACGCGCTGGTGACCGACGCGAACGACAGCGCCAGCGCGAGCGCGCGAGCCTGCGCAGGCCGTCGAGTTCTCCGGGGCTGATGCATGCGGTGCGGCGAAGGTACCACGTCCGTCAGCGCAGCAACCGATAGCGCCGCCTGGCGCCCGACCCGTCTTCGGCCACGCTCAACAGGGTCGAGCGGGCGGTGCGGGGTGAGTGGGCCAGGCGCGGCTCGGGGCGCGGCTCGACGCGCGCGGGTGAGCGTGGCGCCCCCAGTGGCTCGGCGGGCTCGGCGGGCTCGAGGAGCTCGGCGGGCTCGGCGGGTTGGGGGAGCGTTGCGAGTTCGGGGAGCTCGGAGATCGGCGCTGGCTCGGGGATCGGCGCTGGCTTGGAGCACGTCGCTCGCTCGGGTGCCACTCGATCGGCGCCGGCCGCCGCGTGGACGCCGGCCAGCTTGCGCTCGAGTCGGGCGATCCGCCGGGGACACGCCAAGCGCGAAGCCCGAGCGACGCGCAGCGCCTCGCCGAAGTCCCGCGCGTGATGCTCGAGGTGCTTTGCCCAGGCTTCACTGCTGACCGGACAGCTGGGCTCCTGCCGCCACGCCGCCCTCCACAGCACCGCGGCGCGCTCGCGCGTGCCGCCCCGCCGCTCGAGCTCCGCGAGCTCGAGCGCGGCCTCTCGCCAGCCCTTCGCCAGCGCCTGCCCCTGCTGCGCGCGCGCGAGGCCAGGCTCGACGAAGCGCGCGAGCGACAGCCGGGCCTGATCGTGGGCGCCGAGCTTGGCGAAGTGCCGCGCCGCCCGGCGGGCCCGCTCGAGCCCCTCGGGCTCGCGGATCGTGCGGGCCAGCGTGGCCGCGAGCGCAGGCAAGCTGGCGAGATCGACCACGTTGTGGTCACGCACGGCCTGCAGCCGGCGCTGGGCGTGCAGATCGTCGGGCGCTTGCAGCCACCGCCAGTACACCGCGGGGATCTCCGCCGAGTCGATGTCGCCCCGGCGCCGCAGACCCAGCAGATCGCGCTCGAGCGTACCGAGCCGGCAGTCCGGTCCGAACCCGCTGTGCAGCCGCCGCGCGGGCACCAGCAGGTCGAGATGGTCGACCTGTCGCGCAGCGAGGACCCGCTCACACAGCCCATGCCGCCGGGCCCGAACCCGCAGCAGCGGCAGATCAAAGCTCGCGCCGTTGAAGCTGACCAGCGGATCGGGACCCAAGTTGCGCAGCGTCGCGAGCACGTCGGCGAGCAGCGCCGCCTCGCCACCCAGGCGCGAGAGGGTCCACTGCGTGACCGTGAGGCTGCCTGGGCCATACCAGGCGATGCCGACCATGAACGGCAGCGCGACCCCGCCGAGCCCCGTCGTCTCCGTGTCGATGAACACCGGCCGCCCACCGCGAGCGGCCCCGAGACAGACCAGATCACGCGCCAACGCCGAGCTCGTGGGCAGCACCAGCCGATCCAGGCACCCACCAAGCATCGCGGGCCGATCCGTCGCCAGATCCGTCGCCAGCCGCTCGGCAAACCCACGCGGAACCCTGGGCGCCACCGCCAGCGGCACCACCACCTCCCGTCGCTCGAACGACGCGCCCGCCTCCGGGACCCTCGCTGCGGTTGGTGTCACGGGCGCGGGCCGATCGACTGAACCGAACGCCTCCCCCACCGCGCCAGTGTCGAGCCGCTCGAGCGCCCGAGCGTGAGCAAGTCGCGTGAGCAAGTCCATCTAAAACGTTCCTGCGCAAACGCGCGCCAGGGGATCATATCCAGCCCCCTTCAAGGGGGCCACACATGCGGTCGCAAACAGCCAGCCCGATGGGAGCGAGCGAAGCGAGTGACCGCGAAGTGCGAAGCCGTCTGTGGGGGTCATATACAGCCCCCTTCCAGGGGGCCACACATGCGTTCGCAAACAGCCAGCCCGATGGGAGCGAGCGAAGCGAGTGACCGCGAAGTGCGAAGCCGCCTGTGGGGGTCATATACAGCCCCCTTCCAGGGGGCCACACATGCGGTCGCAAACAGCCAGCCCGATGGGAGCGAGCGAAGCGAGTGACCGCGAAGTGCGAAGCCGTCTGTGGGGGTCACAAACACAATCCGTCGGCGATCGCTTGGATGGTTGTGAGCAGATCGGCGCGAGCGTGCTTGCGCGCGACGGTCTCGGGGTTGTGGCGCTCGCTCGGATTCGGTGCCGCACCCATGCCGCCGAGAGGATCGAGCGCGACCTCGGTGCCAATACACGTGGGACAACCATGCGCGCAGCCGCAGCCGCGCACGACCGCGAGCACCCGCTCGAAGAACGGCCGGCCCAGTGCGTGCGCCTGCGTACTCAGGCCCGCGCCCCCGGGCAGATCATCGTAGAGGTAGATGGTTGGGCGCCCACCCGCGAGCATCGACGCCTCGGCCGAGGGCTTGCCAAGACCGACGGGGGCCCACGCAGTCACCCCCTCGGGCCCGGGCAGCCCCGACGTGACCGCGTGGCAAAGATCCTGGACCTCGCACATCAACACCATCGCCGCGACATGGCGAATCGCGTGCGCAGCCGCCAGCGCGGCGTTGCTGCGCCGATGTGGATCGCCGAGCCAGGCCAGCAGCTGATCGGGGAAGCCCCAGTACGCGGCGATCGTGTGCAGCTCGAGGTCCGGCAGCTTGACCGGACCAAAGCCGACGTTCTCGTGGGTCCGAAACCGCAGCTTCTTGAACCCAGGCACCGCGCGCACGACGTGCGCATAGCCAGTGCCCGACGGGGCCCGGCGGGGATCATCTGGACCGCGCGCCCCTTCGTCAGCGCGCGCGCCCTCGAGCATGCGCACGCGCAGGTTGCAGACCGCTTCTGTGTAGTAGGTGACGGCGGCCTCGTGCACGTAGGCCTTGCGCGCGTCCCAGTCGAGCCGGCGGACCTCGTAGGTCTTGCCCTCGAGCGGGTAGATCGCGCCCGGGTGCAGGTACAGCGGGCCGTCTTCGAAGTCGACCTCGGCCAGGATGCGCCCGTGTTCTTTGCTTCCGGGGACGTCTTCGATGACGGTGAAGTTCTCTTCGAGCGAGCCACGCAGATCGACCGCGTCGGCCGGGAACGCCGTGCCGATCGCGTAGAACCGCACGCCGCCGTCTGCCTCCTGCTCGCGCAGCAGCGCGCCGCGCTCGCCGAGATAGTCGAGCGCACCCGCGAGCTCCTCGGTCGCGAGCCCACCCCAGCTCGACCACCATGGCTGGCGATCACTCTGCTGGTCCGCCGACTCGGGCGTCTGAAACCCGAACGGCAGCTCGTACGCGGCGCAGCGCAGGTGCGGCACCAAGATCTCGGGGTTGAGCGCGTCGATCCGCGCGTGCTCGGGCGGCTCACCAAACAGGAACTCGGGCGCCGCCGAGACAAACTGATCGAGCGGCCGCGACGACAGCACCATGATCGTCAGCGATGGGTCCTGGCGCCGCCCGGCGCGGCCCGAGCGTTGCCAGGTGGCCGCGCGCGTGCCCGGGTAGCCCGCGAGCACCACCGCGTCGAGGCCACCGATGTCCATGCCGAGCTCGAGCGCGTTGGTCGAGGTGACGACCTTGGCCTCACCTTCGCGCAGCGCGGCCTCGATCTCGCGGCGGTGCTCGGGCAGATACCCGCCGCGATAGCCACGGATCGTGCGGCGCGCACGATCGACGGCGCCTTGATCGACCGGACCGGCGAGCTCGGGCGGCCGGCGAAACTGAGCTTTCGAGCCGCTCGCTTGCTGCTGCAAGCGCGCCCACGGGCCGCTCGCGGTCTTGCCCTGGGGCTTGAACCCGACCGGTGCGCTCGGCGGCGCCGCGGCGCTGGCGGGCTGCATGGGTGAGCGGCCCTGCTCGTGCACACCACACTCATCCTCCCGCAGGTAGCGGGTGAGCAGCTCGACCGACTTGCGGGTGCGACAGAACGCCAACGTGGTGAGATCGGCCGCGCGCAGCCGGCCAAGCACCGCGCGCGTGCACTTGAGGTAGTCACGCCGCACGCCCGTGAGCGGATCGACGACCGCAGGGTTGAGCACCACGAAGGTCCGCGGACCGACCGGCGCCGAGCTCTGATCGATGACCTCGAAGTCTTCGCGGGCGCACAGCGACGACGCGAGCTCGCGCGGGTTGGCGATCGTGGCCGAGCAGGTGATCAGCTGCGGGCGCGAACCATGGAACGCGCAGACCCGCCACAGCCGCCGCAGCACGTTGGCGACATGACTGCCGAACACGCCCCGGTAGGTGTGTAGCTCGTCGATCACGACGTAGCGCAGCCCCGACAAGAACGCGGACCAGCGATCGTGATGCGGCAGCAGAGCGCGGTGCATCATGTCTGGGTTTGTCGCGATCACGTGAGCGCGCGCACGAGCTGCGCGACGCTGATCGGGCGGCGTGTCGCCGTCGTAGGTGCCCGCACCCACACACTCTCGCAGCGGTGTGTTGGGACCAACCAGCTTGCGAAACGCCTCGACTTGGTCGCGCGCGAGCGCCTTGGTCGGAAACAAGAACAGCGCCCGCGCGGCCGGATCTGCCAGCGCAGCCTGCAAGACGGGAGCTTGGTAGCACAGCGACTTGCCCGACGCGGTCGCGGTTGCGAGCACGAGATCCCGTCCTGCATGGAGTGCATCGAGGCCCCGCTGTTGATGCGCGTAGGGCCGATCGACACCGATCGTGGCGAAGCACTCGCGCACGCGCTGATCGATCCACGCTGGCCACTCGCCCGAGACACCTGCGCGAGCCGGAGTGCGGCGCACCGTGACGAGCTCGAGCTCGTCGAGATCCGTGATCGACGCGACCACGTGATCGAGCTGGCCTAAAAAGTGAGCGGTCGACCTGCCGCCAGCGTTGGCGTAGGTCGACCGCTCGGGTACATCAGGCTTCCCCGCGCCGGCAGAAACACCTGAAATTGAAGGAGGATCCGGTGTTTCTGGAAGGAGGGTCCGTACGCGGGGAAAGCCTGATGGGTGCTCTAGCATCGAACGGAAAATCTCGCCTGCACTGAACGGGTGAGTTGACCTAACACTCGTTCAGTCATGCCGTCAAGCGCCCGCGAACACGCTTTGATCAGCATTCGCCGATCGCTCGATCGGTCGGGGATCCATGCGTGAGTAGCGCGCACGCGGGTCCGTGCCGAGCGCACTCGCCTGATCCAGACCCGCGTGCGGGGCGCGGCATCCCCCTAAGGTGTTGTGATCGCCTCGCTTTTCGATGGGGTGGCGATCTCGACGACGAGATCTCTCGACAGGTTGTCGACAGCTTTTCCACTGCGGTCGCCGCTCGATCGTATCGCGTTGCGACCCAATCGCGAGGCGAGATCTCCCGCGTCGTCGTCGACATCACTGTCGTCGCGCGCGAGCGCAACGAGTGAGCGCGGAGCGAAACCGCGTGCAGCGGTGATGCAGAATCTCCGAAAACTGTGGGCGCTCGCGGATGCCGCGTAGAGTAGCTGCGTGGCTGATCTACGTGCACAGCTGCGGGTGGCCGTGCACTATCGGCTGAGCTTGCGGCGAGCTGGTGGCAAGGGTCGCGGGACCACCGAGAACCTCAGTGAACGGGGTGCGATGGTCTCGTTGGACGTCGATCCCCCGCTCGTCGCTGGGGAGATGATCGAGCTCGAGATCGAGCTGCCGGGGTACGGCAGCTTGGCCGTCCCCGCGAAGGTGCGCTGGGCCTCGACGGTGCTGCCAGGCATGACCGGCGTGGAGTTCACGCTCCCCGTGTCCCCCGTGCTGCTGGCACACATTGCCCAGCTGATCACCACAGGCATCGACGAAGCCGAAGCTCGATAGCTGGGAGATTTTTCCGCACGTCGTGCGATCGATGGACACAGGAAATGTGTTCAGAGCCCCTGCAGGGGGCCACACATGCGCTCGCAAACAGCCAGCCCGTTGGGAGCGAGCGAAGCGAGTGACCGCGAAGTGCCAAGCCGCCTGTGGGGTCATATACAGCCCCCTTGCAGGGGGCCACACATGCGCTCGCAAACAGCCAGCCCGTTGGGAACGAGCGAAGCGAGTGACCGCGAAGTGCCAAGCCGCCTGTGGGGGTCATAGCTGGGTCAGGGCCAGAGGGGTTGGGAGCTCCAGTCTTCGGGCCATGCTTCGCCGCGGTTGCCGGGGATGTCGAGGCCGGTCGCGTCGCGTACGAAGTTGTCGACGTCCGCGTACGCGCGCTCGCGACTGTGTTTACCTGCGCGGGCGCGCATGGGTTGCACGCGTCCGCCTTCGGCGATCGCGACGATCTCGTGGGGAGCTGCGCGAAGATCGACCAGGGCCCCCTTGCGGGCGGCGTTGAGCAGCTGCTCTTCGTTGCCGATCGGATCGGCGACGGTCTTGGCCTTGAAGGTCCAGACCAGCAGCGCGGTTGGATCGCGGCTGGCGAAGCCCGAGTTGTCAGCGAGCAGGTCCGGCATCCCAAAGTGGGTCTTGCCGATGTCGTCCTGGTTGACGGGGCCGGCCATCATGCAGATCCCGGCGAGCAGGTCGCAGTCCTCGGGCAGATCCACCACCCCCATCAGCTCGGCGTAGAGCGCCCCGCGACAGGCCGAAGCGCCGACCGCCCGAATCGCCAGCTCCCAGTCGAGCCCCAGCGCCTCGACCTCTCGCTGCGACAGGCCGGCGATGTAGATCCGCTGGCCGGCCAGCGCGAACGCTTTGCGGCCGCGCTCGGCGTTGCGCGAGAGCGCCTTGGCCAGGGGTAGATCAGCCCACTTGGGCAGCTGCGCGACCACGCGGTCGGTGATCGTCTCGAGCTTCTGCTGGATCTTGTGCAGGCGCTGCTTCCCGCCCGGCGTCAGCACGTCGACCCGATCGAGCAACATGATCTCTTTGGCTCGCTCGCGCTCGAGGCCAGTCCAGCGCGCGAACGCGTTGTAGCCGGCGCGGCCCGCCTGGACCGTGAACGCCTCGGGCACGTCCATGTCCTGGCGGGCGCGATACTGCGGCGGGGCCTTGTCCTCGAAGTTGACCCCGGGCTGGATCCGCTCGCTGCGAAACGCCAGCAAGTTGGCGCCGAGCTTGCGCCACAGGTGCTTGGCCGCGTCTTCGTCGAGCTCCGAGTCGAAGCGGACCTGCTCATGCTCGAGCGCCGCGCCGACTTGCACGACCATCGCAACCTGCCAGCCGTGGCGGCGATCTTCGCTGCCGAGCTTGCACATTCGCTCGAGCCGGGCGATCGCGCCTGCGTTGCGCTCGCGGTTGCGGCCACAGAACGGAGCCTGAAAGATCTGCGCGCGCCGACGCCCCTGCGAAGCGATGACGACCGCGCGCTCGAGCGTGTCCGCCAAGATCCCCACGTGCAGCTGCTGCAGGTAGCCGATCGTCGGGATGTCGCTCTCGTGAAACAGCTGCTTGCGGATCGCGCGGATCGGCACGCTCAACAGGCTGCGCACGGGCTTGTGGCCGACGAAGGTCAGCAACAGCGTGAACGGGGTCCGATACGGACGCGAGAGCACCACGTGGGTGTAGCTGGCGCCATCGAGGACCTTGCCCTCACCCGGTCCGTCGGCGCCGGTCAGGCTGCGCAGGATCCCGGCGATCGTCTGGCTGTCGTCGGGTCCAAAGCTGACCTGCCGCTGACCCCGGTAGTTGGTCGACTGCCGCGAGCTGAGCACGCCGAGCGCCGACTCCTCGAACAGCTCCTGCTCGGGCACCGACGCGACCGGGCCAAACCCGGTCGGCGCCTCCAGGCACAGCAGCTTCAAGGCCGCGCGACCTTCGGCCTGGCTCATGCCCACCCGGCTGCGATAGCCAACGGGTGATCCGGACTCGAGCGCCGTCGGCAGCGAGTAGCGGGTTCGTTTCTCCCCGGGCAGCGCGAACCGGGCGTCGCGACGAGCGCGCTGCTCGGGCGGCGGCGGCTCGACGGTCACGAGCTCGAGGGGCTTTGGTTGCGTGTCGGGCAGCGGGGCTGCCGGCTCGGTCTCGGACATGCGGAAACACTACGACTTTCGCTCGAACTCGGCTCGGCGCGCGTCGTAGGTCTCGTTGATCACGCGCTCGAGCTCATCACAGGCCGCCACCGAGCCCATTTCTTTGGGGTCGATCGGCGGCAAGATGATCATGTGCAGGCGTTGCCCCGTGCGGATGCAGCGGGCTTCCCGGCTCAGCCCCTCGTAGGTGCCGAGCAACACGACCGGGAGCAGCTTGAGCCCCTGGTCGGTCAAGATCCGAATGCCCGCGCGGCGAAACGGCTGCAGGTTGCCGTCGGGGCTGCGCGTGCCCTCCGGGAAGATCAGCAGCGGCCACGGGCTCGACCCGGCCGCCTCGCGGATGACCGAGCGCGCCGTCTGGCCCTTGCGGCGATCGATCAGCACCCCGCGGTTGCGCAGATACGAGCCGAACACCGGCATCAGGGTCACCGCCCGCTTGGCGATGAAGCTGACCGAATTCGGGAACTCGGCCAGGATCAGCACCCAGTCGAGGTAGCTGAGGTGGTTGCTCGCGACCGCGTAGTTCTCGATGCACTTGGCGTGCTCTTGGCCCTCTACGGTGACGTGCATGTCGAGCACCGCGAGGATCCGCCGGCTCATCAGTCGCGCGATCCGTTGCTCGATCACGCCGCCGCGCCGATCGATGATGTTCCCGGCGATCTTGAACCCGTGGAACCAGCTAATGAGAGCGAACAGGCGCACGCCTTGCCACAGGCGGCGGAATTCGTCGGCGATGCGCATCGTCGGGGCCTAGTGTTTCGCGCAAGGGCTGGGCGGTTGCAAGATCACCCGAAAATGAGCGGTCCACGCAGATCAAACACTCGCTTGGACGCCGCTACAGGCTGTTCGGCTGGGTCTCGGACGGGCATGCTGCACCTGTGACCAGGCTCAGCCCGGGGTTGATCCAAGACGGGGACCAGCGGCGCTGCTGGTGGTGCGGCGAACACCCGGACTACCAGCACTATCACGACCAGGAGTGGGGCTTCCCGGTCGACGACGACCACCGCCTGTTCGAGAAGCTGTGCCTCGAGGGCTTTCAGTCCGGGCTCAGCTGGCTGACGATCTTGCGCAAGCGCGACAACTTTCGGCGCGCGTTCGCAGACTTCGACTTCGAGGCGATCGCCCGCTGGCGCGCGAGCAGCCGGATCGATCGCCTGCTGGCCGACGCGGGGATCGTCCGCCATCGGGGCAAGATCGAGGCCACGCTCAACAACGCCAAGCAAGCGGTCGCGCTGGCCGAGGAGTTTGGCTCGCTCGCGGCCTACTTCTGGCGTTGGGAGCCCGAGCCGCGCACCCGGCCCAAGCGCATGACCAAGGCCGCCCTGACCCAGCTCGGTCGCTCGCCCGAGTCGATCGCCATGGCCAAGGATCTCAAGCGCCGCGGCTTCGCGTTCTTTGGTCCGACCACCGCCTACGCGTTCATGCAGGCCATGGGCTTGGTCAACGATCACCTCGACGGCTGCACGACGCGAGCGCAGGTCGAGCGTGCACGCGAGCGCTTCGCCCGACCGACCTGAGCGCCCGAACCACCGATCGGAAAATCGCGGCGCGCTCGGCCGTGATGGGTAGTAAATTACCCGCATGTCGACTCCGACAGCGGCTGGCTCTGGGTTGGCGCGCGCCCTGCCAACCTTGCTCGGGATCCTGATCGCGCTGGGCGTGGTCGCGGCCTACGAGCTCGAGCTCATCGAGCGGGATCCG
This sequence comes from Enhygromyxa salina, assembly GCF_002994635.1. Taxonomy (GTDB): domain Bacteria; phylum Myxococcota_A; class Polyangia; order Nannocystales; family Nannocystaceae; genus Plesiocystis; species Plesiocystis salina_B. The sequence goes on along the minus strand of NZ_PVNL01000049.1, from coordinate 32,858 downwards.
GTCCCCAGCGACTGCCCGCCCGACAGTTCCAGCCCGCCGAGCGCCTCGTCCCCCGCACGAGTGCTCGACCCGCTGGTGGCCGGCGCCCGCCCCCACCCGGCCAGCCGCGCCGCCGAAGCCCACGCGCTCGCGGTCGAAGACCAGCTCGCCCTGCTCGAGACCCAAAACCAGGTTTTGGCCGAGCGCGCCGTGACCGGCGAGCTGTCCTACTACAACCAAAGTCAGGCGGAGCTCGAGGCCATGGCCCGCCACTGCGACATCCGCATGGACTACCCCAAGCGGCTCGAGGCCCAAGAGATCGAGGATCTCGCCCTCGAGCCCGACGAGCAGCAGGCGTGGGACCGCGCGCTGCAGGCCTTCGCCGAGCAAGAGCGCGCGTACTACCTCGAGATCCTGCGCGAGCTCGATCCCGAGACGCCGGGCCTCGACGAGCTCCCGCTCGCGCAGGTTCGGCGACAGCTGACCAAGGTCGCCGGGCGTGCGCGCAGCGGCGACGACAGCTCGCTGCAGCGCCACGTCGCGGAGGAGCGCGCGGGCCTGCGCGACGCACCGACCGATCCCGAGCAGCTCTCGGCCTGGAACCGCTACAACCGGCTGCGCTTCAACGCGGGCGATCGCTTCGCGCAGCTGCTCGGCGACGAGCTCGGCGACGCGCGCGTGCACGAGCTGCGCAGCGTGTTCGAGGGCTGGCCCGGCGCCCACACCCGCCAAGTGGGCTGCGAGGAGCGCTAGCGCTAGAGCATCGTTCACATGGTCGTGAACCGGTTGCCGCACAGATCCGTGACCTCGAGCGCGAAGACCTCATCGAGGATCGGGAGCAGCCCGACCAGGCCGAGCCCCAAGAACTCGATCTCGAGCTGCCAGCTCGAGCTGCTGCTGTCGAAGTCGTTGGGGGCGAGGCGCAGCCCAATCCCCTCGAGCTCGAGCAGCGGCTGATCTGGATCACCGAGCTGCGCGATCTTCGAGAGGTCGACGCGAAGCTCGTCGAGCACGCCGCCCTGCAGATCACGCACTTGCAGGGCGATGGTGTCGACGTCGAGCTGTTGGCTCAGATCCGTCGTCGCGCCCATGCTGCCGCCGGCCCGCGGGATCTCGACGAGCGCGCGCACGACCCCTCCCTCGATGCTCAGGCTGGCGCTGTGCTGGGTCAGGTCCAGGTGCGGCAGATAGGCGAAGGGGTTGCGGGCGTGGTCCGAAGTCGGCGAGGTCTCGCGGATCTCGAAGTGCAGGTGCTCGTAGGTCGCCCCGCTGTCGCCGATGATCGCCAGCGGATCTTGCCGTCGGACCCGCGGATACGCCGTGATCGGCTCCCCGCTGGACTTGAAGGTCGAGCGTCGGTGGCCGCGGTTGTCCGATGTCGTGCCCGCGCCGCCGAGGTAGTAATACTCGCGCAGATCGATCGGCGTCACTTCGTCCATGTTGTCGGCGAGTCGGGCCGAGAACGCGTCGAGCTCGATTGTATCGAGGTGCAGATACAGGCTGTAGAGGGTCTCGGCGCCGGGGTGCAGATCGGCCGCCTCGTGCTCGAGGACGATGACGTTGCCAGCTGACGCCGAGTAACTGGAGAGCGCCCCCTGGTTGGGGCTCGGGCGGTTTCCGATCGCGTAGATGCTGCCGTCGGCGACGGCGTGGACCGGATCGTGAAAGCCGTCGTCGTCGCTGCGACCGGGCAGATCAATGCCGCCATGCCAGTCGTAGTTGCCGCCGAGCAAGCGCGGGCCGTACGCGTCGTGGACGAGGGTCTGGGCATCGGCGGTGCCCGTGGTCGGCCACACCAGGTCGAACTGACAGCCCCCCGTCTGGGGATCGGGTGTGGGTTGTTCGGGAGCGGGGTCGGGCGGACTGGGTGGATCTGGCGGTGGCGTCTCCTCGCTGCCGTCGTCGGTGTGGCCATCGGCCCCAGTGTCGCCATCAGACTCGGACTCAGACTCGGTCGCCCACCCATCATCGGTGTGGCTATCGGCCCCATCGAACAGCTGCTCGAGCTCGGGGTCTGCACACCCGAACCCAGCCACACAAACAAACGAGGTGAGTATTGCCCGCCAAGCCACCATGCTGATGAAGTGTGCACCGGGCCAGCGAATAGCTCGAATTATTTGCGTATCCGCCGACCCCAATCTTGCATCCACTGTGTGCTGAAGTAGCGGTCCCACGAATCGGGCAAGACCGTGACGACGGGGCCATCGATGTCGTCGCGCGCGGCGACGCGCAGCGCGGCCGCGACGTTGGTACCGGCGGAGCCGCCGACCAGCAGGCCCTCTTCGGCGACCAGTCGGCGTGCGGTCTCGAAGCTCTCGTCGTCGCTGATCCGCTCGGCGCTGTCGATCAGCTCACGGTGGAGGTTGGCGGGTGGTTGACTCGATCCGATCCCCTCCACCGCGTAGCTGCCGTCGGGTCCGACCTCGCCGGTCTCGACCCAGCTCGCTAGTCCCGATCCGACCGGATCGGCGAGCACGATGCGCGCGGCTGGCCACGCCTGTTTCACGGCCAGGGCCACGCCGCTGATCGTGCCCCCGGTTCCGGCGCCCGCCACGAATGCCCCGACCGGGCCGCCGACTTGCCGGAGGATCTCGGCGCCCGTCGTGTCCGCGTGGATCTGCACATTGACCGGGTTCTGGAACTGGTCGGTCGCGAACCACCCCCGCTCCGCGGCCAGGGCCTTGGCGACATTCTGAAAGTTCTGCGGGCTGGTGGGTGGCGCGTTCGCGGTGATGATGACCTCCGCGCCGAGCGAGGCCAGCACCCGCCGCTTGTCGACGCTCATCTTCTCGGGCATCACGCAGACCAGCTCGTAGCCGCGGGTGGCCGCGACCAACGCCAGACCGACCCCGGTGTTGCCGGCCGTGGCCTCGATCAAGGTCATGCCTGGGCGCAGCACCCCGCGGGCCTCGGCGTCGTCGACGATCGCCTTGGCCAGTCGATCCTTGACGCTGCCGCCAGGGTTGAGATGCTCGCACTTGACCAAGATCCGGCGCGGGAGCTCGCGGCCCAAGACCCGCAGGGGGATCAGCGGCGTGTCGCCGATCGCATCGAGGATGCTGCGCATGAGTGGTCGAGGTCGCGGTGGTCGGACTGGCTTGCGCGGACGCTAACACGTCCCGCTCGAGCCAGGTCTCTGGTACGGTGGAGGAAACGAGCTGAGGCGACCATGCTGGAGCTGTCGATTGACGCAGGGGCTGAACCGGCGGTGTTCGCGGTGCTCGCCGGGGTCAGCGAGCACCCCAGCGACGAGCGGGTCGCTCGCCTCATCGGGTTTGTCGCCAGCGAGCTGCAGGTCGACGCCAGCGCAGACGTCGACTCCGCGCCAACACCCGCGCAGCTGGCCGCGCTGATCACCGACGAGCCCGCCCGCGCGGCCGTACTTCAGCGCCTGGTGCTCGCGGCGATGCTGGTCCCGCCGCTGACGGCCACCCGCCTCGATCGACTCGAGGCCTACGCCGCGGCGCTCGGACGCGCCGACGAGCCCGCCCTGCACGATCTGCGTCGGACGCTAGAGGGCCGCCACCGTCGCCTCACCGCTGCGCTCATGCCCCGGTTTCCGCCCACCGAGCGGCTCGAGGCCGCGTGGCGCCGCGGTGGGTTCGGCGAGCGCTGGCGCTTCATCAAGGCGGTCGTGCGCCTGGGCGACCGCCGCACGGCCGCCCGCTACCAAGGCCTCGCCGAGCTGCCCCCCGGCACGCTTGGCCGCGACTTCTTCGAGCACTGCCAGACCAACGGCTTTCGGCTCCCCGGTCAGCGCGGTGGCCTCCCCGAGCCGATGGTGTTCCACGACATGGGTCACGTCCTCGTCGGCGCGCCCACGGACATCGACGGCGAGATCCGCATGGCCGGGTTCGAGGCAGGCTGCATGGGCGCCGGCGGCTTCACCATGCTCGAGTTCTCTTTGTTGCTGTTCAACCTCGGCGCGAAGCTGCCGACCGACGCCGCGCCCGCCGTCGCCCAGGTCGACGTCGGGATCTTGCTCGACAGCTACGTCAGCGGACGCCGCACCGGGTTCGACTTGCTCGCGTGGGATCCCTGGGCCGACGTCGGCGAGCCGGTCACCGCGCTGCGCGAGCGCTACGGCATCGCGTAGGGCCCCGACTCGGCCCCTTCACCGATCGACCGGTCAGGGAACCACCGCGACCGGCACCGACGACAGCGCGGCTGTCTCCGAGGCGACCGATGGCACGATCGCCCGGTGCGCGAGCCCATGGTGGCCCGACCCCGTGACCAGCAGACAGGCGTGGCGCGACGCGGCGTAGTCCGGCAGCGCTGGCAGCGTGGAGCCGCGCAGCACGGTCGTCCGCAGGTCCGCGGCGCGGTGGTTGCGAACGAAGGCCACCATGCTCCCCCGCGCGCTGTCGAGGATCTCATTGGCGAGCTGGTCCCAGCGCTCGCTCTGGATCAGCCCTGCATAGCCGAGCTGATCGGGCATCTCGGCGAAGTGAACCAATTCGAGCTTGCGCCCGATTACAGTGGCGACCGATCGCGCCCACGCCAGCGCCCGCGCCGAGTCCTCGCTGAAGTCCACGGCGACGAGCACGGGTCCGTCGCCGACGCTCGAGCACAGCAGATCCGGCGGGACGACGATCGTTGGCTGCGCGAGGCGCCGAAGCAGCCGACGCGCCGTCGAGCCCAGCCGCGTGAGCGCCAGGCGAGCGCCAGCGCCAGCGCGCCTGCTGACCAGCAAGGCTGTGCTCGATTGCTCGCGGGCGGCAGCCTCGAGCTCGTCGAGCACGTCGCCGCCGCGTACTTCTGGCGCGTGAAGCCGCGCGCCGTGGGCGATCTCGTCGAGGATCTCTTTGCCACGTCGCTTGAACGCCCCAAGCATGGTCTGCTCGTCGACGTGACGGCTCAGCTCGACCATCGCCGGGGGATCGATCACGTGGACCGCGTGCACGTGGCCGGCAGGCTGCAGGTTCGCGGCCCGACACAGCCACAGCGCATACTGTGTCGCGCCCGTGGTCTGGGGGCGCATGTCGAGGCCAAGCGTCAGCTGGAAGGGACTGGACATGCTCGAGATTGTCTCGTGAGTGTGCGAGCGCGTGCGAGCGCAGCAATTGCACGTGACACGTCAGGCCGTCGCCGAATTGGCGCCAGGCATTCGAACTAGTCACGCCCCTTGCATGAACCCAACTCATGCCAGCAACCAGCGTAGAGGATCTACTCAATCAAACCGCGACTGACCTCGAGCAGCTACGGGATCAGTATGCCGGTCTCGCGCGCGAGCTCGAACGCAAAAATATCAGTGAGCTCCATGCCCGAGCCAAGGCGCAATTCGTGGAGCTGCTCGTCAGCCGCGAGGATCAGACGATCGCGGCGCTGCGCGGCTACCTCGACGCCGACGAGCCCCACGCCGAGCTCGATGTCCACGTGCGGCTGGGCGGCGAATTTCCGCAGACCGCCGACGACCTGCGGCTGCCAGCCAAACCCTCGATCGACGACCTGGTCCAGATCGCCGAGCGCACCGACGAGCGGCTCGCCCTGCTCAGCGAGCGCATCAAGATCTATACCCTCTCGGGCGGATTGTTCCAGGCGCTCGCGGCGTTCGAGACCCTCGTCGTCAACCGTCAACGGCAGCTCGCCGCCGCGGTCCGCGAGCTCGATCAGGACATGCCGACCCCGACATGATCGCGCAATTATCATTGCGGCGGGCTCTATCTATCAATGGCACTGAAGCCCGGATTGACAGAGCGGAGTTTTTGTCCAGGGTGGTTTCATGCCGAAAACGTCAATCGTAATCGCAATCGCCGCCGTCACTCTCGCAAGCTTCGCCGCGGCTTGCGCCGACACCAAGGTCAAGCAGGACGCCAAGGACGTCAGGGACGAGCGGGAGGACGTTCAGGAAGAGCGCCAGGAGGTCCAAGAAGAGCAGGCCGAGCTCGCCGAGGAGAAGAACGAGTTCGCGGTTCAGCTGGCCCAGCGGGTCTCCACGGCCGAACAGCGGTTCGCCGAGCTCGAGCTCCGCGCGGCCAAGATCACCGCCGCCGCCACCAACACCGCCGCCGCCACCGAGATCGAGCAGGCCAAGTCGCGTGCCAAGGCTCAGATCGACCAGCTCCGCAACGCGACACCCACCAACATCGAGAGCACCCTCGAGGGGCTCGACCAAGCCATGGATGCGTTCGACGAGAAGCTCGACGAATACGACGACGCGCTGTGACGCGCATGGAGCCGCAATGCCAAACCAAACAAAGGGTGCCCTCAATGTGACGTTATGGGTGACAGCTGGTCTACTCGCGGCGCTATTTGTGCTGTCGGGTGGGTTCAAGCTCGCAGGCATGTTGGATGACCAGTTCCGCGAATGGGGCTACACACGCGATGTCACGGCGATCATCGGGATCCTCGAGCTCGCGGGCGCCGTCGGCCTGCTGTTCAAGCGAACGGCTGGCTGGACGGCCGTGGGGCTCTCGGTGATCGTGGCGGGCCTGATCTGGACCCTCGCCATTCGTGACCAGTACATGCTGCTGATCGCGCCGGTCGCCGTGCTCGTGCTGCTCCTGTTCGTGGCGTGGGGTCGCGGACTGTACTGGTCGACCAAGGGGCCGGGCGAGATCGAGGTGACCTCCACCGCGGCCACCGTCGAGGACCCCCACGATCGCCACGGCTCGCGCGTGGGCTCTTAGGCCAATGAGCTAGCGGCGGCGGCGGCGGAGCCCGAGCAGACCCAGCAGCGCCAGAGCCCCGAGCGCACGCCCCTGCTCGCCGCCCGCGTCATTCGATTGGCTCGAGCAGCTGCACCCGACCGTGCCCTCGTAGGTTGTCCCGAAGCCCGAGTCGCCGAGCCCGGTGTCGATTCCCGCATCGGCCCCGCCATCATCGTCGCCGCTGTCCCCCTCCCCGTTGCCGTCGTCGCCGCCGCCGTCGTCGGTGGGCAGCGGCGGCGCCTCTTGATCGACACCGACCGCGACCAGGTCCGGGCTCGACTCGTTGCCGACAAAGTCAGTGGCGACGGCTTCGATGATGTACCCGCCCGGCCCAAACACCAGGTTCCAGTCGTAGGGCGCGCTCGAGTCTTTGTTGCCGGGGAACTCCTGACCGTTGATCTTCAGGCGTACGTCAGCGACCCCAAACCCCGCGCCGTCGTCGGCGTTGACCGAGATCGCCACCTCGGCTTGGGTCTCCCCGGCGCCAACCATGAACACGGTGCCGGTCGCGGGCGACGCAATGCTGACGGTCGGCGGATCTGGGTCCTCGCCCGATCCAAACGCGTCGCCGCACAGCGACGAAAACCCGCTGATCGGACCGTCGGAGCAGCCGCTGGCCCAGCCGCCCATGCCGTTGGCTGGATCGAGGGGGATCGCGCCGCACTCGGGCGTGGGCGCCCACTCGCCCTCGCTGTCGTGACAGGGCGTGATGTCGATGCCCGAGTGCTCCTCGATCCACGGGATCGCCACGTGCATCAGCGCGAACGTGCCACCCTGACCGCAGGTGCCGCCGCCCGAGGTGATGCCGAACGCGCGCCAGCTGTCGTCGCCCCCGAACTCGCTCTTGAGCTTGATGTACACCGGGCCGCCCGAGTCGCCCTGACAGGCGTCCTTGCCGTCGCCGCCGATCCACGCCTCGGTGTTGATGCCGTTGATCGTGGTGGTGACCTCGCGCTTGCTGCCGCTGCCGCCGTTGTCGGAATTGCCGAATCCCACGATCACGACCTCGCGCCCGGGCGCGAGCGCCGAGACGTCACAGCCCCACGCGGGCGGGATGATCGGCACGTCGGTGACGGGCTGGTTGAGCTTGCAGTATGCGTAGTCGGTGGGTCCGACGTTGCCGTTGTAGCTGGGGTTCGAGTAGCAGGTGCCGGTCACGTTGCGGGCGCCGCCGCCTTGACCCTCGCCAAAGCTGATCGTCGCGTTCCGGCCCGAGGTGCTGTCGGGGCAGTGCGCGGCCGTGATGACGACGTCCGGGTGGACGAGCGTGCCCGAGCAGACCCAGCTGCCGAACGACACGTACACCGCCGTTGGCCAGCCGCACGGCTTTGCTGCGGCGCCGCCGTAGACCGCGGGCTCTTGCTCGACGCCGGGCTCGACTTGGCCGGGCGGCTCCGCGGCGAAGCTCGACCCGGGGAGCAACAGCGCGAGTCCCAGGCATGGCAATGCAAACACGGGCAGCCGACGCACGGGCAAGACTTGCATTCCGAAAACCTCGCACGAACCCCAAGAGACTTCCATAGGCCCAAACCGGGTTTCTGCGGGCGCCCATGGGCATGTTGGCGCCTCGGTCAAAACCGCACGGGCGCCTGAGCCAGCGGTTACATCTAGAAAATTGGGCGTGGGCCAATACCGAAAACAGTGGCGATCTACATGAGCAGGATCCACGCGATCAGGAGACCCAGGACGGCGGCGCCCCAGCGGGTCGCGGGCCGCGGGTCGAGTCGGCCCTTGGGGTCGATGCCGAGCACGAACAAGCCGACGCACGCAATCAACCACGCGGTGAAACAGGCCGACGCGAGCAGCGTGCGCCAGCGGGGCGCGAGGTCCTCGTCGAGCTCGGCGACCCAGCGGGCCTGATCAGCTGGATCAGCTGGATCAGCTGAGTCAGCTGGGTCGACCGCAGCCTCAGCCTGACGAACCATCTCCCGTACGATCGCAGCGTTGGCCGCCGCGAGTTGCTCGGCGTCGACGACACCGAGCGCGCGCGTGCCCAGCAGCGCGCCGCGAAGCTCCCGCCACGCCGCGAGCGCGCGGTCGTGATCCCGGGCATCGGTCGCAGTGACCGCCAGCTCGCGCAGCTCGGCGCGAGCGTGATCGTCGTGCGTGGCCAGCGGGAGTCGCCAGCGCGCGGCGCGACCGAGATGGAGGATCTGCGCGTCGACATCGCCTGCCGCCGCGGCGTCGGCCGCCAGCTGCAGCTGCGCGCGACCGTCGACCCACACGCGAACGCTCAGCGGACCGAGCAGCAGCGCGACGGCCACCGCGATCAGCCCCACGCGCCGCGCGATCACCCGCCCGCGGGCCTGGGGCTGACTGCCTGTGCGCATGCGTTGCCGTTCGTTCAGGTGAAGTCGCGGCGCTGGAACAACAGCACCGCGATCAGCAGGCACATCCCGCCATAGGCCGCCGCGTAGGCGGCCGCGCTGCCTACATACGCCCAGCTGACGAAGCTCCCGTGCACGCTGACCACCGTCTCATCAAAGTTGGCGCCGGACACGAAGAACATCCGAAAATCCGGGAGCAGATCGAGCACGAACTCGAGCACCGTGCCGCCCGCGCTGCCTTCGAGCTTGCCGGTGGCGAACGCCTCGAGCTCGGCGGTGTTGCGCCCGATCACCCACAGCGAGCCGGCAAACATCGCCGACAGCCACGGTGAGCTGAAGCTCGAGAACAACATGGCGACGGCCATCAACAGCAGCAGCTCGAGCAGGATCAAGATCTCGGCGCGGACCATGAGCACGCCGTGGCGCCCGCCCTGCATCAGCAAGAACCCGGCGAGCACGACGCTCATCAACGCGACGAGCGCGACCATGGTCACCAAGAGCCCCAGGTACTTGCCCAGCAGGAACTCGTGACGATGCAGCGGCTTGGGGATGATCGCGTAGACGGTCTTGCGATCGAGCTCCTTGCTCAGCAGGTTCACGCCCAGGAACAGCGCGATGACCACGCCAAAGATGCTGATCCCCGCGAGCCCCAGATCTTTGATGATGCGGACCTCTTCGTGCAGCGACAGCTGCCCGAGCACCAGCGAGAACGCCATCAGCGCGACGGCGAACATCACCAGGATCGCCAGCACCTTGTTGCGGACCGCCTCCCGAAAGGTGTTGAGCGCGATCGCCCACATCCGCCCGAAGCTGGCGAACAAGCCGCGCTGGCCGTTGCTGGACGTGCCCATTAGGACCGCTGCTCCTCCGGGCGGGTGCCCGAGTCGCGCACGAACAGCTGCTCGAGCGTCTCGCGCTGCGGCGTGACCGAGCTGATCTCACCGCCGCCCGCGATCACGGCCGCCACGAAGCGATCGAGCTGGGCCTGGGCCTGGGCGACGAACACCTGGCCCTCGGAGCTGCTGCTGTGGGGGGACTCCCGCTCAGACCCGGGCTCGGACCCAGGCTCGGCCTCGGACCCAGGCTCGGCCTCGGCAAACTGCTCGCGCAGCGCCGCTTGCAGCTCGGCGCTGCCCTGCCACAGCACCTCAATTCGCAGGACCTTGGGGCTGAGCAGCTCGCCGAGCGGGCCGACGTCGCGCAGCTTGCCCTTGACGATGATCCCGACCCGATCGCACAGCAGGTTGGCGTCGGCGAGGATGTGGGTCGAGAAGAACACGGTCTTGCCCTGCCCGCGCAGCTCGAGGATCAGCTCGCGGACCTCCCGACGGCCGATCGGATCGAGCCCGCTCATTGGTTCGTCGAGGACCACCAGCTCGGGATCGCCGATCAGCGCCTGCGCCAGCCCGACCCGCTGCAGCATGCCCTTCGAGTAGCTGCGCATCGCTCGGCCCTCAGCCATGGCCAGGCCCAGTCGCTCGAGCAGGCGCGTGGCTCGCTTGCGTCGCTCGTGGCGATCGAGCCCGTAGATGCGGCCGATCATGTGCAGGTACTCGGTCGCGGACAGATAGTCGTAGAAGTACGGATTCTCGGGCAGGTAGCCGATCCGCCGCTTGGCCTCGATGTCGCCGACGGCCGCGCCGAGGATCGTGGCCGTGCCCCCGCTCGGGTAGATCAGGCCCATGAGCATCTTCATGGTCGTGGTCTTGCCGGCGCCGTTGGGGCCGAGGAACCCGAACACCTCGCCGCGCTCGACGTGGAAGCTGACGCCGTCGACCGCCACCGTCCGCTTGCGCAAGAACCCACGCACGAACTCCTTGCGCAGGCCATCGACCTCTAGCACCGGGGCGGTCATGCGGCGCGCAGGATAGCGTGAACCGGGCGCCCGATGCGAGCGGCTCGCCAGCGCGCGGCCGGGATCTTGCGAATTTGGATCGCGCCATGTCCACCACCAATCACGAGACGATCAAGCAGTGGGTCGAGCATCGCGGGGGCCACCCCGCGCACGTCAACGGGACAGCCAGCTCGCGTTCTCGTATCGAGACGAGCCCAACAGTCGGTTCTCCAAATTGATCTCCCGAACCGGCGATGACACCGAGGGCTAGCCGGACGCGAGTCACGCCCGAGTGACGCCGTGGTCCAGCCGGCGTCGCGCTCTGCTCGGCGGGGAAGTGTGCGACGACGACACGAGCGCGCGCCCGCGTGAGCGAATCTCGACCCGGCCCGGTCAGTGCGGACAGCGCCCCCTCGACAGGCGGCCCCGGAGCGAGCGGATCGCCCCCGTCCGACTGCCCCGCAGATGCCCGTTTTGGGTCACCCACGGCCAAGCGCACAGCCCGCCAATGATTGGCGCGGCCAGTGGACATTTTGAAAAGCCCCCCCCATACTCCGCGCTCCTCATGGCACGCGTCACCGTCGAAGATTGCCTCGAACAGGTTCCAAATCGCTTTGCACTCACCGTGCTGGCGTCCCGTCGCGCGCGAGCGCTGAGCGAGGGCAAGGGCACCGCCCTCGTCAAGAGCAACAACAAGGTCGGCGTCGTGGCCCTGCGCGAGATCGCCAAGTCGTCGGTCCGCTACGACGAAGACGTCGAGCAGACGATCCGGGACTTCATCGAGGAGCAGCGCGCCCAGCTCATGGCCGGCTCCAACACCGACGCGACCTTCATCGACGCCGCCACCTTCGGCAACGATGAGGACGATGAGGACGACGACGACGACGACGTCAAGGAGCTGGTCGGCGACCCCGACAAGCTCGAGGCCGACGACGACGACGACGACGACGAAGACGGCGACCCAGAGACGCCCGTGGCCGAAGACGAAGACGACGCCGACATCGAAGACGGCGACAGCGACGATCTCGCCGACGACGACGCCGTGCCCGCCGTCATCGACGAGCTCGACGATGACGACGATGATGACGACGACGACGACGACGACAAGTCCGACGACGACTGAGCGCGCATGCGCTGGCTCGAGCTGGGGTGGTCGGCTCCGGTCCGTCCTCATCAGCTGCGCGATCTCGATGGGTCCGGTGCTCGGGTGCGCCGACAAGGCGCCCCCGGCCCGGTTTCCGGACCCTTCGCCGCCCGTGCTGGCCAAGCCAATTGAGGTGGAGGGTCCGACTGAGCGGTCGGTCGCGCCCGCAGGCGGCTCAGTCCAGACCTCGGGCGGATCCACCAGCCCCGACTGAGCTTCGACTGAGGACCGTGGAGTTCCCGGGTTGCGTCCGAGTGCCCGTCATGGCCATATGAAATCCGGTGGGTTCCGACACGCCAGTCGAGGACGAACGACCCTGGCTCGCGCGGGTCTTCGAGACGACGAGCGGGTGGACCAGCGCGTTCGTGACCGATGAAATTCGGGCGCTGGGGACCACCGCCACCATGCGCGCGATCGCGTTGGTGCTCGTCAGCCCGGTCGCGATCATCGCAACGCTCATCCCCGCGCTCGCGCTGCCGCTCGACGGTAACCCGACGCCGCTCACGCTCGCGATCGCGCTGCCGATCTGCCTGATGTTCGCGCTGACCCCGTTCGTGCTGCGCTGGACCGGGTCACCCAACCTCGCGGGCGCGTGGATCCTGCTCGCCGCCGTGCTCGCGACCGTGTGCGTGGTCTACAAGCAGCAGGGCCTGCAGTCGGTCATCATCGTGTGGTTCTTGGCGGTGCCAGCCAGCGCCGGGCTGTTCCTGGGCGCCCGCTGGACGATCGCGTTCTCGTTGATCTCGACGGTGTGCATCGCGGGGTTCTGGGCGATCGACGTGGTGCCGTGGCTGAGCTACGACCCGAGCCTCCGGGCTGAAGAGGGGCCCGCTCTGGTCGCGCTCAACCTGATCTCGGCGCTCGCTATCATCAGCATGCTCAGCCTGTTCTGGGAGCACGCGGCGGCCCGCCTGCAGGCCGAGCGCGACGACTTCGAGACCCGGATCCGTCGCAGTCAAAAGCTCGAGACCGTGGGCATGCTCGCTGGCGGCATCGCCCATGACTTCAACAACATCCTCTCGGGGATCCTGGGCCAAGCGAGCATGCTCGCCGCCGAGTCCAATGATCCATCGGCGCTGACCCGCGCCAGCGCGACGCGACGCATCGAGGCGATCGCCCATAGCTCGCGGCGCGCGGCGATCCTCGTCGAGCAGATGCTGGCTTACGCCGGTCGCTCGCGGACCAGCACGGGCGCCATCGATCTGCCGAAGCTGGTGCGGGAGGTCGTGGGGCTGGTCACGCCTGGGCTCGACAAGCAGACCGAGCTGATCCTGGATCTCGACCGGCCCGCGCCCCGTGTCACGGGCGATCCCGTGCAGATCCAGCAGATCGCCATGAACCTGGTGACCAACGCCTCCGAGGCGCTCGAGGGCCGACGGGGACGGGTGTGGATCCAAACGCGGGCCGTCGACGCGTCCGGAGCCGAGATCACCCGGCCCGCGACCCCGAGCGACTTTGTGATGCTCGAGGTTCGTGACGAAGGCTGCGGGATCCCAGCTCAGAAGCTCGAGCGCATCTTCGATCCCTTCTTCACGACCAAGCCCACCGGTCACGGGCTCGGGCTCGCGGCCGTGCTCGGGATCGTGCGCAGCCACGGCGGCGACATCGAGGTCGACAGCGTCGTCGGCGAGGGCACGCGGTTTCGCGTCATGCTGCGCTGCCCCGACCCCAAGACCCTGGCCGCCGCCGAACATGAAGACGCGCCGCGGCCCCGGATCCGGCTGCCGACCGCGACGGATCTCTCGCAGATGGTGGGACCCCCCCGCCGCCGGCTCGCGCGCCCGCGGGCCGAGGGACCGACCTGTGTGCTGGTCGTCGACGATGAGCAGATGATCCGGGAGCTCGCTGGCGAGGTGCTCGAAGGTGCTGGCCACTCTGTCCTGCTTGGCCACGACGGCGACGACGGCCTCCGCCTGTTCAACGCCCACGTCGACACCATCGACGTCGTGGTCCTCGACCGAACCATGCCGGGCCTCGACGGCCTCGAGCTGCTCGCCAAGATTCGCGAGCGGCGACCCGACATCCCCGTGATCATCTCCAGCGGCTATGCGCAGGATGAGGGGTCCCGGCAGCTCAGCGCGCTCGGCATCGACGCGATCCTGCAAAAGCCGTGGGCGCCGCGTGACCTGGTCCACCTCGTCGGCGAGCTCGGGTTGTCAGACGGGGCCGCCGTCGACGCGGCTGACTGACCGTCACGGATCGCGCCCACCAGATCCGCGCGGTCGGGCCCGCAAGTTTCGCGCGACGGTCGAGCGCGAAAACGCGCGACCCTGGCGCCCTCCAGACGGGGATGCCCGGACTGCGCAGCAAACGCGTCACCGGATGCCAAATTTGGTCGCCGCCTGATCCGCACACTGCGTGCTAGCTTCGCGTTGTGGCATCGGATTACCCGCGGATGACCGACCTCGAGCTGTTCGACGCCTGGATGGTCGGAGATCGGCGAGCCGCGGACGAGCTGTTCGAGCGCCACTACGAAGCCATCGACCGGTTTTTCCGCAACAAGGTCGTCCAGGGCTCGGAAGACTTGGTCCAGAAGACCCTCACGGCCTGCGTGGAGGTCCACGAGCGGTTTCGCGGTGAGGCGAGCTTTCGGACCTACCTGTTTGCGATCGCCCACAACGTACTGCGGGCGCACTATCGCGCGCGCAGGCGCGAGTCGTCGCGTCTCGAGTTCACGGAGATCAGCGCCGAAGACCTCGCGCCCGGGCCCAGTACGATGGTTCGCGCCCGACGCGAGCAGCAGCTGCTGCTCGAGTCACTCCGGCAGATCCCGCTCGACTACCAAGTCGTGCTCGAGCTCTATTACTGGGAGGAGCTGTCTGGGTCGGCGATCGCGAAGATCATCGGGTTGCGGGAGAACACCGTCCGCAGTCGGATCCGCAAGGGTAAGCTGCTGCTCGAGAAGAAGATGAAGGCCCTCGCGCTCACTCCTGAGGAATACAGGAGCACGATCGAGGACCTCGAGGCGTGGGCGCGCTCGATCCACGCAGGGGGCGAGCCGCCTGCGGGCGACTCAGACGGCGAAACGCCCGGCGAGGATCCTGATTGAGCTCAGGTGGGAGGTGGGGGAGGCGTGCCGCCGTTCTTGATCTTGAAGGCGCCACCGTCGGTCTGGGTTGTCCCGTTCTGCGAGACCGTGTAGGTGAACTCGTGGTTGTGCTCCTGGCCGGGCGCGGGCACATCGAAGGTCCCGGTGCCGCCGCTGGTCCAGACCACGTCGTCGAGCGACCACCCGTCAGGCGGCTGAATCGACACAGAAATCCTGCTCCCCGTGAAATTGGTGGTGATGAGATCACCCTGCGAGGAGCCGTCTTTTAGTCCGACCGTGCCGGTCGTCGCATCGACGATGCTGCTCAAGATGGGGCTTGGATTATCGGTGAAGTTGTACGTCATCGGTTGCCACTCCCAAATTCGATGTCGTAGTTCGCTCGATGGGTCAAGTGCCCTGCAATTCCTTCGCGCGCTGACGCAGTGACTCGCCGCCCGGGAGATCTCGCACCAGACGCTCGGCTTCGGTGGCCAACTCGAGCCGCCGGGCGTCGTCACCCAGCTGACCCGCAACCTCGGCCAGCCCGATCCGCGCCTCGGCGGCCAGCGTAGGTCGGCCGTCGGCCGCAGCTGTCACGGCCATCGCGCGCTCGAAGGCTGCCTGAGCCAGCTCCGGCTGGCCGAGCTCGAGGCGGAGCGTGCCGAGATCGATCAGCGGCGTGACTTGATCGACCGGCGCGGGATCTCCATCTAGCAGCTCGATCGCCAGCTCGAACTCGGTCAGCGCTCGCTCGTGTTGGCCGAGTCGCGCGAGCGCGTGGCCAAGCCGACCGTGGCGATAGCCGAGCTCCTGCTCGTTGTCAGGCGTGACTGCCATGCTGTGGCTCAGCGCCCGCTCGAGCGCGTCCACGGCAGGCACGAACGCCCCCTGGCGCAGTGCAATGCTGGCCGACGCGTCCAACGCCCACGCGTGATCCAGATGGTCAACGGTGAAGATCTTCAGCGCCTCGGCGACCAGCTGCTCAGCGTCGTCGAGCTGATCGCGTGCGAGCGCAACCTCTGCCAGCCCCAGAGTCGCGTGCCCGACGTTGGCAAACTCCGGTCCATGGACACGCGCATATCCAGCTCGCGCCTGAGTGAAGTGGCGTTCGGCGGCCGCGTAGTCGTGCTGCCCGAGCTCGAGGATCGCTAGGTCGAGGGTCGCCTGCAAGATTCCAACGTCGTCCGCGCCAAGCTGGTCACGCAGTTGCAATGCGCTGACCAGATCCGCGCGCGCCTGCTCGTCGCGACCAAGCGCCGCAGCAACTGAAGCGCGCGCCTTGAGTGCCCACACCAGCGTGTGTTCGCTTCCCAGGAACCCCGCCCGCGCGAGCGCCACGACCTCGTCGAATTCCGCGAGTGCGTCCCCGAGTTGGCCGTGGGCTTCGAAGACCCGGGCCTGCGCCCAGCGCAGCCCACAGTGGTCGATCGGGCGATCACCGAGCGAGGACACGGCCGCGCGAGCAAGCGCGAATTCCAGGCTCGAGTCGGGATCCTGGTGCTCGGACAGCTGCGCGAGCATGATCGAGGTTCGCCAGCGTAGCTCGTCGT
This sequence comes from Enhygromyxa salina, assembly GCF_002994635.1. Classification (GTDB taxonomy): domain Bacteria; phylum Myxococcota_A; class Polyangia; order Nannocystales; family Nannocystaceae; genus Plesiocystis; species Plesiocystis salina_B. Next base: position 16,346 of record NZ_PVNL01000049.1, on the reverse strand, counting down.
AGTTACCGAGCTCGGCCAGGTACGCCGCCTCGATGAACGCCAGGCGGGCGGCCGGGAGCTCACCCTTGGCGAGGTGCATCGACCCCCTCGAGTACCTGACCTCAGCGAGCAGCGGCCCGTAGTCGAGATCCGCCGCCCGCAGCTCGATGCTGGCCGTGAGCTCATTCGCCACCTGCATCTTCCCAGCGACCGCCGACGCCTTGGCCGTCGCAATATCCTTGCGAACCTGGGCGATCGCCGCGGCCGTGACGGCATCCTTGGGCGTCGGCGTGTGACGCTCGAGCAGATCGACCGCCGCGCACATCTCGATGTCCCCGAGCCCGGCGATCAACTCGGACGCGTGCAGCACCACCCCTTGGTCGGCCGCGGCGAACAACTCCACCACGGCACCCAGCTCCACCTCGCGCTGCTCGAGGCAGGCCATGCGCAGCTCGAGCTGTTGGTCGGTCTGGGTCTGCTCGACCCATCGCTGCGCACACGCGTCGTCGTGCGCCGCGACCAGCTCGTCGGCGAAGGTGTCGAGGTCTCGCGCCGTCCGCTCGAACACCTGCGCGGCGCCATCGAGCTCGGTCGCCGCAAACGCGGCGCGCATGCTCGCCCGCTGTGGCTCCCCCCAGCTCTCGGCGACGACGCTGCGGTCGTGCTTGCAGACCGGCCCCGACGGCGCTCCGCCACCCAGCACCAACGCGACGCCCACGCTCGCCAACAACCCCGCGGCGACCGTGGCCCGCCTCCAGATCCGCCCGCGGTCGCGGCCGAGCTCGGCCAGCAGCGCGTCCATCGACGCCCAGCGATCTGCGGGCTGCGGCGCGAGCCCACGACACACGGCCTGCCGCAGCCACCCCGGGACCCCCGAGCTCGATCCGGGGACGATGAAGTCGCCATCGCGGACCCGCACCGAGTACTCTTGCCGGCTCCTGGCCTTGTAGGGTCGCTCGCCAAACAGCGCCTCGTACATGACCAGGCAGAAGCTGAACTGATCGCTGAGCTCGGTCGCCCGGTCGCCAAGGTGCTGCTCGGGGGCCATGTAGGCCGGCGTCCCCAGCACCGCGCCGGTCGCCGTCAGCAGCTGATCGAAGGCGCTGTTGCTGCCAGTGTCCGAGTCATGGTTGCTGCGGCTCTCGGCCTGCTCGCCGGTCTCGAACAGCTCGGCCAGCTCCACGTCCGCGCCCGCCTCCGCCCCCGATGGGTCGTGGCTGACGCCGCTGCTCCAGCTTCGAGGCCCGACGGCGGCGCGGGCCAGTCCAAAGTCCAGCACCCGCGGCCGGCCATCGCTGCCGACCAGCACGTTGGCCGGCTTGAAGTCACGGTGGACGAGCCCCGCGGCGTGCGCGGCCGCGAGCCCGCGACCGGCGAGGATCATCACATCGAGGACCTGCCGCCACGACCGCTCCGCGTCCTCGACCCAGCGCTGCAGGGTAAGACCGCCGACGAACTCCATCGCCACGTAGTCGTGGTCCTGCCACTGCCCGATCTCGTGAACCTGCACGACGTTGGGGTGCGACAGCCGGGCCAGGGCCTGGGCCTCGCGCTGCATCCGGGCCCGGCCGCGCTCGTCCTTGGACACGTCCTGGTGCAGCAGCTTGAGGGCGACCTGGCGGTCCAGCTGCTCGTCGTAGGCGGCGTAGACCACGCCCATGCCGCCCTCACCGAGCTTGCGCAAGACCCTGAACCGGCCGATGCGCACCGCGTCGACACACAGGCCCTGGGCGGACGGCTCGGTCGCGCCCTCGCGCTGATCCCTGGTCTCGTCGCCCCCGGTCTTCAGCTCGGGCTTGGGCGCTGTCGTTGGCGCGGGCGGCGACAGACTCTGGAGGAACCGCGCCTTGATCATCTGCTTGCGCAGCTGATCGCTGCCCTCGCCGCCAAACAGGCGCGCTTTGGCCAGCTTCGCGCGCTCGACCTCTGCCTGAGTCTGCCCCTCCATACGGTCCACTCGCAGCGGTAGTGTCTGCCATGAGTGAACCCGTCATGAAAGTTCGCGCAAGCCGCGAAACTACGTTATCCGCGCCGGCGTCGATTTTGCGCGCCCTCGACCAGCGCCCATTCAGCGCGCTCCCGTGCCAGTTCCACGCCGGCCCTGGACCCAGGCGCGATGCCGGGCTAGCTCCGCTTCAGTGGTCCAGATCATCGAATCGCACGGCGGCGTCGCAAGCGGAGCGCAGCCCGTGCTCAACCGACGCTATGTCGTCGCGCTCGGAGACGGCGCCGCGGTCGAGAGCGTGCTGTATCGGGGCGACTCGCTGTGCGTGTCGTCTCAGGTTGGCTGCGCGGTCGGCTGCCCGTTCTGTGCGTCTGGTGCCAACGGCCTGGCTCGCAATCTCGAGCTCGACGAGCTGGTCGGACAAGTCGAGGCGGTCGACGCGGCGCTCGCTGACCGGGGCCAGGGTGCGGCGCTCGGTGTCAGGCGGGTGACCGTGTCGGGCGTCGGCGAGCCGCTCCACAACCCCGCGGTCGTGCCGTTCATCGAGTGGTGCCGGGCCCGCGCGACGCCGGCCAGCATCACGACCTCGGGCGGGCCGCTGCGGCGGCTGCGAGACTGGCTCGGCGACGACGCGCCACCCCACAACGGGATCAGCGTGTCGATCCACGCGGGCACCGAGTCCACACGCGCGCGCACGGTCCCCCGCGGGCCCGCGCTCGATCCCTTGTTCGAGCTGCTGCGCGAGCGGGTCGGCGCGCTCTCGGGTGCGCGGCGCCGCAAGCTCGCGCTCGCCTATCTGCTGCTCGCGGATCTCAACGATGATGACGCCGAGATCGACGCGTTCTTGGCCCGCGCGACGCCGCTGGGCCTCAAGATCCACCTGTATCGATACAACCCGGTCCCGACCTCGAACCAGCGTCAGACCGACGACGCCCGCTACGAGGCCACGTTCGAGCGCATGCGCGCCCGCGGCCTCGACGTGCGGCGCAGCTCACAGGCGCGGATCGAAGACAACGGCGGCTGCGGAACGCTCGTCGCGTTGCGCGGGCGGGCCGGTTGACGCGTAACGAGCCAGCGAGCGCATGACACACGCCGGCGACGGCTCGCCAGCGACGCGATACCTTGCGGGCGCCTGTGCCCGGACCTCCGTCACGCCTGCGCGAGCGCGACCTGCTGCGGCGCACGAGCCGGATCGCGTGGGTGCTCGTCGCCGCGCTGCTCGTCGGGTTGCTCCGTCCAGCCCCCGCGCGCGCTGGTGAGGGGCCCGGCGACGAGCCGACGCCGCTCGCTCCCACGGAGGGCCCACCCCAGCTCGACTCCAGCGAGCTCACCCACGAGCTGCCGGATCACGATCGCCGCGGACTGCGGCTGCGAGCGACGAGGATCGACGAGGGCGCGATCACGATCGACGGCAAGCTCGACGAGGCCCAGTGGCGCTCCGTACCCGCGCTGCCTGAGCTGATCCAGCAGTCGCCGGCGTTTGCGGCCGAGGCGACGCATAAAACCACGATCCGCGCCGCCTACGGCGCCGACGGCCTGTACTTCGCGTTCGACTGCGACGAGCACCACGGCGAGGTGATCGCCCCGTTCTTTCAGCGCGATCAGATCGTCGCGTCGGACTACGTGCAGGTCGAGATCGACTCGAACGCCGACCACACCAACGGCTATGTGTTCGGTGTCTCGCCCTCAGGCGCGATCTTCGATGGTCAGCTGTTTCGCGACACGTCCGAGGAGCTGCTGTGGGATGGCGTCTGGCAGTCGGGCGCCAAGCGCAGCGCGACCGGCTGGACCGCCGAGGTGTTCGTGCCGTGGTCGACGCTGCGGTTCGAGCGGGTCACCTCGCAGACGATCGGCTTGAATTTCACCCGCGTCATCAACGACCAACAAGAGTCGGATCGACTCAGCTTCGCCCCCCAGGGTGAGCCCGCGCGCGTGTCCGAGGCGATCAGCTGGTACGGGATCGAGGACATCGACGGCGGCCTCAACCTCGAGCTGCAGCCGTTTGTCTCGGGTCGGTTCTTGCTGCAGCGCCCGCCCGACAGCCTGGATCAGTCCTGGCGCGCGCTGCCCAACGCCGGCTTCGACCTCAAGTACGGGATCACGGGTGACCTGACCCTCGACGTCGCCGTGAACCCAGACTTCGGTCAGGCCGAGGTCGACGCGGCGGTCCTCAACCTCGGCCCCTTCGAGGTGTTCTTTCCGGAGAAGCGGCGGTTCTTCCTCGAGTCCAAGGAGATCTTCGAGACCCGGTTTCCGCTGTTCTACTCGCGCCGGGTTGGCGCCTCGCCCCGCCCCGATCGCGCCCAGACCAGCGAGCGCGTGGTGTTGGGTGAGCGAGAGCGCGGCGAGCTGGTCGAGCTCGATCCGCTCAGCCGGGTGCTCGGCTCGATGCGCATGACTGGTCAGATCGCGCCAGGCTGGGTGATGGGCGTGCTCACGGCCGCGACCGGCCCGACCTTTGGCACCCAGCGGTTCACCGACGACCTCGAGCAGCGGGTCCCGGTCGATCCCTACTCGGGCTGGTCCGTGGTCCGGCTGCGTCGACACTTCGATCCCCAGACCTGGGTCGGCGGGATCGTCACCAACGTCGCGCGCCTGGGTGACGCGCCCGAGGCCACCACGGGCGGGTTCGACTACAACATCAACCTGCGCAAGCGCTGGCTGCACGGCGCCCAGGTCATCGCCACCCACGACGGCGAAAAGTCCGGCATGGGCGGCAGCGCCAGCTTGGTCCGATCGGGTCGCCGGACCAGCTGGAGCGCGTCGGGCGAGTTCCTCACGCCCCACGCCAACTTTCGCGACCTCGGGTTCATGACCCGCAACAACTATGCACGCGGCTCGACCGGGTTCGCGGTGTTCAACGCTCAGCCGGTCGGCGACGTCCGCTCGCTGACGGGCTCGGTCGACCTCACGCTCGCCTCGAGCTTCGCCGGGCAGATCACCGAGAAGCAGCTCTCGACCGACTGGACGCTCGAGACCCTGGGCTTGTGGCAATTCCGCGCGTTCTTTGGCGGCCACCTGCCGCAGCTCGATCTGTTCGAGACCCGCGGCAACATTCCCTACGAGGTCCCGATCCACTGGTGGACCGGCGCACGGGTCTCGACGCCTCGCAACAAGCGAGTCAGCGCGAGCCTCGGGGCCAACTATGGCGAGCAAGCCGGACGGCCCGGGCCCGACGTGTTCGTGGATCTGGGTTTTCGGCCGATCGATCGCCTGCAGATCAATTTTTCTGGCAGCTGGAACGGCAGCTTTGACCGGCCGCGCTGGGTCGCCGAGCGCGAGCTGGACCAGGTCCCGATCTTCGCCCGCGCGCAGATCCACACCACCAACGCCGACGTCCGCGTCACCTTGGCGATCACGCCCGAGCTGTCGCTGACGAGCTATAACCAGCTGTTCTACTCGGCCGCCCACCACACGGATTTCCTGGAGCTGCAGGCGCCGGATCTGCTGGTGCCGATCGCCCGGGATCCATGGTTTGGGAGCGTCGATCGGGGCCTCACCAGCTTGACCTCCAACTCGATCATGCGCTGGGAGTACCTGCCGGGCAGCTTCCTGTTCTTTGCGTATACCCACCGCACCGCGCTGCCCGAGGGTGACGGGGTGATCCAGTATCAGTCGGCCAAGGCGTTCACCAACTTGGTCGCGACTGGTGCGCGCCACGAAGACGTGCTGTTCGTGAAGTTGGCGTACCTGCTCGGGTTTTGAGCGGACGAGAATCAGTTCGCAGGCGGCGGCATGCACAGCCCGCCGCCCTCGATCTGCGCGTTGGTCCGAAACGTGTTCAACCCCTCCCAAGCCGGCGCCTCGAACTGCGGAATCGTGCCGTCTTCCCGCACATTCGTCACATGATAGCTATGCTGGTTCCAGATTCGCCGAGCCTGAATCCAGCGATCCTCCACGTCCTTGATCACCTGAATGCAGGGATCTCCGCCGCCATTATGTTGATTGGAGACGACCAGGATCTCGGCCGAGCCGTCGTTGTCGACGTCGACCACGACGGGGTACTCGGACAGCGTCCCGCTCTTGCGGCTCTGCTGCAGCAACACGTTGCCGTCGCCGTCGAACACGAACATGTTGTCCTGATCGGCGTACATCGCCTGGGCCTTGCCGGCCGCGACGAAGTCGAACGCAGTCCCAGCCGCGATCCCGCTGGAGTCGTTGACCGGCGCCGTCCATACAATCGTAGCGTCGGGCTCGTACACGGTGTACTGCGAGGCCGAAGAGGTCGCAAACTCGGGGAAGCCGTCGCCGTCGAAGTCGTGGATCGTCGCGGGGCGCAGCCAGTTGGTCCCGAACGCCCCGACGCCGGTCGGGCGCAGGTTCGAGTAGGTCACGACGCCGTTGTGCTCGATCAGCGAGATCCCGTTGACGTTGGTCAGGATCACCTCGGGGAGCCCGTCCTCGTCGAGATCCGCCACCTGCGGATATCCAGACGCCAGGTTGGTGGTCCACAGCGCGGTGCCGTCGTGGTGATACGCGGCGTTGCCGAGCACAATCTCGAGATCCTCGTCGTTGTCGAGATCCGCGGCCGTGGTCGCACCCCACTGGCCCGAGGGCTGGGGGAACTTGTGCAGCAGCGCGCCCTGGTGGTCGAAGAGCATGTTGGCGGTGATGATCTCGACGTCGCCGTCGTTGTCGACGTCGGCGAGCGCGGCAGAATTCGAGTAGCGCAGATCCTGGCCGAACGACTCGCCGATGTCCCAGGTCGTCGGCGTGCTCCACGCGAGCTCGCCGGTGTGCTCGAAGGCCATCAGGTTGCCGCTGGGAGAGACGGTCACGATCTCCACCAAGCCGTCGTTGTCGATGTCGCCCAGCGCGGGTGTGAAGCTCGAGTCGACGGGGTCATTGATGCGAAAGTGCAGGCTGCCGTCGGCGCCCGACAACAAGAAGATGTGACCGGTCACGCTCGGGGGCCCCGGGTTGCTGGCCGCGACCAGTACCACGTCCGGGATGTCGCACAGATCGATCTCGCCGTTGTCGTCATCGTCCGTGAAGTTGGCGACCAGCGGGGTCACGTAGCTGTAGGGCTCGGCGTTGTCGGTGAAAGCCCACTGCAGCTCGGGCACGAACGCGTCGGGCGGGGCCGACTCCTCGCACTCGCCGACCGCGTTCATGTCGTCCACGACCTTGCACAGGTCGGGCGGCGGTTGATCGCTGGTGTCGGGCAGCGACATGTCGAACTTGATCGGCTCGCCGTCGCCGTCGCCGGGATCGCCGTCGCCATCTCCGTCTCCGTCTCCCGGCCCGGTGTCGCCGTCACCGTCGCCCTGCTCGGCGGTGTTGCCCTCGCCGCTGCTGGTGTCCGGCACCGTGGTGCTCACGCCCTCGGCGGAGCTCGCGGTCCCGGCCTCGGCGCCCGAGTCATCCCCGCAGCCGCCGAGCGCCACCAACACACCACCGAGCAACCCGAAGTTCAGCGCGATCGCTCCTGAGGCCAATCCAAACCGTCGCATCGATCAATGTTCGGCGATCGCGGCCCGCCGTGCCACCAACCGAGCCAAGCGTGATCCTACGGCCAGACCGCGGCGCATGCGCGGATCTCGACCCCGCGAGCGATTTTTTCGCCAGCGATCTTCACGCACCCTGATCGGTACGTCATGGTCGCGGCACATCTGTCTCGAAGCCCGCTGAGGAACGACCCATGAAGACCTCTCGCCGTAGCCCCCTCGCCCTCCTGTCGATCGCCTTGCTCCTGGCGGTCAGCGCCGGTCTCGGGGTCGTCCAGAACAGCGACCTGGGCCTCCACGACGACGTGGGCGACCAGCTCGCCAGGGTTGGGATCGAGGGCGAAGAGATCCCGGTGCCGTTCACGGGCGCCTGAGCCCCCGTGCTGCAATGGCTTTGGACGCTCGTCGCGCCCGTCGGTCGCCCGGCGGGCGCGAGCGTGTTTGCTCTACCCGCTCGATCGACCCGCGACGCGCCGATCAGCCATAATCACCCAGCCGTCGCCAACGTCACCACGGCGGCGGCACAAAGGACCTGACCATGCGCTTAGACCTTGCTCATCCCCCACGCTTCGGCTCCATGCTCGCCACCTTCGCTGGCGCCGCGCTGGCCTTCGCCGCGCCGCTGCTGGTCCCCACCAGCGCCTCGGCCTGCGGTGGGACCTTCTGCGACAGCGGGCCCACGGCGATGCCCGTCGACCAGACCGGCGAGAACATCCTGTTCCACGTCACCGACACCAGCGTCGAAGCCCACATCCAGATCCAGTACAACCCCGACTCGGGCGCCGAGCAATTCGCATGGGTGATCCCGGTGATGGCGATCCCCGAGTTCTCGGTTGGCTCGCAGCTGATGTTCGACGCGGTGCTCGCCGCGTCGGTGCCCAGCTACGGCCTCTCGATTCAGAACGACTTCTGCAGTGACGAGAACGTGCCGCAGAGCGCGGGCGAGACCGGTGCAGCCGACGACGGCGGGTTCGGGGGCAGCGCGACCGGGGGCGACGAGGGCAGCAACGGCGATCCCACGGTCGTGCTGCAGACCACGGTGGGCGCGTTCGACATCAGCGTGCTCGAGGGCGGCACGGTCGAGAGCGTGATGCAGTGGCTGGGCGACAACGGCTACCAGCAAGATCCCGCGGCCGAGCCGATCCTCGCCGAGTACCTGGCCAACGACTTCTTGTTCGTGGCGATGAAGCTCAGCAACCAAGCCGGGGTCGACGAGATCCACCCGATCGTGATCCGCTACGAGGGCAACGAGCCGTGCGTGCCGATCCGGCTCACGCGGATCGCCGCGGTCGAGGACATGGAGATCCGCGCGTTCTTCCTGCAAGAAGCTCGGGTGGTGCCGACCAATTACCGCCACGTGCTCATCAATCCGCTCAAGCTCGACTGGGTCGACAACGCGAGCAACTACAAAGAAGTGATCTCGATGGCCGTGGACGCGCAGAAAGCCGACGGCAACGCGTTCGTGACCGAGTACGCGGGCACCAGCCAGAACATCGCGACCTGGATGATCTATCAGGACTGGGTCTCCGAGCCGTTCGCGGGGCTGGTCGACAGCCCGATCGGCGCGATCGAAGAGCTCGAGAACCAGGGCCTGATGCTGTGCGACACCGACTGGGACACCGCGTGCACGTACATGCACCCGCTGCTCGAGTCGATCATCACCGAGTTCATCCCGGTCCCCGACGGCGTCGAGGCCAACCTGTTCTACGACTGCCTGTCCTGCTACGTCGACCAGATCGATCTGGCCGCCTGGGACGCCGCCGCGTTCGTGGAGCGGCTCGACGAGCGGGTGATCGCCCCGGCCAAGTCCGCGGTCGCGCTGATCCAGAACAACCCGTACCTGACCCGGCTGTACACCACGATCTCGCCGGCCGAGATGAACGAAGATCCGATCTTCCGGGTCAACACGACCCTGCCCGACGTCCCCAACATCAACTTCGCCAACCAGATCAACCACTGTGACGGCAGCGCGACCGTGGTCCTGCCCGACGGCCGCGAGGTGCTGTTCTCCGACGCTGGCAACATCGTGTGGCCCGACTTCGCCGACGAGATGCCGTGGGAAGAGGCCGTCGATCAGGAGAACATGGCCGACGACGCGCCGCTCGTGAACCTGGTCGACAACACCGATCGGATCAACGAGCTGCTCGCGGCCCACAACGCCGGCTCGAAGGCCCAGATCACGGGCGTCGGCGGCGGCTCATGTGCGTGTGCGGTCCAAGCTGACGACGCTCCTCGCGGGATCGCGCTGGGGCTGGCGTGCCTGGGGCTGCTGGGTCTGGTCCGTCGGCGTCGGCAGGGCTGAGCTCAGGCGGCGATCTCGTGTGCGGCCGCGTGTTCGGGCGCCCGGCTCGGCTCCGCCGCCGCAGCCGTCTGCAGCTCGCCGTCGATCACGATGAGCTTGCGGCACCTGCCACACGCGAGGTCGGCATCAGCAAAGCGGTACGCCTCTGTGACGATCGCCATGCCCGCCAGCACGAACAGCGGGAGCACGGGGATCGCCACCGGGCCGAGCAGCGCGATGCCAAACACATAGAGCAGCGCCAGGACCCAGGCGCCCGAGATCACCCCGATACGCAGCCAGAGGCTGGGTGGTTCTGGCACGTCGGCTTGGCAGTGAGGGCAGCGCGTGGGGACGTTCATGGAGTCCTCCTTCTGTATAGAGATGGGCTCGGGTCGGGCGGGTGTCCAGGACAGGAGACCGGCAGCAAGTGCGCCTTCGCGATCAGCGTGTTATCCACCGCCCCATGTCCGCAGCGTCAAAGTGGAAGGCCAACGACATGCCCGACCTCGCTGGCAAGCTGGCGATCGTGACCGGAGCCAACAGCGGGCTGGGGCTCGAGACCACGCGGGCGCTGGCTCGCAAGGGCGCCAAGGTGATCCTCGCGTGCCGGGGTCAGGCCAAGGCCGAGGCCGCGATCGACGAGCTGGCCGGCGGCGGGATCGACCGCGAGCTGCTCGAGTTTCGCGCTTGTGATCTGTCGAGCCTGGCCTCGGTCCGCGAATTTTGCGAGGGCGTCTGCGCGGACCATGATCAGCTGGATCTGCTGATCAACAACGCTGGCGTGATGGCGCTGCCCTATCGCACCACCGAGGACGGGTTCGAGATGCAGATCGGCACCAACCACCTGGGCCACTTCGCGATGACGGGGCTGCTGCTGAACCCGCTGCTCGCGACGGCGGGGGCGCGGGTCGTGACGGTGTCGAGCGTGGCGCATCGGATCGGGGCGATCGACCTCGATGATCTGCACTCGACCCAGCGCTACCAAAAGTGGGTGGCGTACGGGCGCAGCAAGCTGGCGAATCTGCTGTTCACCAACGAGCTGCAGCGGCGGCTCGACGCTAGCCCGGCCCGCGGGCACCAGGTGATCGCCGTCGCCGCCCACCCCGGGTACTCGAGCACCAACTTGGTGTTCGTCGGCCCGCAGATGACGGGCAACTCGCTGTTCGAGCGGGCCAGCGCGCTGGGCAACCGGTTCCTGGCTCAGAGCGCGTACATGGGCGCGCTGCCCAGCCTGTACGCGGCGACCGTCGCGGACGTCAGCGGCGGCGAGTTCTACGGCCCGAATGGGGCGATGGAGATGACGGGCTATCCGCGGCGGGTTCGCGCGCAGAAGCGGGCGTACGATCGCACGAGCGCGCGCAGGCTGTGGGAGCTGTCGGCCGAGCTGACGGGCGTGGGCTACGAGGCGCTCGCGCCAGCGTGACTCCAGGTCTGCGCCGATCGGCTATGCTCCCCCCGCATGGACGACGTCGTCGAGGTCAGCTGCCCGTGGTGCGGCGAGCGGCAGGAGCTGTGGGTCGATCCCGCGACCACCGGCCAGATGGTCCAGGACTGCGACGTGTGCTGCCGTCCCTGGCAGGTGTTCGTGTCCCGCGACGAGCTCGGCCAGCTGCAGGTCCACGTCGAACGCTCGTGATCGTATAACTGGGCGCATGCCCGCGCCTACCGATCCCGCGTCGCTGCTGGCCGAGGTCAACGATCGCCTCGCGCTCGCGCTCCCTCGAGCCGTCTGCGAGCTCGACCACGACGACCCCTGGCAGCTGCTGATCGTCACGATCCTCAGCGCCCAAGCTCAAGACGCGGTGATCAACGAGATCCGCCCGGCGCTGTTCGAGCGCTGGCCGACCCCGGCCGCGCTCGCCGCCGCCCCCCAGGAAGAGGTCGAGGTCGTCGTCAAGCGCAGCGGCTATTTTCGCAACAAGGCCAAGGCGATCCGCGAGTGCGCGCAGGGGATCGTCGAGCGCCACGCCGGCGAGGTCCCGCAGACCCACGAGCAGCTGGTCGCGCTGCCGGGCGCGTCGCACAAGACGGCGAATCTGGTGCTTGGCATCGCCTGGGGGATCGCCAGCGGGATCGTCGTCGACACCCACGTGGCCCGGGTGTCCGCGCGGCTCGGGATCGTCAAGTCCGGCACCAAGCCCGACAAGGTCGAGGCCACGCTGACCAAGCTGGTCCCGCGCGAGCAGTGGATCGACATCAGCCACCGGCTGATCCTGCACGGCCGCCACGTGTGCAAGTCGAAGCAGCCCGACTGCGGCAGCTGTGCGATCAACGAGCTGTGCCCGGCCAGCGAGCGCGAGCCGATCGACAGCTGGCAGATCCGCGCCGAGCGCGAGGGCCAGCTGTTCGCGGTTCGGGGTGATCGTGCGGCGATCGGCATGGCGCCCATCCCTGCGTCTGGCTCGGGATCTGGCTCGGGATCTGGCCCGAAGCCCAAGTCTGCGTCCAAGCCGGGCAAGCGTGGCTCCGCGGCCAGGGCCACGGAGGACGACAACGATTTTTGAGCGCGACCGCGGCCTGGCTCGCCTGACTCGCCTGGCTCGCCTGACCGTGGGCCTCGCGGCCTGCGTCATCGTGTGGGCAGCGGGTCCAAGCGCCCGCGCGGCGCCGCCGGGCTCGGAGGCCACGCGCGCGCCACAGATCAAGCCATCGCAGTCGCTCGACGACGCGCTGATCGTCGAGCCGGGCGTCACCTGCCTCGACCGAGCCACGCTGCTCGTCGATCTCCGCAGCTGGCGGGACCAGGACACCCTCGACTCGCGCGTGGCGATCCGCGTGATCGGCTCGAGCGATGACCCACGCGCGCTCAGCTTCATCGTGATGGTCGGCGACGAGATCGCGGTGGATCGTGGGTTCACCCCGGCCCCGGACAGCTGCGTCGACCTCCACGCTGTCGTCGCGCTCGCGGTTGCGATCGCGCTCGACGACACCCTCGCGAGCTCGCTTGGGATCGTCGACCCAGCGCCCGCGGTCGAGCAGGTCTTGCCCGGCGACGGTGATCTCCCCCTGCTCGAGCGCAAGCCCAGCGGATCAGACTCGCCCGGCTCGACCCGCGCCGGTCCGGCCCTCGGTCTCACGGTCGCGGCGGCGGCGTTCGTCGGGGTCACCCCCGCGCTCAGCGGCGGCGGCGAGCTCTCGTTCGACATCCGTCCGCTCCCCCACTTCGATCTGCGACTCGGGGCCCTCGCCACCCACCTCCCAAACCACGCGCTCGACCAGGGCCGCGTCGGGGTCACGGTCGCCGCGGGTCGCCTGGATCTGTGCTGGGGCACCACGCCGAGCGCCGTCCGCCTGCGCGCATGTGGGGGGGTTGCCGCGGGTGCGACGGTCGCGGCCGGCCACGACTTCTCGATCAACTTCCGCCGCTCGCTCCCGTGGCTGGCGGGGATCGCCGCGCTCGACCTGACCCTGCGCCTCGTGGGTCCGCTCGCGCTCGAGCTACGGGTCGAGGGCGTGTTTCCGCTCCAGCGCACCGGTATCGACGTTCGCAGCGACACCGGCCAGCTGCTGGCGAGCCAGCGGCTCGCGGTCGCGGGCGTGGTGGTCGCGGTCGGACCCCGTTTCGAGTTCTAATCGGGTTTAGCATGAAGGATCCCAACCCGTGTTGCATGAAGGCTCTGGATGTCTAGCCGGCCCCCCAGGCACCACGACGCGGCCTCGCTGTTTCGCGAGCACGCCAGCTTCGTCGCCAATTTCCTGCACCGCCTCGGAGCCGGGCCCGTGGAAGTCGATGATCTCGTCCAAGAAGTGTTCCTCGTCGCCCATCGGCGCGGGGGATTCATCGAAGACGGCCGCGCCCGACCCACCACCTGGCTAGCCGAAATCGCGATCCGCGTGGCGTCGGTGTCTCGCCGCAGCCGTCGGCGGTCCCGCGAGCAGCCCGATCAAGACACCGTCACCGACGCCAGCAGCCGCGACGTCGACCCAGCCCGAGCCGCCGAGACCAGCGAGGCGCTCGATCGGGTCCAGGCCGCGCTCGACAGCCTCGACCCCGATCGTCGGGCGATCTTCATCCTGTTCGAGCTCGAGGGCGAGCCCTGTCAGTCGATCGCGGGCGCCTTCGACATCCCAGTCGGCACCGTGTACTCGCGCCTGCACAAAGCCCGAAAGCAATTCAAAGAGGCCCACGCACGCATGGTAGAGAGAGAGCGTCGGCCCGTCCGCGCCCCCGCACGCACCCCGGTGATGACATGACCGATCCCGAATCCCTCGCGCCCACGCGGCTCCTCGATGATCCCTCGCTCGGTGGGGTCCTGCGCGATGATCTGCAAGCCGCGAGCGCTCAGGCGCCGCTGCCCTACGACATCGACGCAGGTCTCGAGCGGTTCAGGCAGACCATCGAGGCGGCCCCGCCTGCCCCGGGCCCAGGAGCCAGCGTGCTCGGGTGGTTCGTGATCGCCGCGGTGCTGGTCAGCGGCGGGGTTGGGGCCGGGTGGCTCGCCAGCACCACGAGTGACCGCGACACGGGCGGCCACGCGGGCGTGGTCGCGTCCGCCAGCAACGATCCAGCTCCGGTCGCGGATCCGGCTGTCGGCACGCCGAGCTCGTCAAACACGAGCAAGGCTCCGGCCGCGCCGATCGCCAGCCTGCCGCCAGCCCAGGCGCAGCCAGACAGTCAGCCAGCGGTCGCGCCAGATGTCCCGGAGCCGGTGACCGAGCGACCCGCACCCAAGCCTGTGGTGGCCGCCGAGCCCGAGCCGCAGCCATCGCTGGCCGACGAGGCCAAGCAGATCAACGCAGGTCGCAAGCTGCTCACCAGCGATCCCGCCAAGACCCTGGAGATCATGCAGGCCGTCGAGCAGCAGTTTCCAAACGGCGCCATGATCCAAGAGCGCACCGGCTACACGATCCTCGCGCTGGTCGCCCTCGATCGCCGCCCCGAGGCCGAGCAGATCGCTCAGTCCTACCTGCAGCGCTGGCCCAACGGTCCGCTCGCACGCCGGGTCCGCGACGCGCTCGGCCAATAGCGGCTAGTCTTTTCCCGGTGCGTCGCGGAATCCAGCTGGCCGTGCTCTCGCTGGTCGCGACCGGCTGCGAGCTGTCCACGGTCGTCGGGGTCCGGGACCAACCCAGCAGCGAGGGTGCCCCGACCAGCGGCGATTCCCCCATGGATCTGCCCGCGCTCGACGTCCCCGATGGGGAGTGCGCCCCCCCTGCCCCGCTCAGCTGCGACGCGGCCAGCGACGATCCGCTGCAGGTCGTCGGCCTCGACTGCGTCGGCGGCACCCCAGCTGCGGGCGGCAGCTCGGGACCCGCTGGCGCGATCGCAGCTCACCTCGGCGCGCTCGGCCCCTACGAAGTCCGCGAGGGCGAGAAATTTCTGATCATGTCGACCGGCCTCGCTGGGCACCTGGCGCTGAGCCTGGCCGAGCTCGAGGGGGTGTGCTCCGCGACCAACTGGCCGGATCTATGCCCGAGCACCGAGCATGGATCCGGGCCGTCCAGCCTCCCCGCACCGTTGAACGTCGAGCCCGTCGACGAGACCCTGACCTGCGTCGACGATCCCAGCCTGGTCGGCTCGGGCGACTGCTCCAACAGCTTGTTCGAGCAGTGGTCGGCGTGCGGCGGCGGCTGCGAAGTCTGGGACTACGCCGAGCTGCGCGTCGGGCTGACCGTCCCCGAGCACACCTACGGGCTCGCGTTCGACTTCGCGTTCATGTCGGTCGAGTGGCCCGACTTCGTCGGCGGCGGCTTCAACGACATGTTCGTGGCCTGGCTCGAGTCCGAGAGCTGGACCGGCAACGCCGCGTTCGACGACGCCGGCAACCCGATCACGGTCAACGCAGGCTTCACCGACTACACGGGCGACGAGCTCGACGGCTTCGGCATGGAGGGCCACGCGGGCACGCGCTGGCTGACGACAGGGTTCGGCGTCACCCCAGGTGAGACGGTGCAGCTGGTGCTCGCGGTGTTCGATCTGACCGACGACGACTACGACTCGGTCGCGCTGCTCGATGGATTTCGCTGGACCTGCTCGGGCGCCCCACCAACGACCCAGCCCGTCCCGTAGGCTGGCTGCTTTCAGCTCGGGCGAGGCTCCTCGCCCGCTTGCAGGCGCCATTCGTAGACTGGTTCACCTTGGGCAGCGGGCTGGTTTCAGCTCGTTCCCGACCAGCAACCAATGCAAAAGGGCCCGCGGACGGACCCTCTTGCTGCGGGCGAGGTGCGCACCTGCCATGAGTTGGCAGTGGCACCTGGCGACGAAGGCTACTCCTTCTTGTCGCCCTCTTCGCACTTGGCGAGGCCCTCGAGGGAGGTGGCCGCCATGACGCACTTGGCCTGCTTGTTGTACTCCATGGAGCCCTTCATCTCCTTCTCTTTCTCGGCCTCTTTGACGCAGTTGTCCTTGATCTTGGTGATCTCCTCTTCGGGCATCGCGTCGACTTGCTCGCCGAGCTCCTTTTTCATCAGATCAACGACATGCTGGCAGACGTCGGCGGGCGCAGGGGCGCACGCGGCGAGCATGGGGGCGAGAGCAAGGAGGGCCATCAGGGTGCGGAACTTCTTCATACGGAAACCTCGGGGTCAGTGGGGGTGGTCGAGTCGGTGGTGTTGAACCGAGCGCGAGTCTATCGGTGCACGTTCGCAGATCCAACCCCCAAAGGATCTGCGCGCGCGCCCGAGCGAGACCGCCCGACTCCCCGGCGAGACGGGCGCAACCCGCGGAGCGATCCCTAGGTAAAGCACCGACCAC
>NZ_PVNL01000048.1 GCF_002994635.1 Enhygromyxa salina | reverse complement strand
CGAGGCACCGCCTGGTGACCTTGTAGCTGCTGTGAGGATGGATCGGCCGCGCGCGAACTCGCGCATGTGAGCGTGATTGCCCGTGAGCTCGGTTCTTGGCTCGGCGGGCGGCGCTGGCTTGCTTCTGGGCTTGGGAAATGGCCACGCAGGCTTCTCGGCCCGCGGATGGTTCGTTTGCAGACGCCGAGAGAAAATCTCGAGAGCGGGCCCATCCTTTCCAGGTAAATCCCTGGGTACTGATCCAAGGATCAAACGGAAGACTCCGAGCCCGGTCTGATGCCTCCGAGCCCGGTCTGATCGGTCCCGCCGAGCCCGGTCTGATCGGTTCCGAGCCCGGTCTGATCCCGAGCCCGGTCTGATCGGTCTGATCGAAAGATCAAAAAGAAGACTCCGAGCCCGGTCTGATCGGTCCACGAGCCCGGTCTGATCGGTCTGATCGAAAGATCAAAAAGAAGACTCCGAGCCCGGTCTGATCGGTCCCGCGCCCGGCCTGATCGGTCTGAGCCCGGGTCTGATCGGTCTGATCAAGGCATCGCGCCACCGGCGATCCACTCGCGAACCAGCGCCACAGCCTCGTCGCTGAGCAGGATCGGCGCATTGCGTGGCATGTGAGCGACGGTCACGCCGCCCTCGGTCTGCGGCTCACAGTTGGCCATGACCTGATACAACCACGAACCCTCCGGATCCCCCGGCTCGACCAAGCTCGCCCCCGGGTTGCCCTGCACCTGGTGATCGAGCAGCTCCGTCAGCAGACTCGGACTCTGCAGATCCAGCCCCGCGGCCTGCCCGGAGCTCCCGTGGCAAGCGTTGAACATGCAGGACGGCTGAAACACCGCGGCCTCCACGTTGGCCAAGGTCGGCGCGAGGCTGGGCTGGACGCCGGGATCATGATCGACACACTCGGGGACCGGCGGAATCCCTTCGTCCCCGCTAGGCGGCACATTAAACGGCCCGTTGCGCTCCGCCGCAGACGGCAGCGTCTGCTGAACATCCTTGGGGATCCCAAAGAAGTTACACCCAGCTTCATACTCGAACACCCCATCAGTCTGGCCGACAGCCACGCTCCCCCCGTTCACGGTGACATCCATCAGGATCTCAGTCTCCGCAAGCCCAAGCATCACGCACATCTCCTGGTCGCCGATCCCCCATCCAACATTGACATCGCGCCAATTGTCATAGCCACAAGTGAACCGCAGCCCAGTCGCTCCAGTCAGATCCAGTGGAGGGTCGAACGTCTTGCCGTTAGCCTCACCATTAAACCCGCTGATCGAGTGGACGCTGGTGCCATCCAGCGGCCCCCCAAGCACCGTCAGATCAAAGTAATCCCCAAGGTAGTGATAGTGCGGCAGCGCGTAGTGCAGCTTCATGTCCAGCGGTCCACCCGTCGCGCCTTCGTAATCCGCCGCAAAGTCGTCACAGATCCCCGTAAAGTGACTCTTCGCGTTCGCAGGAATGTCAAGATCATAGTAAGTCAGCCGGAATGGAGCGAGCACGATCTCGACATCCCGCGGGTGGATCAGCTCGAAGCTCATGAATAAGTCAGAGCGAACCTCGGCCGGCCCAACATTCAGCATGTGCGTACTGCCGATCACCTTATAGCGAGCCGGCAGCTTGATCACCGCGCCCGCCCCAGTCCGCTGCTCCTCCACGAACGACTGAGTAGACTGAGCAAACACCACGGTCCCGACCGACGCAGCCCCAAGCTCGTCGAAGTTCCGATCACCACAGTTAAAGTAGCCGTCCGGCCCAGCAAACAAGTTCTCCGGGACCACAAACCAGTTCGAGTGATGAAAATACCCGAGGTTGCTGAGCGTGACAGCCTGCAGATAGATCGGGTCGTCATTGTCGACCGTCCACTGCACGCAGGGCTCCACCTCTTCAAACGGCGCCAGCTCATACTCACCGAAGCGGTGGGTGATCACGGCGGTCTCGAGCTCCTCCCCTCCGGTGTCGGTGTCGGTGCCCGTGTCAGTGTCGGTACCCGCGGACGTGTCGGTCGCAGCGTCGGTGCCCGTCGCGGCGAGGCTGTCGCCGGGTGAGGGATCATCACCGCACCCGAGCGGTGCGAGAGCAAGAACGATGAGCGCAGTGATCGACGAGCGAGGGCGTGACATGGTGGCGTGGCGACGGCTCTCAGCAGTGAGGCAGCGACAGCGTACTCGGTTCTGAGCAAGCGGGGATCTCGCTGTCGTCTCCGCCGCCCCCGCGGAGCGGGCCGACTCTGTGGCAAAGCAACACGCCGCCCGCCACCGACCCCGTGGCGGCTCACGCGTGCTCGGCTTGTTACCCAATTCCACCTTTGTTACGCTCCATACATCGTGCAGCGCCCATTTGTGCTCATTCTCGCGTCGTGCTTGGTCGCGTGTCCGACCGAACCCGAACCCAAACAAGACGGCTGGGAGCTGGTGCACCGCGACCTGCCGGGCGCGCTGCTGTCGGTCTGGGGCACCAGCTCCACCGACGTCTGGGCGGTCGGTGGCGACAGCCTCGACGGCTTGGGCCCAACCATCCTCCACTTCGATGGCGAGGCGTGGACCCGCATGGAGTCCGGCTTGTCTCAGGGCAACCTGTGGTGGGTGTTCGGCTTCGAGGACGGCCCGGTGTTCATGGGTGGCGAGGGCGGCGTGATCCTCCGCTACGAGGGCGGCGAGTTCACGTCCATGACAACGCCGGGTACCGGGACCGTGTTCGGGATCTGGGGCGCGAGCCCCGACGAGGTGTGGGCGGTCGGCGGCACGTCGGCTGCAGCGGGCGGGTTCGCGTGGCGGCTCAGCGGTGACACCTGGACGCCCGAGCCCTCGCTGCCAGCGGACGTCAGCTCGAACGGCGCGATCTGGAAATTGTTTGGCACCAGCAAGGACGACGCCTGGCTGGTCGGCAGCAACGGCGTCGCGCTCCACTGGGACGGCGCCGCGCTCGAGCTCGGCGAGTCGGGGGTCGGCTCGTCGCTGTTCACGGTCCACGCGAGCGAGGGTCGCTACGTCGCGGTCGGCGGGGCGGCGACGGGCATCATCAGCGAGTACGAGGACGGTCAGTGGACCGTCGTCCCCGCCGACCCGCCCGCGCCGGGGCTGTCGGGCGTCGCGCTGGGTGAGGACGACTTTGGTGTCGCGGTCGGCAGCTTTGGTGCCGTTTACACCCGCTCTTCGACCGGTTGGACACAAGAGGATCTCGGCTTCAACCTGGCCATGACTTTGCACGCCGCGTGGATCGACGATCAAGGTTGCGTGTGGGCGGTCGGTGGGCAAGTCTATAGCCCGCCATTCGATGACGGCCTGCTGATCCACCGGGGCCCCTCGATCTCGAGCGACGGATTATGAACGACTCACTCTTGCTTCGACCACTGTTGATTGCGTCCGTGCTGGTCGCGACCGCGGGCTGCGACGAGAAGCCCGACATCGATCAAGCCTGCCAAGACCTCCAACCGGGGCACGCGTGCACCTGGGCGGGCGGCGGCCGGGACGGCGAGGGCTACAACGGTGAACACCACCACCGCCTCGAGACCCTGCTCAACCAGCCGCAAGACCTGTTGTTCTTGCCCGACGGCACCGCCTGGGTCACCGACTTCAACAACTTCCTGGTCCGCCGGGTGCTGCCCGACGGCACGGTCGAGTCGGTGGTCGGCTCGACCAACCCGATCTTCCCGGGCGACGGCCCCTTCGCCGGGCTGCCCCCCACGGGCGCCGACGGCTCGGACTGGCTGTTGAACCACCCGACCAACTTGCTGCTGCAACCCGACGGCAAGGTGCTGGTGGTCGCGTGGCACAACCACAAGCTGCTCACCGTCGATCCCGACACCGGCTTTGTGACGGTGGTCTGCGGCAAGGGAGCGGGCTACGCAGGTGACGGCGAGCTCGCGGCGAACTCGGCCCTGTTCAAGCAGCTCAATGACGCGACCTTCGATGACGCTGGCAATCTATATATTGTCGATCAGCAGAACGAGCGTATTCGCAAGATCGACACCGCTGGGATCATCACCTCGATCGCAGGTGACGGCACGCTGGGCTCCAGCGGCGACGGCGGGCCCGCGCTCATGGCCCAGTTCTCGTGGGCGCAGGGCTCCAACCCCAACCCCAGCGGAGGCATCGTGTTCCACGCGGGCATGCTCTACGTGTCCGACACCGAGGCCGACGTCATCCGCGTCATCGACCTCGCTACAGGCACAATCGACCGCTTCGCCGGCACCTACGAAGGCGGCGATTCGGGCGACGACGGCCCGGCGATCGACGCTCAGCTCAGCGGGCCCCGCGACCTCGAGATCGGCCCCGACGGCGATCTGTACTTCGCGGACACCGACAACGGCAAGGTCCGCGCGATCGACCTCGAGACTGGCATCATTCGGACCGTGGTCGGTACGGGCGAGCTCGGGATCGAGGACGCCGAAGGTCAGCTCGCCACCCAGATCAAGCTGCGCCGGCCATTTGGTGTCGCGTTCGATCCCGACGGCAACCTCTACGTCATGGACACGCTCAACAACCGCATCGTGAAGGTGGCCAAGTGAACACGCACACTCAGTCACTCACGCTGTCGTCGCTGGCGCTGGCGGGCGCCTTCGTCCTGACCGCCTGCCCCGGCGATGATCCAGTCCCCAAGTGCGATCCCACGGTGGTCGGGACCATCTGCACGATCGTGGGCAACGGCGAGAACGGCTACGACCGCGACGCCGACACCACCGTGCTCGACGCCCTCGAGGCCAAGATGTCGCTCCCGCAGGACACGCTGATCGCACCTGACGGATCGATCATCATCCTCGACTGGAACAATCACCGCCTGCGCGAGCTCGACACCGAGGGCAACCTGAGCTGGATCGCGGGCCGCGGGGAGCTCGGCGGCAGCCTCGATGATCCGGCCAACGGCGACTTCAACCACCCGACCAACATCATCTTCGACCACAGCGGTGACAACATCATCATCGCGGCGTGGCACAACAGCAAGATCCGCACGGTCAACCGAATGACGGGCGTGGTCTCGGACACCTGCGGCGACGGCAAGCGGGCGTACTTCGGCGACGGCGGCTCGGCGGCTGACTCGTCGCTGGATCTGCCGGCCAGCCTGGCGTTTGACCCGAGCGGCAACCTGGTGATCATGGACCAGGCCAACCAGGTGTTGCGCATGGTCGACGCCGCCGGGAACATTCACCTGCTCGCCGGTCGCTGCGTCGTCGATGCGCCCGCGCCAGGTGGCCCCGGGGCCTGCCCGGACGGGGTCGAGCCGACCCAGTGCCCCGATGGTCCGAACGGTCCGTCGGGCAAGTACACCTGTGGGGATCCGGCCGAGTTTTGCTCGCACCCGTGCACCCCGGGCTATTCGGGCGACGACATCCCAGCCGAGCAGATGCGGATGGCGCAGCCGTTTGGTCAGTCGGCGTCGCCGGCCGGTCGGATCCTGTTCGACCCCGCGGGCAACCTCTACTTCGCCGACACCGCCAATCACCTGATTCGGATGATCGACACCGACGGGATCGTCCGACGGATCGCGGGCACGCCCCCCCAGGACGGGGTTCCACAAAATGGCTACGCGGGTGACGGCGGGCCCGCGCTCGACGCCAAGCTCAACTTCCCGGTTGATCTCGCGCTGGCCGACGACGGCACCTTGTACTTCACCGACGTCTACAATCACTGCGTGCGGGCGATCGAGAGCGACGGCACAATCCGCACGGCGGTCGGTCAGTGTGGCGAGTCGGGCTACGAGGGCGACGGCGGCCCTCCCGAAGAGGCGCTGCTCAATCTGCCGTTCGGCCTCGAGTGGGCTGACGGCCGGTTGCTCGTGAGCGACACGGGCAACAGCGTGGTCCGAAGCATCGTGATGCGGTGATGAGCATGACGCGCTTGGTCCCAGCTTTCGCCGTCGTCTTCGCGCTGGGCTTGGTGTCCGCGTGCCCAACCGAGGAGCCCGAGGTCGAGCCGGATTTTCCGGCCGACTACGAAGCCAGCTACGTCGAGGTCCGCGACTGCCGGGGCAGCGGCGACCACGATCTCAACAATATTCGGATCCTCGCCGATCCCGCCGCGCTCGAGCCCTACCAGGGTCGGGTCGAGCCGTTCCCGGTCGACGCGGTGGTCCTCAAAGAGGAGTACGAGTTTGGTGACTTCGACTGTAGTGGGCCGATCAAGCAGTGGACGGTGATGCGTCGGCTGCCCGACGGCAGCGCGCCCGATACGTTGGACTGGGCGTGGCAGCGCGTCGACCTCGAGCGCAAGGTGCTCGACGAAGACGCGCCGCGCTGCATCGGCTGTCACACAGGTTGTGGGGTCGAGCCAGACGGCTACGACGGGACCTGCGCGATCCCGTGAACGCGATGCCCGCCCGGCCGCACGCTCGGTTGTCTCTGGTGCTGGTGCCCGCGTGTCTCGCGTTGGTGGCGGGCTGCCCGGACGAGCCGGGCCCCGATCCCGATCCCGGCCCGTTCAACTTGGTCAGCGCCGACGCGTGGGGGCGGGTGACGTCGCCAGACGAAGACGCCTTCGCTGATCAACGGCCCGCGGACGCGGTGTGTGAGGACGTGGGCTGGTATGTGGATCCGTTCGCGCAGTCGATCGAGATCCAGACCGAGCTGTGCGACTACCTGACGCTGCGCCAGGCAATCCTTCACGAGGTCGGCGTCGGCGATGAGATCACGGTCCAGGGCTACCACGACGATCTGACCGCGGCCGCACCCGCGCAGGGCTACCTCGGGCTCGCGCTCGACGGGGACATTGTCTGGGAGTTCACGGTCCCGATCCCCGCGGCGGCGGCCGTGTTCGAGCAGACCTTCACCGTGGATAGCAGCTATCCCGCGGACACCGAGATCCAGCTTCACGTGCACAACCACGGGCCAAACACTTGGGAAGTCATCTCGGTGCAGGTCACGCCAGCGCGCTCGTCATGAGCCTCACTGACACCTGGGCACGTCGCCTGCTTGCCTGGACCTGTGCGCTGAGTGTGCTCCTGGTTGCTGGCTGTGGGCCCGAGCCTTGCGAAGACGGCCCGAGCTTGGGCGAGCTGTGCCACTTCGCAGGCACAGGCGACCTCGGCTTCAACCGCGACGGGCTGCTGCCAAAGGAAACGGACTTCTTCTTGCCCTCGGCGGTGCGGCGCGGGCCCGACGGGTTGATCTACGTGATGGACTTCAACAACCAGCGGTTTCGACGGATCGGCGAGGACGGCCGATTCGAGACCGTGGTTGGCAGCGGCTTTCATGCGATCGCCTCGGTCGATCTGCCAGCCAGCGACACGCCGCTCGAGAACCCGATCGACTTCGCGTTCTTGTCGGATGACCGCCCGGTGTTCGTGTCCTATCACGACCCGCGCGTGCTGGTGCTCGCGGATGACGGCACCTTGGACGCGATCGCGGGGGCCGCGGATGGGGTCGTCGGCACGGTCGGTGACGAGGGCGACGGTGGTCCGGCCGTCGACGCGCTGTTCATCCAGCTCGACGGCATCGCGGTCACGCCTGACGACACGATCTACGTGTCCGACAGCCTGGCCAACCGCGTGCGCAAGATCGAAGCCGGCGTCATCACGACCGTCGCGGGCACTGGTGAGCCGGCCTACAGCGGCGACGGTGGCCCGGGTGCTGAGGCGGCGCTGCACTGGCCGACCGCGCTCGAGCTCGACCCGGACGGCAACCTCTATATTGTCGACACCTTCAATCATGCGATCCGACGGCTCGCGCCGGACGGCAGCATCAGCACCGTGGTCGGCAGCGGCGTCGAAGGCAGCGGCGGCGACGGCGGCCCCGCGACGCAGGCCCAGCTCAACGAGCCGTTCGGCCTGGCCCGGGACGAGGACGGCACGCTCTACGTTGGTGATCGCAGCAACTTTCGAGTCCGCCGGGTCGACCCCGATGGCATCATCACGACGATCGCGGGGACGGGCGTGCAGGGCCCCGGGCAGCCAGGCCCGGCGACCCAGTCGACCCTGGGCTTCACCGCCCGGATCGCGCTGGATGGCACGAGCCTGCTGGTGGTCGACCAGTCAAACTCGAAGATCTGGCGCGTCGAAGTACGCGCAGAGCGTTGAAGAGCGCCCTCGCCAGTCGTGAAGAGGCGTTCGCAAGCGGGCCAGAAGCCTGGCCCGAGCTGAAAACAGCCCTCAGGAGGGCGGCAGGCTGCCGAGGCGCAGGTCCTTGTGGAGCTGTTGTTGCTCGTGAGCCCAGCTGCGGACCGCGGGATCGGGACTGATGATCACCACCCGCCCCAGGCAGCCGTGGCGTCGCTGGATGCCCTCGGGGTAGACCTCCCAGCCGAGCGGGCGCGCGGGATCAATTTCGACCAGGACCTCCAGCGCCAGCCCGGCGACGGCGACCCGCAGCCCGGCGCGCTTGGTGTAGGCCACGAACACGATGTCGGTTCGGTGGATCTTGGTGGGATCCGCGGGATCGACGAAATCCGTGCGTTCGCTGCGGATCTTCAGCTTGGGGCTGATGACGGGTCCACCGGACTGGGCGCACAGGTCGAAGGCGAGCCGGGGGTCATCGTGGAACAGCGAGACGAGGCCATTGCGAAGGATGGATGAGCGATTGTCGGTCATGCCCAAGTCGTCGGCCCGCGAACTCGGGGTTTGCAGACTTTGTGCAGCTCGGACCAGATTTTTTCGGCTCGGGGTCCGGTCGAGAGCCGCTCTCGAGCCTGGAGTCGCATGACCGCAGCGCGAGTCGCGTGGGGCATGTACCATCTCGTGATGGCCTCGACGCGCGGGTCCGGTTGGTTCGTCGTGCTGGCAGCGCTGACGTGGGCGCCTACGCAGACCGCGAGCGCGGGCCACTGCTCGTACTGCAACGACGGATTGCCCACCTCCGTCGTGATCGACTCGCCCGAGATCGGGATCGACGGTGTGATCGTGATCGTGCTCGAGGACGAGCGCGCTCGCGTCCTCGAGCAGACGTCGTGGGACATCACGACGGTGACCGTCGCCGACTCCGAAGGCGCGCCGATCGAGGGCGCGCTCGAGACCCACCCGGGCTTCACGCCCGCGGCCTGGCGCCCGGCCAACCCCTGGGTGCCCGGGACCTACCAGGTCACCGTCACGGTCGACCTGCCGTCGTTCCCCGCCGATCCCGGACCGCAGGATTGCCCGCCGTTCAGCCATCAAGCCGAGATCGTGGTCGTCGAGGAGCCGCGCCACGTCGTGGGCACGCAGGCGCTGTCGGTGACCGAGACCCTCGGCGTGACTCCTTCGCGCGGCCTCGAGTCGCTGGTCTGCTGTGACGGCGCGCTGCCGTATCTGGCCTCGGCGCCCGGGGTCCTGTGTCCTGGCTATCCAGATCGGGATCTGCAGATCGGCGCTGGTCACTGTAGCGAGCGCGTGGGCACGGGATGGCTCGACCTGCACGCCGAGCTGCTCATCGATGACCAACCTGCCCCGCCCGACTACACGCTGCGGGAGCTCACCCACGCCAGCACGTCGGCCACGGGCGATGCGGCCATGTCGATCAAGCTCACGCAGCCAGAGTGCCTGCAGTTCGAGCTGCTCGACCTCGTGACCGGCGAGCGGACCGTCTACGACTCGTGCCACGGGGACGCGGTGGCGGACCAGCTCGGGACGCTCGAGCTCGATCCCACCGCTGAGCTCGCGGCCGAGTGCAGCGGCGGTGCGTACGTGTGCGAGTCGGACAACATTGCGTGGGATCCAGCCGCATGCATGACCTGGCCCGGCGGTGCTCCATACACCCATCCCGAGAGCCCCGAGAGCGAACCCCCGGCCGAGACAGGCGGTGGCTGTCGGATCGGCGCGCGGCCGAGTCCAGTCGCGGCGGGGATGCTGGTCTGGGCGTTGTTCGTGGTTCGACGCCGACGCCGGTCATGAACAGCTAGAGCGCGAGCGCGACGGCGTCGAGGTCGAAGTCGACCCGGACCCGATCCCGCAGCCGGATCGCCCCGGCCAGCGCCTTGTACGGGCGGATTCCGAATTCACTGGGCACCAGGGTCACGCTCCCGCGCAGCCGCTCGCCCTCGCGCACGGCCACCAACGACAGCGATCGTCGCACCCCGACGAGCTCCAGCGTTCCGTCGA
The DNA here is from genome assembly GCF_002994635.1 of Enhygromyxa salina. Taxonomy (GTDB): domain Bacteria; phylum Myxococcota_A; class Polyangia; order Nannocystales; family Nannocystaceae; genus Plesiocystis; species Plesiocystis salina_B. The sequence goes on along the minus strand of NZ_PVNL01000048.1, from coordinate 54,688 downwards.
CACGAACCCGTGCGCCGACACCTGTGCCAGCGCTCACCGACCCGCGAAACACGACCTTCGGGTAGGCGCGGGTCTTCAAGATCTCGGCGCGAATCGTCTCGGCGATCTTCGCCCGGTCGCGGGCCCCGAGCTGGTCCGGATCACAGCGCGACCCATTCATGACCCCGTCGACGACGATCGATCCTGCGTCGACCTCGACGGTGAGGTCGCCGCCCGCGTTGTCGCCAGGCCCCGCGATCGTGAATCGCTCGACCCGCAGGCGCAGATCGTGGGCGACCCGCGACAAGAGCCCTTCCTTCCAGGTGAACACACGAATTTGATGGGGTGCGCGCGCGCTCATCCGTTGCCTCCAAAGATCCCCAGCGCCCGCAGCAACCATGCCGCGTCGGTGGTCTCGAGCACGGCCGGATCGCCAGGCCGCCCGACCTCGGTCAGCAGCCCGCGATCACGGGCCATGGCAAACAACGCGCCGTCGACGGTGCCCGACAGCCGCGTGGCGATCAGCAGGCACGCGCGATGCTGGACCCGCTCGAGCTTGGCCGGGGCCCCGCGCCAGTGCTCGAGCTCGCGGGCGAGTGAGCGGCGCAGATCCACGTCGAGCTTCGAGGCTGTCAGCCCGCGCGCGGCCAGGGTGTCGACGAGGCCGCGGGCGGCGTCGGTGGTCGGCTCGTGGCGCGGCTTGACCAGGCTGGTGAGCGCGTCGAGCAGATCGGGCACGCCGATCGGATCATCGTCGAACACGATCGCCATGCCCGTTGCGAGCGCGGCCGCGGCGTAGGCGAGTCGGTACTTGCGCTCGGCTTCGGGCACGTCGACGAGGGTCTCGGTCACGACGATCGTCGGCCTGCTCAGGTTGCGCAGCCCGATCCCGGCCGCGGGATTTTGCTCGGTCACGGCGATCGTGAAGTCGACGCCCAGGGCCGCGCGCCAAGGATTGATGATGCGATCGGCGTGGCGTACGGCGAGCCGCTCCTTCGGCGTGCGCGCGGCTCGGGTGCCGCCAAGCTTGCCGCGCACGCCGGCCAGCGGCTCGCGCAGGGTCAGCAACACCTCGCGCAGGGCCCCCCGCCACTCGAGGGGGACCCAGCTGTCTTCTTGGGCCGGGGCGCGCGGGAGGTCGGCCTGGGGCAGGCGCGTGGTCAGGACCGGGACCGGACCGCCCGGGGCCATGAACGCGGCGATCTGATACAGGTGCCGGGCCAGCTCCATCCGCCGGAACGCCTCGTTGAGCCGGGCGAGGCCGAGCGCGAGCCCAGCTTGGAGCGGCTGCCCGGCCGCCCACGCGCCGAGCTCGTCGAGCAATTCTTCGGTGCCCCCACACAGCGCGGCGGCGGCCGAGAGCAGCGCGTCGAGCCGCGGCAGCGGCCCCTCGGTGGCGATCTGATCGAGCATCCGGGCCGACACCGGCCACAAGATCCGCTGACGAACGCCGCGATCGTGCCGGTCGGCGATCGAGCGGGCCAAGGTCCGCTTGCCGCGGGCGAAGGCCTCGGTCAGCGCCGCGTAGATCAGCGCTTCGTGCTCGTCGCCCGCGCTCGCGCGCAGCTCGATCGCGAGCTCGAGCACCCGCTCCCAGTCGCCCTGGTGAAACGCGAGGGGCATGAGCACCGCGCGGGCTTCGGTGCTCTCGAGCGAGACGGCCCGCGCGCGCTCGAGCAGCCGCCGGGCGGCGGTCAGCGACTCGCGGCCCTCGGCGCCGTGATCGAGGTGGACCTGGGCGGCGCGGGTCAGCCAGTGGGCCTGCTCGCGGGTCTCGATCGTCAAGTTGGCGAGCTGCTCGAGCGCCCGGGCCAGCGCGGTCCAGTCTTCGGCCTGCTCGAGCAGCTCGGCGTAGAGCTTGGTCAGGGGCTGGTCCGAGGGCTTGTCGAGCAGGGCGGTGCGGCAGGTCGCGCGGGCGTCTTGGAGGTTGCCGATCGCTCGCTGGGCGCGGGCGAGCTCGAGCGCGACGTCTGCGGCGCGGTCGGGCCAGTGGCGGCGACACAGCTCGAGCCGCTCCTCGAGCAGCGGGATCCGATCGTGGGTCCGGGCGGCGCTGTCGAGCAGCCCGTCGAGCAGGCTCAGCGCCTGCAGGCGCAGCTCGACCGACGCCTCGCCCGCGAGCAGCTGGCGGAGCACGCTCTGGGCTTGCTCGCGCCGCTCGAGTCGCAGCGCGGCCTCGGCCAGGCGCAGGGTCAGCAGCGGCGGGCGCTGGCGCGGCGCGAGCTGGGACAGCTCATCGCAGATCGTCGCGTCGACCTCACGCTCGTCCGAGGCCCCGGCGATCTCCCCGAGCAGCTCGGTCGCGGGTGCGTGGGTCGGCGCGCGATCGAGGGCCCGGCGGACGATCGCCACGGCCAGCTTGGGATCGCGCAGGCCCGACCACGCGAACCGGGCGGCCGAGCTGAGCAAGGTCGCGGCCTCGCTCGCGTCGCCGCTGCGGCTGGCCAGATCTTCGTAGAGCCGCACGACCTTGGCGTAGTCACCGGACTCGGCGAACACGTCGCGCAGGGCCTCGAGCGCGGCCTCCCGGGCCGGACCGCGCTCGCCGTCGAGCAGGGTGTGGGCGAGCTCGAGCTGACCGCGGGTGACCTCTTCGAGATCCGCACGATCATCGAGGGCGCGCGCCGTCTCGCGCAGCCGCGAGTACACGTGGAGCCGCTCGATCGGATCGGTGCTGGCGTCGAGCCGGTTGTGCAGCGACTTGCGACGCTTGCGAAGATCGAACTCACCCTGATCGATCTGGACGATCTGCTCGAGCGCGCGGGTGACCAGCTTGCGCAGATCGTCGCTGAGGTTGGGCAGCTCGGTCGCGGCCCGGGCCGCGGCCTCGGCCGGCTCGAGCGTGTCGTTGCGCAGGTGCAGCTCGCTGGCGACGATCAACAGCCGAGCCCGCGCGGCGTCGTCGAACACCTCGCCGAGCTCGGGCCGACCGGGGCTGCGCGAGAACTGCTCGAGCCGCGCCGCGGCGTCGCCTGGATCCGGCAGCCTCGCGGCGAGGGCGCTGGCCCGCTTGCTGACCACGACGTCGGTCGGGGCTTGCTGCAAGGCGGCGCCGAGGTTGCGGACCGAGCTCTGCGCGTCGCTGAGCCGATCGAGGTAGGTCTCGGCCAGATCCAGGTGGGTCAGGGCCCGGCGCGGGCCGGGCGGCAGCTCGCGGATCGCCAGGAAGTGCATGTGCGCGACGATCGACCACTCGCTGCGGGCGCTGGCCAGCTCGAGCAGGATCTGGCGGGCCTGGGCGTGCATCGCGTCGGCGCCGACGGCCTCCAGCAGCAGCGCGCGGGCCTTCTCGCCGGCCTCGGACATGGGGTCGTCGCGAAACTCGCGAGCCAGCAGCATCGCCTGGCGGTAGCCGACCTCGGCGCGGAGCATGCTGGACAGCGAGAGGCTGGCGAGGCGCTCGAGCACCAGCGCCTCGTCGAGCTTGCGATCGACGCGGTCGTACAGGCGCGCGAGCTCGAGCAGCGCGCGCTGGGACTGCGGCGCGCGCTCGAGCGCCCGCTTGAGGGTGAGCTCGGCCTCGTCGGCCCGGTCGAGCTCGATCAACGCGCGCGCGGCCGCGGCTGCGTCGTCGGCCGCGCGATCGTGGGCAATGTCAGCGCTGAGCGCAGCTTGGGTCAGCGGCTCGATCGCCTCTTCGAGCCGACCCTGGCGAGACAATAGCCGGCCGAGCCCCTCGAGCGCGCTGGCGAGGTTGGGCACCTGGCCGAGGGCCTCGCGATAGCGCCGCTCGGCCTCGGCCTCGTGATCGTCGTGGGGCGCGAGCAGATCCGCGAGCAGGGCCAACAGCGCGGGCCGGTACTCCTCGCGCAGCTCGGGCAGGCGCATCAGCAGGCGGTTGCGGACGTTGACGACCGAGTCGGTGCCGCCCAGCAGCACGCGCGCGCGGGCACCCGCCGCGGGGTTGTCGAAGGGGTTGGCCAGGTACGCGTCGAGGAAGAACCGAGCGGCCTCGTGCGGACGCCGAAGCGGACCCTCGAGCAGCTCGCCGATCCGAAAGTCGGCCTCGGCCTTGCGATCCCAGTCGCCGAGCTGCGCGAGCTTGCGCGAGCGAACGGTGAGGATCCGGACCAGATCGTCGTAGCGCTGCTGGGCGCGATACCAGCGGGCCAGCGTGGCCAGGCCCTCGTCGGGCAGCGCGTCGAGCTGCTCGAGGCGCACGTAGACCGCGGCCGTGCGCTCGCCGTCGTCGACGTGATCACGGAGCGCGCGAGCGAGGCGCTGGATCAACGCGAGCCGCGGGTTGGCGCTGACCGGGGCGCTGGGGAACCGCTGGCGGGGATCGACGTCGCCCGCCAGCTCGCTGCGCAGCTCCTGCTCGAGGTGGGCGATCAGCTCGGAGTACCGGCCCTGGAGCTCGAGGCAGCTGACGATCTGCAGGTGCAGGCGATCGCCGAGCCGGGCCCACGCCCGCCGCGCGACGGCCAGCGTCACGGGTCCATCCGCGTCGTCGGCTGGGCGCAGCGGGGCGACCCGGGGCCTGACGGGCAGGGGGCGATCGTCGGCCGCGGCCGAGTCGTCGTTGGCCGCGGCCGGGCTGCGGGCGAGCGCCTCGGGCAGCACGATCCGGTCGAAGATCGCGTCGGCGTCGAGGTCGACCCCCGCGTCGTCGTAGGGATCTTCAATGAGGTCGTCGAGCGCAGCGCGAGCGCTGGCGAAGGTGGTCAGCTCGGCGCGCAGCGCCGCGTTGTCGTCGAGCTGCTTGGCGAGGCGATCGACGCCGAGGCTGTCGAGGTTCTCGAGCGCCAGCCGCAGGGCCTTCTCGGCGCGCGAGGGATCGTCGAGGCGCTCGCGCTGGATCGTCGCGATGCGCTCGAGGGTCAGGACCCGCTCGAGGCCCTGACGGCGGGGGTACTCGCGCTCGAGCAGGGTGACCAGGGGCTGCCAGCGCTGGCGCTGCTCGTAGAGCTCGGCGAGCACACCGACGGTGCGGTGCCGACCGGGCGCCTCGCTGGTCACGGCCTCGAGATCCCCGATCGCCTCTTCGAGCCGACCGAGCGAGTCGATGAGCAGCCGCGCGCGCTCCTCGAGCGCCTCGATCCGCGCGCTGCCGGCCGTGCGGTTGGCGATCGCGGCGAGCATGCGCACGCGGTGCTCGGGGTCACCGGCGAGCTGCTCGAGCTCGCGCAGGCGATCGCGGGTTCGGGCGTCGTCGGGCACCCGACCGAGGATCTTGCGGAGCAGCCGCTCGGCGAGGGGGTGCTCACCGGTGGCCAGCGCCGCGTCGGCGGCTCGGTGGCCCAGGGCCGCGAACGCGACGGCGCCCATCGGCACGTGCTCGAGCACCCGCGCGCTGAGATCGATCGCGCGATCGAGCTGCGGCTGCGCGTAGTAGTGGTCGAGCAGCGGCAGCATCAAGTCGGGATCTTCGGGGGCGTGCTCGAGCGCGCGCTCGAGGTGGCCGATCGCGGCGTCAGGGTCACCGAGAATGTCCGCGCACAGGTGGGCGAGGTGCTTGAGATCCGCGACCTGGCGGTTGGGGTCGTCGTCGCGCGCGACCCGGTACTCGAGCAGCTCGAGCGCGCGGGTCCAGTGGTTGTTCTCTTCGAGGGCGCCGAGCAGCGCCAGGAACAGCTCGTTGTTGCCGACCTCGACCCGCGCGCGGTGGCTGAGCAGCGCCGCGCCGTCGCGTCGGTCGAACAGCTTGGCGAACCCGACCCACAAGCGCGCGCGGTGGCGGTCGTCGCTGAGCCGGTCACGCAGGTGCGTGGCGAGCTCGTCGACGGCCGCGTCGGCCCGCGCGAGCCGGGTCTGGCGATCGAGGGTCGAGAGCTCGACCTCGAGCGGGCCGAGCACCAGGGCGTGGAGCTCGGCGCTGTCGGGGTGGCGGACCAGCGCGAGGTCGCGCAGCTGATCCGCCCGGGAGCCGAGCTCGTCGGCGCCGAGCGTGGCGGCGCGCTGGCCAAGCTCGATCAGCATAGCGAGCAGCCCCGGGTCATCGCGGTCGAGCGCGAGCTTCTCGATCGCCGGCCAGTGGGTCGTCACGGTCGCGGGCAGGGGCGCATCGGTCGGGCCGTCGCCAAGCATCGACTCGAGGGTTCCGAGCAGCACGTCGAAGTAGCTGGGCGTGGCGCTGCGAGCCAGCTCGAGGGTCGCGCCGCGCAGCCGGGCGGCCACGTCTGGCTCGGCCCGCGCCGCGAGCATGGCCAGGCGCCGACCGGTCTCGTCGTGATCCAGATCGAGCATTCGCAGCAGCCGCTCGACGAGCACCGCGGCGTGCTCGCCCGAGCGACTGTCGAGCAGCTCCTCGTCGATCTCGGTCAGCTCGTCCTCGACCCGGCCGAGCTTGCGGATCGCCCACTCGCGCAGGTCGAGCAGCTCGGGCGAGCTGGCGCGCAGCGGCGACATGCGGTCGAGCTGGGTCAGCAGTCGGGTCGCGTCCTCGAGCTCGACGGCCGTGAACGCGAGCTCGGTCGCAAGGCGATCGCGGGTCTCCTCGACCCGGGGACCTTCGGGCAGCGCCGCGATCGCAGCGTCGAGCGCGTCGGCGTAGCGGGCCTGGGCGCCGGTCGCGAGGCACAGATCCTTGAGCGCGGACAGCAACAAGGGGTCGTCGGGATCGGCGAGCAGCGCGGTCTCGACCAGGCTCAGCCCCTCGTCGGTGCGACCGAGACCGAGCGCGAGCAGGCTGGCCTCGGTTCGCAGATCGCCGGCCGCGAGCGCGCTGCCGTGGGCGGCCCGGAGCTCGGCGCGGGCCTGGGCCTCGCGCTCGCGGGCCTGGGTCAGAGCCTCGCGCTGCTGGGGTGAGTAGCGCTGGGCTTCGCTGGTTCGGTCGGTGCCGATCAGCTCGGCCGAGTCGGTCGCAACCATGGCCAGCCAGGCCCCGCCGATGTCGCGGTGCAGCGCCGAGCCCGGCTCGACCGCCAACGCGGCGCGCTCGAACGCGGCGATCGCTGCGGCGAGCGACTCGGGCTCGAGGCCCTCGTCGGAGCCGCGTCGGGTCGCGAGCAGGGCGTGCGCGCGGGCGGCCTCGAGCTCGAGCGCGGCCCGCTGGCTCACGCGCTCGGGCTGCTCGATCAGGGCCTCGAGCGCGCGCACGTGCAGGGCCGGGTCGTCGCTCGCTACCGCGAGATCACGCAGCAGCTCGAGCGCGTGGTGATCGCCGAGTCGGGTCGCGAGCGCGCGCTCGAGCAGCGCCCCGGCTCGCTCGAACTCGCCCGCCATGATCGCCAAGCTCGCGAGCCGGGTCGCAGGCATGAAGAAGCGATCGTCCTCGGCCGGCAGCAGCTCGCCCGCGCGGCTCCACAGCTCGCTGGCCTGCGCGTCGCGACCGGCACGATCGTGGGCGGCCGCGAGCGCGAGCATGGCGTCGAGATCGTCGGGCACGAACGCCAGCAGCTCGGTCCACAGCGGGGCGAGGGCGTCGGGGTCATCATGATCTTCATGACCATCGAGGGTGGCCCGGCGCAGATCGATCAGCTTGCGCAGCGCCTCGGCCCCGCGCAGCCGCGCCTGCGCGCGCATGGTCGGGTTCGCGTGCTGACTGGCCAGCGCGATCCGGGTCTGCTCGATGCGCGTGCGCAGCAACGCCTCGAGCCGCTCGTCTGCGCCGAACGCCTCGAGCGCGCGCTCGAGTCGGTTGGCGAGCTCGTCGCTCGGGCGCAGCGCGTGGGCGTCGGCCAGGGCCTCGATCTTGCGGCGCTCGTCGCCGTGCTCGGCCAGCCGCAGCAGCCAGGCGACGCGGCGCTCGGGGTGCTCGCGCGACTCGGCGGCCACGGTCGCGGCCAGCTCGGCGGCCAGATCTCGCTCGCCAAGCCCGACCAGCAGCTCGAAGCGCTGCTCGGCGATCTCGACTCGGCGCGGATCGTCGGTCCGGCTCGTCTCGTACGCGCGCCGATACAGCTCGGCCGCGCGCGTGCGCGAGTCGACGCTGACCAGCAGCTCCGCGCAGCGCCGAGCCAGCGCGACCTCGTCCAGGCGCTGGTTCCACGCGCGCTGATCCACGCCGAGGTGCTCGGCGATCACCTGCATCAAGGCGTCGAGCTGGGGCCGGTTGACCAGGGGCAGGAGCTGCTCGAGCGCGGCGTCGGGCCGATCCGCGCGGGCCAGCATCTCGCCGTAGCGATACTGCAAGACGTCGCGCAGCCAGCCCTCGCCCGCGACCTCGAGCGCGTCGGCGAACGCCTCGGCGGCGGCCTGAAACTCGCGGACGTTGGCCCGTCGCACGCCGATCTCGATGCGGGCGCGTCGGCGCGTGACGTCGTCTCCCGCGGCGCCGGCTTCAGCGGCGAGCTCGTCGAGCTCGTCGAGGTTCAAATTGTGGTGGCGCTCGTCGGCCCACAACAGCAAGTCCACGAGGTCGGCCCAGCACGCGCGCGCCCGCAGCAGCGACAGCAAGGCCGCGTAGGTGGCGGGCGCGTCGACCTGGGCCTCGATCCGCTCGCGCAGCGCGAGCGCGATGAGGGTGGGCAGCATTGGCGCGTGCTCGCTGGCGAGCTCGACCTCGATCGAGGTCACGGCGCTCGACCACAGCTCGGCCAGCGCCGCGCCGCCCAGCTCGAGGTCCCGCGCGAGCGCGTCGAGGCCGGCAAACTCGCACTCGAGGATCCGCTCGAGCTCGTCGCTGGTCGGTACGCTGAGCGGGGGATCGGGTCGCAGGCCGTGGAACTCGAGGGCGGCGTCCCGGTCAATCTCTCGATCAATCTCCCGATCAATTGGGGGTTCCGACGCGACCAACCCCAGCGCCGCCAGCCGGGCCCGACGCAGCAGCTGGGTGTGCAGCTCGGGATCACCAGGCGCGATCCGAGCCGCCGCCGCGGCCAGGCGATCGGCGCGGTTGCCATAGGCCACGCCCCCGTCGCGCTCGGCCGAGATCGCAATGCGCAGAAGCTCGAGGATCGGGTCGAGCTCGCGGGTCTCGAGCGCGAGCGTCTCGACGCCGGCCCACCACGCGGCGACGGCCTTGACCGAGTCGTGCTCGAGGGTCGCGCGCAAGGCTCGGAGCGCGACGCCGAGCTGCTCGGGTGCGTACTCGCGAGCCACCCGCAGGGCCGTGCGGGCGAGCGCACGCGACAGCTCCGGCTCGGCCTCCGGTCGCGAGCCGAGCGCCAGCAAGCGCAGCGCGGTGGGCTCGCCCGCGTCGCCGTGCAGCCGCAGGATCCGAGTGACGATCCCCTGCAGCCGCTCCGACGGGGCGCCGACCGGCAGCGCCAAGATCCGTTGATCGAGACGCGCGAGCTCATCGTCGACGTTGCCCAGCCCGCGGACCGCCCAGTCGCGCAGCTCGAGCAGCTCGGGCCGCTCCGAGACCTCGCCGGGCAGCGACTCGAGCGCGGCGATGCAGGTGTGGGGATCGTCGATCGCCCGGGCCGCGCGGGCCAGCTTCTCGCCGAGCCGCACGCGGGTGGGCTCATCGTCACGCGCGACGCCGTCGAGCAGCTCCGCGAGCGAGCGAACGAAGCGAGCCTGCTCGCCCGCGACCGCGCACAGCTCCTCGAAGGTCGCGAGCAAGTCGGCCTCGCTGGGGTGATGGCGCAGGCCCAGGCGCAGCAGCTCGATCGCCTCGCCGCGCAGCTCGAGCCGCTCGGCGAGCAGCTCGGCCTCGGCCGTGTAGGCGCGCGCGGGCAGACGATCTCCGAGCGCGAGCCGCAGCTGCGCGCGCGCTTCGGCCTCACCCGTGGCCTGGACCTTGGCCTCGCCTTCGCGCAGCAGCACACGGGTGGCGTTGCGAGTGGCGAGCCGCAGCCACTGGCGCGCAGCCTCGACGTGATCTTCCGAGCCCGGCTCGGACGCCTCGGCGGCGGCGCGGACCTGGGCCAGCGCGCGCTCGGGTTGCTCGAGTCGTTCGTACGCGCGGGCTCGCTCGCGCAGCAGCGCCGCGCGGCTGTGAACGATCCCGGCCTCGCCCGGGGCGTGATCGTGGTCGGGCTGAGCAGCTGGCGACGTGGACTCGAGCGCGAGCAGGGTCTCGCTGGTCGAGAGCACGAGCTCGGGCAGGTCGAGGCCGCGGCCGACCTCGAGCAGCAGCGCGAGGCTGTGCGGGTGCCTGGGCTCGATCACCAGCGCCCGCTGCAGCCACCCGCGGGCCTGGTCGAGCTCGCCCGCGTCGATCGCGATCCGGGCGAGCGCGCGGGCGGGCGCGAGGAACCGGTGATCCTCCGTTGGCAGGCGCTGGGCGAGCGCGCGCCAGTGCACGGCGGCGGCCTCGTGATCACCCTCGAGGATCCGCAGCTCGGCCAGCTCCAACCGAGCCTCGAGCCGATCGGGAGCGAGCCGCAGCAGCTGCTCGAGCAGCTCGGCGCGATCGCGGATCTGCTCGCGGCTGTCGCTGCTCGGGTCGGCCTGGGCGTGCTCGCGCAGCAGCAGCAACAGCCGCTCGAGCAGGGCGACGGTCTTGGCTCGATCGCCGCTGCGCAGGCCGCTGGCGATCCGGTGGCGCAGCAGCTGCTCGAGCGCGCTCGACCGCGACTCGCCGGCGTCGGTCAGCGCGCGCAAGCTGGCCTCGTAGAGATCCGCGAGCCGAGCGTCGTCGGGCGCGAGCGTGTGGGCGTGGGCGTAGAGGCGCGCGCGCTCAGCCTCGTCGGCGGCCAGTCGGGCGGCGCGCTCGAGCCAGGGCAGGGGATCGAGGGCCGGCTTGGCTGGACCCGGCTCGTCGGTCGCGGTCGCGTCGGCCGCGGGCTCGCCCGCCTGGCTTGGATCCGTGGGCTCGCTGCTCGCGGCCGCGGCCAGATCCGCCTCGATCAGCGCCGCGACCTCGCGGGCCAGCGTCGCGGCCTGCGTGGTCCACTGCGGGTCGCCGTCTTCGCCCGCGCCGAGCACCAACAACAGCTCGAACAGCCGCTCGGCCACGCCCACGCGGGCGCGGATCTTGGTCAGCGAGTCGTAGGCCAGGCGCAGCAGCCCGGCGGCCTGCTCGTGGGCCTCGAGCTCGACCGCCAGCAGGCCGCAGCGACGCGCGAGCGGGCCGAACTCGACGCCCGCGCGGCGATGTTGCTCGCGCTCGACCAGCACCACGAGCTGCTCGAACGCGGCCAGGGTGTGGCCAGCCCGCTCGAGCGCGCGGCCGTAGTGGTACTGCGTCGCGGGGTCGTCACCGTCGAGCGCGAGCGCGCGACCCAGCTGCACGCACGCGCGCTCGAGCGCGGTGTCGTCGGCCAGTCCGCCGCCCTCGCGCTCGCCCGCCAGCACCCGACCAAACAGCGCGAGCCCAGCCCGGCGTCGCGCGGCGGCCTCGGCCATTCGGTCTTCGCCCGCGCCCGCGTCCTCGGCCAGCTCGAGCCACTGCTCGGCGTCGGCGTCGACGCTGGCGAGCAGCGCGAGCAGCTCGGTGAACGCCCCCAACTTGCGCAGCGCTTCGCGCAGCGGGGCGTAGATCGCCGACTCGCCCGCGTGGTACCCGGCCAGGTCGCGCAGGAACTTGCGGCGAGGGGTGCGGGGCGAGCCCCCAAAGCCGATCTCCTTGTAAACGCCCGAGTCGCCCGCGCCCAGATCGTCGGGGTTGTCCGAGAGCGTGGCCGCGAGCCCCAGGTACAGGCGCGCGCGTCCACGTGGATCCATGCGGTGCCCCTCGGCGAGTCGCTCGACTCGCTCGAGCGCGACCCCGGGATCACCACCGCTTCGCTCGCGCGCGAGCTCGTGCAGCTTGACGTGATCCGGGAAGTCGACGGTCGCGCGGTCGAGCAGCATCTCGCCGAGCTCGGCGAACCCGGGCAGCGCGGCCTCGGTCGCGGCGTCGGCCACATGGATCAGCTCGATCAGCTGGTCGAGGACCCGGCGGTCGCGGCCGGCGTGGGTCAGCGCTGCGGCGGCCAGCTGCTGCCAGCCGCGTCGGACCGCGCCGATCCGGGCGCGGGCCGACTGCTCGTCGGGGACCAGCTCGACGAGCAGCTCCGAGTCTTTGATGAGCTCGATCAGCGGGGCGATCGCCCGCACCCCCAGCGCGACGCGATCGGGTGCGTGCTCGAGCAGCAAGTCGAGCGCCGACTCGAGCAGCCACACCCGCGTGCGTGGGCCCGGGCCGGTGTCGCTCGCGTCGTTCGCGAGGTCGAGCAGCCGGGTCGCGCAGGCTTCCGCGTCGCGCTCGAGCACTCGCAGCAAGCGCTCGAGCACGACCGGGTCGCCCGTGCCCTCGTCGCCCGCGGTCCGCAGCCGCGCGTCGAGCTCGGCGAGCTCGTCCTCGATCCGATCGAGCTTGCGCAGCGCCCAGACCCGCAGGTCGAGCAGCTGTGGCTCGGCGGCGGCGTGACCCGAGAGCCGCTCGATCGCGTCGAGGGTCGTGCGCGCGGCCTCGGCTGCGCGCCCGGCCAGCGCGAGCTCGCGGCCGAGCTCGTCGCGGGTCGGGCCCGCGTCAATGCTCTCGACCACGCGACGCAGGCTGCGAAGCCCCCGCTCGCCCAGCAGCCCCTGCCCCTTGGCCAGCAGACCCTGCCCCTTCGACCGGCCGCCAGGATCGAGGTCGATCAGGCGTTCGCGCAGCTGGGCCTGGGCCGGCGTGGCGATCAGCAGGCGCTCGATCAGCTCCGCGGCGGCGTCGAGCTCACCCAGGCCAAGCAGCAGGTCGAGCTCACGCAGCGACTGGTCGAGCTCGAGCTCCGCGCCCAACGCCCGTCGCAGCTCCGACCGGGCCGCGAGCTCGCGCCGGGTCGCCGCGAGCGGGTCCGCGTCATCGTCATCGCCCAGCGCCGGGTGATCGAGCAGCGCGAGCCAGCGCTCGACCAGCTCGCGGTGCAGCTCGCTGCGTGCTTCGACCAAGCCGACAGCGGCCTCGATCGCCGCGATCGCGTCGGCGGGTGCGTCGAGCAGGGCTTGGGCGCGGGCGACGTCGGCGTGGAGCTCTGCCTGGCGCTGGCTCGGGAGCTTGCGGCCCTCGGGGCCGAGCAGCGCGCGCGCGGCCGCCAACACCAACGCTGGCGCATCGAGGGCGCAGGCGACCTCATGACGGCGCTCGAGGGTGTCGAGATCGTTGGGGCGCACGACCAGCGCGCGCTCGAGCAAGCGGTGGGCCTCGTCGAATTCACGCGCGGCCACGCGCGGCTCGGCGAGGTGTCGCGCGACCTCGAACAGGCGCGGATCCTCGTCGGCCAACAGCGGCTCGGCCCGGGCCCACAGCGACAGCGCCTCGCCGCTGCGCTTGCTTCGGTGGTGATCGGCCGCGACGCTCATCAGCGCGGTGACGTGCTCGGGATCGAGGGTCAGCAGCTCCTCGTAGAGCGCGACGATCTCCCCGTGACGGCGCGGCGTCGCGGGTACGATCGTGCGCTCGCTGTCGTCGAGCTCGGCGCTGGGATCGATCTCGGCGCTTGGATCGATCTTCAGAAGCTCGAGCAGCGCCGTGATCGCGCCGGTCCACGCGGCTCGCAGCTCGGGGTCGAGCGAGGCGGGATCGCCCGACGCCGCGGCCATGTAGCGACCGAGCCGCTCGCGCAACAGCTGCTCGAGCGCGCCGTGATCCGCGGTCGCCCGGAGCTGGGTCTCGAGCGCGTCGACCAGCGCGTCGTCGTTGGGCGCGAGCTCGCGGGCGCGGTTGAGCAGCTCGACCTTGCGGCCGCCGTCGGCCAGGCTCGCCGCGCGCCGCAGCCAGCGGACGCTCGACTGGCGATCCTCGAGCTCCGACGCGCGCGCGCTGGCCAGGGCAACGGCCGCGTCACGATCATTGGTGGCGAGCAGCACCGTGTACAGCGACTCGGTCGCGTACTCGCGCCACTCGTCGCTCGCGCGGGTGTGGGCCACGTTGAGCAGCTCGACCGCGCGCTCGTACTCGCCGAGATCGCTGGCCAGCTCGCCGCAGCGCAGCGCGAGCTCGCCAAGCTCGACTCCGGTCGCCGACCACTGCTCGCGCTCCCACAAGATCACCAGGCTGTCGAACGCAGCGCGGGTCTGGCCCAGGCGCGTGAGCGCGAGCCCAAGTCGCCAGCGCAAGCTCGCGTGGTCGGGCTCGAGCTCGAGCGCCCGACGCAGCTGCGCGACCGCACGATCAGCCAGCTGCGCGTCGATCTCGGCCAGGCCCACGGGGGGGTCGGTCAACAGCTTGGCCGCGCGTCCAAGCAGCTCGCCCGCGCGCTCGCGGGCCTTGACCTCGCTCGGCAGATCCGCGTCGGCGGCCGCCGCCTCGGCCAGCGCCAGCCAGGCGTCGGGGTCGTCGCCTGGCGGTTGCCCGCGCTCGGCCGCCTTCGCCAGCAGGCTGACCAGCTCGGGCCAGCGACGGCGGGACTCGAGCTTGCGCAGCAACGCGGCGAACCGGGGGTGATCGTCGATCTGGGCCTCGGCGCGCTCGCGCAGCATCGCCGCCGCGGCCTGATCATCGAGCTCGGTCACGACCAGCGTCGCGAGGCCATCGAGCAGCGTCGCCGCGGTCTCGGCGTCGAGCTCTCGCGCCGTGATCAGCTGCTCGAGCCACTCGGCGCACAGCGTGACGATCGTCGCCCGCCCGCGCTCGCCCTCGCGCAACAGCACCTCGCCCGAGGTCCGCGCCCAGACCCCGCGCAGCAGCCGGGTGTCGTCGGGGTGCACGGGCAGCTGCTCGGCCAGCAGCGCGTCGGCGAGGGCCCCGAGCTTGGGGTGGTTGGTGTCGGTAGCGAGCTCGACCAAGCTCGCGAGCGGCCGCAGCCCCGCGCCCAGCTCCACGCCCTCGCGCACGGCGAGCTCGACCAGTGGCCAGCGCTCGACGACCCGCTCGGCGCCAGCGTGGCGGGCCAGGCAGCGCAGGGCCTCGATACCGAGCTCGAGCAGGTCGCGACCGCCGCGGGCGTGTTCATCTCGCAAGCGCGGCTCGAGCAGCGCGACCGCGGCGTCGGCCAGCGCCGCCGCGACGTCGCGCTCGGCCTGCTCGGCCAGCTCGAGCAGCCGCGCCGCCGTCCGCTCGATCTCGCCGTCGAGCAGCGCCAGCAGCCGCTCGACCAGACCCGCGCGGCGCTCGGCCGTGAGCCCGCCGCTGGCCAGCCGCGACTCGACGCTGCCGATCTCTTCTTGCACGCGGCCGAGCTTGCGGATCGCCCACTCGCGCAGCCGGGCCAGCTCGCCCTGCTCGACCCGCTCGGGCTCGAGCTGATCGAGCGCGAACGCGACGCTGGCCGGATCATTGAGGTTGGCCCCGACCTCGACCAGCAGCTCGGCCGCGCGGGTGCGGCCCGGACCAGCGAGCAGCTCCTTGAGCACGCCCCGCAAGATCCGTTGGCCGCGCTGGGCCAGCTCGAAGTCATGCTCGCGCGCGGCGAGCAGCGCCCCGAGTCGGGCGAGCAGCTCGGGCGCGGCCTCGTGGCGGCTCAGCGCCCACTCCAGCCGCTCGAGCGCCGCGAGCGGGCGATCGAGCCGCTGATCCAGAAGCTCGATCTCGGCGATCAGCTCGGTGATCCCGAGGTCGTCGCCGATCGTCTCGCGCAGCACCGCGCGGGCCCGCGCCTCGTGCTCGTGGTCCGCGAGCGCGACCGCCAGGGCCAGCCACCGCCGGGTGGCCGAGCTGCGATCTTGGGGCCGCTGTGCGCTGGGCACCAGCAGCTCGGCGGCGGCGTAGTGCTCGATCGCCTGCGTAGCCGAGCTGGGATCGCCGTCGCGCTCGAACAGCTGCTCGAGCGCAGCCGCCCGCGCGAGCTCGAGCTCGGCCCGCTCCTGGTCCAGCCCCGCGTCGTCGAGCGCCAGGCGCTGGCCGAGCACCTCGGCGGCCAGGTTTGGATCATCGAGCTCGCGGGCGATCTCACCGAGCAGCACCAGCGCCTCGGGATCGTCGGGTCGCAGCGCGCGGGCCCGCTCGGCCAGCTGCCGGGCTTGGCGAGGCTCACCGGTGTCGAGCGCGTCGCGGGCCAGCTCCAGCGCGGGTCGGTGAAAGCGTGGGTCATCCGGCTCGAGCAGCGCGTCGACGACCGCCCACAGCTGCCGGGCCTCCGCGAGATCGCCGGCCGCGAAGCGCAGCCGCCCGAGCGTGAGCAACGCCTGGGTGTGCTGCGGACGCAGGGCCAGCAGATCCTCGAGGAGCTCGGCCAGATCGCTAGCCAGATCGCTAGACAGATCGCTAGACAGATCGCGGGCCAGATTGTCGGACGGCTCGCGGGTGTCGTCGCCGTCAGCGGACTCCAGCGTGGTGATCAGGCGCTCGAGCAGGGCTGCGCGCAGATCCGGATCGGTGTTGCGATCGAGCTGCCGGCGCAGATGCAGCGCGACCGCGTGTGGATCATCGAGCTCGCGCAGCACCTGCTCGAGCACGTCGGCCAGCTCGTGGTCGGCCGGACGCAGGTCGACGGCGGCCTCGAGCAAGCCCACGCGCGAGCGCGGCAGCGCCTCGATCGCTGGCAGCTCGAGCTGGTCGAGCTGATCGAGCTGATCGAGCTCTTCGACCCCCGCCAGATCCAGGACCCGCGCCGCGCGGGCCAACCACGCGCCGAGCCGCCGGGCCGCCGCTGGCTCGGCGGTCGCTGGCTCGCTGGCGCGGGGCCACAGCAGCGCGGCCTGCTCGAGCGCCACCGCCAGCGCGCGGCGGTCACGGGCGAGCTCACGCAGGGCCTCGAACGACTGATCCGCGACGGCCTCGCGCAGCTCCTCGGCGACCAGCTCTGGGTTGGCGCGGCTGAGCTCGCGCTCGCAGCTCGCGAGCTGTTCCGCGGCGGCCTCCGGCTGCCCGATCGCCCGCAGCAGCTCGGCCAGGCGCAGGCTCAGGCGCGCGCGCTCGTTGGGGCTGGCTTCACGATCGCCGCGCAGGACATCGTGCAGCAGCGGGATCGCGTCCTCGAGCTGGGCGCTGGCCTCGTAGGCGTCGGCCAGCGCGAGCCGCAGCGCGAGGCGATCAGGCGCCAGCTCGACCGCGCGCTCGAGCTGGCGGACGGCGCTGTCGGGATCGCCCTCGTCGAGCAGCGAGCGACCCAGGCGGGCGCGGGCATGCAGCTCGGTGGTGCGCTCACGCTCGCGCGCCGCGAGGTTGGCCAGCCGCGCGAGGCCCTCGTAGTCACGATCGTCGAGCAGCTGCTCGATCTGCGCGAGGATCTTCTGTGGCTGCTCGAGCTCGTCGGTCGCCGCCCACAGATCCGCCAGGCGATCGTCGACCCGCAGCGCCTGGGCTGCGCGCTCGACCAGGGCCTCGCCGCGTCGCTGCCCGTGCGCGTGGGTGATCAGCAGATCGAGGATCCGCGGGCGATCAGTCGGTGGCGCCAGCTCCAGCGCCAGCTCGAGCACGTCGAGCACCCAGCGCTGCGCGACCGGATCTTCGGCGACCCGCTCCGGCTGTTCGGGGATCAAGCCCAGCGCGGGGCGAAGGCTGTCCCACGCCGCGTCGATCTGCCCGGCGCGCCGCAGCAGCCGGGCGCGCTCCAAGACCAGCACGTCGCGATCGTCGAGCTCGACCTCGCCGTGCTCATCGAGCTCGAGTAGCCGGGCCAGAAAGTCTGCGGCGGCCCGCGCGTCGCCGAGCTTGCGCTCGAGCGTGGCCGCGCGGCGCAGCAGGGCGGCGTTGTCGGGCTCTTGCTCCAACGCCAGGCCCAGCTCGCGGCGGGCCAGCTCTTG
The DNA here is from genome assembly GCF_002994635.1 of Enhygromyxa salina. Taxonomy (GTDB): domain Bacteria; phylum Myxococcota_A; class Polyangia; order Nannocystales; family Nannocystaceae; genus Plesiocystis; species Plesiocystis salina_B. The sequence goes on along the minus strand of NZ_PVNL01000048.1, from coordinate 37,285 downwards.
GTGGTCGCGATCGTCGAGCTCGGCCGCCACCGCGATCAGCCGCTTGCGCAGGCTCGCCCGCTCGTGGGCCGCGGCCGCAGCCAGCCGCGTGCGCAGCAGCGTCGCCGCGGTCCCGCGGGCGTCGGTTCGCAGGGCCAGCTCGATCGCGCGATCGAGCAGGCTCTCGTCTTCGGGGTCGTCCTGGATCGCGGCTTCGATCAGCGCGAGCGCCTGCAGATCCCCGCGCCGATCATCGCCGTGCTCTGCACCGTAGCGGGTGAAGCTCGCGGCCACGCGGGCGCGCAGATCAGCGCGGCGTCGCGGGTTGCGGGTCGCTTGCAGGGCCTCCTCGAGCGCCTCGAGCACGTGCGGCACCGTGGCCAGCGACCGGCCCTCGCGGGCGACCTCGGCCACTCGGGCCCGCGCGAGCACGACCAGCGCCTCGGGCAGGATCGCCTCGAGCTCGGCGACGATCTCGCTCAGTCCGGCTTGCGCGTGTGGCTCGGGATCGTGTGGCTCGGGGCGACGGCTGCCGCGTCGACGATCGCGGGCGCCCTCGATCTGCTCGCGCAGCCGCTGGGTCAGCGGCCCGGCCAGAGCCAGCGCGCTGCGGGGGTCATCGAGGTGGTCGATCAGCAAGCTCGCCACCGCGAGCTCGAGCCGCGCCTGGGTCAGCGGCGGGTGGGGCTGACGACACTCGGCGGCCAGCAGCCGGGCGAGATCCTGGGCTTCACCCTGGGCCGCGAGCAGCACGCCGACCAGCTGCCGGGGCTTGGCCGCGCTCGGCTGAAGATCCAGCCACTCGTGCACGGCCTCGAGGCACGCGCCGCGATCCAGAAACCGCGAGATCGCAACCCGCCAGCGCACCACCGCGACCTGGGCCGCCGGGAATTCGTGGAGCTCGCGGCTGAGCGCCGCCAGCTGATCGAGCGCCGGGCCGACGTCGTCCTGGTCCTGCGCAGGCTCGACTGGGTTGGCCCGCAGCAGCGCGCGCGCGCGGTCGAGGCCCCGCCCGATCGGCTCGTCGAGCAGGCCCGGCTCACCGTCGAGCCGGGCCACGGCTCGAGCGGCTGCCTCGCTGGCGCGCGGCTCGATCGGCGGGTAGCTGGACGCGTCGGGACTATCGTCGCCATCGGGATCGTGGTGATCGCCGGCCTCGGCCTCCGTCAGCGGTCCGCGCAGCTCGATCGTGATCCCGCGGCGGCTCAGCGCCAGATCCTGGATCGCGCAGCCCTCGAGGTTGGGCGCCTTCCACCCGACGCTGGCGAACGGCCGGGTCAGGGCCAAGCGCGCGGCGTCGATCGTCAGCACGCCGTCGTCGCTGCTGAGCACGCCCGTGTGGACCCCACCGATCGTTCCTGCTGCCAGCCGGGTGGCGATCGCTCGCCACAGCCGCTGCGCCGAGGTGTCGCGGCCGGTTCGATCCACTGAAGCGTCGGCGCCCACGAACGCTGGGCTGCGGGCGTCGAGCGGGCGCTGGGGCAGGTGGCCGACCAGCCACAGCCGACACGGACGCAGCACCAACAGCCGGTGGTGCGGCTCGGCGTCGAACCCGACGAGCAGCCAGACGCCGCCGCCGTCGCTGGCCTTGCCCTGCAGCATCAGGCATGGCCGCGGAAGCTCGGCCTCGGGCAGCTCGCGGCGCAGATCCAGATCGACGTGCTGGATCTCGACCCCGAGCAGCTGCTGACCAACCAGGCGATCGCGCAGCCACGGACGCAGCGCCCGATCTTCGACGGCGAGCGTGACACCGACCATGCGAGGGCGACGGTTGCGGAACGTCGTCGCGTTGAGCGGCCCCCGCAGCGGAAACCGAACCCCGGGGATCACGGCCTCGTACTCGCGCAGGCGCACGCCCGCCGCGAGGCTGCGCCGGTTGAGCGCGAGCAGGGCGCGACGTTCGCGAAACAGCAACGAAAACCCCAGCACGTTGCCGACGCCCGGGCCGACCTCCATGCCAGCGACGTCGGAGCCTCGACCCGCGTCGTCGCGGTCGCGCTCGTCCGGCTCGTTCGCGGGCGGATCGTCGCTGGTCATCAGGGGAGGGCGCGAGCTCGGGTCGCGCGACCGCGGCGACGCCGGGGTCTCGTGTGCGGCCGAGGGGCAAAGAGCAGGCTCGCCCGGGTCGTTTCGGGCGCGGCAGTATAGCGGGAATTGCTCCGCACCGCTCGCTCGCGGCGCCCGTCGGGCTGCGCACGGACGCGGCGGGTCAGGTGCCCGTGGCGGAGCCCAAATTTCGGTCGCTCGGTCGCTCAAAATTGGGCGCGCGTGCCACGCGGGCTCCGGCTGGCCGCGCTGCCCGGGCCCGTCAGCGGTCCGTGTCGGGGCGGTTCTCGAACCGGGCTCGTCTCGACTGCGACGAGCGCGGCTTGGCGAGGCGATGTCGAGCGCGCGGGCGCGGGGCCCAGCTCTGGGTCCGGGACTGCGACGAGCGCGGCTTCACGAGGCGATGCCGAGCTCGCGAGCGCGGGCGCGGGCCCAGCTCTGAGTCGCCGCGTAGAACCTCGCGTCGGCTTCGATGTCGGCGGGCGAGTAGTTGGAGTTCCGGTCGATCGGCCGCTGCCCGATCCGCGCTCGCACCAGGTTGACGAGCTGCAGGTGCGGCGCCACGGCAACCCACGGATCGCGGAACAACGGCGCGTCCGGGTTGGCACGATGCAGCAAACAGATCCGCCCCGCGTACTCGCGCCGGACTGTCAGGACGCCCTCGGCGTCGGTCAGGTCGACCTCGTGGCCGTAGTTTCGCACGACCCGCCGCTCGATCCCCGCGCACTCGACCAAATCATTTGCTTGTAGCTGGGCGAACTCGTCGAGAGTCATGCTCTTTCGTGGGCTGGTTCCCGCGGGCCGACAAGCCCTGACCCGCAACCAGGCCGCGCAGGCATGCGCAGAGCTTTCGCTTGCGCTCGAACAGCCGCCCGCGTGGCAGGCGTCCGGGCGGCGCAGGAACACGCCGAATCGAGTGAATCGTGCTCATGCTCGTGAGCGTGGCCATTGTGGTCATCACGGCTATGTGGCGATGTTCAATTGTGCCGAGGAGTCGCACCCCGCAGAGCGTCGTCGCCTGCGCCGCGTGGCGTTGGACTCGCCATACTCATGTGGGGCAATTGTCGTCGCTGCGCGTCAGCTTCACGGATTGGCAGCGCAAGGCGATCGCGATGTTGCACGACCACCTCCACCGACCCAACGACCGGTCGTCCGGTCGTCTCGAGCTCGCGCTCACCGACGGCGTCGAGCGTGGGGCGCTGACGCTCACCGAAGCTCCGAGCGGCGCGCGCGAGCCGGGGAGACAGACGAAGCACCGCCAGCGTGAGAAAGGCGGCGCGAGGATCGGGCGACCAGGTGGCCAGCCCAGAGCCGCGCTTGGCTTGGATTCACGGCCCCAGGCACATCTGGACCGGCTCCTGCCGCTGTCGACTCGGCGCTCTATCCGCTCGCGGCATCGAGTGTGCTGCGCCGCACGCAGCAAGCTCGCGCGCCTGTGATAGCCAGGCGACCACCGCGCGAGGGCTCATGAGCGACGTCGAACCAACCGATCAGCAACGCAACCCGCCTGCGGGCATCGCCGCCGGCAAGGTGCTCGTCACTGGCGCGACCGGTCACCTCGGATCCAACGTGGTCCGTCGCCTGCTCGCCGACGGCCACGACGTGCGCGCGCTCGTGCAGGCGCGCGCCGACAACCGCAGCATCGACGGGCTGCCGATCGAGCGGGTCGAGGGTGATCTGCGTGACCTCGAGTCGCTGCGTCGCGCGGTCGAGGGCGTCGATCGGGTGTTCCACATCGCCGCCAAGATCTCGACGGCCACGGCGACCCCGGCCGAGCAGCGCTCGCTCTACGATATCAACGTGATCGGCACCCGCGACATCCTGCGCGCGTGCCTCGACGCGGGGGTTGGGCGCGTGGTGATGACCGGGTCATTCTCGGCGACCGGCTTCGACCTCGACGATCCCAGTCAGGCCAGCGACGAGACCCTCCCGTTCTATCCGTTTGGGCACACCATGCCCTACGCGCACACCAAGGCGCTGGCCGAGCACGAAGTGCTCAAGGCCGTGGCCGAGGGGCTCGACGCCGTGATCGCGACGTCGTGTGGCTGCGTGGGCGCCTGGGACTACCTGCCTTCGCGAATGGGCGGGACGCTGTGTGATCTCGCCAATGGCAAGCTGCGCGCCTACGTGGAAGGTGGCTTTACCTGGGTCCGCGGTGTCGACATTGCGGACGGCCACCTGCGCGCGATGGAGTATGGGCGCAAGGGGCAAAAGTATCTGTTTGCCACGGAGTTCCTCACGATCAGCCAGCTGTTTGGCACGTTCCGTGAGATTGCCGGGGTCAAGCGCGAGCTGATCGAGGTTCCGATCGACCTGGTCGGGGCCGTGGCGACCGTCTACTCCGGGACGCTCGCGCGCTTCTTTCCCAAGGCGTCGCAGCGGCTCACGCCTGGCTCGATCGCGGTGCTCAAGGCCCGCCGTCACGTCGACACCAGCAAGGCCCGCCGCGAGCTCGGGTATCGCCCGACCAGCATGCGGGAGGCCATGAGCGACGCCTACGAGTTCTTCCTGCGCGAGGGCATGATCAAGCGTGACGCCCGCGTGTCCGTGCCTGCTGCCGACGCTGCTCCGGTACGCTGAACTTCACCCAGAGCTACTGATTATGTCCACCAAACTTCGCATCCCCAGCTTTACCGAGGCCAAGAACCGGCGCCAGAAGGTCCGCGCGGCCGGCATGAACCCCAATTTTTGGTACCCGGTCGAGTACGTCGGCGCCGTCAAGCCCGGTGAGATTATCGAGGTGACGTTCTGGGGGAAGGAGTTCGCGCTGTTCCGCGGGCAGGATGGGCAGCTGCGGGCGATCGAGAACCGCTGCGCGCACCGTCAGCTCAAGCTGACCGGCGGCGAGGTTCGTGGCTGCCAGGTGGTGTGCCCGTATCACGGGTGGACCTTCGATGGCGACGGGCGCCTGGTCGACATTCCGCATGAGCTGTTTGACAAGAACATGCCGAATATTCGCTTGCCGGACTTCGAGGTGCGCGAGCGCTATGGGTTGATCTGGCTGTTTCCGGGGGATCGTGAGCGGGCTGCCAGTGTGCCGATGCCGGAGATCCCCGAGCTCGAGGGGCCGAACGCGTGGGCTTGTGTGCCGGTGGATTTTACGTGGAAGGCTCACCACTCGATGATTATCGACAATGTGTCGGATTTTACGCACGAGTATCTGCATCGGAAGTATGAGCCGTTCAAGAATCCGCGATTGACTCATCTCGCGGTCGAGGGGGATAAGGTGTTTGTCGAATATGACACTGAGGTCGCGGCTGGGAAGCTTTATAGTAGCTTTGTGCCGCGGGGGTCTGCGAATACCAGTCATATGAAGCTTTGCTATGAGTATCCGCATCAGTGGTCGAATACTGATGATTGGATCAAGCATTGGTGCTGTGTGCTGCCGATTGATGAGCGTACGACTCGGGCGTTTTTCTTGTTTTACTACAAGCAGCTCAAGATTCCGTTCTTGCCGGTTGGGATTCCGCGTCGGTTGATGGTGCCGATTTTGGGGATTGCGAATCGGTTGTTGATGCGGCCACTGCTCGAGGAGGATGGGTCGGCTGTCGAGGCTGAGCAGGTTGGGTATGAGCGGCACTATGATGCGCCAGTCGCCGAATTGAGCCCGGCTGTGCACGAGTTTCAGAGGTTGACGATTCGCAAGTGGGAGGAGTATCTGGCGGAGCGCGAGACCCAGCAGACTCAGCGGCGGCTGCCGGTCATGCCGAGCGCTTGATCCGGGGGCGGAAGGGGGATCCAGACTGAGCGTCTGCCCCGGCGCGCCCGTCGGGAACACGCGCGAGACGCTCTGCCAGCACGCCAGGGCCGTGACTTCTTCAGGCCCGCTCGAACGAGCAAGACGAGCTCACGGGTGTGAGCGAGACTTTGCCACAGCGCATGCGTGGCAATTCGCTTGCCGGCGCGCGAGAGCGGTGGGACGCTCGGCCGATGGAAACAGACCGCCCGCGGTTGGGGGACCTCTTGTGGCCGGCGATCGCGGTAGCGAGCTTCGGCTGTGGCCCTCCGGGGGCGCCGACGCTCGAGGCCGGTGGCGACGACGAGACGGGGAGCTCCGGTTCTGGCTCTGGATCGGGCTCTGCATCGGGATCGGGGTCCGGAGACGCGGGCGACGGTGATGGGGACGGCGTACCGCCCGAGCTGCTGACGGCGTGGACGGACAAGACCGGCGCGTTCTTGCTGCTACGCTTCTCCGAGCCGATGGCGGATCCGACCGGGGTCGACCCGGCGGACTTTCGTATCAGCTTTGGAATGACCTTTTCGTACGACTACTATGGGTACGCGCCAAAGTACGAGAATTCGAGGTACGTGGAGCCCAACGTCTATTTCGCCTACAGCGCCCCCGCCAACGCGATCGCCATCACCCCGGGTTCCCAGCCCACGGATCTCTTCGTGAAATTCGGCGTCCCGATCGAGCCAGCCGTGTGCACGAACGCGGCGTACATGCAGCAGGAGTTCGAAAACGTGAATCAGCTGCCCGAGTACGAGGCGCGCGCCGGGCTGTTCCCACACTACTCGCCCGGCGCCGTCCCGGTCACCAGCGCCCAGGGGCAGGCGCTGGCGCCGATCGGGCCCGAGTGGGTCGAGCTACAGGGGGAATACCTCGAGATCTATGAGTACGGCTTCCCCAACCTGTCGCCGCAGATCCCCATGGGCTGCATCGTCGAGCCCTGATCTTCGCCGGCCGCGCCGCGCTCCGGTGTGGTCGACATTTTTGCGCGAGCGAGCCCAGCGTCCAATGCATACAGATAGGGATGGACGCGTTTCATCGGCGTGGGTTTCTGGGTCTCACCGCGACCGCGGCCGCGCTCGCGGGCGCAGGGTGCTACCCCCGGCATGGGAACGGTCCCGCGGGTCGCAGCCCTGCTGCGCCGGACCTCGCAGATCCGCGGCTCCGGGCGATGGCCGGGCTGCCTCAGCAAAAGCAGCTGATGTTGGGCTACCCCGTCAACATGGCGACGCCACCTCCAGAGTTCTTCGCGTGGCGGCGCGAGCTCGAGGCGGTGGGTCTGGGTCAGTTTGCGTTCAACAACGTCGGTGATCCCTACCAGCACAGTCACATCGCGTTCAACACCCACATGTTCGAGCGCGAGCTGGTCCGGCGATTTGGCGCGCTGTACCGGTTTGCCGCCCACGACACGTGGGGGTTCCTGTCGAACAGCGGCACCGACAGCAACATGCATGGGCTGTACATGGGCCGGACGATCCTATCGGGGCACGCGGGCATTGAGCCCAACATCTACTTTACCAAAGAAGCGCACTATTCAATCCAGATCCTCGCCGACCTGCTCGGGCTCCAGCGGATCGACGTTGGCACTCACTCCGACGGTCGGATGAGCGCCGAATCGCTCGCGCAGCGCTTGTCCGAATACCCCAATCAACCGGCGCTGGTCGTGGCGACGATCGGCACGACCTTCAAGGGGGCGGTCGACTCGCTCGACGAGATCCAGGCGGCCCTCGTTGGTCGCACGGCCTACGTGCACGTGGACGCGGCGCTGTTTGGCGGCTATTTGCCGCACACCCCGTTCGCCGCGCGTCTGTGGCAACGCAAGGATGGGTCGTCGAGTGGCGCCCCACGCTATGACTCGATCGCGGTGTCCTGTCACAAGTTCTTCGGCTTCCCGTCGCCCGCGGGATTGTTCATCTCGACACACGCCGCATTTGCGCAATTTCACGAGCTATTCAGCCAGGTTCACGATCCTGAATATTTGCAGCAAGTCCCCGGCACGATCACCTGCTCGCGGGACGCGGTCAAGCCCGCGGAGTTTGTGTTCTTCAGCACGGATCGCGCGTTCGCCAGGCAGCGAGACGACGCCGAGCAGATCCTGCGAGACACCAGCTATGTGTACGACCAGATGCAGACCCACTTCCCGGAGCTGAGCCCGGTCCGGGCCAGCCCGCTCTCGAACACCATCTACTTTCGGCAGCCCAGCGAGGAGATCGTGGACGCGTACACGCTGGCGACCATGACCATCGCCCATGAAGGCAAGCGTGAGCCTCACGCTCATGTGATCGTCATGCCCCACGCCACTCGCGAGATCCTCGACAATTTTTTGACCGATCTCGAGCACGAGCGGGCAGGTTGACACTCGGGTGCTTCACGAGGAAGCTCCGCGACGTGCAGCGCCATCTCCGAATTGTCCGTTTCCAGGTCGTCATCCTCGCGCTGGCCGTCGCCAGCGTCGCCGCGTGCGACAGCCAGCCAAAGCCAGCAAACGACAACGACAAGGCCGCCGCCGCCAAGCCCGAGGCGGCCCCCCCAGCCGAAGACAAGGCCAGCGGGGACGATCTCGACCCCAGCAAGCCCAGCTCCGACTGGCCAACCGTCGCGCTGACCAAGGTCGAGGACGAAGTCGACGGGATCGCGTTCTCGATCGAGCTCCCGCCGGCCGAGCTGCTGCTGCCGCGCGAGGTGAAGAAGAGCGACGGCACGTTCCCCGGGTACGTCACCTGGAACGGCCGCAACCCGCTGATGGACCCGTCGTTCACCGTGCAGATCGACAGCTTTCCACCGGCCGACCTGGAGGCCCTCGCTCGCAAGATCAAGACCCACCCCCAGCCGGCCGAGATCACCCGGCAGGAGCAGCTCGAGGACGGCGGGATGCTGCTGTCGTTCATCGAGACCTCCAAGCAATTTGTCAGCGTTCGAGTCTGGCGGACCTCGGCAACCACGCAGAAGGTCGTGCGCGTGACCTTGCAGGTCCGCGACGTCGGCCCGATCCCCAACCTCGACGCGCTTCGCCCGTGGATGGAGCAGGTCGCGAGCTCGTTCACGGTCGAGTAGCCGCGGCTCGCGGTGCGTCGAATACACGTACCCCCCAACCCATGGGGGAGCATGAGGAGTGCGTGTATTTCGCCGCGAGGCCGCCGGGAGCCGGGACCGTCGCGGAGACCAGCGACAGCAACAACAGCGCCGAAGGCAACTCGGCGTCGGCCGACCAAAACGGCGACGGCGACGGCGACGGCGACACGGATCCGGGCGACGGCGACGCGGACACGACCCCCGGCGACGGCGACGGCGACAGCGGTGAAGACGGCAACAAGCCCAAGTGGGACACGCTCGCCGTCCCCGACGGCAGCGAGCAGTGCGGCGGCGGCAACGACGACTTCGAATTCTCGTTTCTGTGGGCCGCCAACAGCTCGCAAGGGACGATTTCCAAGATCGACACCAAGACCGTGACCGAGGTCGGGCGCTACATCGTTCGGCCCGACAACAACGGCTCGCCCTCCCGCACCTCCGTCGCGCTCTCGGGCCACGTCGCGGTCGCCAAGCGCAGCGGCGGTGTCACCAAGATCTACGCCGATCAGCAGTTTCGCCAGGAGAGCAACGGGATGCCTGGCATCCAGACCTCGAACAACAACCAGTTCCTGCCCTGGGCACGGAAGAGTGCGTCGCCTGGCACGTGCCGATGCTCGAGAAGACATGACTGGCTACGCGCTCAGCAACGTCGGCACGCCTTCGGGGTGATGGGTTGTCGCGCGGCAACGATCTGCAGCGCTACCGCCAAGACACCACGCACTTCGTGATCCCTCCTGACGGCCACGTCGCGCACCTGCATCCCACGAGCTCGCGCTCGTCCCCGTTGAACGGCTTAAACGGTCGCTCGGTAGCGAGCGAGTTCGCCGGCACGTGGCGTCGTGAATTAAAATTGGTCGCCGCTCTAGTGAGCGGTAGATCGGTCGCCGCGGTGCCCCTTGGGCGCATGCTTCTCAATGTAGCGAATAATCTCCCCCGCCACATCGATCCCCGTCGCCGTCTCGATCCCCTCGAGCCCCGGCGACGAGTTGACCTCCATGATCAGCGGCCCGCGCTTGGACTGCAGCATGTCGACGCCAGCGACCCGCAGTCCCATCGCCTTGGCCGCCGCGATGGCGGTCTTGCGCTCGACCGGCGAGAGCTCGGCCGATGAGGCGTGGCCGCCACGATGGAGGTTGGAGCGGAATTCGCCGGGGGCGCCCTGTCGACGCATGGCCGCGATGACCTTGTCACCCACGACAAAGCAGCGGAGATCTGAACCGGCGGCCTCGGCGATGAATTCTTGGACCAAGATATTGGCCGACAAGCCGTGAAAGGCCTCGACGACCGAGCGGGCTGCGAGGAATGTGTCGACCTTGATCACGCCCAGCCCCTGGGTGCCCTCGACGAGCTTGATGACGTAGGGCGGCTCGCCGACGGCCTTGAGCAGTCGGTCGACGTCGTCGGGGTGCGCGGCGGCGGCGGTGCGCGGCAGGCCGAGGCCTTTGCGCGTCAGGATCTGCAGCGCGCGCAGCTTGTCGCGCGAGCGGGCGATCGCCTGCGAGCCATTGACGCACAAGATGTCCTGCATCTCGAACTGGCGAACGATCGCGGCCCCGTACATGCTGGACGAAGCGCCGATCCGGCCGATCACGGCGTCGATCCCCGTGAGCGCGTGGTCGCCCAGCAGCACGCGCGGGTTCTCGGGCTCGAGGCTGGCGCAGCAGCGTCGGAAGTCGACCAGCTCAATCTCATGACCGAGCGCCTGCGCGGCCTCGAGCATGCGATTGGTGGAGTACAGGCGCGGGTTTTGAGAGAGCAGGATGAACTTCATGACTGGTTTCAGGTCGGGCCAGGCTCGTGACCCGCTTGCGGACGCCTGTTCGCAGTGCAGCGCTGGTTGGCTCGCGCCACATGCCTGGGCGACTCGTCCCGGGGCGTCGAGCACCGCCGGACTCGGCTCGGCTCACGCGACCGCGCGCGGGAGCCAGCGAGCGAGCGCTCGTAGTGTGGTCTCGGCGAAGCGTAACATGTCCTTGTCATCACCGACCGTGTCCGCGAGCTCACCGTCTTCGAACGCCTCGAGACGATCGACGAGCCAGCCAGCGGATACTGCGCCCCGCGTGAACCGGGAGCCCGGTCCCGGTGAGACGGACTCGACACCGTAATCCTCGAAGTGCTCGAACAGCATGGCCATGAGTTCGTCGAGCTGACGCCGCTTGCGAGCGAGGAGGTTCCGGCCGTGGTGCTCAGAGAAGCGCGCCAGCAAAGCACGAAGCGCTTCTTGCCTATCGTGACCCACCGAAGCGGGTCCGCCACCGAGTGACCGTTCTGCGACTGGGTTGATGTTGTCTTGTGGCATCGTGGACCTCTGTGGGGATCCGAGCCCCCGCGTGTCTGAAAGGGAGCACATCCAAGCGAGCGATCAGAGTCAACGTAATTCGACCACCCGGGGGTCGCCGTCCAAATTTGCGCGCAGGCATCGACGCGCGCGGTGCAAGCGAGACTTGACCGCCGGGACCGAGAGCTCGAGGGCGCTGGCGACCTCGGGGGCGGTCATGCCCTCGAGCTCGCGCAGCACGAACACCTCGCGGTCGAGCTCGGTGAGCTCGGCGAGGGCGGTGAGCAGCGAGGCTCGCAGCGAGTCGGTGCAGGCCTGCAGCTCGGGCTCGCGCTCGCCCCGACCGAGCAAGGCCGGGTAGCTGCGCGAGGCCGTGTCGATCGCGTCGTCGCGCAGCGCGTGCCGGCGATGCCGACGGCGGTGGCGGTTGAGCTGGCTGCGCGCGACGGCGGTCGCCCAGGTCATGAACGACGAGTCGCCGCGGAACCCAGAGAGGTGGCGGACGATCTCGACGTAGGTGTCCTGCAGGACGTCGTCGGGGTCGTCATCTGGGCCGCACATGCGCCGACAGATCGCTCGTAGCCGCGGCTGATGGTTGCGAAGCAGCTCCGGGAGTGAACCCATGGAGGCGGCGGCCGTGTGCATCGCTGCGTCGCACTGCACGGCTCATGCCGAACCAAACCTGGTGGCACGCTGGGTGGATCAGCGGCTAGCGCTGGCCATAATCGGATCTGCAAGCTCCGAGTCGGGGACGCGCGAAGCTCCGATCGGAGGCTGCGAGTCCGACTCAGTCCTCGGTCGGTGGCTCGCCGGGCGGCTTGGGGTCGGCCTCGGTGGCGCGGCGAAAGTCCTCTTTGCGCAGGCCGTGACGCCGCATCTTCTCGAACAGCGAGCGCTCGGCCAGCCCGGCGTGCTGGGCCGTCAGACCGATCCGCCCGTGGGTCCGCGCGAGCAGGTTGCTCAGGTAGACCCGCTCACCGTCACGCAGGAGCGCGTCCCGGACCTCTCGCCAGGGGAGGTGGAGCCAGGCCTCGGGTAGCTCGAGCTGCTCGCGTGGCGGCGCTGGCGGCGGTTGCTGCGGCGCTGGGTCTGGGCGTGGATCCTGGGAGCGGGCGATCGAGCGGGGCAGGTCTTCGAGGCTGATCTCGTCGCCCAGGCACAGCAGGACCGCCCGCTCGATCACGTTGATCAGCTCGCGGACGTTGCCGGGCCAGGCGTAGCGCTCGAGCGCACGCCGGGCGGGCGGCGTGAACCCGCGGAGCCGGCGGCCCAGCGCGAGGTTGAAGCGCGCGAGCTGAAGGTCGAGCAGGCAATTGAGATCCTCGATGCGCTGGCGCAGCGGCGGGAGCTCGAGCTCGATCACGCCCAAGCGGTAGTAGAGATCCGAGCGAAACCGGCCCGCGTCGATCTCGATCCCGAGGTCGCGGTTGGTCGCGGCGATCAGGCGGACATCGACGGGGATCAGCTTGTCCGAGCCGAGCGGTCGCAGCTGGCGATCCTCGAGCACGCGCAGCAGCTTGGCCTGGGCGGCGACCGGGAGCTCGGCGACCTCGTCCAAAAACAAGGTGCCGCCATGGGCTCGCTCGAAGTGGCCGCGCCGGGCCTGGTGGGCGCCCGTGAACGCGCCGCGCTCGTGCCCGAACAGCTCGCTCTCGACCAGCTCGGCGGGGATCGCCGCGCAGTTGATGGCGATGAAGGGCGCGCTGGACCGAGGGCTCTGAACGTGGACGAGCTGGGCGATCCGCTCCTTGCCGACGCCGGTCTCGCCGAGCAGGAGCACGGTGCTCTCGGCCACCGCGGCGCGCTTGGCTACCTCGATCGCCCGTCGCATGGCCGGGCTGGCCGCGACGAGATCCGCGACCAGGTCCGCGGCCGGGTCGTCGGCCAGCTCCCCGGGCTGACCGAGCCGCGCGTTGCTCTGCTCCAGCGCCGTGGCGGCCCCGCGCAAGGTCCGGGCCCGCTCGATCAGGGTCTCGAACGCGGTGCGCAGCTCGTCGTCACCAAAGTCGGTCGTGAGCACCCCGAGGCCGCCCGCGGCGAGCACCGCGGCGCTGCTCTGAACATCGTGAGTCTCGGTGACGATCACGACCTCGGGAGGGGCGCTCGAGGCCCGGAGCGCGGCGACCAACCCGGCGACGCCCGCGAACGAGCGGGTGCCCACGACCACGGCGTCGTAGCGGTTCTTGCGCACGACCTCGACGAGCCCCTTGTCGAGCTCGATGCTGCGGACCAGCACGTCTTGCATCCCCACGAGCGCGCTCAGGCGCTTGGCGAGGGGCCGTCGGTCGGCGGCGACCAGCAGTCGGAACAGCATTCGGGCCGATGATAGCGCGCTGAACCCTTCACGTGTCTGCGTGGCTCAAAGCCAAGACTCGATGGACTACGTCGGCGAAAACTCGAGGCGAAGCGAGGGGCCCAGCGCCGCGCTCGTTCGCGCTCGGATCGGGCCCGGCTCGTGCTGCCAAGCGTTCGCGGACGACGAGCTGCGGCTCTACGCGCTGGCCGAGGGTCACGGGCAGGGTCCGGCCGCCGAGGTCGCCGCCGCCGCGACGCTGCGGGCCGTGATCCGGGCGCGCTCGACCGCGCCGAGCTGGCGGACTGACGCGGCGGGGATCCAAGAGCTGTTCGAGGCCGCGGCGCTGGAGCTGCACAGCCTGCGCTCACAGCAGCACGCGTACGGCGGCATGTCGAGCAGCTTGGCCGTGCTCGCGCTCGGGTATCGCCGCGCGGTCGTGGGGATCGTCGGCGATTGTGTCGGCTTCCTCGCGCACGCGGGCGAGGGGCCGCGCGCGCTGGCCTGCGGTCAGGCCCTGCTGCTGGGCCCGGCGCTGGAGGTCAACCCGACGATTGTGGCGATTGATCGGCGCGGCGGAGATCGATTGTTGTTGGCGCTGGGCGGGGTGCTCGAGTTCATTGTGCAATATGGCGAGCAGGCCCGATGGATGTCGGCCGAGGCGCTGGTCGAAGCCGGGCTGAGCCGCGCGCCGCAGCGCAACGCGGGGCTGGTCAGCGTCGAGCTGTGAACCGCAGAGCGCATCTCGCTAGCGGAATACCGCCTCGCAGCGGCAGTAGCTCGCCGCATGCCTGGAGCCGCACTCGCCGCTGGACAAGCTATCGCAAGACTCGGACGTGGAATGGCAGGTGGTGGACGGCCGCGCGCAATGGCGCCGACCACGAGCCGCACATTCACGGAATCGGCCAACTTCGACTGTCACTGGCAGTGCGCCGAATGTGGCTTTCAGGTTCCGCCTCATCCGGTCGAGATTGACCGACACGCCTACCGAGCGCTCGCCGAGGATCGCCCGGCCGACCGACGTCCCCAGCACCCGTGTGAGGGCTGCGGAGCGTCAAACACCTGGGCCAACCTGCGAGCGGGCGCCGTCGTCGAGGCGCTGATCACCCAAGACGAGACGCGGCGCTCGACCTCGGGCGCCCGGCGCAGCGGACTGGTGAAGGTGGCGGGCCTGCTCGTGTGGGGTCTGCTCGGAGCCCTCACGATCAAAGACATCGGTGGGTGGATCTTGCTGCCGATCATGGCAGGTACGGCCTGGGTCATGCTCCACGCCGCCTATGTCGAGTACGCGTCGGGTCGGCGGGCCCGGTTTGCCAACTCGTGGCGGCACGAGCCTCGCCCGCGGGGCCGCACGCGAGCGCGGCTGCGTGGGCGCCTGCATGGGGAACGAGCGCTCCGGGCCCCGCTGTCGGGCCGGGCGTGTCTCGCCTACGAGCTCGGGGTTCGCCACGACACCGACGTGGCGGCCGACCCCTGGACGTGGACGCTGCTCGAGCAGCGCAGCGCGGCGGGGCTGTCGATCGACGGCGTCGCGGTGGCGCAGCAGCCCTACCTTCGCCTCCAACGTCGCGTCTACACCCACGAGCTGAGCGCCGCGGCCCGCGACGAGCTGCGCAAGCGTGGGCTCGATCCCACCCGGCCTGGCTACACGCTGTTCGAGACGATCGTCGAAGCGGCCGAGCCGGTGACGGTGAAGGTGCAGCGCACGGGAACGCTGCTGCGTGGTCTTCAACGCTGACGCTCGGTCGAGCCCGACTCGGGGCCAGTCGTCCGCTGATCGATATGATCCATTGGACATGCCCCGAGTCGTGGTCCGCGAGTTTACGCATGTCACGCATCTCGACCCTGGGTGTCGCATGGGGATATGGTCACATGATGACCGAGCCCGGCGAGATGCGTGAGTACAGCGGGGCCGCGCTGAGCAGCTTTGTCGTCGGGCTCTCCGAACATCAGGCGGTCGTCGACAAGCTCCTCGCTGAGAGTGGAGTCGACCGCATCGACCCCGAGGCCTGGTACGAGCTCGAGTGGGCGTTCGACTTGTTCGACAAGATCGAGCGCGAGCTCGGTCGCGCGGCGGTCATCAAGGTTGGGCGGAGCATGGTCGAGACCGCCGTGTACCCGCCCGAGATCGACAGCGCCCAGAAGATCCTGTCGAGCGTCGGCTACTGGTGGGCGCTCAACGCCCGTGGCCCCGACATTGGCACGATGACCTGCGAGTGGGAGGACGAGCACCACGCGGTGATCGAGTGCACGGCCTACCGAGCGCGCTGCACCCTGGTGATCGGCATCCTCGAAGGGGCCTGCATGCGCTACGGCATCTCGCCCCTGGTCGAGCACGGCCCCGGCTCATGCATTCAGCAACAGACCGGGCCCATGTGCGTCTATCGGGTCAGTTGGTAGCGCTGCATGCCCCTGTTCGAGCCAACCGCCCGCACCGAGCTGCTCTCGTCCCTCACGGCGCGCCTGGCCAAGCGCCGGATGAGCGCGTTTAGCCTGTTGGGCGAAGACGTCTGCCGGGTGCACGTCGAGGCCGCCGTCGATGCGCTCGAGCGCGACAGCGTGACCGGCAAGGCCGAAGCGATGCGCGCGGCGGCGGTCGCGATGGTGACCACCTTCCTGCCCGAGAGTCTGGGCTACTCGGACCTGTGCTTCTTCACCCGACTGCTGCGCGAGCGGGCCCTCGAGCTCGGGCGTGAAGACCAGCGCGGGGCGATCGAGCAGTGGTGCTACGAACACCTGGCGGTCAGCACGACCCACTTCATGGTCCAGCGCGACGACGCGCTGCAGCGCCAGGCGGCGAAGCGAGACATCGAGCGCTACGAGTCGCAGCTGGCCGAGCTCCGGGTCGCGCTCGACGAGAAGACCCAGCTGCTCGAGCTGATCCGCGAGGCCTCGACCCCGATCGCGCCGGTCGTCCCGGGGATCCTCGTGGTCCCGCTGGTCGGGACCTTCGACCGGTTCCGCGCCGGGCTCCTGACCGAGCGGCTGCTCGACGAGATCGCAAAGACCCGGGCCCGGGTGGCGATCCTCGACATCTCGGGGGTGCCGGTGTTCGACACTGACGCGGCTCAGCTCATCGTTCGCCTCGCCCGGTCGGTCCGGCTGCTCGGCGCCCAGGTCATCCTCGTGGGAATGTCGCCGCACAACGCCCGGACGATCGTCGAGCTCGGGGTCGATCTCGATGGGATCGTGACCTGCCGGGCGCTGCAAGACGGTCTCCGCTCGGCGCTCGCCACCCAGCGGCTCGAGCTCGTGTCGATCGCCTGAGCCCGGAGCGCTACTCAGCCTCGTCCGAGCCAGACTCGGACGCTGGAAGTGGATCGCGCGGATAAAACCGCGGATCCCCTTCGGATGCGGGCACCCCCACGTGGAGGATCCGAGCGCCGGTCTCGGCGACCGGGTTGACGCTGTGCCCGACCACCACGCCCGACTCGCGCGTGGCGTACTCGCCGATCAGATCCCCAAACGGCGTGGTCAGCCGCGCGATCGTCTGCCCCGCCTCGACGTGCTCGGTGACCTCGGGGAACACCTCGAGCAGGCCGCCGTGATCGGTGTAGATCCAGTGCGAGCGCTCGCACAAAACTGGCGCCGGGCCCAGGCTGACCGTGCGGTGGCGGGTCATGCGTTGGTCGGCGAGCACGGCCCGCAGCCCGGTGAGGGTGCGCTTGATGTAGTCGCTGTGAAATCGCTGGGGGTTGCCGATCTCGATGGTGACAGCCGGGATCCCGAGCTCGGCCGCGGCGCCGCGCAGGGTCATGTCTGACGGCGGATTGTGCACGATGATCTGCGGTCGCTGCAGATAGGCGATGCGGGCTGCCTCCGGGTTGGTCATGTCGGCCCGCACATACAGCGAATTGACCCGACCGACGCTGGCCGTGTGCAGATCCACGAGCAGGTTGAGCCGACGGATCAGTCGATCGACGAGGCGGCTGACGTAGACCGCGGCCGCGTTGCCCTTGGGGTTGCCCGGGAACATGTGGTTGAGGTCCCACTGCCCATAGCCCCGCTCGTGATTGAGGTAGCCCGGCACGTTGACCACGATCACGCCGACCACCGTGCCGCGCAGGGTCTTGGGATCGAGGCGCTCGAACAAGCGCTGGATCACCGGAATCCCGTTGAGCTCGTTGCCGTGCAGCGCGGCGGTCAGGCCCAGAATTGGACCAGGCTTGGCGCCGCGAGCGACCAACACCGGCAGCTCGATCGGGC
Organism: Enhygromyxa salina; assembly: GCF_002994635.1. Lineage (GTDB taxonomy): Bacteria > Myxococcota_A > Polyangia > Nannocystales > Nannocystaceae > Plesiocystis > Plesiocystis salina_B. The sequence goes on along the minus strand of NZ_PVNL01000048.1, from coordinate 19,684 downwards.
GTGAGAGGCCGTCGTGGGCCAGCTGGAGCAGGAGCCGGCTGATCTGACCCGCGGGCAGTTCCTCGGGCTCGAAGCGCTCGACGACGGTGGCCGGCGCTGACGTGGACATCGACATGCTCAGCTTCGCTTGGCCACGAAGGAATCCATGATCGCTCCAGTAAAGTCAACGCCATAGAAGCGATTGGCATCGCTCAGTCCACCCGGCGCGAACACGTTGATCTCGATGATCTTGTCGCCGATCACGTCGAGCCCACACAATCGCAAGCCGTCGCTCATCAGCAGCGGACCCACGGCCTGTACGATCTCGCGCAGCCGCGGCGTAAATTCGGCGGCGACCGGCTCCCCGCCAACGTGGACATTGCTGCGAAAGTCGGTGCCGGTTGGCTTGCGGCGAACGACGGCGACAGCGTCGCCAACGCGCAGCGGCTCGCCGTCGAGGACCATCACGCGGACGTCGCCGTCGGCGGCCTCGGGCAGGAACTCCTGCGCGATCGCCATGCCGCCGCGCGTGAGCACCTCGATGATCTGTCCGAGGTTGGGGTCGCCGGGATGGACCTTGAACACGTCGGTCCCGCGGGTGCCAGACAGGGGCTTGAGCACGCTGGCCGCGGCGCCTCTGTCCACAAACGCTCGGAGCACCGCGGGGTCGCGGCTGACCAGCGCGCGGGGCCGAAACGCCGGGGGGATCCGCGTCGAGTACAGCTTGCTGGTCGCCCGCCGCAGCCCTGCAGGCTCATTGAGGACCACGACACCCTGGTGCTGCGCGAGGGCCATCAAGTCCAAGCCAGCTTGGTGAACGCCCACGCGGGTGTCGCGACCGGGGTTCGTTCGAATCACGACAAGGTCCCCGGCGTGCAGCACCAGGTCATGCTCGCTCTGGTCAGGATGACGAATCGCTCGAACTCGCACGGCGTCGTCAACGCCAACCCCGAGCTTGGCGACGTCCCCGACGAAGACCCCAAAGCCGCGGTTTTGGGCGCTCTCGAGCAACATCGCCGTTGTCATGCTGGGATCGATGTCGGCGACATCGTTGACGAGGAACACGCACTTCATGAGGACACCCCGGTAGTGGGCCAGAGCCTCGCCGTGTGTGGATGGGTTCACGACCTCAGCGCACCTGGGCCGGCATCGGATGCGCCTGTGATGTCGGGGCGTCACTCGGGCGCAACTTCCGTGATCGAGACGACAGCAAATGCATGTTGGTATTGATAGTTAATATTTGTGTAGTCATGGCTTGGAATTGCGTGAGCCAGAATGCTCTAATCGAGGATGATGATAGCGGCAGAAACCAAGGGGTGGGCGTGGGCGGCGGGGCTCGCGGGTCTGTTGGTCATGTCCCCGGAGGCCCGCGCTGGTGGCGACGCCGACAAGGATCAGTTCGACGCGGGGACGCTGATCATCCCCATGGACACGGACTACCAGGACATGGGCATGCTGCGTGCCTATGGCCTGGTCTACGAGCTGCTCAGCAACGACGTCCCGGTCCGCTGGGCGATCAACCCAGACAAGCTGCAAGACGGGGCGGACTTCAGCGCCTCGGCCACGGACGTCGCCAGCGGAGAGCCGGTCCCGATCCACGACTACCGCGGCGGTCCGTGGATCATCGACTCGAGCGACGCCGCGGCGGCGCTGCCGATCATCATGGCCTGGCAGCAGGCCAATCCCAACGTGGCCGTGCACGAGACGACGGCCGCGTTCGAGGCCGACGTCGGCCACTACCTGGTGGTGGCCCCCACCATCGCGATGATCGCCGACGGCAACCAAAAGATCGCGCGGGGCTACATGGCGGCCGCCGGGATCCCCGACTCGACTGGCGATCTCTCGTGGCCCGACAGCAGCCCCGACATGCTCGATGTCGAGGAGCTCAGCGGCCCAACCGAAGCCAACCACCGCGACGGCTCGCTGTTCGATGAGGACGGCGACCCGGTCTACTGTCAGCTGATGTCGATGCACTGGGGCGTCGGCGCGGCCGAGGATGACCCCGAGGTCGTCGCCGAGGTCCGCGAGTACCTCAACAACCCGGTCCACTTCTTCGCCGAGTGTCAGGCCGTCAACGCGTTCGAGAACCTCGACCCGCACGGGTTCTTCTTGACCCCCCACGGGTTCGACATTGGCGACCGGCCCGACGCCGTCGAGCACTTCAATTTCAGCTCACCCTACGCGCAGCTCGACGGGCCGTTCGAGACCGTTGGCGGCAGCGAACCTTCTTATACGCTGCCGCCCGGCGACGAGTACCTGGCCGGCGGGATCACGATGATCACGGGTGAGGGCACACCGGTTGGGGTCGAAGACGTGTGGATGACCGGCTACCTCGACGGGACCTGCCCCCCGAGCGAGCCCGAGTGCGGATCACTCGGCAAGATCAGCTACCTCGGCGGCCACGAGTACAGCACCGCTCTCCCGATCTCGGCCAACGCCGACACGCAGGGGACGCGGCTGTTCCTCAATTCCCTGTTCGAGGCCCCGTGCGCGACGGTCGACGGGCTTCCCAGCCTCAACATCGCGACCGCGGCGCCAGCGTTCACGCCGGTCCCCGACGTCGAGGTCGACGTCACCTACGTCAACGCGAGCGCGGCCACGGCCCTCGACGCGATGCTCCGCGCTCAGCTGCCGCCGAACACGACCTTCGTGTCCGCGACCGACGGCGGCACCTTGGTCGGCGATGAGGTCGTCTGGGAGCTCGGCAACCTTGGCGCCGACGAGATCGGTGACCGCAGCTTCAAGATCGAGCTGTCAGACTACGGGCTGTACGACAGCAGCGCCGCGCTCGACTATCGGGTGGGGCTCAACGACTTCACGCTGCCCTCCAACGTCGCCCAGACGCTCTACGGTGACGAGCCGCCAGGTGACGGTGACGGTGACGGAGATGGGGACGCGGACGGGGACGCCGGAGATGGTGATGGTGATCCCGCGGGCGATGGCGATGGCGGCAGCTCGGCCGGTGAGACGGGCGGTGACGGCGGTGACCAGGGCGGGACCGCCGACGATGGCACGGGCGACGCGGGCACGGGCGACGGGAGCGGGGCGGCCGAGGCCGGCGGCGATGGGTGCAGCTGTCGCACCGACGCGCCGCCAACACACCCTGCGCCGCTGGGCTGGCTGCTCGGCGCGGGTCTCGGCTTGGGTCTGCTGCGCCGCCGCGGAGGTGTCTCGTGAGTCGGTTGACTGGCCGTGTCTATGGCTATGTCCTGGGCGCCGTGCTCGTGGGCGGCTGCGGGGGCACCCCGAGCGAGACCTCGGGGGCGGAGAACGGGATCGGCACCGAAGAGGACACGGGCGTGGGCGTCGACACCGACGAGTCCACGACCGGCGCCAAGCTCGATCTGCAGGGCGACATGGACGTGCCCACGGCGGCGCAGAGCGGCTGCGAGAAGATCGACTTCCTGTTCGTGATCGACTCGTCGGGCTCGATGGCCGACAACCAGGCCAACTTGATCGCGAGCTTCCCGGGTCTGGTCGCGGCCATGATGGACAACGTCGCGGCCGACGACTGGCACGTGATGGTCGTCGACAGCGACGGCCAGTGGGGTGGGACCGACTGCGCCAACGCCTGCATGACCTTGAACAGCTGCCCGGGTGCGCCGGAGTTCGACTGCCAGACGCCGCCGCCAACCCTGTGCGACATCACCTTGGGCGGCGGCGTGATCGCGCCGATGGGCGAGGCCGCCAGCAACCAGGACTGCGCGCTGGCTGGCGACAGCCGCTACGTGCAGGCCGGCGAGCCGGATCTGCTCTCGGCGTTCTCGTGCGTGGCCAAGGTCGGCGTCGACGGCAGCGACACCGAGCGGCCAATGGGCGCGCTGGTCCGCGCGGTCAGCCCCGAGCTCGTCGATCCCGGCGAGTGCAACGACGGCTTCGTGCGTGACGACGCGATCTTGGTGGTCACGATCATCACCGACGAGCCCGACGAGCACTCGCTCGGCGAGCCCGGCGAGTGGTACGACGCCGTGGTCGCGGCCAAGGGCGGGCAACCCGAGGCGGTCGTGGTCCTGGGGTTGCTGCCAGATGGGGACCTCGGCATGCCGCTGTGCGGGGTCGAGTCGGTCCCCTCGCCACGCATGAGCGAGTTCTTGCAGCTGTTCGAGAACAGCAGCCGCGCGTCGATCTGCGAGCCTGACTACAGCCCGTTCTTCCTCGAGTCGGTGTCGGTGATCAGCGAGGCCTGCGAGAATTTCGTGCCGATCGGCTAGTCGAGCTTCACGACGTCAGTCCCCGGCATGCTCGGCAACTAGCGCGACAAAGTCATCCGCGAACTTGTAGGCGTCCGTGTAGTAGCGGGCTGACAGATAGTTGCGATCGCGGAGCGTGAACCCGTAGTCGCGTCGCTCGGGGCCCTCGCGGCGGACCAAGAACGGCCCGGTCTCGAAGTCGTCTGCCGAGGCCAGCGCCTGCGTGACCTCCGCTTGGACGGTCTGCGTGTAGGTGCGGTAGTAGGAGCCCAGCCACAGCCCGGTCATCGCCCAGGCCATGCGCTCTTGGATGCTGGTCAGCGCCGTCGTCTTGCGGCCGTGCAGGACCGAGCGCCCAGTCTCGGGATCGCGCGCGCGCGCGACCACCAATACGCCATGACACAGCGCGCCGACGGGCTTGTCTTCGATCATGTGCTGGGCGACCAGCGCCTGGACCTGCGAGGACTCGAGGTACGGCTTCATGTTGGGCGCGTGGCCGCCGGTCAGGACCACGCCGTCGAACGCGTCGGGATCGAGCTGGTCGTAGGTCAGCGGGTGTTGGAACGCGTCGCCGGTGGCCATCTGCGTGTAGACGGTGCGAGCGTGGGGGACCGCGCGCAGGAACGGTCGCCACAGCGCGAACCCGCGACCGGTCACGATCCTGGGATCGGCGGCCGCGGGCTGGCCGTCGGGGGTGGCGAACACGACCTCGTGGCCGGCGTCGACCAGCGCGCGCCAGGGGACTGACGACTCGGTCGGGTCGAAGTCGCGGGAGGGCAGGGGGAACAGAATTCGCACCGACCCGATCGTAGCAGGGCATCGCGGCGATCGTTCGGCTCCGGCCCCGCAGCTTTGTGAGCTGCGATAGCATCGCAGGACGGGCATGAAGCGAGAGCAACTGCGACACCATCCGGCCTACGCGGCCCTGAGCCCTGACGAACAGCTGGCGATCGACGAGCGCCTCGAGGGCTGGCACCTCGACGCACCGGCGGTGGCGGCGACCACCGGTGGGGTCGCCGAGCTCGACGTCAGCGACCTGCGATTTTGGCTGGCATCCACGGCCCGACGTCCATGGGCGATGATCAGCTTGTGCGATCAGCCCGAGCAGGCCACCGCGATCTTCGAGGGGTTACTCGCGGCCGTCCCCGGGCTGGCCGACCACCGCGAGCGCCCCAAGCTGGTCGTGCTCGCGCGTGACATGAGCCGCGCGCTGGTCGTGGCGGACAGCGCTCGCCGAGAGCAGGGCTTTGTCCGCGATGAGCAGCTCGCCGCCCTGTGTGATCAGATCGACAAGCTCGAGCGCGTCGAGCCGCGCTGGCGAGATGAGAGCGTCGTCGCGATCTTGCGCGTGGCCAAGCTCGAGGAGCTGGCCAACGCGCTCGTCGACTACACCCGCTCGACCCGCGGGGTTCAGGGGTTCCTGTCGCGGGTCGGCGCGCGGGTCTCGACCAAGCTGTTCGACCTCGTGCACGGCGGGCTGTACCTCGCAACCGGCGACGCCGAGCACGAGGGCCACTACGAGCACGGCGAGTGGACCAACTGGACGGCGAACTACCGGGCCCGGCCGGCCGCGTACCTGTGCCCCAGCAACGAGGACGAGCTGTGCGGCGCGATCGCAAAGGCGCCCGAGCTGCGGGTCGTGGGCGGCGGGCACAGCTTCAACGACGGCCCGCTGTGTCCGGGCCACATGATCTCGCTCGACGCTTACGGGCGGATCCTCGACATCGATCCCAATCGCAAGATCGCGCGGGTCCAGGCTGGGATCCGTCTGCGGGACCTCAACAAGGCGCTGTGGGAGGCGAGCTTGGGCTTGCCCGTGCTGGGCTCGACCGACAGCCAGAGCCTCGGTGGCCTGGTCGCCACGGATCTGCACGGCACCGGTCGCGACGCGGGGTTCTTGTCGGAGCAGATCTTGTCGCTACGCGTGATCGCGGCCGACGGCGTGGCCCAGACGGTGCGCCCCGGCGACCCGCTGTTTCACGCGGCGATCGGAGCGATCGGCACCTGCGGGGTCGTGAGCGAGGTCGAGCTGCAGCTCGTCGACGCCTTCCACCTCGAGAAGGTCACGCAGATGGTCGATCGCGCCCACGCCGAGTCCAGCATCGACGGGCTGCTGCGCGCCAATGATCACATCAGCTTTTATTACATTGGCGGGGCCGACGAGGCCGAGGCCGTCCGCGTGCACCAGTGGAATCGCACGAGCGCGCCGCTGACCCCAAAGTGGGAGAAGCTCAAGACCCGCAATGAGCTGTCGGACTTTGCGGTCAGCGCGTTCGTGCCTGGCCTCGCCAAGCGGATCGCCGATATCGACGAGGACGCGTGGCTCTCGGACCTGGTCGCCCCGGACTCGACCCTGGTCATGCCCGGCAGTCGGGGGTTTGGTCGCAAGCTGTTCTACCGCCACGACGAGATCGAGTTTGGCGTGCCCTTTGAGCGCTACCAGAGCTGCCTCGCGCAGATCTTGGCGCTGCTCAGCGTGGAAGAGTTCTTCTCGGTCGTCGAGGTCCGGTTCACGCCTGATCGCTCCCAGTCGCTGATCGGGCCAGGGGCTGGGCGGCGCAGCGCCTATATCGAGCTAGCGACGCCGCTGTCGCAGGACCACGAGCGGGTGTTCGCCAAGGCTGAAGAGATCATGCGCGAGCACGAGGGGCAGCCGCACCTGGGCAAGAAGACCAACGTGAGCGCCCAGGACATGCTGGAGATCCACGGTGATCGGTTTGTGCAGTTTCAGGCGGTCCGGGCGGCCCAGGATCCCGGGGGGAAGTTCCTCAACGCGTTCACGCAGCGCGTGCTCGGGGGCTGAGGCGGGCGGCTCGTCGACTCATTCGCGCCGCCGTCGGCGGAGCGCGATGAGCCCGAGCAACGAAAGCCCCCACGCCCCGTTCGACCTGTTCGAGCCGTCGGTCGTGCAGCCGCAGCCGTCGTCCGCCCGATCAAACCCGTACCCGGGTGGCAGGCCGTCGTCATCCGAGCCGGAGTCGCCCCCGCTCTCGTCGCCGGGGCCGTCGCCGTCCGAGCCCTCGCCGTCGCCACCCGAGCCCTCGCCGCCGCCCGAGGTCTCGCCCGCGCCCGTGTCACCCCCGTCGGCGCACTCGGGGTCGTCGTCGCCCGGATAGCACTGCCGATCATCGAGCAGGTACACCTCGGGCCCGGTGCCTTTGAGCAAGAACGGCCGGTCCCACAGCGGCGTCCCGGTTGGGATCGCGGCGACCTCGGCCGCGGGCAGGGTCTCCACGGTGCCCAGATCCAGGCTCCAGTTTTCGGCGACCTCGGGGCTGGGGACGTGGCGCTTGCCGATCCCGTCGAGGATCCAGACCTCGGGGCTCTGGTCGTCGGCGCGGATCATGAGCGGCGTCGGCTCGATCGGATCCCAGGTCGGGATCGACCCGAGCGTGGCGTCATCGAGGGTGAGCTGGTGCCAGAACGGGGAGAACGCCCAGGCGGCCAGGATCTCGGGGCTCGACACGTGGCGGCGCACGCCGTCGGGCAGCGGCGGGCCCCCGCAGGTGATGGTCTTGGGGCTGCCGGTCAGCTGAGCGTTCTCGCCGCCCTCGCTGTCGATCCCGTAGGCGTGGACCGGGTGCGGCTGGGCGTCGCGCAGGCTCATGGGAATTCCCAGGCTGTACGCGTGGTCGCACGAGCCGATCGCCCCGCACAGATCCTCGCGGTACTCGTTGGCCGAGAGCGCCACGCCGACCGCGTTCGGATCGCCCGCGGGCCCGTTGAAGTACACGTGCACGGACACGGGGCTCTCGGGGTCGTCGGGGTCCTGCGCCCAGCCGCTGATCTGCTGACAGGTGGCGGCGTCGAGGTAGCCCGTGGGCGCGATGTTGGTGAGCCCGAACTTCTCCTCGTAAGCCTTGATCAGGGAATTGTAGGGCGAGACGTAGACCACCCCGTAGCCACCGACGTCCTGGCGGATGTTGAAGTGCAGGTGGATCGACGTGGGCGTGTTGCCCATGTTGTTGGACACCCGGTTGATCTGCGCGCCCTGGGCGACGGCCTGGCCGTTGCCCACCACCTGGCCGCGGCCGTGCAGGTAGTCGTAGCGGCGCCCGCTGGCGTCGGTGATGTAGACCGAGTACGAGCCGATGTTGGTGACGGTGGCGTTGTCGGTGGCCACGGTCCAGTAGGCCTGGTCGGTGCAGGTCTCCGGCCGAATGTCCTGGCCCTGGTGGCCCTGCCCGGACGGACACAGCGGCATCGCCCACTGGCGGGTCTCGCAGTAGTTGTCTTGCCACGGGTAGTCGTAGTTGCTCGCGTGGCACTGGCTCCCGGCCGGGCCCAGATAGCCGCCGTAGCGGTAGACCTGCGAGTTGGCGAATCCCCGGTCCTGCAGCGGAAACACCATGTCGGGGGCGTAGACTTGATCCGTGGCCAAGCCCGTGCCGGAGCCGGGGATCAGCTGCCCGGGCGGATCGTAGGTGAAGGGCTCGGCGGCGTCGGCGTTGACCGCGAGCAGACCGATGGTGAGCGCGGCGATCGGGGCCACGAGCGGGGGGATGCGAAGGGTGCTCATCGTGCTGCCTCCGTGAGCGCGACGCCGCCGACGAGCTCGAGCTGCTCAGCCAACTGCGTGATCGCGGCCGAGTCGGCGCACTGCGGGGCCTGTTGGTCCGCGCACTCGATCTCGACCGAGTAGGCGACGCCATGCTCGATCCACGCGGCGTGGCGGATGCCCTCGTTGACCGAGACGAAGGCTGGGCGACCGCGCACGAGCTGCTCGCCGGTCGCCCCACGCATGCCCGGAAACACCCGCGCGAGACCGCTGCCCTGCACGACGATCGTGATGCCGTCGCGGTCGCCACGAAAGCTGTACCAGTGCTCACCGGTGACGACCACGATGTCGTCGAGCGGGTCGGGCGGGATCAAGACCGGCAGCGGCGCGGCGTCGACTCGATCGAGGGCGTCGCGCGGGAGCCGATCGCGAAGCTCGGCGTCGACCTCACTCGCGCTCGGCCACTGGATCTCGCGGACGACCAGCTCGCCGCCAATCACCGGAGCTTGCTGAAGCCGGGGCGCGGCCGCAGCTGGCGTGGTCGCGCCGTCGTGCTCGGCAGCGCGGGGCTCGGGGTCGACCGCGACCGGGTCACACGCGGCGATGGCCAAGCCACACATCACGCCAATCCACTTGCTTGCGTCATGTTTGGCCAACCGCATATCTGACCAATCGTGGCCCACCTCGGTTGTGAGTCGCAAGATGATTTGTTGATCGAGCGCACAACCGCGCGCGCTCGGGCGGCCTACTCGAGCCAGCTGGCGAGGATCAGCTCGCGCAGCCGCGCTGGATCCGTCGCCGAGGTCTTGCACATGAACCCGCTCTTGTGGGCGAAGTGCACGTCTGGCTGGCCCTCGATCCGCGAGAAGTCGAGCTTGGGATGATCTTCGTAGCGGCCGATCCCGTAGCCCGGGCCACGCCGATCGGGATAGACGATCGCGGCGATGGTCTGCTCGAGCCCGGCCGCGCGAATGTAGTTACCGACGGCGATGCTGGGCTCATCGGACGCCGGGTCCGTGCGCGGCAAGAACATCGCCTCGACGAGCTCGTCGCCGCGCGGGATCGACCAGCGCTGCGCGTGCGCTTCCGCGAACTCGATCCGCTCTCGGGCGACGCGCAGGTACTCGAGCAAGTCCTGGCCGACGTAGCGCATGAACTCGTAGAGCGGATCTCCAGCGGCGAGCTGCGTCGTCCTGGCGAAGCGCCGCAGCAGCGTGATGTCGATCGGCGAGTTGAGCTGTGAGATCGCCTTGCGGGGGACGCCCAGCCACTTCGCGGTCTTGTTGGGCCCGCGCGAGTCGAACCACTCGGCCGGCTCGAGCCAGTCACAAAAGTGCAGCGCGTCCTGGTAGATGCCCAGGTGATCCAGGACCAGGCTCAGCGCGCAGGTCGGGGCGTGCTCGCGCGGGAAGTGGTGGTGGTCGAAGTTCATCCGCGCGGGATCGTGAACGCCGCCGACGTCGATGATCGCGACGCTGGGGTCGTCGAGCTCTGCGGGGGTGGGATCGCGGCGGACGACCGGAGCGCCGTGCTTGGCGATGAGCACGCAGACGGCCAGGAGGTCATCTTTGTGGGCGCCACCTGGATGCGTGAGGATCGTGCGGACCATGTCCGCGGCCCCATACCACGCGCTCTAGACCGCCGCGAACAGCATCTCGTGGAGGACCTTCACGGCCCGGCCGATGTCGGCGTCGTCGATCAGCATGGTGAAGTTGATGCTGTCCATCCCGTAGCTGATCATCTCGACGTTCACGCCGGCCCCCGCGACCGCGCCGAGCACCTGGGCGCCGATCCCGGGGCGCGCGGGCAGGTGCTGACCGACGACCGCGAGGATGGTCTTGCCGTGGCGCAGCTCGACCTTGCCGATTGTGGCCAGCTGATCCGCGGCGGCCTCGAGCGCGGGGCGGTCGGCCGAGGTCAACGAGATGCTGACCTCGGAGGTCGAGATCATGTCGACGTCGACCTCGCGCCGACCCAGGATCTCGAACACCCGGGCCAAGAACCCGGCCTGGCCAAACATGCGAGTGGTTCGCAGCACCAACACCGACTGCCGCTCCTTGTAGGCGATGCTGGTCGCGGCGTTGGGGCTGGGCGCGGCGACCTTCTGGATCACGGTGCCGGGGTGCGCGGGGCGGTTGGTGTTGAGCACCCGGACCGGAATGTCGCTGCTCATGGCCGGCAGCAGCGTCGACGGGTGCAGCACCCGGCTGCCGAAGTAGGCCAGCTCGGCGGCCTCGTCGAAGCGCATCTGCGGGATGTTCCGGGCGCCATCGACGACGCTGGGATCCGCGGTCATGACCCCGTCGGTGTCGGTCCAGATCTGGACCTCTTCGGCCGCGAGCGCGCCGCCGAGCAGGCTCGCGGTCAGATCGCTGCCGTTGCGGCCGACCGTGGTGATCTCGCCCTCGCGGTTCTTGCCGACGAACCCAGTCACGACCGCGACTTCGTTGGCAGGGAGCCTGGCAAACGCGGCCTGGCAGTTGGCCTCCCAGCCGGCGAGCGGGCGGGCGCGACCAAACGCGTCGTCGGTGATGAACCCGAGATCCCAGACGTCGTGAGCCCGCGCGGCGAGGCCGTTGCGGGTGAAGAAGTCGGCGATCGCCCGGACCGACATGCGCTCGCCGAAGCTCGACACGTAGTCGAGGCTGCGCGGGCTCAGCTCCTTGACCAGCGAGATGCCGCGCAGCAGATCGCTGAGCTCACCAAAGCAGTCGTCGAGCAGATCCACGGGGCACTCGAGCTGGGCGAGCAGCTGGCGCTGGAGATCGATCGGCGTGGTCACGAGCTCACCCGCGGCCGCGGCCTTGGCCGCGTTGACCAGCGCGTCGGTGATGCCCTTGTGGGCCGAGCTGACGACGACCGGAGCGCGCTCGCGGGCGCTGTCGACGATGCTCAGGACCTTCTCAATCTGGCCGCGGTTGGCGACGGAGCTGCCGCCGAATTTCATCACGATCATGTCGGGCGTGACCATAGGCCAGTGCGCCGGTGGTGGCTAGACACCCACCGCAGCAGCAGCGATGCCCATGCGCTCGAGCGGCTCACACAAGTCTGCGGGCACAGGCGCCCGGATCATCAGCTCACGCGTGCTCGAAGGATCCGCGACCCGCAGCTCGGCTGCATGCAGCGCCAGGCGGTGCAGGCCAAACCGCTCACGGAACATGCGGTTGTGGTCGCCCTTCCCATACCGCACGTCGCCGATGATCGGGTGAGCGATGTGCTTGAGGTGCCGGCGGATCTGGTGCGTCCGCCCGGTCAGCGGCTCGGCCTCCACGAGTGAGTAGCGCTCGAACTCGGCGAGGCGGCGGATCCGGGTCTGCGCTGGCTTTCGCTCGCTCTGTTTGTCATCGACGTCGCGCAGGCCGTGGTCGATCAGCGCGTGCTCGGGGGCGTGACCGCGGACCAGCGCGAGGTAGCGCTTGTGGATCTCGCCGCGCTCGAACGCGCCGCTGAGCTGGCGGGCGGTGTCGACATCCAGCGCGAACAACAACACGCCCGAGGTGCCGCGATCGAGTCGATGCAGCGGCCACACGCGCTGGCCGAGCTGCGCGTGCAAGAGATCGACGGCGACGACGTCGTCGTTGGCCCAGCCGCGGTGCACGAGCATGCCGCTGGGCTTGTTGACCGCGACGAGCCTGGGGTCTCGGTGGACCAGCTCGAGCGCGTCAGGCATCGCTGGTGTCGGGGAGGTCGGCGACGTCGGGCATGTGCAGACCACACTCTTTCTTGGTCGCCGCCTCCCACCACCAACGCCCCGCGCGCTCGTGCTCACCGGGCAACACCGCGCGGGTACAGGGCTCGCAGCCGATGCTCACCAGGCCCCGCTCGTGCAGCGCGTTGTAGGGGACCTCGAACGCGCGGATCGTGTCCCAGACCTCGTCGGAGCCCATGCTGACCATGGGGTTGAGCTTGTACAGCGGCCCGCCGTCGCGGCCTTCGAAGCCCTGATCGAGCTCGAACGCCGGCACCGCGCCGCGAGTGCGCGGGCTCTGATCGCGGCGCTGGCCAGTGACCCACGCGCGCAAGCCCGCGAGCTGGCGACGCAGCGGCGCGACCTTGCGGATCCCACAGCACTCGTGGTGGCCATCCTCGTAGAACGAGAACAGCCCCTTGCGGCGGACCAGCGCCTGGACCGGCTCGGCCTCGGGGAAGCAGTACTCGATGCGCAGGCCGTAGTGCTGCTCGACCTTGGCCATGAACTGATAGGTCTCGGGGTGCAGGCGGCCGGTGTCGAGGCTGAACACCCGCGGCTTTGGACCGCCGAGGGCGTCGCAGGCGAACTCGATCAGGAGCACGTCTTCGGCGCCGCTGAAGCTGATCGCTACATCGTCGAGATCGAACAGCTCGAACGCGCGGCGCAGGATCCGTCGCGGCGACAGCTCGGCGAGCTCGCGAGCGAGCGCGTCGACGTCGATCGGCTGAGGGACTGGTGAGCTCATAGCGATCGCGGATCCGTGAGCTTGCCGGTGACGGCAGACGCGGCCGCGATCGCGGGCGAGACCAGGTACACGGGACCCGGGGCGCCCATGCGGCGATCGAAGTTGCGGTTGGTGGTGCTGGCGGTGGTCTCGCCCTCGTAGGGGATGCCGGGCCCGTTGCCGATGCACGAGCCGCAGCCGGGATCGGTGACGACCGCCCCAAGCTCGCTGAACAGCGAGAGCAGCCCCTCGCTGCGGGCGGCGTCGGCCACGTCGGCGCTCGAGGGGGTGACCGTCACGCGGACGTTGTCGGCGAGCTTGCGGCCACGCAGAACGTCGGCGGCGGCGCGTAGATCCGAGAGCGAGCCGCCGGTGCACGAGGCGATCACGACGTTGTGAATTGCGACGTCGCCGACCTCGGTCAGCGGCTTGCGGTTGCGCGAGTCGCCCGGGGTCGCGACCGTCAGCGGGACCTCGTCGAGGTTGACGCGGATCGTCTTGACGTAGGTCGCGCCCTCGTCGGGCTCGACCAGGCGCGCGGCGTAGTCTTGCCCGCGGGTGGCCTGCAGGAACTCGCGGATCGGCGCGCAGGGCTCGACGATGCCGGTCATCAGGCCACCCTCGACGGTCATGTTGGTGATCACCGACAGCTCGTCGACGTTCCACTGATCGAGGCCGGGGCCACCCAGCTGGATCACGCAGGTGTCCGTTGGCGACTCGCGCCAGTGCTCTTCGCGGAAGAACGGGTCGCCGATCAAGTGCAGGACCAGATCCTTGGGCGAGAGGATGCCCTTGGCGTCGCCCTCGACCCAGACCCGCACGGTCTTGGGCACGGTCACCGGGATCATGCCCGTGCGCAGCGCGAACGCCATCGCCGTGGAGCCGACGCCAAACGCGAACGCGTTCATGACCCCGGCGGTCGGGGTGTGGCTGTCGGTCAGGACGATGATGTCGCCGGGGCGCGCGTAGTCTTCGACGACGATCCGGTGACACACGCCCTGCTTGAGGCGGCCGGGCCCGTGCAGCCGGATGCCGTTGCGCTCGCACGCCTCGATCATCTCCGCGGCGAGGCTCTTGGCCGGGGCCAGGCGCTTGCGCTTGACCGAGATCGGGACCGTGTCGCGGTCGATGAGCACGAAGTGATCCTCGAACGCAGCCGCGAGCTCGGGCTGGTGGATCGGCGCGTCGGCCCACTCTTGCGCGTAGAGGTTCATGACCATGCCACCGGTGTACTCGTGCATGCCGCGGAAGTCGGCCTCACACAGGATCTGGTCACCGGGCTCGACCGCCGCGATCCCGAACGGCTGGTCCTTGCCGCGCCAGGCCTTGGCGGCGACGATCTTCTCGATGCAGTTCATGGGCCGAGGGGCGCGCTCGACCTCGTAGGTGGGTCCGACCTGACCGGCCAGGACGTGGGTGCCGTAGCGCATCAGGCCGCCGGCCTCGCTCACCGCCCGGAAGAAGGGTGGCAGCGCCTGTCCGAGGCTGGGCAGATCGATGTCCTCACCGGCGCGCAGGCGCTCGACCACGCCGAAGTCCGTGGTGAACGGCAGCCCGGCGTAGACCATGTTTTCCTGGAAGATCCGCTGGAAGCTGCGGGCGATCACCAGCTCGATGCCGGCGCCCTGGTGGGCGACGACCGCGACCTCGCGGCTGCTACCGCTGCCATAGGCGTCGCCGCCAACGACGACCTGAAATCCGCCCTGCTTGACCGCGTCGACCTCGACGCTGTCCTTGAAGTTCTGCAGGAAGTACGGACCGAGGATCTCGCCCGTGTAGCCGAGCGTGCACGCGGCGCCGTTGATCATCGCGTCGGTGTTGACGCCAAAGTGCAGGGCGGGTGGATCGGCCGGGTCAAACTGCGGATTCGTGCCCGAGAGCTGCTGCTCGAGGTGCGCGGTGTCGTCGGTGAGCCACAAGATTCGTCCGGTCAGCTGCATCTAGGCCGGAGTATAGCGGCTCCCCTCTACCTCTCAGACATGCCGCGCGCCGGGTGATCGCGTGCGACGGTGTGCGTCGCCACTCGGTGGCCGCTCGCGGGCTCGCGGCCGTGGGGGAATCTCACGACTCACGCGAGCGGCGCGGATCTTGCGGTCGTCTACCTCGCATGGATCCCCGGGGCATCCGCCCGGTGCGCCGCCGCGCATCCAACATGCGCGGCGGTGGAGCTGGCGCGCGTTCGTTCCGTCAGATCTCAGCGACGAGCTCCGCGGCGGTTTCGACCTCGCGCGCGCGCCGAGCCAAGCGCTCGAGCGTCTCGAGATCTTGGCAGCGACGGACCCGCGCCTCGCTGTCGGGATCGACAGCAACACCGCGGACTTCGAGCAGCGCAAAGATCAGCTCGAGAAGGGTCACGCGGCGACCTTCTTGGCGACCTTCTCGGCGACCTTCTTGGCGACCTTCTTGGCGACCTTCTTGGCGACCCTCTTGGCGACCTTCTTGGCGACCTTCTTGGCGACCTTCTTGGCGACCTTCTTGGAGGTGCCGTTTGCGATAGTGTTCACGGAAGCGGTCTTCCATGAACGCATAAAAAATACTCTTTCGCTCGATCTCCCACAGTCCTTTTGCGTCTTCCATCTTCATCTCTCCAATCAGGATGTCCCGATGTTCCTCTGACACCGCGGCCAGAATGGTCCCAATGTACGAGTGGCGCCGCTTCGGCGGCAGCCCAAGTGTACCCTGAATTCCAGCCCTCGCCGCCTCCAGATCGCCCCGGCGTCCGTGCAGGGCGGCAGCTAGCACACCTGCGGTAGGCCATGTTCGTGCCCGCTCCAGCGCGACCGATCGTGACACGCTGTCCACGTCGAGCCGCAGCGCGTCGACCATGGGCGGCGGGCCATCCTTCCACGTCTTCATGGCCGCAGACATCCGATCGCAGAACGACACCACCACCATCCAGGTTGGCAGCTCATGGTCCTTTGCCACCGCAGCCTGGTAGTAGGGGAACATCCAGCGTTTTTCGTAGGCGAGCTTGCCCTGGGCCTCGACGCAGATGACCACCCCCACGCCCGGGCTGTCCTCATGAACCAAGACGAGGTCTGGATAGTGTAATTCGACGACGCCTCGCCGACCGGGTTTGTCGCGCTCGACCTCCGCGCGGTGAGCGACCGGTGTGCCAACCACGGGACGTTCGATGCCGAGTAGATCGAACGCCAGCCACGGGTCGTGCCGGAACAGTTCGAGGATTCCCTGGTGAAGCTTCCCTGTCGCCACACGCTGGTTCTCGGACCGCGCCAGATGAATTTGCAGCAACGTTCAAAAAAATGTTCGTGTCCCAATTTCGGGCCACCAGAACATTTGCGGGTACTACCGCGAATATTGGTTGAGTGAGCACTCAGGCGCTCGTGCGCCACCACTCGAGCATCTGCGCGAGCACGGCTGGATCGTTCATGAGCGCCAGGTGACTGGTCGCGGCGAAGTGCTGGATCTCGGCCGGCGGAAGCAGCTCGCGCTCGCGCGGATCGACGCTGGCACCTCGCGCGCTCCGGGGCCGAACCAGGCCGTCGCCGAGCGTGGTCGCGAGCGCAGATCCAGACTCGCCGAGGGCCCCAACGGCGACGAACCAGCGCACGTGGACGGGATCACGCGGACGCTTGGCCACCGGGAACGCGAGGCGGTCGAGATCGTAGTGCCGCCAGTCTTCGTCGAGCACGAACCCGTGGCGCAGATCCTTGATCCCGGCGCTGCGCAGGTTGATCGCCTTGCCGATCAGCTTGGTCCACGGGTTCCAGATGCTGTCGAGGGTGAACGCGGTCACGTGGGCGAGCAGCTCGAGCGGTGCCCCGCGCGAGGGGACCCCGAGCAGAAACACCCGAGCGAGCCGCTCGAGCCACCGATGTCCGGCCGCGAGCCCATAGTGACACGCGCTGCGGGTGACGAGCCCACCCATGCTGTGCGCGACGATCGACAGCTGCTCGAACGGCCACACGGCGTACAGCTGCTCGAGCTTGTTGGCCAGCTCGCGCCCGTTCTCCGAGATATGCCGGCCGGTGTTGTAGCGCGCGTAGACTGGCGTCTGCTCGAGCTCGGCTGCGATCGCGCTGGCGTAGTCGACCCGCGCACCCTCGCTCGCGACCGCCCCGGCGGCCGGGTCGGGCCCGACCCCAAACCGCCACGCTCGCTCGGAGCCCATCAGCCCATGCACGAACAGACACGCCTGCGGTCGGGCGTTGGGCACGGTCAGCGGTGGATCCTCCAGCAGCCACGGCTCGGCGCCGTGAAACAGCTGCATGCGCACGGCCAGCGAGGAGTCGCTCGCTGCCAGCCGGTCGCCGATCGCCCCGTTGAGGACGGCCAACGCCTCGTCGCGGCGGCCAGGATAGGCTCGCAAGAAACGCTGGGCGAGGTCGGCGAGATCAGCCACTCGACTTTCCTAGTATCTAATCGGCGCGCTCACTACCATTGCCAGACTCATGCTCATCCAACGGCTTGTCTGTGTATCGTCTGCGCTGTTGCTGCTCGCTTGCGGCGAGGGGCCGGCCGACCCGATCGCCAACCCGCTGACGGATCCCGAGACGGGACCGCCCGCTGGCAACCCCGACGGAAGCTGCGCGATCCCGGACGAGGCCCGGCCGGCCGATGTCTCGAACCCGACGACGGTCGTCGGTGACGGAACCCCGGCGAGCTGCACGAGCGCCGCGTTCGTGCAGGCGGTGGCGGGCGGGGGCGTCATCACCTTCGACTGTGGGCCGGATCCGGTGGTGGTGACGCTGGACGAGACCGCGAAGATCTACAACGACACCGGGCCCGAGATCGTGATTGACGGCGGTGGCCTGGTCACGCTCAGCGGCGCCGGAGCGCGGCGGATCCTGTACATGAACACCTGCGACGAGAGCCTGGTGTGGACCACGCCGATGTGCAACGACCAGGATCATCCCCGGCTCACCGTCCAAAACCTGACCTTCATCGACGGCAACGCGAGCGGACAACATGACCCCGACGGCGGCGGGGCGATCTTCGTCCGCGGCGGTCGCTTCAAGCTGATCAACACGCGCTTCTTCAACAACGCGTGCGACGACACGGGCCCCGATGTCGGCGGCGCGGCGGTCCGGGTGTTCGATCAGCACCAAGACCTGCCGGTCTACGTGGTCAACAGCACCTTTGGCGGCGAGCCCGGGCTCGGCAACCGCTGCTCGAACGGCGGCGGGCTCAGCAGCATCGGGGTCTCGTACACCGTGATCAACAGCCTGTTCTCGTACAACGAAGCGATCGGCAACGGCGCCAACCCAGCTCAATCAGGCACACCCGGCGGCGGCAGCGGTGGCGCGATCTACAACGACGGCAACACCTTCACGCTGACCTTGTGCGGGACCAAGATCGAGCACAACACCGCCAATGAGGGTGGCGGTGCCGTGTTCTTCGTCAGCAACGATCTGAGCGGGAGCCTGCGGATCCAGGACTCCACGCTGTGCGACAACCCGAGCGCGGGGTTCGAGACCCAGGGGTTCCCGGGCATCTTCGTGCTCGCCAACGGCGAGCCTCAGGTCACCAACTCGACCCTGACCGCCGCTTGCGAGTAGTGCCTCCGCGCAGAGCGGGAGGCACCGCTCTAGTCCCGGCCGCCGAACAGGCGGAGCAGGAACAGGAACAGGTTGATGAAGTCGAGATACAGCGTCAGCGCCCCGACGATCGCCAGGTTGCCGGCGCCGCCGTTGACGAGATAGATCTGCTTGATCTTCTGGGTGTCGTACGCGGTCAGGGCCGCGAAGATCAACACGCCGATCATCGCCCGGACCATGAAGAACACTGGGCTGATCGTCATGTTGAAGCCGTACGACATGACCATCATGGCGATGCCAGACACGAACAACCCGACCACGCCCATGAACAAGAACTTGCCCCACGACGACAGGTCTCGCTTGGTCGTGTAGCCGTACAGCGCCAGGGCGGTGTAGGTCACTGCGGTGATCGCAAACACCGAGGTGATCGAGGCGCCGGTATAGATGATGAAGATCGGCGCGAGCGAGACGCCCATGACCACCGCGAACGCCAAGAACACGGCGACGGCGGTGCTCGGCTTCATCTTGTGCAGCCGCGAAGCAAAGATCATCACGAACACCAGCGGGGCGAAGATCGTGACCCAGCCCATGCCACCCGAGAACAGCAGCTCGAGCAGCGCGGTCGACTGCGAGGTCACGTAGGCCGCCAACCCCGTGAGCCCGACGCCGGCCGCCATCCACGCGTTGACCCGGGTCATGAACTGATCGACGCCCGAGGCGAGCTGGGCCCGCGGGTCGACGGAGTACGCACCGGGGGCGTGCTGCGGACCTGGTTGGGCGTAGGGGTTGCGCTGACCGTGAGGGTCGTGCTGCGAGGCGTGCGGCTGCATGACGGCAGTGTGGACAACGCACCTGGTCCGATCAAGCGATGATGATGCAACGACTCCTGCGCACACCTGCGCGGGCGTGTGCGACATGGCGTCTGGGAGCCGCTACGCCGCCGGGTTTGCGTGGGGTCCCGAGCGCCGCTTGGCGCCGACCGGCGGATCGGCGACCATCGGCGGGTGGACGTGGGACACGAGCGGCAGCTAGCGCAGCACACGCGCTACCTGCTTGGGGGGGTCCTGCTGGCTGGATTCGCGGTGTTGGGGGCATGTTCGGGGG
>NZ_PVNL01000047.1 GCF_002994635.1 Enhygromyxa salina | reverse complement strand
TGTTCGGGGGGTGGCGGGTCTCGCGCGTTTCTGCGCGGGCCGCAGGAGACGGCGGCCCGCCCGAGCGGGTGCATCGACACGCCCTTCATCGGCGGCGACGCCCACTCCGCGACCTCGGGGATCAGCTGCGGACGTGAGCGATCACCCGACGCCTCGCTGGTCCGCGGTCGCGTGGTCAGCGAAGAGCTCGGTGGTCTGCCCGGGGCCGGGATCGAAGGTGTGTGGGTGACGATTCACCCGCTCGACGATCACGCGTTCAGGCTCGAGGCGCTCCCGCCCATGATCTCGCAGGCGCAGACGGGCCCGCAGGGGGAGTTCGCGGTCGCGCTTGGACGGCGTCGCGCGTTGGCCTACGTGATCGCGGTCCGGACCGAGCCCGACAGCGCGCCGCTCACGGCCCGACCGGTCGAGGACGAAGCCGTCGACCGAGCCGCTCCGATCGTCTTGATGCTGCCGCGCGCACCCCGTTGAGCGGTGAGCGGCGCTTGCCAGCGACAGCCCCGACCGGGATCATCGCCGCGTGCCCCACCCGCAGGTCATGTTCATGCTCCGCCTGTTGGCGGCCGTCGGCTGGGCCGACGGTGAGTTCGCTGGTGACGAAGCCGAGGCGATCGAGCGCTTGATCGCCGCCGCCGAGCTCGATCCGAGCGAGCGCGAGACGGCGCGGACATGGCTGACCGCGCCGGTCGAGCTGGGCGAGATCGACATCGAGGGACTCAGCGAGAACCAGCGACTGGCGACCTACCAGGCGGCGGTTCGCATCGCGCTGATCGACGGCCACGTCCCCGACGCCGAGCGTGAGTTTCTCGATCGCGTGCGTGACGTGCTGGGCCTCGATCCCGAGCGGGCGCTCGAGATCGAAGCCGAGATGCCGCGCCACGACTGAGTTCAGCCAGGCTTCTTGAATTTGAGCGTCATGCGGTCGGACTCGCCGATCGCGTTGTGCTTGGCCAGCTCTTCCTCGGACTGCTCGACGCCCTTCTCCGGGCCCGAGAGGCTGGGCGGCAGGGTCCACACGCCGCTCGGGTGATCCTTGGTGTCCTTGGGGTTGGCGTTGATCTCGGACTTCTCGACCAGCTCGAAGCCGGCCTCTTGCGCGGTTGCGATGACCACCGACTCGGGCAGGTAGCCCTGCTTGGACGTCTGCTCGGGGTCGGCGCCCTCGGCCGCACGGTGCTGAACCACGCCGAAGATTCCACCGGGCTTGAGCGCCTTGAACGCGGCACCGTAGATCTGCTGGGTCTGGCCGTTGTTGTACCAGCCGTGGCTGTTGCGGAAGGTCAGCACGACATCGACGCTGCCCTCGGGCGCCGGCTCGAAGGCATCGTCAGCCGAGAGCGGCGCGATCGCGATCGTGACGTCGCCATAGATCTCGGGGGCCGAGTTGACCTTGTCCGCGAACTTCTGGGCCGAGCTGCCGTAGCGCTCGTGGGTGGTCGGCCAGTGGGTGACGATCAGCTTGCCCTGGTCGCGCAGGTAGGGGCCGAGGATCTCCGTGTACCAGCCGCCGCCCGCCGACAGCTCGACCACGGTCATGCTTGGCTCGACGCCGAAGAACTCGAGGGTCTCCTTCGGGTGGCGTTGGCTGTCGCGGGCCGCGTTGTCGCCCCGATGGGCGCCCGCGAGCACGCTGTCGAGATCGGCGAACGCAGGCTTGTCGCTGGTCTCGGCCTCGGTCTGCTTGGCCGGCGTGGTGTCGTCGGCGTTGACGGACTCGTCCTTGGTCTTGTCACAGGCGAACAGCGTCAGGGCGAGCCCGAGGCTCAGCGTGGTGGAGATGGTCAGACTTCGCTTCGACATGCGGGCGAAGGTACTGTTTTTGCCCCCCACGGGCATCCTGCACTTTGCCATGCACGTCCGCTTCGCGTCCGGTCGGTCGCTGGCGCTCCCTCGATGGGCTGGTTAATTTGTGCGCGGTGGTATGTGTGGCCCCCCAAGGGGGCTCTAACGCGTTGCTGGCGGTCGGTGACGTGGTGGTTGTCGATCTGCGCGCGCTGGGGTGCTGGCGGTTGCCCAAGGGGGCTCTCACGCCTTGTTTGCGGTCGGTGACGTGGTCTTTGTCGATCTGCGCGCGCTGTGGTGCTGGCGGTTGGTGATGTGTCGCCGATTTTTTTGGGGCTCCCCAGATGGGGGGGGAGCTAGATGGCGATGTCTCGGAGGCCGGCGGTCTTGGCGATGTCGATGTAGCGGGCGCGGGCGGCGTCGGCTTGGATGAGGGGGGCGACCAGCGTGAAGGCCTGGAGGCGGCGGGCGCGGGGCATGGCTGCGAGGGCGCGGGCGAGCTCGGCGCTGTCGACGGGGGGCTGGGTGGCGAGGGCGCCGAGTCGCTCGCGCTCGTCGTGGCTGGTGGGGAGCCGCTCGATGAGATCGAGGAAGGGGGAGTGGTCGTCTTCGTCGAGCGAGTCGTCGTTGGACAGACAGACGACGGCGAGCTCGGCGACTCGGATCGCGAGCTCTTGCTCGGCCTCGGTCCAGGCGGCGCGCCAAAACTCGAGCTGCATGGGCTCGACGCCGAAGCGCTCGGCGATCCGGGCGAGGACGACCAGCTCGGCGGCGCTGCGATCACCGTCGACCATGGCCATGGTCCAGGCTTGCTCGAGCACGACGCGGTGCTGGGCCTCGGGGGGATCGGGGAGGGCGGCGTAGTGGGCCTCGAGCCTGGCCTTGTCGCCGATCAGCGAGAGCCAGTCGGAGTAGTCCTCCTCGGGGATCTGCTCGTCGATGATCGCCATGAGGCGCTCGACCTCGTTGCCGTCGAGCTCGTCGTCGGCGTGAGCGATCAGGCCGGAGGCGATCAGGACCCACTCGGTCTCAGGGGACACTGGCATGGTGCGCGAGGGTAGCCGCGGTCCGCGAGCGCGCCAATGCCCGCCGCGGGGTTTGGGTCATGCGTGAAATTACTGAGTAATTCACGTGAGCTGCGAGCTGATAACCGCCTGGCCGGAATGTATTGTCTTGCGTCTGCGTCCTGAGACCGGCCCGACCCGGTCACCTGATCATCCATATGGAAAAGCTCGAGCCGATCGAGGTGGCCGTTCACCAGGCCAAGGTTCAGGTCCACCGGCTGCTGCGTTGGGTCGATGATCGTCGCGATCCCCTGACCCCGGCCCGGTCGGGTCGGCTGCTCGTGGATCTGCCGCTCGCGGTCGAAGATCGCAGCTCGCTGTGGACCACGGGACCCGACGCGGATCCGCGCGAGTGGCCGCTCGAGCTGGGGAAAGTCGAGAACTTGCGGGTGGCCGCGCGGGCGCTCGACGGGCTCGAGTTCGAGGCCCACCAGGTGTTCTCGTTCTGGGCCCAGGTCGGGCCGCCCGTGCGCGCGCGGGGCTACGTCGCCGGCCGAGAGCTGCGCGAGGGCTGCGTGGTCCCAGGCATCGGCGGGGGGCTGTGTCTGCTGTCCAACGGGCTGTACGGCGCGGCGCGGCGGGCCGGATTCGAGTTGCTCGAGCGCCACCCTCACAGTCGACGACCGCCGGGCTCGCGGGCGGCGTTGGGGGAAGACGCGACGGTGGCCTGGAACTACGTGGACCTGCGCTTCGTCGCGGGGCAGCCGTGGCGGCTCGAGGTCCGGCTCGATGCGCAGGCGCTGATCGTCGGGGTCCGAACCGAGCGCCGCCGCAACCCTGTCCGCGTGCTGCACGAGCGACGCGATCTCGAGCGTGAGCCCTCGAGTCTGCGGGTGAGCGGGCGGTGGGCCGGCGACGCCGGCCCGAGCTGCATGTCGTGTGATCGACCATGCGACAACGCCCGCCCGGGTCCGGCCACGCCAACCGCCACGCCGATCCGGGGGCGGCGAAGCTGGCTCGTGGACGCGGCGTGGCCGGAGTACGTCCGCCACGTGCGGGCCCACGCGCGCCCGCACGATCGCGTGCTGCAGCCGATCGACGGCGAGCTGCTCGGTCAGCGGCGCTACGCCTGGCCGCGGGTCGGTGAGCGCGTTCAGTTCCCGGTTCAGACCGTGGCTCGCTCGCTGCGTTCGCGCCGGTTGGCCAGCCAGGGCCCGGGTCGCCAGCGCGCGCTGCTCGAGGATGATCGGCGGCTGGCCACGGCGATGGCGGCGCGGCTCGAGCTCGAGGACACCGAGCTGGTCGTGGCGCAGAACCTGCTCGGGCACCTGTGGCGGCTGGGCGTGCTCGGGGGCCGACGGGTCAGCGTGTTGATGCAGCGGCTGCCGTTGCTCGAGCTGCAGGCCCAGCTCGACGAGGCCCACGCGCGCAACCCCGACAGCCCCACGCTCGCGGACTTTCGGGCGGATCCGTGGCTGGCCGAGGCCGAGTCGCGGGCGCTCGATGACGCGATCGAGCTGATCACACCACACGTGGGCGTCGCGAATTGCTACCCGGGCAAGACAACCGTGCTCGACTGGGAGCTCGGGTCTGGCGTTCGGGGTGGCCGCGCTCGCGTCCGCGTGCCCGGTCCGCTGCGGCTGTGGCTGCCAACTAGCAGCGTGGCTCGCAAGGGCGTGTGGGAGCTGCGTGACGCGCTGTCGGAGCCGGGGCTCGGTCGCGTCGAGCTGTGGATCGCCGGACGGGAGCTCGAGGGGGCCCGGTTTTGGTCGTCGTGCGTCGGCGTGACCGTGCAGCGCGGGAGCCCGGAGCTCGCCACGCTCGACGCGGTCGTGCTCCCCGCCTGGATCGAGCATCAGCCCCGCGCGCTGCTGCAGGCGGTCGCGGCGGGGGTACCGGTGATCGCCTCGAGCGCGTGCGGCCTGCCGGAGATCCTCGGTGTCCACACGATCGCCGCTGGCGACGCGACCGGCCTGCGTCGAGCTCTCACCGAGCTGCACGGCCCTGCGCTCGCGGAGCCTTCCCAGGGCGGGCGCGCGTGACGAAAACTTGGGCCACGCTCGACCCGTCCGGTATAGGATGGCCATGTCCACGCTCGCGATGAGCCACGAGCTGACCTCCTCTGTTCCTGCACGCACTCGTGCCCTACGCGTGATGATCGCGGGGGGCGGCACGGGCGGACACCTGTTCCCCGGGATCGCGCTGGCCGAGCAGGTGATGGCCAGCGGCGGCGAGGTTCGGTTCGTGGGCACCGAGCGCGGGATCGAGGCGAGGGTCGTCCCGGAGCTCGGCTACGGGCTGGATCTGATCGAGGTCAGCGGCATCAAGGGTCGCGGCCTCCGGGGCTTGATCTCTGGCTTGCTGCGCCTACCCAAGGCGTGGTTGAGCAGCCGCCGGCTGATCCGCGCGTTCAACCCAGACGTGGTCGTGGGCGTCGGCGGCTACGCCAGCGGACCGCTCGTCGCGACAGCGTGGATGATGCGCCGACCCACGGCGATCCTCGAGCAGAATTCGGTCCCCGGGATCACCAACCGGATATTGGGCAAGCTCGTGCGCCGGGTGTTCACGAGCTTCCCCGATCCGACCGGCCACTTCCCGGCCCACAAGTTGGTCCGGGCTGGCAACCCGATCCGCGCCGCGCTGATCGAGCGACTCGAGCAGGCGCGGGCCACCGCTCCGGCGACGGGCCAGGCGATGGGCGAGCGGCCTCCGCGACTGTTCGTGTTCGGCGGCAGCCAGGGCGCGCAGGCGCTCAACACCGCGATGATCGAGTCGGCGGCCGCGCTGGCCACGGCGCTGCCCGGCCTCGAGATCTGGCACCAGACCGGCACCAGCGAGCTCGAGCGCGTGCGAGCGGGCTACGCGAGCGCGGGTCTGAGCACGCCGCGGGCCAACGTGGTCGCGTTCATCAAGGACATGAGCGAGCCCTACGCGTGGTGTGATCTGGTGTTGTGCCGCGCGGGCGCGACCTCGCTGTCGGAGCTGGCGGCGGTCGGCTGTCCGGCCTTGCTGGTGCCGTTTCCCCACGCCACCGACGACCACCAGACCCACAACGCGAGGTCGCTCGTCGAGGTCGGCGCGGCGCGAATGGTGGCCGAGCGCGAGCTCGACGGCGCGCGCTTGGTCGCCGAGCTGACGGGGTTGCTCGGTGCGCCCGAGCAGCTCGCGGACATGCGCGAGAAGATGCTCGGCGCCGCCAAGCCGCGAGCGGCCGCCGACATCTACCGCTCGCTCGGCGAGCTGTAGCTGTAGCTGTAGCTCAGAGGTACTCGAGGGTCGCGTCGCGGTTGCGTCGGATCTGGGTCCCGTCGCGGAACTCGATCACGATCAGCCCGGTGTCCGTCTCGACGATCTGTCCCGCGCTCAGCAGCAGCGGCGAGTCGGTCACCCTGGTGGGCGTGTAATCGGGCAGCAACAGCGGCGGCGGGTAGTCTGTCGGCGGGTTCTCGATCAGCTCGTAGATCGCCCGCTCGACGATCGCGTCGGGCAGCGGCCGGGTGCGAAGCTCGAGCTCGGCCGCGAGCGCGAGCGCGGCCTCGATCGAGGGCAGCAGCGCGTCGTCGATCGCGACGCTCAAGTAGTGCACCGTGGTCAGATCTTCGGTGAAGTGATCAGTGCCCAGCACGTTGGCGGTCGCCAGCCTCGCCGCGCGCAGCACGATACAGTCGTCGACCAGGCCAAACCCGGCCGGGAGATCATCGCGGATCAGATCGTTCTCGCAGACCAGGTACGCGAGGGCCGCGACCCGAACCAGGCGCTCGCCCGCGCCCATGGTCGAGTTGTCCATCGATGACTGGAGCTCGGCGACGGCGTGGGGGAGCTCGCAGATCTCGCGCAGGTGGTCGGTCGCGATGGTCCGCGCGGCCATCCGCGCCGCGACGCTCGCGGCTCCGCCTTCGAGCCGCGCGAACAGATCGGGGTGCGACAACAACAGCTGCTCGGCGTAGCGCGCCGCGTCGCGCTGTGGCTCGAACTCGCGGACGGCGACGAGCTTGCGCGTGATCTGACTAAAGAGCTCCCAGCGCATGACCCGGATGATTACCGGCGCGAACGGGCGATCGCACACACACTCGGCGACAAACACGGACGCAGCCAGTGCCTTTGCACACACGTCCAGGCAGCGAGTGGCGGCTCGGGTACCAGCCTCTGGGTGGTCCGCGCGAGCAACGATCATTTACTGTCTGGCACGGGAACGATCGATGGCCGAAGGTACCCCCCGCTTCCTCGCCCCCTCTGATGTTTTTGTACGTCGCCACGTCGGTCCGCGCCGACGCGACGTCGAGTCGATGCTCGAAGTGTGCGAGGCCGCGAGCCTCGACGAGCTGATCGACCAGACGATCCCGGCGGCGATCCGGATGGACGGTCCGCTGGTGCTCGGCGGCGTCGAGCCCCGGCTCGATCGACCGCTCGGCGAGCACGAGCTGCTGACCTGGCTCGGGCAGCTCGCGTCGCGCAATCAGCTGCGCCGCAGCTACATCGGCCTGGGCTACTACGGCTGCATCGTCCCGCCCGTGGTCCAGCGCAACGTGCTCGAGAACCCGGGCTGGTACACGGCCTACACCCCGTATCAGGCCGAGATCGCCCAGGGCCGGCTCGAGGCGCTGCTCAATTTTCAGACCATGGTCAGCGATCTGACCGCGCTGCCGCTGGCCAACGCGTCGCTGCTCGACGAGGCCACGGCCGCGGCCGAGGCCATGAACATGGCCTACGCGATCGCCAAGCAAAAACGCTCGGTGTTCTTCGTCAGTCACCGGGTGCACCCGCAGACGCTCGCGGTGGTTCAGACCCGCGCCGAGCCGTTTGGGATCACCGTGCGGGTGGGCGATCCCGCGACCGCCGAGCTCGACAGCGAGGTGTTCGGCGTGCTCGTGCAGTACCCGGACACCGAGGGCAGCGTCGATCAGTGGGACGCGCTGGCCAGCCGGGCCCACGACGCTGGCGCGCTGTTGGTGGTCGCCACGGATCTGCTCGCGCTGACGCTGCTCCGAGCACCGGGAGAATTTGGGGCCGACATCGCAATTGGATCGGCGCAGCGGTTTGGCGTGCCGATGGGCTTTGGTGGTCCGCACGCCGGGTTCATGGCGACCCGCGAGGAGCATCGCCGGCAGATGCCGGGCCGGATCATCGGCGTGTCCAAGGACGCCGACGGTCAGCAGGCCTACCGTATGGCCCTGCAGACCCGCGAGCAACACATTCGCCGCGAGCGGGCGACGTCCAACATCTGCACGGCGCAG
The DNA here is from genome assembly GCF_002994635.1 of Enhygromyxa salina. Taxonomy (GTDB): domain Bacteria; phylum Myxococcota_A; class Polyangia; order Nannocystales; family Nannocystaceae; genus Plesiocystis; species Plesiocystis salina_B. The sequence goes on along the minus strand of NZ_PVNL01000047.1, from coordinate 87,314 downwards.
GTGCTGCTGGCGATCATGGCCAGCATGTACGCGGTCTGGCACGGGCCCGAGGGTCTGCGCCGGATCGCCCGGCGCGTGCGGGGGCTGCAGCTGCTGTTGCGCGCGGAGCTGTCGGCGCTCGGTTATCAGTGCCCCCACGAGCACGCGTTCGACACCCTGCTGGTCGCCGTCCCAGAGTCGGGCACGCCCTTCCCAGACGCGCCCAGCCTCGCCGACGCGGCCATGGCCCAGGGCATGGATCTGCGCCGGGTCGATCAATTCCGACTGAGCGTGAGCCTCGACGAGACCACGACCCTCGCCGACATCGAGCGGCTCGTGGCCGTGTTCGCGGGCAAGCCCGCCGAGGGCGGCACCGTCGATCTCGCAGCCAAGGCCGCCGCGGTCGCCGATCAGCTCGAGTTCCCCAGCGTCCACGCGCGCAGCTCCGCGTTCCTCGAGCACCCGGTGTTCCACGTTCACCACGCCGAGCACGAGATGCTCCGCTACGTGCGGCGGCTCGAGGCCCGCGATCTGTCACTGACCAGCTCGATGATCGCGCTGGGCTCGTGCACGATGAAGCTCAACGCGACCTCGGAGATGGTCCCGGTCACGTGGCCCACGCTCGCCAACATTCATCCGTTCGCGCCCGCGCAATTCGTCCAGGGCTACGCGGGCCTGCTGACCAGCCTCACCCAGTGGCTGTGCGACATCACCGGGTTCGCGGCGGTCTCCTTGCAGCCCAACGCCGGCTCTCAGGGTGAGTACGCCGGGCTGCTGGCGATCCGTGGCTACCACCGCTCGCGCGGGGACAATCACCGTCGCGTGTGCCTGATCCCAACCTCGGCGCACGGCACCAACCCGGCCAGCGCGGTCATGGCTGGCATGCAGGTCGTCGTGGTCAAGTGCGACGCGCGGGGCAACGTCGACGTCGATGATCTGCGGGTCAAGGCAGACAAGCACGCCAACGAGCTGGCCGCGCTGATGGTCACGTACCCCTCGACGCACGGCGTGTTCGAGGCCCGGATCCGCGAGATCTGTCAGATCGTCCACGACCACGGCGGGCAGGTGTACCTCGACGGCGCCAACATGAACGCGCAAGTTGGGCTGTGCCGCCCCGGCGACTACGGGGCCGACGTCTGCCACCTCAACCTGCACAAGACCTTCTGTATCCCGCACGGCGGCGGCGGTCCGGGCATGGGGCCGATCGGCGTGGCGCTGCACCTCGCCCCGTTCTTGCCCAGTCATCCGCTCGCGCCGTCCGACTCGCTGGGGGCGGTTGGCGCGGTCGCGGCCGCGCCCTACGGCAGCCCGCTGATCTTGTCGATCTCGTGGGTCTACATCGCGCTGATGGGCGGCTCGGGCCTGGCCCACGCCACCAAGGTCGCGATCTTGAACGCCAACTACATGGCGGCGCGGCTGCGGGATCACTACCCGCTCCTGTACGCCGGGCAGAACGGGCGCGTGGCCCATGAGTTCATCCTCGATCTGCGGCCGTTCAAGCAGTCGGCCGGGATCGAGCCCGAGGACGTCGCCAAGCGGCTCATGGACTACGGCTTTCACGCGCCGACGATGTCGTTCCCGGTCGCGGGGACCTTGATGATCGAGCCGACCGAGAGCGAGTCGCGGGCCGAACTCGATCGCTTCTGCGAGGCGATGATCTCGATCCGTGCAGAGATCGCCGCGATCGAGTCCGGCCAGCAGTCGCGGGTCGACAACCCGCTCAAGCGCGCGCCGCATACCGCCGCGGTCGTGTGCGCGGACGCGTGGGATCGCAGCTACACGCGTCAGCAGGCCGCGTTCCCGCTGCCGTGGGTCGCGGCCGCCAAGTTCTGGCCAGCGGTCGGGCGCATCGACAACGCCTACGGCGACCGCAACCTGGTCTGCACCTGCCCGCCGCTCGACAGCTACGAGCCAGAGGGGTAGTCCCAGGGCCCTCAATGGCGACCCTCGTCTACGGCGTGTTCGCGCAGGAAGCCGCGGCCGACCGCGCGATCACGGAGCTGACCCGCAACGCGCCCGAGCACCCGGCGTTCGCGGTCCAGAGCCACGCGCGCGGGCCACTGAGCGGCGACGACCTGCCCGAGTCGGCCACGGAGATCGGGCGCAACACCATGATCGCCATGGTCGTCGGTGGCGTGGTCGGGCTCGTCGTCGGCCTGGTCGCAAGTAGCGGGTTCGACGTCATGGGGCTGACGCCCGGGATCGGTGCAGCCGGGGGGCTCGTGACGGGGACCTTGTCGGGCCTGCTCGCAGGGATGATGGCGGGGACTCGGCGACCGAAGGCCGCGCTGGTCGAGGCTGCGGAGGGGCTCGAGTCTGGGGCGGTGTTGGTGACGATCGAGGTCACCGACACGGGGCATGTCGAGCTGGTGGAGGGGATCCTGGTCGAGGCGGGGGCCGAGCTCGTCGACCGTTGCTAGCGCGACGCGGAGTCCGAGCTCGTCACCTGCGGTAGTCGCTGTCGCTGCCGTCCGGCTCGCTCTCGCTCTCGTCATCGTCATCGTCGTCGTCATCGTCATCGAGCTCGGTCGGCGGGCATTGACCGGGGTAGTCGACCGCGTGCGGATCGCCGCAGACGAGCGTGGGCTGGGGCCGCGCGGGTGGGGGAGGTGGTTCGCCGAGGACCCGCAGCGGGCTAGACGGCGGCCTCGGAAACACGCCGAGGTACTCGATCGTGGCGTCCGCTCGGCCGTCGACCGTGTGTCCGCGCAGGGCGAACACCAGCAGATCCAGGCCGTCGGCGCTGGCCCATACGCACCACATCAAGGCTTCGCCAGTGCGCACGGCGGGGACCATGCGGCGGTCGATCTTTGGGCAGTGCAGCTGCAGCTGACCGGACAGGCGGCGGGCGGTCTGACGCAGGGCCTGGATCGCCGCGGTCCCGCCGTCGCTGAGGATCGCGCGACCCGAGAGCTGGCGGCGATCCGGGAGACCCCAGCGGGCGCCGGGGCCGAGCCGCTCGGTGAACGCGGCGAGATCGTTGGCGGCCGCGGCGAGCAAGACGTGATCGACGAGCGCCGCGGCGGCGCGCGGCAGCGGGTAGTGCGTGGGCATCGCGGCGTCGCTCGACATCGCGGCGTAGCGGGCCAGGAGGCTGTCCGGCTCGATCGCAGCGTCGCTTGGCGCGTCGAATTCGAGCCGGGGGAGCGGCGTGATCGGGGCGTGGACGGGGGCCGCTGCAGCCATCGCGGCGAGCACCGGGCGCATGTGTTCGACGTCGCAGGTCGCCTTTTCCCAGCTCAACCGACGGGTCGCCGACCAGCCGGGGATCAGCGCCCAGCGGTGGGTCTCGCTGGTCGAGATCCACGTCATGGGCAGCTCCGGGTGGGGGCCAGCCTCGAGCGCGGCCCCCTCGTGCAGCGCGATCGCGGCCTCGAACCCGAGGTCGACGATCGGCGTCAGCCTGAACTCGCGGGTCTGCCCATGCGCGTCCTCGAACCGATGCACGCACGCGAGCTCCTCGGACTCGCCGAGGTACGCACGAAACCCGCAGCTGCGAGCGAGGAGCGCGGCGTCCAGCCCAAAGTCGCTCTCGCAGCAGCGCGCCTGCCCGGTCGAGGGTGAACCCTGCAAGCTCATGTCGCGCGACGTACCTGCGTAGAGGGTGCACGCGGGTGAGGAGATCTCTGCAGGAGCCGAGCTTCGGGCTGGCCGCTCGGGCTCGGCAGGCACGACACGGCAGCCGAGCAGCGCAGCCACGCCGACGAGCAGACCCGTGCGCGCGATCTCGATAATTACCGCTGCTGGACGGCTGAAGTGGCGCGTGGTTGCGCCCGCGCCTCGTTCGGCGAGCCTACGTGCGTTCGTGAGGATCGTCGTCGGCGTTGCAGGCATGTGACGAGCGTGGGGGCCCAAGTGTAACCGCGGGAGGATTTTCGTGGGGGCCCGCAGCGGTTAGGTTTCGGGCCATGAAGTACGCATACGCGAGCACGCTCCTGGTCTCCTTGGGATTGATCATCGCCCCCGGCTGTAACGGCGACGACGTGACGAGTACCGGCGGCACCGAAACCGACACGACCGGCGACGGCGACGGCGACGGCGACGGCGACGGCGACGGCGACGGCGACGGCGACGGCGACGGCGACGGAGACCCGGGAGACGGAGACGGGGACGGGGACGGGGACGGCGATGGAGACGGCGATGGAGACGGCGACGGCGACGGCGACGGGGACGGGGACGGGGACGGCGATGGAGACGGAGACGGAGACGGAGATGGAGACGGGGACGGCGACGGCGATCCCAACCTCGACGACACGGTCTACGAGATCCAAGACGGCACGATCCCATCCGACGCACCAGTCGACGTCGACGGCGTGTGGGTGACGGCGGTCCGGCAAAACGGATTCTTCGCGCAAGAAGAGGCCGGCGGCGAGTACAGCGGCGTCTGGGTCTACGTCAGCGACATGGGCCCCGACATCTCGGGCCTCGAGATCGGCGATCTCGTCGACATCGAGGGGACCACCAGCGAGTTCAACGACGTCACCCAGATCGACGCGAGCGCCGGGACCGTGGCCGAGGTCGGCCTGCTCATGGACCTGCCGCTGCCCGACGCGATCACGGCCGCGGACATCGAGGAGCCGTGGGAGAGCGTCTACATCCGCATCGAGGGCATGGACATCCCGGTCACCGCGCTGCTCGGAAACGATGAGTTCGAGATCGATGATGGCGCCACCGCGATCATCGACGACTTCATGTTCGCGATCATGGCTGACCCCATGAACTTCCCCGCGTTTGGCGTTGGGGCCTCGTTCACCGCGATCCAGGGCATCCTCAATTTCAGCGGCGGCGAGTTCAAGCTCGCGCCGCGGTTCGTGGCTGACGCCGAGGGCTACATCGAGGCCCCACCCTCGCCGTTTGGGAGCGTCGACGACCTGCTGCCGGGTGATCTGGTGATCACCGAGATCATGTACAACCCCAATTTCTGCGGGTCCGAGCCGGCCTGCGAGTGGATCGAGGTTCACAACGTCAGCGGCCAGGACATCGACCTGCTCGGCCTGCGCATTCAAGACGAGAACTTCAACGACATGAGCGAGGGCGAGGTCATGGACTCCGTCGGCTTGATCGACGGCGGCTACGCGTGGCTCGGCAAGGGGCCGGACATGAACTGGTCCTACGCCAACGCGCCGGACGCGTTCACGGGCTCGAACCCGTCGTTCAACAACAGCGGTGACGATCTGGCCCGGATCCTCAACACCCTCGAGATCCTCGACACGACCGCGCCGTACCAAGCTGTGCCGGCTGGCAACGGGGCCTCGTGGCAGCTGCACAGCGGCTCGCTCGACGCCGTCGCCAACGACGATCCGAACAACTGGTGCTACTCGACCAACGACTTCGACGGCGGCGAGTTCGGCACCCCCGGTGGGCCCAACGACGCCTGCTTCTAGGTTTGGTTGTGAGGCCGCGAGCGCAGGGGCATCTGACGGTGCCCGTGCGCTCGACGCTTTTTCACCCCTGGCGCGGGGCTGCGTGGCTCAGGCGCTCGCGTAGCGGCGCCGCAGCATCTCGAACATCGCGCGGACGCCCATGATCTCACCGCCCGCCGGCCGGCCCGGCCGCGTCTGAGCGTTGTAGGCCATGGTGTCGATGTGGACCCACTTGGTCTTGCGCGACACGAACTCCTGCAGGAACAGCGCGGCCGTGATCGCCCCGCCCTCGCCGACGCTGGCGATGTTGTTGATGTCGGCCACGCGGCTGTCGAGGTGCCGCCGGTAGCTGGCGTACAGCGGCATCCGCCACAGCTGGTCCACGGTGTCGACCCCGGCCGCGAGGATCTGCGCGGCGAGCTCGTCGTCGTCGCAGAACAGCGCGGGCAGCTCGGTCCCGAGCGCGACCCGGGCCGCGCCGGTCAAGGTCGCAAAGTCGATCAGCAGATCCGGCTGCTCGGCGTCGGCCTCGGCCAGCGCGTCGCACAGGATCAAGCGGCCCTCGGCGTCGGTGTTGCCGACCTCGACGGTGATGCCCTTGCGGGTCTCGAGCACGTCGAGCGGGCGGAACGCCTCGGCCGAGATCGCGTTCTCGACCGCGGGGATCAGCATTCGCAGGCGCACGGGCAGCTGCGCGTCCATGACCATCTGCGCGAGCGCGAGGACCGAGGCCGCGCCGCCCATGTCCTTCTTCATGAACTTCATGCCCGACGCGTTCTTGAGGTCGAGCCCGCCGCTGTCGAACACCACGCCCTTGCCGACCAGGCTGAGCTTGGGCGCGTCCGCGTCACCCCAGCGCAGGTCCAGCAGCCGCGGCGCGCGGGGGCTGGTGTCGCCCACGCCCTTTCCGACCGCATAGATCGCCGGGTAGTTGGCGGTGACCAGCTCCAGACCCACGATTGTCTCGAACGTGGCACCGTGGGTCTCGGCCAGGACCTCGGCCTGATCGGCGAGCTCTTTGGGCCCGAGGTCCGCGGCCGGGGTGGTGACCAGATCCCGACCCAGGTAGGTCGCGTTGCGCTCGCGGGTCACGGCCGCGCGATCGACCTGGGCCGGCCAGACCAGGGTTGGCAGGTTCTTGCTGGTGTCCTTGCGGGTCAGGTAGCGCTCGTAGCGATAGCAGCCGAGCGCCCACCCGAGCGCGGCGTCGTGGGCGACCTGCGGGTCGAGATCACCCTCGAGCTGGTAGCGGCCCTTGGGCAGCTTGCCCGGCAGCGCCGCGAACGACCACAGCTCGGCCTTGCTGGGGTCACGGCTTGGCTTGCCGAGCCCCAGGACCACGCGCATCAGCGAGCCATCGCGCCCCGGCAGCAGCGCGACGTTGCCGGCGTTGGCCTTGTACCCCGTCGACTTGAGCCACGCCTGGGTGGCCTTGGGTTGGGCCTTGAGCCACCCGGTGTAGGCGGACCGGGTCAGGGCGACGATCGGGGTGGTCTTGGCGTTGGCGCGCGCGGTGAAATTGTCCATCAGTCTACGAATTCTACCAGCAGCGAGGTGATGTTGTCAGAGCCGCCCTGCTCGTTGGCGAATCGGATCGACTCGAGCACCGCCTCTTGGACGTCTTTGGCCATGATGCGACCGAGCGCCTTGTCGTTGAGGTACCCGTGAAGCCCGTCGGAGCACAGCAAGATCCGGTCACGCGAGAACAGCGGGATCGGCAGGGTGTCGACCTCGACGTAGTCCTTGTGGCCGACGGCGCGGGTGATGACGTTGCGGATCCGGGAGCGCTTGGCCTCTTCGGGGGTGATCAGCCCGTGCTTGAGCTGATAGTTGACCAGCGTGTGGTCTTCGGTGAGCTGCGAGACACGATCGTCGCGCGACAGGTACACCCGCGAGTCGCCGACCTGGCCCACGATGCCGAGCGAGCCGGCCACGTAGAACGCCGACGCCGTCGTGCTCATGCCCCGCTGGTCTGGGTTGAGCTCGCCGAGCGAGTGGACCATGTAGGTCGCGTTTTGGATCGCCCCGCGCATCAGCTGGCACAGCTTGCCGACGCTCTCGGGCGTCTGGGGCTCGGCGCGCAGCTCGTTGAGGGTCGGCTCCTCGCGCTTGAACCACTCCCAGATGAAGTCGACGGCCTCGCGGCTGGCGATCTCGCCCCGGGCACGACCACCAACCCCGTCACAGACGACGAACAGGCCAAGCTCGGGATCAGCGAGGAAGGCATCCTCGTTGTGCGAGCGCTTCAAGCCCACGTCGGTATGCCCGAAGTAGCGAACGCGCATCCAGGCGATTGTATACCCTATTTGGCCGCACGCGCATGGAGGGATCCTGCACTGCGCACCTGTGGCCCGTGAGGCGCGATAATAAACCTGTGCTCGGCCGCCCCTGTTGGCAGCGATGCCGAGCTAGCTCGACGGTGCTCGGGGTGGCCAAAAGCCCAGCGGCGGCGGGGCGTACACCGGTCGCTCTCCCGGACATATCCCGCTGAGGTCCAGCTCGAACGCGTGTAGGTGGATCGCGGCGCGGGCCGTGGTTGCGGTGCCATAGATCGGGTCTCCGAGGATCGGCAGGCCGATCCAGGCCAGGTGAACCCGAGCTTGATGGCGGCGGCCGGTCTCGAGCATCAGGCGGACCAGCCAGTGCGGACCGTGCTGCGCGAGCGGGAGTACGACCGTGCTCGCGCGTCGGCCCTCGAGCCGCACGGCGCTGCGCTTTTGACCATCGGGTCCGATTGCAGACCGGATCCGCACCCCCTCGGCCCCGGTGAGGCGCTCGGTGTCAGCAAGGACCGAGCCGAGCTGCGCATCGTCAAATTTGCCAGCGGCCTCGCCGGCCAGCGCCAGCCAGCCCTGCAGACCGCCCGCCGGCATCAGCGGCGGCCACGGGAATGGTTGGGCGGTCGGCGAGCAGACCGCGAGGTAGCACTTGGCGACCCGCTCCTCGCTGAACCCGGCCCGCGCGCGGCTCCACGCCTCGCGCGAGCGGGCGAACGCGACGACACCCGATGTCGGCCGGTCGAGCCGATGGACCGCGCCGGCTTCACGAGGATCCTCGGATGCCTCGGCGCAGTCGGGGAACGCGGCCGCGACGGCGGTCGCGAGCACGCCCGGCTGGGCCGGGGTCAGGGCGACCGTGTGGACGCCGGCCGGCTTGTGCACATAGATGAAGTCTTCGGTCGAGGCCAGCAGCTCGAGCTGGTCGAGGGCCGGCGCCGCGAGATCTTCGGCGAGCTCGAGCTCGAGCTCGAGTCGCTGGCCCGCGCGCACCCGGGTCGCGGGCGGCTGGCGCTGGCCGTCCACCCGCAGCTTGCCAGCGCGGGCGAGTGAGCGGGCCTGGCGACGCGAGAGCGCCGGGATCCGCCGGCCCAGGACCACGTCCGCGCGCTCGTCGGCGTCGGCCTCGGTGACCACACAGCTGACCCGTCGCGGATCGTTTGTTTGCTCGCTCATACAGGTTGTCACTCTCGCAAGATCAGCGCGTCGAGCTGCTCGCCGGCCTCGACCCGCAGGCGCCCGGCCGGGACCCGGACCAGCGCGTCGAACCCGGCGATCGAGCGCAGCGCCCCCGACAGCTGCTTGTCCAGCGGCAGCGCCCGACCGTCGGCGTCGAGTTTGGCGCGCACGAAGTGCTCACGCCGACGATCCCCCTCGGCCGGCCCGCTGAGCTCGACCACCCTGCGCGGCCGCAGCCAGCGGTGGCGGGGCAGCCCACTGAGCGCGCGGATCAGCGGGCGTCCAAACAGCTCGAACGCGACCAGGGTGCTGGCCGGGTTGCCGGGCAGCGCCAGGACCAGCATCCCGGTGCCGGGCCAGCGCCCTCCACCTGGGGGGAGCTGCCCGTAGGTCGTTGGCCGGCCGGGCCGCAGCGCCAGCTTGCGAAACCGCCGCTCGAACCCGAGCAGCTCGAGCACGGGCAGCATCAGATCGTGATCGCCGACCGAGATCCCGCCGCTGGCGATCAGCAGATCCGCGTGGTCGCGGGCGTGCTCGATCGCGGCGCGGACGGCCACGGGCGTGTCGGCGACGCTGCCCAGCTCGATCGGCTCGCCGCCCGCTTCGCGGATCTGGGCCGCCAGCAGCATCGCGTTGGTCGAGACGATCTGGCCGCGCCCGGGTGTCTGACCGATTGGGACCAGCTCGTCCCCGCTACTCAGGATCGCAACCCGCGGTCGGCAATACACGCCAACGGTAAAATTGCCGGTCCCGGCCAGCAGCGAGGCTTCGCCGCCCGCGATCTCGGTCCCGGCGTCGAGCAGGAGCTCGCCGTCGGCCACGTCGCTGCCGGTCGGGCGGATATGTCGGCCCGGCGCGACCTCGCGCAGCGCCGTGGCAGACAGCTCGATCACCACGCGGGTCCCGGGCGCTCCGGCTCCCGGCTCGCTCGGCACCGCGATCCGACGGGTGTCCTCTTGGGCGATGACCGCGTCGGCCCCCGCCGGAACCACCGCGCCGGTCGAGATCCGCGCGCAGGTGCCAGGCTCGAGCTCGTCGCGCGCCGGATGGCCGGCCGCGCTCTCGCTGCCGACCAACAACACCACGGGTGCGTCACCCTGGTCGCGGGCCGCCAGCAGATCCCGCGTGCGGACCGCGTAGCCGTCCATGATGCTCAGCGGCGCGCTCGGCAGCGGCCAGCGGGCGTGGCACGGCTCGGCCAGGACCCGACCGATCGCTGCCTCGACCTCGACCTGCTCGCGCGCGAGCGGCTTGGGCCCGCCGTCACGGTCGAGATCCGCGAGCAGCAGGGCCGTGGCCTGGTCGACGCTCAGTTCTGAATCTTGGTTGGTCACGTGTGTTGGTCGGGTGGGGCGCTACTTGTCGTCGTAGCGCTTGCCTGGCGCCCGCGACCGCTCGGCGGTCGAGGCTTCGCGGGTCTTGTTGGTGTTCGCGGACTTCTTGGCTGGCGCGGGCGCGAGGCTGCTGGCGATCTCGAGCTCGGCCGTGAGCGTGGTCGGACGGGGCGTCGGCGCCTCCACGGTTCCGCGGGTCTTGTCGGTCGCGACGTAGATGATCACCAGCTCACCCTCGCTGATTGGGTGGTTGCGCTCGACCCCGTTGATCCGCGCCAGCGAGCCAAGCGAGATGTCGAACTGCTTGGCGATCTTCTTGAGCGAGTCGCCCTTGCCGACCTTGTAGCCGCGCCGCGCCAGCTCGCGGTCGGCGAGCACCGCGTCGAGGTGCGCCGCCGTGCCGCGGACCACGTGGCGGACCTCGCCGACCTCGCTGACCAGCACGCCCTTCGCGGCCGCGTCGAAGTCTTGGCCAACGATGATCTGGAGCATCTGCCCGTCGACCAGGCGCGCGTTGGGGTCGAGGTCGTTCCAGCTGACGATCTGCTGCCACGCGAGCCCGAAGCTGGTGGCGATCGCCGTGCTCGAGCTGGCCCGGGTCACGCGAAAGAACACCAGCTTGCTGCCGCTCGGGACCGCCACCTGCGGGACCGCGACGACCGGCGGCAGCGGCTTGGCGTTGGGATCGGGGGTGGCGTCGGCCGGGACCACCAAGGTGACGCCGCCGATGATCTCGCCGCTGTCGTGGATCGCGTTGATCTGGCGCAGCTGCTTGTTGGTGAGGCCATAGCGCGCGGCGACGCTGTCGAGATCATCGCCGAGCCTGACCGTGTAGGTTGTCCAGCGCTGATCGGGTGGAGGCTCGAGCGCGCCGCCGAGCGCCTCGAACTCCGCGTGCTTGGCCCGAGGGATCCGCACGGTGACCGGCGCGCCATCGGGCGGGGTCCGCCCGCGCAGGTACGCGGCGTTGACCTCGGCGAGCAGGTCTTCGTCGAGCTCGAGCGCCGCGGCGAGGTCCTCGATCCGGGTGCCGGGCGCGATCTTGACGTCGATCAGCTCTAGCGGGGGCGCGACCGCACCGGTGACGCCGAATGCCTCGCGGTTGTGCCCGACGATCGCCGCGGCGATGATCTTGGGCACGTAGTTACAAGTCTGGCGGGGCAGGGCGTTCTCGATCTCGATCAGCGCCCAAAAATTATTGTTGTTGTTGGTGCGGATGCTCTGGACCACCAGCCCATAGCCCGCGTTGTAGGCGGCCAGCGCCAGCTCCCAGGTGCCAAACCGAGTCTTGAGGTCTGCCAGGTAGGTCGCGGCCGCGTAGCCCGAGCGCTCGAAGTCGAGCCGATCGTCGATCCAGTACTCGGTGTCGAGCCCGTAGACCTTGGCGGTGGCCTCCATGAATTGCCACATGCCCGCGGCGCCGACCGACGAGCGCGCGCTGGGATCGAAGCCGCTCTCGATCATGGCCACGTAGACGAGATCCTCGGGGACCCCGACCTCGGCCAGGATCGCCCGCAGTCGGGCCTCGTAGCGGCCCATGCGGTTGAGCCAGATCGAGATCGAGCGCTGGCCTCGGGGGTCATCCTTGAAGTAGCGCAGGTACTCGACCGTGGCTTCGTTCCAGCGGACCGGCAGATCCGGGAGCGTCAGCTGCTCCATCCAGGCCTCGGGCGGCTTGTTGATGATGGTCTGGCGTGGCGCCTGGCCCTCGGGGAACGCGGTGGCTTCGAACGCCGCGAGCTGGTCACGCAGATCGCTGTCCCAGCGCCGGTCTGGGCTCGCGTAGGCCACGTGGATCGACGCGTTCGTCGGCCGATCGCCGCGCACCAGCATGCGGGCGTCCGCGCTGGCCCACACGGCCTGCTCGGGATCCCAGCTCGGTCCGATCTGGATCTTGCCCTCGTCGCCCGGCCCCGCGACCGCGGCGGTCGCTGGCAGCACGGCCAGCATCAGACCGACTAGCGCGGTTTCCGCTGCGCCGACACGCCAACGACGGGGCACCGAGCCCGAGCGGAGCACCCGTTCGTGCGAGTTCAGCGGTGTGAGCGGGTCCATCGGCCCCACGCTAGCAAAGCGCTCGGAAGAGGACTACCTTGTCGCCATGCTCCTGGGTTTCACCCTTGGCCCTGCTGAGATCGCCGTCATCGTGTTGGTCGTCGTGCTCGTGTTTGGGCCCTCGAAGCTGCCCCAGCTCGGCTCTAGCGTCGGGAAGATGTTTCGTGGCTTCAAAAAAGAGATGAAGTCCATGAACGAGGACGACGCCGCGGACTCGGACGACGCCGCGCTCGACCGCCCCAAGCCGGGCGAGATCGACGTGACCCCGGCGACCGCCAAAGAGAAGAAGTCCGCGGGCTGAGGGCCGCGGGCTGAGGGCTCCTGGGCCTGCCTGGTCGGCATCCCGCCTGGTCGGCATCCCAAATTATTGCGGACGCGCGAGGCGTCGGCGGATCGCCTCACCGACCCGCTCGGGCAGCGTGTGGTCGCGGCCTAGCTCGCGCAGCTCGACGCGGTTGAGCAGGCCCACCAGGCGCAGCGACGCGGCCTCGGGCAAGTTGGGGTTGCGGATCAGCGCTCGCCGGACCCGGGCCCGGCAGTTCCAGCGACGGTTGAGCAGCACGATCCGAAGCACGGCAGGGCTCGCGCGGCGGGCCGTGGCGATCCGCAGCACGTCGTCCTCGGTCAACCTCGGGTTGCGCAGCAGCAGCTCGACCACGTCCACGTGGGGATCGACGAGCAGCCGCTCGAGGACATCTCGCTTCCACGTGCGGGCCAAGCTCTTGCGCTCGCCGAGCGTCAGCGGACGGGTCCCTGGCACCAGCGGCCGCGGGGCCGCGGCGACCTCGTCGAGCTCCTCGGCGTGAGTCGAGAACAACAGCTCCTTGCACGACTCGAGGCCCTGGCGCTCGGCCGCCTCGAAGATCGCGCGACGGTCGGCGTAGGGGAGCCGCTCGGAGCCCGCGAGATCGATCGCGGCCAGCAAGCTCAGGTCATAGGGCGGGCCACCAGCGCGACCGGCGGTCGCCAGCGCGTCCAGCAGCCACGCGGCCGCCTCGGGATCACGCGCGAGCAGCAGCTCGCACAGCGCCGCCGCCCGCATCTCGGGCTCGGGCAACACCGCGAGCCGACGGGCGACGTCGTACGCGTCCCCGGGTGCCTGGACCGGGCTGACCATGGTTTATCGGATCGGCGGACAGGTGGCTGGCCCGCCAGCAAGACTATGGCTGACGTTGGCCGCCATGGCCACGCGCAGCCCCGACGCCCACCCCGCAGAGCCAACCCCGCAGATCCAGCCGCGACCGCGGGGTCAGCCGTTGTCGTCGTCTTTGCCGCCGTCTGCGTCGGCCTTGTCGTCGTCGCCACTGGCGTCGCCCGGCTGCTCGGCGGTCGGCGCTGCGGGGACCCCAAGGTCGACGCCAAACTGCTCTTGCAAGAGCCGCCGCGGGTCGGGATCTTGATTGACGATCAGCGACCAGGTCATGAGCCCGCCGACCAGCAGCAGCAGCAACAGCAGCACGACCTTGAGGACGGCACCGAGCACGCTCTTCTTGGGCTTGGCCGCGTCCTGGGCCGCTTGCTTGCCGGGATCTTTGCCCGCCTGCTGGGCCGGATCCTTCAGGAGATCCTGGGCCGAGTCCTCGAGGGCGACCGTTGGGGTCGCGTCAGCTGGCGTCGGCGCCGTGCTCGAGTCGTGGGCTGGGGTGTGCGGCGGACGGTGGACGGGCTGCGGGCGCTCGGGCACCATGTCGGGCACGTCCATCTCGACGTCCTGGACATCATCCATGTCGACCGCAAAACCGTCGTCGAAGCCATCGTCGGAGGACTCGAGCTGCGCGCCGGGCTCAGCTTGCGGCGCAGGGCCCACATGGGTCGAGATATGGGCCTCGGCCTGAGCTGCGTAGTCCGCGGGCTCGGGCTGCTCTGGCGGCGTGAAGTCGGTGGGCTGGCGGACCGGCGGCGGCGCGGTCTGGGCGATCAGCGTGGGTCGCGGGCGCGGGCGCGGGCGCACGGGTGGCTTGGCCGACTCGAGCTCTGCAGCGGGCGGGGTCGCGGCGACGGGCTCGGACGTGGGCCGGGAGGTGGGAACCCGGACCGGCTCAGGGCGAGACTCGACCGCGGGCTCCGGGCGTGGCTCGGGAGCGGCGACTGGCTGCGCCGTCGGTTCGGGCACCGCCCGCAACTCGGGCCTGGCGTCGTGCGGCGCGAAGCCGCCGGCTTGCTGGCCGACCGCCTCTCGATACGCGACCTCAGTCCGGAAGCCCTGCGCCAGCTTCATGCCGGCCTCGCGCAGCGAGGCGTCGTTGGCCGCCTCGAAGTCGAGGATCATGCGGAAGCTGCAGGTCGGGCACTCAACCTGCACGAGCGCCGCGATCTGGCCGTCAACGACCTGAAAGGGGCTCGTGCACTCGGGACAGGCGATGATCAAGGACAGTCTCCGCGGGGGTCTTGCCGAAAGTCTGAACTATCCGAATTAGCAGTCCGGCTCAGAAGTCCAGGCCGAAGGACACGGTGTACTGCTGTTGGAACCCCGAGCTGTCCGTGACATCCCCGGTCGCTGCGCCCGAAGTCGAGCCGCCGGGGGGGACGAACATCGCCTCGAGCCCGATCCGCAGCACGCTGAAGATGAAGCGCATCCCCACGTAGGGCCGATGGCGCAGGATCACGTCTTGCTGGCGAAACACGAACTCCGACTGCAGACTGCAGTCTGGATCGCCGTTGTCGCACGGCACCGAGCCCTCGCTGAACTCGTCGTGGCCGGGGGTCGAGTCGAGGATCCCCGTGCGCGAGAACACCAACAGCGCATCGTAGCCGGCGTAGGGCGTGATGTTGAAGGTGCTGCCGACGCCGAACACGTGGGACAGCGACGCGCCGACGGAGATCGTCGTCATGTCGAGGTCCTTCGAGCCGAGCAGGCGCGAGAACATGCCGCGCAGCGCGATCGACGGGATCGGGAGGTGGTGGAAGCCCTCGTGGAGCGCGACCTTGCCGTAGCCGGCGATGGTCCACATCCGGCTGTCCAGCAAGTGGGTCGCTCCGGCGCCGATCTCGATGCCGGGCCACAGGCCCTTGCGACCCATGATCTGCAGCGATGGCGCGACGTTGTTCGGGCTGCCCCGCGTCGTGTCACGCCAGTAGTCGGCGTCCCCGCTGAGGGTGTTGATGGTGACGTCGGCAGACACCGCGAAGCCCGACAGACCCAGGGAGTCTGCGGGATCGACCGGCCTCGGCGCCATGAGCACCCCGACTTCAGACGATAGGGACCGAAACGCAGCGTTATCCTGCGTCACGGTACCGTTGTTGGCGTCCACCTGGCCAAGTGGCGTCAGATCGAGATCGTATTTGCCCGCTTGCGCCTCAAAAGAGACGGTTAGAGTGGCCACCAGAGCGGACAAGCAAAGGAACCTTCGCGGCATGCAGTGCTCCGGGAGAATCGACCAGAGCGTAGCCCGCGCCCGGTTTTGATGTCAAGGATTGCACGTTCGCCAAGCCTTCGAGATCGCTGTCGATTTGAGTTGCCGGCAGTCCCGCCAACTCGCTCGATCGCGTTACGTAGCCGTCAGTTGACGCCCATCGCCCTCGAACTCGGGTTTTTATCCCAGCGCGGCGCGTGTGTTTGGGGGCGATGAAATTGTGGGCCGATCTGCCCGCGGCCGGGGTCGGCCCGGGGGCGTGACACCCACGCTTGCTCGACGTGGGGCTTGGCAGTAGCGTCCCGAGACGCCTCGGCGAGTTTCGTGCAGGATTCCAACAGCAAGTCACGACCGTCTCGCGCGCGCGCTCGCGGACCCTGGATGAGCCGTGGTGAGGTGCGCGAGCATCCCGCGCTCCCGGCTCTCTATCTGCTCGCGCTGGGTACGCCCGCGCTGGCCGTGACCGAGGGGCCAACCTGGGTCAGCGTCATCGGCTGGGCCGGCGCGATCTCGCTTGCGCTGCTGATCATCAGGTTCGTGCTGGTCGGGTTCACCGGCTACGAGCGGCTCGTGGGTCTGCGGATCATCCGGCGCGCCGGGTTCGACCCGCTGGCCTCGGCCTCGAGCTCGGACTCGACCCCGGATCCGGGCTTCGAGCCGACCCCGGTGTGGACGCGCGGACCCTTTTGGCTGGCGCTGTTCTGGATCACGGCCGCGCTCGGGCTGATCGCGCTGGTCGGCTTCAACTACACAGTGGACCGCGACGACGCGGCGATGCTCGAGCTGTTCAAGCCGCTGCGCGTGGGACTGGTGTTCTACGTGGCCGTCGCCAGCTTCGCCGGCTTGCTCGTGCTGATCGGCCAGCGCTTCTCGGTGTTCGGCACCACCTCGATCATCGGCGTCGTGCTCGGGGTCGCGGCCTTGTTGGTCGTGCAGTCGGTTGCGACCGGCTTTCAGCACGAGTTCGAGCGCCGGGTCCTGGGCGTCTACGCCCACATCAACGTCACCCGGGCGTTCGGCATCTCCGAGTATCGGCGGTTCGAGGGCTGGCTGCGGACCCTGCCCGGGGTCGAGGGCGCGAGCCCGTTCGTCTATTACGCGATGGCGCTGGCGCCCTACACGGGCGGACCCGTCACCGAGGGCTCGCCGGGCGGCGCGGGCGTGGCCGGCAGCGACGTCAAGCTCGCCAGCGTGTTGGTCAAGGGCATCGAGCCGAGCACGGCCGATCAGGTCATCGATCTGCCCCCGCACCTCGAGCGCGGCAGCGGCCGGGTCATCCCGCTCACGGATCTGCGCAGCAGCTACGAGCTGATGCCAGTGCCCGACCGCGCCGACGGGGACCTGCCGCAGGTGATCGCCGCGACCCCCGATCCGCGCGGTCCCGGCTGGTACGACGACGCGATCACCCGGTGGAACACGACCGAGCACGGCGAAGATCCGTTTCGCATCGGTCGCACCCACATCGATGATGACGTGTGGGAGGACCCGCCCGACGCGACCCTGGACATCCCCGTTCAGGATCGGATCGACACCAGCTCGCTGCCGACCATCTTCATCGGTGTTGGGCTCGCCCGCGAGCTCGATCTGGGCGAGGGCGACATCGTCCGCCTGGTCGATCCCGGCGCGACCTTCGACCACAGCGAAGAGCCTAAATTCGTCTATTACCTAGTCGCTGGCGTGTTTCAGGCTGGGTTTCAGGAGTACGACAGCCGGCTCGTCTACGTCGACATCAAGGAGCTGCAGCGCTTCAAGTTCCGGGGTAAGGACATCGTCTCGGGCGTCGACCTGCGCCTCTCGGATCAGGACATGGCCGAAGAGGTCGGCGCCGCGATCCGAGACGCGCTCAACACCACCGAGATGGCCGAGTACTCCGTGCTCGAGTGGCAAAAGCTCAACGAGAACCTGTTCTCGTCGATCCGGACCCAGAAGAACATCATCACGGTGATCCTCTCGCTGGTGATCTTCGTGGCCAGCTTCAACGTCCTGTCCGCGCTGTGGACCATGGTGATCCGGCGGACCCCCGAGGTCGCGATCATCATGTCGATGGGCGCGACCGGGCCTCAGGTCGCGCGGATCTTCCAGGTCACGGGCATGACGATCGGCCTGGCGGGCTCGCTCGCCGGGGTCGTGTTTGGCCTCGTGATGTGCTGGCTGGTCCAGCTGTATGGCTACACCCTGGATCCCGAGGTCTACTTCATCGAGCAGCTGCCAGTCGAGATCAGCCTGGTTCAGATCGCCTGGATCTTGGGGCTGGGCCTGGTGATCTGCTTCATCGCCACGATCCCGCCCTCGCTGCGGGCCGCGCGGCTGCGCCCGGTCGAAGGGCTGCGCTACGAGTGACCGCCGATGTCTGGTGCTGGTGCTGCGCCTGGCCGGGGTGGGTTCATCGTGTTGGTGGCGTCGCGGCTGATCCTGCGTCAGGACACGGCGCCCACGTGGGCGCGTCGACTCGCCTGGGCTAGCCTCGCTGGCCTCGCGCTCACCGGGCTCGGACTGGGCGTGGGCTGGCGGGGGCCGGGGATCGTCGCCGGGTTCTGGCTGGCCGGCTTCGCGCTGTTGTCGGCCGCGTTGATCGTACACCTGCGCGCGATGTTGGTGGTCGCCGTGCTCGGGCTCGCGCTCGGGGTTGCGAGCCTGTTTGTGGTGTTGGGCGTGGGCTCGGGGATCGAGGGCCTGCTGGTGTCCTCGCTCGCCCGGCTCAACGGCCACGCGATGGTCAGCAAGTACGGCCTGGACTTCTATGAGTACGAAGCTGTCGCGGAGCAGCTCGAGCGTGACCCCCGGGTTCGCGCGGCCTCGCCGTTCGTGTTTGGTGTGGGTGCGATCGTCGTGGTCGACTCCAGCGAGACCGGGGGCGAGACCGGGGGCGAGACCGAGAGCGCCAGCGCCGAGTCGGACAGCGATCAGTCTCCGGTGATCGTGAGCATCAAGGGCGTCGATCCACAGCGGCTCGCCGGCTTCTCCTCCACCCGAGAGCTGTTCGCCGTCGGTGACTTCGACTCGCTGCGCCCGGCCGGTCCGCGCACGTTGCCGGGGATCGTGCTCGGCACCCGCCTCGCGCGACGCCTCGGCGCGCGGCCCGGCTCGCGCGTGCGCCTGGTCGTGCCGGCCAGCATTCGCCAGGACGAGGACCCGAGCGAGAGCATGGACGAGCCCAGCTTTGGCGAGTTCGAGGTGCTCGGCCTGCTCGACACCGGGTTCGCCGAGTTCGACGCCAGCTTCGTCCTGGTCCACATCACCGCCGCGCAGGCGGTCGTGTTTGGTCAGGCGCGGGCGTCTGGGATCGAGATGGAGTTCGAGCGCGCGCGGCTGGGCACCGCGCTGCCGATCGCGAGGGAGCTCACCGTCGAGCTCAATCGCCCGCGCACGGACCAGCGCTTGTTGCCGTGGTACCGGGCGTCGAGCTGGGGCGAGCGGTCGGCGACCTTGAATTCGATCCGCCAGACCAAGGCGCTGCTGGTCCTGGTCCTGAGCTTGATCGTGCTCGTGGCTTCGGGCTCGCTGCTCGGCGCGCTGCTGCTCATGGTTCGGCGCGAGCGTCGGCATATCGGGGTGCTCGCGGCGCTCGGGGCCAAGCCGCGCCAGCTGTTTTGGGTGTTCGAGAGCGTCGGCGTGGGGATCGGGCTGGCGGGGTCGGTGCTCGGGCTGGGGCTCGGCGCGCTGAGCTTGTTCGCGCTGTCGATGCTGCGGCTGGAGCTGGACGCGGACATTTATATGATCGACCACCTGCCGGTCGCGTTCGTGTTTGCTGATCTGCTGATCCCGACTGGGATCGCCGTGTTGGTGTGCGCGCTGGTGACGGGGCCGATCGCTCGGGGGGTGAGTCGGATTCGGCCGATCGCGCTGGTGTCGTGAGCTGTCGTTGGTCGCCCGCTCGGGGCTACTAGTCAGTCGTCGAGCCGCACGTGTGGCGGGAGCGGCGAAGGGACCGGCGAGATCGCTCGAAAGCCCGCGAGTAGGGCCGTCACCGCGTGCTCGAGCCCCGCCTCGACGCTCGCGCGCGATGCCACGCCGCGGGCGAGCTCGACCCGACCGAGAAGGAAGGCCCACAGCGCGAACGAGGCGGCGTCGGCAGCGTTGGGCGTCTCCGCCTTGACGATGTCGCGCACGTCGACCCACAGCTCGACCCAGGCGTCGTGTGACGGATGCTCGATCGCCGGCTTGGCCTGATTCAAGGCATCGAAGGCGTGAGGGCGCTCCATCGCGAACCGAAGAAACCGACGACACATGTCGAGCACGTCGGTGTCCGGTGAACGGTTGGCCTGACGGTGGTCGAGTCGCAGCGCCGCCTGCAGCTCCCGGATCGCAGCCTCGCCCATGAGCACCACGAGCCCGGCTCGGTCTCCGACATGCCGATAGAGCGCGTTCGGGGTGACCCCGAGATCGCGGGCGACGTCACGCAGCGACCATGTGGCCCAGCCCTTGGCCTCGGCCACGGCGAGCGCACGCGGCCCGAGGGCCTCCGGTTCGATGCGAGCAGGAAACGGCACGAGGAAGGTTGACACAGTATACCTTACCCAGTAAAGTTCACAGTGTCTACCTTCGAACAGGAATTCTAGATGACCAATCAGGGCCATGTACTCATCACTGGTGCTACCGGCGGCCTCGGCCGCAGGACCGCGCTCAACCTCGCAAGCCGCGGTTTTGACCTGCTCATCGGCGGCCGCCGTCCGGACGCGGTGGACGCGGTCTGTCAGGAGATCCGAGCCAAGACCGGACGAGACGCCCGGCCCTTCGTGGCCGACCTCGCCGACCTCGCCGACGTGCGGCGTGCGGTCGAGGTGCTGAAGGCAGACGAGGGGCTTCGCCTGCACGGCTTTGTAGCCAACGCCGGCATCAACACGCTCAGGGACCAGCGCAGCAAAGACGGCTACGAGCTGACCTTCGCGGTCAACGTCCTGTCCCACCAGCTCCTGCTGCTCGAGCTCGCGGATCGGCTCGCCGCGGGGGCTCGTGTCGTCATCGTGAGCAGCGGCGTGCACGATCCCGACAACCGGCTCGCTCGTCGTTTTGGCATCCCGATGCCCGACTGGATCGGCACCCGTGCCCTCGCGCTCCCGGAGGAGGCGCCCGAGACCCACCGGACGCTCGACGGGCGGCAGCGGTATTCGAACTCCAAGCTCGCCAACGTGCTTCAGGCCCGCGCGCTGCAACGGCAGCTGCGAGAGTCGGGCGGCGACGTCGACGTCTTTGCGATCGATCCGGGCCTCATGGTCGACACGGATCTGGCTCGCGAGATTCCGGCGATACTGCGGCCGATCTTGCGCGTCATCGGTCGCCTGCTCACGCCTTTCGTGGACAACATGCGGCTCTCTCCGGTGGCCGCCGGGCATGTGGCGGATCTGATATCGGATCCCAAGTGGAGCGGCACGGGCTTCGCCTACTTCGACGGCGACCACCGCCGGCCACCCTCGCCGGACGCTCTTCGTGATGACCTACGCGATGAGCTGTGGCGCGAGAGCGTACAATTGCTCAAACCGGCCGAAGCACCCATCTGAGTTCCAGATCTGGTATTGCATTTACGTGATCGCCGTCAGCTAATGGGGACGTGAGCTCGACGGTGTCGAAGCCGTGGAAGACGGCGCCTGTGATCTCGACGACCTCGTGACGGGCTTCACACGTGCGCTCGCCGACGCGCAGTGGTCTCGCGCCCTGGCATGGCTCGGATGCTTGCGCGATCGACAGCCCGAGCTCGAGCTCGCTCTTCGCCTGCCTCGCGTGATCCCTCCCTAGCCGAGGATGATCTGCGCGCCCTGCCACTGCGGTGCGCGCTTGATCGCGTCGCGCAGCGCGCCCGAAATCCCGTTGCGGTAGAGGTTCAGCCAGCGCAGCTCGCGGAGGTATGGAGAGGCGAGCAGCGCTTCGGCTCCGCCATCGCCGATGCTGTTGTTGTGGAGCGAGAGGTAGCGCAGCCCTGACATCGACGGGCTTTGAGCGAGCGCTTGGGCGGCGGCCGGACCGACATGGCTGCCGCCTATATAGATGACCTGAAGGCCGTGGATCGACCGGAGCAAGGTGTCGATGAGCTGATCGCCGTCGCTGTAGCGAGCCCGGAAGGTCTGCAGCTCGCGCACTCCGCCCTCCCGGATCATCCGGCGAAGGAGCGCGTTTCGATCGCGGATCGGATGCAGGGGGCGGATGTCGAGGACGCGGAGGAGCCGGAGGTAGGGGCGAACGTGGCCCGCCATGAGCTGGCGCAGGACAAAGCGAGAGGGGGCGCGAGTCGCCGCGGGCCAGCGCTCGACGACGGCCTCGACGAGCTCGAGCGCTCGCTCGAGAACAAGTCCATCTGGACAGAAGACGAGGCGGTTGAGGACCTCGCCCCAGGTGGTGGAGGGGTCCCCTAAGGCCTCTTGCAGGGCGAAGAGGCGCTCTTCGTCGCTCTGTCGGCGTCGTGTCATCCGTGGGCTGGGTCCTTCTGTTCGTGTTCGAGAGCGGGGTATGTCGAGAGCGGGGCTCGGCCGATCCTTGGGAAGATGGCTCAGGGTAGTCTGCGGGCGGGGGGATCGGTCGGCCTCGGGGGGCTCGAGGGTGCTCGTGGTGGTGACGAGGCATCGCCAAGGTCGCGGGTCGCGGGTCGCGGGGCTGGCCGACAGGAGGGGAGCGGATAAGACATCCGATGCGGGGTCGCGGGGTGCGTGAATGTCGCGCCGCCCCGCGCTCGACGTGCTTGTTGGCCGGCGAGGCGCATCGCGGACGGGTCAGCTGCCGGACAGGACCCGTTCGGCACGATGTCGCCCCCGAACGAAGCCGGCCCCGTGCACCCGAGGCACGGCTCGACGAGCACAACTCGAGCAGAGTCGGGTCGGTCACGCCGCGAAGTCGAACTCGAGCTGGCCAGCTGGGGCTGGCCTTGGCCGCGGAGGCGGACGGGGACCGAGACCCAGATCGGCGAGCGCCCGTGCGATGTCGTCGGGCCTGTTGGCGATCTTCACCAAGCGCATCGCACCGCGGCAGCGGGGGCAGGTCATGATGTCGACCGCGAACACCCGCGAGAGCAGCCACGCCCATGGATGTCGAGAGGGTTGCTTGGCGAGCCCCTCGAGCGCGGTCGGATCGCCCGCGAGTGACAACGGGATCTGCGTCGGCTCAGCGCGCTTGGGTTCGGGGCCTGGCACGACCTCCGGCCGCGCTTTGACTGCGGGCGGTCTGGCGGCCGTCCTCGTCTACCTACGCGGACTCCGGCCAGCAAGCTGGCCTCCATCCGCTCCGGTTGGCGTGAGCCGCGAGCACGCCGTGATAGCGCAACATGTGGAGCCTTGGTGGCGGGATCAGGGCACACAGCCGCGCGATGAGGTCGAGCGGAGCGAGCAAGACTGCATGCACGCCATTTTTCCATGCGTGCCGAAAGTTGTAGCGGCAGCGACGATCGGCGGTGAGCTCGAGCCGCTCTTGGGCGATCGGCGGCCGCGCGACGTAGGAGCTGCGCCTTCGCTCGGCGCCGAAGCGAGCGGCGCAGCGAGACGATGAACGCGTCGAGCACGTCAGCGCACAGCTTGCGGTCGTAGCCCATCGCATAGCGCAGCCGCCACGGCAGCGAGCAGACCCACTGCCGCACCGGGACCTCCGGGAACACCTCGTCGACGAGGTGGGCCGCGACGTCAGCCATGCGCCGGCCCGTGCATGACGGGCAGAACCCTCGCTTCTTGCAGGAAAATGCCACGGCCAGCGACTCGCCACATTGCCGACAAGCAAAGTGGGCGAGGCCGTGCTCGAGCATGCCGCAGCGCAGGTACGCCTCGAACTCCTCGACGATGAAGTCGGGCAAGCCGCCGGACTTGTCGGCGGGCTCGAGGAAGGTCGGCCAGTGCTCCTCGATGAGCTGGTACAGCAGCGTCTCGTCGGGCCGGCGGCGCTGGTAGCTGTCTCGACGCGGAGTCGTCGAGCACGGCGAGCACCCATCTGAGTCCCAGATCTGATATTGCATCCAGGTGCTCGCCGTCAGCTACTGGGGACGTGAGCTCGACGGTGTCGAAGCCGTGGAGGCCGACGCCTGTGATCTCGACGACCTCGTGACGGGCTTCACACGTGCGCTCGCCGACGCGCAGTGGTCTCGCGCCCTGGCATGGTTAGAGTGCTTGCGAGACCGACAGCCCGAGCTCGAGCTGCACGTTCGGGAGCTCGCCGCTTGTGTTCGGCTGATCCAAGACAAGGCGTTGCTCGCGGCGCTCGTTCGCATGAGCTCGTCCGCGCTCGCGCCCTTCGACGATCTCGATCATCGCCTGCCCAACGCGGTCGCGGCGACGCTTGCGGATCGGCTGAGTGAGGACCACGAGGACTGGGTCGTGTCTGCGCGTGCGCTGCACGACGACCGCGACGATCCTCGGGTCGCCGCGGCGGTCGAGCAGATCGGTCGGCGAGCACCGGGCGAGCTTGGCACCACCGAAGCGCTCGAGGATCTGCTGTTCGAGCTGGCATCGAGCTGTGAGGACCCGGGCTGGTATGCCCTCAGCGCGTGGGTGGCGTCGCGCCAGACCGAGCCTCAGTTCGAGGACGCCACGATCCGCGAGTTCGCTGAGGCGGCGCTGCGTCTGCGCCCCGAGGTCGCGCTGAGCCACGCGCTGCGCGTGCAGGTGTTGCTGAACCTGGATGATGAGGATGGCGCGAGAACGGTATTTCAGGCCGCCGTGGCGACCCACGAGGATGACCCCTGGTGGCTGTGGGCGCTGCTGCGAGCCGCCTCGGTCGATGTTGATCTGCCCGAGGTCTGCGATGCCGCGTACGCGAGCGTGATGCGAGGCTTCGAGGGTGACGCGCGCATGGTTTCTGTGGTCGTGGCCCACCACGAGGCGGCTGCGGCGGTTGTTCGGCGCGGGAAGTCTACCGCTCGTACGTCTGTGGTAGCAGCCGACAAGCGGCAGCTCGCGGCCTCGGCAGCTTGGGCCGTCGCCGAACTCGGCATGGGAGGAGGCGTCGTCGCAGTCGCTGGGCTCGGCGTCAGCGACGAGGTGGACGTACGGGCGGCGGCGAAGATCGGCACGACCGTGGATGGCTATCGTGAGGGTAAACGCTGGATTGGCATTGGTACGGTTGGCTTTTTCGTGATTCTGTATGTGGTGTTTCACTTGCTGACGTTTTGACGAGACTCGATGGTTCGCTACTTTCAAGTAGCTGGAGGCTCATGGTGGTATCGTGTCACTGCGGGAGCGACGCCAACTATGTCCGTCCCGACTCGCCCCGCTCGCTCTCAACGTCACGTGTCGGCCACTTCCGAAGTCGTTGTTTCCACGTAGGCCGTAGACTTCACAGCCCCAGCTGCAGTCGACGAGCCAGCTTCCGCGCCGTCAACCACCCATGCATGCCCATCGCGTATGTGAAGTCCAGCGGTCGGAGCTGCACGACGATCGGGAGCGCGTACCCCTCCTCGAAGTCCGGGTTCTGCTCGAGAAAGAACCGGATCAGCGGATCGTCGGTCGTCGCAACGTACGCTCGCAGGCGATCGTCGAGACGCGTCGCGAGGGGCTTGGCGATGAGGTGCCCACAGCGCTGCTCGCCGGCCAAGCCCTCCTCACACAGCGCTCGCATCACGGCGTCGCCGGAGCGCTCCGGGCTCGGATGCATCCGTGCCGCCCGTCGGTGGATGAAGCCGTACGAGACCGGATTGGCACACAGACCTACGTAGTACCGCGGCACGTCGATGGACAGATGCGTGCGCGCATATCGGAGCGCAGCCACGGTGAAGGCCAGGCTCGACAAGCTCTGGGCCTGGTGTTCGGCGGTGACGTGGGCCCCGGCGCGGATGATCTCGAGCTCCTGCCCGAGCACCGGTTGCCGGCACACGTGGCCGCGAGCGAACGCGATCGGACCGTCGGCCGCGTGCACGAGCACGACCGTGTTGAAGACGCCAAATACCCGGTGATCGAGCACGTGATCGAGGTACTCGGCCGGCCCAGAGGCGGTCCCCGCCCGGATTGCCTGCGGAGCCGTCGCGTAGGCCGCGAGCATGATTGTGGTCAGTTCAGCTCGGAGCCGCTCGAGCGTCGCTTCGTCGGCACGCAGAACGTCGACCACCTCGAGCTCGAGCTCAGCGCCGCGATAGCGTATCGGGCGACGCGAGTGAGCTTCGGCGGCGCACGCTCGCAGAATCTCCGTTGCGACGTCGTTCATGGTGCAGGCTCGCGTGAATCCGATGTGCTCGAGGCGCGCCAGCATGCCTTGGCCCCGGCGGACGTCAACTCCCCCCTCGCAAAGAGAGCCGCGCTCGCGCGGAGCCACTGTGGGGCAGTCCCCCGATCACCTCGGCCAGTCGTCGAACTAACTGTCCTCGGCGTTCGCCTCAATGAGCGCTCTAGCCCTCGGTCGGCGGTTCGACGCCCGCCGCGTTCTCTTTGGCCTTGAGCTCCGCGAGCTTCGGCTGCGCGACATCCTTCGAATAGGTCGAGCAGCAATCTTGCTGGATGTACTGCGACCACTGGTCGACCGACTTGGTGATCTCGCCCTGCGCCTCGTACACCATCGCCGCGCCAGCGTAGGAGTCCTGGTCGCCCGGCCAGTTGGTCTGCGCCTTCATGAACGTGCGCAGGGCGGTGTCGTACTCCTTGGCCGCGAGCTGGGTCTCGCCGAGCTCGCGAAACACATGCTTGATCTTCGGGTTGATCTCGCCGACCTCGGTGAGCACGGCCTTGGCCTGCTCGAGCTCGCCGGACTCGCGCAGCGCGACGCCATACTCCAGGCCGAACTGCTCGGTGTCGTGGTCGAGCTCCCACGCCTTGCCCAGGTGCTCGGCGGCCTTGGGCCAGTTCTCGGCGCCCGAGTAGGCGCGGCCGAGCGCGGCGCGGGCTTCGGCGTCGTCACCGTTCTGCGCGACGGCCTTCTCGAGTGGATCCACGGCGGCCGCAAAATTTCCGCGGTCGAGCTCGACCCGGCCGAGGCCGGTCAGCGCCGCGACGTTGGCGGGCTCGTTGTCGAGCACCCACTGGTAGCCCTCGGCGGCCTCGTCGGTCTTGTTGTTTCGCAGGTTGGAGTCCGACTCCGCGAGCTTGGCGGCGATCTGCTCCGGGAGGTTGGGGTCGACCTCCTTCGGCTTGCAGGCGGGGAGGATCAAGATGGCAGCGAGGGCAAGACCGAAGGCTCGTTTCACGTCGAAGGCTCCTGGGGGGCAGGTCAGAGGTCGAGTTATCACGGCTCACGGCGCGCCGTCCACGCTGCATTTGTTTCGTCGGCACATCGCTGCTGACGATAGATTTGCGGGACTTCAGCCCAACGCGTGGCTCGTGAGCACGGGCTGGAAAAACTCGTGCGTCTCGACGCCTGGGCCTCGAATCTGCGCCTAAGATCCGGGGGTGAGCGACGCTACCGACGCTGCCGATTCATCGACCCCCCCGCTGTTGGGCCTGCGCCATCTGGCCCTGAACGTGCCTGGTGCCCGCTACGCGGCGACGGTGCGGTTTTATCGCGAGGGCATGGGCATGCGCACCGACTGGGAGCCAGATGACTCGGCCGTGTACCTGACCTCGGGGACCGACAACCTCGCGCTGCATCGGGTCGAAAACGTGACGCGCAGCCACCCGCCGTTTGACCATCTGGGCTTCATGGTTCCCGATGGTGCCGCGGTCGAGGCCTGGCACGCACGGCTGAGCGCAGGGGCCGAGCAGCTGGGGATCGAGATCTTGGCCAGGCCACGTCTGCACCGCGACGGCGCGACTTCGTTCTATCTACTCGACCCGGCTGGCAACAAGCTGCAGATCGTTCACATCCCCAGCGTCCAGGCTGGCGTCCAGGCTGGACTCGAGGACCCTGGCGTCTGAGTTGCCAGAGTTGCCAACGGGGCGGCGCTCGCCCAGCCACGCCAGCGCCTGGGCTTCACCCAGGAAACAGCACAGCTCGAGGTTGAGGTTGTGGGACAGGGCCAGCGCGGCGGTGCGGAGCACGGAGGATGTTGCGACCAGCGCCACGCGGCGGATCCCGGCGCGGCAGGCCAGCATGAACCACTCGCGTGCGAGGGCAGGGGTGCCGGGGCCGTAGCCCGAAGCGGTCCGAAGATCACATAAGACGGCGTCGGGTGCGTGATGCTCGATCCGCTGGATCAAGTCTCCGAGGCGCTCGCTGAGCATTCCGACATCAATGAAGCCCTGTAGCTGTAGACGCAGTAGATCTGCGTTGCCGCATCCAGGCTCGACGGTCGATGTCACGTCGCTGCGTAGTTGGCTGTAGTGCATGCTCGAGTCCGGGGGTGAGAACGAGCCTGGCTCGAAAGAGCGAGTGAGACGTCTCGGGCCGAAGCCGGCGAGAAATCGCAACAGTGGTGGATTGGGCCCAGGTCTGGAGACCAGTGGGGCAATCTGGGACAGAGTCCAAGGTCACGGCTCAATCAACAAACGAGAGCGCCGAGACGACAGCAACCTAACCGATTTGGCCAGGCTTTTCAACCGAATTGGTTACCGACACGCGACGCCGAATCAGCGGCGAGGTGCTCGCGCCGAGCACCGCGCCGCTGTGAGCGACATCGATAAATTTTTGCGCGCTCTCGGGATCAATCCGAGGCGAGCGACGACCACTACTGTTCGTAGCAACCGGCAGCGCTGCACTCGATGTTCAGCCGCACCGGGTAGCCAGCTCCCACCGGAGTGAACTTGAACACGGCAGCCATTCCGACGGAGCTCCCGCTCGCGCTGAGCGGCTGGATACCGACCTCGCCGAGCAGCACGCCGTTGAGCGCGCGATCTGGATCGGGCACGACGCGATAGCCGTTGTTGCCCGAGCTGGTCAGCTCGCAGTCGAGCTCGGTCTCGAGCAGCTTGGTGCTGCCGCCGACCTGGTAGGCCGTGACACGCAGGCGATCGATGCCCTCACTGCTGCAGTTGCCAAACCCGCCGACACCGAGCCGCCACGCGATCTCGAGCTGGGCGGGACGAGCGGTCAGCGAGGCTTCGTGGCTGCTCTCGGCGGCCTCGAAGATCTCGATGGCTCGCTCGCCAGCGGTGTCACCGAGGTTGTCGAGGACCGCCACGCTGTTCGAGTCGTAGCCTTCGACAATGAGCGAGTAGATGCCGGGCTCGAGATCCTCGAGGACGATGTCGGAGTTGTCCGCGCACGCCACGTCTTCGCTGTAGACGACCGTCTGGTTGTCGGCCGGGCCTTGGACCAGCTCCGCGCGCATCTCTTCGATGCCGAGCTCGGCGCAGGTCTTGTTGTTGCCGAGTACGTAGCTGACAACCAGCGAGCCGGGGCCCCTGTCGGGCGCGCAGCCAAGCAGCGAGCTGGCGGCGAGTCCGACGCCGAGCAGGCCTGCGAGCGGCACGATCTTGGTGGAGAGTGACAGCGACGAGTGCGGACGGGATGAGCTCGAGTAGGGCATGGGGAGACCTCGCAAGAAGGTAACCGCGACGTCGGCCCGAGGCGAATTGGAAGAAAGTTTGGGAACTCATCAAAGTGATCCTATCCACCTCGATGGTGGGATCAGCTCCCACCGATCGGGTCGCCCCCCGCCCTGACCTAGGTGTGCCTAGCTGCGCCGCCGGGGGCCGCGGAGCTAAACATGCGCACCTCTCTGACTACCTCGCTCGCTGTCCTGACTCTCCTGTGTTTTGGTCCGGCGCTGGCAGGCGCCACCGAGCCAGACCCTCTAGAGGCGCCAGACCCGGCCGAGGACCCGACCGAGGACCCGGCCGAGGACCCGGCCGAGGACGAGGTCGAGGGCGATCCCCATGAGGCCCTGGCCAAGCCGAGCAAGTCCAAGTCCAAGAGCAAGTCCAAGTCCAAGAGCAAATCCTCGTCATCGCGCAGCAAGAGCCGCAACGCCGAGGCCTGTGACTACCGCACGCCCCTGCACACCCACGTGGTCGAGGCTGGCGAGCACCTCGGGCTGATCGCGGGGCGCTACGGAGTGCTCAGCAACGACGTGATCGCGCTCAACCCGGGGCTGGTCGCCAACCCCAACCATATTCGAGTGGGCCAGAGGCTGGCCGTGTGCCCCGAGCTGCCGCCGCGCGAGGTCGTCGAGCTCGTCCACCAGGTCGCGCCGGGTGAGACCTTCAACGCGATCGCCTACGCCAACAACCTGAGCCCGGCCGAGCTGCTCGGCATGCAGAACGGGTCGGTCGTGAATCCCAACAAGCTGCGGGTCGGGGACAAGCTGGCGATCGTGACCGTCGGCGACATCTTGCCGGGCTTCGAGCCCGAGCCGCCGCAGCCGGGCCGGCTGGTCAACAGCCGCAAGCTGCCCACGCACAACGCCTACACGATCAAGCGCAGCCACAACGTCTACGGGACCCCGCGCACGGTCAAGCTGATCGGCCAGGTCGTGGACGCGTACCAGCGTCGAGTCCCGGGCGGGCCCAAGCTGCGGATCGGCGACATCTCGAAGGACGGCGGCGGGCCGCTCAACGGGCACCTCTCGCACCAGGAGGGCCGCGACCTCGACATCGGCCTGGTCTTGCAGGGCAAGCTGGCCGATCGCCTACATTTCTCGGGCGCGGACGAGGACACGATCGATCTCGAGCGGACCTGGGCCCTCGTCGAGGCCTTCATCGCGACCGGCGAGGTCCGCTGCATCTTCCTCGACTATCAGGTCCAAAAGCTGCTCTACAACCACGCCAAGGCCAACGGCGTGCCGCAGAGCAAGCTCGACGAGTACTTTCAGTATCCGCGCGGCAGCGGCCGCAACCACGGGCTGATCCGACACTGGCGCGGTCACGTGAACCACTTGCACGTCCGGTTTCGCGAGTAGCGTTCCGGCGGCGCCAGCGTATTGAGCCTCCGATGTGCACGATCATCGCCGCCGTCGACGTCTGGCCTGACTCGCCGCTGGTGATCGCCGCCAATCGCGACGAAATGCTCGATCGGCCGGCGATCGAGCCGCGGGTGTGGGCGGCCGGAGAGGTCGCGGCCCGGCGGGTGCTGGCGCCGCGGGATCTGAAAGCAGGCGGGACCTGGCTCGGCATCAATGACGCGGGGCTGTTCGTGGGCATCACCAACCGCCGGAGCTCGTCGGGCTTGCTGCCCGGCGGGCGAGTCCTGCGCTCTCGCGGCGAGCTCGTGTTCGAGGCGCTCGGTTCCGACACTCACCTCGACGCGCTGGCGCGGATCCAGGGGCTCGGCGCGCGCGACTACAGCCCCTTTCACCTGCTGCTCGCCGACCGCGCGGGCGCGCGGGTGGTCTGGGGTGACGGCGAGCGCCTGCATGAAGTCGAGCTCGAGCCCGGCGTTCACTGGCTGACGGAGCGCAGCTTTGGTGCTGGCGAGAGCGCGCGTCACCAGACCCTGACCGCGCGCTCGGCCGAGCTCGCGAGCGGGCCGGCCCCGGATGTCGCGCGCTGGCGCTCGATCCTCGCCGATCACCGGCCCCATGCAGCGGACGGTGCGGCCCCCAAACCGCTGAGCGTGGGCCTGGACTCGATGTGTGTGCACGCGCGGCCGATCAACTACGGCACGCGCTCGTCGACGATCGTGCAGCTGCACGCGCACGGAGCTGCGCAGGCGCCCGTGCGCTTCCTCTACGCGAACGGACGCCCGTGCGAGACCGAGTTCGCGGACTACCGAGACGCGGTCGCGCAGCTCGTCGCGGTTTAGGAACGCCACTTCGCTCGAGCCGGTGATTTTTGCGCGAGGCCAGGCTGGAGTGACAGCCACGCGCCACGGTCGTAAGCACTACCCGTGGGCTCGAGCAGCGCCAAACCAAAACGCGTGGTGATCGTCGGTGGCGGGTTCGCCGGACTCAACGCGGCCAAGATCCTCGGTCGTCACGGCACCGAGCTCGAGGTCGTGGTGATCGATCGTCGCAACCACCACTTGTTTCAGCCGCTCCTCTACCAGGTCGCGATGGCGGGCCTGAGCCCGGCCGATATCGCCGCGCCGATCCGCGGGCTGCTCAGCGACTACCGCAACACCACGGTGATCCAGGGCGAGGTGCGTCGGGTCGACGCGGACGCCAAGCAGATCCACGGGGACTTCGGCGAGCTGAGCTACGACTACCTGCTGCTCGCGGCCGGGGCCATGCATGCCTACTTTGGCCACGAAGACTGGGAGCCCCACGCGCCCGGGCTCAAGACCGTCGAGCAGGCCACCGAGATCCGCCGCCGGGTGCTCACGGCGTTCGAGCAGGCCGAGGCTCACCCGGCGCACACGGCGGACCGCAAGCGGCTGCTGACCTTCGTGATCGTGGGCGGCGGGCCAACCGGGGTCGAGCTGGCCGGGGCGATCGGGGAGATGAGCCGCACGACCCTGGCCAAGGACTTTCGCAACATCGATCCCAAGCTGACCCGGGTGATCTTGATCGAGGCCGGGCCGCGGATCATGGCGTCGTTCCACGAGAAGCTGGCGAGTCGCGCGACCCGTGACCTCGAGAGCCTGGGCGTGCAGGTGTGGACGAACTCGTTGGTGACCAAGGTCGACGCGAGCGGCGTGGAGGTCGGCGGCGAGCGGATCGAGGCGGCGACGGTGCTGTGGGCCGCGGGGGTTCGGGCGGCAGAGTTCGAGGCGCTCGACGCCGAGCGGGACCGGCAAAATCGCGTCCACGTTGGCGCTGATCTGAGCCTGAAGGGCCACCCGGAGGTGTTCGTGGCTGGCGATCTCGCCCACGCCGTCGACGCGCAGGGGCAGCCGTATCCCGGGCTGGCGCCGGTCGCCATGCAGCAAGGTCGGTTCGTCGCGCGGGCGATCCTGCGTGAGCTCGCGGGCGAATCCCGGGGCAGCTTCGAGTATGTCGACAAGGGCCAGATGGCCACGATCGGGCGCGGGCGGGCGATCGTCGAGGCCGGCAAGGTTCGCTTCGCTGGCATGCTCGCCTGGTGGACATGGCTGCTGGTCCACATCTATTACCTGACCGGGTTTCGCAATCGGGTGCTGGTGCTGATCCAGTGGGGGTGGTCGTACTTGACCTTCTCTCGCGGGGCGCGGTTGATCGTCGCCAAGCAGTGGCGGTCGTACCCGCAGTTGGGCGCCGCCGACGAGTCGGCCGGCGAGCACGCGGCCGAGTAGGCTTTGCGAGCATGCAACAAAAAAGAGGGGCCAGAATCCTGGCCCCTCTCGTTTGTTGGGGACTGGCTCAGTGGATGAGGCGGCGACCCGGCATGCCGAACTCGTCGTCATCCTCGTCGTCGAGCTCCGCCTGGGCCTGCGCGGCCGAGCGCTGCTCGTCCCGGCGCCGCATCAGCGCGGTCATGATCAGCGCCAGCCCGGCGGCCCAGCACAGGACCATGAACGCCAGCCAGTACGGCGACACGCTCACGTTGAGCAGCAGCGGCATCGCGGCGGCGTTCTTCAGGGCCACGTGCTCGACCTCGATCCCGTAGGTGCCGAGCAGCAGCGCGAGCTGCATGACCACGACCGCGCCGCCCAGGAAGGCGACCCGCAGCTTGCGCTCGCGCCGTCGTGACGCCCACAGCAAGGTTGCGACGCCGGTCTCGGCCGCCAACAACAGCTGCGTGAGGGTGGCCCACATGACCTCGGACTCCGTGGTCGCGAGGCCAGCCTGGTTCATCACCAGGTGATAGGTGAGACCGACCAGCAGACTGGTCACCACGATGAAGCCCTGGAACCGCAGGAACGCCCTGCGCGCTTCGATGTGGTCGGCGACCGCCCGGGCCCGCGCGGGGCGACGGAGGCTGGCGACCAACAGCCAGGCCAGGACCGGGAGCAAGAACGCGCTGGACAGGAAGGTCAGCAGGTTGAGCGCGTTGAAGTCCTGGGCTTGGTGATGGTGGCTGATGTCGAGCAGCGTGAGCGCCGAGCAGCCGATGCTGACCAGCGCCAGGGCCACGCCCTCGAGCGGGCGGAACAGCGGGGCCCAGCCCTGCTCGACGCGGCGGCGCCACGAGCCCAGGCAGATCAGGCCGAGCAGCGCCTGGGCGGCGACCGAGTAGGCGAGCATGGTCACGGTCAGCTCGCTGCCGAGGTACAGACCGATCTGGTTGATGCCGCTGAGATCGGCCACGGTGGCCATCAGCGGCGGCAGCGGGCCGAGCAGCAGCCCGGTCGCGGCGACGTCGAACGCGGCCAAGCCACCGCCGAGCAGGCCGGGGATCAGGATCCCGACGCCGAGCAGCCCGCCGACGACCATGGCGTTGACCCGCTGCCCCAGCGCGTCACCCAGGCCGATCGCGGTCAGGTGGGTGGCGACGGCCATGACCGCCAGCAAGCCGAGCGGCAGCGCGACCGCGAGCGGGCCCACGGTCATGGCGAGCAACATCGAGCCGCCGAGCAGCAGCGAGCCGCCGAGCACCAGCGCGAACACGTTGGGTCCGACGATCATCGCCATGGCCAGGTCGCCGGCGCTCATGCCGGTCATGCGCAGGACGGGCAGGGTGCCGGCCTCACGCTCGCGGGCGGTCGCGGTCGCGGTGACGATCGGGCTGACGACCACGAACACGAAGCAACCGATTGCGAAGAACAAGATCCCGGCGAGGCGGTAGCGGGTCGAGTCGGTGATCGGCGAGCTGTAGCGGATCGTGGGCTTGTGAAGCTTGGACCAGGCGGTGGTCTCCCAGCCCCCGTCCCAGCGCGGATCCGACGGGTTGAGCGCGGCGGTAAACTCCGTGGCCTCGTTGTTGGCCAGCGAGAAGGCCGAGCGGCTGAGTTCGTCGGCGATGCCGCCCTCGAACCATGCCCTGGCCGCGAGGGTCAGGTCGTGACGCTCGGGGTGGACCGTCAATTCGATCCGGGTCGCGTCGCGGTCGAGGGTGGTGGCGGAGACCTGTGGCGCCGGCTCGCGCGAGCGCTGACGATTGACCGTGGCTTGGTGCTCGGTCAGCTGCGCTTGGGCGCTGTCGATCGCGGCGACCAGCAGCTCGCGGGTCTCGGCGGGGGTCGAGTCGCGCAG
The DNA here is from genome assembly GCF_002994635.1 of Enhygromyxa salina. Classification (GTDB taxonomy): domain Bacteria; phylum Myxococcota_A; class Polyangia; order Nannocystales; family Nannocystaceae; genus Plesiocystis; species Plesiocystis salina_B. The sequence continues at coordinate 53,018 of NZ_PVNL01000047.1, read as the reverse complement.
CGCGTCGTAGGTGGCGGCCTCCTGCAGGGACTCGAGCGAGTAGCCGTTGGCGTAGATGCTGTTCCAGCGCAGCGGCGAGAGGTTGGGCAGGTTCAGGAGCTCGGCCAGGCGGACGTCGCCGCCCGCTGGCAGCCCGTTGCCGAAGTCGAACTCCTGGCGGTCGAGCAGGCGCTGGGCCTCGCCGAGGTTCTGGAGAGTGGCGCCAATCCGAAGATCGAGGTCTTGAAGGATCGCCGACCGGATGCGAACGTCGCGATCCCATTCCTTATCAACCTGGGCCTGGGCACGATCGTCGTAGCTGCAGTCCGACATGCCCGTGCGGCTGGAACAGACCTCGGTGGCCCGCTCGAGGCCCAGCTCGACCCGGAGCTGTTGGGCGCCCGCGGAGTCGAGGTGCGTGAACGCCGAGACTCCAAACCAGGAAAGGCCGGCGATCACCAGCGCCGCGATGGACGCAGAGATCAGCCGGCCTTTGAGATCTCGCCGAACGAAGGGCCGCAGTCGGTGCCAGATGCTTCGGTCGAGAGGACGTCCAGATGGCTCGCGTTTTATCTCGTTCACAGGTTCCCGCTTCCTTCAGGTGCAGCTGGCGCTGCCGGTATCGCCGATGGCTGGGTCCGACAGAGGACCCGCTCTAGTGTTCCACACTTCGTGAGACTGCGCCGGTCGAACACGTTGACGCAGGCGCGCCGTAATTGCTTCGGTCTGCCGATTCGAGCCCCGCGAACGTGCTAGTCACAGGTAAGATTTCACCGTGACCACCGATGCTCCCGCCGAATCCGTGCTCGAGGCGCTCGACCGTCTCGCGCTCCCCGAGCCCATGCGCGCCACAATCCGGGCGTGGCTGAGTGATCCCGCCTACGCCGACACCCGGGCCGAGCTGGAACGAACGGTCGCCCGGGCGATCGGCGGGTCAGGCGCGGATCCGGCGGGCAGCAAGGGTCAGGCCGACGCGCTGGCCGAGCTGGAGGATGCCTTCGTCGGACCGCTGCCGATCGGCACGGGGGGCCGGCGTGGCCCGTGCGGCGCCGGGCCCAATCGGGTCAACGCGGCGGTCATGCGCGAGACCGCCCGGGGCTTGGCGGTCGCGATGCGCGAGTCCGACGAGACCCCCAAGGTCGCGGTGGTGTACGATACGCGGAGCAGCAGCCGGACGTTTGCGTTGGTGGTCGCCGCGGCGCTGACCGCCGAGCAGATCGCTGTCACGTTGATCGACGGCCCGCGCCCAACCCCGCAGCTGTCGTTCCTGGTCCGTCGGCTCGGATGCGGGGCCGGGATCGTGATCTCGGCCAGCCACAACCCGCCGACCGACAACGGCATCAAGATCTACGGACCCGACGGGGCCCAGGTGATCGGCGATCTCGATCGTCGCCTCATGGACGGGATCGTCGCGGCCGGCAACAACCCGGGCTCGCTGCCGGAGATCGACATCAAAGCGGTCACGGCCGGCGTGGTCCCAGCCGCGGTCGAGCGGATCAACCCCGACGCGCAGCCCGATCGCGCCGATGATCCCTATCATGAGTACGTGCTGGCCCAGGGCGTGACCCCGGGTGCGCTCGATGGTGACGCGGCGGTGCGGGTCGCGTTCACGCCGCTGCACGGCGTCGGCCACAGCTCGGTGATCCCGGTGCTGCGGGCGCGCGGGCTCGCGCCGATCTTGGTCGAGGCGCAGCTGCCCGACGACGGCGTGTTCGAGACCGTCAAGAGCGCCAACCCCGAGTCGATCGCCGCGTTCGCGGTCGGGCTGGAGGTCGCGCGGGCGCAGCGGGCCGATCTCTTGCTCGCGACCGATCCCGACGCCGACCGGCTCGGCGCGATGGTCCGCCAGGCCGACGGCGAGTATGGCTTCATCGACGGCAACCGGCTCGGCGTGCTGATGCTCGACCACGTGCTGCGCGAGCTGTCGGCGCTCGGCTCCGAGGAGCTGCGCGGCGGCTGGGTGCTCACGACCCTGGTCAGCTCGCCGCTGATCGCCAAGCTCGCGCGCGCGCGCGAGGTCGAGGTCGTCGACGATCTGCTGGTCGGCTTCAAGAACCACGCGGGCATGCAGGCCGACAGCGAGCGGCGCGGCGAGCCGCGGACGTTGGTGTTCGCCTGTGAAGAGAGCCACGGCTACCTGCGCGGCAACGAGATCCGCGACAAGGACGGCGCGATCGCGGCGCTGTTGCTGTGCGAGTGCGCGGCCGCGTGCAAGCGCGAAGGCACGGATCTGTTCGGCCGGCTCGAGCAGCTGTGGGCGATCCACGGCTACCATCGCGAGCAGACCGGCAACCTCTATGCAGAGGGGTCATCGGGGCGGCGGGCGATCTCTGCCGTCATGGATCGCCTGCGCAGCGATCCACCGTCGAGCTTCGGTGGGCTCGCGGTCCAGGCCACGCTCGATCGCCTGAAGCCCACGCCAACCGGCTGGCCAACCCGTGATCTGCCGGGTGATGTGCTGGTCTACGAGCTCGCTGGCGACGGCCGCGGGTGTCGGCTGGTGTTTCGGCCCAGCGGGACCGAGCCCAAGATCAAGGCCTACGCGCTCGCGCATGGTCGGGCCGGGATCGACGAGCCAGGCGCGGCCGCCCGCGAGCGCGAGCAAGTCGACGCCCTCGTCGCGCAGGTGCTCGCCGACGCCGAGCGCTTCGCGACCGAGGTCATGGCGCCGCTGATCGAGTCAGCATGAACTCGAGGCGCGCGTGGGTGCTGCTCGGCGTCGCCCTGGCGGCGATGCTGACGGTGGTCGGCGTCTGGTGGTCGGCAGATCGCCCGAGCGTGGCGGCCCGCAGCGATGCGCGCGACACCAACCCAGCTGCGACCGCCCGGGCCCACAGCCGCGCCGATCCACACGCCACCCGCGGCGAGGGCATCGCGGAGTTGCCGATCTTGCCCGGTGCGCCGCTGATCGGGGGCGTGTTCGTCTCACCCGACGAGGGTCCGCTCACGCTCGGCGCGATCGAGCTGTGGTGCGCCGATGGCCAGCCCGGCGCGCGGGCCCAGCTCACGGAAGACGGAAGCCTGCTCGCGCCCGCCTGCCCGACGACCACCTGCGTCCGGCTGCGTCACCCGGCCTTCGAGCAGCCGAGCGCGTGGGAGCTCGCGCCTGACGAGCGGCGTGAATTCGAGGTCGCCGCTGCGCCGAAGATCAGCGGGATCGTGCGAAGTCCGCTCGGTGACGCGGTCGTCGACGCGAGCTTGGCCGTGCGCAGCGACGACGGCCGTCGAGCGCATGCGCGGACCGACATGGACGGCGAATTTGCGGTGGCGCTCCCGGGGCTTCGGCCGTGTGACGCCTGCGATCTCCAGCGGGGTCCACCTACATGCCGTGAGGCAGCGCCGAGCGAGGATCGTCTGCGGGCGCAGGTGCTGGTCTCGGCCCCAGCGTTCGCGCCGACCGAGCTCGAGGTCGAGCTCGACGCCCAGTCGGACGCGGTGTCCGAGCTCGTGCTCGATCCTGCGGCCGCGCCGATCACGGGCGTCGTGCGGGGTAGCGACGGCGAGCTGTTCGACGACCGCACCAAGATCTTGGCCACCAACAGCGAGCGCCCCGACGAGCAGCACCACGCGCGGGTCGTGGACGGTCAGTTCGCGCTGGCTGGGCTCGCGCAGGCACGCTATCGCCTGCGCGCGGTCCGAGACGGCCGCGAGCTGGGGATCCTCGCCAGCGTGAGCCCTGGTGACGAGGTCGAGCTGAACGTGGAGCAGCCCGCGCGAGGGGTCACGTTGGAGCTGCTGGTCCTACATGCGAGTGGGCGGCCAGCTGACGGCGTGCGGGTCGACGGCGGCCCCTTCGTGGGGGGGGGGACAGACCATGAAGGCCACCTCGCGGCCGCTGACGTGGCCCCCGGCGACTACACCCTCCGCCTGCGCGCCGCCGAGTGTTCAGTCGTTCGTGCGGTGGTCGAAGTCACATCGCAGCCAACGGGCCCACGACGAACGCTGCACCTGCCGTCAGCCTGCGAGCCAGACTAGGTATCCACGCAGTATCCACGCACACCACACCGGTGTCGGCGCCGGGCGGGCCCCGCATGTTCGCCAGTATCGTCGCGGTTTGCCCGGCATTGGGTAAGATGAGCGCCGTGGCTGCTTCTGCCGAACCGACGGGCTCTGGGTCCGGCAGTCAAAGTAGCGGTTTCCCCCAGGTGTTCGGCAAGTATGTGCTGCTGCGTCCGATGGCGCGCGGTGGCATGGGCGAGCTGTTCTTGGCGGCCGCGGGCGAGACGGGGGGGTTCGAGAAGCTGTGCGTGGTCAAGAAGGTCCTGACCGAGCTCGAGGACGGAGGCGGCGTGCGGCGCCGGTTCCTCGACGAGGCCAAGGTCGTGGTTCGCCTCAACCACGCCAACCTGGTCCAGGTGTTCGACGCCGGTCGGGTCGCCGACGACTACTACCTGTCGATGGAGCTGGTCGAGGGGAAGGATCTACGCGGGGTCTGGAACCGCTGCGCGCAGCTGCATCGGCGGATCCCCGTCGAGTTTGCGACCTTCGTGGTCCGTGAGCTGTGCCGCGCGCTCGAGTATGTCCACGACGCGATGAGCCTCGACCTGGTCCATCGCGACATCTCGCCGCCGAACATCATGGTGAGCTACCACGGCCAGATCAAGGTCACCGACTTTGGCCTGGCGACCCACGCGATCAAGCAAGAGCTGACCAACCCGGGCGTCGTGTTTGGACGCTACAGCTACCTGTCTCCCGAGCAAGCTCGCGGGCTCCCGGCGGACCGCCGCACGGACATCTACGCTGCGGGGATCGTGCTGTGGGAGATGTTGACCGGGCGCCAGCTGTTCCCGGCCGACCGCCACCAGGCGCTGGGCGCCAGCGCGCTGTCCGAGCTGCGCAACCCCAAGATCAAGGCGCCATCCTCGATCGTGCCCGGGGTCCCCGACGGCCTCGATGAGGTCGTGGTCAAGGCGCTCGCGGTCGAGCGCGAAGATCGGTTTCAGACCGCGGGCGAGTTCAAGGTCGCGCTATCCGAGGTGCTCACCCGCCACCATCCCAGCTGCGACGTCGACCGCGTGGCGGCGTTCATGCGTGACATCTTCTCGCGTGAGTACCGGCTGGAGTCGCAAGACTACGCCAGCTACTCGCGCGAGGACTTCTCGCCGATCCGGGCCCAGGCCTCGATCGACGAGTCCGAGACGCTCAGCATCAGCGACGCGATCAGCCTGGCCAGCGCCACGCCCACGCCCAAGCCCGCGCCCAAAGAAGGACGGAGCCGCACGCAGAGCGGCGAGCTCAACCCGTCCGCGATCGTTCGAGGCGTGGCCGCCGACGGCGGCACCTCGAGCATCCCGCTCGACGACGGCGACATCGACGAGCTCGAGTCGAGCAGGACCTTCACGGGCTGGGACGGGGGACCCACGCCAACCGAATTGGCCGAGGCCGCGGCCGCCCGCGTCGGCACCGTGGTCGGCAAGCGCTATCGCGTCGACCGTCTGATCGGCGTCGGAGGGATGGGGGCGGTGTTCGCCGCGACCCACCTCGCGCTCGGCAAGACCTACGCGCTCAAGATCCTCCACGAGGCCTACGGCCGCGATCCCGACATCATCGATCGCTTCATGCGCGAGGCTCGGGCGGCGACCCAGACCGGCCACCCCAACATCATCGATGTCCTCGACATCGGCACGATGGACGAGGGCGATCTCTACTTCGTGATGGAGCTGCTCGAGGGCATCGATCTCGCGACCGTGATCCGGCAGTCCGGACCGCTGGCGATGCGTCGGGCGGTCCACGTTGGGCGGCAGATCTGCCGGGCCCTGTCCGCGGCGCACGAGGCCGGGATCATCCATCGAGATCTCAAGTCCGAGAACGTCGTGCTGATCGTCAAGGGCAGCGACCCGGACTTCGTCAAGGTCCTCGACTTTGGGATCTGCAAGCACATCAACTCGATCAACCCGTCGCAGACCAGCCCCGGCATGGTCATGGGTTCGCCAGCCTATATGGCCCCCGAGCAAGCCGCCGGGGCCGCGGCCGACGTCAAGTCCGACATCTACGCGCTGGGCACGATCCTGTTCGAGATGTTGACCGGCCACCTGCCGTTCACCGGGCGCAACGCGATCGCCGTGCTCATGAAGAAGGGCAGCGACCCGGCGCCGAGCGTGGCCGAGGACCGGCCTGAGGTCCCCGCGCCGCTCGTCGAGGTGGTCGCGCGCTGCCTGGATCTGGAACTCGAGCGTCGGCCCGACTCCATGAAGGCGCTCGAGTACGAGCTCACGCGCGCGATCGAAGGTCGCGCGTCAGCGGTGGCCGCGGTCATGGGTCTGCAGCTCGACGCCGAAGCGGCGGCCTCGGCCTCGGGCTCGGGGCCGCAGGAGCGCGCCCGGGATCTCGAGCCGCCACCTTCGGAGGCCTCGATCAGCGAGGTCCCGGCCAAGCTCCTCACCGTCCATGATCAGGCCATGCAGGCGGCCGCGGTCGCACGCCATGCGCAGCAGGCCGCGGCGGGTGCGGAGGCCAAGCCGCTGCGGCGCCACCTCGGCTTTGGCGTGTTGATCGGCGTGGCGATGGTCGCCCTCACCGTGTTCGGGGTCTGGGCGTCTGGTCTCGCCGGAAGGTCTGGCAGCGGGTCTGGCTCGGACGCAGCGGCGGAGTCTGGAACCGGCGCCAGCGGAGCGCAGGACGGGGGCAATGACGGCGGGCAGGCGCTCGACTCCGCGTCATCGGGAGCCGGCGAGACGGCCACCCCAGACTCGGACACCAGCGGCGAGACCTCGGGTGAGGCCAACGATGTCGCGTCGATCGTCGCCCGCGCCGAGCAGGCGCTGGCCGACGAGCGCTGGCGCGAGCCGCTGGCCCAGAGCCTGGCGTTCGAGATCAACAACCTCAGCAATTTCGACCCGGGCCACGAGGCGATCGGCCGGCTGCGTCGCGGCGCCGAGCAGGTCCTGGGTCCGCGGGCGCGCAAGGCCGCCAAGGCCAAGGACTGGGAGCCGACGGCGGCCGCGTATCGCGACTTGCTGGCGATCTGGCCGGAGCACGCCGACGCCCGCGAGAACTTGATCGACGCGCTGCGCCAGCTCGCCCGTGAGCAGCGGGCCGACGGTAATTTCGTGGGCCTGCTCGCGACCGCCGACGAGCTGCTCAATCGCGATCCCGACATGTTCGTCGCGCTCAAGTATCGCGCCGAGGCGTTCGAGGGGCTCGGTCGCTGGACCGAGGCGGTCCCGGCCTACCGCGAGGCCATGCGCGTGCGACCGGCCAACAAAGACGTCAAGAAGGCCTATCGCAAGGCGCTGCGGGAGCTCACCCAGCAAGAGCACGGCGACGGCAAATAAAAGCGCCGCCACCTCGATGATCGAGGTGGCGACGCGCGCCATTCGTTCGCTATCTCGTGAGGGCCGGCGGCTGCTGATCAGATGTCGAAGGACAGGAAGATCAGCTTGTCGCGGAACTGACCGCGGATGCCGATCATGCTCGCGTGTGCCTTTGCGACCGCGCCGCCGACGTCGACACCGTTCGGCTTGAGCACCTCGCCCTCGAGCTCATCGCCGACTTCAAAAATGATCTCACGCATCGGCCCATCATCTTTGACGGTGGCACCCTCCTCGTTGGTGCTAGCTGGGGCCGCGATGGCCACGGACGGGAGCAAGAGCAGGGCAGCGCACAGGGGGAGCAAGTACTTGTTCATGGTCGGTGTCGTCTCCGGGGACTGGCAACGACCCGAATCGAAATGCGGTCTACGAATCCACAAACAGGTTCAACAGCAAGAACGCCAACAGCACGACCGTCAGCAGCAGCACGGTCGTCCCCACGCCCCACCGCTGGTACCGGACCCCCCCACGCTTCGCACTCCCGGCTCCAAACTCGCGCGCCGCCATGCGGGGCAGATCCTCGATGAGCCCCTCGTGGATCGGCTCGAGCGCCAGCAGCAGCGGCCGGAACACCCACTGCCACAGGCCCGGGAACATCCGCCGATAGACCCAATCCGCGTCCAGGGTGATCGTCAGGGTCCGCTTGAGCCGGTCGAGCAACACGAAGAACGCGAGCCCCGCGAACAACAGCAGCTGCAGCTGATTGATCACGTGGGCGTAGTTGTACGCTTCGTACAGGGGCGTGCCGTCGGCTCGCTGGAACGGCAGGATGTCGTAGAGCGGCTTGGGGAACAGCCCCAGCGCGATGCACAGCAACGCGAAGAAGATCATCGCGCCCTTCATGTTGGCGGGCGGGTCGAGCTTGCGATCATCGTTCTTGGGCGCCGGCTTTTGCAGGAACACGAACCACGGGAACTTGATCCCGGCGTGCAAGAACACGCCAGCCGAGGCCGCGACGAGTACGAACCACGCGACGCTCGGATGCAGCAGGCTGGCCCACACCACTTGCCCGTCGAGCTCGGCGACGGGCGCCCATAGCTCGACCATCGCGGCTGCGTCGGTGATCATCGATTTGGTCGTGAACCCCGAGGTCAACGGCACCGCAGAGATCGCCAGCGCGCCAATGATCCCGCACCACATCGTGATCGGCATGGCCTTGTAGAGCCCGCCGAGGTCGGTGCACTTGCGCTTGCCGGTCATGAACAGCACCGAGCCAGCCGACATCAACAGCAGCGCCTTGTAGATGATGTGGGCGAAGGCGTGGGCGGTCGCGCCGTTGACGGACAGGCCGGTGCCGATCCCGACCGCGCAGACCATGAACCCGACCTGGTTGATGATCGAGTAGGCCAGGATCCGGCGCATGTCGTTCTCGAGGATCGCGTAGACGATCCCGTAGATGGCCATGAGGCAGCCGACCCAGACCAGGATGTTGCAGCCGGCGAACAGGACCAAGAGCACGTAGACGGAGGTCTTGGTCGTGAACGCGGAGAGAAACACGGTGCCGGAGGGGGAGGCCTCCGGGTAGGCGTCGGGCAGCCATGAGCCCAGCGCGGGGGTGCCGGCGTTGATCAGAATCCCGACCAGCATCAGGATCGAGCCGGGCGTGTCGAGCGACGGGACCAGCCAGGTGCGGCCACCCTCGGCGATCATGCGCACGGGCTCGAGCAGGTCACCGCCGAGCACCATCTTGGGCACCAGGATCGAGCCGGTGTGGTGCACGTGCAGCGCGATGCCGGCCATCAGGATGGCGCCGCCGACCAGGTGCGCGTTGACGTAGCGGCGGCCAGACTTGCGGGCGGCCTCGGTGTTGCCAGCCCAGACCACCAGGGTCGAGCCGAGCGCCATCACCTCCCAGAACATGAACAGGGTGATCAGATCACCCGCGAAGGTCACGCCGATCGCCGCGCCCGCGTAGAGCATCGCGCCGCTGAGCTCGACGCGGCGATCTTGGTTGAGGGCGAACAGCGCCCCGCCGAAGGCCATCAGCGCGAAGATCGTCGCGAAGGCCTTGGTCGGCAGGTTGAACTGGGCCAGGACCAGGTCGTAGTCGAGCCAGTGTTGGACGATCCGGCCGTTGTCGGGGAACGTCCAGATCACCGCGAGGGCCACGAGCGGGGCCAGCAGCGACCAGGCCTTGTGGGCCTTGCCCGGGGTGACCGCGGTCAGCAGCGCGCCGATGATCAGCACCAACCCGGGGGGGAAGCTAGCGGCCATCGGGGAGCCTCCTGTGCTTGGCGTCGCGGGTGGGGTCGAGCGGCGACTGATCGTAGTAGGTGTCGGGCCGCATCAGGATCTTGCCGATCACCAGCTTGCTGCCCATGACCATGACCCAGCAGGTCACGAACCCGAACACCGCGTAGAACACCGGCCAGCCGTCGACGACGAACTTGGCCGCGTGGTGGGGGTCGTGCTCGAGCACGTGGATCAGCTCGAGCAGCTTGGGATCGAGCAGCAACAGCACACCGAGCACCGCATAGAAGCCGAGCCAGAGCTTGCGGATGGTCTTGGGATCGTCCAGTTCCATGGTGGGCCCCGCCTACTTGGGCATTGCCTCGGCCAGCATGCTCGCGTAGCCGGTGAAGAGGTCGGGGTAGAAGAACAGGCCGACGGTGGCCGCGGCGGTGCAGGTCAGGGCGATGACGATCGGCAGCGGCGCCTCGCCGTGGTCGTGGTGATCATGATGATCATGATGATGGTCACCTTCATGTCCGTCATGCTCGGGCGGCTTGCGGAAGAACGCGCGGTACACGATCGGCAGGAAGTAGGCCGCGTTGAGCAGCGTGGAGGTGAGCAGCACCGCGATCGCAAACCCACTCTCGGCCGTCCACGCGCCCTGCATCAGGTACCACTTGGAGATGAACCCCCCGGTGGGCGGCAGGCCGATCATCGACAAGGTCCCGATCGTGAACGCGGCCATGGTCCACGGCATCTTGCGGCCGATCCCGTCGAGCTCGGAGATGTTGGTCTTGTGCGCGGCCGTGTAGATCGAGCCGGCCGCGAAGAACAGCGTGATCTTGCCGAACGCGTGGGCGGCGATGTGGATCGCGGCGGCGCGCATGGAGATCGGCCACAGCAGCGCCGCGCCCAGCGTGATGTAGCTGAGCTGGGAGATCGTGGAGTAGGCCAGGCGCCGCTTGAGGTTGTCCTGGAACAGCGCGATGAAGCTGGCGATCACGATCGTGCCGCCGGCGACGTAGAGCAGCCACCCGCCCTGATCGTAGAGCCGCAGCTGGTCGACGCCGATGATGTAGATCGAGATCTTGCAGATCGAGAACACCCCCGCCTTGACCACCGCGACGGCGTGCAGCAGGGCCGAGACCGGGGTCGGGGCGACCATCGCGGCCGGCAGCCAGCGGTGTGAGGGCATCAGCGCGGCCTTGCCGACGCCGTACATGTACATGGCGAAGATCAGCCCAAACAGCGCCGGGCTCAGGGCCCCGTCGGCGAGCGGCTGCGCGAACACGCCGCCCTGCGTGAAGTCGAGGGTGCCCGTGTAGACGTACGTGGCGACCATCGCCGGCAGCATCAGGCACACCGAGGTGCCCATCAGGATGCCCAGGTAGGTGCGCCCGGCCTTGAGCGCCTCGGGCGTGCCCTTGTGGGTGACCAGCGGAAAGGTCACCAGCGACAGGGCCTCGTAGAACACGAACAGCGTGAACATGTTGGCCGAGAAGGCGATGCCCATCACGCTGGCGATCGACAGGGCGAAGCACACGTAGAAGCGGGTCTGGTGCTTCTCCTTGTTGCCGCGCATGTAGCCGATCGAGTAGATCGAATTGAGGATCCACAGCGAGCTGGCGATCATCGCGTAGATCATGCCCAGCGGCTCGAGGTGGAACGCGAGCGACATCCCCGGGACCACGTCGACGAGCGCCTCGGCCTTGCTCGGCGTGGCCTCGAGGAAGTTGTTGAGGTTGCCGACCACCCACAACAGCGCGACGGCGGTGATGATCGTGACGGACTCGCGCAGGTTGGGCCAGCGGCCGGCGGCGGCGATTAAAAACGCGCCGATCAGCGGGACGGCGATCGCCAGGATCGGGCTGAGCTGCAGCTCGAAGGTGGGGAGCCACTCGATTGCGTTGAGGGCGATCATCCGTGACCTCCGTTGAGCAGCAAGCTGGCAGCGGCGCGGGCGCTGTCGGCGGTCCAGGTGGCGTCGATCCCGAAGTACACGCTCGCGCCGATCAGGATCCACATCGGGACCAGCATGGACAGCGGCGCCTCTTTCACGCGCTTGTTGGGGTCGTCCGGGGTGCCGAACCAGATGATCTCGATCAGCCGCCAGACGTAGACGATCGCGAGGACCCCGCCGAGCAGCACGACCGCGGCGACGCCCCAGTAGCCCTCTTCCATGGCGGCCTGGACCAGGTACCACTTCGAGATGAACCCCGAGGTGAGCGGCACGCCGATCAGCCCGCAGCCGCCGACGGTGAACGCGGCCATGGTCACGGGCATCTGGCGACCGATGCCCTTGAAGTCCTCGATCTTGGTGCCGCCCGTGCGCAGCGCGACGGCGCCGACGGCCATGAACATGCCGCCCTTGATGATCGCGTGGTTGAAGATGTGGATGACCGAGGCGGTGACCCCGGTGTGGTTGGCCAGCGAGAAGCCGAGCACGATGTAGGCGATCTGGCCGACCGAGGAGTAGGCCAGGACCTTCTTGACGTTCATCTGGCGGACCGCGGCGACCGACGAGACCACGATGCCCAGGCACGCGCACAGGGCCAGCAGCTGTAGATCTGCGCTGGTGTCGTAGACGCCGCCGTAGATCGTGAACACGAACCGGAAGGTCATGTACACGCCGACCTTGGTGGCCGTGGCCGCGACCAGGGCCGAGACCGCCGAGGGCGCGTAGGTGTACGCGTTGGGCAGCCACAGGTGCAGCGGAAACAGGGCCATCTTGAGGCTCAGGCCGACCATCAAGAACGCGAAGCTGACGAACACCGTGCGGTTGTTGGCCAGGGTCCCGGCCTCGCGCATGCGGACCAGCTGGTCGTGCATGTCGCCCATGTTGAGCGTGCCCGTGAGCATCAGCAGGTAGCCGATCCCGAGCAGGATGAAGGTCGCGCCGATGCTGCCGAGGATCAGGTACTTGAGGGCCGCGACCAGGGCCCGGCGGTCGCGGTCACCACCCAGGGCGACCAGGGTGTAGACCGTGAGCGAGCTGATCTCGAGCAGCACATAGATGTTGAACGTGTCACCGGTGACGGTGATGCCGATCAGCCCGGCGATCGCCAGCAGCCACACGCTGTAGAACAGGTGGTGGCGATCATTGGCGACCTCGGCCATCACGCTGTCCTTGGCGTAGACCGTGGTCAAGAACGCGATGATCGAGACGACCAGGATCACGTAGGCGTTGAGCGCGTCGACGCTGTAGCCGATCCCGTAGGCCTCGGGCCACGAGCCCAGCCGGTAGACCAGCGGCTCGGGGCTGGCGTGGACCAGCTGCAGCATCGCGGCCGAGCAGACCAGCATGAGCCCGGTGATCAGCACCGACCAGGCCCAGGCGATCACGCCGCCGCCGCGCTGCACCAGCCCGGTGAACATGGCGAGCAGCCCGCCAAACAGGGGCAAGAGCACGACCAGCACCGGGAGGTGCGCGCGGATGGATTCGGGGAGCTCGATGTCCATGGTCGGGCTCAGCTGTCGCGCTTGTCGGCCTCGAGGATCTCGTCTTCCTCGATCGTGCCGTACTTGCGTTGGATGTTGACGATGATCGCCACCGCCACGGCCAGGGTGCTCACCGACACGACGATCGCCGTCAGCATCAGCACGTGGGGCAGGGGGTTGTCGAACGGGCCGGTCTTGGCGGCGTCGGTCCAGATCGGCGCGACCCCGGCGGTGCCGTCGGGGCTGCGGTACACGCCCATGGTCACGTAGAACAGGAACACGCCGGTCTGAAACAGGCCCAGCGAGATCGCCTGCTTGAGCAGGTTGCGGCGGGCGATGACCCCGTAGAAGCCGATCATGATGATCACGATCGCCAGCCAGTAGTTGAAGTAGCCGAACGACTCCACTTAGCGGACCTCCCCCCGGCGAACCGTCGCGCGTCGCTCGCTGATCATCAGGTAGATCGTGACCATCACCGAGCAGACCGTGATCCCGACCCCGTACTCGACGAGGGCCATGCCCAGCGCCTCGCCGTCGCCAGCGTGGTCGGGCTCGAGCATGCCGTAGTCGAGGAAGGTCCCCCCGCGCAGCACGCTGGCCAGGCCGACCCCCGCGTACAGCAGCGCGCCGAGGGCCATGCAGGCGTCGATGATCGGCGGGGGGATCCGGCGGCGCAGCTCGTCGGCTCCGAACACCAGGCCATAGAGGATGAACGCGGCGGCGAGGATCACCCCGCCCTGGAACCCGCCGCCGGGGCCCAGCTCGCCGTGCAGGATCACGTAGCAGCCGAACACCAAGATGAACGGGATCGTCATCTTGGCGATCACCCGGATCAGCGTCTGCTGACTCATCTGCTCGCCGGCGGGCGTGCCCGACTGGTCGTGGGTGTCGGCCATCAGGGCTCGCCCCTCTCCGATGAGCTGGACTCGGGCACCCCGAGCTCGCCCTCGCGTCGGCGCCGGAGCAGCAGCAACAGGCTGACCCCAGCGACGAAGATGACCGCGGTCTCGAACATCGTGTCGTAGCCGCGGTAGGCCGCGAGCAGGCTGGTCACGGTGTTGGGCGCGTGGCCGTTGAAGTCGTCGTCGGGGTGGCCCTCGTGGGGGTGGCCCTTGTCGCGCGGGGCCGCGGTCTCGTGCTTGCCGACGGTCTGGTCGAGCAGCCGAGGGACCCGGTGGGTGTGGATCGGCGCGTTGGGATCGCCGAACGGGGGCATGTCGAAGGTGCCGTAGATCAGCACCAGCCCGGTAGCGACGCAGACCAGCAGCGCGGGCGTGTGGAGGACCGGCTCGGACTTGGCGAAGCGCTTGGTCAACACCAGCGCGCCGAGCAGCAAGATCGTCGAGATGCCTGCGCCGACGGCCGCCTCGGTGAAGGCGACGTCGAGCGCGTGCATGTTGGTCCACACCAGCGCCATCAGCAGGCTGTAGACGCCCGCGAGGATCGTGGCCGAGAGCAGGCTGCGCACGCTGATGACCGCGACCGCCGTCGCGGCGACGAGCACCAGCAAGAAGATGTCGAGGATGAGGACGGGATTGCTCACGGGTCTTCGTCCTCCGCGACGGTCTCGCGCACGTCGAGCACGGGGCCGGGGGGCTCTTCGAGTGGCTCGGTGACGTCGCCCGCGACCACGATCTCGGCCACGCGCGAGCTCGCCGGGTCGTCCCCGGGTTCATGGTCGAAGGGCAGCCGGGTGTAGCGATCGAGCCGCGCGGCCTTGGCGATCGCGTGGGTCGCCGTGGGTGCGGTCAGGAACAACAGCGCGGTCAACAGCCCGAGCTTGAGGATGATGTTGGCGAGACCGATCCACGCGTCGGCGTGGCTGTTGGCCTCGCTCGGCCACGCGTTGATCAGCTGCTGCCCGGCCAGCAGCGCCAGGCCAAACAAGATCAGCGCCTGCGCGAGGGTGTCGGACTTTCCGGCCGGGTGGAGCCGCGCATAGAAGTCGGGCATCCGCAGCACGCCGACCGCCCCGGTCAGCGCGAACACGCAGCCGCCCAGCATGAACAGCGCGCCAAGGATTTCGAGCACGCTCACTAGCTGAGCCTCCGGTACTGGATGTACTTGAGAATCGCGATGGTCGCGACGAAGTTGATCAGCGCGTAGACGATGGACGTGTCGAGGTAGAAGCTGGGGTTGCCGTGCGGCATGTCCAAGAACGCGATGCAGGCGACCAGCACGACGGTCTTGGTGCCCATCGCGTTGACGGCGAGGATCCGGTCGAACACGGTTGGCCCGCGCAGGGCTCGGATCAGCAGCAAGATCGCGCCGGTCAGGAGGGCGAGACAGGTTGCGAGGACGACATAGGAAGTAGGCGAGTGCGCGGCGGCGCCAACGTTGGCCAGTGGAGCGGACCAGGGCTCGATCATTTGGCCTCCTGCTGGGACTTGATCGGGCCCTCGACGGCGAGCACCCGGCGGTGCATCTCGCCGCTGAGCAGATCGTCAGCCGCGGCCTTGGTCAGCGCGTGGACCAAAAGCTCGTCCTTGCCGATGTCGACCGTGACCGTGCCGGGGGTCAGCGTGATCGAGTTCATGTAGCTCGCGACTCCGTAGGCCGTGCGCAGCTGGTTGGGCACCCGGATCATTCGGGGCTGGATGTCGAGCGGGCCGATCTTCCACACGCGTTTGAGCACGTCGATGTTGGCCAGCACGATCTGCCACATCAGCCATGGCAGGTACTTGATCGTGCGGGGCCACCAGCGGTAGGGCACGCCCTCGTCGTCGACGATGCCGAGGCGCTTGGCCAGCAAGGTGATCGCGGCGCTGCACACGACCCCGGCGCCCAGCAAGAAGGTGCTGTGGATCTGGCCCGAGAGGACCGTATAGAAGGCCATCAGCGAGACAAACAGGATCCAGGCGTGCATGGGTCGCGGGGTGAGCGGTGGCTGCGAGTGGTCGGGCTGGGTTTCCGGGCTGATGCCGGGCTGATGTTCCGGGCTCGGGGGCCGGTACCCGAGTCGCTTGACCCAGGCGCAGGGCATGGTACGCCCGCCGAGCCCCTGAGTGCTAGTCTCACGTTCGCTGAGATTCTGAGCAGCCTCAGGGGGCACAGTGCCCACAGACGGGTCAGAATCCTGGCTCGAACCTCTAAAGTGATCTCGAGTGCGACAATCTCTTCGCAGTCCCGCGCACTCGCGCGGCCGATCAGCGCCCGTGGACGCCACACAGGCCGAGCAGGCGCCGGCTTTGGTTCGGTGGCTGGCCAACGGCCGGGGCGACGCGCTGCGCCACCTCGGGTGGACGCAGCTGGTCCGGCGGATCGCAGATCGCCTGCGCACCGACATCGCGCGGGCCCGGGTCCACGATGATCTCGAGGCCATGGAGCGGCTGCTCGGCCTGGCGCCCGCATCCGAGCAACCTGGCAGCGCGCGCCAGCTGGCCGCGGTCGAGCGGCTGCCCGCGCTGCGACCCGAGACCGAGCGGGCCGCCGCCGCGGCCCGGCTGAGCGAGCTCGAGGGGATCGAGGCGCTGTGGCTGTTCGACAACCCCAGCGGTGGGGCCGGGATCGCGGCGGCGCTGTCTCAGCTCGAGGATCTCGACGAGAGCCTCGCGGTCGCGCGCGGCGGCGGCTTGCTGAGCGTGGTCGAGCTGATCGGCGTGGCCGAGCTGTGTCGGGCGTGTGGGTTGCTCGCCGAAGCGTTCGCGCAGGCCGAGCGGCGCGAGGCGAGCGGGGCCCTGGGTGAGGGGCAAGTGCGGGGCCTGCGAGCCTGCGCGGCCAGGCTGGGTTCTAGGCCGGGGTCCAGCCCAATCGAGACCTGCGCCGCGCTGCTGGCCGAGCTCGATCGCGCGATCGACCGGCGCCCCGAGGTCGCGCAGATCTCGGCGGACGCGAGCCCGGCCCTGGCCGCCGCGCGCCGGGAGGTCCGCGCGGCCAAGCAGCGGCTGCAGACCAACGCCGAGCGGCTGCTGCGAAACCCGGTGATCGCCGAGTGCCTGCGCGATAGCTACCTGACCGAGCGCGACGGTCGGGTGGTGCTGCCGGTTCGCAGCGATCGGCTCGGGGCCGTGCGCGAGCGCGGGGCGATCATTCATGGCTCGAGCTCGACCGGGCAGACCTTTTATTTGGAGCCCGCGAGCCTGGTCGAAGACAACAACGCCCTGCGCGAGGCCGAGCTCGCGGCGGTCGAGGAAGAGCGAAAGATCCTCCGGGCGCTGTCGACCAAGGTCGCCGAGCGAGCGACGAGCCTGGGCGGGATGCAGCGGGCCTGCGTCGAGCTCGATCTGATGTTGGCCCGCCAGGCCTTCGGTGAGCAGCTCGGCGGCGTGATCCCGAGCTTGCACGATCCCCACCACGAGCACGAGAACGAAGGCGGGCGTCCGGCGATCGACCTGCGCGCCGCTCGGCATCCGCTGCTGTTGCTCGATGGCGTGGAGGTCGTGCCCAATGACATCGTGCTCGAGCGCGGCCACGCGCTGGTCGTGAGCGGGCCCAACGCGGGCGGCAAGACGGTGGCGCTCAAGACCCTCGGGGTCCTGGCGTTGATGGCCGCGACCGGGATCGCGCTGCCGTGCGAGGGCCAGCCGCGGATCCCGGTGTTCTCGGCGTTGATCACCGACGTCGGCGACGACCAGTCGATCGCCGCCAACCTCTCGACCTTCTCGGCCCACGTCGGCCACGTGCGGGCGGCCCTGCACGCCGCGACCGACTCGGGCCCTGGCACCCTGGTGTTGCTCGACGAGGTCGCGGTCGGCACCGATCCCGAGCAGGGCGCGGCGCTGGCCGAGGCGATCCTCGTCGCGCTGGTGGACGCGGGCGCGACGGTGGTCGTGACGACCCACTATGATCGGCTCAAGCTGCTGGCCACGCAGCCGGCGACGTCAGCCCGGTTTCACAACGCCGCGGTCGGGTTCGACATCGCCCGCATGCGTCCGACCTTTCGCCTGAGCCTCGGCGTGCCGGGCAGCTCGAGCGCGATCGCGGTCGCGCGGCGGCTGGGGCTGCCGGAGGCGGTGCTGACCCGGGCCGAGGCGCTGCTCGGCGACGAGGGCGTGAAGATCGACGAGCTGCTGCGCGACATCGAGGCCGAGCGGCAGTCGCTGGCCCGCACCCGCGAGCGACTCGAGCGTGATCAGCTGCGCCTGCGCCAGCAAGATCACGAGGTCCGGATCCGCGAGCGGCGGCTGCTCGAGGGGGTGCGCAGCCGCAAGGCCAAGGCCTACATGGCCGCGGTCGAGCAGCTGCGCGCGCTCGAGGTCGAGCTCAAGACCAAGCGCAAGCACCTGCGTCGCCAAGATCCCGAGCAGGTCGAGCAGCTGCCGACCCGGGCACAGCTCGCTGGCGAGGCTCGCAGCACGCTCGCCAAGCACCGGGCCCAGACCGAGGCCGAGGCCGCGTCGGACCAGGCGGCCGCCACCGAGCTCGCGGGCACCGTTCGCGTCGATCCGCGGACCCTGGCGATCGGCGATCGGGTCCGGGTCCTGAGCATGAAGCAAGAGGGCGAGGTCGTCGCGCTGTCCGGGACTCCCCCCAAGAAGGTCACCGTCCAGCTCGCCACGCTGCGGACCACCGTCAAGGTCCGGGATCTCAGCCGGCCGCCGCCCGAGCTCGGGCGTCGGCTCGGGCGCAAGCCTGGCAAAGCCACGCCGATCCTCGACTTTCAGGCGGTCGTGCAGGCCCAGGCGCAAGCCCACTTTGGCGAGGGCGCGGTCGCGGTGAAGACCAGCGTCGACAACGTCTGCGACGTCCGGGGCCAGCGCTACGAAGACGCCCAGGATCGCGTCTCGGACTTCGTCGCCCAGGCGCTCGCGCGGGATCAGGACGTCGTCTTGATCCGTCACGGTCACGGTGGCGGAGCGGTGCGCAAGGCCGTTCGCGAGCTGCTCGAGCGGCACGAGAGCGTTCACCGTCAGCGGCCCGGCCTGCCCGCCGAAGGCGGCGACGCGGTGACGGTCGCCTGGCTGCAGTGACAGAGGGTGGCTAAAGCGACCGGGGTCCCACGTTGGCGGAGGCCAGCGCTAGCTTACCCGCTGTGGAGAGCATCAGAAGCGTCGACCCCGGCCCCGCCTGTTCCGATCACGTGTTACTCGAGCGCTGGCGCGAGGGCGATCGCCAGGCCGGCGGTGTGCTCGTGTCCCGCTACGCGCCCGCGGTGCGTTCGTACTTCCGATCACGGGTGAGTGGCCCCGACAGTGAAGACCTCGTGCAGGAGTCCCTGTCACGACTCACACGCGCGATCCATGGGTTCCAGGCCCGGTCGAGCTTTCGCACCTATGTGATGAGCATCGCCCACAACACCCTCAATGACCACCTGCGCCGGGGCTACCGACGGATCTGCTTCGAGAGCTTCGACGACAGCGCGGGCGAGCCCGCGATCGCCGAGCAGTGTCTGCTCGAGCGTGAGCGCCACGCGTTGGCGCTCGCGTGTGTTCGGAGCCTGTCGCCCGACCACCGCGAGCTCGTCGAGCGCTTCTACTGGCAGGACACCAGCGCGCGCGAGCTCGGCCGCGAGAAGGGCATTCCGGCGGGCACGATCCGGCGGCGGCTGTTCGAGTCCCGGGCCAGCCTCAAGAAGTTCTACAGCGAAGCCACCCCCGAGACCCTCCGCCGCGTGGCCGAGCTCGAGATCGAGCAGATCCGCAGCTTCGTCAGGTCCGGCGCGGTCTAGAAAAGCACCCCCACAGCCACCAGCCACGACGGCGGCTGTGGGTCATCGCGTCGGCTCAGCGGGCCATGTGCACGAGCGCGTGGCTGTGGCTGATGTCGAGGACGGCCGCCCCGCCGACCTCATCCGATTCGGTGTCCGATCCAAGGGACGACAAATTCATGCCATCCCGGTGAGTTCTAAGCAATGCCGGATAAATTTGATCGACCCAGGCGAAGTCGTCGAATGTGGGCTGCAGCTGGGTGATCACTTTCAGGCGTGCCCGCTGGATTCGCTTGCGTCGGTTGGTGTCGCCTTGTTCGAGGGTTCGCGGGGTGCTGTCGTCGGGGGTATCGTCGGTCAATGAGAACTGGGCGAGCATGCCAAACACCTCGAGAATCAGCAGATCACACGCCGCGCGGTTGGCTGAGACGCTCGCTTGCGGGTTGACGATCGCAGTGTCGAAATAGGCGATGACCGCGAGACAGTAGTCAATCGTGAGCCGCAGCGGGCCGCCGGGTACAGCGATGCGCTCGAGCAGACTCAGGGTGCTGGCGTGCCAGCTCACGGCGCGACGAAACGCGGGATCACGTCGGCGCTCGCGGTTGCCCCCGCCCGTCAGGGTGCGGCGCACGTCACGCGCGGACGCGGCCCACGCTTGCTCGACGGCTGCGAGCGCGTCGACGGCCGCCCGCGCGAGCTTGGGCTCTGGCCACCTCCGCCACCCGTCGCTGGCGTCGGACAGGGCCGCGAAGCTGCTGACGAGCCGGTCCCAGCCGGCCGGATCGCGCTGCTCGAGCGCGGTGAGCAGGGCGCTCAGCGGCTGGCTGCCGCGCCGCCCGAGCGCGTTGCTGATGAAGCTGGCGAGCAAATTTCCCGGGTAGATCGAGCGCGGTGGGACCGAGCGCAGCCGGGTACTCAGGACCAAGATCGCAAGCTCGAGGTCGCGGCGACGTCGGCGAAACAAGGTGATCAGCGCGTCGCGGTCGATGCTGGCGCCGTAGCGGAGCGCGGCGCTGCTGAACGCGTCGAGGTGGGGGCTGACCTCGTCCTCGAGATCTTCGAGGGTGTCGGCCAGCTTGCGAAACCCGGCCGCGTCACATGGTAGTGCGTGAATGATGGATGCTAGCTGACCCGTCGATGAGTTGTGTTCGGACATGAGACTGCTCCTGAGACGTAATTTCGGAATCGGTGATTGAGCCGGCCGCGAGCCCGAGGCGAGTCGAGCGGGCGAATGACCCGAGGTGAACATGGCCATCTTTCTGAGTGCAATGTTCGAACATGTCGTAATTATATTGTGACGTCGGGGGGTCACATTGTCATTGTTGCGGTCATCATCATCGTGATTCGCAGCGTTCGCGTAATTATTGACAGCAGGCACGAGTCGCCCAATACGGTCCTGATTTTTGGAGGCGCGGCGGCGGTCTGCGATCTGCCATCTCTCCGACTCGACCGGACCTCGGCTGCGGTGGCCGCCGACGCCGGCGGGTCCGAGCGGGTCCGAGCGTCGGCCCGGGCTGGCAACGGCGGCGAGGCGCGCTCGATTTTGCGCGAGCCCGACCGCCCCTACGGCGTGGTGGCGGGTGAGGCCCTGTCGTTCTACGGGGCCACCTCCACCGATGAGATCTCCGTCATCCGCCACGACGCCCGACCATGAGACGCACGATCACGGACGACTGACCCAACGGCGCGCATGCGCGGCGCTGACCGCGCGCCGCTCGGACCTGTCGTGTTCGGCGGGGTGGTCAGTGCACACGCGAGCTTTGAATCGCGTGCACGCTGCATGGCTGCCCGAGCACAGACCGTTCGGCACGGCCCAACCACCGGAGCTGACTCATACGCAGCAGCACATCATGGTCGTGATCAGACCCTCGAGCGGCTGATCGCAGGTGACGGTCAGCGGGATGGCGGTGTCGTGATCGCCGCCCAGGCACCTCGCGTCGGCCTCGGAGGCTGAGCCCGACCAGCCCCACGCCGTCGCCCCGTCGCACGCCAGGTGTAGGCGCACGACTCGTCGAACGACTCGCAGAAGGCGTCGCACGTGGGCGCGAACGCGGGCGACCAGCACTCCGCGATCAGGCGACCCTGACACTCACCGTCGATGCACTCGCCGATCCCGAGCCCGCCGACGCACTTCAGCCCGAGCTCGCCGCAGTGCCATGGATCGCCGACGACACCGTCCTCGGCTTCCGCCTCGACGGGCAGGTCGTGGAATGGATCAGAGCCGACGTCGCTGACTTCACCTGGGCCGCACCCGATGATGGTCGAGGCAGCGAGGGCCGCAATCGAGAACCGAGCCAGATGTCGTTCGCACTTCATTTGAAGACCGCCTCCGTCACGGCGCGGGGCGGTAGCAGGCTACTGCCGAACCGATCCCCGGTCATCTCGTCGCCTTCGATCATACCTTGGGAAATGTAGGTGTCTCCGGTCAACGAGATCGTGCTGCCTGTACCCGTACGATAGACGTTGACCGCACCGATGTTGCCGTTCTCGCCAGGCGCTCCGATCGCAAGCGCTCGGAAGGCGTTGTCGCTGCCCAGACCAAGATTTGTCCACGTCAACGCGTACCCGAACTGATCCCCGGCCACGTTGTCGCCCGCCACGCCATCCCCTTGCCGAAACCAGGTCGCGTTGTCGACGTCGAGCCCGAGATCCGAGCCAGGAATGATGACGATTGAACCGTTAAGCTCGTCACCCGGCGCACCGATCACGAGATCATCAAAGTCGTCCTTGTTCAGATCCCCAGCGATCATGACCCATCCAAACTGATCGCCAGGGTCAGCCGTGACGCCAAACACATCATCGAGATCCAAGACGGGCCCGCCATACAGCAATCCCCAAGTCGCCTCCGGTCGAGTCGGTGGCGTTGGTGGTATCAAGATCGGGCGGCAGGGGGAACGCCTGGCACGAGGCCACGCCCAGTGGGAGGGCGACTGCTACCGCTAGTGTGGGGCGTTCTGATCTCATCGACTCACCGTATCAGACACCTCCTCATGGTCGTTGCAACCGGTGCCAAACGCGAGGGCGACTGCGAACAAGCTGAAGAGCAGTGGGCGCCTGCGTCGATGCGGAAACCATCGAACTGCGCGAGCCCGAGCTCGGATGGACCGTCGGCGGGTTCGAGATGCAGTTTCGCAACACGAACTCGAAGCCCTTCGGGTCGGCGATACCGCGCAGACGGTCGACTATCTGGCCACTGTCATCGAGGTCGCGGATGGGCGACCGACGGCGGTGCGGTTTCGGTTTCGGGCTCCGCTACTCACAAGAGTTTCGCGTGGACGACCTGGGAGACCGATGAGTTTCGACCGACCAGCCCGGCGCAGGCGTGTGGGGGCGGCTGAAGGTCATGACACACGCCTGGGTACCCTCGGTCCGTGCCGAGGTCGGCGGGAAGTCCGCGGAGGTGGCCCAATCCTGGCCGCGGGCGGGCCGGGACATACGTCTGGGCACCCTCGGTCCGTGCCGAGGTCGGCGGGAAGTCCGCGAAGGTAGTCGCGTTCCGGTGCGGCCCCGTTCGGATCCAACCTCGGCCCACCTCCAGTCCGTGCGACCCCCGTTCGGATCCAACCCCGGACCACTCCCGGCCAGCGCGGCCCCGTTCGGATCAGGCCTCGGCCCACCTCCAGCCCGTGCGACCCCCGTTCGGATCCAACCCCGGGCCACTTCAGCCTCACCGCGTTGTTGCTCGGGTTGTAGCAGACGTCCGCGAGCAGCTTGGGCACCTTGGCGAGGCTATATTGGCATGCCCCTGAGACCGACGTCCAGAGATAGCGATACTCAGCGTCCGCAGTCAGCGGCACAGCGCCGAGCGTGTCGAGTTATGGGCTCATGTCGATCACCATCAGCAAGCCGCGGACGTCCGTGGATTTCGTGGCAAAGCTTGCTGATGCTCGAGTCTTCCTCGATCGATGGGAGCGGCCCAGTTTGGAGCCATGCAAACAACGGTCGCAACCACCCTCCTCCTCAACCTCCAACAACCCACCGCGCCACCGCTCGAAGAGAGTCACGCAGTGGCAACCGTAACTTCGACCGAGAGCGCCGAGGTCCTGGTTTACGATCAGTCGGATGCTCTCCAAGGCCAAGTCCACATCTGGGAAGACGTGGACGGCGTCTGGTTCGTCGTGCTCGACTACAGCGACGGCTACAGCCAGATCACGCTCGCGCCCGGCACCGCCCCGGTGATCGAGGGCACCTTGTCTGCCGAAGAAGTGTCCCAGCGGACAGGCGCGCTCGCCATGGAAGTGGGCTTCGCGCCGCAGGCCCAGCGGGGCTGGGGAGGTTGCCTGGTCGGTGTAGCTGCCGCAAGGGTCGCCATCGCAACGGCGAATCCCGTAGGCGGCATGCTGGCGTCGGTCGCCGTCGGGTGTGGGTGTGGCGAGTTGATCTTCGGAAAGGGCAAGTCAGCATGCGGCGAGCTCTGGTAGCCGGGATAGTCGGCCTCATTGCTGTTGCGAGTGCCTGGATCATCACGGTCGCAGCGCAGCGTGACCTATGGGTCTGGGCGTTCATGACGCCGGTCTTCAGCGGCGCCTTCATCTCCCAGTGGCTGCGCGCGCGGCAGCGCAACCACGAGGTTGACACTCTGGCGAGCACTGTGGCGATCGGGCTGGCGCTCCTCGCAATCGCCATCGGTGGGCAACCACGCTGACGGGTGCAGGAACGCAGTGTAGGTGAGCGCACGTCAGGCACAGCACGTAGACGGTACGCTCGGTCGGCGGCTGGCGGCCCAGTCCCAACTGGGCTGAGTCCTAGGTGGCCCGCGCCCAGTCCTTGACGACGCGCTCGGCTTGCTCGATCGCGGTCAACACCGCCTGCTCCTGCTTGTCTGGCGGATACCCGTGCTTGCGAAGCAGTCGCTTGACCTTGCGTCGCATGTCGGCGCGCACGGCCTCCTTTGGACTGCGAGGCGCGCACAGAACGACTCGATGCGCCGGCCGCCTCGGCCCCCCCCCCGAGGACAGCCACGCTCACCACGTGAGCGCGTCGTCATCACATCGAGCGAACTGGCCCGAGGCGAACAACGCGGCGCGGCGTTGGTCCGGCGTGTGCCCGGCGGCCCGATCCCGCGCCGCGCTTTGGCTGCCCTCGACCTGCCGACACAATCCCGCGACGAGCGTCGAGAACGAGATATCGAGCTCGTCGCATAGGTTGTAGAGCGCGCGCATTCCCGGGTTGAAGTCACCCTGCTGGATCTGCTGGATCTGCTGGATCTGCTGGATCTGCTGGATCTGCTCGATCTGCTGGATCGTGTGGAGCGGCGGCCGAACTCGCTGGTCGAGGGCTTGCCTGTTTAGCCCCGAGCGAGGCGCAGGCTCCGAATGTTGGGGCCGAACACGGAGGTTGGGCGAATCAACTCACTACCCATATGGCATATGTCGCAATCATCCATCGCACTGTCAATGCATTCGTCTGGCGCAGGCGCCAGCTGCTCCCGAGATCGAGCGCCTCCGTGCGGTTCACGACACTCGCTCAGCGGTGGACACGAGCACCCATGCGGCGCCATTCAACAACGGGCAGCTTGCCGACCCGCCAGCGGACATCGCCGAGGACACGCCAGGCCTCGCTCGCGTCCTGCGATAGCGATGGCGCTGACGACGCCCAGCCAGCGTCGGGCGCCAGCACAGGCGTTTGTGCGAGCGCCTGCGCGCTGACCCGCGTAGCGAAGGTCAGTTGCTCGCCGCAACAGCTTCCCCGCCGGTCGCGCGACTCGGCCGTCTACGCCGCGTCCAGACCCGGTAGCGCACGTCGCGGTCCAACGTGTTATCACCGTCCAGATGCGACGGAGCAGCCCGCGGCGATCCGTCACGCTCGAGCTCGCGCTCATGGGCCTGCTCGTGCTCGCCGCGACGCTGTGCACATCGCGGTCAGCCCAGGCCGGCAACGGCGGCGAGGCACGCTCGATCTTGCGCGAGCCCGATCGCCCCTACGGCGTCGTCGCGGGCGAGGCCGACGCCAGCGCGGTGGTCCAAAACCCGGCCAACCTCGGCTATTTGGACGGCTTCAACGCGATCATTGATTTCACCTACAATATCGACAGCAGCGGGCGCCGGGGCGATGGCATCGGGGGCTTCGTGGCGGTTCCGCTGCCATGGAAGATCCTCGCGCTCGGGGTCGGGCTGCAGGCGGTGCTGCGCCAGCAAGGCGAGCCGGGCAGCCTGTATTCGACGGCCGACGCCCCGTTCGGAAAGTTCACGATCGCGGCGGCCGTACCGTTGATGCGCTGGGTGCCGGGATTGTCATTTGGGCTACAGTATTCGCGACTGTTCTCAGGCGAGAACGTCTACGCGAGTCGGGTCAACCAGCTCGATCTCGCGCTCAGCTGGCGAGCCAACCGATTCGTGAGCCTGGCTGTGGTCGCGCGCAATCTCAACGCGCCGAGCCTGGCCGACAGCGTGCGGGTGGCCCCGGTGCTCGATCCAGAGATCGCGCTGCGTCCGTTTGGCGACGCGCGCTTCGAGGTCGCCGCCGGGATGCGGGCCCGGCTCGCTGGCTTGCAGGCCCCCGAGGCGCCGATCCGCGGGTACCAGGTCCAGCCGCGCGGGCGGCTGTTGTTCGGCAACCGTGGCGTGCGGGTCTACGTCGAGGCCGAGGGGGTCGCGTACTTTGACGATCCTGGGCCCGGCATGCAGCCGACCCAGGCCGACGCGCGCACGGCTGCCCGGGTGAGCATGGGCGTGCAGCTCGACACCCCGCACTTTGGCGTCGCCGTGGGCCCCACCGCTGGGCTCGGCGCAGGCGGCATGCACGGCGTGAGCGGGCGAGTCAGGCTCTCGCGCGAGCGCTACACCGACATCTTGCCGGCTCGACCGCGCCGGGTCACGCGGCTGTCGCTGGCCGGCAAGCACGACGACCGCGAGCTGGCCGAGCTGGTCTGGCTGGTCGACGATCTGGCCCGGCGCCGCGGGGGCGTGGTGCTCGTCGAGCTGGCCGGCTCGGGGTTCGGCAGCGCCCAGCTCGAGGAGCTGCGCGAGGCCCTGCGTCGCTACCAGGACAGCGGTGGCAAGGTCGTCGCGTACCTCGAGGGCGGCTCGCTCACCAGCTACTTCTTGGCGTCGGTCGCCGATCGGATCATCGCGCACCCCCACGCCGCGCTCTCGATCATCGGGCTGTCGACGCGGACCCTGTACTGGGGCGAGTTGCTGGCCCGGATCGGCGTCCAGGCCGAGTTCGTGCGGGTCGCCGAGTACAAGGGAACGCCCGAGATCTGGAGCCGCACGGGCCCGAGCGCACCCGTCGCCGAGGCCAACCGCGCGTTGATGACCGACACCTGGAACCACCTGATCCGCGTGATCGGTCGCTCGCGCGCCCGCGATCCCGCGCTGGTCTCGGGCTGGGTCGACGCCGCGCCGTGGCAGCCCGAAGACGCCCGACGGCGCGGGATCGTCGATGACCTCGCGTGGCCCGATGAGCTCGACGCCAAGCTCGAGGCCTGGCTGGGTCGCGGCGTCAGGATCGAGGCGCCGCCGTCCTCACCAACGCGAACGGGGGACTGGGGCGCGCCGGCCCACGTCGCGATCGTGCACGTGCGCGGCACCCTGGTCACCGGACCGTCGCTCACGATCCCGCTGCTGAACCTCGAATTGGCCGGCAGCGAGACCCTGACCAAGACGATCGCCGAGCTTCGCGAAGACAACGCCGTCAAGGCCGTGGTCGTGCGCATTGATTCACGCGGGGGATCGGTGCGGGCCTCGGAGCAGATCGCCCGCGAGCTCGACCGGACCCGCGAGCGCAAGCCCGTGGTGATCTCGATGGGCCAGACCGCGGCCTCGGGCGGCTACTACATTGCGACCGCGGGGCAGTACATCTACGCCAACGCGACGACCTATACCGGGAGCATCGGGGTGTTCCTGCCCAAGCTCGATCTCTCCGGTCTGCTCGACAAGGTCGGGGTCGACGCCGAGCTGCTCTCGATTGGTGATCGGGCCACGATGCACTCGTACTGGAAGCCCTACAGCGACGATGAGCGCGACGCCGCGATGGCGGGGATACAGGCGACCTACGACCTGTTCATCGAGCGCGTCGCGGCTGCGCGGGCGATGACACCCGAGGCCGCCGACGCGGTCGCGCGCGGCCACGTGTGGAGCGGCGTGCGAGCGCTCGAGATCGGGCTGGTCGACGCCTACGGTGGACTCCATGAGGCCGTCGACCGGGCCGCGCAGATGGCCAACATGCCCGTGCGGTCTGGCGCGGCGCCGGCCGTTCTTCACTATCCGCCGCCGCCCACGATCCTGCAGAAGGTTCGACGCCTGTTTGGGCTCAATTTGTCGCTGCCGCTCGGCAGCAGCGCCGCGTCGGCTGGCCCGGCTGGACCTCTGGCCGGACCGCTCGCTGGATCATTGGGTGGGCTCCACGGCGTCCCGCCGATCGAGCCCGTGACCGGGCGGGCGCTGGGCTTCGCCGACCCGCTGCTGCGGACTCTGCGGCTGTTGCCCGCGGCGCTGTGGCATGGTGTCGGTCCGGAGGCGCTGGCGATCGGTCCTTGTTACTTCGAGATAGACGGCTGACAGCCGCGCGCTGTTGGCGTAGAACTAGACATGCTCACGCCGGAGCAAGAGTGGACGTTGGTCGCGTGCGGCATGATCGCGCACGCGGATGACATGCTCGAGTTTGGGGAGTGGGATCAGATACTGCGGCTCGTCGACGCCAGCGTCGACGACGAGCAGATGCAGCCGTGGCTGGACCTGCTCGGCGATCGGCCGTTGCTCGAGCGGCGCTTCGCCGAGCTCCCGCCGCCGCTGCCCTACTTCGTCGAGCAGCTGCTCGAGCAGGCCTGGCGGATGGCGCTGGCCGACGGGAGCGGCTCGGAGGTCGAGGCCGCCGTCCATGATCGGATCGCCGAAAAAGTCGGCGTGAGCCCAGACCAGGCCCAAGGTTGGCGTGAGCGCTGGACCCAAGATGCGGCCACGCGGGCCGAGCTGGTCGTCGGCTTCGCGGCGGCGCTCGCCAACCTCGACGGCCAGCTAGCGAGCGCCGAGGCGGCGCAGTTCGACTCGCTGTTGGAGCGCATGCCGGTCTCGGTCGCCCGGCGGGTCGAGCTCTCGATGCTGCTGTACTCGCCGCCGGAGCTAAAGCAGCTCGGGGGGCGGCTCGCGGCGCTCGACCCGGAGGCCCGCGAGGCGGTGCTCTACGAGGTGGCGCCGCTGGTCCAGGCCAGCGACCGGGGCGAGCGGGAGCGGGCGGTCTTTCATGAGCTCGCCGAGCTCGCGGCCGTGCCAGCCGATCGCGCGCGTGAGCTGTTGGACCGCTCGTAGTCGGAGCTGGTTCGGTCATTGACCACACCGGCCTCGCGTGGGATCAACCGATCATGCTTCGGCCGTCTGGGATCGGTGTTCTGACCGCGCTCGCGGTCGCCACCGGTTTGCTCGGCGCCGCCTGTACGGAGGTCGATCAGGCGCCAGCGCCGACCCAGGCGGTGCTCGATCCAGGCGACGGCGCGATCCGGGTCGAGGCTGCCGCCGCGCGCACGGGCGTGCTGGCCCGGGAGGTCACGGCGACGGGCATGACCTCGCCCTGGCGCGACGCCAACCTGCGCTCGGAGGTCGGCGGCCGGGTGCTCGAGGTCACGGTCGACAACGGCGACCAGGTCGAGGCCGGCGCGCTGCTGCTGCGGATCGACGGCTCGCGCCAGCGGCTGGCGGTGTCGGGGGCCTCGGCGCGGGTCGAGGCGCTCGAGCACGACGTCGAGCTCGCGCGCACGGACTACGAGCGCAAGCAGGGTCTGGTCGCCAAGGGCAGCCTGGCCGCGGCCCAGCTCGACGGGGCCAAGCACGCCCTCGATCGGGCCCAGGCCGCGCTCGACGGGGCCAACGCGGATCTCGGCTCGGCTCGGCGCTCGTCCAGGGACGCCAAGATGAGCGCGCCAATTGATGGGGTCGTGGCCCGGCGGCTCGTCGATGTCGGCGACACGATCGGACCCGGCGCGCCGCTGCTCGACCTCGTGGATCTGGCCAAGATCCGGGTCCGGGTCGGGCTCGTGGGCAGCGAGATCGGCCGCCTGGATCAGGACACCGAGGCGCTCGTCACGATCGAGGATCTCGGCGGCGAGTCGACCCTGGCCCGGTTCGCCGCGCTCGCGCCCGCGGCCGATCCAATCACGGGCCTGTTCGACGTCGAGTATCACCTCGACAACCCCGAAGGTCGGATCCGCGGCGGCATGGTCGCGACGATCTCGCTGCCGCTGCACAAGGGGGGCGAGCGGGTGTTGATCCCGCGGGCGGCCCTGACCCGACGAGCCGGCAAGCTCGCGGTGTTCGTGTTGGTTCCAGCTTCGGCGGAGCAGTCCGCGGGCGTGGGCGAGGGGCTCGAGCGCCGGGTCGCGGCGCTGCGCGAGGTTCGGGTCGGGGCCTACGGCGATCGTGAGGTCGAGATCCTCGCGGGCGTCGAGCCTGGCGAGCTGCTCGCGACGACCGCCCAGCACGCGCTCGCCGACGCGGTCCTCGTCGAGCTCGAGCAGCCAGAGCCGCGAACCATCGACGACCGCCACGCCCGCGCGAGCCCCCGGTCCGGGGCCGCCCGGTGAGCGTCGCCCGAGCCGCGAGGAGCCGCTCCGCGTGATCCGGTTTTTCCTGTCGCGGCCGCTGCTGGTCCACATGATCACGATCGCGGTGCTCGCGGTCGGGCTGCTGGTCGTCAGTCGCAGCCAGCGCGAGGGGTTTCCGGCGATCACGATCAACTCGGTTGCGATCACCACGGTCCTGGCCGGCGCCGCGCCCGACGACGTCGAGTCGAAGATCACCGATCCGATCGAAGAGGCGATCCGCGAGGTCGACGGGGTCGAAGAGTACACCTCGGTCTCGCAGGACGGGCTCTCGGTCGTGACCGTGGACCTCTACGAGGACCTCTCGTCGCGCGAGGTCGAGGCCGTCGAGCGTGATCTGCAAAAGGCGATCGACGCGATCCAGGACTTCCCGGCCGAGCTCGAGGCGCCGCCCATGCTCGCGCGCTTCAACCCGGCCAAGGCCGCGGTGCTCGAGGTCTCGCTGACCGGCCCGACCGCGGCCACGCTCGAGGCGGTCGAGCTGCTCCGCCCCCGGATCGAAGAGATCGACGGGGTCGGCAAGGTCGAGGAGGTCGGGATCGGTGATCCCGAGATCGAGGTGTTGCTCGACCCCGTCCGCGCCCGGGCCC
The DNA here is from genome assembly GCF_002994635.1 of Enhygromyxa salina. Lineage (GTDB taxonomy): Bacteria > Myxococcota_A > Polyangia > Nannocystales > Nannocystaceae > Plesiocystis > Plesiocystis salina_B. The sequence goes on along the minus strand of NZ_PVNL01000047.1, from coordinate 22,409 downwards.
AGCAGGTCACCCTCGACGAGGTCATGGCCGCGCTCTCGCGTCGCAACGTCAAGAGCACGGGCGGGCGGATGACCGCGTATCCGCTGCAGCGACAGGTGGTGATGTCGGGGGAGTACCGCGACGCCGCCGAGATCGGTGACACGATCCTGCGGTTTCGCGGGGCCAACGGCGGCGCGCTGCGGATCCGCGACGTCGCCCAGATCCGCGAGACCCGCGAAGACACCGGCCTGCGCGTGCACGCCAACGGTGAGACCAGCTTCAGCCTGATCGTGCGCAAGCGCGAGAGCGCCGACATCCTCGACACCGTCGACGACGTCTACGCGCTGCTCGAAGACTTCCCGCTCCCGGCCGGGGTCGAGGTCCACACCTTCAACGATGTCTCTCGCCTGACCCGCAACCGCCTCGACGTGGTGATCACCAACGGGATCGGCGGCGTGGTCCTGGTCCTCGCGGTCTTGCTGCTGTTCTTGTCGTTTCGGATCGCGTTCTGGGTCGCGTTTGGGCTGCCGTTCGCGCTGCTCGGGGTCGCGGCCCTGATCCCGGCGCTGAACATCTCGATCAACATGGTCTCGCTCGCTGGCTTCGTGCTGGTGATCGGGATTGTGGTCGACGACGCGATCATCATCGCCGAGCGGATCGCGTTTCATCTCGAGGCCGGGGTCGACCCCGAGGAGGCCGCGATCAAGGGCACCGAGGAGATGTCGGTGCCCGTGATCGGCTCGTCGCTGACCACGATCCTCGCGTTCTCGCCGTTGTTCTTGCTGGGCGGGATCCCGGGTAAATTTTCGTGGGCGATCCCGACGATCGTGATCTTGACCCTCGCGGTCTCGCTGTTCGAGTGCTTCTTCATTCTGCCCAGTCACATCGTGGGGCACGGGGACCGCACCCGCGCGCTCGCCAAGCCCAAGGCTCGGTTCATCAAGGCGCTCGAGCGCGTGTACACGGCCGCGCTGCGCAAGCTGCTGCCGTACGGTGGCCTCGTGGTCCTGGTGTTCGCGAGCTTGTTCGTGGGCACCGTGCAGTACCTGCGCACCTCGATGCCGGTCACGATGTTCCCGCAGGACGACGCCGAGTCGTTCTACCTGCGCGTGACGGCGCCGCTGGGCACCCCGATCGAGCGGACCGAGGCGCTGATCCGCGGGCTCGAGCAGCAGCTGCCCGCGATCGTGGGTGACGACCTCGACGGGATCACGGCGCGGGTGGGGCACCAGGAGGTCCGGCGGACCGAGCGGGCCCGCGGCGTCGCCGATCACGAGGGCTTCGTGACGGTGTACCTGAGCAACGAGCGCGAGCACTCGGCCAACGCCTGGATCGCCCGGGTCAAGCAAGAGCTGCACGTATCCGACGAGCTCGAGGTCGTCTACGAGGCCGCGCGGATCGGCCCGCCGATGGGTCGGCCCGTCGAGATCCACGTGTCGAGCAACGACGACGGGCTGCGACGGCGGGTCAGCAACGAAGTCCGGGCCTACTTGCAGGGGCTGTCCGCGGTCGTCGACCTCGAGAGTGATCAGCGGCCGGGGATCCGGCAGGTCGATCTGCGCCTCGACTACCGCCGCATGGCGCTCGAGCAGGTCGACGTCGAGACCATCTCGCGCACGGTCAAGGCCGCGTTCTTTGGGATCCCCGTGACCGAGCTGCGCGACCTCGACGAGCGCGTGGCGATCCGCGTGCGCTTTGATCCGGCCGCGCGTGCCGACCTCGACCTGCTGCTCTCGACCCCGGTCCGGGGCGAGGACGGCCGCCTGCACGCGCTGCGCAATTTCGTCGAGCCGATCGAGGTCGACGCGCTCGCCAGCTACCTGCACCGCGATGGCGTGCGCACGACGACCCTGACCTCGGGCATCGTGCCGGGGTCTGGCGAGACCGCGACCTCGCTGGCCAAGACGATCGAGGCCGAGCTGCTGCCGCGCTACGACGAGCTCGAGCCGCAGCTGCGGGTGCGGATCGGCGGCGAGGCGACCAAGACCGGCGAGACCCTGGGCGAGATGCCGACCGTGTTCGTGCTGGCGCTGGTCGGGATCGTGATGGTCGTGATGCTGCTGACCGGCTCGCTGACCCAGGCGATGTTCGTGGTCTCGGCCGTGCCGCTCGGGTTGATCGGCGTGGTCTGGGCTTACGCTGCGCATCAGATTCCGATCTCGCTGTTTGCGCTGCTCGGGATCACGGGTCTGTCGGGCGTGGTCGTCAATGACTCGATCGTGATGGTGACCTCGCTCAATCAGACTGGGGCGGGGGACGGCGGGCTGGGCGAGCTGATCGAAGATGTCGCCACTATCGCGACCGAGCGTCTGCGGCCGGTGCTGCTGACCACGCTGACCACGGTCGCCGGGGTGATGCCGACCGCGTACGGCCTGGGGGGCCGCGACGCGCTGCTGTCACCGATGTCGCTGGCGCTCGGGTATGGGTTGATCTTTGCGACGACGATCACGCTGGTCTTGGTGCCCTCGCTGTATGTGATTCGGCGGAAGGTCGAGCGCCGTCAGGCCGACCGCCGGGCCAAGCGTCGGGCCAAGCGGGACGTCGAGCGCGCCGTGTCGCCGCCCGGTGCTGACGGTGAGCCTGCGGACGACGGGCGGGAACAGCCCTAGCGGGCGCACGATCTCAGCGTGGCCAGCCGGCGGCCCGCATCGCGTCCGTGATTTGGGAGCTAACGCGGTTGATTGTGTCGCCCCGGAGGTCGGTCCGGCCGCCGACGTCAAGCCACTTCACGTTGCGCACGAGCGCCGACGTGGCCACCTTCTCGAACAGCTCAGCGCGCAGGCCCTCGCAGTCGCGCAGCGAGAGCCGCTCGAGCGCCAGCGGGTCGACCGATAGCAGCGGATCGAGGCGGTCGGCAAACACGTAGGTGGACGCGAGCGACAGCTCCGTGAGCTGGGGGAGGAACCACGCGTGGGCGAGCGTGGCGAAGAAGTCGCCCGTGGCGGCCCCGTCGAGCACGACCTCGCGCAGCGACGGGAGATCCATGCCCCCGTCAAAGTTCCAGGTGTTCGGCGCGAGGTTGCCAAAGCAACCCGGGAGCTCGAGCCGGCGGAGCTTGCCCCCGTTCGCGCCGAAGCGGCGGAGCATCGCGGCGGCGTAGCCCGAGACACGGTACTGGTCGAGCAGGCACAGCTCCTCGAGTCCCTGTCCAAGCTCGCTGTCCGGGAGCTCGAGCAGCGACGCCTCGATGCGCACCGAGACGTCCGGGTGCGGGCTGGCGACGAGCGCGGTCTTGGCAGGCTCGCAGGACCGCATGCGGGCCCACTCGAACGCGTTTAGCAGCATCTCGAGGGCGGCGTCGTCGCGCGAGGTCCCGAGCCGTGTGATCGCGTCGGCGGCCGCGTACTCGTGGTCTTTCTTGATCGCCTTGCGGACCTCGGCCAGGTCGTCTTCGAGTGTCACGGGCTCCACTATGCTCGCTTCCAGCCGACCTGGGCGATCAACGCGAGCGCACGAGCGGCGCGTCGCTGCTCGCGCGATGATCCGAGCGCGCCTCGCATGCGCTCGTCAGCGAGGCCAGCAGCACCGCGACGCCGAGCAAGTGGGCGAACGCCAGGCGTGGCCGCTGACCGGCGAGCACGCCCCGGCGCCGATCTACGTCGAGGATCGCCTCCACCCGCCCACGCAGCTGACCAGCGCCCACGCGCCCGGCTCGATCCAGTTGCGCCCGCGCGAGCGCGACCAGCTGCGCCGCGTAGCTCGTGGGTGGGACGCCGGCCTCGAGCACCGCGTCGTCGGCAGCGTTTTCGGCCTCCGCGGTCAGCCGTCCCAGACCCCACCACGCCAGCGGCGTCACCCAGTAGATCGCGCGGGCCAGCACCGCGAGCTGCAGGATCAGGTTGTCAGCCCGCGCGAGGTGGGCGAGCTCGTGGGACAGCACCGCTCGCCGCTCGGACGCGGGCGCGTGGGCGAGCTCGGTCGGGATCAGGATCATCGGTCGCAGGCAGCCCACCAGCATGGGGGAGGGCAGGCCCTGCGCGTGGGCGAGCGTGACCGCGAGCGGGGTGTTGGCGGCGGACAGGCTGCGGTGCCACGGGCCCGAGTGGATCGGCGTCGCGCGGGCGATCAGCTCGCGCGTGCTCGCCAGACCCCGAGCCCAGCGCAGCAACAATACGCTCGCGCCTGCGGCCCAGACCCCCACGCCCACCCACGCGATCACGAGCGGGACCCTTGGGGTTGGGGCCGGCACGGCCAGACGCGCGAGCGGCAGACTCAGCACGATCAAGCTCGCCAACGCCCACATGCTCCGGCGCTGGGCTGCGGTCGCTCGCGCGCCGATCATGCGATCTGTGATCCACGCGACTCCCAGCACCGCGGCCGCGACCACTTGCAGCATGCCGAGCCAGCCGAGCCAGCTGGTCATCCCTCGCCTCCGCGTGCCCGCTCGATCATTTCGCTCAGCGCGTCCAGATCATCGCGCGAGAGCTCGTCGCCCTCGAGCTCGAGCAGGCTTGCCACAGCCTCCGTGGTCGAGCCGCGAAAGAAGGTCTTTACCAGGTGCGCCAGCGCGGAGTGAGCCGCACGTGCGTGCGTCACCGTGGGCTCATACACGTAGCGTGGACCATCTTGGGTGTGCGCGAGCAGGCCCTTGTCCTCTAGCACCCGGACCAGCGCGCGCACGGCCGAGTAGCTGGGTGGATCTGGGAGGTCATCGAGCACCTCCTGGACCGTCACGCGACCGCGGCGGTACACGATGTCCATGATCTGCCCCTCGCGGCGTGACAGGTGCTGCAGCTTGGGCTTGCGCGGTGCCATGCTTGGTGCGGGTTTTCTAGCATCATGGGGCGAAGCAGCAAGTGCTGGCGCAGCCAGGCCTGTGACGCGAAAATATCCGTGTGCAGTTTTTCTAGCACCATGCTAAAAAAACAGCAATGAGCTCTGATCACAGGTCGGAAACCGGTCCTCGAATTTCATGGATGCTCGCTGCGCTCACGCTGCTGGCTACCCTGGGCGCGGATCTCGCCAGCAAGCACTGGGTCTGGACCCAGCTGCGTCCGCGCGGAGACAGCGTTGCATTGCTGGGATCCACGCTGGAGTTGAGCTTTGCGTTCAACCGCGGCACTGCGTTCAGCGTGGTTCGCGAGGTTCAGTATCCGATGATGTTCTTGCCGATCACGATCTTGGTGGTCGGCCTGACCGCCTTCATCGCGCTGCGCAGCCCCGGCGTGGATCGCCTGCGCATGCTCGCGCTCGGCCTGGTCAGCGGTGGCGCGCTGGGGAACCTGTACGACCGGCTGTTTCGCGTTGACGCGCTCGGGGATCACGGTGTCGTCGACTTTATTCGGCTCAACTACCCGTGGGGCGGCAGCTGGCCGAGCTTCAATCTGGCCGACACTGCGTTGGTGATCGGGACGCTGCTGTTGATGCTGAGCCTCTCGCGGGCTGACGGGCCTCGAGCTTAGTTTGGGGGGCCCGACTGGAGTGCGCTGCTGGGGCGGAGCACGACTGCCGCGATGGCGACCGCCGGGGTCTGCTCCGACCACCGCCCGTGCTGGGTCGGTCCGCGCTCGGATCCGTGTGGACCGAGGATCGGTGGGCGAGGCCGAAGGTCGACGCTTCGGCGTCAGCCGTGCCCGAGGACGAAGTCATCGTCGTAGAGCGAGAAAGGGAGCGCTTGCGAGGTCCCGAGGAGCGCCTCGAGCGGCCCCATCTCGAGGGGCTCCGACGGCACGCCGACGAGGACGGCACGGGTGGCGTCTTGCGCGAAGAGGAGCGTGATCGTCCAGACGTCGTCGTGATCGAAGACCTCGACGTGGACGGCGATGGCGGCCGTCCCCGCGGCACCCTCCGCGAGCACGGCGTGCTCGACCTGCGCGGAGATGTCCGCCGCCGCGAAGTACTCGGTGCGGAACCAGGCGTCGAGCACGAGGCCGGCCTCGGGAAGGTCTTCGTCCAGGTCCTGCTCGGCGAGCCACGCACCCTCGATGGCGCACGCGCGCGCGGTCAGCTCGTCGATCGTTGGGGCCGGGACCGTCTGGTCTATGTTGCTCATGGGCGCGGACGCTAGCACGCGCCGTGCCGCGATCCCTCAGGCTGCTCACCCGGGATTGATCGACTCGCACCCGAGGCCGAGCGTCATGTCAACGTGAGGAGTACGATATTGGCTGAATGTCTGGTCTTTCCACACCCTCAAACATAGCGAATTGCGCGATGCGAGAGGGCGAATGATCGGTTTCGTTGCGCGGCTCGAATCACTTCGATGCTACACGATCAGGTGTACTGGACCACACCAACGAGTGACCTCGACGCTCCCGCGTACTCGCTCGGGCGGTCGCCAACAGGAAGAAGCCCGGCAGCAGCCACAGCTCGCGTGAGGGGCGGCGTCAGGACCACCGCTCTCGACCGTCATTCAGCCTCGCGTTCCGTCGGGTTGAATGACCGAGCATCCGGTCGGTGTGATGACGGTGACGGCGCGGGGAGAGACGCCGCGATGGACCACGACGAGGGCATCCTCCGGGACGTCGTGGCCGTATACGATCATGGGCCGCGCGAGCCTCGCTTCCAGTACCGAGCCGTCGTCGGGATCGGAATCCACAGTGGTCCCGCGCTCGAGCTCGACTCCGCCGATCGATATGGACCCGGCCAGCACGCCGCGATCGCGGCTGAGTTGGACGCCGTGGTCGGCGGCGAAGGGCAGCCCCCGCCATGAGAAGTCGCGGCTCGGGGTGAACCGGTTCGCGGCGCCCCACGCCGTGAAGCCAACGGGCTTCGCGGCGGCGTGCGCTCGCCCCAGCCGCGATGGGAGCCGGACCCGCCCAGGCGCCGCGAGGACGCCGCTCATGACCCAATAGCGATGGGACGCGAACGACGAGCGGTCGAAGTGCGTCCAGGACACCTGGGCCTCGAGCACGAGCTCCGAAAAGCACAGCGCGCTGAAGGAGAGGGGCGGATCGAAGCGGGCCCTGACCGTTGTCTGCCCCGTCGGGGGTAGCGTGACCTCTGTCGGTCGCACCGCCGCCAGCCTCGGTGGGAGGAGCACTAAGAGCCGTCGCCCAGGGACCACCACGGCGGTCTTGTGCCACACCTTCGAGTCGATCCAGGGTGCTTCGGGCATGGCGGGGGCTCGCGTGGAGCGTGCTGCCGATCATACGCGTGTAGAGCTCGTCGCTCCAGAAGCGTGTGTTTGCGGCTCCTGACCGGGTTGCGGCCTCCGCGGGCCCGCTCGAGCCTGCCGCCAACCCAGCAACCGTCCGGCAAGCGCACGCCTACCGCTCAACTCACCCACCACCGCGCTGCCACCCGGTACTGACCGTGAGCCACCGAACCACGCCAGGAAACATCCACAGCAGGCCCACGGTCACCGTCAGCATGAACGGCCGCATGAATACCCGCCGCTCCGCCCGGATCGCCTTGATCATCGCAGCGCCGACCTGCTGCGTCGTCATCGTCGGGATCAGTACATTGGCAATCCCAGGCAACCGCTCCTTCGCGCCCGGGTTATTCTCCCAATAATCCGACGTGACCTCGCCAAACATCACCTCGGTCACCTTGACGCCAGTCCCACGCAGATCGGCGCGCAACCCCTCGTTGAACCCACGCAGCGCCCAGCGGCACGCGGCATAGCCCGTACACCCGCCCGCCACCACCCGGCTCATGGGCGACTGCACGTTGACGATCAACCCGCTGCGACGCTCGATCATCGCCGGCAAGAACACACGCGTGACAAAGAACGCCGCGAAGTAGGGCGCCTGCATCATCTGCACGGCCTCCTCGAGCGGCGTCTCGTCGACCGCCAACCAGCGCCCGGCGCCCGCGTTGTTGATGATCACATCGGGGACCCCGAGCGAGCGGACCACGTCCTCGCCCAGCGCCGTCACGCTCGCGGGATCCGAGAGGTCGCACGGCCGCACGTGCGCCTCGCCGCCCGCCGCGGTGATCTGATCCGCGATCGCCTGCAGCTTCGCCTCGGTGCGGGCGACCAAGATCACACGCGCCCCCTGGCTCCCCAGCGCCAACGAAGTGCTGGCACCCATGCCCTGGCTGGCACCGGTGATGACGACGAGCTTGCCTGAGACGTCCATGCCCGCAGAGATTACCTCGTTTTGGGACTCCCACAGACCGATCGCCGCTCTGTCATGGACGAGCGCGGGCCCACACGTAGACAAAGAACAGCGCGAACGCTGCATCCACGAGCCCGTAGCTGGCGTAGAACAGCGCGGTCATCGGATCCCGTGCCCACACGCTGCCCAGCTCGCCGCCGTGAACGAGCAGCCAGCACACCCAGTTGCCGACGTAGACCAGCTTCTCGACCCCGAACACCAGCGCGACCTTGGGCGCGGCGGCGAAGCTGTCGGCGAGCGCGAGGTAGGCCAGACCCCACACGCAGATCAACACGATCCCCGGGAGCCCAAACACAGCCGGATCGAGCTCGCCGAGCAGGTCGTTGGTCAGGCCGCGGCTGAACAGCAGCATGCCCAAGATGTTGAACGCGGCGGCGACGTGAAAGCCTCGGCGGAGGGTCTGGGCGGACATACACGACGCTATCACGCGCCCCGCCCGGACGCCGCCGTGGCAGCTGGCGATGCCGGCGCGCGGCTGGGTCACCCGCGAACGTCGTCACCCGTTGCGCCGGGCCGGGCGAACGCGCAATAAACTCGGGTGGTGGCGATCGAGGATGGTCAGTCGGTTGGCGTGCTCGAGTCCTTCGCCGAGGAGCTCGGCGGCGTCGCGGATGACATCCCGGCGGTCGACTTCTTCGCGGGCCTGTCCGCGCTCGAGCTCGGCCGCGTCGCGTCGTTGTGGCGCGCCTGTGGGCATCTCGACGCCACGGAGATCCCAGCCGCGACGGCGGTCGCGGAGTCGCTGATCCGCGCGATGCCCGACGAGGGCGACGCGCACGGAGCCATCGCGGTCCGAACCTTCGCCGAGACGATCCTCGGCCGCTGCCGCAGCGTGAGCAGCAGCGGCGGCAACCTGTATCTCGGCGCCCGGCCACCCGGCGCGCAGCTGCGGGCGTTCGAGCTGCTGCGGCTGCGGACCCCGCTGATCCCGTTCGCCTACGCGGCGGCCAACAAGGCGCTGCTGCACGGCCTACCAGATGGATCCGAGGTCACGTTGATCGACGTCGGGATCGGTCGCGGCGGCCAGCTCCGGGCGCTGCTGCGCAACCCGGTCGCGCGCCGCCAGATCAGTCGGCTGCACGTGGTCGGCGTCGAGCCGGACTCGGATCAGCAGTCCGAGCGCGGGGCGCTCGAGCTCGCGGGCCGCCAGGTGCTGGACACCGCGGCCGAGCTCGGCGTCGAGGCCACGTTCACCGCGGTCGCCAAGCGGGCCGAGCAGCTGCGGCTCGACGACTTTCCACCGATGCGCGGGCGGGTCCTGGCCAACGCCGCGTTCGCGGTCCACCACGTGGTCCCCAGCGGGCCAGGTGAGCTCGACCGCGAGGGGGTGCTGGCGCTGCTGCACGAGCTCGGGGCGCAGACGGTGGTGTTGACCGAGCCCGACAGCGACCACGTCGACGATCACCTGCCGCTGCGCCTGCTGTACGCCTATCGGCACTATCGCAGCGTCGCCGCTTGCCTCGACGCGACCCTCGAGGCCGCCGAAGCGCGGTTGGTGTGGACCGAGTTCTTTGCCCCCGAGGTCCGCAACGTGATCGGTCACGACGGCACCGGTCGCAGCGAGCGACACGAACTCAGCCGGACCTGGGCGGGGCGGCTCGAGCGGGCTGGCTGGGAGCTCGATTCCCCGCGGGATCTGGTCCCGAGGGCCGGCACGCCAGACGGATTCGCGCTCGACGAGTCGGCGTGGGCGTTTCGCCTGTTGTTTGGCGGCGTGCCGCTGTTGGCGGTGCTGCGCGGACGCAAGTAGCCGTCAGGACGCGACCCGCTTGCGATCCCCGTGCACGAGCCAGGCGAGCGCGGACTCGTCCTCCCAGAACCGACGCAGGATCGAGTGGGTGCCGCTCTCACGGGCGACGCGGTTGAGCTGCAGCGCGACGATGTCGCTCTCGACGATCTCGGCGACCCGGGTGACGCCGTGGCGCAGGCCGAACTCCTGCACGGCCTTGATCTTGTTGGCGACGTCTTGCGAAGCGGGGGAGAACGCCCGCAGGTCGGCCTTGATCTTGATCTCACTCCCCGCAAAGGCTCGGGTGGCGCGCTCGAGCTCGGTCACAAATTGATCGATCTCGGCGTGTCGAACCAGGCCCGCGAGGAAGAACTCGATGATGTGCTCGGCGGTGTCGGTCTTGATCTCGTACACGGTGCTACCTCGTTGGACGGAAGGGGGCGCTGCGGATCGCATTAGCACGAGCGATCGCGAGTGCATCATACATCACCGCGACGTGATCGCATGAATGTAAGGTGCGTATGCTGGGCTTGGGAATCGACGGCGCCAGCGACAGCGTCGTCGGGGTCGACGCTCTGAAAATAACAATCCGAGTCTCATTTGGTGATCTCTCAATGCAGGTGATTGTCGCACGTGAAGCGTTTCGCCCCAATGTCACTGGCTGTCATGATTTGCCGCGTGCGCGGGACGAGGGTTCATGCCGCGCGCCGATCCCCGCCGAAGGAACCCGCGAGCCACGCTTCGCCGATGCACGACGCGAGCGAGTGGGCGATCGGCCGAGGCGACCCGGACCCGCTGGTGGTTGTCGGACAACTCGCACACGCCGCGCCGAACCAACCCGCGCCAGCGAGTTGATGGAGAGCCACCCTGCGGCGCCGTTGGCCAGCACGATCGCTAGCGTAGCCTGCAAGCCAGCGAGCAGCTGCGCGATCCGCTACGCTACCACCCATGCGCGCTCGCCCTTGGCTCTTGGCTCTGCTGTTCGGCACCGTGACCTTCGCCGCTCCGCGCCTGGCCACGGCCTGAGGCGTGAGCGCGCCGGTCGGTCCGACTGGCTGCATGGCGACCCCGACCGAGACCAAGCGCAGGCCATTTGCGCTCGGCGTCAGCTACGGCTTCTCGGACACCCGGCTGGTGTTCATCGACGCCGGTCGCTATCGGTTTCGCCAGTCCGCGTACACGCTGAGCTTGGTCGGCGCGCTCGAGCGCGGCCTGGTGCTCGGGGCTGCGGTCGGGCCCCACATGGGCGGGCGCGTGAACGGGCTTCGAGGGGCGCCGGCCGACAGCTGGGAGATCCGGCCCGGGGTCGTGTGGTCGCTGACGGTGGCCCGTCGGTACTTTGGTACAAAACCCGAGCTCCCATATTTGTTGGTGGTCGGAACCGTGAGCGGATCGTCTGCGGCGACCCAGCGCGAGTCCGACGGGGAGCGCGTTGGATTACATGCACTGGATGTCAAAGGTGACGTGAGCGTGGGATGGACGCTTGGCGACGCGTGGAGCCCGTATGTGGCGGTGCGGGGGTTTGGCGGGCCGGTGTTTTGGAGGCAGGGTGATCAGCGCGTAATTGGCGGAGACCTTTATCATGTGTCGGTCGCGGCTGGGTTCAATCTGGCGATCGGGGACCGGGCGGCGATCTACTTTGATGGGGCGTTTGTGGGGATGCGAGGGTTGAGCGGCGGAGCGAGCTTGCGGTTCTGATTTTCAGTCGAATGGTGGTTACGGCCACAGAGGAATTTGTTATGTTGAGGTGATGACTTCGGTTCGCGTTGCGAAACACAGTTGCGTGCTCATGATCGGGCTGTTGGGCGCATGCGGGGGCGATCCCGGCGGTTCTGATGCGGCCTCTGATGCGGCCTCTGATGCGGCCTCGGGTGCGACGGGTGGCGCGGAGACGGCCGGCGAGGAATCTGGCGCGCCGCCGTCGGAGAGCGACTCTGGCGATGGCGACCCTGGCGAGAGCGACACGGCCGAGAGCGACTCGGGCACCCCCGTCGATCTCCCAGAGGAGCCCGAACCACCGCTCTACACGGGCGATCCGCTGCCGGAGGCGCCGCCGGGCGAGTGGAATTGGGTCGACGTCCCGGGCGCGAAGTGCATCGATGGAAGCCCGGCGGGGATCGGCGTGCGCTATGGCATCTCCGACGAGCTGGTCATCTTCTTCGAGGGTGGCGGCGGCTGCTTCAACGAGGCCACCTGTGGGCTGTTTTACGCGAGCTTCGCCAACTTCGATCAGCTGACCTTCGACCTGATCTGGCAGAACACGGTGCTGCAAGGCGGGCTGTTCAGCACCACCAACGCCGACAATCCGGTCCGTGACTGGAACTTCATCTATGTGCCGTACTGCACGGGTGACGTCCACGCTGGCGCCGCGCCGAACACCTCGGTGCCGGGGTTCGCGTTCGGGGCTCCTCAGCAGTTCGTTGGTTACTCCAACGTGCATGAATTTCTCGATCGAATTGTGCCCACGTTTGAAGGCACCTCGCACGTGTTGGTCACGGGGATCAGCGCAGGCGGGTTCGGGGCGGCGTTCAACTATGATCGGATCGCCGACGCCTTTGGTGGGAGCAAGGTCACCCTCATCGATGACTCGGGGCCACCGCTGACGGATCCCTATCTCGTTCCGTGCTTGCAACAGACCTGGCGCGACCTGTTCAACCTCGACGCCACGCTGCCAGCCGACTGCGCGGAGTGCTTCTCCGACGACGGCGGTGGGGTCTACCAGCTGGCCCACTACCTGGCCGACAAGCACGCGGATCAGACCCTGGGCTTGATCACGTCGGAGCAGGATCTGGTGATCCGGACCTTCTTTGGCTACGGCGTGCAAGATCAGGGCGGCCAGCAGTGCCCGCCTGGGATCATCGAGCTGCCGATGAAGGGGCCGTACTTCAAAGCCGGCGTGTACTCGCTCCGCGCCGAGCTCTCCGGTCACGACAACTGGGGCACGTACTTGCAGGGCGGCACCTCGCACACCTCGATCAGCTTCCTGAGCTACTACCTCAACAACGTCAACGGGATCCGCATGGTCGACTGGGTCGCGAACATGCTCGAGGGCCAAACGTCCCACGTCAGCCCCTGAGGCGGGGATCCGCGCGACCGCGATCTGAGAATTGCGGGAAGCCTGTCGGGGTCTACAGTTGACCTCCCGATGAGCACCGCCGACTTGCAGACAAAAGTCGTCAGCAGCGTGGGGGCTGAGGCTTCGCTGTCGGCGAGCGGCGGCCTCGCGGACTCGGTCCTCGAGACGATCGATCGGCTGGGCCGCTACGTGCTGCTGGATCGGCTGGGGCGCGGGGCGTTCGGCACGGTGTGGACGGCCTACGATCCGCAGCTCGATCGCCGGGTCGCGATCAAGCTGGTCTACGGGCGCGAGCGGGCCAAGAGCGAGCTCGACGCGACCCGGGACGAGCTCTTGTCCGAGGCCCAACTCCTGGCTCAGCTCTCGCATCCCAACGTCGTTGCGATCCATGACGTGGGGCTGGTGAAGAGCGACACCAACGACGCCCTGCGAGCGGTCGCGGGGGTGTTCATCGTGATGGAGCACCTGTCCGGGCCGACCCTGGCCGAGTGGCTGGGCGGGGGCGATCAGCACGAGCTCAGCGAGCTGCTGCGCGTGTTCGTCGAGGCCGGGCGCGGGCTCGGGGCTGCGCACGCGCGCGACCTGGTTCATCTCGACTTCAAGCCAGGCAACGTGATGTTCGGGGCCGACGGCCGGGTCCGCGTGCTCGACTTTGGGCTGGCCCGCGTCGGTCGGCAGCTGCGGGCGCGCGCGGGTGGGACGGGGCGAACCCGGGTGGCGGGGACGCCCGCGTACATGGCCCCCGAGCAGCACCTGGGCGAGCCGGCCGACAGCCGGGCGGATCAGTACGCGTTTTGCGTGTCGCTGTGGGAGGCGCTCTATTGCCAGCGTCCGTTCCTGGGCGACGACGCGGCGGGCTTGCTCGCGGCCAAGCGCGACGGCGTCCCCAAGCTCGCGCCCGCGTCGATCCGCCTGGTCCACGTGCACGCCGCGCTCGAGCGCGGGTTGTCGTTTGATCCCAAGCATCGGTTCGAGACCATGGAGCAGCTGCTCGACGTGCTGCTCGATGATCCTCGCCTGCGTCGCCGTCGGTGGGTCGCGGGGGTCGCGTTGGTCGCGGGCCTGCTGGCCGCGGGGTTTGGGCTCGCGCGGGCCTCCGACCAGGCTGCGATTGATCCCTGCGCGCTGCCAGCGGGGGAGTTCGAGGGCGTGTGGGATCCCCAGCGCCGGGCCGCGGTCGAGGCTGCGTTCGAGGCGACCGGGGTCGGGTTCGCGGGCGAGACCTTCGAGCAGGTCGCGCTCGGGCTCGATCGGCAGATCGCCGAGTGGTCGGCGGTCCGCGAGCAGGTGTGTCGCGCGACCCTGATCGACGCGGAGGTGCCGGTCGAGATCATGAGCGAGCAGCTGCTGTGCCTCGATCGTCGGCTGCGCAGCATCGCCGGACTCAGCGAGACGCTGCTCGCGGCCGACCCCGAGCTGGTTGCGCGCGCGCGCGACTCGGTGCTCGCGCTCGAGGACCCGCACGGCTGCCGCGTCGAGACCCAGCGCGATCAGTATGGGCTCGCGGGCGTGCTCGAGGATGATCGTCGGATCGCGCTGCTCAGCGTCGAGGATGCGCTGGCGCGGGCCCGGGTGCTCGGTGAGTTTGGGCGCTATGACGCAGGGCTCGAGGCCGCCGAGCAAGCGATCGATCGGGCGACGCGGCTCGACGATCACAAGGGTCTCGCGCGGGCGCAGCGGGAGCGCGGCCACCTGCTGCGTGAGCTCGGGCGGCCCGACGAGGCTCGCGACGCGAGCATGGCCGCGCTGACCCAGGCGGCGCAGCTCGACGCGCGCGAGCTCGAGAGCATGATCCTCATCGACCTGGTCCTGACCCACACCGCGCGCGGGGACTTTGCGCGGGCCCTGGGGATCCGCGAGTTGCTGGAGACCCGGATCGATCCGGCCCGCACGCCCGAGCTGGCGGCGCGGGTCCACCTGAACGCGTCGGTCATGCACGAGCGGCAGCAGCACTGGGACGAGGCCGTGGCCGAGCTCGACGCCGCGAGCGCGCTGGTCGAGACCCTGCCGGATCGCTCGGCGGGGCTGCGCAGCCAGATCCACGTGAACTACGGCAACATCATGGTCAGCTCCGGTCGCGACTTTGCTCGCGGCGCGGCCGAGTACCGCCGGGCGATCGAGCTGTGGACCAACGCCTATGGTTCGCACCACCCGCTGATCGCCAAGACTCGCCTGAACCTCAGCGCGGTCGAGTTTCGCCGGGGCGATCACGCTGGCGCGATCGCGCTGCTCGAGGCGGCGCTGATCAATCTCGAGCGGCTCTACGGCTCGGACCACCCGCACGTGAGCATGTGCCACCAAAACCTGGGCGCGATGCGGTCGGTGACGGGGGAATTCCCCGAGGCCCTCCGCCACACCCAGCGGAGCCTCGAGCTGACCGCGGCCAAGCTCGGCCGCGAGCACCCCGACTACGCCACGACCGAGCGCAACCTGGCCACGCTGCTGATGTTGCTCGGCCGACACGGCGACGCGCGGGACCACTTTGCCCACGCGGCGGCGGTCTACGAGGGCAGCTACGACGCCCACGACTCACGGCGCATGGCCGCGCAGGCCGAGCTGGCCGAGGTCACCTGGTGGCTCGGCGAGTATGAGCTCGCGCGCAACTATGCAGCCCAGGCCGCGCTCGGGCTGGCCGAGGCCGAGCCGGCCGAGGTCCGTCGGATCGGGCCGCTGTCGACCCTGGCGATGCTCGAATTGCATGACGGTGATCTCGCGGCCGCGCATGCCCACGCCCGCGAGCTCGTCGAGTTCAGCGCCAGCGTGCTCGGCCCCGATAGCGCTGACGTCGCCCGGGCGCGCACGCAGCTGGCCGAGATCCTGCGTGAGATGGGCGACTTTGATGAAGCCCGTGAGCAGCTCACGCTCGCGCTCGCGGCCCTGACTCGCAAGGACGCCAGCGCGCATCCGTTCGCGTGGGCGGTTCGGCTCGAGCTCGGGCGCCTCGCGCTCGACGAGGGCCAGCCCGACGCGGCGATCGAGCAGCTCGAGGCCGCGCTGGCGCTGACCCAGGGTCCGCACGGCGCGGAGGTCTACGCGGCGATCATCGAGCTCGAGCTGGCCCGCGCGCTGGCTGGCCGCGCCCGCGCTCGCGCGGATCAGCTGGGCGCGCACGGGCTCGCCACGCTCGCGCGCTACGGCGTCCGCCCGGACTTGCAGCTGCGCTGAACACGGGCGCTGGGAGATCGCCGGCTGCTGGTCGCGCGTACGCCCGATCTGTATGCTCCGCGGCATGTCGAAGCGCTCGGCCCCGCTGCTCCTGTTCGCGCTGTTGTCCGCGTGCGCCCACACTGTCGAGCCCACGACCGTCTCGTGGGTCACGCAGGCCGAGGCCGCGCCGCGCACCGACGCGCTGACCGCCGAGGACATCGTGCTCATGCGGGAGGTCAGCGACGTCGAGCTGTCGCCTGATGCCAAGCTGATCGCCCACGTGCTGCGGGTCCCCAGCGCGCTCGCGGAGCCGGGCCGCGCGGTCAGTCAGATCTGGCTGGTCGACGCGGCGGGCAAGCTCGAGCCGCGCCGGTTCTCGCCGACCGGGCACAGCTCGTGGTCGCCGCGCTGGTCGCCCGACGGCCAGCGCCTCGCGTTCTTGTCCAAGCGGCCCGGCGACGCCCACACCCAGGTCTACGTGCTCTCGATCGACGGCGGCGAGGCCGAGCCGCTGTTCGCGGCGACCAGCTCGATCGGGGCGTTCGAGTGGTCGCCCGACGGCAAGCAGGTCGCGTACTCGACCGCCCGCGCCCGCGACGCGGAGACCGCCGCGCACGAGGCCGGCCGCGACTGGGTCGTGAACGAAGACGGCGGCACCAAGACCCGACTGTTCGCGGTGGATCTGAGCACGGGCGAGTCGCGCGAGCTGGTGACCAGCCGCGAGCACGTGATCGACTTTTGCTGGGCGCCCGACAGCTCGCGGCTGGCGGTCCGGGCCAGCGAGCAGGCGAGCACCGATCACACGATGATGTACTCGTCGCTCTACACGCTCGAGGCCAAGCTGGGCAGCGCGGGCGCCGAGCTGAAGTCGCTGACCAAGACCGCGGGCAAGCTCGGTCACATGGCGTGGTCGCCCGATGGCTCGCAGCTGGCGTTCCTGGGCGCGGCCGACATTCATGACTCGACCGCGGGGATCGTCTACGTGGTCCCAAGCGGCGGCGGTGAGGCGCGGGCGCTCACGGCCGGCGTCGAGGCGACCGGCAGCTGGCTCGACTGGGCCGACGCGGGGACGGTGTTGTTGCTGGCCGAGCAGGGCACTGCCACCACGATCAGCGCGGTCGCGGTCGCTGGCGGTGCGCCCCAGGCGTTGATCGACGCGGGGCCGATCTGCCACGAGCTCAGCTATCGGGCGGGCAAGTCCGCGAGCTCGCGGAGCTGGGCCAAGGACGGCGTGCTGGCGTGCGTGGGCGACACCAGCTCGCATCCGCGCGAGGTGTTCGCGGGCAAGCTCAGCACCCGCCGACTGACCCGGACCACGGTGGTCAATCCCAGCCTGCTGACCCGCAAGCTCGGCGCGCAAGAGGTCGTGCAGTGGAAGGCCGAGGACGGGCTCGAGCTCGAGGGTGTGGTCATCAAGCCCGTCGACTTCCAGCCAGGCCAGCGCTACCCGCTGGCGGTGCTCCCCCACGGCGGGCCCGAGGGCGTCTCGCTCGACGGCTGGACCACCCGGGCGACTTACCCCGCGCAGCTGTTCGCGGGCCGCGGCTACGTCGTGTTCATGCCCAACTACCGGGGCAGCGCCGGGCGGGGGACCGCGTTTGCGATCGCCGACCACCAAGACCTGGGCGGCAAGGAATTCACCGACGTGCTCGCGGGCATCGATCACCTCGTCGAGCTCGGCATGGTCGACGCGGAGCGGGTCGGCATGGGCGGGTGGAGCTACGGCGGCTACTTCTCGGGGCTCGCGGCGACCGTGTACAGCGATCGCTTCAAGGCCGCGATGATCGCCGCGGCGATCACCAACTGGATTTCGTTTACCGGGACCACGGAGATCGAGCACGAGAACTCGCTCGTGCACTGGAAGCTGTGGCCGTGGGACGACATGACCCTCGCGTGGGAGCGCTCGCCGCTGGCCCACATCAAGCAGTCGAAGACCGCGGCGCTGATCGTCCACGGCCAGGCGGACACGCGGGTGCCCACGGGGCAGTCGCTCGAGCTGTACCGCGGCCTCGCGCACCTGGGCGTGACCACGCAGCTGGTCATGTACCCGCGCGAGGGCCACGGGATCAGCGAGAACGTGCACGGGCTCGACTTCGCCAACCGGTTCTTGGACTGGTTCGACGTCTACGTGAAGGGTGAAGGAGCGACGGGCGAATGAGCAGCGAGACGATCGTCATCGACGGGTCCCAGGGTGAAGGTGGGGGCCAGGTTCTGCGGACCTCGCTGGCGCTGTCGGCGGTCACCGGGGTGCCGCTGCGGATTACCAACATTCGCAGCCGTCGCAGGCAGCCTGGGCTGATGCGTCAGCACCTCGCGGCGGTCCGCGCCGTGTCCGAGGTGTGCGGGGCGACGGTCCGCGGCGACGAGGTCCGCTCGCTGGAGCTCGAGTTCACGCCGGGTCCGATCACCCACGGCGACCGCTCGTTCAAGGTCGGCACGGCTGGCAGCGCGACCTTGGTCTGCCAGACCGTGCTGTGGCCGTTGCTGGCGACGCCGGGTCGCTCGGTGATCAGCTTCGAGGGCGGCACCCACAACCCGATGGCGCCGCCCTTCGAGTTCTTGCAGCGGGTGTTCTTGCCGCACATGCGGCGGCTGGGCCTGGACATCGCCGCCACCCTCGAGCAGGCGGGGTTCTATCCGGCCGGCGGCGGGCGGTTCGTGGTCGAGCTCGAGGGCGGCTACCCGCCCGCGCCGGTCGAGCTGCACGGGCGCGGCGAGATCCTCAGCTGTGAGGCGCTCGCGTTCGTCGCGAACCTGCCCAACCACATCGCGCACCGCGAGCTCGCGGTGGTCCAGCGCGACTTGAATTGGTCGCCCGAGCAGTGCCACGCGATCGAGCTCGACGGGCGCGGGCCGGGCAACGCGCTGTGCTTGATCGTGAAGGCCGAGGCGGGGGCCGAGGTCGCCACTGGGTTCGGAGAGAAGGGCCTGCTCGCGGAGCTGGTGGCCGAGCGCGCCTGCGCGCAGCTTCAGGCCTGGCTGGACGCCGACGTCCCGGTTGGTGAGCACCTCGCCGACCAGCTGCTGATCCCCATGGCCCTCGCCGCCGCCGCCGACGGCCAGGCGTCGTCGTTCGTCAGCACCACGCCCACGCTGCATGCTCGGACCAACGCACAGGTGATCGCGCGCTTCTTGCCGGTCGAGTTCGAGTTCGAGCCGATCGACGAGCGGCGCGGGTGGGTGCGGGCGCGGCCGCGCTGATCCCGAGTCACCCCACCCATCGTCAGGGGCGATGCGTGGAGTGGTGAAATGACTACATACAGTGCGCGGGTGTCCCAAATTGGCCAATGGACCCACCACTCCATTGCTGCCCCGGCCTGACTCATGACATTTTGGGCAGATCGTGATCGTTTGGGCACGCAGCGCACCGTCCACGCGCGTCCATTTGCGCAGAGTGCCACCCCGCTGGCGGCAATTATAGGCTTGGTTCGCGACGTGAGTGGGCGTACTGTGGGGGGCGAGGCCAAACGACGTGACTGAGTCAACTCTCTACGAGCGCATCGGCGGTGAAGCAGCAATCACGGCGACAGTCGGCATGTTTTACGACCGCATCATGGCCGATGAGTCGCTCAAGCACTTCTTCGACGACCTCGACATGGACAAGCAGATCAACAAGCAGATCGCGTTCATGACGATGGCCTTCGGCGGGCCCCACGACTACACGGGACAGGACATGCGCGCGGCTCATGCCCGGCTGATCAGCCGCGGGCTCGCCGTGCAGCACTTCAGGGCCATCGCGGGCCACCTCGAGGCCACGCTGGTGGCGTTGAGCGTGCCGCCCGATCTCGTTGGCGAGGTCTTGACGATCGTCGGTTCAACAAAGTCGGAGGTATTGAACGAATGATGGCTGCAACTCAACCCACCATACCCAAGCGCAGCGGCGCGGGATTTCTGGAGTCGCCCACTTTTGACGAGGTCGTGTTTGGCGACGGCGAGGGCGAGCAGCGGTTCAGCTTCGACGAATTCCGCGAGCTGCCGCTGCGTCGGCGCGTCCAATTGCTGCTGAGCAAGCTGCCGAAGTTCTACCTGGGCGGGGCCGAGATCCCCCGCGCCGAGGCCATGCGCTTCAACGGCTAACGACAGGCGCCTGCAAGCGCGGCGAGTGCAGCGCGCCTGTGGGGTCATGAACCAGTTGTTTCGGGAGGCGGTGGCTCGGGCTCGGGCTCGGGTGGTTTTGGCGGCGGGTAGACGATGTTGGGACCGACCGTGACGGGCCGGCCGCGCATCAGCGAGCCCTCTTCGGTGCCTTCGAACCCGACCCGCACATAGGCCAGATCGCCCGCGCCGTCCTTGCTGGCCTTGCCGGCCAGGCGGATCGTCAAGAAGGTGTCCTGCGGGTTCTCGAAGAACCGCTCCTTGGGTTTGACCTTCTTGTCCTTGTTTGGCTCGATGCCCGCGGGGACGCGAAACTCGGGGAGCCGGGCGAGGAAGCGCTTGCCGTTGCGCTCGAACTTGGTCTGGCCCTCGTTCTCGCCCTCGATCGCGAGCGACTCGGGCTCGATCAGGCCCTTGTCGAGGGCGTCACCGTAGATCTCGACGTAGAGCCCGGTCTCGGCCGGGCCGCCGACGCTGACGGCGTTGAGCGCGATCTCGAATGGTCCGGCGGTGGTGAACGCCCACGCGTCGTTGGGCTGGTTGGGGTTGAGGCTCAGGCGCGGCGCCTGGGTGATGATCCGCGAGCCCGTGTCGACCGGCTTGCCGTCGGCGCCGGTCGGCTCGGCGGGGGCCTCGACCTCGGCCTCGGGGATCTCGGCCTTGTGCTCGTCGCCGGGCGCGGGGACCCCCGACAGATCGAATTCGCTGATCGACCACGCGCGGGCCGACTTGGCGGTGCCGCGCAGGATCTTGTCGGCGGTCGCGAGCAAGAACGCCGAGCCGTCGGCGGTCGGGCGCAGGTGGACCTGCGACGCGCCCAGCCCCGGCGACAGCTCGAGCTCGGTGTGGGGGGTGAGCTCGTGGTCGAGCACGACCAGCTTGCGATCCTCGAACAGCGCGAACACGTTGGGGCCCGCCACGGTGATCGGGCCGATCTTCTTGGCTTCGAAGCTGCGGTGCGCGAGCAGCTTGCCGTCGTCGCTGAACTCGCAGATCACCGCGCTCGCGTCGGGCTTGCAGATCGCGACCAGCACGCCGCGCGCGGTCGCGGTCGCGGCCATGCTCGTACCTTTTTCTTGTGGCGCTCGCAGCACGCACGCGAAGCCCTCGGGGGCCTGCTGGGGGCTCGGGCGCCGGAGGACCCCAACGACCGCGCTGGCCGTGTCGTAGACCGTGTACGCGTGGGTGTTGGCGTCGACCACGAGCAGGTCGGGATCGGTCGTCCAGCGGGTCTTGCGACTCCACGGGGCCTTCTCCCACAGCAGCTCGTCGGGCCACTCGACCTTCTGTGGCTTGTCGCTCTCGTACTCGTGCTCCCACTTGCCCTTGGGATCGGCGGGGGGAACACCGAGCACGATCGAGGTGAGCGCGCGGGCCTTGGTGCCGGTCACGTAGGCCGCGAACACCCGCTGGCCGTCGGCCGACGCCAGCGCGCTGATGTCCCACGGCAACTTGACGCTGCTGCGCTTGGGCCCGAGCGCGGTGCGGACCAGCTTGCGATCTGCGCTGATCGTGAACGCGGTGGTCAGCCCAGGTCCCGAGCCAGATCCCGAGCCAGATCCCGTTCCAACGGCGAGCGGGCGCACGCGCGCGAACGCGAGCTTGCCCTTCTTTGGTGGGAGCGGGCCCCCGAGCTGCTCGGTTGCGAGGACCAGCTGCACGTCCCCGCTGCGGTGCACGGTGAGACCCGTGGGACCAACCACGACGTCGATCTTGCCGTCGGTCCAGACGCTCATGGGGGACCTCGTCGTTCCGCAGGGGCGATATTCGGCGTGTTCTCGAGCATGGTCTTGGTGGTACGGGCTGGCCGACGCCAGCGCTGCTCGCCGCAGTCATAACACGGCGGCGAGGCGCTCACTGTCTTCAGCTTTGGGCCCCGTTCTTGGCCCACTTGCGGACGCCTGTGTGGGTCAAACCAGACCACGGGCTCACTCGAGCTCGATGTCGTCGAGCTCGACGTCGTCGAGCTCGTCGCCCTCGAGATCGAGCTCGACATCGTCGAGCTCGGCGAACTCGGGATCGGGCTGCGCGTCGGACTCGGCCAGCTGGTCGTGGGCGGCCTCGACAGGGGCCTGGTCGGGCTCGTCGGTCGCTGGCTCGGCATGATCGCTTGGCTCCACGAACTCGGCCGCCACCGCGAGATCCTCGATGTCGGCGATCTCGTCGATCTCGGCGAGGTCATCGAATTCGTCGAGAGCCTCGATGTCGGCGAAGTCGTCCGCGTCGATGAGGTCCTCCGCGATCTCGGGCTCGAGCGTGGGCGTGGGCGTGGGCTCGGGCTCGACCGCGAGCGTGGGCTCGGGCTCGGCGGTCGGGATCGGGA
>NZ_PVNL01000046.1 GCF_002994635.1 Enhygromyxa salina | reverse complement strand
GTTTTGGCCGGGGCTTGGGCCGGGGCCGGAATCCCGCGCTCCCGGGCCTCGACGACGTCGCGCTTGGTGATGCGGCCGCGCTCGTCGAGGGGCACCCGCGCGAGGTCGATGTCGTGCTCGCGCGCGAGGGCCCGGGCCGCCGGGGTGGCGAGGATCGTCGGGTCGGTGCGGGTCGGAGCCCCCCCTGGAGCCGATGCCGGAGCCGATGCCGGAGCCGCCGAGGGTGGGGCTGAGGCTGGCGCCGCGCCGGCCGTCGCGGACACGGCCGCTTGCACGTCACCCTTGCTCAGCGTCGCGATCACGGACCCGACCGCACACACGTCGCCCTCGCCCGCGCGATGCTCGAGCACGGTGCCGTCGAACGGCGCCGGGACCTCGATCGTGGCCTTGTCAGTCATGACCTCGACGAGGCCATCGTTGGCCGAAAAGGACCGACCCGGGGCGATCAGCCACTGGACGATCTCACCTTCGATCACACCTTCGCCAATCTCGGGGAGCTTGAATTCGATCGTGCTCATGGGGGGTCTCTCAGTAGTGGACGACGTGGGTGATCGCGTTGGCGATCGCGGTCGCGGTGGGGCTGGCGCGGTGCTCCTCATGACCGGCGAGCAGGGCCAAATTGGCGGGCAGCTCACCCGTCACGCGAAGGATCGGAGCGTCGAGGTGGAGGATCGAGCGATCAGCAAACAGCGCCGCGAGCTCGGCACCGATCCCACCGCGGCGGGGCCCGGCGTGGGCGATGACGAGCTTGCCCGTCGCGCTGGCGAGCTCGACGAGCAGCGCCTCATCGAGCGGCGCGAGGCAGCCGAGTTCGACGACGTTGACCTCGATCCCGCTGTGCCTGGCGCAGGCGTCGGCGGCCGCCAGCGCAGGCGCCAGCGCAGCGCCCCACGCGAACACGGTCGCGCGATCGCCCTCGCGCAGCACCGCCGTTGGCGCGCGCGGTAGGCTGGCGTCGAGATCGAGATCGATCATCAAGTCACGCACGATCACGCTGCGCGGCAGCAGCAACACGCGGGGTCCCGACGTGTGCTCGGTGTCGTGGTCGTCGGTGTCGGTGCCGAGAAACTCCGCGGCGCTGCGCAGGTACCCGCACAGATCCTCGGCCCGGCCCGCGCACCACACCTCCACGCCCGGGACCGCCGTCAAGGTGGCCTCGGCGCACTCGGCCTGGTCGCCCCCAACCCCAAACCCGGGCCCGTTGGGCGCGACGAACAGCACAGGTACATCGTGCTGACCGCCGCTGCGCCAGGGCAGCCGGCCGAGCTCGCGCAGGGCCGGCAGCGCCTCGAGTAGGGCCGAGGCCGACGGCAGCAGCACGATCGGGCGCAGACCCGCGAGCGCCAGCCCGCCCGCGTGGGCGACGAGCCCGGCCCCGGTCAGCGGCGAGCCGAGCAGGCGAGGGCGCAGCTGCTCGTCCTCGGCGGCCACCCGCGACAGGCCCAGCATGCCGCCGCTGCGGACGTCTTCACCGAGCAGGCAGCGACGATCATCCTCGCGCAGCAGCGCCGCGACCAGCCGGGCCATGGGTTGCAGCGCGCTCACGCTGGCCCCCCGTCGGTCTGGGCCTGCTCGAACGCCTTTTCGAGTTGTCCGTTGATCTCGGCCTCGCTCACATCCTGAAAGGTCTGGGTCCACTCGCCGCGGCTGTCGAGCAGCCGACGCATGCGCTCGATCGGGTCGCGCTCGGCCGGAGGATCTCGCGTGATCGAGGTGACCACGACCTCGACGAGGCTCGGCCCCGCGCCGTCGTGGGCCCGGTGCAGAGCCGCGGCGATCGATCGCTTGACCCCGAGCGGATCGGCGCCGTCACTGCGACGCGTCCACATCCCGGCCGCCCGCGCGCGATCGGCCACGCTGTCACCGAGCAGCCCGGCCTCGGGTGGGGCGCCGTCGGGCCACAGCTGCGACTTGCACACGAACACCAGGGGCACATCGTGGGCCATGGCCATGGAGATCGACTCGTGAAACATCCCGGTGGTGGTCAGGCCCTCGCCAAACACGACGAGCGTCGCGCCAGCTCCATCACCAGCGAGCGCCTGACCGTGGGCGTGCCCGGCGGCCAACCCCAAGCTCGCGCCCAGAGCTTCGCAGGCGCCCATGATCTTGTGCGCGCTCGAGCTGATCGAGCCCGGCAGCGCGCGCCCGCGTGTTGGTGCGCTCGGCGACCTGAGCAGCTCGCGGGCCAGCTCGGTCAGCGGCATTCCGCGGATCAGGCCGATCGCCGCGTCGCGGTTACCGACGAACACCCAATCGTTGGCGGCCACCGAATCACCGATCGCGACACTGACCGCCTCTTCGCCCGCCGACGACGCCCACATCGGCAGCTCGAGCCGTCGCAATTTGTGATCGAGCACCCGCGCGGCCACCATTTTCTTGTAGTAGCTGCGTAGATCGATCCCGCTGACCGCCGAAGGGTCGACGAGCGCCCCGTTCGAGTCGAGCAGGGCTTCGACCCCTTCAGGTTCCCAGGGAGTTGCTTGCATGCATGTGCTCGCTGGCGTTCGCGGCCGGCGCGGCGCCGAAGGGCTTGTATCTACGCAGCCACGACGCCGTCAAGGCAACTCGTCGACCGGGCCCAAGTCGGGTGTATGCTTCGCGGAGCCAACGTGGTGTGCACGAGCCTTCCCACCGTCTGCTCACATCCACCGCGCGAATACCGACATGTTCGCTGTACCAAGCCTACTCGCTGCCATGACCATCGCGGGCGCGTTTTGGGTGGGCGTGCTCGCGGCTCGTCGCCTGCGCGATTGGGGTGACAACAGCCGCGCCCTCGAACAGGGCGGAGACGCGCCGCTCGCCCTGGCAGCCGCCAGCGGCGCACCATCGGAGAATGTGTCAGTGAAGAAAGTCCGAGCCCGGGTCGCCGAGCGACTGCAGGCCTCCCTCGAGAATGATCGGGGCATGGTCGCCGCCGGGGGCAACGCCCCACGGGCCGCCGAAGACCTCGACATCGAAGGTCTGCGCGTGGGTGACGTGGTCCTGATCGAAGCCAGCGACAGCCAGGTCGAGGGCGACTTCGTCATCGAAGGAATCTTGCGCTTGCGCGAGGGCGGCACCACCACGGTCGTGGCGATCATGGCCGACGGCGAGCGCAAGCGGTGGTTGATCGGCTCGCGCGAGACCGACGATTGGTTCGCCGTCGAGCCCGTGCTCGATCATGGCCTCGCGGGCGAGCCAGCCCGCAACGTCCAGCCCCGCCCCGATCATCCCCGGGTCTACGCGCTCGCCCGGCGCGGCCAGGCCAGCGTCGCGGCGCTCGGCAGCCACGGTCGGCCAGCGGGCTCGCGCGTCGGCACCTACGTGTATCGGGCCGGGGCCCGCGATGTCGTGTGGATCGAGCGCTGGGGCACCCAGATCATCATGGGCGAGGGCCTGAGCCTGGCCCGTCACGCCGTGTCGTTCCTGCCCGGATCATGAACATGATCATGCGCGACCACAGCAGCAGGTTGGGGACCAGGTTGGGGGGCTGAGCCATCTGGACCCCGCCACAGCGCATTCGCCACGCGATCGCGCCAACCCAGTGGCCAACCGCCGCGCAGGCGGCCGCGAGCCCGCTGTTTCAGCCGATCGAGCTGGGGCCGATCACCCTCGCTACCCGCACCTGGGTGCCCGCGATGGTGCCATGGCGGGCCACGGAAGACGGCTTTGTCACGCCCGACGTGATCGGCTGGTATCGCCGATTCGCCCGGGGCAAGCCGGGCGCGCTCGTGGTCGAGGCCACGGGAATTCGTGACGTGCCCTCCGGCCCGCTGCTACGGATCGGTGACGACCGCTTCATCAGTGGTCTGCGCGAGCTGGTCCAGGCCGTGCGCGAGGCCAGCGAAGGTGAGACCAAGCTATTTATCCAGTGCATCGACTTTCTCACGGTCAAGCGCCGGCCGCCCGCGCAAAAATTCTTCGCGCGGTTCCTGCGAATTGACGCAGGCCACAAAGCTCGCCTCGCGGACCACCTGGGCGACCCGCGCTGGCGCGAGGCCGGTGACACGGAGCTGCGCCAGGCCCTGACCGACGGTGACGACGCGCTCCACGAGGCGGTCCTGGACGCCCGCGAGCTCCGGGATCTGCGCTTTGGCTACCGCGAGCAGGTCTGTGACACCCACCTCGAGCACGTCCGCGAGCTCCCCAAGGTGCTCCCGGGCCTGTTCGCCGCGGCGGCCGGTCGCGCCCGCGAAGCTGGGTTTGACGGGGTCGAGCTGCACTACGCCCACGCCTATACAATGGCCAGTTTCCTGTCGCGCACGAACACGCGCGACGACGGCTACGGCGGTTCGCGCGAGGGTCGACTGCGGCTGCCGCTCGAGGTCTACGCGGGCGTGCGCGCGCATGTTGGCTCAGACTACGCGATCGGCTGTCGCTTCCTCGGTGACGAGGTGATCGAGGGTGGCAGCGACCCAGGTGACGCCGAGCACGTTGGCGTCGCGTTCGCGCGCGCGGGCATGAACTTCCTGTCGATCTCGAAGGGCGGAAAATTCGACGACGCCAAGCCCCCCAAGGTCGGCGAGGCCGTGTACCCCTACACCGGGCCCAGCGGCTATGAATGTATGCCCACGGTCTACTCGGACAGCCGAGGCCCGTTCGCGCGAAACGTGCCGCTGTCCGCAGTGATCCGCGCAGCCGTCCACGCGAGCGGGCACGCGACGCCGATCGTCGCCGCGGGCGGCATCAACTCGTTCGAGATCGCGGATCGCATCTTGCGGCAGGACGAGGCCGACATCATCGGCGCCGCCCGCCAGAGCCTGGCCGACCCCGACTGGTGGCTGAAGATGCGCACCGGTCTCGGCGGTGAGATCCGTCGCTGCAAATTCACAAACTACTGCGAGGCGCTCGATACCAAGCACAAGCAGGTGACCTGCCAGCTGTGGGACCGTGAAGCGCTCGACGCACCGGACGTGACCTTGACCCACGACGGTCGGCGCCGGTTGCTCGCCCCCGAGTGAGGTTATTTTTCTCCGCGGTAACCCGTGCCCGAATGCCGCGTAGTGCTATGAGTTCAGAGCGACCGAATGGGAGTCCGGTCGAGTCGAACGGAGTGGTGTTCATCCGCTTCGGGGACAACGGGAGCGCAGCGTGAACCACCTTCGGATCGCGCTGCGAGCAGAACGGGGAACCCGGGTGAGGCGCAAGCCCCACCCGGGGTTTTTTGTGCGTACGTCGTCCCTGCGCGGTCAC
Source organism: Enhygromyxa salina (assembly GCF_002994635.1). Taxonomy (GTDB): domain Bacteria; phylum Myxococcota_A; class Polyangia; order Nannocystales; family Nannocystaceae; genus Plesiocystis; species Plesiocystis salina_B. The sequence goes on along the minus strand of NZ_PVNL01000046.1, from coordinate 82,622 downwards.
CCGGTAGATCACCAAAAACCTGGCCCGCGGTTGCAACAATTTCGGTAGTTTTGCGAGATGTCCTGGCGCTCGACCCGACTCGCGGCCTTCTGCGCATGCTCGATGCTGCCCGCGTGTGGCGTCGAGACCTCGCCCAGCGAGACCAGCATGGCGGCGGTCGAGACCAGCGGCGATGGCGATGGCGATGGCGATGGCGACAGCGGGGACGGCGAGCCCGGCGACGGGGATGGCGAGCCCGGCGACGGGGACGGTGAGCCCGGCGATGGCGACGGTGAGCCCGGCGACGGCGACGGCGACGGCGAGACCGGCTTCGGCCCGTGGTGCGGGGCCCCCCCGGCCTGCGACGCGGCCCCACCCGCGCCCGGGCCCGAGCTCAGCTGGGAGCACTTCGACAGCAACGTAATCGCGCTCGCGGGCGACCCCCAGCACCGCGTCCGCGACATGTTCTATGTGCCGGGCGAGACCCAGTGGCTGATGGGCAAGTTCACCTACGGCACCTTCGACAAGGATCTAAAGGACGAGCGCGTCGACGTCTACGTCATGCGCAATTGTGCGGGACCGTGGGAGTTCATGGGTGAGGCATGGACGACGGAAGAGGGCGCCCACGCGACCATCGAGGGCGTCGAGGACACCGGCGGCTGGGTCTACCTCGAGATCCCGCCCGACCAGCAGCTCGACTTTGGCCGGCACCGCGTCCACATGGTCGTGCGCGGGGATCAGACCACCACCGACGGCTTCATCGAGGTCGTCGAGCCCGGCACACCGATCTTCCTCAGCGACATCGACGGCACCCTCACCACCTTCGAGACCGAGGAGTTCGTCGATCTGCTGGCCGGGGTCACGCCAATGGCCAACCAGTTCGCGGCCACGGCCCTGAGCACGCTGCAGGACAAGGGCTATCACGCCATGTACCTGACCGCGCGGCCCGAGTTCCTGGTCCAGCGCTCGCGCGAGTTCATCGCCGAGCGCGGGTTCCCGCCGGGCATCATTCACACCAGCCTGTTCCTCGAGGGCGCGCTCGGTGACGCGGCCGTCGCCTACAAGACCGGCGAGCTGGCCATGCTCATGGGCAAGGGCCTGATCCCCACCTACGTGTTTGGCAACACCGACTCCGACGCCGAGGCCTACGACAACGCCGGGATCATGCCCCTCGATCACCGCGTGTTGTTTCAATTCACGGATCCGTGGGGCGGTCGGCGGATCGAGAGCTACGGCGAGCTGGTACCCGAGTACAGCGCGCTCGCGGATCTCTGCGATTGAGCCGCGTGACTGCAAATCGAGCCCTGCGGATCACCGCCGCGCTCGCGCTCGCGCTGGGCCCAACCGTGGCGGCGTGCAGCAAGCCGTCCGACAGCGCCCAGGCGCGCGGCACCCCCACGCCGATCCGCGCCCAGATCCGCGTCGCCCCGGTCGTCGACCATCACCCCTGGGTGATCGCGTTCGTCACCGAGATCTCGATCGCCCGCCCGCCCGGCGCCGACGCCCGGCTCGAGGGTCGCACCGGCCCCGAGGGCCTGCGTCACCCCGAGCCGATCATCGAAGCCGAGACCCGCGAGGCGCTCGCCGACGCCCTCGCCGACTACGAGCGACGGCGCCCCCGCATGCCCGAGCTGCGCCCGGTCTGGCAGCCCGAGCCATTCGGCCCCCACGAGCGGGTCGCGTGGCGCCTGTATTTCGTCGACACCTCCCGGGGCTTCACCCTCGACGACGACGCCCGCGCCACCCTCGAGCCCCACGACCTCGGCCCCCGCGTCCACGTTCAGCTCGGCGAGTCGCAGCGACAGCAGCTCGCCGCGCTGACCACCGAGCAAGTCGGCCGCCGAATCGCAATCACCGCAGACGACGAAGTCCTGATGCTCCCGGTCGTGGTCGAGCCGATCCCCGACGGCGACATCGCCCTCGTCACCAGCCCCCACCTCGACCCCAAGCTCAGCGCCCCAGCCCTGTTCGAGCGGCTCACCGCCAAGTAATGACCCTCTCAGATGTCTATGCTACTAAGCGCGGCCCATGGCGACCGAAGAACCAGAGCTCATGCAAAAGATCGTCTCCCTGTGCAAGCGCAGGGGCTTCGTGTTTCAGAGCTCTGAGATCTACGGCGGCCTGCGCAGCGCCTACGACTACGGGCCGATGGGCGTCGAGCTCAAGCGCAACCTCATGAACGAGTGGTGGACGGCGATGGTCCACAGCCGCGAGGACATCTACGGGCTCGACGCGTCGATCGTCATGCACCCGGAGGTCTGGCGCAGCAGCGGTCACCTCGCCAACTTCACCGATCCGCTGGTCGACTGTCAGGTCTGCCAGGAGCGGTTCCGGGCTGACAAGGCCCCGCGCAAGGCTGCGGGTGAAGACGCCCCGATCGAGCTGGCCGACAAGGGCCGGGCCAAGGCCGCGCTCGACAAGCTCGCCGAGCCGCTCGCGGAGCAGGGCATCACGCTCGAGCGCAAGGGCAAGGTCCTGCACGGGGCCAAGGCCGGGGATCGCGGCTACGTGTGCCCCAACTGCGGCTCACCGTTCTTGTCGGCCGAGCGCGACTTCAACGGCATGTTCCGGACCAACCTGGGCCCCGTCGATCCGCTCGCGGGGGTCATCGCCGCGGTCCAGGCCGGGGTCGAGCGCGGCGACGATCCCAAGGCCCTGCGCGCTGCCGTCGACGCCGTGATCTCCGAGTCCGCCGTGTACCTGCGGCCCGAGACCGCGCAGGGCATGTTCGTCCAGTTCTTGAACATCCAGCAGTCGATGGCCGCCAAGATCCCGTTTGGGATCGCGCAGATGGGCAAGAGCTTCCGCAACGAGGTCACCGTCGAGCACTTCATCTTCCGCTCGTGCGAGTTCGAGCAGATGGAGATGGAGTACTTCGTCGAGCCCGGCAAGGGCCGCGAGGCGCTGGCCTACTGGAAGGAGCAGCGCATGAAGTGGTGGCAGAGCATCGGCCTGAGCGCCGACAAGCTCAGCTTCCGCGAGCACGATCCCGCCGAGCTCGCCCACTACTCCGACGGCACCTTCGACATCGAGTACCAGTTCCCGTGGGGCTGGGACGAGCTCGAGGGCATCGCCTCGCGCACCAACTACGACCTCTCGGCCCACGCCAAGGGCTCGGGCAAGAAGTTGGTCTATCACGACGCCGAGGCGACCGATCCCGAGACCGGCAAGCAGGGCTGGCGCTACGTCCCCCACGTGGTCGAGCCCGCCGCGGGCGCGACCCGGGGCGTGCTCGCGGTCCTGTGCAACGCCTACGCCGAGGAGCCCGGCGACGAGCAGGGCAAGGGCGCGCGCACGGTCTTGCGCCTGCACCCGCGCCTGGCCCCGATCAAGTGCGCGATCCTGCCGCTGGTCCGCAAGGACGGCATGGACGAGACCGCGCGCAAGGTCGCCGACGAGTTCTTCAAGCAGGGCGTCAGCGCCAAGCTCGACATGCAGCACGCGATCGGCCGGCGCTACGCCCGTCACGACGAGATCGGCACGCCCTACTGCCTGACGATCGACGGTCAGACCGCCGAGGACGAGACCGTCACGATCCGCTACCGCGACGATCGCCGCCAAGATCGGATCAAGATCGGCGCCGCCGTCGACGTCGTGCGCGAGGCCCTCCGCGAGGGCCGCGAGTAGTGCTGCCCATGTGCTAAGGTCCGCCCCGACAGACAGGAACGAGCGATGAGTAATCAGCCCCGAATGGTCCACTGCAAGAAATTGAACGCCGAATTACCGGGCATCCCGTTTCGGCCGTTCCCGACCGAGTTCGGCAAGCAGGTCTACGAAAACGTCTCGATGAAGGCCTGGCAGATGTGGCTCAAGGAGTCGCCCCGCTACATCAACACCTACCGGCTGGACCTGCAGACCAAAGAAGGCCGCGACTTCCTGGAGAACCAGATGAAGGTGTTCTTCGGGTTCGAAGACGGCGACCTCGCCGACACCGCCTGGCGGGCGCCCGAAGAAGGGTAGGCCGGGTCGGCCGGGTCGGCCGGGGCGGCGCTAGAGCGCCAGCGCGGGCGTGCGGACTGTCTTGGCGATCTCGCGCCGACGCATTCGCAAGATCAGCGGGGTCACGGCGGCCCCAAACGCGAACCCAAACAGGTGCGAGAACCAGGCCACGCCCGCGTCGCTGGTCTCGAACAACCCCATCACCGCCTGAAACCCGACCCAGACAAACAGGTACACCCAGACCGGCAGCTTGAGCTGCACGAACAGCACCACCTGAAACAGCTTGTTGCGAGGAAAGCACCACAGGTAGGCCGCCATCACCCCGGCAATTCCCCCAGACGCCCCGATGATCGGCGAGACCGTGTTCTGCGTGAGCAGCACCTCCGCGAACCCGCCGATCAGCGCAGCGCCCAGGAAGAACAGCACGAAGCGCCGCCGCCCAAACAGGGTCTCGACGTTGTCGCCGAAGATGTAGAGGAAATAACAATTGCCCAGCAGGTGGGCCCAGCCGCCGTGCAGCAGCCAGTGGGTGGTCAGCGTGTACCAGCTGCCTTCGCCGATCGCCCCGAATCCAAGCCTGCCCCACTGGTGCTTGAGTGAGCCAGCGACGGGCGCAAAGCACAGATCCGCAAACGTGGCGCCGTCGGCCAGGTCACCAAACATCGCGCCGCTCGGCAGATCGCCGAGGCCCGGCGCGCAGTTGCCAAGATCCACGATGCCCAGCAGCTGCAGCGCGAAGCAGGACAGCAGCGCGGTCACGATCGAGATCACCACCCAGGGCGTGGTGTGGACCGGGTTCTCGACCTCGACGGGGAGCTGGACCAGCAGCTGCGCCGCCCAGATCGCCCCGCGCCGGGCCATGCGTTGCTTGACGTCTTGCTGGCCCTCGCGGGTCGTGGACTTGGCGAGCTTGTGGCGCTCGTGACCGTCGAGCCAGATGCCCTTGCAGGTGTGGCAATGATCGACCGGTGTGCGGATCACTCCGGGTAGATCGTGCTCGCGCATGACCGAACACCCGCGCGGGCACCCGCGCTTGCTCGGGTGCGACGTGGGGTCGAGGGCGTGCTCGAGATCGGTCGCTTCACCGGCGAGCAGGTCGAGCTCCCCGGCATCGAACCACGCCCCATTGCAGACCGGGCAGGCGTCGATTTGCACCACTTCGTCGTCGCCCGTGTCTTCCTCGGGTTCGACCTGCGCCCAGCGATCATGCTCGATCCTGCGCAGCAGCATCGGGACCAGCGCGTGCAGCCGGCAAGCTGGACATTGCGCGTCGACCTGATCGCGGGGTGGGACAGGTGCGTTCACGAAGATCGCGAGCGAGTGTACGCGTTGCGTGGGGGATTGCCGAGCAAGCAGGGACAACGTTGTTTTGGGTCGATCTGCCCCACGCTGCCCGAGCCGTCTGGCAAAAATATCCCGGCGAAGCTGGCGTCGAACGGCCCAACCAGAAATACTGGGTCGGCTCGGATCACGAGTGACGACTCGCTACCACAATCGAGACCACATGCCCGCTATCCCTCGCCCCCACCTCCTCATCTCGCTGTCCTGTGTGTTGCTCCTCGCGCTCCCGGCCTGTGGAAAAACCGGCACCGCGGGCAAGAGCGCCCAGCGCAAGGTCACCGTGAAGATCGGCGGCGCATCGACCCCCGGCTCGGTCACGGCCAACGTCGCCGAGTTCGACCCCAACGCCGACATCTCGCTCGACATGGACAAGTTCGGGTCCGAGCGCCCCGACCAGTACGAGGTCCAGCAAGCATTCTTCGGCCAGTTTGGCGCCCTCGACGAGTGCGTGTGGGCCGAGAAGGACCGGCGCGGCGACGAGGCGCAGCTGCTCGGCGACGTGTCGATGGCGGTCAAGCTCAACCCCGAGCGCTCGCGTCCATTTGGCGTCAACGCGACCATGCCCGAGCCCCACGCCAAGTCGACCAAGCTGCAAGACTGCCTGCGTGAAGCAGCCGCCGGCGCGCCCTACCCGACCTACGACGGCCCCCCGGTGATCGTCGACTTCGAGTTCGAGCTCGACCCCGGCTTCGTCGAAGTTGACGAGTAGGCCCCTACTCGTCGATCACGTTCAGGAACATGTCGGCGAGCTCATGGTGGCCCGTCGGCGTCGGGTGGATACACGTGAGGTCGAACCAGGTCTCTTGATCCGGCCCGCGATAGCACGCGGTCTCCGGGTCATCGGCGTGAAAGCCATGCCCGCAGAAGCCCTCGAACATGAACACCATGTCGGTCATGGTCTCGACCGCCAGCTTCGCGTACTCGACGTTGATATAGGTCATGAACTCGATCAGCTGCTCCGGGTCATCGGGGTTCTTGTCGAACCCCGCGACCCCGGCCGCGGGACATGACAGAAGATCCGCGGTCCCGTCGGTGAACTCGTAGACGTTGGCGTAGACCACATACACGCCGTTGGGGAACTTGTTGGGATCGTCGACGAGCCAGTGGACCATCTGCCGCTGCCAGTCGAGCATCTGCTCGACGTCGTCCCACAGCGCGTCCTCCTCCACGCCCTCGATCGCGTCCTTGGCGATCGCCGCGACGTCGTTGCCGCCCATCGTGGTCACGACCAGCGTGGTCTTCTCGAAGTCGTCGCCGCTGAAGCAGTCCTCGAGCTGCATGCCGCCCGCGATGTAGTCGTCGGTCCGCGCGCCCCACTCGGCACACGAGGCGAAGTCACCGTCCTCCTTGACCACCGAGGTGCCGTTGAAGGGATCGGCCGTCTGCCACAGCAGGTTGGGCGCGTCGATGCCAAACAAGAACGAGAGCTCCTCGGCGAGCACGGACCGGTAGAAGTCCTGGGTCGGCGTGGGCGGGCTCCCGACCGTGACCGAGTCGCCAATGAACACGACCCGCTCGATGCCCTGGATGTCCTGGTGGTTGGTGCCCTGGCAGTGCGAGCCAATCGTCAGGCCGACGTCGCCGTAGCCGGGGCCGGGCGGCATCTGGCCGACGTACTGGGCGGCGATGCAGTCGACGGGGTCGCCGTCGCCGTCGCCGTCGCCGTCCCCGTCGCCGTCGCCGTCCCCGTCGCCGTCGCCAGGATCGCCGTCACCGTCACCGGGATCACCGTCACCGTCGCCGCCCTGGTCGGCGTCATCCTGCTCGTCGCCGTCGCCGTCGCCGGGCGCGTCGGTGGTCGAGTCGGTCTCGGTGGTGTCGCCCGCGATCGGGGCGAGGTCGTCGCCACAACCTGCGAGGGCGAGCCCGGCGATCAAGTACAGCGCAGCTACGGAGTTCTCAGTCAGTGAAGTCATGGTTGGGCCGCCGATCAGCAACAGCGGCAAATCCTACATCAGGGCGCTCGGTGCCAACTGGCCTTTGGACCACCTTGGCGCGGATCATCGGCATCGACGCCGACCCCGCTCCAGCGGATCTTTTGCCGGCAAGAACCCAGAAGAACATCGTTCAGTCGGAGTTTTGCGATCGCGGAGCGCGGCATCTCACTGTTAGGCTGCCCGCATGAGCACCTCGCCCTTCCGGCGGATCTTGATCCCGATCGACTTCACCCAAGACACGGACGCGGCCGTCCACTCTGGGTTCGAGGTCGAGATCGATGGCGGTGGCACGGTGGGTGTCGCGCCAGCTAGCACCACCGCGCTCTCACTCGCAGCCGGGATCGTCGACGCAGCCGGTGAGCTGTGTCTGGTCCACGCGACGCCGACCTACGACAACGCGCGGCTCTACTCCGGCGGCATGAGTGTGGTCGGTGTCGGCGACATCAAGGCGGTCCATGAAGCCGCGCGCAGGGCCTCGATGAAGGTCCTCGAGGCCCTCGCCAACCACTACGCGGCCGGGATCTCGACCACCTTCGTGGTCCGACCTGGGATCGCCATGCAGGTGATCCTCGAGGAGGCCGAGCGGTTCGGCGCGCAGCTGCTGGTGATCCCGGCCAGCGGTCGCAGTCGGGTCGCCCGGTTCTTCCTGGGCAGCACCGCGGATCGGGTGATCCGCGAGTCGCCCTGCCCAGTCCTGGTCGTGCCCGCGACTCCTGCCGAGTGACCTGACAGAGCAAGTCGTCACCGATGCCGTGGGCGAGGTGGACGTCTGGAGTCTCGCAAGCGCGTGAGCTCTCGTCGTGCACGCCAATCCGCGCAAGCGGCAAGCGTTGAACGCGCCGTTCTCCGCGAGGCTCTTTGTCCGTTGATGTGTCCCCGGCGCCCTCTCTTCGTGATCGCGCTACACTGTCGGGCGTGAGCGACGAAGCCAGGCGCATCTTCGAGGCTGCGATGCGGCTCCCCGACGGGGAGCGTGCCGCCCTCGCCTCTGTGCTCAAAGACAGTGTTGGTGACGGATCCTCCTTCGAGGAAATCGAAGCAGCTTGGATCGCGGAGGCCGAGCGACGACGCGAAGATCTACGGGCTGGACGAACCAGCTCCGTGCCGTGGCAGGATGTTCGCCGCGAGATCTTCGACATGGTCCAGCGCGCGCGAGAGCAGCGGGCTACCGGCTGAGTCGCACATGCGACTCGAGTTGACACCTCGAGCGAGAGCGGAGGTGATGGAAGCCACGGCTTGGTACCTCGAAGAGGGCGACATCGAAGTCGGGCTTCGGTTTGCGGAGGAGCTCGATCGTACCTTCGACAGGATCGCCACGAACCCGCTCGCGTGGACTCACCTCGAGCGAGGCATTCGACGTGCGTTGGTCCAGGGCTTTCCCTACGCGGTGCTCTACTGCGTCGAGGCCGAACGTGTCGAGGTGTTCGCGGTCATGCACCAACGCCGCCATCCCGACCGATGGGAACGCTGAGAGTTGCTGCCGCAAATGTGAAGTCGTGCGACGTAGGCATTGGGCGAACAGAGGCGGTCGCGACTAGTTCGCCCCTACTGCAATGAACACAGCGCGACGCGGCTCGCCAGCCGGGGCGTAGAGCTCGAACACGCCCCCGGCGTCGATGTCGAGCAGGACCCCGCGCGGATCAGATGTGGGCAGCGAGTCGAGCGGTCGCAGCATGCACGGCACCTGCTCGCGCGGGGCCTCGAGCACGGCTGTCTGCATGATCGGGTCGTCGCGCAGCGCCGGGTCGATCGCGGTGATCCGGCCCGAGTCGACGCGCAGCAGCCCGACGGCCTCGGCGTGGTCGATCGGCGTGGGCTCGTCGAGATCGGTGTCCAGGGTCAGCAGCACGAACCGAGGCGAGCGCTCGGCGTCGCGCTCACGAGCGATCAGCACCTGCCAGGTCCCAGGCTCGACCGGGATCTCGACATCGAGCCCGACCGGTCCGCGGCGCATGCCCGCGAAGCTCTGGGGGAAGTACTCGACGTCGCAGATCAACAGACCCTCGCCGCAGGCCATGGTGCCGACGTGCTCGAACTCGAGGTCTTGATCGCTCACAGCCCAGCGACCTCCAGCGGAGTGGCCGAGACCATGCGACCGCCGTCGCCGAGCTGGCCGTACTCGTTGCTGCCCCAGCACGCGACCTCACCGCTGCGCAGGCGCGCGCAGCTGTGGTCACGACCGAGCGCCAAGCTGGCGACGTCGAGGCCCTGCACGCTGGACCGGGGAATGGTCGCCGAGCCGCCGACGTAGCCGCCCTGACCGGCCGTGTTGTCCCCCCAACACGACAGCCGGCCGCCCGCGACGGCGCAGGCGTGGACCGAGCCGACCGCGAGGGTCGAGACGCCGGCGAGGCCCTTGACGGGCACGCGACTGGTCCACACCGAGCTCTCGGTCCCGCTCCCGAGCTGGCCGGCGTCGTTGCGACCCCAGCACGCGGCCTTGCCGTCACGCCTGCGCGCGCAGCCGTGCTCGGGCCCCATGGCGATCTCGGCCGCGTCGCTGAGGTTGGCGACCGAGACGGGGACCTGGACGGGGGTCTTGAGCTGGGCGGCCCCGGCCCCGTTGCCGATCTGGCCCTGATTGTTGGCGCCCCAGCACATGACCTCGCCCGACCGCCGCAGCGCGCAGGTGTGGGCGCGACCGCTGCTCAAGGTCGTCGCGTCGGCGAGCTGGACGACGGTCCCGCCGCGCGACCCGGCGCCATCTCCGAGCTGCCCCTCGGCGTCGCTGCCCCAGCAATACACGGACCCCGAGCGACGCAGCGCGCAGCCGTGGCCGTCACCGAGCGTGACCGCGGTCGCGTCGTCGAGCTTGGGGATCGCGTTTGGTTTGACGATCGGAGCGCCGGGGGAGCGGCCGAGCTGGCCCATGTCGTTGGCGCCCCAGCACATCACGCCGCCGGACTTGCGGACCACGCAGGCCTGCGCAGACCCAGCCGTGAGCGCGACGCCATCGCTGACCCCGGCGACCGGGGCTGGCATCGCGCGCGAGCCGTCGCCGCTGCCGTCCCCGAGCTGACCGAGATCGTTGCGACCCCAGCACAGCACCGCGCCGGTCTTGCGGGTCGCACACGAGAACCCATCGCCGCTGACCAGCGCGGTCGCGTCGTCGAGGTTGACGACCCGCTGAACGCCCGTGCGCGCGGCCCCGCCCTCGCTGCCCGCGTCCCCTTGGCCGAGCGCTCCGCCAGCGTCGTCGCCCCAGCACGCGACTTCGTTGTCGGCTCGCAGCGCGCAGCTGAAACGCTCGCCGAGCGCGAGGTCGCGGACCGAGCCGAGCTTGACCGGGGACGGGCGAGACTTCGAGTCGAAGCTCCCGTCGCCGAGCCGGCCGTCTCGGTTTTGCCCCCAACAGCGCGCGGTCCCGCTTTGGTGGCGCAAGCAGGCGTGCTCGGGGCCGAGCTCGAGCTCGACGATCCCGTCGTTTTGGCTGCCCTCGGCGACCTTGCGCGGGCGCGGCGAGGGCCTGCCGTCGTCGTCCTCGCCCCAGCAGTACACGGACTGAGCCGTAAACCCGCAGGTGCGCGCGCCCGCGGCCGCCAGCCCGATCAGGCCCGCCATGTCGACGACGCTCGATGGCCGCTCATGACCCGTGGTGGTGCCGTCGCCGAGCTGGCCCTTGTCGTTGGCGCCCCAGCAGATCCCGCCGCCGGTCTGGCGTAGCACGCAGGTGTGGCGTTCCCCGGCGACGAGGCCGATCGCGTCGACGAGCCCGCGGATCTGGGCGGGCTCGGTCCACGTCGTGCGTGTGAGGTTGCCGAGCTGGCCGTCGCTGTTGTTGCCCCAGCACACGACCGCGCCGTTTTGCCGCAGCGCGCAGGTGTGGTCGCCGCCCGCGGCGACCAGCTTCGCGTCGCTCAGGCCACGCACGGCGCTGGGTCGCGACGCAGAGATCTCGGTGCCCGATCCCAGCTGTCCGCGATCGTTGGCGCCCCAGCACGACACCGCGCCCGAAGCCCGAAGCGCGCAGGTGTGCGAGCGCCCGAGCGCGAGCTGCCTGGCGTCGCCGAGGCCCTGGACGGTCACGGGGTTGCTGCGATCGACGGTGGTCCCGTCGCCGAGCTGCCCGGCTGCGTTGGCGCCCCAGCAGCTCACCGCCCCAGACTCGCGTAACACGCAGGCGTGCCCCGTCCCAGCTGCCAGCGCGCTGGGGGTGGGTGCCCCGCGCGATCCCTTGTCACTGCCACCGCCGCCATCGGCGTCGGGGCGCTCGCTGTGGCGACCACCCGACGAGACTTCACAAGCCAACGCCGACGCGAGGGCGAGCCCCGCCACGCCTAACCAGTGCCACTTGAATCCACGAGAGTCGCCGGGTGTGGTCATTCGCGGGCAGGATAGCTGGTTTGCAGCGGCAAGATTCAGGGGTCGGGTGAAAGTCTCTGCACAGGGGTGACGTCGAATAGTGCTCCAGTTGGCAGACGGCGGGCCGCGGCTTTCGTATGCTGCGACCGATGCGACCTGGGGACGTCTTGTCTGCTGCGCGGCACTATCTTCGAAGCCACCCCGAGGAGCTCAGCCGCGTGCTCCGCAACGCGATCGGCATGCGCTTTGGTGTGCCGCTCGCCGCGTTTCGTTGGCTCGCCGGTCAGATGGCCGACTCCGACGCCGTCGAAGACGTCGAGGTCGGCGCGGTTCCGCCGGGCCTGCGGATGGCGGCGACCTTCGATCTGATGCGGACCCGGGTCCGCGCGGGCGCGGTGCTCTACATCGATCGCATCCAGCTCAGCGGTGACGAGATGCGGCTCGAGCTGCGCCTCGAGGACGTGTCGATGATCCCGATCGACACCCACAAGAGTCAGATCTCCGCGCTGCTCGTCACGCGCGCGCTGGATCTGTCGCGGCCCGGCGACCTCGTGCAGCACCTGCCCGACATGCCCGACATGATCGTCGACGCGCACGGCAACCGCGTGGTCCTGGACCTGATGCGGGTGCCCCAGCTCGCCAAGGATCCCCTGGTTCGCCACGCGCTGGGTCTGATGACCTCGCTGATGACCCTCGACGGGATCGAGACCGAGGGCGACCACCTGGATCTGCACTTCAAGCCGCTGCCAGAGGGCCTGGTCGCGGCCGCCGACGCGATCGGGGATCACCTGGTCGTGCCGATGCTGCAGCGAGCCCGCAAGGTCATGCCCAAGGCGCTGCGCGGCGGCATGCGGCGGATGCTGAGCATGATCGCCGGAGACGACGGCGCCCGCTCACGCGCGTGAGCCCGGGCCTGGCGCCTTGCAGGTCACTTACAGTTGGACTCGACCGCGGCGATCGAGGTCTGGGCCAGCACGCACTCGACCTCGGCGACGCTGCCCTCGCTGACGCAGGCCTCGACGACCTTGTCGCGCTGATCGTTGGCGAGCTTCTTGATGCGTGAGTCGGGCTTGTCGCGCGACTCCTCGAGCAGCTTCACGAAGTGATCGGCGAACTCGTCGCACTGCGCTTCACTGGGCTTCTTGGCGCAGGCGGTGAGGAGCACGCTGGCGCCCAGCAGGGCGCTACACAGGAAGACTCGACGAGGACGTGGCATGCGGGCTCGCTGCCCACGCTAACCGAAGTCCACCGCCTGACCAAGCATGAGCCTGGGGCGCGGGCGCGGCGTCGCAAACTCACCGCGCGCGGCCACTTGGAGCTGGCTGCTCGCTGCTTTACGCTGGCGCCTGGATATGCCGCTCTCGAGTTTGTCTCGGTTCGCCCGCGTTGGCCTCGCCGTGGTGCTCAGCTGCGCCTTCGTCGGCGGCGCAAGCACGGGCTGCGTGCGCGCGGGCATGGAGCGGCAGGCCGAGGTCCCGATGGGCAGCTGGCCGGCCTGGCAGGATCTGAGCCCGCTGATCGAGGTCGCCAAGGCCCACACCGACGGATCCGCGCTCGAGGCCATGCAGCAGGCTCGCGAGCTGCTGCGCGAGGGCAAGGCCTACAGCGCCGACAAGCTGCTGGCCGCAGCCGCGAGCAGCTCGGGCCGACACTGGATCGCGGTCGCGCGGGCCGACATCGCCGCGCTGTACTTCACGACCTGCATTCGCGGGGTCGCGTGGCGGCTGCCCGATGATCTCGGCCCGCACGAGCGCATCGTCGACTACGATCCGCAGACCAAGGTCGCCCCGGGCGACCTCTCGGTCGAGGCCCTGCTGACCAACCTCGACGACGCGATCGAGGCGGGCAAGAACTCGCCAGCGCTCGCCACTCAGGCCCGGATCGCGCGGGTCCGCGTGACCGGGTTCGCGGCCTCCTGTCCGCCCAACCCCGAGGTCGGCAAGCGGGCGTCGGCGATCATGAACAGCGACCTTGCGACGCTGGCGGCCGAGCACCACATGACGCCCGACCTCGCGTACATGTGGGCTGGCGTGCAGATGCAGACCTACTCGGGCACCGCCGCGCGACCGTTCCTGCACCAGGCGCTCGAGGGTGGGTTCGACGATCCCTCGGTCACGTACATGCTCGGCGCGATCGCCTACGAGCAGGGCGAGCTCGACGAGGCCGAGCGGCTCGCCGCCGAGGCAGCCAAGCGCTACACCGAGCTGGGGGATCTGTCGCAGCGGGCCCAGGTGTCGGCCTTGCGCGGTGAGATCGCGCTGATGGCCAAGCGCTTCGACGCCGCCGCGAAGCACTTCGAGCTGTCCGTCGAGCTGCTGCCCAACCACACTGGGGCGATGTTGGGGATCGCCGAGGTCGAGCGCGAGCGCGGCGGCGCGATCCAGGCGTCCGAGCGGCTGACCCAGCTGATCCGCGGGCTGACCCTCGAAGACCAGGAGCTCGACGAGCGGGTGGCGCTGATGATCGTGGATGATCTGGAGTCGCTGGTGATCATGGCCAACCAGGACGAGCTGGAGATCGCCCAGATCACCCGCGACGCGCTGCTGTTCGAGATCGACCTCGAGCAGGATCCCTTCCGCCGAGGTCTGCGGTACTTCTACGCGGCCGCGCTCGAGGTTCGGCTGGGCGACTACGACTCGGCCCGGGGCCACGCAGCCACGGCCGGGATGGAGTTCGACGAGACCTGGGTGCCGATCCCGGCCAAGGCGGATCCGCGGGCGTTCTTGGATCGCCTGGCCGAAGCGGCTGGTTAGAGACCTTCGCCGCTCGCCGCCCGCCGGTGATTGGCGCTCAGTTGTCTTCGTCGCTCGCGTGGTCGTCGTCGCTGCTCGCGTCGTCGGACTCGCTCTCGCTCGAGTCGCTGCCTGCGGCGTCGGACTCGCTGCTGCTCGCTTCGACCTCGCCTGAGCTGTCGTCGGTCTCGCTCGTGTCCGCTTCGCTCGCGGCGGCGGCCTCGTGTTCTTCGCTGCCGGCCTCGCCGAGCATCATCTCGGCGGTGCTCATGATCACGACCGGCGCGGGCACGCCGCTGCCGCTGATCCCGGGCTGCAGGTGCTCGGAGCCGACCTTGGCCTGCTCGCCCAGCCGCTCGAACTCGACGAACTGGCCGTAGCAACCACGCGCGGGCTCGCCTTCGCCGACGACCTCGATCACGCGCCCGACCTCGAACGCCTTTTGCTCGTCACCGATCGTCAGCTTCAACAAGCTGCGGACTGGCGGAGGCTGCTCGAGCGCGAGAAACATCCGGTCGCCAAGCTCGCGCAGCTGCGCAGACTCGGACAGGTTGGCTTGGCGTAGATCGACACGTGCGGCTGTCTCGGACATGGGCCCCCTCGGGACGCCAACATTATCACGGCGCCAGGTGCCGCCGCGCATCGTTCCAGTGCGCGTCCAGCTGCGCGAGCGAGCGCGCCCAGCTGAAGCGCTGAGCTCGTGCTCGCGCCGCGCGGCCCATCGCGTGACGCCGGTCGGGATCCCGCAGCAGCGCGCCGACGACCTCGACGGCGGCGCGCACGTCCCCGGCCGCGAACAGCTCGCCGGTCTCGCCGGGCACGACCAGCTCGGTGCTCCCGGTCGCGTCCGCGCAGACGGTGGGCACGCCCGAAGCCATGGCCTCGAGCGTCACGTTGCCGAAGGTCTCGGTGGTGCTCGGGTACAAGAACAGATCCGCGCTCGCGTAGGCGCGGGCGAGCTCCCGGTGATGCAGCTCGCCCAAAAAGTGCGTGTCGGGGCAGCGCCGCGCCAGCGCCTCGCGGGCCGGCCCCGCTCCCGCGATCGCGCTGTGGTGCGGCCAGGGGGTACGGGCGAGCCCGGCCAGCACCGCCGCCAGATCGGCCAGGCCCTTCTCCCAGCGCAGCCGAGCCACGAACAGGATCAACGGGACGTGATCCGGGACGCCCAGGCGCCGACGCCAGCTGATGTCGCGCCGCGCCGGGTCGAACGCGCGCGGATCGACGCCGCGCCCCCACACGCGCAGCTCCGACTCGATCCCGCGCGCGCGCAGGGTCGCGAGCATCGACTCGGTCGGGGCGTAGACGTGCCGACAGCGGTTGTAGAACCGCCGGATCCACGCCCACACGCCGCGCTCGAGCAGCGGACCGAGCACGCCGACGCCCGGCACGGGCATGAAGCGCAGGTACCGAGCGATCTCGCTGTGGTACGAGCCGACTGCAGGGATCCCGTGGGCGGCCGCGAAGTCGAGCGCGGCCTCGCCCGCCAGATCGGGGCTGCCCACGTGGATCAAGTCCGGCTCAAACTGCTCGAGCGCGCGTCGGGTCGCGCGCGGGATCCCGAGCGCGAGCCTGTACTCGGGCTGGACGGGGACCGGGATCGACGGGACCGGGGCGAAGGTCGCAGCGCTCGGTCCGGGCAGCGCCGGCCCACCCGGGGCCACCACCATCACCTGGTCGCCGGCCTGAACCCGAGCGCGAACCAGGCGCTGATAGGTCAGCGCGACGCCATCAACCACGTTGACGTAGTTGCCGACGACGATAACTGCCCGCATCGCAAACCAAAACGAAGACGAGCCGAGGCTCGTCTCGAAGCACGCACCTTGGCGTCCGTGGAGGGGTGGCGCAACCCGACGCGCCCGCGGTGGGGGCCGATCCCAGAGTCGAACCGGGCCGAACCCCGACCGAACCCCAACCCGAGACAGGCCGAATCCGGCGCGTGCCGAGCCGAGCTCGAGACCCGGCCCTAGTCCGCGGCCGCTTCCTTCTCTTGCACGCTCTTGTGCAGGAGTTCGACGAGCTCGTTGATGTTGTTGAGCTGGTTCAGCTCGGAGCGCGGCACCTTCACCTTGAGCTCACGCATGCTGCACGACACGACCTCGACGATGTCGAGGCTGTTGGCCCCGAGATCCTTCATCGACTTGACGGGGTCGATCTCGACTCCCTCGAGCTCTTCGATGGTGTCCACCAAGTGGCGCGTGACGACCTCGAGCACATGTTCGCGGGTCATTGGTTCTCCTCGTTCTCGTTCTCGTTGGACGCCCTGATCGGGCGTCGCAGGCTAGCTCAACCAGCGCGATCAGCGCGCCTGGGGATCGGAAATTCGATCTGGAAATTCACGTCAGCGACCTGTGCTGCGCTGTGCCGGCCTCGTCGAGTCAGCCTCGTCGAGAGTGCGCACGTCAGCATGCTCAGGTCGGTGGGCATTGTTGCGGGGGAGTGTCTAGAGACCGAAGCGCTCGCGCTCGGTGAACAGACGGACCACGTTGTCCGAAAAACCGAAGCCCCTGTCCAGCAACAGCACCTGGCCGCGAACGCCGTCCATCAGGCCACTCGAGAGCGCGACAGCGGCGTCCGCGACCTCCTCGGGCTGGATGAAGAAGCCGTCCGCGTACCATTTCTTACAAAATGGGGCGAATTCAGGGCCGAACGTGGCCTCCAGCGACTCTGTCTCTACGGGATTCGCGCGAAGGACGTTGATCCGGATGTCCTCGTCGAGCAGATCACTCGTGAGGTAACGGCAGAAAGTCTCCATGACAGCCTTCGACGCGGCGACGAAGTCGTAGCCGGGCAAGAAGTACTCGGGACCGCGCGACGACATGCCGATCGCGTAGCGTGGCAACCGCCCGAAGATCGACTTGGCGTGCTGCATGTACCCAATGAAGGGCCACGAGCTGTACTCGAGCGAGCGCTTGAGCCCCTTGAAGCTCAGATCGTCGTGGGTCTGGCTGACGTGGGCGAAGCTGACGTTGGTGATCAGCACCTCGAGCGCGCCGACGTCATCCTTGATCCGCTGCATCAGGGCTTCGGTGTCCTCATCTTGGCTGACGTCGGCCTCGAGGATCACGGGCGGCGGCGCGCCAGCCTGCTCGAAGCTGGCTCGGATCGCCCCCTCGTCGGCCGAGCCCCAGCGGTGCGTCAGGTAGGTGCGCGCACCCTGGCGCCCGTAGGCCAGCCCGCAGGCCAGGCCGATCCCCTTGGTCCCGCCCGTGATCAGCACCGCCTTGCCGTCGAGCTGACGCCGCAAGGTTGGGGCCACGCTGTGGGACTGACCCGACTGACCCGACTGACCTGAGGCGGGGGCCGCGACGAGATCGCCCACGCTCGCGTGGACCGGCTTGGGCGGCGGATCGGCCACGGTCACGGCCTCGCTGGGATCCGCGCTGGCGAGCAAGCGCTGGCCCATGGTCATGATGTTGTCGACGAACGAGGCGCCGCGATCGAGCTGCAGCACCTGACCCGAGAAGCTGTCGAACAGGCCGCTGCACATCGCCAGCGCGGTCGCGGCGACCTCTTCGGGGGTCACGGCGAACTCCGCAAAGCGCTCGGCGATCCCGGTGTTCTGCTCGCCAAAGATCTGCGCGTAGCTCTCGGTCGGGACCTGCCGCGTGCGCAGGGCGTTGACCTTGACGTCGTGCTCGCGCAGGTGCGTGGACATGTAGCGCACGAAGGTCTCGAGCACGGCCTTGGCGACCGCGACATAGTCGTAGTGCGGGTAGTGCTGATCCGGCCCGTCCGAGCTCATCGCCAGCGCGTACTGGGGATAGGACCCAAAGCTCGCGTTGATCTTGTTGAGGTAGTCGACGAACGGCCAGGCGCTGTACTCGAGGCTCTTGATCAGCGCTCGCTTGCCGTGGGCGTCGAACCCGTCGCCGCGCACGACCATCGCCACGTTGTTGATGAAGATGTCGACCCGCTCGACCCCGGCCGCGCGCATCTGGCTGATCAGCGCCTTGGTGTCGGCCTTCTTCGAGGCGTCGGCTTCGACGATCTGCGGCGCGTGCCCGCCGATCTCCGCGAACGCGGCGCGCAGCTCTTGCTCGTCGGCCGAGCCCCAGCGGTGCGTCAGCCAGCACTTGGCGCCGAGCCGCGCGAACGCGAGGGCGCAGGCGCGACCGATCCCCTTGGTGCCGCCAGTGATCAGCACGACCTTGTCTTGGAAGTCGTTGAGCATCTTCGAGTCTCTGTTCTCAGCTCGGGCGAGGTTTCTCGCCCGCTTGCGGACGGTATTCGTAAACTGATTCGCCTTGGGCAGCGAACTGTTTTTCAGCTCGGGCGAGGTTTCTCGCCTGGTTGCGGGCCACTGGATGGTTGGTCGTCAGCGACCTGGTTGTAATTTTCGCGGATCCGCGCGCGGGTCTCGGGCGCGGCGAAGCACACTTGGTGCATCATCGACTCGGCCGTGCGGGCCGCCTCGAACGCCTGGCGACGCGGGAGCGCGAGCTGCCGCTTGAGCAGCTCGATCGCAAACCGGGGCTTGTCGGTCAGGCGCAGGGCCAGCTTACGTGCGTGGGCGAGCACCTTGGCCCGCGCGACCACGGCGTTGACGTTGGCGCGGTGCTCGAAGTGGCTGCCCTTGAAGTACTGGCAGCCGAACATCATCTCGGCCGCGAGGTACTCGCCGACCGCGAACTGCAAGAGCCCGGTCGTGCCCATGCCCGGGGTGAACCCCAGATCCATGAAGTTGGTCCCGTAGCGGCTCTCGCGGGCCATGATCACCATGTCGCAGGCGAGCCCGAAGATCAGCCCACCACCGACGGCGCTGCCCTCCATCGCGGCGATCGTGGGGATCGGGAGCTCGATCAGGTTGCGGGTCAGCTCGAGGTCGTAGGGCGCGAGCCGGCCCTCGGCGAGATCGAGCAGCATGTTGCGGTCGCCGCCAGCCGAGAACAGCTCGGGCAGGCCCCGGACCACGCAGACCTTGGCCTCGGTGTCGCGCGAGAGCGTGTCCATGCACGCGAGCAGCTCGGCCACGAACCCGCGCGAGAACGCGTTGTTGCCCGGCTCGTCGCGCATCCACAGCTCCGCGATCCCGTCCTCGATCGTGAGGGTGACGCGGGGCGTGTCGGGGTCGTTGGGCTCAGTCATGTCCACCTGGCCGATAGCGCTCGAACCACCGCGGCGACTCGCCAGCCATGAAGCCCCGGATCGCGGTGATGGTCTCGAGGTCGAGCAGATCGTTGGCGGTCTGCTGGGCGCCGTGGTCGAGCGCGGCGACGCGGCTGAGCGTGGCGATCTCGCTGGAGTAGCGCTTGAGCCGGGCGACCGCGCGCGGGCTGGCCCGGAGCAGCCGCTTGAGCGTGCGCCGCAGCGCCTGCTCGAGCTGGATCGGGCCCTCGACCAGCTCGTCGACCAGGCCGATCGTCAGGGCCTCGTCGGCCTTGACGCTGCGGCTCGACAGCGCCATCCACCGGGCCTTTTGGACCGGCATGCGCTCGCACAGCAGCGGCAGCACCATCGCGGGGATCAGCCCGAGCACGCACTCGGGCAGGGCAAAGCTGGCGCGGTCGGTGGCGATCACCAGATCCGCGGCGGCGACCAGGCCGACGCCACCGCCCATCGCGTCGCCGTCGACCAGACAGATCACGGCCTTGGCCGAGCTGCGCAGCCGCTCCATGCAGCGGGCGTAGGCCGCCAGCTTCTCGGACTGATCTTCACCCGCGTGGGCGACCAAAAATTCGAGATCCATGCCGCGACAGAACACGCCGGGGCTGCTCTCGATCACGATCACGCGGCAGCGCTTGGACACCTCGGCCGCCTGCAGCAGCGCGTCGAGCTGGGCCAGGCCCGCGCCATCGAACACGACCTCGGGCTTGTCGCCCGGCTCGAGGTGGACCCGCCACACCGGGCTGTCCTTGGGCTCGCAACGGACCCGCATCAGCTCAGCCGGTAGCGCCGCTCCCAGTGGTCGAGGCCGTCGAGGACGCACAGGCCCTTGCCCTCGTAGGCCTCGGACCAGTGCTTGGCCCAGGCGCCATCGGGGCCGCGCTTGTCGGTCGTGTAGGTTGGGTTGTCGACGTAGCTGGCCCGGGTCTGCTCGATCGCCTCGTACTCGGGCACGGTGACCTTGCGACGCGCGTCGAGCCGGGCGTCGAGGCCCGCGGCCGCGATGATCTCGTTGGCCCGCGGGCCCACGCGGACCGGGTAGAACTCCGAGCACGAGCCCGAGCCATAGGAGAACACGCTGATCCGCTGACCCGCCTGCAGCGGCTCCCCGCCCTCGGCGGCGGCCGAGATCGTGCCCATCAACGCCAGGAAGGTCGCCGACGTGTACGTGCCCCCGAGCCTGCGGTTGTACTTGAGCCCGGCCTTGCTCTTGCGCTCGAAGTGACCCTGGATCTGCTTTTTGGCCAGGCTCGGGACATACCGCCGGACCACCGCGCGGTGGGCCCGGTAGGTCATCGCGCCAAACGGCACATGATAGACGTGGCGCACGAAGTTGGCGTCGTAGTCCTGCTCGCCCGAGACCTCCATGAAGTGCTCGCTGGCGCCCTCCACGGCCTCGAGGTAGCCGAACAAGCTGGTGTCCGCGTGGCCGACCTCATCGCGCGAGCTGGGCCGATACGTGTCGCTGATCTCGTTGGTCCAGTAGCCGTTCTTGTCGAGCTCGAACTCGAGCAGGTCGGGCTTGTCGGAGATCAGCATCGCCGTGGCCCCGGCCCCGAGCACGAACTCCCACGGCTGGCCGAGGTGCATGCGGCTCTGATCCGTGCAGACCACCAGGGCCTTCTTGCCGCGGTTGAACCCCGACGCGATCCAGTGGGCCGCCGACATCAGGCCACCGGTGCCCCCGTAGCACGCGTGCTTGGTCTCGTAGTTGCGACAGTTGGGCCCGATCCCCGCCAGGCGCTGAACCCAGCTGGAGATCGGCTTGCCAAAGTCCACGCTGGACTCGGTCCCGACCACGACCAGCTCGATCTGCTCCGGGTCCTCGCCCTCGAGCAGGCCCCGCGCCGCGTTGACGGCCATCGAGACCGGATCTTCCCAGACCGGGTTGAGGCTGCGCGACTCGACCCACAGGTCCTCGATCGGATGCGAAGCCGACACCCCCCGCGCCTCCGCGAGCGCGACCATATCGAGGGTCATGCTGCACGGATAGGCAAAGATCTTCTCGATACCGACCCTGTTTGCGTTGGTCATGGCGCGTTACCTCCCTAGTAGCTGGTCGACGGGCTGACTGTGGAGGTCCTGACGAGCCCCTCCAGTCGGCGTAGTACCAAAGCGTTCGCCAGGCTCACAACGAGCCCCCTTCCAGGGGGCCACACATGCCCAGGCGAACAGCCAGCCCCGAGGAGCGAAGCGACCAGACGCGAAGCGGCTGCATTCGGCGAAGTGTCACGGTGCATGTGGGGGTCATGACTAGACCGTCCAGCCGAGGCCGCCGGTCACGTTGATGACCTCGCCGTTGACGAAGGCGCCGCCTTCGCTGGCGAGGAAGTCGACCACCGCCGCGAGCTCGTCGACCTTGCCCATCCGGCCCTTCGGCATCGGACAGTACTGTTTCCAGTAGTCCTTGTTCGCCTGCGGCATCGTCTCGCGGGTCATGTCGGTGTCGAAGAACCCGGGGACCACGACGTTGGCCGTGATCCCGCGGCGGCCGTACTCCTTGGCGAGGGTCTTGGTCAGGCCGTGCAGGCCCGCCTTGGCGGCCGCGTAGTTGGCCTGGCCGCTGCCGCCTTCGTGCTGGATCGACGAGATGTTGATGATCCGCCCGAACCGGTTGGCCATCAGCGTCTGCAGGAACTGCCGACACACGTAGAACGGCCCGTCGAGGTTGGTCGCCAGGACCTCGCGCCACTCGTCGTTGGACATCGCGACCATGAGGTTGTCGCGGTTGACGCCCGCGCAATTGACGATGACCTCCATGGTGTCGAAGTCCTCGAGCACCTGGTCGGCGACGACCTCGACCCGATCGGCGTCCTTGACGTCGAGCTGGTAGTGGCGGATCTCGACCTCGTGACCGGCCTGCTTGGCTGCAGCCAGCGCGGCTTGCTTGGACCGCTCGGCCGCCTCGGCGTTCGCGACATAAGTGAACGCAACGTGGTGACCTCGACGAGCGGCATACTCGACGATGCCGGCCCCGATGCCGCGTGAACCCCCGGTGACGAAGTAATACATGAGTTGGTCTCAGACGGAGTTGGCGTTGAAGCGGCTGAACAGCGCGCAGCAGTTGAGCCCGCCGAACCCGAACGAGTTCTTGAGCATGATCTCGATCTGGTGATCGACGGCCTCGTTGGCGCACACGTCGAGGTCGATCTCGGGATCGAGCTCGTCGACGTTGATCGAGGGGTGGAGCTTGCCGTGCTTCATCTGCAGCAGCCCGGCGACGGTCTCGACGGCCGGCGCTGACCAGCAGGTGTGCCCCAGCATCGACTTGGGCGCGTTGACCTTGAGCTTGTAGGCGTGGTCGCCGAACACGGACTTGAGCGCGTTGACCTCGGACAGATCCCCGAGCGGCGTCGAGGTCGCGTGCGCACACACGAAGTCGACCTGGTCCGGAGTCAGCCCGCAGCGGCGCAGCAGCCGGGTGATCGTGCGCGCCTGCCCTTCCGTGGAGGGCGACGGCAAGTGACAGCCGTCCGAGGTCGCCGTGCAGCCGAGCACCTCACCGTAGATCTTGGCGCCGCGCTCGAGCGCGTGGCCGAGCTCCTCGAGCACCAGGCACGCGGCCCCGTGCGACGGCACGAAGCCCTCGCGGCGGGTGTCGTAGGGCCGGCTGGCCAGCTCCGGGGTGTCGTTGAAGCTCTGGAAGGTGATCGCGCCCATCATCGCCATGGCGTGCGGGCCCATCTGCGAGAAGTCGAGCACCGGGCCGACGCACAGCGCGAGGTCGTGATCGTGGTGGCGGATCTCGTCGATGCAGCTGCGCAGCGCCATGTTGGCGCTCGCGCACGCGCCACCCATCGTGTACGCGGCGCCCTGGCTGCCCAGGACCTCGCTGACGGTGCCCGCGTGATCGGTGTCGAGCATCAGCAGCGCCGCGAGCGAGTCGATGTAGTCGGGCTCGTCGAGGAAGGTCTCGTAGTTGGTCGTGAAGTAGCGCTCGTTGAGGTTGTGCCCGCCGACCAGCGTCGCGCGGCGCGTCGGGTCCATGGTGTCCTCTTTGCCCGACAGCCCGGCGTCGATCCACGCGTCGGCGGAGACCAGCGCCGAGATGCCCGTGGAGAACGGCGCCTTCTTGAGCAGCTGGCGCAGGCGCTTGTAGGTGGAGGGCACCAGCGCCTTCTTGAGCGAGGCGAGCTTGGCCTTCGAATCGTACTCGCTGAGGTCGCCCCCAACTTTGGAGTACACGGCGTCATTCTCGAGCCACTTCCAATTGGTGATCGCCGACTTGCCGGCGATCAGGTTGGTGTAGAAGTCGTCGAGGGTGTCACCGATCGGGGTGTTGATGCCCATTCCGGTGACGACGATGCGCTTTTGTTGGGGACTCAAGGCTCAGCTCCTGCAAGTTCGTGGGGGAGGGGTCTAGCTCGCGTCATCGTCGAGCATGAAGACCTCGTAGATCGCGAGCGCCAGCACCTGCTCACCGAGCAGCGCCTGACCGACGCAAACGGACACATAGTCGCTGTTCTCGACCGACTTGGCGACCAGGGTCAGCTCATCGCCGGGTCGCACCGCGCCCTGGAACAGCGCGTGCTCGACTTTGAGCAGGCGCAAGGCGCGAGGTTGATCGTCCGCGGACAGCTCGATCGGCGCACCGACCGTGAACCTGTCCAGCAGGTGCTGCAGGCAGATCCCCAGCTGGCCGACCATCTCGAGCAACAGCACGCCTGGGTAGACCGGATCGCCCGGGAAGTGACCGGCGAACACCGGGTCGTCGGCGGCCACCCGGCGGCGGCCCTCGACCATGCCCTGCGCGAGGTCCACGCGGGTGATCCCGTCGACCAGCAACATCGGATCACGGTGGGGCAGCATGCGCTCGAGCTGCGCACGGCCCAGCGCCACCACCTGGGTGGTCGACGCCTCGGTGAACAGTGAGCGTCGGCGGCCGGACTTGATCAGCTTGGTGTGCAAGCCGAACCCTTTCGCTCGTCGACGCCGAGCTTGGCCACCACGCTCGCAAAGTGATCCGCGAGCTGTTCGCGGCTGTCGGTCCGGAACTTGCGGTTGCGCAGCCACTTGCGGTGCATGAGGTTGTGCAGCACCGACATCGGCCCGACCTCGACGAACACCGCGTCTGGGTGGTGCGAGACGATGTGGTCGAGCGACCGCCGCCACAGGACCGGCTCGTGGACGTGGGTCGAGAGCAGGTCGATCAGCTGGGCGCGGCTGGGGTTGTGGAGCAGCTGCCCGAGCCGGTTGGGCAGGTAGGGCAGGCGCGGGGCCGCGAACTCGAGCTGGTCGAGGTGCTCGCGGAACCGCTCACCCACGACCCGAAACAGCGACGAGTGCATCGGCACGTTGCGCTCGATGATCTGCGGCTGCGCGTAGAATTCGTCCTCGGCGTGCTCGACCGCGGCCTCGACCGCGGCCCGCTCACCCGCGACCACGTGCTGCTGCGGCGAGTTGAGGTTGACGACCTCGAGCACGCCGAGCTTGGCCGCGCTGCTGACCACCGCGGCCAGGTCTTCGTCGGAGATCGGCTGAATCGCGGCCATCCAGCCGCGCGGGCCCTCGTCGTAGCAGCGGCCACGCAGCTCCACGGCCCGCAGCGCGGACTCGAACGAGACCGCGCCGATGTGCACGAGGTGGTTCCACTCGCCCAGGCTCAAGCCGAGCGAGAGCTCGGCCTCGATGCCCGCGGCCTCGAGCGTGGCGAGGAACATGTGATTGGCCAGGAACACCCCGACCTGGACGTCGACGTTGCGCGCGAACGCAGCCTCGCCCGCGTCGACGTGGTACTGGGCCGCGAGGTCGCGACCGAGCAGGTCCGAGGCCCACGCGAGCAGGTTCGCGTTGGGCCGGTGCAGGTCGACGAGGCGATCGAGCATGCCGGGGTAGCGCGAGCTCTGACCCGGAAACATGAAGACCAGCGGCGGATCGATAGTGGCCCGATCACTGGCCCGATCACTGGCCCCAGCGTGCAGGCTGGTGGCACCACCAAGATCGAGAGCGGAAGAGTCGAGGGGCGTCATCGGCGATCCTTGCGCAACTTTTCGCGGGCGTTCATCAGCGAGCTGACGCCGTCGCGCAGATCCAGCTCGCCATAGGCCCGCAGCAGCCGGTCGTAGGCTGAAGCTGGGTCGTGCGCGCGCTCGACGAAGTGGTCGTAGGCCATCGAAGATAGCTGCGCGATACGAGCTCGTTTGTTGGACGAGTTCGCGATCGCGCTGGCCTGTCTCAACAAGAACTTCGCCATGGTCTGCCAGTCGGCCATGGTGCTGTCGGCGGCCTTGGCGTTGGCCTGGCCCTCGCGGCGCGCCTTGGCGGCCTCGGCCGCGGCCGTGTTGGCGCCGAGCGTGCCCGCGTCGCGCATGGCCTTGACCACGGTGTCCTCGAGGATCTGCAGGGCGCGATCCAGATCCACGGTCTCGTGGGCGGCGGTCACGGCCACGCGGTAGCGCAGCGAGTCCTCGGACACCGAGGGGTAGTCGACGGGCGCGAGGAACAGCCCCGCGTCGTTCATGGCGCGGCACTGCTCGTAGAGCATCTGGCGATCGCCGCCAATGATGATCGGGAACACCTGCGAGTCGCTGTCGCCGAGGTTGAGGCCGAGCGACTCGGCCCCGTCACGGAAGTAGTTGACGTTGGCCCACAGCTTCTCGCGCAGCGAGTTGTCGCGGGTCGCGAGCTCGAGCCCCTTGAGCAGCCCGCCGACGACGACCGGCGGCAGCGCGCACGAGAACGCGTAGCCGTTGATGTAGAAGCGCAGGTATCGGATCAGGTCCGCGTTGCCCGCGACGAAGCTGCCCGCGTGCGCGAACGACTTGGAGAAGGTCGCGTACTGCAGGCCGATCGCGCTGGGCGGCAGGCCGTAGTGCTCGGCGCAGCCGCGCCCACGCTCGCCGAGGGCCAGGATCGAGTGGGCCTCGTCGATCATGATGCCGACGCCGTGGCGGTTGGCGATCTCGATGATCTGCGGGAGCTTGGCGGTGTCGCCGTCCATCGAGTACACGCCCTCGATGACGATCAGCCGACGCCGGCCGCCGGTCTTGTTGAGCAGGTCCTCGAGTGACTGCGGGTCGTTGTGCGCGAAGAACTGCAGCTTCGCCTTGGCGAGCTTCACGCCGTCAATCAGGCACAGGTGACACTTGTCATCGAGCAGCGCGACGTCGCCCTTGCGCAGCACCCCGGTCAGGGTGCCGAGCCCGCCACCGAAGCCGCTGTTGAACAGCATCACGTCCTCGTGGCCGGTGAACTTGATCAGCTCGGCCTCGAGCTCGCGGTGCAGGTCCGTCATGCCCGACAGCATCGGGGAGCCGCACGCGCCAGTGCCGTACTTGGACAGCGCCCGCTTGCCGGCCTCGATGACCTCCGGGTGGGCGGCCAGGCCCAGGTAATTGTAGGAGGACAGGTTGACGACGGTCCGCGACTTGCCGCCCCGGTTGATTTTCATCACCGGCTCGACGGCACCTTGCATCTCGGGCTCAAACAGCGCAAACGCCCAGGATCCAGCCTTGTGCCAGTCGCCGAATTCCGGCGGTGGAACCAAGGGATCCTCGGTGTCGGTGAAGTAGAAGTCCGCGAGGCTATACTGGGCTTCGCTGCTCATGCTTGGAACGGGGGAGTGACGGGGGGGCTCAGTACCGTCAAAGGCGTGGGCCTGTCACGGAAAAACCCAAACGCGCCGTTTTGTGGGGTCTGGCGGGCGCTGGCGGTGCCAGGGGACGGCGTTGCAGCTTGCAACGGTGCCCGAGTGGTGGCGGCATCTTGCAGACTGAGCCCACGCAGGTACAGCCCGGCTAGAGATGACGCGCGTGAGTGTTGCGACGTGAACATGGATCATCTTTCGCGAGGCTGCGTCGGCTCGTTCGCGCCTGTGCGCACTGAAGTTCTGCGCACTGAAGTGCCGGTTGGCAGCTCTGGCCAGGCTACTGATCGCTCGAGAGACCTTCATGCGATGCTTCAAAATCGCTGTCGAGCGACCCGCGCCACGTAGTTCGCAAGCGCATGATTTCACTCGTTTTTCTTGACACTCTGTGCGCGCGACTCGCAACCACCCGGCGCTCCGAAAGGCGAAAGGCATTCACTCTTTGCGGGTCCAGGTCACAAGCCTGGCCCACGCTGAAAACAGGTGTGCTATGGCGGCCTGCCGATGTCCACGCTCGAGATCGTCGAAGTCCCGCTGACCGATCGCAAGTTGGTCGAGCGCTTCATTCGGGTGCCCTGGCACATCCACCGCGAGCTCTACCCAAACGATCACTGGGTCCCGCCGCTGCTGATGGATCGCAGGGACTACCTGAACCCGCGCAAGAACCCGTTCCTCGAGCACGCCGACGTGTCGCTGTGGATCGCGCGCAAGCACGGGCGCGACGTCGGGCGGATCGCGGCGATCGAAGATCGCGACTGGCGCGCGTTCCATACCGACAAGACCGGGCACTTCGGGATGTTCGAATCCCCCGATGATCCCGAGGTCGCGTCGGCGCTGCTGGGTCGCGCGCGCGCGTGGCTCGAGCGTCGCGGGCTCGACAAGATGATCGGCCCGATGGACTTCTCGACCAACTACGTGTGCGGCGTGTTGCTCGACGCCTTCGATCGGGATCCGGGCATCAACATGCCCTACAACCCGCCCTGGTACGACTCGCTGCTGACCGGCCAGGGCCTGCGCCAGGCCAAGGATCTGGTCCAGTGGGGCATCGAGCTGAGCACGCCGATCCCGCCCCGGGTCGTCCGCATCGCCAAGAAGATGCGGGAGCGCGAGAACGTGCGGGTGCGCGCGATGAGCTTCGACGACTGGGACACCGAGGTCAGCCGCGCGCTCGAGGTCTACAACGGCGCGTGGGAGAACAACTGGGGGTTCGTGCCGGTCGGCGAGAAAGAATTTCGCCACATCGCCAAGGATCTCAAGCTGGTCCTGCACCCCTCGCTGCCGCTGATCGCCGAGGTCGACGGCGAGCCGGTCGCGTTCGCGCTGACGATCATGAACGTCAACCCGGTGCTCAAGAAGCTCGACGGCAAGCTGTTTCCGTTTGGGGTGCTGCAGCTGGTCTGGGATCTGGAGATCGCCAACACCGTCAACTCCGGGCGGCTGATCTTGCTGGGCATTCGCGAGGGCTTTCGACGCCGCGGGCTCGACTCGATCTTGTTCCTCGAGATGGCCGAGCGGTGCCGGGCGCTCGGCTGGTGGGGCGGCGAGATCGGCTGGACCCTCGAAGACAACGAGCTGGTCAACCGAGCGATCAGCAACTTTGGCTGCGACCCCGTCGCCCACTACCGGATCTACGAGCAGGTGTTCGCCAAGGGGGCAGCATGAGCGCGCCGCGACACACCGCGCTGGTCACCGGGGCCAGCGGGTTCATCGGCAGCCACCTGTGCGAGGTCCTGCGCGAGCGGGGCCACGACGTGCGCGCGATGGTCCGCCGCAGCTCGCGGCTCGACAAGCTCGAGCTCGGCGCGGGCGGGTCTCCGTTCACGCTCGCCTACGCGAGCCTCGACGACATCGACTCGCTGGCCCAGGCCATGGCCAACGTCGAGCTCGTCTACCACGTGGCTGGCACGACCGCGGCGTTCGACCGGGTCGGCTTCGACCGCGCCAACGTCGAGGGCGTGGGCAACCTCTACGCCGCGATCGCGCGAGCGAGGGCCGCGGGCCAGGGTCCGCGTCGGGTCGTCCACATCTCGTCGCTGATGGCCGCCGGGCCCTCGCACCCGCGCAGCCCTCGACGTGAGCACCACCGACACGAGCGCAACTTCACGGACTACGGCGACTCGAAGCTCGCGGGCGAGCAGCTCGCGGTCGCGTCGGCCCGCCGCGGGGGCGTCGAGCTGGTGATCGTGCGACCGCCCCTGGTCTACGGACCCCGCGACGAGGACGTCCTGCACATGATCAAGTCGGCCGCGATGCGGGTCGTCGCGCAGCCGGGCCTGCGCCCCACGTGGATGTCCGCGATTCACGGGCGAGATCTCGCGCTGGGTATCGCGCTCGCGGGTGAGCGCGGCACACCGATCCCGAGCGAGGGTACGGCCGGTCATGTCCACGCCGGGGGTGGCGGTGACCCCGAGGTCCTCGGTGACCCCCACGACCCCCGCGGCGCCGGCCTCTACTACTTGACCGATGGCCAGCGCTCGAGCGTCGCGCAGTTCGGGCAGGTCGCAGCGGCGGCGCTCGGGCGTCGCGCGTTGACGATCCCGCTGCCAGGATTCGCCGTTCGGTCCGTCGGTCTGCTCAATCAGGGATTGGGGCGACTGCGCGGGCAGGTCCCCGCGCTGACGCTCGACAAGGCCCGCGGGAGCCTGTCGAGCGGCTGGTGGTGCGACGACAGCCGGGCCCGCGCCGACCTCGACTGGTCGCCCACTTTTCCGCTCGAGCAGGGCCTCGAAGACACGGTCCGATGGCTGCGCGATCATCAGATGTTGTGATCCGCGCACGGTGGTCAATTCAGCAGGGTGGATCGTTCGCTGCTCGATCGAACAGGCGCAAGTGGCAGCCAGACCCGCGCAACAAGCATACAGCCCCGTAGTAGCGCTCACGTATCGTTCTTTTGTACAGTGCACCTGGTCGTCTGGGCTTGGTCGGGCGACCAATCACTGCACCAAAGAACGAGCCGCGCCAACCACAGGATGACAACACCGGCGCACAGCAAGGGCGGCGTGAACCTCACGGCCGAACTCGAACGACTCTACGCCGAGTCGGGCGACCCCGACGAGTTCGGGCGCTGCCTGCTGGGGTTCCTGGACTCGCAGGCGCAGCGACTCACCGCCGAGGACAAGGGCGCGACCTCGTTCGTGGAGCTGCTCGCCGAGCAGCTCGATCGAGCCTCCACGGCCACGCTCGCGGCCGGGGCGATGCACGATCTACGCTCGCTGTTGCAGGTCCTCATCGCCCACATCGATCACTCGCGCCACGGCCTGCTGGGCATGGCCGCGACCGCCTCCGAGCCCGAGAAGGTCACCGGGGTGCTGCGGAGTATCGACGAGCTCCGCCTGGTCGCCGTCACGATGGCCAACATCACCCGCGATGGCGTCGCGGTCCAGCGAGGGGCCGGCGCCGGGACCGTCGTGGATCTGCCGGACCTGCTCAAGACCACCGCGCGAATGCACCGACGGGTCTCCAAGGGCCGCCTGCGCCTCGAAGACCCGCCGCGCACCGACGTGCTCGCCCCCCGCGGGGCGCTGCTCCGCGTGCTCGCGAACCTCATCAACAACGCCATCGACGTGATCCCCGACGGCCCCGAGGGCCGCATCACGCTCTCGGCTTGGGTCGCGACCGATGACGTGTTCGTGCAGGTCGCCGACAATGGCCCTGGCATCCCGCCCGAGCTTCAGGCGAAGATCTTCGATCTGTTCTTCACGACCAAAGCCAAAGGATCGGGCGTCGGGCTCCCGACCTGCCGCCGCCTCGTCGAGGGGTGGGGCGGCAACCTCCAGCTGCAATCGATCATGGGCCAAGGCACGCGCTTCACCTTCGGAGTCCCGCGAGCTTGATCGGCAGTCCTCGCCGAGCCGTAGAACTGTCAAGCTGTTAGATCATGGCGACAGGAACCACCGCGCTCAGGGACCTCGGACGTCTCGCGGACGTCGACCCGAGCACACTCGAGCAAGGCGCGATCCTGTGGGACCGCTTCCATGTCACGGGTAAGCCACGCGCGCTCGGTGAGACGGTCGTCGTCGCGGTCAAGGATCTCGAGAAGTCGTTGGGTGCTCCCGTCGCCCGCGGCTTCGAGCTGCACCTGCTCCCCGCCCCCGCCGGGCCTGACGCCGACGCGCGACTGGTCCGCGCGTTCCGGGTCGAGAGCCGGTTTCAGCCGCGGGCCGTCGCGATCGGTCGGACCCCGGCGTGGATCGTGCTGGCCTGCCAGGTCACCGTCGAGCAAGCGGCCAGCTCCCCGGCGCTCGCGTCAGCGGTCGGACAGCGCAAGCTGTGGGCCCTCGCGTACGAGCACGCCAGCTTGTTGACGCAGCTCCACGCGGCCCGGGTCCACGGGGTCCGGTTCGACCGTCAGCGGATCTGTGTCGAGGACGACCTGTTCTTCTTCCTCGACTCGTTCACGCACCTGCTCGGCGAGACCACCGAAGGCCCCGCCAGCGCGCAGGCTGACATCGACGCGCTGTGCGAGCTCGTCCGCGAGTTCGGCGACGAGGCCATGACCGCCGCGCTCGTCGATCCGCCCGCCACCGCGCTCGAGCTGCGCGAGCGGCTGCAGGCGCTCGCGCAGGCCGGCGGCGCGAATACAGACCCCGCGCTGCCCGCTGATCCGCCCTTCATTGGGCGTGCGGTCGCGCTGGTCGAGCTCCGG
Source organism: Enhygromyxa salina (assembly GCF_002994635.1). Classification (GTDB taxonomy): domain Bacteria; phylum Myxococcota_A; class Polyangia; order Nannocystales; family Nannocystaceae; genus Plesiocystis; species Plesiocystis salina_B. Next base: position 51,059 of record NZ_PVNL01000046.1, on the reverse strand, counting down.
CGTGGGCTCGACCAGGCCCAGATCGCCCAGCCCACCGCGATCATCATCAAGGGCCCCCGCGGCGTCGGCAAGTCGCGCTTGATGGCCGAATTCGTCGACGCCCGCGCGCACAGTGACGACGCGATCGTGCTCACGGGTGCGTGGCAAGAGCACAGCGCCGACAGCCGCGGTGGCCTGCTCAACGCCCTCGAGCAGCTCCCGCAGGCGCTCGCCAGGCTCAACGCGGACGAGCGAGATGACGTTCGGCGTCGGATCAACCGCGCGACCCGGCACCTCGGCGCAATCGTCACTCGCAGCGCGCCGTCGCTCGGCGAGGTCCTGCGCAACGTCGAAGAGCTGCCGCGGCTCGAGCTCGGCGAAGACTTCAGCCGTCACACCGCCGTGATCGCGGATCTGCTCCGCTCGATCGGCACCTCCAAGCGCCCGCTGGTGCTGGTGCTCGACAACCTCGAGACCATCGACGGCAGCTCGGCGATCGTGCTCAAGATCCTCGCCCAGCGTCGCCCGGCCCACCACACGCTGCTGGTCATGGGCCTGCGCAGCAAGAGCGGCGGGTTCACCCCCGACTTCGAGTTTGAGCCGGTCGATCTCAACCCGCTCTCGGAGCCCGAGATCGGCCAGCTGTTGGCGCAGACGCTGACCGGTGGGATCGTCGAGGCCGACGCGCTCAGCCACACCCTGTGGTCAATGAGCAAGGGCCTGCCGCTCGCCGCGTGGAACAACCTTCGGGCCTGGATCGACCAGGGCCAGCTCGCGCGCAACACCGAGGACGGGGTCTGGCGCGCACGCCGGTCGCTCCGTGACCGACGCGACGGCGGCGTCGAGATCGAGGATGTGTTTGGCGTTCGGCTCGCGGCCGCCGAGTCGGGGGTTCGCGAGCTCGCGCTGCGGATCGCCGTCATGGGCGCCGAGGTCGACATCGAGACCATCCGCGAGCTCGAGACCGACGACCTCGAGACCAGCTTGGCGGATCTGATCAAGCGCGGGATCCTGGCCCAGACCGGGCCGGGCGCCCAGGATGCCCAGGGCGTCCGGTTTCCCCACGACACGATCCGCGAGCTGGTCCTGGACTCGTTCACCGAAGCGGAGCGGCGTGCTGCCCACGCCGCGGTCGCCGTGCTCGTCGCCGCCCGCAACGCCCCGGTCGCCCAGATCGCCTACCACCGCGATCTCGCCCTCGATCCCAGCGGCGACACCAACCCCGAGAGCTTCGATCGGCTCTCGCGTCTGCACGTCGACGCCGGCCGCGAGCGGCTCGCCGTCTATGACCTCGAGCGCGCCCGCTGGCACCTCGAGCGCGCCCTCGAGCACAGCCGCGACGCCGAGCAGCGCAGCCAGGCCGCCGAGGGGCTCGCGGACATCTGCCTGCTCAGCGACGACCTCGACACCGCGGTCTCGCTCTACACCGCTATCATCGCAACGAGCGACGGCCCCCGGGCTGTCCAGACCGGCGCCAAGGCGGTCTCGTTCCTGTTCTCGAAGGCCGCGAACATCGAGGCCCGACAGCTCGGCAACATGGCGCTCGAGGTCGTCGCCGAGCCCACCCCAGCCAGCCCGCTGGGCAAGCTCGCCGCCATGCTTGGCGCGATGCTGCGATCGTGGTTCGGCCCGCCAAAGCCGACCAAGATGAGCGTCGAGGTTCGCGAGGCGCTGTGTCGCCTGTACCCGTTCATGGCGATCATGAGCCTCGTCGACGACGTCGCCGGCATGCCCATGTACATCGCGCGCGGGCACTGGATCGCCAAGGGCCTCGACAGCGGACCCGCCTCGATGGTGCACAGCGTCGAGGCTGCGATGTGGGCCTCGCTCGGCCGGTACCAGCGTGGCAACGAGCTGTTCGGGCTCGCCTTCGAGATCGCGGTCAAGGCCAAGGACCACTGGGCGCAGGGCTGGGCCAAGCACATGTGGGGCCACGTCAGCCTGTTGCCGTCGGACCGCTATGAAGAGGGTCAGGACATGCTCGACGACGCGATCGCGGCGTTCCGCGAGACCGGCGACGTGTCCATCTCGATCCTCTCGATCACCTTCAAGGGCCTCTACGGGCGCGATCGCGAGCCCGCCGAGATGGTGCTCGGGTGGTTCGACGAGGCCACGGCGACCGCCCGCCGCAACGGCAAGTTCGTCGCAACGGCCACGCTCGAGGCGCTCAAGCTCCACGTGCTCGCGCGGCAGGGTCGGACCGATCTCCAGCCTCGGCTCATCGCCCTCTCGGCGCAGCTCGACACCGCCGACATGACTGGCGTCGAGCGCCTGATGGCCCGCGTGCACCTGGCCTACGCGGCGCTCGAGCACAAGTCTCGCAAGATCGCGACGGCACAGGTCAGCGCCGCGAAGGCGATCCTCGGCGAGCTGCCGGGGGTGCCCGAGTACTGCTCGGAGATCCACTTCGTCACGGTCTGGATCATGCTCGAGTGGCCGCCGACGAGCGTCCAGGACCAGAAGTACCTGCGCCAGGCAATTCGCAAGTCCCGGGCCGCCGCCAAGCAGTCGCCGCGGCTGCGCGTCCACGGCGAGCTGCTCGAGGTCCGGCTCGCGCTGCAGGCCGGGAACAACGAGCACGCCCGCACGATCGCCGCGAAGATCGTCGCCGACTTCGAGACCCACGAGAACCTCTACATCGCCCGACAGGCCCACGTGGCGCTGTCGCGCCTGCAGACCGGCGAGAACGTGCTCGCCGCCGCCGAGCACGATCGCGTCGCCCGCAACCTTGGCCGTCGACTTGGGCTGCAGGACCAAGTGCTGCTCAGCGACTTCACCGAGATCGAAGAAGAAGACAGCTTGCTGGCGATCGACACCGGGTCGCGGAACAAGCTCGAAGACTCGGGCTACGAGATCCCCGCGGCCGGGATGCTGACCTCCGCGGTCGGCAGCAAGCCCCGGCGACGTCGCTCCACCGCGCCGACCCTCGCCAGCCAGACTGACGTCCTCGAGGCCTGGGACCTGGGTTCGACCGCCTCGCCCCACACGATCTTGGGTCAGCTCATCGCTCCCGTGCGCGACGCCGTCAGCGGGTCGATCAGCGACGAGTCACTCGAGATTCGCTGCATCGACCCCACGCTCTCGGTCCCGATCGCGTCCGCGGATCTCGAGGTCGTGCTGATCAACCTCGTGCTCGCGTGCCACGACGCGGTCGGCCCGGACGCCCCGATCACCGCGGTCATCGCCGTCGACGCCGAGGCAGCGGAGCTGTCGGTCGGCAACAAGTCACACGCCGGATTTGCCGACGCCGCCGGACCCACGCCGGGCAGCCACTTGATGATCCGCGTCTCCGCGCCGAGTCCGGTCTCTCGCATGCCGGTCCTGGGCGCGTTCTCCACCTGCGAGCGACTGGTCCAGAGCTTTGGCGGTCAGCTCAACGCCAACGCGGACCGCAAGCAGGTCGCGCTGCGTGCTCGACTCCCGCTCGGGCAAAAGCCCGCGTCGCAGGCCGAGTCCGCGCGTCGCGTCGTGGTCGTTCACCCCGACACCGAGGTCCGTGCCTCGATCGCCACGGCGCTCGACGAGTTGGGCGCGAACTACAGCGTGTTCGACCCGGACCAGTTCAATTCGACGAAGCTCGAGCAAAACGCGGTGTTGCTGGCCGACGGCACCTCGATCGAGCCGGTCACCGTGCTCGAGCCGCTGCTCAACCTGCACATCGTGGAGCTCGTCAAGCATGGCGCTGAGCCGGCCAGCTACGAGTACGCGACGCTGCGGGTGCCGTGCTCGCCGTCCGATCTCGAAGACGCACTCGGCTCGTACGTGCTCTAGAGCACCGACCAGTTTGAATTCACGACGCCAGGCACATCTGGGGCCGCTCCTGCCGTTGTCGACTCGGCGCTTGCAGTATGCCGGATACAGCTTCGGCCTCGCTCCTAGGCAGGAACGGCCCCAGACGCACCTGACGACGCGACTCCAAACTGATCGGCGCTCTAGCAGCTCTGACGCGCTAGCTCAGGCGGCGCGTCAACATCCGGGCCAGGTCTGGGAACATGCGGTGAACCCTGCGCAGCACGGTCGCATGCATCGGCGTGGGAACGATGAAGCGTGGGTGCCGGATCGCCCGGACCAGATCCCGAGCGACCTGCTCGGGCGCCGCTCCATGCGCGGCCAGCAACTTCTGCAACGACGGCCCGATCACGCCGTTGGTCCGCCCCGCGTCGATTGACGCGGTGGCGATCTCCGTGGAGATGACACCAGGGCACACGACCACGACGTTCAGTCCCTTGTCGCCGTATTCGAGCAGCAGCGACTCGGACATGCCCACGACGGCGAACTTGGACGCGGAGTAGGCTGCCAGGGTGTTGGCCATGACCCCGGCGAGCGAGGCCACGTTCACGATCGTCCCGCCTCCATGCTCAATCATGGTGGGAAGGAACATGCGAATCCCTCGGACGACGGCGTGGAAGTTCGTGTCGAAGGTCCACGCCCAGTCGTCGTCGGTGGTCTCCAGGAATGCCTTGGTCGCGCCGACCCCCGCGTTGTTGATCAATACGTCGACCCGGCCATGGTCGGCGTGAACTCGACTGGCCATGCGCGCGAACGCTTCGGTGTCGCGGACATCAAAGGCGTGCGCGGTCGCGGTGCCACCTCGCGCGTTCGCTTCGCTGCAGACCTCTGCGAGCCGCTGCTCACGCCGCGCGACCAGATGCAGCACGGCGCCCTCAGCTGCCAGCGCGAGGGCAGTCGCGCGACCAATGCCAGAGCTCGCTCCGGTGAGTACGATGACTTTCTGGTTTAGATTGCGCACACCAACACCGAACCCCGACTCGATGAGCGTGACCCGTGAGGCACATGGTCACGGGGCCCACGGGAATCCACCTTAGCCTGCAGGTTGGTATATAGCTACCAAATTCCCAGACCGCGGTGACAATGTTGCGAGGCGCGTGGTGTTCACACTCGCGGATCCAATGTTGGGTCACCCGTCGCGGCGGCCCGAAGGCTTGGTCGCCGGGGTGCCCCCCGATACTCGAGATCCTCACGCGGGACCTCGCGCAAGATCTCTGGCTGTTGCTCGGCACCCTCGACGGCGTTGGGCAAGAAACAGGGCAGCAGCGCCATCGCAAACAACGGCTCGACCCGACCGGGGGGTATACCGAGATCGAGCGCGGCCGCGCTGAAGGCACTGGCGATATTTGGCTCGACGCCGCGCGTGCGGCTGAGCTCGGCGATCTGCGCCCACATCGCCCAATGTGGCATCGTGTGGCGTCCACGCGCGACCAGGCAACGCGTGAGCGCGATGACTCGCTCGTCAGCCTTTCGCGCCGGGACCCCGAAGCCCGGCAGCCGCTGGCCCGAGCTCACGCTCGCCTGGATCTCGTCACGCGCCGCGCTGGGCTCGAGCTCGACGAGCCGGTGCAGCCACGCCGACATGGGGCCGGCCGGCCCGGAGCCTGTCACCTTGCCCTCGAGGGCGAGCAGACCGGCCGCGAGGCCGGTCATCGTCGAGCCGCCGTGCGCCCCGGCCACGCGAGACAGCTTCAGCGGCCAGATGTGTGGGTCAGCGAGCAAGCTGCTCACGAACATCTCGTCGAGCACCGCGCCCTGCTCGGCGTCTAGCCGCACGCCCATGCACAGCGCCAGCACCTGACCGATCGAGGTGTGCCCCAGCAGCTCGGCATACACGGCGTAGCCCTGAAAGCGATGGTCACCCCAACCGGTCTTCGCTACCCGCGTGGGAAGTCGACTCATGGTACCTCGGCGCAATCACCAATGTCGTCGGTGTCGGTTGGGGTGGAGTCCGCAATGACGTCCTCAGTGTCGTCCTCAATGTAGTCATAGTGTGGGAGCCGCAGCGGGTAGCTGCGAATGTCCAGACCCTGCTCGGCCAGCGACTCGGCCAGCGAGCCGATCATCCGTGCCCACGACCAGGCGGCGACCAGCTGCGCCGGCCTTCGCAAGCCCAGCTGGTGAAACACGATCAGCGCGGCCGAGGCCTCGTCGCGCGCGACATCCAGCGCGGGGAGATCGAGCCCGCTCGCGTCGAGCACACGCCGCCGCCAGCTTGGGTCGCGCTGCGCCCAGCCGCTGAAGCTGCCGGGCGTGCGGTCGAGCTGGCCATCGTGCTGATCGAGCCACGTGATCAACGCCTCGTGGGTCGTGAGCACGTGCTCAGCCTCGCGCGCGGCGACCAGCCCTGCGGTTGCGATGATCCCGGAGGTCGGGGCGCCCGACACCCGGGCGAGGACCGCCGAGTGCGTGGGCGCGGTGCCGACGTGGCTCGCCGAGATCAGCGTGAGCGCGACGCCAAACGCCCGGCCGTGGATCTTCGAGGGCTCGGTGCCGGTCAGCCCGAGCAGCAGCACCTCGTGCGGCGCGTAGTGGACCGCGAGATCGTCGAGCACACCGACCCCGTGGATCGCTCCCCCGTCGCGCCAGTCGACCACGTGGCCGGCGAGCGTGTCGGGGGCCGGGAGCAGCTGGGCGGGGCCGTCCTCGAACGGCTTGTTGGCGGCGGGCCGCTCAGTCATGCCCGCTGCTGAGGATGTCGACCCGCGGGTTCGAGGTGCTGATGTTCGGATCGATCGGCACGTCGATCAGCAGCGGCTTGCCCTGGTACTGCTCGATGATCCCGCGCAGATCCGCGAGGTCGTTCAGGCGCTCCGCGTTGAGCCCGAGCGAGCGGCCGTAGGACGAGAAGTCGATGTCCGGGTTCTGGAAGTTGGGCGAGCGACCGTAGAGGCTGCGGAAGCCCTGGTCGACCATGCCGAGGTGCCGATCGTTGAACACGATGACGATCAGCGGGATCCCGTAGCGCGCACAGGTGGCCAGCTCGTTGCCGCACATCATCATGCTGCCGTCGCCGCACACGCACACGACCTGGCTGAGGTGACCGTACGCCAGCTGCATGCCGATCGCGGTGCCGATGCCCGAGCCCATGCCGCCGAGCCCGAGCGAGACCCAAAACGCGTCGGGCCGCTCGACCGCGAGGTTCTGCGCGGTGAACAACATGTGGTTGCCGATGTCGCAGCAGTAGGCCGCGTCGGGGCCGATGACCTCTTTGAGCGCGGGCGCGATGATGCGGGGATCGTGGGGCGCCTTGCTGTCGAAGGTTGCGGGCGGCTCGGGTCGCGGCCGGAACATCCGCGCCCCGCGATCGCGCTGCAAGATCAGCTGCGGCGTCGGGGTGGGAAGTAATTCTTGAATCAGCTGGAGCGTGCGACCGAGGTCTGCACACATTGCGAGGTCCGGCGCGTAGGACCGACCCATGCGATGCGGGTCGTGGTCGAGCTGGATCATCTGGCCGTACTCGGGCCGCAGCACCTCGGCGTAGCCCGCGGTCGTGGTGTCGTCGAACCGACAGCCGATCGTGAGCAGCAAGTCGACCGGCTCGGACATGTACGCGTGGGCGTTGCCGCGATTGCCGACACCGAACACACCGAGTGACAGCGGGTGGCTCTCGGGGAACACGCCCTTGCCCTCGATATCCGTGAACACCGGGATCCGCAGGGTCTCGGCGATCTCGAGCACCAGCTGGCCGACCCCGGCCCGCTTGGCGCCGATGCCCAGCATGATCGCCGGACGGGTCGCGCTGTCGGCCGTACCGCCGAGCATGTTGGCGATCTGACGACACGTGGCGAGGTCTGGCTCGAGCCCGCGGCTGATCAGCGCGGGCATGCGCGAGGGCAGCACCGAGGAGTGCGTGAGGTTGACGGGCAGGCTGACGAACGCGGCGCCGTGCGGTTGCTGACTGATCACCGAGAGCCCCTGATCGACGACCGTCGGGGCCCGCTCGGGCCGCAGCGCGAGCTCGGCGAACTTGGTGAGCGGCCGGACCATTGTCATCAGATCGAGGCCCGACGCGCTGCCATCTTGCAGCGGTGAGCGCCCGAAATTTCCCATGTCCGACTCACCCGAGAGCACCATCACTGGGAGCTCATCGCGACCCGCGGATGCGAGACCAGTGAGTGCATTGAGAGCACCTGGGCCCGATGTCACCGCGACGACCCCGGGGCTGCCAGTCGCCCGCGCGTATCCGGCCGCTGCGTACACGGCCATGGTCTCGTGCTGGCAAGTCACCATTTCGATGCCAGCACCGTACAGGGCGTCGAATACCGGAGAAATGGTGCCTCCCGGGATTCCGAACACACGGTCAATCCGGTGACGAAGCAGGACCTCGGCGATCTGGTCGGCAACTCGGGTCTCCCGTTGTGCGGGTACCGCTCGCGGCACGAATTTGTGGGAGGAATTGATACTCATCGGATCTCTCCGTCCTTACGCGACCAGGCGACTGTACGGCCACAGGTTGCCGCTACGCGCCGGATATCGGGATGCTATCGCTTTCTGTTGGGAATGACCAGCAACTGTTCGCGTGGGGCAAATCGCCACACCTGCATTGACCACATTTTATGGTGTAGGACCTTCGGCGCTGGTGTGTGTTCAGAGTCGCACTTCGCGACCGCGCAGATCGAAATCGAGCGTGGCGACGCGTCACTCACAACATCCGGATCGCGGGCAGCAACCAAGCCCCAGCGGCGACGAGCAGCACCAGACCCAGGAGGTTGAGGCGCGCGCCGAAGCTGACCATGCTCGGCAGTCGCACGAGCCCGGTGCCATACGCGATCGCGTTGGGTGGCGTCGCAACGGGGAGCATGAACGCGAAGCTCGCGGCGAACGTGGCCGTGAGCACCAACGGGACCGGATCTCCGCCAGCCTGAGCACCGAGCGGGATGATGATCGGCAGCAGCATGCTGACCGTCGCCGTGTTGCTGACCAGCTCGGTGAGGGTGATGACGACCGCCGTGATCACCAGCAGCACCAGGAACGGAGCGGCGTTCTGACCGAGCCCCGCGTCGACCGCGGTCCCGATCGAGCCCGCGAGCCCCGTGTCGGTCGCCAAGCCGCCGAGCGCCAGCCCACCCCCCAACAAGAACACGGTTCCCCAGTCGATCTTGGTCGCGCTCGCCCAGGTCATCAGCGCGGGTGCGTCGCCTCGTGCGCGCGGGTCCGACGGGACCACAAACAACAAACTGGCCGCGATCATGGCGACAACACCTTCGGGCAAGGCCCGCTGGGCCCAGGCCGTCGCCAGCGCGGCTTCGCCGAGCGCGAGCCTGAGCAACGAAGGCGTCAACCACCCGATCAGCGCAACACCAAATACACAGACCGCCCGCCGCTCGGCTCGGCTCATCGGGCCCAGCGCGGCCAGCTCGCGCGCGACCGAGTCGGTCAGGCCCTCCACGTAGTCGAGCGCGGGCGGCCATCGGCGCCGCGCGAGGATCAGCATGACGATCAGCGACGCGACGCTGACCGGCACGGCGAAGCTCATCCACTGCAGAAAATCGATGCGCACGCCGGCGAAGTGCTCGAGCTCGGCGACCGCGATCATGTTGGGGGCCGTGCCGATTGGGGTGCACAGACCCCCAATCGAGGCGGCGCTGGCCAGCGAGATCAACATGCCCTCTTCGAACCGGCGCTGCTTGGCGAGGACCTCGGGGTCCGCGGGGCACAGCTTGCGAATGCTCGTGCACAAGCCGACCGCGATCGGGATCATCATGGCCGTGGTCGCCGTGTTGTTGATCCACATCGAGAACCCGAACGCGGTGACTGCGACGACGACCATCGATCGTGCAGGCGATCCCCGCACGAATTTCCGCGTCAGCAGCCACAGCGCCGCACGTCGGTCGAAGCCGTGCACGGACAGCGCCTCGGCCAGGATGAAGCCGCCGATGAACATGAAGATCAGCGGATGCGCGAACGGGGCGAAGACCTGCTGCGCCGGAGCCACGTCCATCATCACCGCGAGCGCGGGCGCGAGCAGGGCTGAGACCGCGAGCGGGATCGCCTCGGAGATCCACAGCACGACGGTCATGCCGGCGATCGCGAGCACGCGCTGGGCGGCCGGGCTCGAGCCGGGCATCGGGACCGACAGCAGGACGATCAGCGCCAGCGGCGCGAGCACCAACCCCACCCTCGCGCGGGTGCGATCGAAGCGAGCCTCGGCGTCGCTGGTCCGGATCGCTGGGGCTCGCGCGTCGGCTCCCTCGGTCACGCGAGCACGATAACGATCTTCGCCGTCGCGCAGCGATTAAACCCATCGCGCCAGCTCCCGCGCCGCTCGACGGGGCTGCGCGGGGACCGAGCGCGGACTGGGGAGGTTTGCGACGCCCTCTAGTGGGTCGATCCGGGACGCTTGGTCAGGCGTCCGCGAGCTCGCGCTCGAAAAAAAATTTGCGCGAGCCGACCGAATTGTGAGCCGCGCGAGGGTCCGCAGGTCACGCCAAGTCTCCAGGACAAAAACGCTCAATTTTCGCAGGCATACTGGGGCCGGTGAGCACCGCGAGCGGCCTGTGACAGATCTGCGAGCGCGGCCGATGAACGCAGACCAACCAGATCTCGATCGACCGTGGCGCCTGCCAGCCCTGCTCGCGCTGCTGGTGTTCGTGTGGCTCGCCAACAGCTCGGGCCTGCTGAGCAGCAACGACGGATCACACCTGGCCCTGGCCCGCGCGCTGGTGCTCCGCGGACACACGCAGATCGATCCCGATCGCGCGCTGACGCTGGAGGTCGATCTCGCCCAACGCGGCGGTCACACCTACTCCGACCGTCCTCCCGGCACGGCCTTCGCGGCCCTGGCTGGGGTCTTCATCGGCGACCAGCTCGACCCCGCGATGTTCGAGCGAGCGATGCGACAGGCCCAGGCCAACCGTCCGGTCGAGCCGCTGCCCGCCGCCGGCCCCTACATCGCGACCTACGCGAAGCGGAGCGCGGGAGCTCGGGTCGCCGGCCCGCAGCTCGCCAAGCTGATCGGGACCTCGCTGGCGATCTCGATCCACGCGGCGCTGGTGGGGGTGGTCGGGCTGCTGTTCGTCGCGGCCATGCTGCGCCGGTTTGACGAGTCGCTCGCGGGGCTCGGCCCGCGACTGTTCGCGCTGTCGTGCCTGGGCCTGGGCTCGGCGTGGGGCCCCTACTCGAGCGCGCTCTACTCTCACGTCAGCGCCGCGACGGCGGTCGCGGGGTTCTTGCTGGGCGTCGTGGTGCTCGCCGCGGACCACGACCGACCCGCGGCCGGGGCCGCGCGACGCCGTGCGGTGATCGGCGCGCTGACCGGGTTCGCGGGCGCGTGGGCGATCTCGTGTGACTACCTGCTGCTGCTGGCGATCGTCCCCGCGAGCTTGCTGGCGATCAACTTCCGCGCGTGGCCAGCGGTGTTGCTTGGCACCGCCCCGGTCGTGGTCGCGACCCTCGCGTACCACCACGCGGCGTTCGGCGGCGTGCTCGAGGTTGGCTACGACCACCAGCAAAACTTCGAGTTCGCGCGCGAGCGCGGCTCGACCTTCTCGGGTAATTTCTTCGACGGGATCTGGACGCTGTGGGGCCTCGGCCGCGGCGCGGGGCTGCTCGCCCAGTCACCGATCGCGCTGGCGGGGCTGCTCGCGGTGCCGCTGATCGCCTGGCGCGAGCGCGGCTCGAGCGACCCGACGGCGCGGACCCGGGTCGCGGTCATCCGCGCGCTCGCAGGCTTCTCGCCGTGGATCGTGATGCTGGCCCTGCACCGCACGCCGTTTGGTGGCAACACCGAAGACCACCGCTACTTGATCCCGCTGCTCCCGTTCGCCGCGCTCGGGCTCGGGCTCGCCTGGGCCCGCGCGACCCCGCTGGTCCGCGGGGCCCTTGCCGCGCTGGCGCTGGCCTCGACGCTGTTGGTCTGGCGGCACTTCCTGGCCTGGCACGAGGCCCCAGCCTTTGATCGGCCCGCGCTCGGAGCCGCCGCCGCCGCGCTGGTCCTGGCGATCGCCGCGGGACAGGCCGCGCTGCGCCGGAAACTACGAGCCGGTTGAGCTTCGTGGTAGCCCCTGCGAGGGGTGCGAGCCCCCGCGGAGGGCGTGAACGACGAGCTCACAGGTTCAGGACAGGCACCCGCGCCCGCGCCCACCGGCTTGCGTCGCGCGCACGCGTGGGTGTCGACGACCTACTTCGCCGAGGGCTACCCCTACTCGATCGTCAACAACCTGGCCGACATCCTGTTCAAGGAGCTCGGCGCGTCGCTGCAGGTGGTGGGGCTGACCTCGCTGTTTCACTTGCCGTGGAACCTCAAATTCTTGTGGGGTCCGTTCGTCGACGACTACGAGACCAAGCGTCGCTGGCTGCTGGCGAGCGAGGTCGCGATCACGATCGTGATCGTGCTGCTCGGGCTGCTCGCCGCAGCCGGCTCGGCGTCGCTGCCCGCGCTCGCGGCCGGGTTCTTGCTGCTGGCCGTGCTGTCGGCCACCCACGACATTGCGATCGACGGCTACTACCTCGAGCTGCTGTCCGAGCGGGATCAGTCGACCTTCGTCGGCTACCGCGCGGCCGCCTACAAGGTGGCCGGGCTGCTGGTCAAGGGGCCGCTGATCGCCCTGTGTGCGCTGCTCGGATGGACGGCGGGGCTGCTCGGGGCTGCGCTGGTGATGGCGCTGCTGCTGGGGATCCACACCTGGTTGTTGCCCGATCGCGAGACCCGGCGGCGGCCGTGGACGACCCTGGCCAAGCTCGCGAGCTGGCGGACGCTGCCGTTCTTGCTCGCGGCGACGCTCCTGTACGGGCTCGAGCGCTCGTGGGCGGTGGGCACCCAGCTGCTGGCTGCCTGGCGGAGCCTCGCGCCCGCGTGGCTGACCAAGATCAGCGTCGGCGGGTGGATCGGGATCGCCCTGCTCGCGAGCTTGTTGGCCTTGCTCGCCGCGCTCCCGGCCCTGCGTCGGCGCATGAGGACCGCGGGCGAGGCGGGCGAGGCGGGGCTGTCGAGCTACGCCAGCACCTTCGTCAGCTTCCTCGAGCAACCCAAGATCGGCTTGATGCTGGCCTTCGTGCTGCTGTTTCGAACCGGCGAGTCGTTCCTGCTCAAGATGAGCTGGCCGTTCTTCGACGACGTCGTCGGGCTCGAGCTCGAGTCCTACGCGGCCATGCAGGGCGGGGCCGGGACCATCGCGATGCTGCTGGGGACGATCATCGGCGGTCGCCTGATCGCCCGCGACGGACTCCGCCGGTGGATCTGGCCGTTCGTGCTCGCGCAAAATTTGCTCAACCTGCTGTACATGGGCCTGGCGATGAGCACCGACCCGGGCGCCACCTCCGATACGATCGTGACCGCGGTGCTGGCCGCCGAGAATTTCGGCTCCGGGCTGGGGACCGCGGCGTTCATGGTCTACCTGATGCGGACCTGCGACCCTCGCCACAAGGCTGGCCACTTTGCGATCGTCAGCGCGCTGATGAGCGTGAGCTTCACGGTCGCCGGGGTGCTCAGCGGGTTTTTGGCCGACGCGCTCGGGTTTGCGACCTACTTCGGGTTCACGTTCCTGGCCACGATCCCGATGATGGTGTTGATCCCGTTCGTGCCGCACCTCGACAGGCGCGAGTCGGCCGACGCCGAGTGATTCAGAAGCGTGGCGCGAGTTCGCGCGGGCGCGTAATGGATCGCGCCAAGGCCCGCTCGTCTGGGCTACGCTGCCGGCCATGAGCGCAGAGCTGCACAGGCTAATCGATGCGACCGGAGGGGGGTGCTGCGTGATCCGTGCGGACGGCACGATCGACGCGGCGTCGCCTGGGTTCTTGGCCCTGGCTGGCGCGCCCCCGCGTGTCGCGGGGCAGCTGCCGTCCGCGTTGATCGAGGAGCTCCCGGCCCTCGATCAGCTGCGCGCGGCCGTCGACGCGCAGACGCCCGTGTTTCGCCACGTCGGCGCCGATGGAGTCGGCCACGAGCTCGCCGCTGCCTACGTGCCCGACGTCGGCGGTGCAGCTGGCGGCGTGCTGGTCCTCGTCGACCGCAGCAGCGAGGCCCGGCTGCGTCGCGGGCAGGTTCGTCTCAACCGCGAGATCGACGACCTCGAAGCCCAGCTGGCCCAGCGCCAACGCCAGCCCCAGCGCTCGAGGATCCGCTCGATGCCCGAGCTCAACGGCCGGCTCGAAGAAGCCCTGATGCGAGGCCGCCGCTACAAGCACGACGTGTCGTGCATCTCGGTCCAGATCGAGATGCCAGCGGGATCCGAGGCGCACGACGACGAGCTGGTTCAGACGGTCGGTGAGACCTTGATCGGCTGTGTCCGCGGCGTCGACGATCTCGGCTGCGCGGACCTGCGGCACTGGATCTTCGTGCTCCCCCACACCCCGCTCGCGGGCGGCGAGATCGTGGCGACCCGAGTGCGGACCCGGCTCGCGGGCATCGAGCTGAACCGCGTCGGCCTCGGCGTGGCCCAAGTTGGCGGCGAGGAGCCCGGCAGCGCCGCGATCGACCGCGCCGACCAGGCCAGCGCTCAGGCGCTCGAGTCCGGCGGGGGCGTGTTGCTCGCCGTCGCGCTGATCTGAGCTCGATGGGCCGCTCACGCGCGAGCTTCGAGACCTGGCCCGCGCTCGACAGGGGTCGGGATCTCGACCGGCTGTGCCCAGAGCCGCCAGATCCTGTAGTATCCCCCGGCCGCTCGGATCCGACCCGATCGGGGGACCACGATCTTGCTCGCGCCACTGCTCAGCCTCTCGCTCATGCTCGCTCCGCCGGAGACGCCGGTCGAGCCAAGCTCGAGAGACCAGCCGAGTGACAGCGAGTTCGGTGAGCTCGAGGTCGACCCCAACGCCGAGCCTGATCCCAACGACGGATCGTCGGGTGGATTCGGGGCCCTCGCGCCGCTCCCAACCCACACCGAGGCGCCGCCGCCCGAAGACGAGTCCGGGCCGCCGCCCGTCGTCGTCGCGCCCCGGCCAAAGCCAGAGGTCGGCTTCATCGTCCCCGAAGATTTCGGGCCGTTCTACGAGCCCGAGCCGGTCAGCGAGGTCCGATTCCCCGGCGACGCCCACCGGCCCGATCGCGACCGCCCGTTTGCGTCGGTCGCAGGCGGCACGTTTTGCTTCGTCGAAGACAGCGCCTGCGGGGCCTCGCTGATCGCCGACGCCGACGTCGGCGTCGGCCTCAACGTCATCACCAGCGCGCGCGGCTTCGACGTGCCCTACACCCAGTTCCGGGTCCGCGGCGGGTTCACGTTCCGCCCGGTCGTGCTGGCCAAGAAGCGCTGGCACAAGTGGGGCGTCGGCGCGGTCGGCAGCTGGTCGCTGGCGTCCGGCTCGATCACCGCGACCAACCGCGATCCCGAAGATCCAAACGTCGGCGTGGCCGAGACCGACGCGATCCGAACCTACCGCGTGGGGCTGATCAACCAGCTGTGGCTCTCGCAAAAACGCAACGCGCTGCACGTGGACTTCACGCTCGGCGCCGCCAACAGCTCGGTGCTCGACTTCACGGGGCGCTACTGGGGCACGCAGGCCGAGCTCGGCCTCGGCTTTGGCGGTTGGGGTGGCGTGTACCTGGCGGGCGACTTCTTCGACGGTGACACCCGCGTGTTCATGGGCATGCGTGGTCACGCGATCGCGACCGGGCCCATGATCGCCCTGATCGTGCTGGGCCTCGTGGCTGGGGGGGTGGCGCTGTGATCGGCTGGCTGCTGCCGCTGTGGCTCAGCCTCGCGCCGCCTGCCGACGCGACGCCTGCCGACGCGACGCCCTCCGACGCCGCGCCTGCCGACGCCCCCGAGCCGCTCGATCAACCAGAGCCGCCGACGTCAGTCGAGCCGGCCGCCGAGCCGGCCGCCGAGCCCCCCGACGAGCCCCCCGACGAGCCGGCCGTCTCGGCGACGGTGACCCCGGTGGAGGGTCCGAGCGGCCCGCCCTACTACACCGAGGCCGACATCGATCGGCTGCGTGAGCGCTACGGCGTCCCGCCGGATCCACGCGTCGAGCCCCGCAAGCCCAAGTGGCGCTGCCTGATCCCCGATCCCAGCTGTGGATTCGGCGTCGAGCTGGTCGCGACCACGGCCTACGCCTACCGAGCGCGGCAGGGCAACATCTCGGTCAACGGCGCCTTCTTCGACTGGAACTCGGCCCGCGTCGCCTACGATCTGTGGCTCAACTTCCCGGCCCACGTGCAGACGCTCGGCAGCTACAAATTCACGCGCCTGAGCCTGGGTCCCAAGGTCGCGATCGTCGCCAGCGACAACCAGGATCTGTGGGGCAACATGGGCGTCGCGCTGCGCTACTGGTTTGGGACCGGCAAGTGGTCGCCCGCGCTCGAGTTCAGCTCGGCGCTCAGCTTCAAGCTCGTTGGCGAAGACAACGACATCACCAGCACCCGGCGCTCGCCGGTCGGCATCACGGCTGACATCGGCCTCAACATTGGTGGCTGGGGGGCGATCATCGTGGGCGGTCAGTACGACTCGCCGCTCGCCCGCGAGGAGATCCCCGAGAAATTTCGCGTGTCTGCGGGCGGGCAGGTGTTCGTCGGCTTCCGCGGCAATATCTTGTGGGGTGTACCCGCGGCCGCGGCGGTCGGGACCCACATTGCGATCCAGCGCGCGCTGCCGAATCAGCCCTGATCAGATCAGATTTGATCAGACCTGATCAGACCTGATCAGACTACTCGGACTGATCCGAGCTCGACTCGTCACCCATGGCGCTCTTGACCAGATAGACCAGCGCGCCGACGACCATCGCGATCAACAGCCACTTGATCCACGAGGACATCAGGCGCAGCCCGACGATCGCGCCAATGATGACCAGGATCACCAGTCCGGCGCGCTTGCTCAGCCACGCCAGTGGACCCCCGCTCGGTGCCGCCTCGTCGTCCTTGTCTGCCACCGCGAAAGCCTGCCCGATGCCCCTGCCGCGGTCACCCGCGAACGCGCTTTCGCAGCCCGCAATTCACGCGCCCCCGATCTCGCGATCACGAGATCCACGCGGTTTTGCGCGGTTTCGCGCGTCCGCGGTAACGGGCGTGTAAAACTCGCAAATTGTCTGTGCAAGTTTGCACCAACAACTGAAAACAAACCGGCCACAGGAGCGTCAACGGGCCTCGATGAGTCTGCGCAAGCCCCTGGTCTCGGTGTCGCTCCTCTCCCTCGCCGCGCTCGCGTTTGGCTTTGGCCTGGGCCACCCCGACGAGGCCCAGGGTCGCCGGATGCCGATGCAGAACGTCGAATTCGACGACATGATGTTCGAGGAGCCGTTCATGGACCACGGAGGGTTCGGGTTCAGCGTTGCGCAGTTCCGCCTCGATGACATGCCGCTCGGCGGGACCACGGCACCCACGGTCACGCCGCACGCGGGCAGCCACGGGGGCACCTTGGCCCTCGACGCGCACGGTGTCCTGGCCCTCGACCGTGACAGCGGCAAGCTGGTTCGGACCACTCGCGCGGGTGAGCAGCTCGCGAGCCTCGAGTTTGGCGTTGGCGCGGGCGAGCTGGTCTCGGATCCCAAGCACGAGCTGGTCTACGTGGCGGATCGGCAGGCCAACAAGGTCGTGCGAGTGCGGGCCGGGGCGCGCAGCTTCGAGGTGCTCGACAGCGCGGCGGTTCGCGAGCCGCACGGCCTCGCGCTCAGCCCCGACGGCGCGACGATCTACATCACGTCGGTCGCCAATCACGAGCTCGTCGCGCTCGACACCCAGACCATGCACCCGCGCTGGCGCGTCGCGCTGGCGGCCGAGCCCCGCGGGGTCGCGGTCGCAGCCGATGGCAAGCACGCGATCGTCGGGTTCTTGACCACGGGCGCGGTCGCGAGCGTCGATCTCGGGACCAGCCCCAGCGTCGACTACGTGACCCTGGATCCGGCCCACCGGGTCGGCACCGATCCGTTCTCGGGTGAGTTCATGAACGCCGACGCAGGCTTCGAGGCGCCGCGCTTCATGGGTGGTGATCCCTCGCTCGCGGATCTGAAGGACGTGGGGCTTCGCTTCGCTCGCAACACCTACGCGGTCGGCTACATCGGCAACGACCTGGCGATCGCGCCCCACCAGCTCAGCACCCCGCACCTGCCGTCCAATGGGTTTGAAGACACCGGATCCTACGGCGGCGGCGGCGGGTTCACGGCCCCGATCACCCACCGCATGGCGATGATCGACGCCGAGAACAGCTTCGCCCCCAGCCTCGCGTTCGCCGAGATCGGCGTGCACCAGCCCCGCGCGCTCGCCTATGACGCTGGCTCCGACACCCTGTTCCTGGCCGGCTACGGCAACGATCAGATCATGGCGGTCGCCGAGGTCTCGCAGTCGTCGATCCACATGAGCTGGATCACCGTCGCCCAGAGCGCGAATGGGGCGTGTGGGCCCGACGGGCTTGCGGTCGACGGCGCGGAGCTGTTCGTTCACTGCGAGCTCGATCGCTCGCTGGTCCGCGTGGATCTGTCGACGGTCGAGAGCGTGGGCGTGCCCTCGTCGATGCCGCTCGGGGACTCGCTCGGGCCCAGCTCACGCTCGGCGGCGGCCCAGCGTGGCGCCGAGCTGTTCCGCCGCGGCCAGGATCACCGGATCTCCACCGGTGGGGTCATGGCCTGCGCCAGCTGCCACGCCGAGGGTCGCACCGACGGGCTGTCGTGGCGGATCGAGGGGCACAACCTGCAGACGCCGCTGCTCGCCGGCCGGGTCGCGGGCTCACATCCGTTCAAGTGGGACGGCAAAGACTCGGACCTGCCGACCAGCCTCAGCAACACCGTCGGGCGGCTCGGCGGCTCGGGGCTCGGGCCCCGCGAGGTCGCGGATCTGCAGGCCTTCCTCGAGAGCCTGCCGCAGCCGGTGCCGCCCGCGGCCGACGACGCCAAGACCATCGCGCGCGGCAAAGAGGTGTTCGAGAGCGCCGAGGCAGCCTGCTCGGCCTGCCACGACGGCCCCAAGTTCGCCGACGGACAGCTGCACGATCTCGCCACCAACATCGGCAGCGTCGACACGCCGTCGCTGATCGGGCTGGCCCACACCGCCCCCTACTATCACGATGGCAGCGCGCGAACCCTGCGGGCGCTGTTGACCGACAAGGGCAGCGTCCACGACATGGGCCAGACCGCCCACCTGAACGAGCGGCAGCTCGGTGATCTGATCGCCTACCTCGAGAGCCTCTGAGCGGGACTCGATCCCCGGCTGGGAACTGGTCCGGGACTTGGGCTGGGATCCGGTCCGGGACCTGGCTTTCTCCGCTGGCTGACGCTCCGGTACGCTGGGGCGCCCGCGAGCGCGCCGCTATCCTCGGAGATCCACGATGACCTCGACGTCTGTCCGCACACGCGCACGCCTGGCTCGCCTGGCTTGCATGGCCCTGACCGCGACCACCCTGCTCGGCGGCTGCAAGCGCGACGGCGCGAGCCGGCATCCCGACGACGCGTCCACACCCGACGGCGCTGATCCAGACGCGAACCTGCCCGAGCCGACCGGCGATCCGATCGTGTTCGCCAGCGTCGGGGTCCCGCACGGCGCCGCGATCACCATGGTCGCCGTCGATCCGCTCGGCGGCGCCGCGATCACGCGTGACGCGACCGGCGGCGTGCGCCTGTGGCCGGCCCTCGATGGCTCGCGCGAGCCCCTGATCGTGCCCATCCAGGATCCACGGTCGATGGCGGTGGCGTCCGACGGCGCGGGTGGGTGGACGCTCGCGCTGCTCGACGCGGCGGGCGGCGGGCGGATCGTCGGCGTCGACAAGGCCGGCAAGATGCAGCCGCTGGCCAGCCTGACGCCGACAGATCCGATCACGGAGATCGTGGTGATGCCGGGTGGCAAGCAGCTCGTCGCGGTCGGCGGAGACCACGTCCTGCGCCTGCTCGACCACCACGGCACCGAGCTCGCGCGCCTCGATCAGCCCTCGCTGCGGCCGGCCGCGCTGCGGATCGCCCCCCACGCCGAGGGCGGTCCGCAGGTCATCGCGCTGACCGCTGGCGAGTTCGACCGCGCCGAGGGCCGGTTCGCCGTCGAGCTGCTCCCGCTGTCGATCACCGACGGTAAGCTCGCGCTCGCGGGCCCCCGCCAGACCATCCACCTCGACTCCCCGCCGACGAGCGACAACCCCAGCGTGTCCCCCGACGGGCGCGCGGCCGTGTTCATCCAGCGCCAGCGGCTCGGCGGCGCGACCTGGACGGTGATCGCGATCCAGCTCGAGGACGGCCGCCAGGTCTCGGTCAACAGCCAGATCCCAAACGGCGTGCAGCCGCGGTTTGGGCTGCTGCCCCGCGGTCGGGTGCTGCTCGACGACGGCACCGGGCTCGGCCGCGTCGTGGATCTGCAAGACCGCAACGTCGAGCTGGTCGCCCTGCGCAGCACCCCGACGATCAATCACCTCGCCGCGACCTTCGTGGCCGGCCTGAGGGTCGCGCCTGCGAGCAACTGGCTGGCGGTCCACCAGCTCGACACCGACGACCTCGCCTACCTCGGCTACGAGCAGATCAGCGTGACCGATGCCGCGCTCTCACCCTCGGCGCTGACCGTGGCGTGGGCGCTGACCGACCGCGTCGCGGTCGAGCAGACCCGCCAGGGCGATCGCGTGGTCGTGGAGATCCCCCGCACCCGCGGGCTCGGTCAGCGCTTCATCGAGTTCCTCGACGAAGAGCGGCTGGTCATGCTCGACTGGGCAGGTGGCGCCCAGGTCGTGCGCTGGCGCGATGGTGAGATCATCAGCGCGGCAGATCTCGGGAACAACATCCAGCTCGCGGAGCTCGGGCGCAACGGCGAGGGCGACGGCGTGATGTTCGTCCGCACCAACCTGTGGCAGAACCCGAGCGTCGTCGAGCTCACCGACGGGCGGTTTGGGGGTCGCTACCTCACCCACGCGAGCGCCAACCTCGCTGGGCTGCTCGCGCCACGCGGTGAGCCGCTCGACAGCTGGGGCGCGTGGACGATCGACGGCAGCGGCAAGCTTCGCAATTTCACCCTGGCCGAGCTGCGGCCCGGCCTCGACACCGAAGCTGCGCTGGCGACCGGCGAGGCCCTGAGCTTCGGAGTACCCGAGCAGTTCAGCGTGGGTGCGGACGAGACCGTCTACTGGGTGCGCACGACCGGCTCCCGACCCACCCTGCACATCGAGCGCGGCGAGACCAGCGAGGAGCTGCAGCTGCCCGCCGGATTCGTGACGATGATGGTCCCCAGCCGCGATGGTCGGCGGATCGCGATCGTCCAGCAGCGCGATCCCGGCCAGGTGATCACGGTCTACGACGCCAGTAGTCTGCAGCCCGCGTGGGCCCAGCCGATCCCCGCGATCAACGGGATGTCGTGGTCCGACGCCAGCGAGGCGCTCGCGATCCCGGCGACGCTCGGCGGCGGCGTGGTGCTCGACGCCAGTGATGGCACCCCGCTGACCGCCCGCTGCGGGCTGGCCTTCGAGGTCCGGCGCACGCCCCCGGTCGTGCAGGGCTTCACCAACCAGCTCAGCGTCTGCGAGTTGTGAGACCCCCAGACGGACCCGAGCGCAGCGAGGGTGGCGACGCGCGCGGAGGCGAAGCCGAGCACGTGTCGAGTCGGGTCCGTCTGGGGGTAAAGTAGCCTAGCCCTTGCCGGTCTTGCGCAGGAAGTCTGCGTAGCCGCCGGGGAAGAAGTCCCAGCTGCCGTCGGGTCGCAGGTCCAGCACGCAGGTTGCGACCTCTTCGAGCAGCGACTGGTCGTGGGCCACGAAGATCAGGGTGCCCTCGTACTTGACCAGCGACTCCTCGAGCGCGCGGATCGACTCGAGGTCGAGGTGGTTGGTCGGCTCGTCGAGCAACAACAGGTTGTCGCGCGTCAAGGTCAGCTTTGACATCAACAGCCGCACGGTCTCGCCGCCCGAGAGCGCGCTGACGGGCTTCTCGGCGTCCTCGCTGGGGAACAGCATGCGCCCGAGCAGCCCGCGAACCTCCTCGACGGAGGCCTTGATGTCCCACTGGTGCAGCCACTCGTAGGCGGTCTTGCCCTCGGCGTTTTGCAGGCCGTCCTCGTGGTCCTGCGGCATGTAGCCGACGGTGACCTCGTGACCCAGGCGGATCTTGCCGCGGTCGGGCTCGTAGAACGAGGCCAGGCACTTGAGCATGGTCGACTTGCCGACGCCGTTGGGGCCGACGACGGCGAGCTTGTCGCCGCGCATCAGCGTGAACGAGACGTCGCTGAACACGACCTGGTCGTCGAAGCTCTTGGACAGGCGCTCGACCTCGAGCACGAGCTTGCCCGAGGGCCGGGCGACCTCGAACCGGATGAACGGCCGCGCGATGTTGGAGCGCTTGAGGTCGGCCATCGACACCTTGATCTTCGAGACCTCGCGCTTGCGCGAGCTGGCCTGCGAAGCCTTCTTGGCGTTGGCGCCGAACCGACGAATGAACTCCTGCAGGTCGCCGATCTTCTTGGCCTTGCTGGCGTTTTGCTTCTCTTCGGCGATCCGGTAGGCGACCTTTTGCTGCATCATCCGGTCGTAGCCGCCGGGGTAGAGGATGATGTTCTCGTAGTCGACGTCGGCGGTGTGGGTGCACACGCGGTTGAGGAAGTGGCGATCGTGCGAGATCACGATCAGCACGCCGGAGTAGCTGAGCAAGAAGCCCTCGAGCCACCGGATCGACTCGATGTCGAGGTGGTTGGTGGGCTCGTCGAGCAGCAGGATGTCGGGATCGCCGAACAGCGCCTGGGCCAGCAACACGCGCAGGCGCAGGCCGCCCTGGACCTGCGCGAGGGTGTTGGTGTGATCTTCCGCGGGGATCCCGAGCCCGGTCAGCAGCTCCTCGGCCCGGTTCTCGGCGTCGTAGCCCTCTTGCTCGGCGATCGTCATCTCGAGCGTGGCCAGCTTCATGCCGTCTTCTTCCGACAGGTTGTCGTAGTCGACGGTCTGAAGCAGCTGCTCCTTCTCGGACAGGGCCTTCCACAGCACGTCGTTGCCCATGATCACCACGTCGCGAACCCTGAAGTCCTCGAACTTGAAGTGGTCCTGGTGCAGCACGCTCATGCGCGCGTTGTGGGGCACGGAGATGTGGCCCTTGTCCGGGTCGACGTCGCCCGAGAGGATCTTCATGAACGTCGACTTGCCGGCGCCGTTGGCCCCGGTCAGGCCGTAACGATTGCCCGGATCGAAGGTCGTGGAGACCTCCTCGAACAGGGTCTTGCCGCCGTAGGCCTTAGTGACTTCGGAAACCGTGAGCATAGTAATTCACTCTGTTGTCGGCGCAGACCAGATCTCTGGCCCGCGTGCGGACGACATTCGTGCGCGGCGGGTCCACGCGGGGGCCTGTTTAGGTCAAGGCGCGACCGGTTTCAAGGCGCCCCCCGCCGCGCGAGGCCCGGCGAGGCCGAACACATGGGCCCCTTCGTTCTGGACCGCTGTGGTGCCGCGCCAGCTCACGGCGGTCCGCGCGGATCTCGATCCCGGCGCAGGCCACGATCCGCCCGGAGATCGGGCCTGCTCGCCATGGAGGTGGTAGGTTGCCGTCATGCGTCTGCGCCGACTCTTCGCTGCTAGCGTGCTCGCCCTCGCTCTGATCCCGCCCGCGTTGTTGCTGGCCCCAGCCGAGGCGACGGCTTGCTCCTGCATTCGCACGCCCGGCGCGCTCGAGGCCGCGCGCGACTCGGACGCGGTGTTCACTGCCAAGCTGCTCGCCGTCGCCGACGGACCCCAGGGGGGCCCACACGCGATGAAGACCAAGGTGTTCACGTTCGAGGTCATCCGCACCTTCAAGGGCCAGCTCGACGCGAAGATCAACATCGACACCGCCGACAACAGCGCGGCGTGTGGCCGCGCGTATGGAGATCCCGGCAGCGAGTGGTTGATCTACGCGCGGATCGACGACCAGGGCCAGGCCCGCGACAACCTGTGCTCGCGGACCACCGCGTTGGCCGACGCGGCCGACGACATCGCCTTGCTCGACGCCAACGCGGACACCCTCGATCAACCCAACGAAGAGACGCCCACCACCGACCCGGGCCCCGCCGATCCCGAGCCCGAGCCGATCCAGCCGGTCGAGCCAGCCACCAACGGCCCCGAGCCAGCCGAGCCCGGCCCAATCCACCCTGGCAAGAAGGGCTGCTCGGTGTCCGACTCACACGGCGGTGGCCTCGCCTCACTGCTCGGCCTGGGCCTGCTGCTCGCGTTCTCCCGCCGCCGGAAGCGGTAGCGGTAGCTCGAGCTGTAGCTGAACGACGCCCACCGAGGTGTCTGCGGGCGTCAAACCCTGGTACATGGGGGTATGTCGTCGTTCGGCTCTTCCCCGATCCCCACGCCCGCCAATGAACCGGTGCGTGACTATGCTCCCGGCAGCCGCGAGCGCGCGCGCATCGAGATTGAGCTCGATCGGCAGCTCGCCACGCAGATCGAAGTCCCGCTGGTGATCGGCGGCGAGAAGGTCAGGACCGGCAACACCCGCGAGATGGTCCTGCCCCACCGTCACAGTCACGTGACGGGGCTGGCCCACCAGGCTGGCGAGGCCGACGTCGCCAAGGCCCTGCACGAGGCCGAGCTCGCTCGCGGCCCGTGGGCGGCGCTGCCCTTCGAGGACCGCGCGGCGATCTTCTTGCGAGCGGCGCGGCTGCTCGAGGACGAATTCCGCGACCAGCTCAACGCCTCGACCATGCTCGGGCAGAGCAAGACCGTGTACCAGGCGGAGATCGACTCGGCCTGCGAGCTCATCGACTTCTTCCGCTTCAACGTCCACTACCTCGAGCGCATCTACGCCGAGCAGCCGAACTCGCCGGGGTCGGCGGTCTGGAACCGCGCCGAGTACCGCCCGCTCGACGGCTTCGTGTTTGCGATCACGCCGTTCAACTTCACCTCGATCGCCGGCAACCTCCCGTCCGCGCCCGCCTTGTGCGGCAACACGGTGATCTGGAAGCCAGCCTCGACCGCGATCCTCTCGGGTCACTACATCATGGAGCTGCTCGAGGCCGCGGGGCTGCCCCCGGGCGTCATCAACTTTCTGCCCGGTTCGTCGAGCGTGGTCGGGCCGACCATCATGGGCGACGCGCGGCTCGGCGGGATCCACTTCACGGGCTCGACGAGCACCTTCAAGACCCTGTGGCGCCAGGCCAGCGACAACCTCGATCGCTACCGCGCGTACCCGCGGCTGGTCGGGGAGACCGGCGGCAAGGACTTCGTCGTCGCCCACCCCAGCGCCGAGCTCGAGACCCTGAGCGTGGCGCTGCTGCGCGGGGCGTTCGAGTACCAGGGCCAAAAGTGCTCGGCGGCCTCGCGCGCGTACATCCCCGACAACCTGTGGCCAGCGCTGCGCGAGCGGCTCGCGGCCGGGATCGCCGAGCTGACGATGGGCGATATCCGCGACTTCTCGAATTTCATGGGCGCGGTGATCGACAAGAACGCGTTCGCGGATCACAAAGCGGCGATCGACGCGGCCAAGGCCGCCGTCGGCTCCGAGGTCAAAGAGGTGCTCGGCGGCGAGTACGACGACTCCGAGGGCTACTTCGTGCGCCCCACGATCATCGTCGCCAACGAGCCGGACTACCCGACCATGGTCGAGGAGCTGTTCGGTCCGATCTTGACGATCTACGTCTACCCCGAGGCCGAGTTCGAGCAGACCCTGCAGCTGTGTGACGAGAGCAGCCCCTACGCGTTGACCGGGGCGATCTTCGCTCAGGATCGGGCGGCCGTGGTCACCGCGGTCGAGCAGCTCCGGTTCGCGGCCGGCAACTTCTACATCAACGACAAGCCGACCGGCGCCGTCGTCGGTCAGCAGCCGTTCGGCGGCGGCCGGGCCAGCGGGACCAACGACAAGGCCGGCAGCATGTGGAACCTGATCCGCTGGGTGTCACCCCGGACCATCAAAGAGAACTTCGCCCCCCCGCGAGACTGGCGCTACCCCTTCATGGGCTAGCAACGGCTACCCGCTCGCGGCCCGCCAAGGACCCAGCCTGAAAGCACTTTTGTTGCTGGATTTGGGGTGCGGCTGTTACTCGTGAACGGAGCCGCTCACGCGGCTGGAGGAAGCATGCATAGGTTCGCGCGGCGAGCTCGAAACCATCTCACGATGGGCCTGGTGGTTGCCGCTGCGGTGGCAACCACCGCCTGTCAACCCAAAACCGGCGAGGTCCAGACCGTCGGACCGGCCGAGCCTGCCCAGCGGGCCGCCACGTCGTTCGTCCACTGCGTCGAGAGCGAGGGCGGCGGGTGCGTGACCCTGGATCCCAAGCTGGGCTCGTGGGACGCGTTCGCGCTGCTGCACTGGCTCGGCGCGGGGTCCCCAACCTCGATCTTGCAGGCTCTGCGCCGCGAGCTCGAGCATCACCGTGATCCCTACGCCGTCCAAAATCGGTTCGTGAACGTGACCGCGCGCTACCGCGAACCACTGCGTGGCGCCGAGTGCAGCCCGGAGTCGGCCCGGCCGATCGCCGAGCTGCTGCCGCGGGTGGTCAGCCATGTGCAGACCCGGATGAAGAGCCTCGGCCTGTGGCGCGACGAGTTCGAGCAACTGGTGAACGGGTTGGCCAGTGAAGCCGACGACGGCCTCGCCGACGGCTGGTTGGTGCACATGACCTGCTTTGGCGATCCCTACGAGATCTGGGTGGCGACGGCCAAGGAAGACGAGCGCCAGGTCGTGGTCGGGATGCTGACCAGCCTGCCCGCCTGGCTCGACGGCGGCCCGCTCGTCGACGAGCACGTCGAAGGCCGGATTCGCAACCGCTCGGTCAGCAACACGACGACGCTCGGGGTGATCCGCGAGGGCACCGTCGACACCCGCTGGATCCCCATCCCGATCGAGGAATTTTAACATGGCGAAGCTGGCGATACTGACCACGGCGCTCCTGGCTGCGAGTCCCCTCAGCGGCGGCATGATCGACATGGTGAACACGATCGACGCGACCGCGGTCGTCGACGTGGAGCTCGACAATTCCGGGACCCAGCTGCCCGAGCCGCCCTCGCTCGCGGATCTGATCCAAGCCCAGGTCGCGCCCCAGACCCTGCAGGGCTTCGACACGGTCGTGCTCACCCAGATCAACGCGCTGTTTGGCTCAGAGAACCTGCCGCTGGCCAACGGCGGCAGCGTCGAGGCGGGCATCTACGTGACCGTGACGCCCCAGAAGTTGCTGGTGTTCGACGAGGAGCTCCTCGCGCTCAGCGACGGCGTCGTCCCGCCAGGGCCGGCCTCGCGCGAGTGCAAGAGCGGGTGCAAGACCTCGCTGTGGAGCCCGTTTCGGCGGGTGTGGCTGGAGGCCCTCGAGGAGGCCCAGACCTACGTGCTCGAGGTCCCCGGCCGGGTGTTGTTCGGGGTCGAAGCCAGCGTCCCGGCCAAGACCCTCGTCGAGCTGGCCTACGCGGTCGCCGAGACCCGCCCGGGTGAGCCGCCCAACTTCTCGCTGCTGGTCAACGGCAGCAACGCGGGCCTGCGCGCGCGACCGTTCTACCTGCTGCCGCCCGGCGGCATGCGGGTGGCTCCGGGTGACAACGCGCTGGCGCTGCGGGTCACGCTGGAGGCTGGCGAGGCGTTCACGATCAGCGCGGCGCACCCTCGGTTCGGGTCCAACATCTCGGGCGTCGGCTGGAAGGACCTGGCCGCGCAGATGGTGCTGATCAAGAAGCGCCACCCCAACAAGGGCACGATCATCATCGACGTCGGCGACGACTCGACGATCAACGACGTGGTCATGGCCATGCTCGCGACCCAAAAGCAGTTCCCCACGGTCGTGCTGACCCAGGGACTGCCGGTCAAGTGGGGCTGACGCAAGCTCGGCCGCCGCGCGCGTGTTAGCGTGCCGTCGGGATGGCCCGCCTCCGCCTGAACAAGGACCACATCGTCGCCGCGCCGGGGTTCAACCGCTGGCGCGTGCCGCCAGCGTCGATCGCCATCCACCTGTGCATTGGCTCGGTCTACGCGTGGAGCATCTTCAATCCGCCGCTGACCAAGGCGCTCGGCGTGGTCGGGGCGGCGGCCGGCGACTGGGCGCTCGAGGACGTCACGCGGATCTTCTCGGTGGCGATCGTGTTCCTGGGCCTGTCGGCCGCGATCGCGGGCAAGTGGCTCGAGGAGGTCGGGCCCCGCATGGTCGGGGTCGTGGCGGCGTGCCTGTGGGGCGGCGGCTTCGCGGTTGGCGGGCTTGGGATCCTGACGCATCAGCTGTGGCTGGTCTACGTCGGCTATGGGGTGCTCGGCGGCTGTGGGCTCGGGCTCGGCTACGTGTCGCCGGTCAGCACGCTGATCCGGTGGTTCCCGGATCGCCGGGGCATGGCCGCCGGGATGGCGATCATGGGCTTCGGCGGCGGCGCCATGATCGCCGCGCCGATGAAAGAGGCGCTGCTAAAACTGTTCTACCGCGCGCCCGAGCGACTCGGGGCGGTCGCCGATCTCGAGCTCGTCACCCAGGCTGGGCGCCGGCTCGCCCGGATCAGCGGAGAGTTCGGGGGAGAGTTCAGCGGAGAGTTCAGGGGAGAGCTGCGCGAGGTCGTGGTCATCAGCGCCGACGAGGGCGCCAAGCTGCTCGTCCACGCCGACGCGGGTGTCTACCAGGTCGGGACCGGCAGCACCGGGGTGGCCGAGACTTTCTTTGCGCTGGGGGCCGTGTACTTCGTGATCATGCTGATCGCGGCGTTCTCGTATCGGGTGCCTGCGCCGGGCTGGAAACCCGAGGGCTGGACGCCCCCCGACGAGTCGACCGCGACCGAGCGCATGATCACCACGCACGACGTGCACATTGATCAGGCCCACAAGACCCCGCAATTTTACCTGCTGTGGATCGTGCTGTGCTTGAACGTGACGGCGGGGATCGGGGTGATCGGCGTGGCCAAGACCATGATCACCGAGATCTTTGGCACGACCTTGCCAACGATCGTCGACGGCGCGTTCGCGGCCACCTACGTGACGATGATCAGCGTGTTCAACATGGCCGGCCGGTTCATGTGGGCGAGCGCGTCGGACAAGATCGGGCGCAAGAACACATACTACGTGTTCTTCACCCTCGGGGTCGCGCTGTATCTGTCGATCCCGCTGGCGGCCGCGCGGGTCAGCGCCTCGCCCGAGCTGGTCTGGCTGATCGTGTTCTACGCGGCGACGATGCTGATCTTCACGATGTACGGGGGCGGCTTCGCCACGATCCCGGCCTACCTCGCGGACATCTTTGGGACCAAGTACGTCGGCGGCATTCATGGCCGACTGCTGACCGCGTGGAGCACCGCGGGGATCCTGGGGCCGCTGGCGATCACCTCGCTGCGCGCCCGGGCGGTCCAAGACGGGATCAGCGAGCTGGCTGCGAAGGTCGACCCCGCGCAGTTCGAGCAGAGCTTTGGCGCGGGGCTCGAGCAGCTGCCCACGCTGGTCGACGCCAAGACCGTGACGCTGGCGAAGCTGATGGCGATCGCGCCGCCGGGGACCCAGGATCCCACTGCCGGGCTGTACAACTCGACGATGTTCCTGATGGCGGGGCTGCTGGTGCTGGCGCTGGTGGCGAACGCGTTGGTCAAGCCCGTCGACCCCAAGCACCACGTGTGACCCCGGCGACCGAGCCACGAGCCTCACGCGCGCTCGGTCGGGTCAGCTTGGTCCTGCGCGCTCCCGACGTCGGCCCGCAGGCGCTCGGCCAGGGCCTGGTGGCTGGCGAACGGGGGCCCAACCTCGGTGAGCGGGACCACGTGGACAGCCTTGCCGTAGCGCTGCTTGAACGCCGCGAGCCGGCGCAGGCCATGCTCGAGCAGATCATCGGGGGCGCGCTCGAGCTTGGCGAGCACCTCGTCGCGTAGATCCGCCTGTGAGCAGGCCAAGATCACGTCGACCCCGGCGCGGAGGACCCCGAGGCTGCGATCTTCGACGGAGAAGTGGTCTGCGACGGCCTTCATCTCGATGTCGTCCGAGAACACCAGGCCGTCGTAGCGCAGCTCGCTGCGCAGCATGCCCATGACCTCGGGCGAGAGCGTGGCTGGGCGCTTGGGATCGAGCTTGGGGAACAGCACGTGGGCGGTCATGATCGACGCGACCTCGGCTGCGATCGCGGCTCGAAACGGCGGCAGCTCGGTCCGCTCGAGCCGGTCGCGCTCGAGCTCGAGCCGCGGGAGCGCGAGGTGGCTGTCGAGATCGGTGTCGCCGTGACCGGGGAAGTGCTTGGCACAGGTTGCGACCCCGCGCTCTTGCATCGCCGTGATGAACGCGGCGGCGTGGCGGCCAACGGTGGCCGGGTCGCGGGCGAAGCTGCGATCGCCGATCACCGGGTTGTCGGGGTTGCTGTCGACATCGACGACCGGGGCGAAGTCGAGGTCGAGCCCGGCGTCGAGCAGCTCGAGGGCGAGCGCGCGGGCGAACGCGGCCGTGTCCTCCGGGCGCTGGCCGCCGAGCGTGCGCATCGCTGGCCACTCGGTCCACGGATCCCGCAGGCGTTGGACCCGACCGCCCTCTTGATCGATTGCGATCGTGAGCGGAGCGTCGGCCGGCGCGAGCTCGTGCAGCGTGCGGGTCAGCGCGCGCAGCTGCTTGGGATCACTGATGTTGCGCTTGAACAACACGACCCCGCCGACTCGGCCCTCGCGGATCCGCTGGCGAAGATCCGGCGGGACCTGCAGTCCCGCGAACCCGACGAACAACAGCTGACCCGGCTGCCACGTGCTGGCGCTCACCCGCGAGACTCTACGTCAACCGGTGACCAAGAGCTGCCAACGCAGCGCCCCAAGCCCGCTTTCACCGCCTGTCCGAATCATGAAATTTCCAAGAAACACGCAGATTTTGGCGGTTCTAGACCATTTGAGCCGAGTTGACGCTGCTAGGCCCGATGGCTATCGTGCCCCGCTTTCATGCCCCAACCACGGCGACTCCTCACCCTCGGTGGACCGGTCCTCGCGCTGTCGCTTGCGGTCGGCATCCCTGCGACCGCGTCTGCCATGCAGCCACCTCCGGGTGGCATGGGCGGAGGGGGCATGCCTGGGGGCGGTGCTCCTGCCCCGCCAACTGGCGGCGACAAAGACAAAGAGGGCCCGGCCGAGGCCGCGCCGAAGGACAAGGGCGCGCTCGCTCCCGTGGTCCCCGTGCCGGCCCAGCCCGAGGGGCGCCGGCGCCTGCAGCTGTTCGAGCTGCACGGCAACCTGCGCATGCGGGCGGACTTCTTTCACCGCCTCGATCTCGACTTGTTCTTCACCGAAGACGACGGCCTCGACAACAAATTTTTCGTGCCGCCCTCGGAGATGGACGAGTTCTCCGAGACCGGCGCGCTGCGGGCCAACGACGCCGGGTGCGCGGCCCAGCTGTCGGCCCGCGGGGTCTCGCCGGCCCGGCAGGCCACGCTGTGCAAGCGCCGTCGGGGCATCGCCGGGGGCAACATGCGCCTGCGGCTCGAGCCCACCATTCACGTGACCGACACGGTCAAGATCCACTCGCAGGTGGATCTGCTCGACAACCTGGTGCTCGGCAGCACCCCCGACAGCTTCGCGGGCGAGACCCCGTGGGCGCCCACGGATCTGTTCACGCGGACCCAGTTCGCGCCGCAAGACGGCGTCAACTCGTTCAACGACAGCATCACGGTCAAGCGCGCCTGGGGTGAGATCCGGTTCGGCTTCGGCATGACCCTCGAGTTCGGTCGCATGCCCAACCACTGGGGCCTCGGCATCGTCCAAAACGACGGCAACGGCTACGCGCGCGGCGAGAAAGCCGACATCGTTCGCATGGTCGACACCGACTACGGCGACTCGAGCGACAGCGTGCGGCTGTCCTTCGACTTTGGGCCCGACAAGCGCAACGCGATCACGCTCGGCGTCAGCTACGACTGGGCCGCCAGCGGGCCGACCACCGCCCAGCTGCTCGGCCCGCAGTGGGAGAGCGGCAACCTCGTGGCCCAGACCCTCTCGGCCGAGCTCTACGACAACGTCCACCAGTTCGGCGTGTGGATCGAGCGCCACGACGACGCCGGGATGCTGCAGCGCAAGCTGTCGTCCGGCACGCCAGTCGTCAACTACGGGCTCAAGACCTGGCTGCGGTGGCAGACGATCGGTCGCGCGATCGGGACCCCGGGGCTCGGTGACGGGCTCGGCGGCAACCCCTCGCTGGACGACACCGATCCCGTCGGTGATCTCGACGGCCTCACCCACGCTGGCGTGCCGCTCGGCAACGGCCTGCTCGATGAGGACGGCAACAGCGGGCTCAACAACTACTCCGCCAGCTTGGTCCATCGCCGCGGCTGGTTGCTGACCCCGGACCTGTGGCTGCGCATCAACTGGCGGACCATGCGGATCGAGGCCGAGGGCGCGCTGGTCGTCGGCAACTTCCGCCATCGTGACCTCAACGAGGATCGCAGCTCCGACGACTTCAACGTCAACGCCGCGGTCGCTAGCGATCTCACCCGAGTCTTGCAGTTCGGCTACGCGCTCGAGTTCAAGTACGGGCTGTTCAAAGATCGCTTCCACATCGGCATCGATCATGGGTTCGCCAGCGGCGATAGCTCGCAGCCCTATCAAAACCAGTACCAGTCGCCGCTGCCGACCACGAACGGTGGCGACTACGCGGGGTTCGGCACGTTCCGCTTCAACCCGGCGTACATGCAGGACCTGCTGCTGTTCAAGGAGCTGCTGGGGACCGTTGCCAACGCGTCCTACGTCAAGCCCTGGGCCGCGTTCTACTTCTTCCAGAACAACGTCAGCGCCCGCGCCGACGTCGAGTTCGCCGGGGCCGTCGACCCACGCGGGACGCTGTCGGGCGACCGCTCGCTGTGGGGCCTCGAGATCGCGGGCGCGGTCCGCTATCACGACGCCGAAGAGCCGATCTTCTTCCAGCTGCAGTACGGCGCGATGTTCCCGTTCGGCGCGTGGAACCCGGAGATCGAGGGCGTCGACTCCAACAATGATCCGCTGATCCGCCGCCTCGACGCCCGGGCCGCGCAGTCGGTCCAGGCCCAGCTCGGCATTCGGTTTTAGCTCCGGCCTCAGACGACCTTGCATGGCAAAGTGCAGGTCGTATGCGGGTAGCTAACCCAGCTCGAAAAGAACGGATCGAGGCGTCGCCGCGCTGGATCGACGGAGCGTTTCGCAACACCGCGCCGATCGGGTCAACGCTGCAGCCGGGCACCACCAATACGGTGCTGCGCGAGTTCTTGTTTGGGCGCGAACGACGAGCTCCGGCGGCGCCGCTGCCAGCCGTGGATCCGCGGCCGGGGTGGGCGAGGCCGGCAGAGACTGGGCTGCGGGTGACGTGGCTGGGCCACTCCACGATGCTGCTGGAGATCGACGGCAGCCGGGTGCTGACCGACCCGGTCTGGGGTCGGGCGTCGCCTTCGCAGCTGATCGGGCCCAAGCGCTTCTCACCGGTGCCGATCAGCATTGACGCGCTGCCGGACCTCGACGCGGTGGTGATCTCCCACAATCACTACGATCACCTCGACCGCGGGGCCGTCGTCGAGCTCGGCAAGCGCGACGTCAACTTTTATACGTCGCTGGGTGTGGGCGCGTACCTCGAGTCCTGGGGGATCCCGCCCGAGCGCGTGATCGAGTTTGACTGGTGGGACAGCGTCGAGCTCCCGCGCACGGGGCTGCGGATCACCGCCGCGCCCTCGCAGCACTTCTCAGGGCGGGGGCTGACCGATCGCAACGCGTCGCTGTGGTCAGCGTTCGCGCTGCAGGGGCCACGACACGCCGTGTTCTTCAGCGGCGACACCGGGCTGACGCCGGAGTACCGCGAGATCGCAGCTCGGCTCGGCCCCTTTGATCTGGTGATGCTGGAGGTCGGCGCGTTTCATCCGGCCTGGGGGCAGATCCACCTCGGTCCCGACAACGCCGTCGAGGCCCTGGCCATGCTCGGGGGCGGCTGCTTCTTGCCGGTCCACTGGGGCACCTTCGATCTGGGCCTGCACCCGTGGGACGAGCCAGCCGAGCGCTTGATCGAGCTCGCGCCGAGCCGTGATCTGCGCTTGCTCATGCCCAAGCTCGGCGCCGCCGTCGAGCCCGCGCGGGCCGA
Organism: Enhygromyxa salina; assembly: GCF_002994635.1. Lineage (GTDB taxonomy): Bacteria > Myxococcota_A > Polyangia > Nannocystales > Nannocystaceae > Plesiocystis > Plesiocystis salina_B. The sequence continues at coordinate 17,498 of NZ_PVNL01000046.1, read as the reverse complement.
GCAGGTCGATCCATGGTGGCGGGAGATCGCGGCGCTCGAGCCACGCTGATCTTTTCTGCGAGCTGGCTGCAAACCGGCTCGTCGCGGGCCGACACCGTGTGCATGCCCGGTACGCTCCATCAAGGAACGCTCGAACTGTTTCGACACGATCCCTGGCTCGCGTTTGATCTGCTCGGTATCGAGCGGCCGGTCGCGGGGACACCCATCGATCGTCGCGCAGAGGTCGAGCGAGGCGATCCAGCGCGACCGGGTCAAGTCGAGTCAAACTACCCGGACCTGGTCCTGGTCCACGAGGATCCCCTCGGTGGCGTCGTCATTTGTGTCGAGGCCCAGGGCAAGCTCGATCGCCTCAAGCGCTGGATGCTCCCCTACTACCAGGCGGCCGTGGCCAAAGACCACAAGCTCCCGACCTGGCTCGTGGTGGTCTCGTACTGCGACCGGATGTCCGCGGCGCTGGCGGCGTGGGAGATCGGAGCGCCGCCGCTCGTGAACGCGTTGGTGCTCAACGCCAAGACCGTTCCGCGTATGGTTGATCTCGAGCGAGCGCGACAGTGGCCTACCGCATCGGTGCTGGCTGCTACCGTGCACGGATGCCGGGGCGATATTGAGGCGGCTCGAATGGGCATCTGCGCTACACTGGGGCTGCCTGTGGAGCGGCGGGTCTCGTATCGGGCGACCATCTTGTCGGCGCTCCACGAGCCACACAGGCACACACTGATCGGAGAGATGAACATGGAACATCAAGATGAACTCTGGGACATCGAGCGACGCAGCGGAACATTTTTGGTTGGTCGGGAAGAAGGTCGGGCAGAGGGTCGGCGCACGACCCTCGTCGAGCTGATCCTCACGGTGTTCGACGTCCGCGGCGTTCGCCTGAATGACCAGCAGGAGGCGCAGGTTCGCAGCTGCAACCACCTCGGCACCCTCGAGCGATGGGCTCGACTCGCGCGCGACGTACAGGCGCCCACGCAGCTGTTCGAGCAGGGCTGAGTCGTCAGCTAGCTCTGCTCGAACTCGAGGCAAGCGCTCCGAGCTCCAGACCAACGCACGCTCAGGGGCAAACTCAGGGGCCAAACTCAGGGCCAAGCTCAGGGCGTATTAGCGACGATCTTCGGGGCGCCGGGCGGCTCGAAGGCGCCGGTGCGCAGGGCCTCGAGGGCGACCTTGTTGAGGGCCGGGAACCACGAGAAGAACACGGGGAGCTGGCCCTTTTGCTCATCGGTCAGGTAGTCGAAGTTCGAGCCCCGATCGTTGACCTCCCAAAATTCACGGGTACGCAGGGCCGCCAGCAGCTGCCAGATCCCCATCATGCGCTCGGCCGGCTCGTCCTTCATGTCGGCCTGGATCCGGCGCGCCAGCGACTCGGCGCCGTTGAGCATGTAGGTGGTGGCGAGCTTGACCTGGGCCCGTCGCACACCCTGCAAGGTGGTGTCGGACGCGGCGGTCTCGGTGCTGTCGTCGACCCGCAAGAAGGTGGCGAGCAGCTCGTCATGAAATTGCGAGTCGGTGTGAAACGCCTTGGCGCACAGGGCACCCACATCATGGGCGATCACCTCGGTGATGAACGCCATGTTGCGGCCAAACGCGATGCCGCTGTAGTAGCGCATGTAGCGGGCGATCTCGAGGCCGCGGCGCTCGAGCTCGCTCAGATCCCCGGCCGGCGCCCCGATCGTGACCGTCAGCGTGGACGTCATGCTCATCGGCTCATCGAGGATCAGATCCTCGGGGTTGGTGTCGAGGTGCTCGATGACGAACTCCCCGAGCTGCCGATACTGATGCAGGATGTTGTAGCAGGTGCGAATGTCGTTGGCGTTGATCGTCGCGCGCAGATAGGTGTTGAAGAACTTGATCGACAGATCCAACGCCGGCAGGTCCCCATGCCGGGCCGCGGCCTCACCGAGCCGCCGGGTGTTGATCGCAATCAGGTAGCACAGGTCCTTCATGCGCTCGAGACCCTCGCCGTACAACATCTGGTACTGGCGCAGGATCTTCCACTCGAGCCAGATCCCGCGGTTGCGCAGATCATCGACGGCTTCGTCGGAGAGGCTGACGAAGTCGGGGCTCTGGCGGTTCCAGTCGGGGATCGAGTGCCAGGTATTGACCATCCCCGCCTTGGTGTCGCCGTAATAAATGGCGTAGTTGGACAGGGCGTTGGTCGCGCTGGAGGCGATGTTCTTGTCTTGCTGCTGGACCGCGTTGAGGCCGATGTTGGCGAGGTGCTCGACACCCTGGGTCGCCTCGCGCTGGCGGGTGCCGATCGAGGACCGGCCGCGACCGCGGTACGGGGTTGACGCGGCCAGGCCGTCGGTGGTGATCCGCGAGATGATCGAGTCGGGCTCGAGGAAGTTGAACACGAACACGAAGTACGGAAACAGCAGCAGCAGGCTGGCCGTCATCAGCAGCATCGAGACGAGCACGCCCCAGCTGGGGACCGACGCCGGGCCGACGACGAAGTTGATCCACAGCACGTAGATGTTGCAGACCACGAAGAAGCTCAGGACCCGCTGGTTGGTGCGGTCGCGCAAGAACAGCGAGGTCACGATCGGCGTGAACCGGGTCGCCGCCAACTGCACGATGATGCTCGAGACCGTGAGCGCCAGCCCCAAGACCGCGGCCATGATCTCGCCGAGGCTGCCCAGGGTGTTGGTGGCCTGGCTGGGCTCGATCGACAGCAGGGCGTCGACCAGACCACGACCCGTAAAATTGGCGCCGAGCAGCAGATCGAAGACCGTGGAGAGCGCGAAGAACAGCCCCGCGACCGTGCCGAGGGCCGCAAACGGAACCACCCAGCCCCGCAGCGGCAGGCGGAGGTCCTTCTGGCGTTGCTCGATCAGCGACACGGGGTCGGGGCGGACCGGGGGCGTCCAGCCGCGGCCCGCTCGGCCCCGAGACTCGACCCCATCCCTGGCAAGATCTTTGGGCCGATCTTCGGCGTGATCACCTGGCTGCGGACCCTCGGTCACGGGCCGCCACGGTAGCAGATGCTGGTCGGCGACAGTGGGATTTAGCAGCGGGCGCGGTACAGTCCCGCGTGATGCTGCTCGCGATCGATGTCGGCAACTCCAATAGCTCGATCGGCGTGTTCGAAGGTGAACACCTGCGCTGCGAGCTGCGCCTCGCAACCCACCGCGACTGGACCCGTGACGAGTTTGCGATCAAGCTCGAGCGCGCGCTCGCGCTGCAGGGGATGGGCTTCGCGGGCATTCACGACGCGGTCCTGGCCTCCGTGGTGCCCCCGGTGACAGAGCCGATCGTGGCTGCGCTCGCCCGCTATGTGGGCGTCGAGGCGCTGGTAGTGACCCCCGCGCTCGAGACCGGGATGCCGGTCCTCTATGAGCCGCCTCAGGACGTGGGCGCTGACCGGATCGTGGCCGCGATCGCGGCCCACGAGCGCTACGCGCGACTTGACGCGGGTCCGGACGCGGTGGCGGGGACCGGACCACAGACCACGGCGATCATCATCGTCGACTTTGGAACCGCGACCACCTTCGACGTGGTCTCGCCGACGCCCGAGTACCTCGGTGGGGTGATCGCCCCGGGCGTGGGGATCAGCGCCGACGCGCTGTTCAGGCGCGCAGCCAAGCTACCCCGAGTCGACGTGGCCAAGCCGGCCTCGGTGGTCGGGCGCAACACCGTCGGCGCGATCCAGTCGGGGTTGTTCTATGGCTACGTCGGTCTGGTCGAAGGTCTCTTGACCCGGATCCGGGGGGAGCTGAGCTGGGAGGCCCGGGTGATCGCAACGGGGGGTCTGGCCCGCAAGGTCGCCCACGAGACCAGCTCGATCGACGTCGTCGACGACAACCTGATGCTCGAGGGGTTGAGGCTCTTGCACCTACGAAAGCGTGGTCCGGTCCGCTGATTGTCGCCCCACCGGCGAGCTTTGCTGCGATATTTCGCCGGAGCCGCGACGGCTCATGAAGGAGGACCACGCAAGATGAGCAACTTCGTCCACATGGAGCTGAACACTTCCGACCCCGCGGCCGCGAAAAAATTCTACGCGGCTGTGTTCGGGTGGACGTACCAAGACGTCCCAATGCCCGACGGCGCCTATTCGATGATCCTGACCCCGACCGGAGGAATCGGGGGCATCGACAAGAACCCGATGCCCGACGCACCCAGCAGCTGGGTTGGCTACGTTGGCGTCGCGTCGATCACCAAGACGATCGCCGCCATCAAGAAGCACGGGGGTCGCATCCTGGTCCCCGCGACCGAGGTGGCCGGCATGGGTACGCTGGCGGTCTTCACCGATCCAACCGGCGCCGTGTGTGCCGCATGGGAGGCCGCGCCGACACCAGCGGAGGGCAGCAGCGCCCAGAAGGCGACCGCCAAGAAGACCCCCGCCAAGAAGACCCCCGCCAAGAAGGCGTCGGCTGCCAAGCAGGCGCCAGTTGCCAAGCCCGCCCCCGCTGCGGCCAAGAAGCCCGCGGCCAAGAAAGCCTCCGCGGCCAAGCCCGCCCCCGCTGCGGCCAAGAAGCCCGCGGCCAAGAAAGCATCCGCGGCCAAGCCCGCCCCCGCGGCCGCCAAGAAAAAAGCTGCGGCCAAGAAAGCATCCGCGGCCAAGCCCGCCCCCGCGGCCGCCAAGAAAAAAGCTGCGGCCAAGAAGAAGTAAGCACGCGCGTCACCCAGACCGAGCTCGTGCACGCAGCGCGAGCTCGGCCTGCTCGCGATCGTCAAAGTGGATCTTCGTGGTGCCAAGCACCTGATAATTTTCGTGACCTTTGCCGGCCAAGAGCACCACGTCGTGCTCGCCGGCTTCGCCGATCGCGAGGCTGATCGCGCGGGCTCGATCGACCTCGCGGATCAGCTCGGCTCCGCCGCCGTGTTGGTCGACGACGCCCGCGATCATCTGATCGAGGATCGCCTCGGGCTCCTCGGTCCGGGGGTTGTCGGAGGTAGCGATGAAGCGATCCGCCCCGCGGCTGGCGACCTCGCCCATCAGCGGTCGCTTGCTCGTGTCTCGGTCGCCACCACAGCCGAGCACCACGATCAGCTTGCCGCCAGCTCGAGCCGCGCTCGGGCGCAACGCCTCGATCGACCGCGCAACCGCGTCTGGGGTATGGGCGTAGTCGACGTAGACCGCCGGACCCGCGTGCCCGTCGGACCTCACCGCCTCGAGCCGCCCGGGCGCGCCGCGGGCCTGCGCGAGCGCGGCCTCGATGTGCTCGAGCGCGACCCCCAGCCCGATCGAGAGACCGACGGCGGCCATCAAGTTGTCGAGGTTGAACTCACCGACCAACGGCGAGCGCAGCGCGAGCGGGCCGACGGGCGTCCGCAGCTGCGCCGCCAGGCCAACCGCGCTGGGGTCACGCTCGATCACACAGATCTCGGCGTCGCGCTCGGCGACCGGCACACGCGAGCTTCGCCAGCGCCGCTCGACCCCGGCCTCCGCCGCCGCGCGCAAGAACGCGGCGACGGCCTGAGCGTGGCCCTGCCCCTGATCGAGCGGCGCCATGGCCACGCCCGACGCGTCACAGTGCGCGCCCGCGAGCAGACACTTGGCCTGCAGGTACGTCGCCATGCTCGAGTGGTAGTCGAGGTGGTCCTGGCTGAAGCTTGTCAGGGCCACGGCCGCGAAGCTCAGCGGGGCGATTCGGCCCTGGTCGAGCCCGTGTGACGAGACCTCCATGACGCCGTGGGTGGCCCCGCGTGCGCACGCGTCGGCCAACAGCCGCTGCAGATCAATGGGGAACGGGGTGGTGAAGCTCGCCGACGACTCGTGATCGACGATCCAGTCGCCCGTCGTACCGAGCCGCAGGTGCCGATGCCCCGCCTGCTGCAGCACCGACGCGACGAGGTGAGCCGTGCTGGTCTTGCCGTTGGTGCCGGTGACGCCCGCGAGCTGCAGGCGCTCGCCGGGCCAGCCGTACCAGCCCGCCGCCAAGGTCGGCAGCAACCGGGCGACGTCATTGACGATGATCCTTGGGCATGGGCCTGCGACCGCGCGATCACGACGGACGACCAACAAGCTGGCGCCCGCGGCCACCGCTCGATCGATGAAGTCGTGACCGTCGGCCGTGAGCCCGGGCATCGCGATGAAGCAGTCGCCGGGCTCGACCGCCCGCGAGTCGATCTTGGGCGAGCCGATCACGGTGTCGGCATCGCAGCCGACGGCCTCGGCGCGCAGCGCTGGATCGAGCGCGTCGAGCAGCTCACCGACACTGCGCATGAGAGGGCCCTGGGTCACGTTCGGCCGCGATCTTAGCACGCGCCGCGACGGCTACCCGCTACCCCATGCCCTCGATCGCGCGCTCACCCATGAACCCCTGCAGGACCACGAACGAGGTCGACACCCCCACACAGATCAACACAGGCATCAGCTCGGCGCCGCCAGCGAGGCACAGCGTGCTGAGCAAGCCAGGCACCTGGGGGATCGAGGTCATGAGCAGCAGGGTGTCGCGGATCTTGTCGGCTGTGGGTCGCTCGCCGGTCGCCGCCGACGCCCGCCGAATCACGCCGCGCAGCAACACGAGGCCCACGCAGCCCGCCACCACGGTCACGCCGATCAGGATCCACGCCGCGTTGGTGGTCCGCCCCGCGATCACCTCGTCGGTCAGCTCGGGCCAGTAGATCCCGCGCAGCTCGGCGATCAGCGGCCCGTACACCGGCCCCAGCACGTACACACGCAGCAGCGTCTCGACGCCCAGCATGATCGGCACCGAGAGCGCGATCAGCAAGACCACGACCCGAAGCCCAGGGTTGGTCCCGACCCCCACACCACATTTTACACATCGCCGCCTGCGGACGCGAAGACCGGTCTCCCTGTTAGATCTGCGGAGTGAACCGGGCGGCCTTGCCCTGCTCGCGGACCAGCGCCGCGCGGGGGATCAGCGTGCAGCTCGGAAACGCGGACACCCGACAGCTGCCCTCGCAGTAGCGGCGATCCACGGCCTCGACCAGCTTGGGCGCGGCCTCGGCGAGGTTGCGATGCAGGTGATCCTGGCCCAGCAGCTCGTGCAAGCGGCTGCGGACGAACAGATCCCGAACCGGCCCGATCGCGCCGATGATGTGGAGATCGTTGCCACCAGCGCGCAGCGCCTCGATCAGCCGCTCCAACGACATCACCGCGGTCGCGTCCATGTCGCTGACCGCGGCGAAGTCGAGCGCGAGCAGCTTCATGGACTCGTGCGTCGCCATCATGGCCGCGATGCGATCCTCGAGGAACCGGGCGTTGGCGTAGTAGAGCGGCGCGTCGATCCGCAGCAGCCCCGCCTGTGGGCAGGTCTGCGCGACCTCGACCCGATCCACGTTGCGGTACACGGAGGTCCCGGGGATCCGCCCGAGCTCGGCGGTGTGCGGTCGCATGGTCCGACCGACGAAGAACACCAGCGCAGCGATGACCCCGATGAACAAGCCGACCTCGAGGCCGATCACCAGGGTCGCCAAGAAGGTCAACGCCGCGGTCACCCCGTCGGCCCGCTTGACCCGAAACACCTCGCGCACGCCGCTCACGTCGATCAAGCTGGACGCCGCGAGCATGACGATCGCGGCGAGCACCGAGCGCGGCAGCCACGCGAACACGCCGCCGATCACGAGCAACGCGAACAGCACCCCGAGCGCGGCGATCAACCCGGTCATGCGGGTCCGCGCGCCGGCCTGGGCGACGACCGTCGAGCGCGCGAGCCCAGAGCTGACCGGAAAGCTGCCGAACAGCCCGCTCGCGAGGTTGGCCACGCCGAACGCGAGCAGCTCGCGGTTGGGCTCGACCGTGCCCCGCGCCTTGGCCTCGAGCGCCTTGACCACCGTCATCGACGACGCGTAGCCGACCACCAGGATCGACAGCGCCGCCGGAAGCAGCGAGACCATCGTGTCGAGCTCGAACTGGGGGATCGTCGGCATCGGCAGCCCACGCGGGACCTCACCGACGACCTCGACGCCGTGGCCCGGCAGATCCAGCGCCCAAGCGAGCACGATCCCAGCGACGCAGACGAGCAAATAGTTGGGCCAGCGCTCGGCGTAGCGACGCATCAACACCAGCGCGAGCAACGACCCAGACGCCACCGCCAAGGTCGGCAGGTGGACCGAGCCGAGGTGCATCAGGACCGGCCACGGCTTGGTCGCCGACAGATCCACGAGCAGCTCGCGAGGGATGCCCAGGAACGGCCGCAGCTGACTGCCGACCGTGATCAACCCCGCCGCCGCGTTGAAGCCGAGGATCGTCGGGTGGCCGAGAAAGTTGACGACGAACCCGGCGCGAACCATGCCCAGCAGCACGAACAGCACGCCGACCTCGAAGCTCAGCAAGATCGCCAGCTCCGCCCACTCCGAGCTGCCCGGCTCGGCCAAGCTCTCGAGCCCCGACGCGATCATCAGGGCCGTGAGCGCGACCGGGCCGATCGCAATGAACCGGCTGCTCCCAACGAAGGCGTACAGCAGCGGCGGGATCGTGGCCGCGTAGAGCCCGTAGACTGGCGGAACCCCCGCCAGCATCGCGTAGGCCAACGCCTGGGGGACCAGCACGACCATCACCGTGATTCCGGCGAGCAGATCGGCGCGAAAATTCTGGCGGAGCGAGGCGAGCAGCCTGGTATGGGCTCGACGCAGATGCTCGACAGGGCCGGACACCCGCGCAGCATACTCCCTCGGCCGCGCGGAATTTCACGGGTTTTCGGCGCTCGCGCGCTGCCGCGTGACGTGGCTGCGCGCACCTGACACACTTCGCGTGATGTCCAAAACACAGAGCAAGCTGATCGCACTGGCCCTCGTGGGCGCCTGTAGCTTCGGAGTCTGGAAGGCCGCAGACGCGCTGTTCGGAGATGAAGCGCAGGGCACGAAGCACGCGGTGAACCAGGTCTGGATCGACCACGTGCCGACCGACGACCGCGACATGGTCACCCACTTCGTGCTGGTCGACCATCGAGATGGCCAGTTCGGTGTGATCGGCCGCTCGTCACAGTGGCGCATCGGCGTCGAGGTGTTCCGGTGGCAGCTGCAGGGCAGCGACCTGCGCATGTACTTCCCGCAAGAGCGGACCCGCGGCCAGGTCGAGATCGAGACCTGGGCCTGCGAAGGCGAAGCCCCGCAGCCGTTCGAGCTGTGCATGAAGGTGACCAACAAGAACGGCCGCAGCATGACCATGTACAGCCGCAAGGACTGGGTCATCGATCCGCAAGACGTCGACGACTCGCTCGAGGATCTCGCCGCCGACGAGCCGCTGCTGGGCGGCGCGCTCCAGGGTCTCGACAGCGGCGCGCCGCTCGGCGAGCTCGACCTCGAAGCCGCCGACGCCTGGGACCTGCGCCAGATCTATTTTCAGCTCGGGTCAGGCTTCTGACCCGCTTGCAGGCGCCATTGGTAGACTGGTTCACCGTTGGGCAGCGAACTTTCTAGCGCAGCCCAAGCTTGCCCAGATGGGTTGAGAGCCCCCGTCTAGGGGGCTTCATCCGCTTCTAGCCGGGATCGCAGAAGTACTTCACGTCTGCGGTGCCGAACACCTTGAGCTCATCGCAGGACTGCCCGCACAGCTCGATCGCGTCGAAGGGACCGTTGGGGTTGACGTACACCCAGCCGTCTTCGGTCTCACAGTCGTCGACCTTGGGGACGTCCACGCCGTCGACCTCGACCGCGAGCAGCTCCGGGAACGGCGGGACCGGATCGAGCAACACCACGCAGCTGACGGCGTCCTCGATGATCGCCTGCAGCGCGGCCTGCAGCTCGATCTCGTTGCTGGCCGAGTAGAAGTCCTGGTTCTCGGTGCTGGTCTCCATGCACGCCATGCCCGGCGCCTGGTCCTTGGGCTTGCCGCCGAGCTCGCCGACCTCGTCCATCTTGCACCACGGGACGATGTTGTTGGGCGAGCCGTCCGGCGTGCCGCTGGACAGCTCGGTGCTCATGTCGATGCCGACCGCGTAGGTCGAGATCCCCGCGTTGTCCCACAGCCCCTGGATGGTCTGGGGCAGCTTGAGATCGTAGTTCTCGAACAGCTGCGAAGCGTTGATGGCGTCGTCGCCACAGTTGGCGGCGCCGTCGCTGATGTAGATGATCGCCCGCGGCCGATTTGGATCGAGGGTCATGAGGTGCGCGCCGGAGACATCGACCGCGTCCTCGCCTGGTGTGCCCCCAGCGATGCTGTTGGTGTTGGCCGCCGGGATCCCATCGAGCACGGCCTGGCCGTCGACGCCCACGGGGATCTCGGGCTCGTTCGAGGTCACACAGCCAGCCGCGCTGTACGACGCGACCGCCTGGGTCGACGGGAACAGCATCGCGCCAAAGTCCATCTTGTCGTCGAAGTTGTTGATGATGAACGTGACGACGTTGTGGAGGCTGCGCCAGCGCGTGATCTGGGGGGTGTTGTTGTTGTTGTCGTGGTTCCAGGTCGTCAGCATGCTGCCCGACTTGTCGAGCACCAACATGACCTGGGGGATCGCGGGGGCGAGGTTGGCCTCGGGGATCTGACAGGGGATCGGGCCTTCGGGTTCGCCGTCGCCGTCGCCGGTTGGATCGCCGTCACCGTCGCCGGTTGGATCGCCGTCGCCGTCGCCAGTCGGATCGCCGTCGCCGTCTCCCGCAGGATCGCCATCACCGTCGCCGTCTCCGTCGCCGTCTCCGTCTCCGTCGCCATCACCGTCGCCGTCGCCGTCGCCCATGGTGGTGGTGGTCTCTTCGCCGGTCTCGGTCCCGCCGACCGACATGAAGCCGCTCTCCTCGCTCTTGCCGCTGTCCGAGCAGCCGAGCGAAAGGGCCAAACTCAACACACTCAAGCTAGAGATCGTCCTATTCATCAATTCGGAAACTAGCACAGTCGCGTGCTCGCAAACGTCGAGTTTTTTGAGGCGCGGGCACGCACACCGACCGCGATGGCGGGCGCTCACCCACCGTGAGGCTTGATATGTTCAGCGCTCATCCGGGACCAACGAGCCGCCCAATCCTGCCATCACGGAGGTCGCTCGAGATCGTCGAGCCTGATGGTCTGGGTCGTGGTCATCCGCGCCTGCATGAGCGCCGCGGGGGTCGCGAACCTGGCCTTGCCTGCAGGCGTCTCGAGCCAGCGCTCGAAAGTGGCCTTGATCTGGTACCAGTGCGCCACGTCGCGGATCGCGTACTCGACGAACAACTCGTCGCGCCGCTCGAGGTTGGCCCACAGTGTGTCGATCCGAAACTCGGCCGTGAAGTAGCGGGCGATGTCGGCTTCGAAGTCGAAGCTGCCGGCGCCATCTCGCTGCTCGAGCGCCGGGTCGCGCTCGGGATCCACGGGCGCGGACGGGTCGTCGGACGCCGACGCGCCCTTGCGGAGGCCGAGCGCCGAGAGCACTGAGTCGAGCAGTCCCACGCGCGCAGAATAGCACCTGGCACCCCCCAGAGCCGCTTTGCGGGCGCGACGCTGGCTTCGGACCACGAGCGCGGGTCAGGAGATCACGCCGAGCTGGCGGCCGATCTTGGTGAAGGCGGCGACCGCCCGGTCGATCTGTGCGCTCGAGTGCCCGGCCGACAGCTGCACGCGGATCCGGGCCTGGCCCTTGGGGACCACCGGGTAGCAGAACCCGATCACGTAGATGCCCTCGCCGAGCAGCTTGTCGGCGAACTCGACCGCGAGCCGGGCCTCGCCGAGCATGATCGGGACGATCGGGGTGTCACCTGGCTGTAGCGCAAACCCGGCCGCGGTGACCCCCTCGCGGAACTGCTTGGTGTTGGCCTCGAGCTTGTCGCGCAGCTCGGTGCTGGCGCTGAGGGTCTGCATGACCGCGAGGCTGGCCGAGACGATCATCGGCGCGAGCGAGTTCGAGAACAGGTACGGCCGCGAGCGGTTGCGGAGCAGCTCGACGATCTGCTTGCGGCCCGAGGTGAACCCGCCCGAGGCCCCGCCGAGCGCCTTGCCGAGCGTCGAGGTGATCACGTCGACCCGACCCATGACCCGGTTGTACTCGTGGGTCCCGCGGCCGGTCTTGCCGATGAAGCCAGTCGCGTGGCTGTCGTCGACCATGACCATGGCCTGGTACTTGTCGGCGAGATCACAGATCTGATCGAGCTTGGCGATGTTGCCGTCCATGCTGAACACGCCGTCGGTCGCGATCATGCGCAGGCGCTTGCCCTGCGTGGCCTTCAGCGCCTGCTCGAGCTCGCCCATGTCGGAGTTGGCGTAGCGGTGCCGCTCGGCCTTACACAGCCGGATCCCGTCGATGATCGACGCGTGGTTGAGGGCGTCGGAGATGATCGCGTCCTCGTTGGTCAGCAGGGTCTCGAACAGCCCGCCGTTGGCGTCGAAGCAGGAGCTGTAGAGGATCGTGTCCTCGGTGCCCAAGAAGCTGGTCAGCGCGTCCTCGAGCTGCTTGTGCTTGTCGAGCGTGCCGCAGATGAAGCGCACGCTCGACATCCCGTAGCCGCGCTCGTCGAGGGCCGCGCGCGCGGCCGCGATCGTGTCGGGGTGGCTGGACAGGCCCAGATAATTGTTCGCGCAAAAGTTGAGGACTTGCTGACCATCACCAGCGACCGAGATCTCGGCGCCCTGCGGGGAGTTGATGATCCGCTCGTGCTTGTACAGGCCGGCCTGTTCAATCTCGGTCAGGATCTGGGCGTAGTGGTCTTTGGCTTGCTCGAACATCGAATTGGCTCCGTGAGAGTTTTAATAGTGCACGCCCGCGGGCTCGCTTGGAAGTCTCAGCCACGCGCGCAGGTGAGCGCGTACAACAGCACCGCCGTGGCGGCGGCCACGTTGAGCGAGTCTGATCCGTGCGCGACGGGGATCCGCACGCGATGATCCGCGCACGCGAGCAGCTCGGGCGAGAGCCCGGCGCCCTCGTTGCCGACCAACAGGACTTGTTTGGCTGGCGGCTCGAACCGCTGGACGAGCTCGGCGGTGGGCTCGGGGGTCGCGGCGATGATCTCCGCTGGCAGCTCGCGGGCCAGCGAAGCGATCATGCTGGGCAGCGCGTCGCTGACCACGCACGGCACCCGAAACACGTTGCCGACGCTGGCCCGAATCGCGAGCCGCGAGTACAGGTCGGCCCCGCGCGCGTCGGCGATCAGCAGATCCGCCGAGAACCCGGCGACGTTGCGGATCAGCGCCCCGAGGTTGCGCGGGTCCGCGAGGCCCTCGGCGACCACCACCGTCACCCGCTCGCGCGCGCGCAGCTGCTCGACGAGCGCAGGGTCGAGCTCCCGGTTCGGCCGAGGTCGTCGCGCGCAGGCCAGCACCCCGCGGTGAAACGCGAAGCCGACCAGCTGGGCCATCTCGGGCTTTGAAAGCTCGACCACGGGCAGCCCAGCAGGCAGCTCGAGCCTCGCGCGCTGACTGGGCGTGCACACCACCGACTCGACCTCCAGCGCCGCGACGCCGGGCGTGCGGACGCCACCGGTCGCGAGCAGCCGCGCGACCGCGAGCGCGCCCTCGACGATGAAGCGATCGGGGTCGGCGCCCGCCTGCAGGTTGCGATACGGACGCAGACGCGGATCGTCGCGGGCGCTCACCCCACGCGGCGCCCGGCGGCCTCGGCGATCGCCGAGCCGACCTCGCTGCACGCGGCGGCGGCCTCGTTGCCGACCAGGTCGTAGGTCAGCGGCTTGCCGGCCTCGAGCACCTCGATGACGGCGCCCTCGACCGCGGCGGCGGCCTTGTTGAGCCGCGGGTCGCTCTTTTGCCCGCCCAGCCACTCGAGCCCCTCTTTGACCGAGAGGATCATTGCGATCGGGTTGACCTTGTCCTTGCCAGCGTGCTTGGGCGCGCTGCCGTGGATCGGCTCGAACATCGCGTGGTGCTTGCCCGTGTTGGCCCCCACGGCCATGCCCATGCCGCCCTGCAGCGTCGAGGCCAGGTCGGTGACGATGTCGCCGAACATGTTGGTGGTCACGCACACGTCGTAGTACTCGGGCTGGCCGATCAGCCACTGCGTGAACGCGTCGACGATCGCCGTGTCCTTCTCGATCTCCGGGTACTCGGCGCCGATCTCGAAGAACACGTCGCGGAACAGCTGGCAGCCGTGCAGCACGTTGTCCTTGATGATCGCGGTCACGCGCAGCTTGCCGTCCTTGGGCGCGCCACCGGTGCCCAGCTCGCCCCGGCGCTTGCACAGCTCGAACGCGTGGCGGATCACCTGCATCGAGGCGCGCCGGGTGATCACGCGGGTGTCGATCGCGACGTCGGCGACGCCACCTGGGCTGAGCTTGCCGCCGGTCGGCGCGTACAGGCCCTCGGTGTTCTCGCGGATGATCACCATGTCGACCTTGCCGGGCTCCCAGACCTGCTTGTGGCCGCCGTGGATGCGGTGCTGAACGCCGGGGTACAGCTTGATCGGCCGCACGTTGGCGTAGAGGTTGAGGCGCATGCGGTTGCCGATCACCGGCGAGAACCCGGCCATTTTGCCGTCACGCATGAGCACGGGTCCGCCCGTGCCCTTGGGGTCGGGCCAGCCGACCGCGCCGAGCAAGATCAGATCCGACGCCTTGCAGCGCTCGGGCGAGTCCGCCGGCCAGTCGAGGTCGCCGTGCTCGAGGTAGTACTGCCCGCCGCAGGGGATGTCGTCGACGTCCCACTCGATCCCGAGCGGCACCGAGACCGCGCGCAGGACCTTCAGGCCTTCGGCCATGACTTCGGGACCAGTTCCGTCTCCACCGAGCGTGACGAGCTTGTAGGGCATCAGCTCGACGTTAGTTAATGGCGCGACGCGCAGGACCCCCCTCGCGGGTGAGCTTGCCCACTTCAGTACGACCCGACGTCGAGTCAGTCTCGGAACAGGTGCATGAGCTGCGTGTGGTGCCGCGCGGCGTCGGCGTAGCCAAGCTCGATCAGGCGGTTGATGAACTCGGGCTCGAACAGCAGGTACGACGCGAGGTCGCTCTCGCCACCTTCGGTCCGCTCGTCGGCCTCGACCGAGCGCCGAAGCAAGCTGGGGATGATCCCGTCGTAGCCGCGCACTCGGGCGTCGCGGGCCACCTCCCACGCGATCCGCCCGAGGTCTTCGCTGGGCTGGATCACCAGGGTCTCGACCGGCTGCCACGGCGCCTCGCGACCGACCGCGTCGCTGAGCCGCTGGGCGAAGTCCGGCCCGAACTCGAGCGCCCCCGCCCGCAAGATCCGGTTGGTCTGCTCGATCCGCTCGAGGTCGGTCTCGACCTTGTCGAGCATCAGCGAGTTCATGAGCTTGCCGAGCAAGAAGAACGCGTTGGGGTAGGCGGTCTCGGCCTCGGCGCGCTGCCGGACCCGCCGCTGCGCGGGCGTCTCGCTGTGGCGCAGGCCGATCACCAACATCCGCTTGGCGCCCAGCCGGATCGCCGGACGCAGCGGCGTGTTCTGGCGCAGCGCCCCGTCGACGAAGAACTGATCCCCGATCTTGACCGCCGGAAACAACACTGGGATCGCCGCCGAAGCCAGGGTGTGCGCCGCCGTGATCCCCGTGCGCACCACCGTCTCGTTCGGGCCCTCGGGCCACGGCTCGACCCGGCGTCGACCCGACTGAATGAAGACCGTGGAGATCCCCGTTGCGACCTCGGTCGCGGTCACCGAGAACGCCGCGAGCTTGCCGGTCGCGAGGTTCTCGGTGAGCCCCCGCCACGGGATCTGCTTGCGCACGAGCTGCTCGAACGCCGACGAGTCGACGAGGCCGCCGACCCGACCACCGTGAGGTGTCTTGGGCAAGCTGCGCCCAAACAGCACACGGGGGAGCGAGCGCAGCTGCGTCCAGCCAAAGTCGTAGACGCGGTCGACGGTCAACTGCGACCAAATTTTTTGCAGCGCGCGCGCCTGGGCCTTGGGCCGGTCGCAGGTGGCCGCGATATAGGCCCCGTTGAGCGCGCCGACCGAGGTCCCGGTGATCACGTCGAACCGGGTGTCGGCGGCGCCGAGCCGCTCACGGACATAGCGAAGCACCCCGACCTCGTAGGCACCGCGGGCGCCACCGCCCGACAACACCAGCGCCGTGCACGGTCGCCGCTGAGTCATGATCGCAGCATCCCCCGCTCGATCCGCAAGAACCCCAAGAACGGGTTGCTGCGAAGCTCCGCCGCGAGCGTCGTGACCGGTCCGTGGCCGCTGTGGACACGCAGCTGGCCAGGGAGATCGAGCAGTCGTCGGAGGCTGCGGCGGGCGAGATCGGGGTCGCTCATGGGAAAATCCGTGCGGCCGACGCTGCCGGCGAACAGCGTGTCGCCGACGATGATGTCGGTGTCGTCGTAGTAACAGCCCTGGCCCGGGGTGTGGCCCGGCGTCGCGAGGAAGCGCAGCTCGAGCTCACCCACGCGGACATGATCACCGTCGTCGAGCAGGTGATCGATGCGCCCGCACGGCCGGTTGAGCTCGGGCATGCCGAACCAATCACCCTGCTGGGGCAGCGCCTCGAACAGCGGCAGCTCGGCCCGCGGAAGGTAGGTTGGCACGTCGTAGCGCGCCTGCAGCAGCCCGAGCGCGCCCGCGTGGTCGACGTGACCGTGGGTCAGCAAGATCGCGCGCACGTCCGGGGCAGGATCTAGGGCCGCGAGGCGCTCGGCGAGCTCGGCCGACTCACCCGTGTCGACGATCGCCGCCGCGCCCGTGGCCGGATCCGTGATCAGATAGGTGTTGACCTGAAACAGGCCGACGGTGAAGCAGCGAATATCCACGGTCCACGCGCAGCATTGACCGATCTGGCCGGCTGCGTCCAGCCGGTACCGCTGTGCGACCCGTTTCGCTGCAGCGCCACAGTAGGCTCCAGGCGTGGCTCCGGGAGCCATTTGCGCTGTTTGACCGCACGGGGTTCGCTCATGTAACAGTCACATGACGCCTGTTCGGCCACGACCGGACCCAACCCAGAATTTTGGAGAACCCATGATGCGAACCTTTTCCAGCTTGCTTGCCTGCGCGACTCTCACGCTCACCGCCGGACTCATCGGCTGCACGGTAGACCCCGGCGATCCATTCGACACGCTGACCTCCCTGGGCCCGACCACCAACGCATCCGCCGAAGGCGACGGCGACGGCGATCCGGCGGACACCGGTGACACCACGGGCGACGGCGACGGCGACCCCGCTGGCGACGGCGACGGCGACGGCGACGGCGATGGCGATCCGACGGGCTGCACGCCCGGTGGCATCGGTGATCCGTGCTGCGACGGTGAGTGCGACGTCGGCCTGACCTGTGACGCCAACGACATCTGCGGTCTCGGTGGCGACGGCGACGGCGACGGCGACGGTGATCCCACCGGCGGCGATGGCGATGCGTGGGACCCGAACATGTGCGCGCCGCCCGGTCAGCCGATCGGTGTCGACGGCATCGAGGGTTCGTTCTGCTCGGAGCCGTGCACCGTCGACGGCGACTGCCCCGGCGGTCCGCAGGGCACGAACCCCGCCTGCGCGCTGCAGACCCCCGACATGATGACCTACTGCGCGCTCGTGTGTGATCCGGCCAACGACGCCTGCTCGCCCGGCGCGACCTGCAAGGACGTCCCGAACCAGCCAGGCGTCGGCCTGTGCACCTATCCGTAGTTCACTGAATCTGGGTTCCTGCGGAACCCAGATGCAGGGAACTACTCTGGTTTTGATGGAGGGGCTTCGCAGCCCCTCCCCCCATGCCGACGAAGTCGTCATGGGGCCCCCC
>NZ_PVNL01000045.1 GCF_002994635.1 Enhygromyxa salina | reverse complement strand
CGGGTTTGAATTCGAGGCGCACGCCGTCGGCGACGCGAATCGCTCGGCCCGGGTCGAGCGACCGTTTCACTTCATTGAGAACAACTTCTATGCTGGCCGTGTATTCACGAGCCTCGATGACCTCAACGCGCAACTGCGTCAATGGTGTGATCGCGTCAATGACCGGGGCAAGCGCGACCTGCCCAAGCCACCGGTCGAGCTGCTCGCCGCCGAGCGGCCCGCCCTGAAGCCGCTGCCGGCCTTCATCCCCGAGGTCTACGAACTGCACGCGCGGCGGGTCGACACCGAGGGCTACGTCTCCTTGCATCGCAATCGCTACTCGATGCCGACCGCGCTGATCGGCCGGACCGTCGAGCTGCGCGAGAGCATGACCCGGGTCCGCGTCTTCGACGGCCATCGCCTCGTGGTCACGCACGAGCGGGAGCCGCCCGGCGCCAAGGCTCGAAGGACGCTCCCCGAGCACGAACACGACGGCCGCCACAGTCTGCGCGTCGGCCCGAGCGAAGACGAGA
This sequence comes from Enhygromyxa salina, assembly GCF_002994635.1. GTDB lineage: Bacteria > Myxococcota_A > Polyangia > Nannocystales > Nannocystaceae > Plesiocystis > Plesiocystis salina_B. The sequence goes on along the minus strand of NZ_PVNL01000045.1, from coordinate 65,007 downwards.
AGCTCCTGCGCGAGGTCTCGCCGGTGCTTGGCAAGCTCGTCGATCGGCTGCGCAAGCGCCACGGAGGCCAGGCCCTGCGCAAGGTCCGACGGCTTCGCCGGATGTACCTCGAGTACCCGACCGACGAGCTCATCGCGGCGGTCGACGATGCCCTGAGCTTCGACCTGTACGACCTCGACCGCATCGACAGGATGGTCCTGCAACGGATCCAGGGCGATTTTTTCCGGCTCGCCCCCCTCAACTCCCAGGCGAAAGCCGAGACCGACGACACAGCAAAAGAGGAACCCAACGATGAATGATGACCTCGACCAATTACTCGAAAACCTCAAACTCCGACGATTGAAACAGATCCTGCCACGCGAGCTCGAGCGGGCCGAGAAGCATACGCCCAGCTACTCGGAATTCCTCGCGCGGCTGCTGCGTGAAGAGTACCAATCGCAGGAGATGCGCTTCCTCGAGCACCGGATCCGGCGGGCTCGCCTGCCCGAGCGCTGGTCGCTCGAGACCTATCCGTGGGAGCAGCAACCCGGCGTCAGCAAGGCTGCGATGATGCAGCTGGCCCAGCTCGACTTCATCGACCGTGCCGCCAACCTCGTCTTCATCGGGCCGACGGGCGTGGGCAAGACCGGCCTCGCGTCCGCGATCTTGCTCGCAGCCCTGCGAGCGGGACGGCGTGGGCTCTTCATCAAGGCCCAGGATCTCTTCGACGAGATGTACCGAAGCCTCGCCGACCATTCCTCGCGCAAGCTGCTCGACCGGCTGACGCGGATCGATCTGCTGTTAATTGACGAGATGGGCTATCTCAACCTGCGACCCGAGCAGTCGAACATCTTCTTCAAGCTGATGGAGGAGCGCTACCAGAAGGCGGCGACGATCATCACGACCAACCTCGAGTACGAGGACTGGTACGCGTTTCTTGGGCAGAAAGAGATGGTCGGTGCGCTGCTCGATCGGCTGCGGCATCATTGCCATACGGTCCGCATCGACGGCCAGTCGCTGCGGACGCCTCAGCCCGACCTCGCCGCGTGAGCGCGGCCGAACAGACGAAGCCCCGTCGGCGGTCGCCGGCGGGGCTTTCTCGCGCCTGCGAGCGGTGCGCGGAACGTCTGCTCCTGGCGGGGGATCGGACGGGATAGAGGATCTGGCCTGGGTCATTTTTCCAGAGCAGAAGTGGGTCTCTTCTGGCGAGCGGTGAAGGAAAAAGCAGCCGTAGCGACGAGGGTCCACATACTGGCACAGCCTTGCCAGCATCACGACGGCAGGCCAAAATCTGCCGGTGCTGCGCGTCAACGCTGATGGCCACGCCGCCGAGTCCGCTTGCGGCAAGGTCGCCATTCAAACCTCTGAGGACTTGATCTCTGACCATCGCGTCAGGTAGTTTCCGTCGCACCGCCTCTATTTGCTGGTCTGCTCGAAGCCCCGCGTTTACCATGAGTTTCAGCTGCGGGTTCGGGTTGACCCCGACGAATTGCAGCCACTTGGCGGATTCGCCCGGCAGCTCATTTCGGAACGGTTCGAAAGTTGGGCACCAGTTGATGGTTGTCTTCGTTTGCATGGCCAGTTGCCAAGGAACTTGGGGCTCGCCCTCGGTGCGAACGAAGAGCCGGACAGGCTCTCCGCCGCGCTTGCGGGTCGCGGGACTCTGCCAGCGATAGCCGTCCTTGCTGGGCAGAACAGGAAGTGTCATGCTGCCGGATGGGCCGGCCGTGATGTGGATCGCACCCTGTTCGACGAAGACCCTGTCGAAGAACAGCGAGCAGAGCTTTAGGCGACGGCGAACGGAGTCCACCGGGCCACCTGCCAAGAGTGCTTTGGCGTTTGACGCCAAGGGAAAGATGACAGTGCGGGGAGAAGAACTCATCTTGTCGCTCCTTGTTGGCGGTGCTGGCGGCGCACCCGATTGTACACCCGTGGTCCCCCGGGAAATGCTTCGCCGCAGCCGATCGCGGCTGGGCTGGTGAGCTTCAGATCATCACGCATGCGTTGCAGATCCTCCGCAGCGCCGGCCAGTATGCGCGCGAGCTCTTCGTCGTAGAGCTCGACAGGCGCTCGCCCTGGTGGGCGCCGGGTTGGGTGATGATGCCGTCCCACTCGGTGTCGTGGGGGCCATCGCTGGTCTCGCCGGGGGACAGCGGGCGCTCGTGGACGACCCGGCGGGGGAAGCTGTCCGAGACGATCGTGAGCGACACCGGGCGACCCTCGAGGCCGCGGAGCAGGTAGGTGAACTTCAGCGGCTCCTGGGCGTACTCGGGGTGGCAGCGGGAGATCATCAGGGCCAGTTGGGCGTCGATGATCGGCTCGGGCGCGGGGGCAGGCGGAGCGGGGGCGTCCGGCTCGGCGTCGATGTAGTCGTGTGAGTGCCTCGAGAGAGTGCGGGGGCGTTCGAACACGCTCAACCGGCCGGAGCGCAGGAGTGACTCGATCCGGCTCCGCTGCTCGCTTGCTGTCCGCGAGAGGAGTCCGGCGAGGCCGTTGCGGGACATGAAGGCCCAGAAGCGCAGGGCAGAGACGGCGCGGCCGGGGTCGAGTCGCGTGGCGTTCTCGACCGTGGTTGCCGAGGGATAGCCACTGCTGCATGGGCCCCGACGTCATCAGGGCGAGCGTCTCGTCTTGTGGTCTGCGCCAGGACACGGGGCGACTGTACCACGGGCGCAAGAGGGTGGAGTTTGTGCTTGGTTTGGTGACGGGTGTCGGAGAAGTTGGGTACCTTGATCGAGGCGCCCCCCGCCCCCCCCATCCCCATGAAGCAGGTCAGCATTACGAACATCTTGGAGAAGGCGCGCGCGGAACAATGGGAAGAGCTGGCGCTGGGACGCGATGAGAACGACCGGCAGTGGTTGCGAACGACCGGGTGGAACCCGGCACGCACGTTCATCGTCGGGGGGGAAGCCCTCAACATCGAGGATGTCGTGTCGTGCACGGGGCTGCAGCGGCTAGCGATGCGTCACTGTGCGCGCGGGTCCGAGGGAGCGCTGGCGCTGGCGACGTTGACCGGCCTGACCTCCCTCGACCTGAGCGAAAACAGCATCGGGGACGAGGGAGCGCAGGCGTTGTTCGAAGGGCGGTGGGCGGGCCCAAAGCGCCCCAATAAACTTCGTTGGCTAGCGCTGCAACGCAACAACATCACCTTCCTCCCCAAGGAGATTTTGGACACCCGCGATGCCCAGGCCATCCTTGCTTATTACCGTCGCTACCGGTCCTCCGCGAACCAACCGCTCAACGAAGCCAAGCTCTTGGTCGTCGGCAACGAAGCCGTCGGCAAGACTTCGTTGATCCGCTATCTCACCACCGGCAAACCGCGCGACCCCGACGAGAAGAAGACCCCAGGCGTCATCGCTCACCAGAGGATCGAGACCCAGACTTGGTGTCCCGCAGACCAAGCCCCATTCCTCAATGTCTGGGACTTCGGCGGCCAGGAGATGCTGCATGAGACCCACAAGTTCTTTCTGACCGAGCGCAGCGTCTACCTGCTCGTCCTCGAGGACCGCCGCGAAGACGACACATCGATCTATAAGTGGCTGCGGACCATCTCCAACCGCGGCGGCGACTCCCCAATCATCGTCGTCATCAACAAATGCGACGACAACCTGCCCAAGCTTCTGCTCGATGAGACAACGATCGCCCGCGAGTGGCCCAGCGTCGTCGCCTTCGTTCGCACTTCGTGCAACGGCGATGAGGTAGCCGGGCAGACCATCAAGGCGCTCAAAGTCAAGATCCTCGAGACCCTCCAGCACGACCCTCGCCTCGCGCATGTCCGCGACCTCCTCCCCAATCCCTGGCGTCGAGTCAAAGACGCCGTCGCCGAGTTCGCCGAGCACCAAAAGGTTCTCAGCCACCTCGACTTCGTTCGGTTGTGCGAGAACGCCGAAGCGGCCGAGGCGATCACCGACGAGAACGAGCAGCGCGGTCTGTTGCAGCTGCTGCACAACCTCGGGGTGATCGTCGCCCATGGACTGAGGCAGGATGCTCCTGCCGCGCTCCAGAACGTCACGATCCTCGACCCTAACTGGCTCACCGGGGCGATCTACAAGGTGTTGACCGCCGGCTTGGTCGTGCAGCAAAGTGGGGTGTTTCGGCGTGAGCAGCTCGCCGAACTCCTCGACTCCAACGACTACCCCGTCGGCCGCTGGGAATTCATGTTGTCGATGATGCAGCTCGACAACATGGGCCTGTGCTTTCCTCTACGTGGGTCGACCAGCGAGGAGTACCTGGTGCCCGAGGCGCTGCCCAAGAATGCTCCCAACTACGACAGCTGGCCCAAGGACTCGCTGCGATTTCGATTCGACTACGAGTACTTGCCCCCGGGCTTGATTCCGCGGTTCATCGTCGAGGCTCACGCACAGGACACCAGCACGCGGTGGCGAACGGGGGTCGTGCTCACGGTTGCGGGCTGCTCTGTGCTCGTTGCGGGCAACCCAGGCAAGAACCGGCTTGACATCCTGGTGCACGGATCGGAAGCGATGCGCCGGTCTGCGCTCAACGTGGTGCTCGAACACCTCGGGCGTGTCCATGCGCTGAACCCTGAGATCAAGCCCGCACCAAAGGTGCCACTTCCCGACAACCCTGAAGTTACGGTCAGTTATCAGCACCTGCTCACGCTAGAGGACCTCGAGGGGCCCACATATCGCTATCTCCCAGAGAACGCGTCCCGCCGGTACAGCGTGAGCGAGCTGCTCGATGGTGTCCGCACCAGGCAGCTCAAAGACGACACGAAGCTCGTCGTGTCCGCAGACCTCCCATCGCCCGATGTGCTTTTGGTAGTGACGACCGACGTGGAATTCGAGGCCGTCGAAACAGCGGCGAAGGCGATCACGGGTCAAAACAGCGAGATCCTCAACGGACGGCGTCGAGTTTACTATGATCTCGGCACGATCGCTGATGCTCGAGTCTTCGTCGTTGAGACTGAAATGGGCGCCAGCGAGCCGGGAGGGTCACTTTCGAGCGTATCCACGGCGATCGCAGAACTGCGACTTGGGAGCTCGGCGGGAAGGGCTCCCGCGAGTGTGATCGCGGTGGGCACTGCGTTTGGGATGAGCGAAGGCAAGCAGGCGATCGGAGACGTCCTCGTCTCAACCCATCTGCGCAACTACGATCCCGAGCGGGTCGGGAAGAACGAAATTATCCCTCGAGGTAGCCGAGCACCCGCTTCGACCACATTGCTCTCGCGCGTGCGCGGTGCCACCAAGCGCCTGAAGGACTTCAAGGTCAGGCGCGGTCTGGTGCTTTCCGGTGCGAAGTTGGTCGACAATTTCGACTACCGAGAGAGTCTCGAGCGGCTGGAGCCGGAGGCGATCGGTGGCGAGATGGAGGGATCAGGCGTGCACACGGCGTGTCACGATGGCGGCGCGGAGTGGCTGGTCGTCAAGGCGATCTGCGATTGGGGGGACGGCAACAAGGGGGACGACAAGAACGCCCGCCAGAATCTAGCCGCCAAGAACGCCGCTACGCTGGTTTTCGCCGCACTTTGGAACGGCGGCTTCAAGCGGTGAGGTCGGGTCGTGGGGCATCCATAGGCCCTGCAAAGCACGCGGACGCGATCGACCAGCAGATCGCCCGGACGGGCGGACCACCAGCGAGTCTATCGTGCGGGCAGCGGCGTGGACGCGGTTGGGCCACACGAGCGAACGTCCGACTGGAACGCCCGGCGCGGTGTTTACTCCCTACCAAGAGCGATGGCAAGAAGCGTCAGCCCGACCGCGACGGTGCTCGCCAATGTATCAAGTCCACGAATGCCGTGCGGCCGACAACGCAGCCACTGCGAAATGAACCCGCCGCTGAACGCCGGTGCAATAACCGCCCAAACCCAAAGCTCGCGCTGCGCCGCAACCCAGATGATCCAGCCGGTTGCGGCAGCAACGACACCGATGATCCCTACCACCACCATTCGCCGCATGCTGCCGTGCCCTCCCCGATAATGAGTTTGCCGCACCCGCCTCCGGAAAAGGCCAGCATCCCGGCTGGATCTGACGTTGCTATCGTCACCCTCGCGGCTGCCGCTCTGAGCGTTGAAGTTGAAGGCAAGCGACTGTTGCTCGCACGGAACAAATCTATCCAGCGTGGAGCGGCCGGCAATGCTTCACCTCTCAGTTTCTGGAACACGAGCAACGCAACCTTTGCCCGCTGTTGTGCCGCCATGTGTCACAACCGGTAGTGTCCGACGTCGAACGCGCCGCGGCTTCGGGTCTCTACTTGGTGCAGGCAAGAGAAGGCTCGTGCGACGGGGCATCACCTCGCAGTCGGGCCGCCTCGCTCGCAGCCCCAGCCCCACGGATCTCCCGCCAAAGCCCGCTGGTGTGCGCCCTCCACCCCGTGCCATCATACGCCCGTGAACGCCAAGTTCCGCCAGCTCGCCGCCACCAGCATCGCCCTGAGCGTCGTCTTCCTAATCTTCCTATCAGCAGTCTACGCCTACTTCGGCAGCATTTTAGCCCTGAGTCAGGCAGCAGACAGCATCATCGACGTCCTCACCTCATCAGCCATCCTGTTCTCCCTACGCGTGGGCGCGAAGCCTGCCGACCGCAACCACCCGCGCGGCCACCACCGGGCGGAGCCGATCGCGGCACTAATCGCGGCGGTCCTGGCGGGCGTACTGGGAATTGAGGTGGTGCGTGCCGCGGTGATGGCCCTGCTCACAAACGCCGACCCCCACATGCACTGGCTGGTGGCCCTGGCCTTTGCCTGCAAGCTACTGGGCAAGCTGGGCGTGTTCGGGACCGCGAACATCTTGCACGAGCGCGCGCAGTCTCCCGCCGTGCGGGCCCTCGCGATCGATGCCCGCAACGACGTGCTGGTCTGCTCGCTCGCGCTGGTCGGCTTCCTCGCCGCCCGCTATGGCTGGTCGGCCTGGGATGCCTGGCTAGCGATCCCGGCCGGCATCTGGATCGGGTGGTCAGGTCTCGAGCTGGCCATCGACAACGTGCGGCTGCTCATGGGAGAAGCGGCGCCCGAGGCCCGGCAGCGGGCGCTGCGAGCCACGGCAGACGGCATGCCCCACGTGCGCGCCAGCCACGACTGGAAAGTGCGCTACGAGGGCGCGGGCCTCGAGGTCTCTGTGTCGATCGTCCTCGACGAGCAGCTGGCCCTGCGCGAGGCACACGACATCGCTGTCAGCGTGGAGCAGCGGCTACTCGCCGAGCCCGACGTGGTCAGCGTGACCGTGCATATCGATGTCGACGGGCCTTGATCCCACACGCGACGCCGAGCCACACGGGGAAGCGAGCGGCGCGACGCTCACGCGGCCCCGACCCACCATCGCACGTGCTACCCGCTCACTCGCAGCCGTCGATGAGGTTGCCAGAAAAGAAGAACTGCCCGCCGAGGGTGGTGAGGCCGTCGCGGATCGTCGTGATGTCGCAGGTCGGGAGGTTGATGTTGTCGTCGAACTCGGCGTGCTGCAGGATCGTGTGTAGCGCGGGCATCTCGGCGTTCTGCAGGCTGTCGTTGTAGTAGACGCTCAGGTAGCCGACCTGCTCGAGGGCCGGGAGGCTGATGTTCGTCAGCGAGGGCGCCATGCCGATCTCGAGCTCGCCGCCCACGCGCTGGAGATTGTGCAGCGGTGCGAGGCTGCCGACGCTGGTCTCGACGATCCAAAACCCACCGGTGACCTCGGTCAGGCACTCGAGACCGGTGAGGTCCGTGACCCCCCAGTGAATGCCGAGGTTGCCCTGCACGACCGAAACGCCGGCGAGCTGCTCGACGTCGGCGTTGCTCTCGAACGCGAGGCTGCCGATGTAGGGCTGATCCACGGGCAAGCAATCGGGGTTCGGGTCGTCATCGTCGTCGTCGTCGTCGTCGTCGTCGTCATCGTCGTCGTCGTCGTCGTCGTCGTTCTCCTCATCGCAGCCCTGCAGGTCGTCCTCATCGTCCTCGCCTAGCTGCTTGGGCTCGCCGAGGTCGCAGCCGGCGAGGACGAGGAGGAGGAGGAGGGGCGTGCTCGAGATCAAGCTTCGGTAAGACACAATGCTGGTGTGCCATCGGCGGCATCACTCGATCACGTCCGACCCGTTATTTGGTGAAAACGCCACATGCCCGGCGCCGATCGGCACCGGCATGGTCCACTGCGTCTCGTTGGCCCGCCACCACAGACACGTCGATGTTGCGTTCTGGGGCTGGAACCAGGACTGGCTCGAATCGGACGAGCGACTCCCATCGAGGTCTTGCAGGGTTCGGTGTCCACAGATGTAGTAAAAGTAAGGCGTGGCCGCTCGGAGCCTGAACACACTCGCGTGGCCGGCCGTCGCCGTGAGCGGCTGCTGTCGCAACGTCGAGGTCTCGGGCGCCGGGCCATGACGACGCTCCCTCCGGACCTCGCTGAGGGGACTCGCGCCACCTACGAGCGTCACGCTGTTGCGTTTGACCAGCACCGGCACCGCGTGCTGACCGAGCGCAAGTGGCTCGATCGACTGCTCGCCCTGTGCCCGCCCAACCTGCCGTTGCTCGACGTGGGCTGTGGCGCGGGCGAGCCGATCGCTCGTTACCTGATCGACGCGGGCCGCGTGGTGGTCGGTGTCGACTTCGCCGAGTCGATGCTCGAGCTGTGTCGCGCTCGGTTTCCCGACCAGCGCTGGATCTCGGGCGACATGCGTCAGCTCGAGCTTGGCGAGCTGTTTGGTGGGGTCGTCGCGTGGGACAGCTTCTTCCACCTCACGCGCAATGAACAACGCACAACCCTGCCGCGACTCGCCCGGCACACGGCCAGCGGGGGAGTGCTGTTGTTCACGTGTGGCCCGCACGATGGTGAGGTGGTCGGGACCGTCGAAGGGGAGCCGGTCTACCATTCCAGCTTGTCGCCCGCCGAGTACGCGTCACTGCTCGAGCGCGAAGGCTTTGTCATCGAGGCGTTTGTGGCCGAGGATCCCGACTGCGACTCACACACGGTCTGCCTCGCGCGCCGCAGGTGAGAGAGTCGGGCCGAACTCGACGAATTCAGCAGCGTACAAGCATTTATTGATCGTCCCCGACCCGACCCCGACTGGCTCGGCGTCATGCTCGATCGGATCCGCAGCGAAGTCATCGATCCCCATCGGCTCCCATCCTCGCGCAAGCAGGCGTTGATCGACGACCTCTACGCCACCCACGCGGCGATCTTCACGGGGGTCTCGCGCGAGCGCTTTGTCGCCTACGTCATCGACTCGCTGGCCGATCGCACGCGCATCGCAGTGTACCGGGCCGGAGGCCAGGTCGTCGGCTATCTGGCCGTGCACACGTTCGTGCGCGAGATCGAAGGCCAGCAGTGGGTGGTCGTTCGGGGCGAGACGGGCAAGCTGCCGGCCTATCGCCGCGCCGCGTTGGGCGGGCTGATGATCTCCGAGGTCCTGCGCGTGTGCGTCCGCTATCCGGGGGCGAACAAGGTTTTCCTGGGCTGCTTCGTGCATCCCTCGGCCTATCTGGCCCTGGCTCATGTGGCGCCAGAGATCTACCCACACTGGGACCAGCCCACGCCAACGCAGACGCGATCGGTGATGGATCGCCTCGCGGTCGAGTTCGGCCTCGAGCCCGTCGACGGGGCCCGCCCCGGTGTGTGCGGGGTCGGCTGGATCACCCGCGAGAGCGAAGCCGAGCGCGCTGCATGGACCGCGCGCTGCGATCCAATGGCGCGTCTGTTTCTGCGCGAAAACCCCGACTACAACCAGGGAACCGGACTCTTGACGCTCGTCCCGATCAGCTTCGCGGGCCTCGTCACGGGGACCTTGCGCCACGTCGGGCGGGAGTGTCGACGTCGCCTCGCGCGGATGAGGGCCTCGTCACTCTCACGCCGCGTCGACGCTCAGATTCGTGGTTGTACTGGTGCATGATCGAACGCAGCCTCGAGTACCTCGATCACGACGAAGGACGGTCGCCGGCACCCCGAGCGCCAAGCGTTCGACATTCCCCCTCACCCAGCATCCTCGCCCTCGCGCTTCGCGCTTGCGGCATCCACCGCTATCCTCCGCAGCGTGAACCCCCGCGCCACCTGGCTCGCATGCCTCGCCGCGCTGGCGTGCACGCCTCGACCCGATCCGACCCCGCCGCTCCCGGCCGAGGTCGCGCTGCCCGAGCCCAAGCCCGAGCCGGAGGACGAGCGCGGGGTGATCGGCGGCTCGGTGGATCCAACCGACTTCGAGTTCGAGGTCGACAGCCCCGACGGCGTGCTGCCGATCCTCGACGGGACGCCGCCGATCTCCGAGACCATGTCCGAGGCGCTGCGTCCCTACCTCGACGCCAGCCGCATGCGACTCGCGGCGGTGATGCCCGAGACCGATCAGATCCTCGTGCTCGGCCGCCACGGCTCGACGACGCAGGTGATGCTGGTGAGCCAGCCGGGCGCCGAGCCGCGTCCGCTGACGTCGGGCGCCGAGCCGGTCGTGCAGGCCACGCCGCTGCCGGGTCGACCCGACGAGCTGTTGTTTCGCCGCGACATCGACGGCAGCGAAGATCACCAAGTCTATCACCAGGACTACCTCAACGGGATCGAGACCCTGTTGACGGACGGGTACAGTCGCCACGGCCCGTTTCGCGTGGCGGCGACGCCCAGCCCGATGGTGGTGCTGACGGGGAACGCCCGCAGCGAGCCGGACATGGATCTCTACGTCTCGCGCGGGCTGGGCTCGGAGGAGCTCGGGGCCACGCTCACGCTCGCGGGCGAGCTCGATGGCCAGTGGATCGTGCAGGCGATCCGCCCCGACGGCGCCGAGGTGCTGCTGCGGCGGTTCTGGTCGGTCGAGCGCTCGGCGATCATGCGCTACACGCTGGACGATGGCTCGCTGGCCGAGCTCCCCGACACCCACGAGCCCGACGCGGCCTACCTCGACGCCCGCTACCTCGCCGACGGCAGCTTGCTGGTGCTCAGTGATCGCGGTCAGGATCACGTCGGACTCCACGCGCTCGATCTCCAGGGGAGTTGGTCGGCGGTCACCCCAAGCGTGCCGTGGGACGTGGAGAGCCTCGCGCTCTTGTCGGGCGGGCGGATCGCCTATGCGATCAACGAGGATGGCCGCAGCCGCCTGTTCCTGCTCGACCCGAACGACGCGGCGAGCAAGGGCGCGCGCGAGCTGGACCTGCCGCGCGGTGGGGTGCTCACGGGGCTGCGCGCGGCCGGACCCGACAAGCTGGCGTTCGCGGCCGGGTCGGCGGTCCAGCCCGCCGACATCTACAGCCTCGACGTTCGCCGCGGTGATCTGACCCGCTGGACGCAGAGCCCGACCGGCGCCGACCCAACCGGGTTCGTGCACCCCCGGCTCGCGCGGGTCCAGAGCGGCGACGGTGTGCCGCTGGCGGTGTTCATCTATTCGCCCCCGGGGCCGGGCCCTCATCCGGTGTTGGTGTGGATCCACGGCGGCCCCGAGGATCAGTTCAGGCCCGAGTTCAGCCCGATCATTCAGTTCTTCGTGTCGCGTGGGATCGCGGTGCTCGGTCCCAACATTCGCGGATCCGACGGCTACGGGCGTCGGTTTCGCGGTCTCGACGACGGCGTGCTTCGGGGCGGTGCAATTGAAGATGTCGGGGCGGTGCTGGACTGGATCGCGGGCGAGCCCACGCTGGACGCGGCGCGGGTTGGCATGGTGGGTGGCTCGTACGGTGGGTACATCGTGCTGGCGAGCCTGGCCGCGTACGCGGATCGCCTGGTCGCTGGCTGCGACATGGTCGGCATCGCGAACCTCGTCAGCTTCCTCGAGAACACCCGCGGCTACCGCAGGGACCTGCGTCGCGCGGAGTATGGTGACGAGCGTGACCCCGACGTCCGCGCGGTCCTGCAGCAGCTCTCGCCGATCACCAACGTCGAGCAGATTCGCGCGCCGCTGTTCGTCGCGCACGGTGCAAACGACCCCCGGGTGCCAGTCGACGAGGCCGAGCAGATCGTCGCGGCACTGCGTGAGCGTGGCCAAGAGGTCTGGTACATGCTCGCGCCGACCGAGGGCCACGGGTTTCGCAAGGCGATCAATCGCGACACGTTCTATGGGTTGCTGGCGACGTTCTTCGAGCGGCACCTGCTCGGCGAAGCCGGGGAGCCGGCCGAGTCGGACACAGCCCCGCTCTAAACCTGCGACAAAAAAATGCGCTGGTGTGCGCGCGCCGGTAGGGATCCCAGCGGCGAAGTCGTGATATGAATTGCTGCGTTGGACGACGACGCTACGACCCCCGACCACGCCCCCGGCAAGCCCACGCTGGAATACGCGCTGCGTCCATTTGCCGTCAGTCGCGAAGAGATCGTCAAGCGCTACCGGGCGGTCGCGCTGATGGTCCGCCAGATCCTTGGCGTGGTCCCCCACGCGATGGGCTACTTCGAGATCTGGCCGCCAGCGTTCACGACCTACAGCGTGCTGGTGCCGAGCCTGCTCGACATCCCCCGCTGTGATCTCGGGCGTGGCATCTCGCCGGATCTGCGCAGCCTCGTGGTGTATGTGGCCAGTCGCTCCTACGATTGTGCGTACTGCTCGGCCCACGCGGCGGGGATGGGCACGATCTTCAAGGGTCCCGGTGGCTCGCTGCTGCGCAACGCCGAGGCCATGGCGCCGCTGGACTCGAGCAAGTTCGAGCCGAGTGACCTCGCGGCGATCGACTACGCGACCGCGGTCGCGCAGATGCCCACAGAGGTCACCCTCGACCATCGACTGGCCCTGGCCAGGCACTTTAGCGAGCGCGACGAAGAGTCGGTGGTGCTCGCGGCCACGCTGATGGGCTTCCTCAACTGCGCCGTGGACACGCTGGGCGTGGTGCTCGAGCAACGGCTGCTCACCCAGTCGCAGGCGCACCTGGCCGCGAGCGCGTGGACGCCAAGCAAGAACTACGATGAGCGCTATGATCGCGAAGTGGTGGAGGCCGACGCGGAGACCGACGACGGCGAGACCCTCAACCCGCTCGAGCTCGCGCAGACGATCGCGGGGGTCATCGGCTACAGCCGCGCGTCGCTCAGCACCATCGAGAAGCGCCCGGACAAGATCTACGCGCAGGTCGAGGCGGCGCTGGGCTTCGTGCCCAGCTACCTGCTGCGGATCAGCCGAACCCCAGCCAAGCGCGTGCTCGCCCACCTGCTGATCGAGCGACTGCACACCATGCAGGGGCCCACGGGGATGTGGCTCAAATACGCGATGGGCTTCGTGGCCGCGAAGGCGAGCCACAACGAGCTGCTCGCTGCCCATTATGCATACGGGGCAATGCGCAGCGGCGCGAACGTGGGGATGCTGCGCGACGCGCTCGAGCCCAGTCAGGCCGAGACCCGCGAGGCGGCTGCGTTCGCGCTCGCCCGGGCGATCTCCAGCCCGCCCGTGGAGCTGCGCAACGACCAGATCCTCAGCCTGATGCGCGGGCACAGCCCGGTCGGCATCATCGAGTTGATCGTCACGCTCGCCACGTACACGCTGCTCCATCGCTACACCTCGACCTATCCGGCGGTCAGCTACGAGCCGCCAATCGCGGCGTTCGTCGAGGCCCACGGGGAGGCGCTAGGTCTGGCGGCGCAGCCCAACTCGCACGCGGCGAGCTGGGACCAGCAGGTGGCCAGCGTGCAGCGATCCGCGTGACGCCGAACCACGATTCGCGGTGATCCGCTGTGCGCTGAAGCAACACGGGGCTACGCTGTTGCGCGAGTGAGACACGTCGAGCACGGCTCAGTCATCCGTCGGGTGACGCGCGTCACGGATTCCAAAGTCGTTTTGGTTGTGGGCGCGACCGCGCAAACCCAGGCTAGGTCGAATGAGCGCAGAAGATGAACTGAAGCAGGCTGGCGGCTGGTTGGCGGGCGGTGGCGCGTGGTGGACGAGGGCCTTGGTCCCGGCCGTGCTGGTGTTTGGCTCGCCGTTGTTCGTGCTGCTGCTCTATGTGGTCACGGTGCACTATGACGGCAGCGTGCTCGCGGCGCTCGAGCAGCCGCTCGAGGTGTTGTCTCGGCTGCCGCGGCCGTCGTGGCAGGCGGCGGGCATGCTGGGGGTGTGGCTGACCTTTCAGGCCGCGCTGCTGATCCTGCTGCCGGGTGAGGTCCGCGAGGGGCCAGTGTCGCCCGCAGGCAACCGACCCCACTACTGGATCAACGGCGTCGCGGCGTTCATCGTCACCCACATCGCGTGGTTCCTGGCGACCGGTCCGCTCGGGCTGTTCGAGGGATCGGTCGTCTACGATCACTTTGGCGAGCTGCTGGTGACCTCGAGTCTGCTGGCGCTGGTCCTGTGCCTGTGGCTCTACGCGACCGGGCTGAAGATGCCGGCGTCGCGGGACGCGGGCGGGACGGGCCGGCCGATCTGGGACTTCTATTGGGGGACCCAGCTGCACCCGAAGATCGGCGGCGTCGAGCTCAAGCAGCTGATCAATTGCCGCTACGCGATGATGGGCTGGAGCATCATGGTGCTGTCCGACGCGTCGGCCCAGATCGCGCGACACGGCGAGCTGAGCACCTCCATGTTGGTGGCCGTCTCGCTGCAGGTCGTCTACGTGTTCAAGTTCTTCGTGTGGGAGTCCGGCTACTTCCAGTCGATCGACATCATGCACGACCGGTTTGGCTTCTACATCGCGTGGGGCGTGTGCGGCTGGCTGCCGAGCGTCTACACGATCTCGACCTTGTTCCTCGTCGATCATCCGTTCCCGCTTGGCTGGCCCACGGCCGCGGTGATCTTCGTGGCGGGGGTCACGGCGATCTACGTGAACTATCAAGCCGACGCGCAGCGCCAGCGGGTCCGGGCGACCGACGGCAACACCAAGATCTGGGGCCGACCGCCGCGCACGATCGTCGCGTCCTACACCCCGGCCGATGGCGTGCCCCGTCAGAACCTGTTGTTGGTGTCGGGCTGGTGGGGGGTCGCCCGCCACTTCCACTACTTGCCCGAGCTCGCGCTCGCGGTGGCGTGGACGATCCCGGTCGGCTTCGAGCGCGGGCTGCCGTGGTTCTACGTGATGTTCTTGACCATCTTGTTGGTCCACCGGTCGCTGCGCGACGACGATCGTTGCGCCCGAAAATACGGTGAGGCGTGGGTGGAATACCGGCGGCTGGTTCCGTGGCGGATGCTGCCAGGGGTGTTCTGATCCAAGGACCGCCTCGTCGGGGTCGCGCCGCGCGAACGCGGCTTCGATATGCGGAGAGTCACAACGCCGCAAGCTTCGCGCGCTCTGGTTTTTGTGGCGATGGACGAGGCCCGCTCCGGGGAGAACCGCGGGCGGGAGCGGGTCGTCGCCACGTGACTTTAGGCCAATTAGTCGGGCAGTTTCGTCGCGCGCCGGCTCAAATTGATGGTTTCGCCGCGGGGCAGCCGTTCAGCACGAGGGTCGGCGCGAGTCGGGAGTTTGAGGGTCGACATTCATGACCCGACGTCTTTGCTAGGCCAAACCCGATCGATATGCATGAGTGTCATGATTTACTGCTGACCGACTGGACCAGCTCGAAAGGGGGCAATTGACGGGGTGCGACCATTGCTGGAGCTCGCACGCCGCGAGCGAAAGGAATCAACACGATGAACATCGCCATCAATCTCCTCCTCACGTACTTCGCAACAATGACGCCCGCGGGTGACGGTATCCGTGATCTGTGTGACGTCGTCCATCGCGCGACCGGCACTCCGGTCATCTGCAGCCCCCACGTCGAGGGCGCGCCGTCGTATGACGCAGATGTCTGCTGTGCGGGCACTGACTGCTTCGCAATGGCGGGTCCCAGCTGCCGCGCGGGGGAGACGCGCTACCACTGCGATCTCGGCGAGGCCAACGGCAACGGCGGGGTCGATTGCTACTTCGAGGTCCCTGACTACTGTGAGGTCCACGAGTGCAACCCCAAGCCGCCCGGGTACAATCAGCAGCCGGAGGCCGCGTTCATCTGCTGCTCTTGGGGCATCTGCACCGAGTTGTACGATGGGTACTGCGAGGAGCAGGACATCTACTGGTGCTCGAGCCTGGCCACGTTCGAGGACGGTACGCTCGACTGCGTGGACTGGGATTAGGGCCTGGGATTAGGGCCTGAGATTAGGGCCAGCGCGAGCTGACTCGCGCGCCACTATAGGGCGTCGGGCATGTCGGGCTTGAGGAGCACGGCGGCCCGGCGCCCTTTTACGCGCCAGGCTTCGGCGACGGTGTTGTCGCCGAGCTCGGCGTAGGTCGCGGCGATCCACTCGCACTCCTCGATGCCAGCCCCGACCGCGTCCGAGTCGAACAGCGGCTGCAGCAGCTCGTCGGTGGTGAACGAGGCCTCGCGGAGCTGGCCGAGCTCGACCTGGGCGACGAAGATCAGCCGGTGGAGCGCGTGGGTCTGCGGGGTCCGGCCAATGAACGCCTCCTGATGGATCTCGAGGCTGCTGCGGGCGACGGCGAGCGCTTGCTCGTGCCGGTCGAGCGCGAGCAGGCCCTGGGCGAGGGCGAGCTTGGCCGTTGCGATGTCCTCACGCGGGCCGCCGTAGCGGGCGTGCTGGGCCTCGTACATGCTGACCGCCTGCTCGAGCAGCTCGACGCCGCGGGCTTGATCCGCGCGCGAGCCCGAGAGCAACCCGAAGCCATGCACGCGCGAGACCTCGGCGACTCGGTCGGCGCGGGTGTGGGTGAACATGCCGCGGGCCACCAGGGCGTAGGCGTCGACGTTGGCGATCTGGCCGCGCTCCCCGGCGACGACGGCGAGCTCGAGCATCGCCTCGGCCCCGAGCTCGTCGGCGCCGACTGAGGTCGCGCGCTCGAACGCGCTGGTGAGGTCGCGCTGAGCCGCGTCGAGGTCGTGCTTGCGTCGATGGATCTTGCCGCGCCAGTACAGCGCGCGCGCGATGTCGTAGCCGCTCTGGTGGACCCACGCGAGGGCCAGATACTCGGCCTGCTTGACCTGGGCGGGGTGCTCGCAGCACTCGTCGAAGTCGTCCATTGCGAGCAACGCCGCGAGCTCGTCGTCGCGGTCACGCAGCTCGAGCATGCCCGGTGAGCTGTCCGTGCTGAGCAAGCTGAGCGAGCTGAGCGAGCCGAGGTCGCTCAGCTCGCGGGGCGTGGTCGCGCTGTCGCGGGTGGGGTCGTCGAGGCAGCGCTCGGGCGGCGGCAGATCGTTGATCATCTTGGCGTAGTTGATCGTGGCTTCCGGCGGCGCGTCCAACAGCACCCGGATCGTCGCGTTGAACCGCGACTGCAGTCGGGCCGCGCACGCGCTGGGGACCTGGGGCTGGCCGGCGCGCTTGGCCGCGTGACACTCCTGCCCGCGCATCGCGACCCAGCGCGCGGCCCAGCTGTCGAGCGAGTCGCTGACCGACCGACTGCCGAGCGTGCGGCGAAGCTCGTGGGCGAGGCTCTGGTCCCACGCGATCTCGCTGGAGATGTCGTCACACGCGTCGGCCAGCACCTCGCTCGACGACGCGAACACCCCAACCGCGAACGCGGCCGCGACCGAGGCGGCGAGCAGCGGCCACTTGCGCCCAGACACGGGCGCGCTGGCCTGGCGCATCTCGTGGAGCAGCGTGGGCATGTCGGGCCAGCGTCGATCGGCCGCCGGGTGCAGCCCGCCCACCAACACCTCGCGCAGGGCCGGCGGCATCTCGCCAGGCCGGACGATCTGTGAGACCCGACCCTCGACCCGCGCGGCCTTCGAGGCGAAGGGCAGGTGGCCATAGAACATCTGAAACACGACGATGCAGTAGGCATAGAGATCGTCGCGTTGGTCCCGGTGGCTGCGCGCGCGCGTCTCCGGAGCCATGTAGTCGCGCGTGCCCGGCCAGTCGGCCATCGCGGCGTCGTCGTCGAGCGAGCAGGCGAGCCCGAGATCGGTGAGGTGCGGGCGGCCGCGCCCGTCGAACAGCACGTTGTTGGGCTTGACGTCGCGGTGGAGGATGCCGGCCTCGTGCAGCGCGGCGAGGCCTTCGCCAATGTCGAGCGCGAGCGCGAGCACCTGCTGCCAGGTGCCGTCGCGGGCCTCGCCATCGAGCACGCCGCCGGTCATCAAGGGCATCACGAGGGCGATCGAGCCATCGAGCACGCCGACGTCGAGGGCCGGGACCACGTTGGGGTGGTGGACCCGCGCGAGCAACCTGGCCTCGCGCAGCAGCGTGTAGCGATGGTCCGGGCCGCCGACCTCGTCGATGAACTGTTGCAAGCCCGCCGCGATGCCTAGATCGGCGAGTCGATCGTTGCCAAGGATGTCCAGCAGCGTGTCCTGCATCGAGATCTTCAGCGCGACCCGGCGCTCGAGGTCCCGATCCCACGCGCTGAACACCGTCGCGTTGTTGCCGGCGCCGATGCGCTGCACGTCTTGAAAACGATCTGGGTCGAACACCTGTAGGACGTTCACCATTGCTGTTGATGGTAACAAGCATGCGAAGCACGGGCGAACTCCGGGCGTCCCCCGCTGAGCGCAAGTTTATGCCGTGCGAGCTGCTCTGAACATCGATGGGGCGTCACCGGGAACATTTGCCTGATTGCATTAAAGTCGTGACACCTCATCGAGACTACTGACATCTGGGGAGCGGAAAGGGAGGATCTCACAATGGTCGATACCGCAGTGGTGCTAGCTGAACAGGCGCGGCGTGCCGCGTTGATACAAGCCGTGCGAGGGCGTCCGGGCCTGACGATCGAGCAGCTTCAGGCGCTGATCGCCAAGGGAACGTACGCTCAGGAGCTGCAAGAAATTACCGTCAGTGAGTTGCTGCGTCCGCATTCCATTCACTCGTCGGCGCTCGAGGTCAAATCAGGCGAGTCACTGGAGGCCGCAATCTTGCGCGTGTTCCATCAGCTGCCCGACCGCCAGCTGGCCTCGGGCTTTTTCTGTCGATACATGGGTCTCGAGCGGTGGACGGCGCAAAAAGTGTTGGCCGAGATGGCGGATCGGGGGCTGTTGGTGCGCTCGGGCAAGACGTCGGGGACCCGCTATGTCTTGGCGAACCAGGCGACTACTGGACGAGCATGATCACGATGACGAGGAAGAGCCAGGCGCCGCTTCGTCCGCAGGCTGGGGCGCCTCAATGAGCCCGGCGCGACGGGCCAACCACATCAAGTGATCGATCTTCTGGCGCGCGGTGAAACGGCCACTGAGCTCGCTCCGAGCACGCGCCAGGGTCATGCGGGCGGCACCTGGGCTGATGCCCAGCTCCTCGGCAATCTCACGATGATTGCGTCCCTCGACCGCAGCCGTCAGCGCGCGGAATGGGACCTCGTCACAGTCGGCCAATAGCGCGTTGATTTTGCGCAGGTCCTCGCGCGCGTCGAGCAGCTCTGCGTGGTCTGCGCCATCGTCCTGGCCGTACCCATGTAGCTGGGATTGGTACTCGATCGCGCGCCGTCGCAAGCGCGTGAGCTCGCGGCGGACGGCGTTGTTTGCTGCATTGAGCGCCCAATATTCGGGGTGCTTGGGCTCGGCGCCAGCCTCGAGCTTGGCGAGCAGGTCCAAGAGCGCGTCCTGGGTGACGTCGTGAACTTGGCTCTCTTTGTTGAAATAGCCGCAAATGTGTGCGCGCAGCAGCCTCCGAAATGCCTCGGAGGCTGCCGCCTCACCCTCCCGCAGCTTCTGGGGGTCTGGGGGCGTGGACATGCGGCCGACAATAGCCCGATGCACTCGGGCGCGGCTACTTTAGCCCCATTTGTGAGACACGCTCACCCGAACCTCTGGGTGAGCAGAGCCGCGTAGTCGCTCATGACACTGACCATGTCGGCGATCTCGGCGTCGCCGAGGTCTTGCGCGGCCTGTTGCAGCCAGCCGACCATCGCGTCGGCGGTGCCGATCGCGTCGTCGTATTGTTTCGCGTCGACCATCGCCGAGATTGCAATGAATGCTTTGGCGAAGTTGACGACCACGTCACCTTTGTACAGTTGTGAGGCGTCGGCGTTGACCAGGTCACCGAGCGTAACGACGTACTCGTCGCTCTTCTTGGCGAGCGTGACCGGATCGAGGTAGGTGGCCTTGGCCTTGATCGTGTCGAGCGTGTGCGGGGCGTCGGGATCACAGGTCTGGATGACCTGGTGGAAGCTCATCGCGTCGTTGGCCGCGAGGTGCTGGGGCTCGACCTCGGCAGGATCGGCGCTGTACTCCTCGCCGTGGAACTCCTTGATGCCGAAGTATTAGGGCATCGTCAGCTCCATCTGGACGTCGCGCGCGGCGATCGTGGTGTTGGCCAGGAACCGCTCGGGGTCGCCAAACATGCGCTCGGCCTCGGCCGCGCTGTCGACGAACAGGTACGCGCCCTTACCCGCGTCGGTGACGTCGTCCATCAGCTCGTCGTTGTAGCCGCTGGCCTCGCTGACGCCCACGCCGATCAGGTAGATGCCTTCGCCGTTGGAGTCGCTGGCCTCGGCGGCGATCAGGTCGATGTCGGTGATACCGGCGTTGGCCCCACCGTCGCTGACGAGGAACACCCGGTTGATGCCGCCCTTGATGTAGTGCTGATTGGCGAGGGCGTATCCCGTGACCAACCCGTCATGCAGGTTGGTGCCGCCGCCAGCGGCGATCTGGCCGATCGCGTTCATGAGCACCGGATCATTGGGACCGGTGACCTGATAGCCATCGAGCAGAATCGATTGCTCGGTGTCCCACCCGAGCAGCGAAATTTTATCGCCCGCCCGCAGCTGCCCGGCGGTCGCGGTCACGGTGTCGATCAGCAGCTCGATCGGCTCGCCGCTCATCGAGCCCGACATGTCCAGGGTGTAGACCAGGTTGAAGGGCGGGCGGTCCTTGGGGTCGAGGTGCTGGCCCTGGGCGTAGAGCAGCAGCGTGAACTCACCAGTCTCGGCTTTGGTCCGGCGCATCTGAACGCCGACGTCGAGCAGGTCGGTCGTGGTGTTGCCGTAGCTCAGGTCGTAGTAGTTGAGGAACTCGTGCACGCGCACGCGTGCGGCGGGGACGACCATGTTGTCGGCCACCAGGCGGCGCACGAAGGTCGGCGACGCCTGCGAATTGCTGTCGTCGTTGCTCATGTAGAGCACGACCGGATCGAGCGAGTCAGGGCACGCGGCGTCGGGCGGCTCGGCGGCGTGCCCTGGCATCGCGCAGCTGTCGACGGCGCAGTCGGGATCTTCGTCGAGCTGACAGTTGCAGTCGCAGAACCCGTCGGCCGTGCACGCCGCCGACGTGCACAGGCCGTCGACGCAGCCGCAGTCGTCGTCGACGCAGCAGGCGGGGGTCATGGGCGGCGGCTCGCCCAGGCCGTCGGTCCAGGGGAACGCCTCGCAGATCATCGGCTCGACACCGCACGCGCCTGGGTCCTCGGGGCTGATGCAGTCGAACAGGGTGTCGCCGTCGCCGTCGCCGTCGCCGTCGCCATCGCCGTCGCCGTCGCCCGAGCCGGGATCGCCATCGCCATCGCCCGGATCACCGTCCCACTCGTCGCCCCCGGGATCACCGGAATCACTCGCGCCGCCTTCGTCGCCTCCGGTCGACTCGCTGCCGGGCGCGCCGTTGCCTCCCGGCTGAGGGATCGGCGCCTCGGGCCACTCGGCGTCGCCGCCGACGAGCGGGCTGTTCTCGAGCGGTGTGGTCTGGCCACAGGCGGGGAGGCTGGCGAGCGCGAGGGACAACACAGCCAGGGAGGAGGGCGTAAGGCGGGACATACCCAAGGGGTGCCCCGAGCGGTCGAATCGATCATCTATGCCGCTCAGATCCCGGGCATCGACAAAAGGTTGCTAACGTGCGGGCCGGATGCCGCCCGGGTCAGTGCTGCCGTCTGTGTCTCCGGGGCTGTCGGGGTGGCTGCGCGCGCACGATGTCTCGCTGCTGGTCTCGGCGCCGGCCGCCGACCGTGTGCTGTCGATCTCGGCGGGGGAGGGTGAAGCAGTCGGGGTTGGCGTGCATGGGATGCCGCGGCCGATGGGGCTGGCGGTCGCCGGGGGGACGCTGTTCATCGCGTGCGCGCTTGGTGTGTGGCGGTTCGAGCACGCGGGTAGGCGTGGGTGGCTGCCGCGGGCCCAGCTGATCACCGGGGATCTGGACGTGCACGATCTGGCGCTCGAGCCGGGTCGCGGGTTGGCGATGGCGGTGACGGCGTACGACTGCGTGGGGCGGCTCTCGGAGTCGGCGAGCTTCGAGCCGAGCTGGCGCCCGCCGTTCGTCACCGAGCTCGTCGCGGAGGATCGCTGTCACCTCAACGGCCTCGGCTGTGACGACGAGGGGCTGCGCTACGTGAGCATGTTTGCGCGCAGCGACGCGGCGCAGGGCTGGCGATTGCGGACCGGCGACGGGGTGGTGTACGACACGTGCTCGGGCTCGGTGGTCGTCGGCGAGCTCGTCATGCCGCACTCGCCACGCAGCCACCTCGGGTGCCTGTGGGTGCTCGAGGCGGGGTCGGGCACGCTGCTGCGCGTGGAGCCGGGCGGATCGGTGCAGCGCCTCGTGCAGCTGCCGGGGTTCGTGCGCGGGATGTCGTTCGTCGGCGGGCATCCGCTGGTGACCTTGTCGCGGCCGCGGCGAGTCGGAGCGTTCTTGGGGCTGCCGCTGGGGATGTTCGCGGAGCCGGCTCGCTGCGGGGTGCGGGTGCTGAGCCCGGACGGCCGGACGGTCGAGCACGTTCTGGATCTGCCCGCGCCGTTTGACGAGCTCTACGACGTGGTCGCGCTGCCCGGCACAGCGGCGAGCTTTGCTGGGGTCAGCACCGACGCGGCCCGGCGTACGGTCGTCTTGGCCTGAGCGGTCGAGCGCCGATCAGCTCGGGGTCGCGTCGAAGATTCGAATTTATTCGACAGCCGATTCAAACTGCTTCGACTGCGCTGCGACGGCCGAGCTGCCATGTTGCCAACGTCATCGCTGGGCTTGACCGGCGAGACGGGGACACGACATGACCATCGGAAATACTCACAATCACCTTCTCAATCTGCGTCGAGGCCCAAGCCGCGGCGTGTTTGGACTCTTGACCCTCGCGGTCCTCGTGGCCGGTGCCTGCGACGCCGACGAGGCCGAGTTCGGTGCAGCGCCCGACGCCCTCGAGGCCGAGCAGGACGTCGAGCCAAGCGCCGCCGCGGACCTCGACGTCACGCCAGCCGATGGCGGGGTGCTGGTGCTCGGATCGGGGTCGGAGCTGATCGACGAGCTCGGGGACCAGATCGCGCTGGTCTCGACCGCCGGCATGGACGCGTCGGTCCGCTTCGACGCCTTGAGCGAGAGTCGGGCGCTGGCCGTCGACATCTCGTCGTCGACGGCGGAGGACATCGCCGAGTGGAAGCCGATGTTCGACGAGGCCTGGCGGCAGCGTACGCCGATCGTGTTCACGAACGTCGACGACACCAGCGTGATGGCTGCGGCGGTCGGGTTCGGAGTCGAGGGCAAGGTGGTCGTGGCCGAGAGCCTCGCGCCGGTCC
This sequence comes from Enhygromyxa salina, assembly GCF_002994635.1. Lineage (GTDB taxonomy): Bacteria > Myxococcota_A > Polyangia > Nannocystales > Nannocystaceae > Plesiocystis > Plesiocystis salina_B. The sequence continues at coordinate 41,814 of NZ_PVNL01000045.1, read as the reverse complement.
GGGGCTTCAAGCTGCACGTGCTCGGTGACGAGCCGGAGTTGCTCACTGAGGCCGGCGAGCCACTGTCTGAAGCGGATGCGCTGCAGCTGGACGCGGGCGCGTGGGTCGGGAGCAGCGAGGTCGTCGAGCTGATCGACGACCTCGCCGGTCTGCCGGAGCTGGCCGCGTCGGGCGGCTATCCCGACGGCAGCCACATGTTGTTCCTGGTCGAGCCAAGCAACCACTCGACGAGCATCTCGAGCGGCGCCCAGACCGTGACGCGAAACATCGGGTTCCGCGTCGACTTGTATGTGGACGTCGACGACGAGCGCAAGTACATGATCGTCAGCGAGACGGGGTCGGGGATCAGCGCCGGAACGATGTACAAGGACACCTCCGAGGATCGCGGCTACTACCAGGAGTCGGTGTCGATCGACATCGAGCCGCTGCACGACGCGCTGGTGGCCGAGAAGCACGCGCCACAGACCCCCAACGGGGAGACGACCTATACGAGCTCGACCAACACCGAGACCTCGATCACCGCGTCGTTCGGCGTGCCCACGGTCAGCGTCTCGGTCAACCAGGGGACATCGGAGAGCCGGAACATCCCGGACTTCGAGGTCTTCGATCACTCCTCACTCAGTCGCTCGACCTGGCGCTTCATGATGTCGAATTCACCCGAGGGTGCTTACGACAGCTGGGACGATCTCGTCAACGGCAACAGTTCCAAGGTCGCGAGTCCGCCAGCGCTGGCCACGACCACGCTCTCACCCGAATTCGAGACCGTGTATTGGGCCGACGAGGGCTTCGAAGGGGTCGCCCTGACCAAGCTCAACTACTCGGTCGCGTACGAGCACGTGTGGGTCGTGACGAGCCCCTGGCCGTGGGAATCCAACGAACAGCATCACACCAGGTTCACGCGTGACCACGCGCGCAACGTGGCCATCGACTTTGGCGCGGTCAGCCTGCCCCACGCTGGGACCCAGCGGTTCGACGAGACCTGGAGCCCCGACTCGATCCCCGAGCGCTGGCTGACCGTGGTCGAGGGCGCCCACGACAGCGCGGCCTGGCAGGTCGTGCCGGGCAACTGGGTTCACATGACTGGCAATTCGTGGGGCATCGGAGCCGACGGTCTCTTGCGCGGGACCTACCTCGAGGCGTTCGACAGTCACATGCGCGACGGGACGCTCGTCGCCGACGTCTGGCCTGACGATACTGACAGCTGGGGCCTGATGTACGGGATCCAGGACGCCGGAAACTACTATCGGGCCGCGGTCGACAAGAAGCGAAACTTCGCGCGAATCGTGAAGTTCGTGGATGGCGTCGGGACGATCCTCGGCGAGGTCCCCTGCCAGTTTACCACCGGGATGTTGCACGAGCTGAAGTTGGTCCGCTCGGGGACCGCTCACCACTTGTATCTCGACGGCGTCAAGCTCTTGACCAGCCTCGACAACACCCTCGGGGGTGGCAGCGTCGGGATCTACGCTGGCGAGATGGGGTCGGTGTACTTTGACCGGGTCCGGATCCTCCGGGCGGATGAGCCCGATCGCAACCTCGCCTACGGTCGGCCAACGACGCAGTCGTCGACCGAGTTCGGCGGCTCGGCCAGTCGTGCCGTCGACGGTGGGACCAACGGCGATTGGGACAAGGGGTCTGTAACGCACACGGCATCCGAGAATCAGGCGTGGTGGCGGGTCGATCTCGGATCGATGCGGACCGTCAACGACGTGACCGTGCGCAACCGGACCGACTGCTGCGGCCAGCGCCTGTCCAACTACAAGGTCGAGCTCCTCGACGAGCAGCTCGACGTGGTCGCCACTCGCTCCCACTCCGGGGCCTCACCCGCGCGTCGCGACTTCGACATGGGCGGCGCGACCGGCCGCTACGTCCGCGTCCGCCTCGACGGTAGCGACTACCTGTCACTCGCCGAGGTCGAGGTCTGGGGGCCCGAGCTCTGAGCTGAGCTGAGCTGAGGCGGTCGCCATCGCTTCGCCGCGTGCGAGGGATGGCGACCTCCATTTGCCGGCCCGTACAATTCGCGTTTTCATGGCGAAGATGTCCCCCACCCGCGACGCGGCGCCCCCCGACGCCAGCGAGCCACTGCGCGACGGTCTCGTGGGCTTCGAGCGCCGGGCGAGGGAGCTGTCGGCCACCAACGTGGCGACCATCGCGGGCTGCTCGGCGCTCGCGCTGTTGCTGTTCTGGCCGACGGACCTGCTGGTGGTCGGGGCCGATCGACAGGGCCTGATCCGGTTTGCCTGCTACCGCCTGCTCGCGGTCGGCTGCTGCGTGTTGCTGGCCTGGTTGGTCGCGCGGGTCCCCGTCGTGCGCCGATCCCCGGCGGCCGCTCTGAGCGTCGGGGCCTTCGCCGCGACGGCCCTGACTTTGATCAGCCTCGGGCCCTACGCCGCGCTCGATCGCGGCTGGATGGACCTCGGCTACCTGCTCCCGCTCGCGACGTGTGCGTTGTTGGTTCCCCTGGGTCGCCGGGTCATGATCACCGCGGGCCTGAGCGCGGGCGGGATCGGCCTGTACGTCGCGCTCAACCCCGAGGTGATCGGCCGCGAGTTCGCGTGGGTCAACCTCTTGGTCGCGGGTCTCGCCGTCGGCTTGAGCGTCTATCTCGGCCACACCTTGACCCGCCTGCTCGAGCGCACGCACGCGTCCGCGCAGGCGCTCGAGGCCACCAATCGCGGGTTGGAAGCGCGGATCACTCGACGTCAGGCCGAGCTCCGGGCCGGCTACTACGACATCGTCGGCACTCGTGAGGACGAGCGCCTGCGCCTCGCTCGCGAGCTCCATGACGCGACCGGGCAGGTGTTGACGGGGCTGCGCCTCGGCATCGGCCTTTTGCGCCGCGAGGTCGACACGGGTCCCTCGGCCGCGCGCCTCGCTCGGCTCGACGCCATGCTCGACGAGCTGTTCACGGCGATCCACGAGATCGTCCGCGACCTCCGGCCGAGCGGCCTCGACGATCTCGGGCTCCTGCCTGCGCTCGCCGGGCTGGCCGCGAGCACGCCCGCGAGCGTCCGCCTGACGATCGACGGCGAGCGCTGGGACCCGAGCCTCGCGTCGCTCGAGCGCGCGGGCCCGTGCGCGGGCCTGAGCTCGGCCGCGCGGATCGGCCTGTATCGAATCGCGCAGGCCTCGCTCGGCCTGTTCGTCCGGTTCGAGTCCACAGCGGGGCTGGCGATCGAGCTCGACACCATGGGCGCGGGCCTGGCGGTCCGGGTCACGGCCGAGGGGGTGCTGCCCGACCCGCAGTCCGAGTCGCGCGACGGCATCCTGGTCAGCGACGAGCTCGCCGAGATCATCGAGCGGGCTCGGATGCTCGGCGCGCGCGTGGAGCTTCGCCGCGAGGCACCTGCGGCGATCGCTGTCGAGGCCCCCCTGCCGCCGCGGGAGCCGAGCGCATGAGGGAGTCCTGGGCATCCTGGCGCGCGGCTCTCGTCGCGTCGCAGCCAGCTGGGCGCGACGCGGACGCGTTCGCGGAGCGCTCGCGCGCGAGCACGCTCCGCAACCTTCGCCACGGCGCCGTGGTGCTCGCGACAGCGATCGTGCTGGCGTGGCCCCTCGACCTGCTGCTCGACTCGCAAGCCGCTCGCAGCCTCGCGCTGTTTCGCCTGTTCTGCCCGGCCCTGGCGGTCGTCTACGGGCTCGGGTTCGCCAAGATCGACGCGCTGCGACGACGCCCCGACCTGGCGTTCTCCGGGATCGTGCTCGTGACGATCGTCGGCTGCGCCTGCAATGCCGAGCGCGCGGGCCTCGACCTCCCGTGGATCGATCACTGCTACCTGCTGCCCTTCGTCACGGTCTTGAGCCTCTCGGGGTTTCGACGGCGCCTGACCTTGACCGCCGCGGTCACGGGCGCGTTCGTGCTGAGCTACTTCGTGCTGTTCCCGGGTGAGCGGGCCTCGCCTGACACCTGGTCGTTCGTGCTCACGATGATCGTCGCCTCGCTGGTCAGCGTCACGATCGGTCACATCGTGTGGACCCTGTCGTGGCGGCAGTTCACGCTCGCGCGGGATCTCGAGCGCGCGAAGCTGGGGCTCGAGCAGCAGGTGATGTGGCAGACCCGCGAGCTCGACGCCCTGACCGAGCGCGCGACGGCGCTGCACGCCGCGGAGCGCCGCCGGGTCGCCGACGTGCTCGGGGGCCGGACCGAGCGCCTCGTCGAGCACATGCGCGCAGAGCTCGACGCGATGGAGTCGCGCGCCGCCGGGGCGCCCACGCTCGAGCGGGTCGTGCGACTGACCGAGGACCTGCGCGCGAGCACCCGCGGGATCGTCTCCAACCTCTGGCGCGAGCCGACCCCCGGCGGGGATCTGGCCGCGAGCCTCGAGCAGCTGGTCGCGACCATGCGTCCGCTGCCGACGACCGAGCTGGACGCCGAGATCGATCCCAAGCTCGTCGACGTGGATCCACGGGTCGCTCGGGCGGCCTATCGCGTGGCCCAAGAGGCGCTGACCAACGCGATCCGCCACGCGTCCGCGTCGCGCATCGTCGTTCGGGCCGCGACCGTGGGGCCGGGCATGGTCCTGGAGATCTGCGACGACGGGATCGGGATCGGGCTCGGGCGGACGTCGGACCCAGCCCCCGCCCCGGGCAGCGGGCACGGCTTGCTGTCGATGCGCGAGCGAGCGCGGGATCTGGGCGCGACGCTCGACATCGAGTCGCTCGCAGCCGGGGGCACCCGCGTCAGTCTGGCGCTGGCGGATCGCGGACGACCACGCCCGTCCGCAGCGCAGCTTGGACCAGCTCCGTCGTCGAGCTGACCCGAAACTTGCCCTTGATCCGCTTGAGGTGAGTGCTGACCGTGCTCGCGCTGATACACAAGGTCGCGGCGATATCCGAGGTTCGGACGCCGTCGGCGATGAGCTCGAGGATCTGTAGCTCGCGGTCGCTCAGGCTCGGTGCGAGCGCGTCGCCCGAGCGCGGATCGAGGAATTGCTCGGCGATCGGCTGGGTGACGTAGCGAAGCCCCTGGTACGCCCGGGAGATCGCCGCGAGCAACTCATCGGTCGACCGGCTCTTCGAGAGGTAGGCGGCGGCGCCCATCTGCAGCACTCGGGCGCCATACTGCTCCTCGGGGTACATGGAATAGACGACCGTGCGGATGTCGGGTCGGAGGCCCTGGATCTGCCGCAGGATCTCGAGGCCGCCGCCCCCGGGCATCGAGAGATCGAGGACCAGCACGTCCCACTGCCCGTCGCGAACTTTTGCGAGCAACTCGCGAGTTTCGCCCGCCGCGCCCGCGTAGACCATGCCCGGCGTGGCCTCGAGGACCAGCGCGAGGCCCTCTCGCACGACCGCATGATCATCGGCAACGAACACGCGGATCATGGGCTTGGCTCGCGCGGTTGGGGCCTTGGTCGCATACCGTCGCGGGGCAGACATATCAGCCCGGGATCCCCGGGTCCAGGGCCGTTGTGCTGGCGCCCTCCTGCAGGTGGGCGCCAGCACAATAGGGTGTTGTCCTCATGCCACCCTCGTGTGCCGCCGCTCTCACATCGGGTGGTTTTCGCTACGCTGGGTTGGCGATGAGCGAACACCTACCGCAGCGATACACGTGGATGTTGTTGTTTCTCACGCTTGGATGCGACGCCCAGGCTGGTGACGGGGTCGGCAGCGATGCGGCTACCGAGGACACCAGCAGCGACACGACAGGCGGGCCAGCCGGGCCATCCGACGCTGACCAGGACGGCCTGACCGACGAACAGGAGGCGGAGCACGGGACCGATCCCCACAACGTGGACACCGACGCAGACGGCTACTGGGACAGCTGGGAGCTGACCGAAGGGACCGACCCGCTCGACTACGACAGCCGCATCTACACCGGGTTTTGGCCGTACAACCCGGACAAGGACGCGCTCGACCCAGGCAGCTGGGACGCGGCCGGCATCGACGTTGGCGCACGAGTCCCGCGTGAGGCGTTCCTCGACCGTCACGGTGAGCTGGTCGACCTCTATGACTTCACGAACTACGTCAACGCGGACGATCAGCGGGCGTACGTGATGTTCGACCTCTCGGCGCAGTGGTGTGGGCCGTGCCACGCTGTCGCAGACTGGCTGTGGGGCGAGTACGAGTTTGCGCTCGGCTACTTCGATCCCTACTACCCCACCGTGCGCGAGAAGGTCGCCAGGCGGCGCGTCTGGTGGATTACCTTCTTGGTGCAGAACAACGACGGCGAGCCGGCTGCGTGGGCGGATGTGGCGGTTTGGTACGACCAGCACCCCGATGACAAGATCCCGTTGCTCGTCGACCCGGACGGGCTGATCTTTAGCCACTACCGCGGCTCGGGGTTTCCACACTTCATGCTGATCGGCCCGGAGATGCTGGTCAAGTACCGCCCGGGTCCAGACGACCAGACCAGCAGCAACCCGTATCCCCCGGTTGGGGTGGTCGACGAGTATCTGTAGCCTGTCCGCTGGCCAGGCATGGCATGCTCGCGGGGATGGCCGGCATCTCGATCGATCGACGAAACTTCTTGTTGCAAGGTGGCCTGACGGTGGTCGGTGCGGCCTCGACCGGGTGCGCGGCGTCGTCGACCTCGAGCGCTGGGTCGAGCGCGGGCCCGGGCGGGCGTCGTGGTCGTGAGCTCGATCGGCTCGAGGCGCTGCTCGAAGGCACGAAGGAGTTTCGCTATCACGCCGACTACCAGGGCCTGGGCGCCAAGACGGGGCACGCCCCGGCGATGGTTCGCTACCACGACATGCAGCTGCAAGAGCACCTGCGCACGATGCTGGTCGCGGGCGCGGCCCACGAGTTCGGCCGCGACGATCCAGACCTGCGCAAGATCATTCGACGGACCGCCGTCGACATCGACGCGTCGGTGCTCGGCTCGCTCTCGCAGGTCGAGACCATGGCCGAGGGCAACAACGACGACCTCTTGCAGGTCCTGCGCGACAAGCCGCGGCTGCCCATGGAGGTCTGCGACATCTTCGAGCAGCTCAGCGAGAGCGTGGGCACGCCGCTGGCCTCCCGCGATCGCCTGCGTCGGACCGCCAAGCAGCTCAGCTGGCGACTCGAGCGGCAAGACCCAGGGCTGGTGATGGCCGAGTTTGCGACCCGCTCGAATCGCTTGCTGGCGCGGGCCGCCGAGGGGCCGCCCGTGCTGCCCGACGAGCCCGGTGACGAAGCTGGGCCGGCGCTCGGGCAGCCGGGTGACCCGACGACCCAGGCGCCCTCGGTGCCAGCTTCGAGCGAGCCGGCGGTCGGTGAGAGCGAGCAGCCACCGCCCAGCAGCACTGACACCGAGGGCGTGCTGCCGACCTACGATCGCGCCGGTCCGCCCGTGGTCATGGCGGGCGAGTTCATTGCGACGGCGCCGATCGAGTACTTCATTGGCCAGTGGGCCCACGTCAAGATCAGGAACATCGACGCCGACGTGTACTTCGTGCGGTCGTCCAACGGCGCAGAGGTGGTGCTGAACACGACCCGCGCGCGGCGACTGGTCGTGAACCGCCGGGATGTACAAAAGGCCGCGCCGCCGCCGTGGTCGGTCGCGCAGCGGGCCCGCGCCGAGCGAACCCGCCGCGCCGGCGGCGTGATGTTGGGGATCGGGATCGCGCTGATCATCGTGGGCGCAGCGGCGGCGCCGTTCACCCTTGGGATCGGAGCAATTCCGATTACGCCGGGGATCGGTCTGCTGGTGACGGGGATCGTGTATCTGGCTCGAGTACCAAAGGTGAGCTGAGCGAACCCTGCCCCGACATCCCGCGCCGGGTCGCGCTCACGCGTTGCTCGGCGGTCTCCGTGTCGTGTGGGGTTGGCTCGCGCAGGATCAGGCCGTCGGCGGCCCAGGCCCGGGGCTCGAGGCTGATCGCGTGGGCGTCGATCCTGCCGTCGGGGAGCGTGAGGCCGAGGTCGGCGGCGGCGTCCAGGAAAGTAGCGATCGCCTGATCCTCGAGCAGCCGCAGGTTGTCTCGCAGCAATTGGTGCCAGCGCGCGGGTGGGTCGCTCGGGTCCATGTCGCCGAGCCGCGCGAAGCAGCTGGCAACCGGCGGCAGGTGGGCGAGGTTGACCGACGGGACCTCGTGGCCGGCTCGACCCGCGCGCGCCCGCCAGCTCGAGAATAGCTGCTGCATGCGGCGGTTGAGCCGGACCACCCGCGCGGCGATCTGGATGTGATCGGCGAGCGGCTGGGCCTGCGCAAACGTCCCCGACATGATCAGCGGCGCGAGGTAGCCCAGGTAAGTAGCGATGTCCCAGGTGATCTTGTGGGTGGCAATTCGCGGGGCGTCGAGCAGGCGGTAGGCGTCCGCGTAGACGCTGAGCAGCTGCCGGGCGACCTGGGCGAACACGACGTTGCGCTGCTCGCAGATCGGCGCGAGCGGGCGAGCCTGGGCGTCGTCGAGCACCGTGGCGACGATCAGCTCGTTGGCGATCGCCAGCAGATCGAAGCCCGAAGAATACAGCGGGTCGAGGTGGGCGGCCGCCTCACCACAGACGGCAAACCGCCGCGGCGACACGACCACCCGCGACACGTGGGCCTCGACATCGCCGAAGTGGGGTCCGTCGATCCACGCGCTGCGGGCGATCGTGGCCGCCAGCTGGGGCTCGCGCTCGGCGAGCCAGCGGTTGAGCGTGGCCGCGTCGCTGATCGGGTCGAGCACCCCGCCGCCGGCCCGCGCGACCACCCCGATCGAGGTGATCTGCGGATCCACGGGGATCATCCAGATCGAGTAGCCCGGCCCGATCAAGTGGACCGTGCTGCGCCAGCGCAGGTCGGGCTCGATCCGATCGCCAAACTCGGGGCGGGCGGTCCAGCGCTCGGGATCGATCCGCCCGGCGACCCAGCCATGCGCGACGCGGACCCGATGCGCGAGCGGGCGACGCAGCTGCTGGGGCCGGGTCAACAGCCCCGCGCGACCGCTGGCGTCGATCAGCCAGCGCGCGTGGATCGTGCGGGCGCGGCCGCTGGCCTGGTCGCGCAGCTCGACGCGGTGGCGTTCGTTGGTCGTGGCCAGCGTGATCTCGCCGACCAGGGTGCCCGGCCACATGGTCACGCCAGCGGCTTCGTTGAGCCGGGTCAGCATGTGCTCGAGCCGGCCGCGGTGCAGCTGGTAGGCCGGCGGTCGCAGGCCCCGGCGGAACCGGGCGGCGTGCTGCGGGCCCAGCTCGAGCCGGTCACCCACGTCGTCGTTGTTGCCTGCGCTGAAGAAGAAGCGCAGGCCGAACTTCATCTCGTGCTCGGCGAGCAGCCGATCGTGCAGGCCCAGGCGCTGGCCCAGGTACCACGCGCCGGCCTCGACCGTGGACTCGCCGAGCTTGAGCGTGGTCGCAGGGATCGGCAGCGCGCCGCGATCGATCACGACGATCGGGCCGGTCACGCCAGCTCGTCGCAGGTGCCGAGCCAGGCACTGGGCGGCCAGACCTCCGCCGAGGATCGCAACCTCGAAGCTATCCGCCATGCAGATCGACTGCTAACATCCAAGCCCTGCGCGCGTCCATGACGAGAGTGTGGATCACCGGTGCGGGCATCGTGTGTGGTGCCGGCGGTTCCGCTGCGGAGGTCTGGGCGGCGATGTGCTCCGGGGTGACCGCGATCGGTCCGGTGCGGCGGTTCTCGGTGCCGCCCGGGCGCAACGCCTGGGTCGCGAGCGCGGCGATCGAGCCGACGCTGAAGCACACGGTCGCGCCGGATCAGAGCGCGGCGCAGCTGTGTCTGGCCATGGCCCGGCACGCGGCGGGGCAGGCCGCAGCTGACCTGGTGCCGAGCGGTCGGGCCGAGACCGCGCTGGTGTGGGCGTCGAACGTCGAAGATCACCACATGCTGATGGCCGAGCTCGCGGCCACGCTCGCCGACGAGCTCGGGCTGGATGGGCCACGGTTGGGGGTGTCGGTCGCCTGCGCGAGCGCGACCTTGGCGGTGGGGATCGGGGCGCGGCTGGTCGCGAGCGGCGACGCGGCGCGGGTCCTCGTCGTCGCCAGCGACGTGATCACGCCGCGCGTGATCGCTGGCTTCGATCAGCTCGGGCTCCTCGCCGAGACGCCCTGCGTGCCGTTCTCGAGCTTGATCGGGACCAGCCTGGGCGAGGGGGCCGGGGCGCTGCTGCTCGAGTCCTCGCCGGGTCCGAGCGGGCAGGGCGAGGGCCTGCGGGTGTCGGGGTGGGGCAGCGCCAACGATGCTCATCACCCGACCCAGCCGCACCCAGGCGGCGACGGGGTCGCGCGCGCGCTCGAGTCGGCGCTGGCGCTGGCGGGCTGTGATCCCAGCTTGGTCGCGCACGTCAGCGCGCATGGAACCGGGACCGCCGCCAACGACGGCGCCGAGTGGGTCGGTCTCTCGCGCGCGCTGGCGGGGCAGGGCGTGGCCGTGTCGTCGCTCAAGTCGTTGGTTGGCCATACCCAGGGCGCGTGCGGGCTGGTCGAGCTGGTCGCGAGCCTGATCGCGCTCGAGCACGACGCTCACCCGCCGACGATCGGCTTCACGCAGCCGCGGCCCGGCGCGCCACCGGATGTCGTGGGGCCGCGACCGCGGGTGGGCGGGCCGCGTACGCTCGTCAGCGTCAACGCGGGGTTTGGGGGCTCGAACGCGGCGCTGGTCGTGACCCGCGAGCCTGCGATGGCGGACAGCGAGCTGGCGCGGCGCGAGGTCTATATCTGTGGGGCCGCCGTCGTCGATCCTACCCAAGTTGCGAGCTTGGATCTGTGCCGGGCCGTTCGCGGTGTGGATCTGCGCCCGCTCGGGACCTGGACCGTGGCCCTGTGCGTCGCGCTTGGTGAGGCCCTGCGCGCGGCCGGCCTGCGACCGTCGCGGCGCGATCCAACCGGTCTGTTCGTGGGGCAGGCCCAGGTGTCGCTCGCTCAGACCCAGCTGCTCGCGACCGAGTACGCCCGCGAGGGGCTCTACGGCGCGAGCGCCAACATCTTCACGGAGACCTTTCTGGGGCACCCGGCGTCGGCCTGTGCTTCGGCGCTGGGACTGCGTGGTCCGTTTGGCGTGACCACGGAGGGTCGGTGCGCGGGGCTGGTCGCGCTGGTCCACGCGGTCGAGGCCGCGCGAGAGGGCGCCGCGCGGACGATGCTGGCGGGGGAGCTGTGCGGGGATCTCGAGCACGCTCACGCGGTCGGCTTGGCGCTCGACGTGGCTCCGCGGGCGGGTCGAGTGGTTCGGGTCGTCGCGCACGCGCTCGCGCCAGCCACCGCCGGGGACCAGGCGCGGCGACAGGTGCTCGAGCGCGCGGGCTGGGACGCCGCCTCGGTCGAGCCGAGCCTGTACACCGGGCACGAGCAACCGCCGCTGAGCCAAGCCGCGGTCGCGCGGGCCTGCTCCGCGATCCGTGCAGGGGAGATCGAGCGGGCGCTGATCGTGGATCAGCATCGCGGCGCGCTGGCGTGTGCGATCGCGTTGGAGGCCCATGACGTGTCGAGCTGACGCGTAATCCAGCAGCCGGTCGCGCGCGTGTGTGCGATGGTGTCGCTGGCCCATGACCGCGAGCGAGCAAGAGATCATCACGCTGCGTCACGAGATCCTCGACGAGCTTCGGGCGATCCTGATCGAGCGATTGCGGGTGACGCTGCCGCCCGAGCAGCTCGATCCAGACACCATCTTGTTTGGGTCAGGGCTGGCGCTCGACTCGGTCGACGCCGTCGATCTCGCGGTCGAGATCGAGCGGCGACGCCGGGTCCGTGTGGGTGACACGCCAGAGAGTCGGCAGGCCCTGCGCACGCTCGGGACCTTGGTGGAGGTGCTGCTCGACCACGCGCTGGCCAGCGCCGACGGTGGCGAAGCCGAGCCGCCCACCCCGCTGCGCTTTGCGGCCGATGATCCCTCCCCGCTGGCGCGCGACTGCGAGGCGCTGCGGCGTCGCGTTGGGCTGATCTGTGCACCGGATCTCCGCCGCGTTCGCGTGCAGGGGCCGGCGGCCTTCGACCTGATCGATCGCCTGAGCTCGCGCGACGTGTTCATTCGCAGCGGGCAGATCCTGCACACCTTGTTCCTGGATCCGCGCGGCCACGCCTGGGCCGACGTACACGCGGCCGCCGACGATGACGACTTCGTGCTGTTCGTCGAAGGTCCGAGTCGGACCGAGCTCCTCGACTACCTGCGCGACGCGATCACGCCCGGTGAGTCGGTGGAGATCCTCGATCTCGAAGACACCCACGCATGCCTGGATCTGAGCGGTCCGTTCGCCTGGGAGCTGATGGACCGGCTGGTCGGGCCCGAGGTGCTCGGGATCCCGTACCTGAATTTCTTCGACCTGCCCGAGCTCGGCGGGCTCGCGTTTCGCATGGGCAAGACCGGCGAGTACGCCTACCAACTGTTGATCCCGCGCGCGCAGGCCAGCGCGGCCGAGCAGCGCCTGCGCGAGCTTGGTGAGGGGTTCGAGCTGCGCGAGGTCAGCGACGCGGCGATCGATCTGTGCGCGATCGAGACGGGGTTCTTCTGCGCCCGGGAGAGCGCGCTGCGGGGGCGCTCGCCGCTCGAGCTGCAGCTGCAGTGTCGGATCTCGGACACCCGCGAGGTCCCCGGAATGGCCGCGCTGCGAGCCGCCCGAGCGCGCGGGGAGCCGGTTCATCAGATCCGCTGGTTCGTGGCCGACAACGCGCAGACGCCAGCGGCAGGCGCAGCGTTATGGCGCGAGGGCACCCGGGTCGGCGAGGTCTTGCTCGCGCATCGATCGGCGGCCGTGGGCGCCCACGTTGGGATCGCGCTGCTCGAGCTCGCGTGGTCCGAGCCAGGCTTGTCGCTGACAGACGCGAGCGGTCAGCCGCTGCTCGCCACCGCCGTCGCGCCGCTGGTCCGCAGCTCGAGCTTGTCCGTGGATCCCCAGCGCCACACCTTTGCCACGCGAGAGGCCGATGGGCTCATCGACCTGGTCTGAGCCCCCGCTGGCCGGACGCACGGCCCTGGTCACCGGCGCGTCGCGCGGGCTGGGTGCCGCGATCGCCACGCGGCTCGCCCACGACGGCGCGCACGTGGTCGTGGGCTACCGCCGCCGGGCCGAGGACGCGCAGCGGGTGCTCGACACGATCCTCGCGGCCGGCGGCTCGGGCGAGTGTGTGGCGATCGAGATCACCGACGCCGCCGCGGTCCAGGCGATCGTCGACGAGCTCGTGACCCGGCGCGGGAGCATCGAGATCCTGGTCAACAACGCGGGCGTGGCCCGCGACGAGCTGTTTGCGATGTCGAGCGCCGACAGCTGGCGCGAGTCGCTGGCCCACAACCTCGATGGCACCGCGAACTGCTGCCGCGCGGTCGTGCGTCCAATGCTGGCCGCCGGGCGCGGGACGATCGTCAACGTCTCGTCGGTCACCGTGCAGCGCGGGCGCCCGGCCCGGGCCGCGTACACGGCCGCCAAGGGTGGGATCGAGGCGCTGACGCGGGCGCTGGCGTTGGAGCTGATCCCTCGCGGCGTGCGGGTCAACGCGGTGGTGCCCGGCATGTTCGACGCGGGCATGTTCAAGCGCATGCGTCGGGATCTGGTCGAGCAGTGGGCCGCCCACATTCCCGCGGGTCGGCCGGGGCAGGCCGAGGAGCTGGCCGCGGCCGTCGCGTTCCTGGTCAGCGACGCGAGCAGCTACGTGGTGGGTCAGTGCCTGATCGTCGACGGGGGTCTGTCGCTGTGATCGCCGTGCTGTTCGCCGGGCACGGGGCCGAGCATCCGGGCATGGGTGGCGACTTGGTTGGGCCAGCGTCGCCGCTCGTCGAGCTCGCGGCGGCGCTCGGTGGGTTCGATGCCAGCAAGCTGCTACGCCGCGGCGGGCCCGGCCTGCATCACACGCAGGTGGTTCAGCCGCTGCTGACCGCGGTCAATTTGACGATCCTCGCGACCCTGGCCGAGCGCGGGGTGGCGTGGCAGCTGTGTCTGGGGCACTCGCTGGGTGAGCTGGCGGCCTGGTCGGCGAGCGGGGCGATCACGGCGAGCGAGGCTGTCACGCTCGCCGCGCGGCGCGGGGCGATCCTCGCCGAGCTCGCGCGGGCGCGTCCTGGCGGGATGCTGGCGCTGCGGCTGGAGGTTGGGGCGGATGACAGCGCTGTGCTCGACGCCGCGCTCGCGCTCGGGCGAGCGCATGGGGTCGTCGATGTGGCTGTTCACAACGCTCCTGGTCAGTGGGTGTTGTCGGGCGAGCGGGCGGCGCTGGGGGTGATCGCGGGTCGCGTGGGCGGGACCTTCGTGGCCACCGACGGGGCCTGGCACAGCCGCCTGATGGCCGACGGCGTGGACGCGTTTCGGGCCGCCGTCGAAGCGGCGGCCGCCACCGCCCGGCCGCGCACGATCGGGATTGTTGCCAACCAAGACGGCCGTCTGTGCAGGCCGAATGACGACTTTGTCGCCCCCTTCGTCGCGCAGATGACAGGGACCGTGCGCTGGTCCGCGTGCCTGCGCACGCTGGCTGAGCTCGAGGTTGGCGACGTCGTGCTCGTGGGCCCAAGCAAGACGCTCGCCGGGTTGCTGCGGGCGAACCTGGGCGCACAGATCGACGCTGGGCAATTGCGGATCCACCGGGTCGAGAGCCGCCGAGAGCTGGACGCCGCGGTCGAGGCGCTCGCATGAATTTGCTGGCTGCGCCGCTCGAGCGTTCGGGTATCGAGGTGCTGTTGCCCCATCGATCGCCGATCCTGCTGGTCGATCGCGTGACCGCCTTCCACGGGCCGCCGCGGTCCGAGCTCCGGGCCAGCTTTCGAGTGGCGGCGGACCACCCGATCCTCGCGGGCCACTTTCCGGGTCGGCCGATCTGGCCGGGGGTGTTGACGATCGAGGGACTGGCCCAGACCGCGAACCTGCTCGGGGTGCTGTTGCCGCTGATCGGTGAGGACGGGGCGTTGACGGTGGACCTGGCGGCGGCGCGCGAGCCTGAAGCCGTCGCGCATCGGGGTTTGCTCGCGTCCGTCGAGGTCAAGCTGCTGCACGTGGTCGAGCCTGGAGACCTGCTCGAGTACGCGGCGCGGCTGGTCGGAGGGCGCGGGCCGGTTCATCGCGTCGAGGTCAGCGCTGCGGTTGGTCGGCGGGTGGTCGCGCGCGGCTCGATCGCGGTGGCGGTCGAGTCGTAGGGCAGATCTTTGGTTGCGCGACCCAGTCGACAGCCTCGCGGGTGGCGACCGAGGTCAAGAGCCCCACTCGCTCCACCTTTTTGGCCTTCCGCCTCCCTGGGGATAGGCTCTCGCCATGCTGCTCGAGGCCCTGACCTCTCAAGCTACGGCGACCTACATCGACGAGGAACTCGACCCCGCGCACATCAGGCTGCTCCGTATGATGACGGTTAAACTGACCGGCGGAGTTCAAGGCGGTGTCTTCACTGGCAGCGGCGTCGTGTTCCTCACCAAAGGTCCCGACGTCTACATCCTCACGGCAAAGCACAATCTCCACGTCGCAGGGAAGGGTACGGGCAAATCTGGGGAAGCCCTCGAGAAGTACTTCAAGCAGAAAATCTCCGTGGAGCTGCGCAAACACGCTGGCGGCGTCTGTACTGCGACCATCGCCAGCATTCGCTACCCCGACGAGACCGTCGAAGATCAACACTACGACGTCTGCTTGCTCAAATGCTCGGACTTGTCGTTCGCTACACAGGTAAATGCCCACGTCGATCGAAGCAAAGGTATATCCTGGCTGTTCACCTCACCTTCATGGCAGCGCCAGGCACTTGATGGCGGCCGACCTCTGTTCGAAACATTCGAGGAAGACGACGCCCAAGAGATGCTCGCCAACGGCTGGGGCTTCTCTCCACGCAAAAACTACAAGCTGCTGCAGTTCGGCTACGGCAAGATCGCCGATTCGGCGATGGCCGGCTACGAATTTCGCGAGCGGATGGTCGATGTCGCCGCGGTCAACGCCACCTCGAACTATATCGCCACGACCGACGAGGGCTACGAGCAGGTCTTCAGCTTCCCCTCCACACCCACGGACACCGCACTCGAGGGAGACTCCGGTGGACCTATCTTCGCCATCGACTCGACGGGTACACGCTCCTTTCTGGTCGGTGTCCACCTTGGGGCCAACTACTATTCCGACCAAACCAACGACGGGGCAACAGAGAACAACAGCTTCACCGTGCTCACGCGGGAGCGCTTGTTCGGCTAGCCGCGCAAGTCGGTGACCTCGAGGCGCTGCCCGGCCTCGACTTCGCGTGCCAAGCCGACCGCGGTTGAATCCGCCCGTAGACGCGCTCAGCCCGAGCCCGCGACCTCACCACACACATACAGCCACCGCCCATTCCGGCGCACGAAGCGACTACGCTCGCCAAACGAGACGTCCTCCCCGTCGCGGGACAGCCTGGCAAAGAACAGCACCTCCGCGTGCTCTTCATCGATCTGCGCAACCTCCCGCACCTCCAGCTTCTCAAACCGCGTCCGCACCGAGAACGCCCGGATCTCCTCCGCCCACACGTCGCGATCATCACGGGCCAGCGGACCTTCGGGATCCGTAGTCGCAACAACATAGTCAACCGCCCCAACCACATAAGCCGAGTAACGAGACCGCATCAACGCCTCAGCCCCACCCGCCGGGTGGCCCTGGTGCAGGCGCCGACAGCAGCGCTTGAAGGTGCGCCCGCTGCCACACGGACAGGCAGCGGCCGGGGATCGCGGCGGCATACTCCCGCTACCCCTGAGGAAACGCGACGTTCTTGAGCCCAGCGCCGGTCATGTCGGAGTAGGTGTAGGCTCCGTTGAGGCCGTCGTAGGACTGGAACATGTGGGTGTCCGGATCAACACGATACGCGCTGCTGGCCATGTTCACGATCCACACGTAGCCATAAAAGTCGATGCTCACCCCCTTGGTCACGCCCGCGTTCGGCAGCGGGATGAAGTCCAGAATCTCGAGGGTGTTGACGTCGATCGAGGTCACGCCCGAGCCCTGACCGCCGTAGGTGCCAACCCACACGCGCCCGTCGCTGTCGGCCTGCATGCCGAGCCCGGTCACGTTGACGACGTCCCAGGTCTCGCTGTCGGGGGTGAAGCGGGCGGTGCCGCCCGAGTAGCCGGCGACCCAGGCGTGGCCCTCGCTGTCGACGGTCATGCCGTAGGGCGACAGACCGTTGGGAACGGGCCAGGTCGTGAGCACCAGCGTGTCGTTGTCGACGCGGCTGAGCGTGGGCGGGCTGCCGCTGCCGTGGGTCGAGAACCAAAAATTATCCTCGCCGTCGACGGCCCCGCCGTACGCACCCCACGAGCCCAGGTCGACGTTGGGGGCCGGGACCGTGTCTTCGATCGCGCCGGTCTCCCCGTCGAGCCGGTGGATCTGCATGGAGTTGGCCTGCCCGAGCAGCGCGGTCTGGGTCCACAGCTTTTGGTCGACCCACGTGCAGCTGCCCTGATCAAACACGCCGGCCGTCCACGCGACTGGCCGGTTGGCGAGGTTCTGCCCGACAAACTCCGTGTACCAGGCCCGACACTCCTCGAGATCCCACGCGACGACGTCGTTCTTGCCGGTCGAGGTCTGGATGTCCGGCATGCCGTTTTGCTCGGCGCAGTCATCCAGGCGCGCGAGGAATTTGCTGATCCCACCATCGCGGCTGGCAACCGCGACGTCGCCCGAGAGGTTGACGGAGGTGCGCGACGGTCGACCCGCGTGATCGGGTCGCGTGATGTAGCGAGCCTCTTCCACGAGGGTCTCGGTGTTGATCTTGCTGAGCGTGCCCTCGGAGCTGTTGGCGACCCAGATGTACGAGAACTCGACGTCCTCGCCGCCGCCCATGCCCATGCAGCCTTCGCCGCCGGTCTCATCGGGGAGCGGCGCCATGTCGAACTTGACCCCGGGATCGCCGTCGCCGTCGCCGTCGCCGGGATCGCCATCGCCGTCACCCGGGTCGCCGTCGCCATCGCCGTCGCCGGGATCACCGTCGCCGGGATCGCCGTCGCCATCTCCGTCGCCGCTTTGATCGTTGCTGCCAGAGGTCTCGGGGACGGTCGAGCTCTGGGTGTCGGCGTCGCTGCCCACGTCGTCGCCACAACCGGCCAGCACCAGGGCGCCCGCGACCGCAAGTCGTTCAATCCACATGCGGGCGAGGCTACCACGATGACCGCGATCGCAACCGCGCGATCAGGTCGGTGCGCGTCCGCAGGGGAGCTTCGCGAACGCGCGATCCGTGCGCTGATAGAGCGGGTCGCAGGTGATCGGATCCAGCGGACCGCACCACCCCGGACCGCCGTTGGGCCCGTAGTAGGGCGGCAGGTGGGGGCGGATGAAGCCGGCTCCGCCGCGCTGATCGATCGCGCCAAACACCACGCGCCCGACACCGTGCAACAAGCACGCGCCAAAGCACATCAAGCAGGGCTCGAGGGTGGTGACCACGACCATCTCGGCGGCGCGCGGCCACAGCTCGATCGCGACCCGCGAGAGCGCCTGCATCTCGGCGTGGCGACCTGGATGATAGGGCGGGCCCGGGACCTCGGACGCGCCCTCGGCGATGACGCGGCCGTCCAGCGCGATCACGGCTCCGACCGGCAGGCCACCGCGCGCCTCGTTGGCCAGCGCGAGCTCGACCGCGCGCGCGAGGAGCTGACAATCGTCGCTCACTTCACGATCTCGAGCTTGGCGAGGGGCGGATCGAGCAGCGTCACCTGGTAGTCGTGGCCGACCTCGATCTCGATCAGCCCGGCCGGCTGCCAGGGGGAGTCGATCGCCTTGCGCAGCTCGATGCGGTAGCCGCCGGGCCGGATCTTGACGGTCTTGTCGCTGTCGAGCTCGAGCACCCGGCCGCCGAGCTTGACCTCGACCCGCTGGTAGTGCTTGAGGATCAGCGTCACGCTCACGCGTGGGCCCGTGTACTTGCCGCTGCCCGAGCCGCCGCCCGCCTGACCCGACCCGTTGGACGCGCCCGCGCCCGAGCCGGCTTGCCCGCCGCGCCCGGCGTCGCGCGGCTCGATCTCCGGGACGGGCTCGAGGCCCTCGAGCACGCGATCGTCTGACTCGACCGCGGCCGGCTTGGCGAGCGGGTCGACCTCGGGGGTGAGCTCGGCGCCGGCGAACGCAGGCCCGGCTGGGGGCTCGTCGACCTCGGGCTTGGCCTTGGCCACCGCGGGCTCGGGCTCGGGCTCGGTCTCATCGTCGCCCTGTCCCCACCAGCCCAGCCCGTAGCCGACGCCAAACACCACGAAGCCGAGCGCCGCGATCAGCAGGGCCCCGATCGCGACGATCGCGGCGATCGGGGGAGCGCTCGAGGTCGAGCCCGGATCGGGCGGGGGCAGCCCGGGTGCCAGCAGGTCGTCATTCATGGGTTTCGCGCATGGGATGCTTGGGTTGGCGCCGGCTGTCAACCGCTCGCGCGGTATCGCGCTGCTGTCCAAAGGATCAAAGACGCCGACAACTCGGCTCCGGATGTCGCATTGGTTGACGGCGGAGGGTCGTCGGGTCTAACCGATAGGGGGTGGGCATCTACGTGATCGTCGGCGCCAGCTTGCTCGGGGCGGCGTCGTGCGTGTTGATCGCGTGGTCGCTGTGGTCGCGCGCTCGACCGCGGCGACCGAAGTCGCGCCCGACCGGCGGGTACGCGCCCGTGATCCCCGAGCAGCCCCAGGTCGACGACGGCTACGGCGACGAGGATGAGCCGAGCACCCAGTTCATCTCGGAGGCCGAGCTGTTCGGGAGCGACGCGGGCCCATCGAAGCCACGGCGCACCGAGTTCATGAGCTCGTCGTCGAGCACGTCCTCGCCCAAGCGCACGCTGTTGCTCAGCGAGCCCACCGATCAACTGCCGGAGCCCGGCATGCGCACGGAGTTCTTGTCGGCGTCCGAGCTGTTTCCCGAGGCCGAGCCGAAGACGCAATTCCTGAGCTCGGAGGAGCTGTTCGGTGAGGATGACGATGGCGACGACGAGCAGGAGGTCCCGACGCAATTCCTGACTAGCGAAGAGCTGTTTGGTGCTCAGGGGGGCGGTGGAGCGGGGGCGGCTGCGAGTCGGGCAGGGCGGACCGAGGCGACTGTCGTGCTGGCTCCGGGCGCGGAGCTTCCGGGAGTTTCGGCTTCGAGTGAGGGGGCGAGCCCGAGTCGCGCGCCCGCGCCCGCGCCTGCGCCCGAGTATTTGGATCGGCCGCCCGTGCACCGGATGCCCGTCGCGCCTCCTGGTCACGTCGCGGGTCCGCCGCTGGTGCGTCCGGTCGCCGCCCCGGTCCCCACGCCGCGGCCGCCCGCGTCGGTTGCCACGCCGCGACCGTCCGCGTCCGCGCCCACGCCCACGCCGTGGCGGTCCGCGCCCACTCCCGCTCCCGCTCCCGCAGCCACGCAAGTGCCACCGTCGCGGTTGCCCGCGGGGGTGGGCTCGTCGCCGATACGCGCGCCCGTCCGACCGGCGCCGGCGCGGCCCGCCGCCGCCGTCGTGCCTCAGGCTCCGGCGCCGGCGGTTCAGCCCCCGTCGCAGGGTTACGTCGGCTTCGTTGGGGCCCCGCTCGACGACGATGACGACGATGATGATGACGAGGACTTCGACGGGGACGACCCCGAGACCGAGATGGTCCACCAGGCCGAGCTGCTGCGGTTGATGACCCCGTTTCAGCCAAAGCCCCCGGGGGAGTCTTAGGGTTCACCGATGATATGAAGCGCGGTTGTCCGGTCAGGACGGATTGCGGGAATTGACGCACTTCGAGCGGCAGTCTCGGCAGTGGATTTCGCCGTTCGGTATCTGTACCGATGGAAGCGATTCTCATGAGGGCTCCACTAATGTTTCTTGGGCCGCGATCCCCTGCCCGAAGGTCCCGTCACCTCATACTCGTCCAGTGTTGAACGGATGAGCAAGATCCCCTTGGGCGCTGGCCGGGACTCGTGGATGTAGCTGTTCATCCGTTCAATACTATACGAATATGAGGTGACAGGACCTTCGGGCAGGGCGTCGTCCGGGCAGGGCGTCGTCGACACCGGTGATGTTTGGGCGCTACCATGCCCCCACAGTCGCTATGCCGAACTTGGAGGGAGAGGTCGCGGAGCTCTACTCCGCCTACGTCGGCGAGCTAACCACAGCGATCAACGACCTCGAGCCCTGGTGGGCGCGGCTCCTCGCCACGCTCGGCCGCAAGGCCACGAAGCTGCGCTGGCCGGCCGGCGTGGCCTCGCACCCGCAGGTCCTGGCGATCTACCGCGACTACCACCACCGCTTCTCCGCGCTGGCGTCAGCCCCGCGCGGCGGACCACCACCGCGCTTCGACGACGACGCGAGCTGGGGCAGCGAGGCCGAGGGCCCCCCCGAGCTGCTGATCCCACCCGCGCCCGAGCGCCTGCTGATCGAGCGCCTCTCCATCGAGGCACCCGCGCTCCACGCCAAGCTCGCGTATCTGGTGATGTCGCCGGTCGGCGTGACCCCGGAGCCGCGGCCGAGCATGCGGACCCTCCAGATCGTCGAGGCGGAGACCCACCGACCCCAGGCGTTCGACTTCGAGGGGCGTCACGGGACCCAGCGCGGGCTCGAGCGACTGCTCGGCGCGGGCTTCGATCTCCGGCCGCGGGTGTACGAGCCCGTCGCCCTCGAGCACGCCAGCGAGTTCCACGGGCTCGCGTACAACTCGTACCTGCGGGCGCTCGGACGCGCCCTCGCTCAGGCCGAGCGCTGGTGGGCGCGGGAGCTCGGCGACCATCAGCAGCGCGGCGCGAGCCCCGAGCAAGCGCGCGAGCGTGCCTACGCGACCCACGTCGTCGGGCCCGTCGGCCACCCGCAGGTGATCGGCGTGATCCAGGCCTACTGGGCGCTGTGCCACGAGATCAACGCGGCGCTGATCGAGGTCGAGCGCCACGTCGCCCCCGAGCAGATGCTGCTGGGTTGGCTGCGAGACGAGCGTCACCAGACCTGGGTCGACGCGCTCACGGCCATGCCCTACTGGCCGGTGGGGCTCGACCGCGCAGGAAGGTGGAGCTAGGTGTCGACGATCTCCAGGCTGGACAACCGCACGCCGTTCGCGGCCACGCACCTGCTGACGCCCGACGGGCACGGCGGAGAGGCGGTGCTGCTGGTGGTCAAGGCCACGTTCGAGATCGGCGACGACGGCCGCGTGCAGCTGTCCCCCGAGCCCGCGCCGATCCGCCTGTGTGACGAGTACGTCGGCGATCCCAAGCTGGGCCACCCGCTCGCGGACACCGACCTCGCGCTGTTCAAGCCGCGCGTGGACGTGGTGGTGGTCGGCGCCCAGGCCCACGCGCCGCGGGGGCGCCCGATCGACAAGCTGTTCGTGGAACTACACGTTGGCCACCCCGACGGCGTGCAGAGCAGCGAGGCGGCCCACGACGCCAGCCAGGCCCAGCTGATCAAGAGCTTGTTGGTCACGGGTGACCGGGTGTGGGTCGACGATCAACCCAGCGACCCGCTGCCGTTCGTGACCATGCCGCTCGGCTGGGAGCGAGCCTACGGCGGTACCGTTGCTGCGAACGGTGGATCACCCGAGCCCGAGCTCGATCTGGACGACCGCAACCCGCTGGGCATCGGCTGGGCCGGGGCGCGATCGAGTGATCCGGCGGTGCTCAGCGAGCTGCCCAACGTCGAGGATCCCGCGTCCAACATGGTCCGCCGCCAGACCGCCTGCGTGCCCGCGGGCTTCGGCGTGGTGTCGCGGGCGTGGCTGCCCCGGCGGGCGCTGTCGGGGACCTTCGACATCGCCTGGAAGCGCCGCCGCTGGCCGCTGCTGCCGCACGATCACGACCCTGCCTGCAACCAGTCGGTCGCCGAGGATCAGCAGCTCGAGCGCTTCGTCGGCGGCGAGCCGGTGCGGCTGGTCAACCTCACGCCCGACAGCGAGTGGCTGTTCAGGCTGCCGCACCTAAACTTGCCCGTGCACGCGATCCGGGCCGGGCAGCTCGAGCGCGTCGGCCTGCGGATCGACACGATCGAGATCGAGCCCGCGCGGCGGCGGCTGATCCTGACCGGTCGGCTCGCGCTCCCGGTCGAGCGGACCCAGGCGCCGCTCGAGGAGCTGGTGATCGGTCATGCGCCGCCGGGCTGGCTGCGCGCGCGAGCCAGCGGCAAGTGCTACGTGGAATTGCGTGGTGCGGATCAGGTCGCGGTCGGGCGCCCATACTTTTGGTGAGGTGTGATGGTGACGGACGCGAGCATGGACATCCTCGGGTATGGAGCGGTGACGGCCGTCGGGCTCACGGCGGCGCAGACCTGCGCGGCGATCCGATCAGGCATCAAGCGCTTCGCGCCGATCGAAGCGCAGATCCTCGACGACGACGAGCCGCAGATCGGCGCGCGGGTGTCCGCCGATCCACGCCTGCGCGCGGACCCGAGTCAGTGGCTGCTCAACCTGGCCGGGCGGGCGTTGGCCGAGTGTGTCGGCAAGCCGGCCGCGGGCGCCGAGCCGGCGCTGCTGTGGCTGGTCCCCGAGGATGAGCGTGGGCACCCGCTGAGCGCGGGCGTGGGCGACAGTGAGCTGCTCCGGCGGCTCGAGCTGCAGCTCGGCGTTGGGTTTGCGCCCTGCTCACGGGTGCTGCGAAGCGGCGCGGCGGGCTGCGTCGAGGCGCTGGGGATCGCCCGCGAGCTGCTGGACGCTGGCGCGGTCACGGGTGACGTGGGGTGTGTGATCGGGGGCGCAGACTCGCTGCTGCGCGACGCCGACCTGCGCGAGCTGGCCCGCGGAAACCGTCTGCTCGGCCCCAAGCAATCCCAGGGCCTGGTGCCGGGGGAGGGGGCGGCGTTCGTCCGGGTTGGACGCGCTGGCGCGAACCCAGGCGAGGACTCGCGCGAGCGCGTGGGCGTGCGTGGCATCGGCCTGGGCTACGAGCGCGCGACCGTGCGCGGGACCGAGTACTCCGTCGGCGAGGCGTTCACGTCGGCGCTCGAGACCGCGAGCCAGGACGCGGACATCCCCGAGGGCGAGATCGCGTTCATCGCCGGCAACTTCAACGGCGAGCGCTACGACGCGTGGGAGCACACGCACGCGCTGCTGCGGGGCTACAGGACCGCGCGCGAGCGGCTGCCCGTGCTGTGGCCATCTTCGTCGGTCGGGGAGATCGGCGTCGCGGGTGGGGTGCTGGCGTTGATCGTCGCGGCGGCAGCGATTGAAGGCGAGTACGCAGCGGGAACGACCGCGGCCGTGCAGGTGCGCTCGGACGCGGAGCTGCGCGGCGTCGTGATTTTGCGTTAGACCGAGGCGTCGAGTCAGGATCCAAAGCCCTCGCGTCGGCGGGCGACCAGCCACGCCTCGATCTCGTCGACGTTGGTAGCCTGCTCGGGCAGCGGGCTGCGATCTCGGGCGGCGTCCAACCGCTCCTCGAGCTCGGGCCAGCGCGCCCGCAGCTCGGTCGCCAGCGGCTCGGGTGCGGGCTCCTTCTCCGCGCCCGCGATCTTGACCTCGGCCAGCTCGAGCACCTCGGCAAACCCGTACTCCGGCGCGAGGCTGGGCAGGTGGGCGACGAGCTCTCCGGTCTCGAGCAGGTGGATGCCGGTCAGGGCCACCCGGAACGTGTAGAGCAGGGACTTGGCCCGGGGCGGATCCTGCTTGAGGTGCTCGCGCCGCATGCCGTGGAGGTAGCCGCGATAGTGCCCGTGGCTGGCCCGGCTGCGCGCGCGCAACCCCAGGTCCTGAAGCTCGGCGACGAGCTGGCTCTCGACCAGCTGAAACGGCGTAGCGAGGCGCTCGTGGAGGTTGCCGTTGCCCTTGATCAGCAGCCGGAGCGCCTGCGACAGCTCGTTGGTGGTGAGGTCGCACTCGACCCCCTCGAAGTCCTCGAGCGCGTCGTGGTTGTCGCGGCCGGGAAACAACGACAGGATCTGCTCGGTCGGGGCCTGGTGGATGCCCTTGAGATCGATGTCGCTGTCGGCCGAAGAGAACCCGTAGTGGTGGCTGCCGGTCACGCCGCACAAGAGCAGCCGGCCTGGCGGCGGTCGCAGGGCCAGGTAGCGACGGCAGAGCTCGAGGTCCGGGGGATTCTGATCCGGCATCTCAGCTGATTAGCACGTCGGCGGGCCTGCCGCTGGACAGTCGATATCTCACCGCAGGTGACACTCGCCCGGCCTGGCGGTGTTGCGTCGATCAACCATGCGCGCCACCGCGATCCTCCTGCTGCTCAGCACCGCCGCGTTAGTCCTGACCCTCGCCTCGGCCTGTGACGTGGCCGAGCCGATCGACGAAGCCCCGCGCGAGATCGACACCGAACCGCGCCCGCTCGTGTTCGCCGAGGACTGGACGCCGACCGCGCCGCAGGACGATCCGCTCGCCGACCACCGCCCCGCCCAGACGATCTGCCCGCCCACCGCCTGGGGGGAGGAGTTCGGAACCCTCGAGGTCTCGACCAGCGGGTGCAACTACTTCAGCGTCGAGCAGCCGCTGGCCGAGCCGATCGAGGTTGGTGACCAGCTGCGTGTCCAGGTCTGGTGGCAGTCGCTGATCGCCCACCAGCCGGCCACCGGCCACCTCGCGCTGCTGATCGACGGCGCGCTGGTGTGGGAGACCCACGTCGAGATCCCGGGAGCCTCGGATGCCCAATCGATCCAGTTTGCGAGCACGGTCGCGGCCGAGCCGGGCGCGACCGTGACGTTTCACCTCCACAACCATGGCGCCAACACGTGGACGCTCGCCGACTTCGCCAAGCTCGGCGACTGACGAACTTGGCCGGGACCGGCTACTCTGCGCCCCCGCATGTCCCCGGCCCTGATCAGCGCGGTGCTCGGCGTCATCTTGATCGCGATGTTGCTGCGCGCCGTGTTCGGCTTCGGCGACGCGATGTTTGCGATCCCGCTGCTCGCGGCGCTGATCGGCCTCGAGCGCGGCGCCCCGGTGCTCGCGCTGGCAGGCACCGCGATCGCGCTGCTGCTGGTGCGTGAGCGGCCCAGCGCGATCGAGACCTGGACGGTGGCGCGGCTGCTGCTCGGCGCCGTCGCTGGGGTCCCGCTCGGGCTGTATGTACTGGTCGCGCTGCCACCCGTCTGGGCCCACCGGGGCCTCGCCGTGCTGTTGCTCGGTTTTGGTGCGTGGCGGCTGCTGTCGCCCGCGGGTCGGATCGCGCCTGAACCCGCGGTCACGGCCGAGCGAGCGGGCGCCCACGCGTGGATCCGCGACCTCGGGTTTGGCCTGGTCACCGGCGCGAGCTCGGCCGCGTTCGACATCGCTGGTCCGCCGCTGCTGGCCTACGCGGCGTTGCGCGGCTGGTCCAGCGAGACCCTGCGCATCAACTTTCAAGCGCTGTTTTTGCCCCTGGGTCTGGTCACGATCGCGGGCCACGGGCTGGCCGGGCTGTGGACCCACGAGGTGCTCATGCTCGCCGCCTTCGCGCTGCCGATGATGCTGCTGGGCTACGGGCTGGGGCCGCGCGTGCGCGCTCGGATTCAGGCTCGGTTTGGCGAGCACGCGGGCCAGCGCGTGCTGCTCGCGGCGATCCTGGGCCTGGGCGTGTTCGAGCTGGTCACCAATCTATAGCGGTGCCTGCGGGGCCTTTTCTTGCTACGCATCGGCGTGGCCAAGCTGTTTGCGACGCGCGTCGAGATCACCGCCAGCGCCGACCGGGTCTGGGCGATCCTCGAGGACCTCGACGCGTACCCGGACTGGAACCCGTTCACCCCGCGGATCGAGACGAGCTTCGTCGTCGGGGAGCCGATCGTGCTGCACGTCAGCTTTGACGGCGCCAAGCCGCGCAGGCAGGTCGAGATCCTGCGTCGCTGGGCGCCCGGCCAGGAGCTGCGCTGGGGCATGACGATCGGTCCGGCGTGGTTCTTTAGGGCCGAGCGAATTCAGCGGGTCGAGGTGCTCGGGGACCAGCGCAGTCGCTACGTCAGCGAGGACGCGTTCGCCGGGCTGCTCTCGCCGATCGTCGAGCTGTTGTTCGGTGGCAAGGTCCAGCGGGGCTTCGACCGGCTCGGGGCCGCGCTCAAGCGCCGGGCTGAGGCCGGCTGAGCTCGCCCGCGCGTGGGCACCGGGCGTGCGAGACTCGACCGGCGATGCGGCGGCGCGAGTTCTTGATCCTGGCGCTCGGAGTTGGCGCCTGCGAGCGGGCCAAGCCCGAGCTTGCGGCCCGCGACGATGCTCCCGAACTGCCGACCGCCGCGCCCGCGCCCGCGCCCGCGAGTCCGCTGGGATCCCTCGATGACATTCCAGCGGTGTTGCGGCCGGCGTTTAGTTTGACCGGTCATGCTCCGCCGCCGCGGAGCGTCACGGCTTCAGGTGAGCCGCCGCAGAGCTTCGCCGAGTTCCTGGCCGAGCACCCACCGCGGCCGCGGCCCGACGCGCGCACCATCGCGATCTTGCCGATCGGGGAGTACCCGCGCGGGTTCGTCGTCGAGTACGACGCCGTTCGATTGGTCCGCAGCCCCGAGCCCGAGCTGCTCGCCCGCTTCATCTCGGCGTGGTTTGGGTTGCCGACGACGATCCTGCCCGCGATGACGGACGAGCCGCTCGAGCGCTTGCCCGCGCGCGAGCTCGATGGACGCCGCCAGCTCGACGCGGCCGCGCTACTCGAGTGGGTACGCCAGCGTCGGCCCGCCGACGCGACCTGCGTGGTCGCCCTGACTCTCGAGGATCTCTACGCTGAGGACGCCGCGTGGGTGTTTGGCTACGCCTCGGTCGACAAGCGCGTGGGCGTGCACAGCATGCTTCGCTATGACCCTGGGTTCGACGACACGGAGGCTCGCGGGCCGGCGTTTGAAGCGACGATCCGCGCTCGAGCGCTGCGCGTGCTCGCCCACGAGGTCGCCCACATGTTTGGGCTGCGCCACTGCGTGCACTTCCACTGCTTGATGAACGCGACCGCTGGGATCGCGGACATCGATCGCGCGCCGCTGCACCTGTGCCCGGTGTGCCTGCGCAAGCTGTGGGTGGTCAGCGGGGTGTCGCTGGTCGAGCGCTGGCAACGGCTGGCGGAGCTGTGCGACGAATTAGAGCAGCCGCAGGAGTGCGCGTGGTTTGACGCGTGCCTGCGGCTGCTTGGAGTCGGGTGATCCGATCTCGGCGGCTAGCTCGCTAGCTTCAAGGTCCCCGAACTCCTCGACGAGCGCGTCGAGGTTTTCAGGCGTCACGTACCCTACCACGAGTCGGACCACGTCGTGTCGCAGGCGCTGATGCTCTACGCCGGGGGCACCTGTCTCGAGGACATGTCGCTCATCCAGCAGGACCCAGCGCTGCTGAAGATGCTCGGCGCTGTCCGAGCACCGGACCCGACCACTTCGGGTGACTTTCTGCGGCGCTTCGTCGCCACGGACAAACTCGAGGACCTGCGCGGTGCGATCGACGAGATTCAAGACCGCGTGTGGAACATCCAAACCGGCCGAAACTCGCCGCTGCGTGCAAGGACTGGCGGCCATTTCGAACTCGGGGGAGATCCAGATCTCGAAGCGCCGAGACACATGGCTGCTCGAGCCGTTCGAGATCGAGTACATCGACGAGCGCGGTCAGACGTGGACGATCCCACTCAGCGCGAGCAGCTGGAGCTGATCCCTCATCGCCGGGCGTCGGCCGGAACGCGGGCGGGCCAGATGTCTGGCCCGCCGCGAAACGCCTTAGCTGAGCGACCAGCGAGATCAGCCGCTGGGCGAGCCGACGTTGGTGAGCGCGTAGCCGGTCATGTCCGAGTACGTGTACGCACCCACCAGCCCGTTGTACGTCCAGAACTGCCCGGTCTCGGGGTCGATCTTGCTGGCGGTGCTGCCGTTGGCGACGGCCCACACGTAGCCCTCGAAGTCGATGCTGATGCCGTACGAACCGCCGGCTTGCCACTGCTTCTCGATCATCAAGGTGTCACGGTTGACGCCGATGACCCCGCTGCCGCCCTGCGACACCCACAGCAGGCCGTCTTCGCCTGCGTCGGCCATGCAGCCGGTGTAGCCGCCGACGTTCGCGGTCTGCCAGGTCTCCGTCATGGGGTCGAAGCGGGCGACGCTGCTGCTGCAGGTCCACACGTAGCCCTCGGAGTCGACGGTCATGCCGTACCCACTCACGGGCATCTGCCAGATGTCGTAGGTCATGTCCACGCGGTTGACCCGGACCAGCTTGCCGGAGCCGAGCTGCGAGCCCCAGAAGTCGCCGTTACCATCGACTGCGCCGCCGTAGATGCCGTAGTAGCCGGCGGCGACCCCCTCCAGGGTGATCATCTCTTTGGTCGCGCCGTCTTCACCATCGAGCACGTAGACGTCGATGGTCTGGCCCTGGGTCGCGGCGGTCCACAGCTCCTCGTCCTCCCACAGGCAGGTGCCGTCGTTGAACTGACCCGCACCCCAGGCGACCGGGCGCTGCGAGGCGTACTGCATGGGCTTGTGCCACGCGACGCACTCTTCGGTGCCCCACGGCAGGGCCTGGTTGTTGTTGGAGGTCTGGATGCCGGGCATCCCGTTGGACTCCTCGCAGAACTCTTCGTTGGCGTAGATCTTGGTCACGCCACCGCTGCGGCTGGCGACCGCGACGTGGCCGGAGAGGCTGACCGAGGTGCGCGAGGGCGAGCCTGAGCCGTCGGGGCGGACCTGGTAGCGGCCGACCTCGGTGACGGTCTTGGTGTCGATCTTGGTGATCGTGCCCTGCGAGCTGTTGGCCGCCCACAGGTACGAGAACTCGGGATCTTCGTTGCCGCCACCCGCACCGCAGTTGAATGCGGCGTCCGGGACCGTCAACGTGTCCCACTTCTGGTTGCCGCTTTCGTTGCCGGTGTCGCCGTCGCCGTCGCCGGGATCACCGTCGCCGTCACCGGAGTCGCTGTCGCCGTCACCGGAGTCGCCGTCACCGTCGCCGCTGTTGCTGTCGACACCTTCGGCGCTGTTGCTGTTGCTGTTGCCGGTCTCGCCGCTGGCGCTGATGCCTTCGGCGGCTCCCGAGTCACCTTCGGCTCCGGTTCCACCGCAGGCGACGAGCGCCAGACTCACAGTACAAATAATTGCTGACTTCTTCACGAGTACACCCCCCGCGGCACTCTACAACCAGGACTCGCGAAGTTGCAACATGCGTGGTGCCTGGCACAAAGACGGCACACTCACACGCGGAGCCGCGGGTGCGCCCTGACCGTGGGCGCTTGTACTCAGCGGACGATCGCCAAGTACCCCGCGACATAGTCGCGATTGGTTCGCGCAACGAAGATCGGCATTGACCAGCGATCGCCCCCAACCGGTCGGACCTGCCGAATGATCGGCAACCCATCGCGGGTACAGGGCTCGATCAGGCGCCCGTCACAGCGCACGCGCAGGTCGAGATCCGCCTCGTCGAACGGCGCGAGCTCCCAGCCTGTCTGTGCGCTGATGTGCGCCCATGTCTGTGTGAGTCGGGTCTGCGCGTCTGCGCTGGTCATGTCGTAGATCGGCGCGACCTCGGAGAACTTGAACCGGCTGTTGGCCGCGAGCGGATCGATCTGGCCGGCGGCCAGGGTCGCGTGCAGGTCGCGAAGCCAGGTGGTGAGCTCGGCCACGCTGCGACGATCAGCGGTGAAGGGTGGGGCGCTCTGCCAGTACCAGGGCGCCCACGCGTGCGCGGCGAAGCCGACCGCGCTGAGCACGGGGGGCATCGGCGGCGGCGGTGTGGGGGGCTCCGCGATCTCGCCGACCGCAGCGAGCAGCGGCGGCGGCCACTCGACGATCGCCAGCTCGATCTCGCTGCCCGGCTCGGGGATGTCGCCGAGCGAGGCCTGGCACAGCGTAATGCGTAGCTGCGCGGACTCGTCGGCCTGCTCCACGTGCACGCTCAGCAGGTTCTCGCCGTTGATGACCCACTCGCTGATCGTCGGGAACGCGTGCTGCGGATACTCGAGAGACAGCTCGAGGATCGGGGCGTCGTTGAGTCGGACCTCGGCCTGGACGCCGCGGGCCTCCACGTGCAGATAGAAGATCGGCTTGCTCACTTGATCGCACCTTGGGGGCTGGGGATCCCGGTCGCCTGCTTCTCGCCGCTGGGGAACGTGCCCTGGCCGAGCGTGCGCTTGTCCATGATGTCCCACTTGCGGGCGAAGCTGCCCGCGAATTTGATGTGGCCGGTGACGTTGGCTTCGAGGCCGTTGAAGGCCAGCTTCCAGTCGATCTGCAAGCCCTCTTTGTCGTCGATCTTGGGCGAGGCTTCGAACGGGAAGCCAAGCTCGATCTTGCCTGCGGCGGCGACCCAGTCGGCTCCGAGCGCGGCCTTGATCCCAAGCTCCCCCTTGATCTCGACGCCGATCTGCGTGCCCCAGTCGGGCTTCTCGGGGGTGGCTTCACACGAGGCGCTGAGCTTGGCCTCGCCCGAGACCTTGCCGAACAGCAGGGTCGTGACGGTGAACCGCCAGACCTTGAAGTCGACCCCAAAGCTGGCCTCGAGCTCGATCGAGACCAGCGTGAGCGCGGCCTCGAATTTCCACCACCTGAAGACCGTGTGGTTCTTGGCCTCCTTGGCCGCCCACTCGAATGACAGACTTCCGGTGAAGAACCCAATCGAGAACCCGAACTTCCAGCCGACCTGCGGCTGAAACTTCTTGATGAAGTTCATGACCGACTGGATCTCGTTTTGGATGTTGACGAACGCCTGGATGATCTCGCCGAGCTTGGCGGTGGCTTTGACGTCCTCGCTGTTGCGCGTGAGCGAGATGCTGGCGCCGACGACCCCGGCGATCGGCTTGCGGACCGGCGCACCACCTGGGGCCTTTGGGTCGTCGACCCAGTCGGTCTTCTTGTTCCAGCCGTCGTCCTTGCCGTCGACCCACTTGGCGTTGGGCGCGAGCGCCTTGGTCGCCGTGTTCGCGTAGTTGCGCTTGCTGATCGCCGGGATCTCGAGCGAGAGCTTGTACTTGTCGCTCGAGTACACGTCGATCGTGCGCGAGAGCTTGCGAAATCCGGGGCTCTGATCCTCGAGCACCCCGCACGAGCTGACCTCGACGATGTAGCGATTGGTCGACTTGGGCGAGAAGAAGAAGTAGCCGATCACCGCCGCCGGGCTCATGTAGGCGATCGCTGGCAGCTCGATCTTCTTGCACTTCAGCGGGAGCTCGAGCTTGGTCTTGCCCTCGTGCTTGGTGACCTCGCCGGTCGCCCGGTTGGTCACGGCCACGTGCGGGTGCGAGTGGCTGCAGCTGTACCCGGGGCCGCCGGTGATCTCGATCTCGACCTTGTCGGCGCGGCGATCATCCTCGCCCGCGATCACCTGAATGTTGGGGACGAACGCGGTCTTCGAGCCCTTCTTGGGCCGCGGCAGGTTGTCCTTGATCTGGCCGTTGAAGGTGTACTCGAACGGACCAAACCCGCGCTTGCCGTCACCGCTGCCAGTGTGGCTGCACTTGATGCTGATCTTCTCGAAGTCGCAGGGGATCACCTTGGCCGGCTCGGAGTCGCCGGGGCCGGTCGCCTCGAGGACCTTGGCCTCGGCGGCCCGCTTGGAGGCGACGGGACCCGGCACTGGGGCCGAGACCTGGGCGGGCTGACAGATCGCGCCCGAGTTCAGGTTGGAGGGCGGCGGGCCCCCGGCGCTGTTGTGGCCCATGATGTCGCCGTGGCGCGCGACCCCGAGGCCCTCGATCTGCACGGTCGACGACCACACCGTGAAGTAGCCGTTCTTGAGGATCACCCCGGTCACGACGCTGCCGCCGAGCGTGCCGCCCTCGTCGCCGATGCTCTTCGAGGTCATCGACACGTCCTCGAGGAAGGTGGGCTCGCCGTCGATCCGTACGGTCTTGCTGCCCTTGATCAGATCTTGGGCGAACAGCACGTTGACGTAGGGGATCGGCACCGGCCCTGGCGGCGGCGACAGGCACACGTCGACCGGCCCGACGCCCGTGCCGCCGCAGCCCTTGTGGAAGAAGCCCATCTGCTCAGCGAAGACCGTCAATGCCATGGGTGCAGGGACGGTATCACCGATGGGCGGGCTCGGTGCGGGGAGTCGAGTTCGCCCGTCCGAACGGTCTGGGATGGGATCGCAGCCGAGTCTGGGACGCTCTGGGGCTGTCGGGCGCCCGCGCTGCGATGCCTCCGCGCCGCCGCTCACTCCGGGATCTGGGCGAGCGTGAACATCATGACTTGCCGCTCCCCCGGGTCGAACTCGCGCTCGATCGTGGCCGTCAACGCGGCCCGCAGGGCCGGGGGTAAGGGACAGCGCCAGGTTGGCGGGGGCGCGGTCCAGTTCTCCGTCGTGGTGCTGCACCGGTGCTGACCGGTTGAGAGCTCGGCCAGGCGCGAGCGTGACGCTCGAGCCTGGTCCCCACACTACTCGGCGATGATCCGATAGATGCGGACGCTGCCGCTGACCTCGTTGGCGACGATCAACAGCGGCTCCCCAGTCGGGCTGTCCGCTGCGAGCACGACCTCGAGACCCTCGGGTCCCAGATCTCCGGCGGTGCCGAGCTCGGCGTCGCCTTCGAAGTCGCGCGTCGAGTTGTCGTACAGCACCAAGCTCGGGCTCAGTGGATTCGACACGTCGTAGACGACCACGCCGCCGACTCGCTCGAGGCCCACGAACGCGTAGGACTTGCCCCACAGCTCGGCGACGACCGCACCTTCGGGCTCGGGGCCCTTGTTGTCGCTGCGGCTGTCGAACGAGTCATTGGCGTCATTGCTGGCGTTGAAGTTGTCGGGCAGCGCGGCCGCGGTCGTCTGCTCGATCTCGTCGCCGCTGTCCCACACCAGCGCGGCCGCGCTCGACCAGACCGCGACCGAGCGGGTGCCAGGCACGAACAGCCGCTCGTAGTCGCCGTCGTGGCCGAGGTCACCGTCGAGGTACGAGACGGTCAGGCGACCGAGCTGCTCGTCTTGCTGCAGCTCGTCGGCGTTGGGGAACACCTGCGGATCGAGGTCGAGGTTCTTGATCCGCACCTCCTCGGAGATCGCGTCGTAGTCGCGGGTGTCGCCCTCGTTGGCGCTCAGCAGGTAGTCGGTTCCGTCGATGGTGAAGCGGACCAGCGCGTCGGGCTGGTACATCCCGAACACCGGCCAATTGGCGATAGCGATCTGATCGTCGGCGTCGCTGGCATCGAGCCCCTTGCCGACCTGTGAGTGGTTCTTGAAGCCGAGTCCGACGAGATCGGTGACCGTGGCGTCGGCGAGATCGACGATCGCGATCGCGTTGTTCTCCTGCAGGCTGACCCACGCGGTCGTCGAGTCGGCCGAGATCGCCACGTACTCCGGCTCGAGATCCTGCGCGACGCTGGAGCCCGGGCCGTAGATGCGGATCTGCGGGTCGATGTTGCTGAGGTTGAACGCGCCGAACTCCGCGAGCCTCACGTCGGC
The DNA here is from genome assembly GCF_002994635.1 of Enhygromyxa salina. Classification (GTDB taxonomy): domain Bacteria; phylum Myxococcota_A; class Polyangia; order Nannocystales; family Nannocystaceae; genus Plesiocystis; species Plesiocystis salina_B. Next base: position 7,821 of record NZ_PVNL01000045.1, on the reverse strand, counting down.
GTCGGTCAGCGTCGCCACGTCGCCGCTGACGTCGATGATCGCCACGCTGCCCTCGGGGTCGACGAGGTAGTCGTCCTCGGGCTCGCCCTCGCAGGCGACGACCAGCTTGTTGCCGTTGGGGCTGAACGTCAGCATGTCCGGCAGCGCCCCGACCTGCAGATCGTTGATGTACGAGAGATCGTCGGCGTTGAAGAACACGACGTGGCCGGGATCTTGGGCCGGATCCGAGGGCACCGCGACCGCGACCAATCCGTCGCGCACGTCGACGCTGCTCGGCGAGTCGCCGTACATCGTCACGTCGAAGCTGTCGATCAGCGTGGGGTTGGTCGGGTCGGAGAGATCGAGCACATCGACAGCCGCGGCGTCGCCGTTGACGACGAACAACCGCGCGCTCGCGGGGTCGAAGGCGGTGATCTCCGCCGCGCCGCCGTCGTACACTCCGGTCTCGTAGCCACCGATCGGCTCGATGCCCACCAGCGTCAGGTCGATGTCGCCGTCGCCATCACCGTCACCATCGCCGTCACCGTCGCCGTCGCCGTCACCGTCACCGTCACCGTCGCCATCACCGGGGTCGCCATCGCCATCACCGGGGTCGCCATCGCCATCACCGGGGTCGCCATCGCCATCACCGGGATCCCCGTCGCCGGGTTCCCCGTCGTCCGGATCGCCATCGCCATCGCCGGTCTCGCTGCTGCCGGCTTCGGTGTCGCTCGTGACATCATCGCCACACCCGGACAGGGCGAGCGCGAGCAGGGGAAGAAAGAGAAGGGTGGAGGTCGTCGGTATTCGCATGAACATGGACACGGGCTCCGGCGCGACTTCATCGCTCGCGCGGCGGAGGTGTCGCTGATCCACGTTTCGATCCCGCCACGTTCCGATCGCAAGTTCGTGAACAACCCGTGCGATCGCGCGGCGCGCTCACGCGGGCCATCGATCGCCGACGTCGCCGTGGTCGGGGTCTTGCGGCGGTACGACGTGCGAGCTAACTTTGCTGGGCTTAGTCGCTCTTACGAGCAAATTGATCCCAACGTCGTGATCCGGCCAAGACAAGCTGACCGCTTGACGGCGGCGGCTCGATGTTTTGGTGTGGGGCTATGGCCAAGCTCACCCAGCAGCTCACCGCGCTCCGCGAGTCACTGCGCGACGCCGACGGCTCCCAGTCGGACAGCTTCTCCGAGGTATTCAGCGACTTTCTCGCAGTCACCGAGACCTCCGAGCTGCTCGACGTCTGCAAGCCGTTCAACGGCAAGACCACGCGCGTGATGCTCGAGGAGATTCTGCGCAAGCACGCCAACGATCCCAAGCTCGCGACACCGCAGGCGCAGATGCAGCAGCACCCGCCGAGCGGGCTGATCCACGGGATGATCGCCGCGGGCCGCTACATCGGGACCTTCTTCTACTTTCCGGACGAGCAGCAGGGCATCGTGGCGTTCGGCGGGCTGACACCGGTGATGCACTACTACCGCATCACCGCCACCGAGGTGCCACCCGGCACCGTCCTCGGTCGCCAGGGCCCGGGCGCCGAGGGGCAGAGCAACTGAGCGCCAGCCCGCGCGGTGTCTCTCCGCTCACGCGCGTTGCGTCGTCGTGTCGCCCCGTCGGAACCGCACGAGCGTCAAGACGAGCTCGGCGTCGATCCGCTCGGCCTCGTCAACGATGATCCGGTAGGCATCCTCCTCGCGGAGCCCTCCAGAGCCGGCGCCGATGATCGGTGTGGCGAGTCGTGCGACGCCGTGGTCCACGGCCAGCTCGACCGCATGTCGGATGCTGTCACGGATGCTCGACTCGCTCGCGCGCCACAGGAGGTTGATACCCGCGACGTGGATGATCCCCACGAACGGTAGCTGACCAGCGCTGGTCCACACGGCCGAGCCGAGCGGCATGGGCCCGCGCCGCCCGACCTCCCGAAATGGCTCGCGACCCGCGCGCCGCTTGATCGCGCCGGACACTCCTTGGGGAATGAGGAGCCACCACGGGATCACGTTTCGGTTCCAGGCGTTGACGATCGCGTCCACGTCCTGATCGAGGAGGTCGCCGTTGACGGTCGTGAGCCGCATCTCGTGGTCCGCTGCAACACGCATACCCGGGTTGCGCGGGCGGATCTTGGCGTGTGGCGGGGGTGCGGCGGAGCTGCTGGGTGACGATCTGTCACGCCGAAGCAGGCGGTTCGCCCGTCGGGACAAAATTTTCTGTTGACGCTCGGACAATCAAGTAATATCGTAAGTTACGTGAGACGGGACAGCCGACTGTCAGGTGCGCTGCACGTCCTCCTGCACATGGCGGAGCATGACGGGCCGTTGAGGTCAGAGGAGATGGCGAAGTCCATGGACACCAACCCCGTCGTGATTCGGCGGATCATGTCCGGGCTCCGCGAGCGGGGATACGTCCGCTCCCAGAAGGGACATGGCGGCGGCTGGACGCTGGCCTGCGACCTCTCCGAGCTGACGCTGCGCGACGTCTACACCGCGCTTGGCTGTCCTTCACTGCTCGCAATGGGAAACCGAACGGAGTCGCCCGGCTGCATCGTCGAAGAGGCGGTCAACGCGGCGCTCAACAAGTCCTTCCAGGATGCGGAAGCCCTGCTGCTCGCGCGGCTCGGCGAAGTGACGCTCGCCATGCTGAACGCCGACGTTGTTGATCGCCTCGCTGCCCGTGGTCTCTCGCGGCATCCGGACAAGGCCGATGCGTAGGCGGTCCTTCCACAGTGAGAGTCCCGCCGACCAGCGCGAAGACCCGACGCAGGGCTCGCCACGATCGCGGCACGACGACGACGGGATTGAGGCAAACGAAGTCGTCGATTCACGCTTCACTCGGCGCGACTGGCTTCAGGCCAGCGCGATTATCGGCGCCGCGATCGTCGTCCCGGGGTGCGCATCGGCGCTCCGGCCGACCGAGCGGCCTACTGGTTCATCCATGACAAAACCCAACATGCTGTACGACGTCATCATCATCGGAGGTGGGCCTGGCGGCCTGGCGGCTGCGCTCACACTCGGCCGCTCGCGCAAGCGGGTTCTGCTCTGCGATTCAGGCCCGATACGAAACGCGGCCGCGGAGCACATCCACAATTTCGTCACACGCGACGGCACGCCCCCACAGGAATTCCGACGAATCGGTCGTCAGCAGCTCGCTACCTATCCGAGCGTGGAGGTGCGCGACGTTCGTGTCGAGTCGATCGCAGGAACCCGCGGTGGGTTTCAGGTCAGCCTGGAGGCGGGAACTGTCGAAGCGCGGCGGATTCTGCTGTGCACCGGGATGATCGACGAGCGCCTCCCGATCGAGGGATTCAACGAGCTCTGGGGACAGTCGATCTTTCAGTGCCCCTACTGCCACGGTTGGGAGGTTCAGGATCGCCGGTGGGGGTTCCTCGTCAGCCCCGCCGAACCACAGATGCTGGTGCATTTCGCCCTCCATGCGCGAGGCTGGACACGCGATCTCACCGTCTTTACAGGCGGCGCGTTCGAGGTCTCGGAGGAGATCCGCGGGCAGCTCCAGGGCGCCGGGATTCAGCTCGAGACGGCCCCCGTGACGCGTCTCGTGGTGGGGAGCGAGACGCGGCTCGAGGCCGTCGAACTCGCGAACGGCACCACCGTGCCCTGCGACGTCATCTTCGCCCACCCTCCCCAACGTCAGGTCGAGCTGGTCCGATCGCTGGGCGTCGCGCTCGATGACAATGGCTACGTCGAGATCGACTCGATGAAGAGCGAGACCTCGATTCCGGGCATCTATGCAGCTGGCGACCTGACAACGCGAATGCAAGCGGCCATCACGGCGGCGGCGGCTGGCGTTCGCGCGGCAGCGATGATCAACGTCGAACTAACGATGGAGCTCGCTTCCAGTGGCGCGATTTGATGGTTTCTGGAGGCGGGAGCGCGAGGGCGCGTGGTGCGGGTCGCACACTCGCGCCGAACCACCATCTAGCCACGTTCTAACAGGAGAGAGCTGATGAACCGCTTACTGGCAGCATTTTTTGTCGCAACGCTGGGTGGCGCGTGCGGTTCGATATCGACTCCCGCCGGGATTTCGACAGCAGACAGCGGCGCCCACCAAGAAGCGCGCCCCCATGAAAATGAAAATGAAAATGGAAATGAACATATGCATGCCTTCGTGAGCGCAGACGAGTGGACGAAGGTGCTCGACGATCCGGCGCGGGATGAATGGCAACGCCCGGCCGACGTGTTGCATGCGCTGGAGCTGACACCAACGATGATCGTCGCCGACGTCGGCGCGGGCACTGGGTACTTCGCGGTTCGCCTGGCGCGAGCTGTGCCCGCTGGTGAGGTCATAGCGACGGACGTGGCGCCCGATATGGTGCGCTTCCTGAACGAGCGCGCGCGCCACGAGCAGCTGCCCAACCTGCGCGCAGTCCGTGCCACCCACACTGAGTTGGGCCTCGCCCCGCGCAGCGTTGACCGCATCCTCATCGTTCACGTTTGGCACCACCTCGCTGATCGGGTCGACTACGCGCGAAGTCTCGCCGCTGCGCTTCGGCCCGGCGGGAGGCTGTTCATCGTGGACTTCAACCTCGAGGGGCGCCGTGGTCCGCCAGCGAACATGCGAGTTGCGCCCGAGGTGCTGGTTGCGGAGCTCGAGGAGGCGGGCTTGGCAGCGAGGGTGTCGCTCGTGGCGCTTCCCGATCAGTACATCGTGGAGGCGAGCCTCGAGCCTCTCGAGCAGCAGGAGCCGGGCTCAACGTGACTGTGTTCAGCGTCGTGAGCAACCGGCCCCGAGCCATCACGATGATTGCGGGGAGCCACGAGTGACCAAGCCAACTTACGATCAGGCTTTCTGGGAGGCGCTCTGGTCGAAGACGCTGCGCGAGCACGGGGACAAGGTCGCCCACCGTCGACCGAGCGCACACCTCACGGGCGAGGTCGTGAACCTTCACCCCGGGCGTGCCCTCGACGCGGGCTGTGGACACGGCGCTGACACGCTCTGGCTGGCCGCGCATGGCTGGCAGGTCACGGCGGTCGACTTCTCGGCGAGCGCCCTGGCCCACGGTCGGTCGATGGCCGAGGCCGTTGGGGCGGAGGTCGCGGCGCGCATTGATTGGACCGAGGGCAATCTAGCGACCTGGACCGCGGACCCTGGTTGCTTCGATCTCGTGATCTGCCTCTACGTTCACGCGGCAGGCTCAGTGGACGAGATGGTGCGTAGGATGGCGAGCGCAGTCGCGGTGGGCGGAACGCTGTTGTTGGTCGGCCACCGCCCGATCGATCCCAGCACCGGAGCGGCGACGAGCGCGGCCGGTCAGGTGCAGGTCTGTGTCGAACAGGTGGTCGCTGCGCTCGATCCGTGCTGCTGGGAAGTCGTCGTCGCGGAGGAGCGTCCGCGGTCTGTCGCGGGGACCGGGGTCGACGCGGTGATCCGTGCGCGGCGCCTGTCCTGAGCTCGCGTTGCTTCTCGCCGAGCTCGCCAACACCTGCCGGATTCACGCGGGCCCTCGGGTTCAGCTCGCGGACGTTTCCCAAGCTGGGTCGTCGCGCACGCACGAGCTCAGGAAGTCGACGAACACGCGGACCTTCAGCGGCAGGTAGCTACGCGACGGATAGACCACGAAGATCCCCGCGTCGAACTGCGTGGCGGTCACATCGTGGCTCGGAAACAGATCGACGAGCGAGCCACTGTCGAGCTCGCGCGCGCACAACCACCGCGACAGCAACGCGATCCCCTCACCAGCGAGCGCGAGGTCGCGGAGGATCACCCCATCCGCCGTGAACACGCGACCTCGCGGCTGGACCTCGAGCACTCGCGACTGGCGATCCCGAAACCGCCAGACCGGTGCGAACCCGGTGTGGCGAAACAGCAGACACGGCTCGCTCGCCATGTCCGCCGGCGCTAGCTTGCGCCCCGCCACCAGGTTGGGACTCGCGATCACGACGCGGGGCATGTCGCACAGCTTGCGGACGATCAGCGAGGCGCCCTGCACCTGCCCGAGCCGAACGGCCACGTCGATGCCCGCGCTGACGAGATCCGTGTAGTCCGAGTCGAGCACCAGCTCGACGTCGAGCTCCGGGTGCTCGGACAACAACCGTGGCAACCACTTGGTCAGGTGGAGCTGAGCGAAGGTGTGCGCGCACGCGACACGGAGGGTGCCCCGGGGCTTGGCGCCGAGATCCCGCGCCTCGTCGCGGGCCCGCTCGAGCTCCTCGAGCAGCGGCGCGACTCGGTCGAGGTAGGCCTGGCCGGCCTCGGTCAGGTTCAGCCGCCGGGTCGTGCGCTGGAAGAGGCGGACCTGCAGGCCATCCTCGAGCTCGGCGACGAGGCGCGAGATGCTGGAAGGAGCGACATGCTTGGCCCGAGCCACCGCGGCAAAGCTGCCGAGCTCGGCGGTGTGCACGAACGCCTCGATCGCTTGGAGATTCACGATTCGTGCGTATCAGGCACGAGTGTTGCGCGCAACTCGGCGTTTCGTCGACCCCTCGCATCGGTCAACGTTGCTCATGGCTGAGGGCCAAGTCGGTCCTCCAGGCCGAGAAAGCACGATGAACCCACACAAACCAGTCAGGACCCCGGCGCTTTGGCTGCTTGGCGCGGCCTGTGCGCTCGCGCCGTTCGGCGGTGGCGTCCACGTCCCGTCGCTGGCATCAATCCCTTCTGAGCTCGGCTCGACCGGCAGCGGCGCGAGCACGATCTCGGTCTACATTTTCATGCTCGCGGCGACGATGATCCCGCAGGGGTGGCTCTCGGATCGGTTGGGTCGCCGCCCGCTGGCCCTCGCCGCCCTCGCGACCCTCGCGGTGTCCAGCGTCGCGGCAGCTGCGGCCTCATCGATGAGTGAACTCCTGATCGCTCGCGCGGTTCAGGGCGTGGCCGCGGCGGGGGTGCTCGTGATTGCCCGGGCGGCAGTCCGCGACAGCTTCGACGGGCGCGAGGGCACGCGGGCGATGAGCGTGCTGTCGACTCTGCAGACCCTTGGACTGGCCTTCGCTCCCGTCTTGGGCGCGGCGGTCGGCTGGCGGTGGGGGTTCGGCATCATGGGACTGGGCGCCGTCGCGATCTTGGCCCTGGCGATGCCGCGGTGGGTGGAGACACGACCGCCCACGGTCACGCGTGAGCCCGCGAGCGCGGGCGGCTTCGCCAGCTTGTGGTCTCAGCCGCTGTTCCTTGCTTACGCGCTGGGTCTGGCAGCGATGGCGTCGATCTACTTCGCCTTCATCGCGGCCGGTCCGACCATGTTGGTCGGCTCGGGCCAGCTCACCCCCCGCAGCTTCTCGCTGGTTTTGCTCGGCGGTGCGTGTGCGTGTGTACTGGGCGGTCTGTTCACGCGGACGGCGGCCCGACGTGCCGCGAGCGGACGCCTGGCCCTGGTCGGCGCAGGCGTCGTGGGCCTGGCTGCGGCCGGACTCGTCACGACCTGGGCGACCGGGGGGGCCGCCAGCGCGTGGTGCTTCTGCTACGTCCTCTACATGTTCGGCAACGGGATCATGATCCCGGCCGCGATGATGAGCGCCCTCGATGTCCCGCCACAGGTCGTCGGCCTCGGTGCATCGATCCTCGGGACCCTTCAGTTCCTGTCCGGGGCCCTGGCTGCCGCGAGCGTCGATCGCTTCAGCGACCCCGCGCACGCGCTCACCGTGGTCGCGTCGATCGCTACGGTGGTGATGGGGACCAGCCTCGCGTTCGCCGAATTTCGCTCAGCTGCAACGGCGCGCTGGTCCCCCGGCATCGAAGTTCCTGCCGGAACTCCGATGCCGGGGGACCAGCTCTAGATTTTGATGAGGGGCTTCACAGCCCCTCCCCAATGCCGGCGGAGCCGTCATCGGGGCCCCTCCCCTGCGGGAGGACTTCGCCCTGCGTGTCCCCTGGGCTTCTGGAAGTCAT
>NZ_PVNL01000044.1 GCF_002994635.1 Enhygromyxa salina | reverse complement strand
TTTCGGGGGCGAGAGTGGGTGCTGCGGCGTGCGCGAGGTGGATTTTTTGGCTCCGCGCGCCGAAGATTGGCGCGAAAGTGCGACTCTGGCGGCTTCACGGAGGGTCTCAGGCCTCTCGGTGACGGGTCGTCCGAAAAGACTCCCAGTCCGGATCTCCTCGGTGACGGGTGGGTCCGAAAAGACTCCCAGTCCGGCTCTCTGGATCCCTCCAAGTCCCCCCTCACCCCCCCGTCACACGCAAAGACTCCAAGTCCGGTGCCCGTCCTCCAACACTTCGCAGACGAACTCTGGCTAGCAACCGGCCCCCGCATACACATGCTCGGGATCCCATTCGACACCCGCATGTGCATAATCCGCCTATCCAACGGCGCCATCTGGCTACACTCCCCCGTAGCGATCACCGTAGAACTAATCGTAGCCGTCGAGTCCCTAGGCCCAGTCAAGCACATCGTCGCCCCCAACAAATTCCACCACCTATTCGCCCGCGAATGGATCGACGCGTTCCCCTACGCCACCGCCTGGGCCGGTCCGCACCTGACCGAGCGCGTCCAGACCCGCTTCGATCAAGATCTAGGTGACCAGGCCGAAGCCTGCTGGTCTCAGGACATCGATCAACTAATCTTCCGCGGCTCAAAGGTCCTCACCGAGACAGTCTTCTTCCACCGGCGCTCACGAACCCTGATCCTCACCGACATCTTCCAAAACCACGAGCCAACCGCCGACAACTGGCTGTGGCGAACCCTCAAGCGACTCAACGGCGTCGGCGCCCCCGAGGGCGGCGTCCTCCGAGACTGGCGCTGGACCCTACGCGACCGCGAGGCCGCGCGAGCGGCCAGGGATCGCATGCTGGCATGGGACTTCGATCGCTTGGTCATCTCGCACGGCCGCTGCATCGAGCACGGAGCCCACGAGCACCTCGAGCAAGCGTTCGCATGGCTCGACTAGCCGCGAGCAGGTGTGAACCAATGAGCGACGCCGTGCCCACGAACCCAGAGCACGGCGTCAGCAACCAATCCGCCGCCCTCACTCGGGCTTGGCAGGGATCGCCGCAGCGAACTTGCCCTTGAGCGAGTTCCCTTCCTTGTCGTGGCTCAGATCAATCTCGCCACACACCCAGCTATCGTCGAGGTGGCTCAGCGTGATCTGCCCCTTGTTGAAGAAGCGCTGCTTGTGATTGTCGTAGATCCCCGCAGCGTTGGTCGCCCGGTAGCTGGCGGTGTAGTCCGTGACGTAGGGCTCGGCCATGTCGGCTTGCTTCTGCACGACCTTCTCCTTGCCGTCGTCGCCGTTCTCGATCACCCACTTCTCGAGCCCAAATTTAATCCGCGCCTGACCGCCGCGCGGCATCGACCACTGGTTCTTCTCGTCCTTGTCGTAGTTCGAGAACTCGACCGCGTAGCCCAAGTTCTGCCAGGCCCACTTGGCTTCAATGTTCCGCACCACGAACGGGAACGGCTTGCCCGCGACGGTGGCGACCAGCTCGACCTTGCTCGGGCACCCCTCGGGCACGCCCGTGAGCTCGGCGACCTTGCCGTCGGTCGGCAGCGCGGTCGGCCGCTCGCCGTCGGCTTGCGGCGTCAGCTTCTCGGCCCCGACCTGGGCAGCCACGACCGGCTCGAGCCGATCGTCGAGCGAGCCATCGCCGAGCTGACCGCGGCCGTTCTTGCCCCAACACTTGACGCTGTTGTCCTCGAGCAGCGCGCAGGCATGGTGCACACCCACGGCGACCTGGACCGCGCCCGTCAGCCCCTTGACCGGCGCAGCCTTCTTCTTTCGATCGTCCTGGGTGCCATCGCCGAGCTGGCCATAGCTGTTCGGGCCCCAGCACACGACCGTCTTGTCGGCCTTGACGCCACAGACGAAGCCCTGCGCGTCGAGCTGGGTGATGTCGGTCGCGCCCTCGACCGGACCCGGCGTGTTGCCGAAGTCCTGACCCCAACACACCACGCTGCCGTCCTTCTTCAGCGCGCAGTTGGTGTTGGTCGCGACAGCGAGCTGGGTCGCGTCGGCGAGCCCGGTCACGGGGACCGGGACATTCGTCTTGGTGCTCGTGCCGTTGCCCAGCTGGCCACTCGAGGCGTAACCCCAGCACGACACGCCGCCGTCGGCCTTCATGCCGCAGCAGTGGTTTTGTCCACAGCCCACGTCGGCGGCGTCGGTGAAGTCCTTGACGGCCGTCGGGGTCTTGATGTCCGAGTCGTCGCTGCCGACCCCGCCCACGCCGAACGCGTTCGAGCCCCAGCACTTGGCGGTCTTGTCGGGCCACACACCGCAGGCGTGCCCGCTCGCGGCCGCGTACTCGACGAGGTTGGCGAGCGCGGCGTTGGCCATGGGCGAGGCCTGGTTCTTGTACTCACCATCGCCAAACACCAGGCCGTTGTGCCCCCAGCACTGCACGCTGCCGTCTTCCTTCTGCGCGCAGCTGGTGTCGGTGTAGCCGTCGGAGTGCCCGCCGCCCCACGAGTACGAGGCGGTCGACCACAGCTTCTTGGCCCCGCTGACGCCCACGACCTCGACGGGCGTGTAGCTCTCGAGGAAGTCGGCGGCCTCCTTGCCGACGCCGAGCTGTCCCTCGATGTTGGCGCCCCAGCAGCGCACGGTGCCGTCCTCGATCAGCGCACAGGTCGACAGCGCGCCAGCTTGAATCGAGACGATCTTCTTGGTTGCCGCATCAGCGGCGGCGTCGTCGCCCGGCGTCGCGCCTGGTTTGGCGGCGCCTGGTTTGTCAGACGAGTCGCCGGCGGCGGGCTCATCGGACTTGCAGGCGAAGGACCCGAGCGCGAGCAGGGCGAGGAGAGTGATTCGAGGTCGTTGCATCGGGGGACCATACACACGTTGTTGAGCCAAATGCGCGGTGTTTGGTCACATCAAACCCACTCGGAGGGCGGGCTCCGTGGCCCCCACTTGGGCAGGCTCAGCCGCGCTACCTTCCCGAGAGCGACCGCAATCGCTGAAATAGCGGCTCGGGAACCAGCCGAACGACGAGCATGATCAGCCACCAAAACCACGGGACGTAGATCGCATGGCGGCGACGCTCGAGCACCCGAACGATCGTCCGCGCCACGGCTCGCCTGTCGGCGAACAGGGCGTTCTTTCGATGGCTGGCGGTCATCGGCGTGTCGACCGGGCCAAGCTTGATGTTGTGCACGAACACGCCGCGCGGACGCAGGCGGCTGCGCTGGCCCTCGAGGTAGCGGGTCAGCCCGCCCTTGGCCGCGCCGTAGGTGAAATTTCGCGGACGGCCGCGCTCCCCCGCGACCGAGGTGATCGCCGCGAGGTGGCCTGCCCCCTGCGCCTCGAGCTGATTCGCCAGCGGGATCAGCAGCGAGATCGGACTGGCGAGGTTGGTGGCGAGGATCTTCAGCGCTTCGTCGAGCGACGCCTCCGAGCGCCGCTGATCACCGAGGTAGCCGTGGGCGATCAGGGCGACGTCGATCGTCCCCAGCGCCTCGATCGCCGCGGCGATCCGCCCGGCGTTGTGCTGGAGCTCGTCGAGATCACCGCTCGCGTGACCACGTAGATCCGCGCCAAGCTGCTCGAGCTCGCCGACCAAGCTGGCGAGGCGGTCGGGATCGCGGGCCAGCAGGTACAGCGAGCAGCCCTGCGCCGCGTACAGGCGCGCGACCTCGCTGGCGATCGCTGAGGTCGCGCCAACGATCAGGACCCTGGTACCGCTGCCAGCCATCGGCGCCTCAGCTCACCGTTGGCGCGAGGCCGAGGCCGGAAGATCCGCCCACCGCCGCAGCGCCTCGAGATCCAGCAGGTCCTCGCCGTCGAGGAAGCGCGCGAGATCGTCGAGGCTGTCCTCACCCCAAAACAGCTCGCCGTCGACGACCATCGCAGGAATGCCGAACACGCCCGCGTCGATCCCCGCCTGGGTCTGGGCCATGAGGCCCTGCTTGTGCGCGGGGCTGGTCGCGGCGGTCAGCAGCGCCTGGGCGTCGAGGCCCGCGTCGCCGAGGAGCTGACCCACGACCTGTGGATCGTCGATCCCGGGCCCGCCAGCCCACACGGCCCGAAACAGGGCGTCGATCAGGGCGCGTCGTTGCGGCGCAGGCAGGTCCAGCGCCGCGAGCCGAAGCCCCAGGAGCGGGTTGAAGGGGTGGCTCGGCGGCGGGATCATCGGCACGCCAAGCGCCCGCGCCCGCCGACTGACCTGCTTGAACGCGTGAACTCGCTTGGGTGGGATCTCGGCCGGCCCGAGCTGGCCCCAGTGATTGAGCAGGCTCGCAAACAACACAGGCCGATACACGACAGCCCGCCCGCGCGCCTCGGCGATCGGGTGAATCCGCTGCCACGCGAGGTAGGCGTAGGGCGAGATGAAATCGAACCAAAATTCGACGGGGGCGCTCACAGCGGTGGTTGTTTCATGATTCTCAGCACCGCGCCAGCAAAGTTGACGCCCGGCTACAGCCCGGCCGCGATCGCCTGGATCTCTGCGAGCAGCTCCTCGCCGGAGATGTTCTCGTTCCCGTTGGTGGTCCCGTGATTGGTCGAATACACGATCGTCATGGTCTCGCGCACGACGACGATGTCGAACCCGCGCGCCTGGCTGAACGGCGAGTTGTCGAAGGTGCCCGCGACCGGCATGGTCTCGGCATCGCCCACGCACCAGCCCAAGCTGCTGCCCTGGGAGTCGACGAAATTGCGGCAACCCTCGGGGGTGCCAGGCTGCAAGAAGCTGTCTTGCTCGAGCACCCAGATGATCTGCGCGCCCGCGTCCAGGATCTGCTGCTCGACTTGCACGACCGAACTGGCGTGCTGCACACAAGCCGGTCACCAGGCGGGTATGGATATGAACACGAGCAGCTCGTGCGGGCTCCAGTCGACGATCTCGTCGGTGTCGCAAGGCGCGTCGAGCAGCGCGAGCGCGGCCATCGTGCCATCGCCATGGATCGCCGTGGGCCACGAGTAGGGCGTGATGACCTCGTCGATCGCCATCGGCTCGACCGCGCCGAGCGGATAGCTGCAGCCGGGGTCGCCGTCTCCGTCCCCGCTGTCGCCGTCCCCGTCCCCGGGGTCACCGTCTCCGTCGCCGCTGTCTCCGTCGCCGTCGCCGTCGCCGCTGTCGCCGTCTCCGTCTCCGCTGTCGCCATCGCCGTCCCCGTCGCCGTCGGTGCCGAACCCGACGTCCCCGTCATCGGGGGTGTCGTCGACACAGCCTCCCGCGATCAACAAGAGTGAACACGAGAACGTCAAGATGGGGCTGCGCACCCCGTGATGGTACCTCAGCTCAGAGCCCGCAGCGCCGCGGCGATCCGCGGCAGCGCGTCGATGATCTGCTGCTCGGCGACCGCCCCCACGCTCAGGCGAAACCACCCCTGCCCCGCGTCGCCAGTGCCGAACGCCTGAAACGGCACGACGGCGACCCGCGCGGCGTCGAGCAGGTACTTGCGCACGTCCTCGTTGTTCTCGAGCGTCTTGCCTTCTGGCGTGGTCTTGCCAAACGGGTGCACGCGCACCGTCAGATAGATCGCGCCCATCGGCGCGATCGTGTCGACGGGGAGCCCCGCTTCGCGCAGCGCCTGCAGCCCGGTGTGGAGCCGCTGCAGGCGATTGAGCACGCCCGCCTTGAAGCTGGCGTGGTAGTCGGCGATCGCGGCGGCGTCGTCGAGCACGGCGACGGTCGCGAGCTGCTCGGCGCGCGGGGCCCAGGCGCCGACGTGGCCGAGCACCGACGACATCCGCGTGATCACGTCGACCGGCCCAACCGCCCAGCCCACGCGCACCCCCGTGGCCGCGAACGCCTTGGAGATGCCGTCGACGAACACGGTCCAGCGTGCCATCTCGGGGACCAGGCCCGGCGGGGTGTAGTGCTTGACGCCGTCGAAGGTCAGCATCCAGTAGATGTGATCGAACAACAGATAGAGCGGCCGCTCACCGTCGCGCTCGCGGCGGTGGTTCTCCTCGACGATCGCCTCGCAGATGCCTTTCAGCGCGTCCTTGTCGAACGCGGTCCCGGTCGGGTTGAGCGGCGAGTTGAGGCACAGCATGCGGGCCTTGGGCAGGGCCTCGAGCACGGCCTCGCGGGTGGGCAAGAACGATGACTCGACCCCGCAGACCAGCTGCAGACTGGTCGCGTCGAGCATGTGGCAGTAGTGATTGTTGTTCCAGCTTGGCACCGGGTAGGCGACGACGTCGCCAGCGTCGACCAGCGCGCGGTAGGCCGCATAGATGCACGGGCGCCCGCCGCCCGCGATCAGCACCGACTCGGCGGCATAGCCGAGGCCGAGCTCACGGGCATAGAAGCGCGCGACAGACTCGCGCAGCTCGGGCAGGCCGTTGCTCGGTGGGTAGTTGGTGTGACCCGTTGCGAGCGCGTCGATGATGCTCTGCTCGAGCAGCTTCGGGATCGGAAACTGGGCCGGATCGAAGTCGCCGACGGTCAGGTTGCAGACCTCGACGCCGCCACGCACCAGCTCACGGATGTCTGCCGCGATCTTGAGGATCTCGCTCCCGACCAGGCCGGTCGCCATGGTCGACACGCGCCGCGCCGACGCTTCGCTGGGTGCCGCCGCAAACTCCATCAAGTCCTGAACGTCGTCGCTCATGCGACGGACTATGCCGAGAACATTGCCAGCTCGCCAGTATGGAAGCCGGAGCCAAAACACCGCGAAGCACGTTGCGCGCCCTCCTTTGCGGGTACACTGCCGCGCAATGACCAGCACACGCCTGCCCTGGCTCAGCTCCCGTCTTCAAGGCTTTGGGACCACGATCTTTGCGGAGATGACCGGCCTCGCGATCGAGCATGGCGCGGTCAATCTCGGTCAGGGGTTTCCCGACTTCGAGGGACCGGACTTCATCAAGCAAGCCGCGATCGAGGCGATGCAGGCCGGCCACAACCAGTACTGCCGAACCCACGGGATCCCCGAGCTCAACCGAGCGATCGCCGAGCACCAGCAGCGGTTCTGGGGGCTCAGCTACGACCCCGACACCGAGATCACCGTGTACGCGGGGGCGACCGAGGCCATCTACGCGACCCTCGCCGCGCTGTGCGAAGTCGGCGACGAGGTCATCTTGTTCGAGCCCTACTACGACTCGTACCGGGCCAGCGTGGCCATGGCTGGCGCCCACGAGAAGCTGGTGACCCTGCGCGGGCCCGACTTCTCCTTTGATCCGCAGCAGCTGCGCGCCGCGTTCACTCCCAAGACCCGGGCGATCCTGGTCAACACCCCGCACAACCCGTCGGGCAAGGTCTACTCGCGCGCCGAGCTCGAGCTGATCGCCGAGCTGTGCGTCGAGCACGACGTGCTGGCTGTTTCCGACGAGGTCTACGAGCACCTGGTGTTCGAGGGTGAGCACGTGCCGCTGGCCTCGCTGCCGGGCATGCGCGAGCGCACCGTGGTCATCTCGTCGGCGGGCAAGACCTTCTCGTTCACTGGCTGGAAGATCGGCCACAGCTGCGCGCCCGCGCCGATCACCCGGGCGCTGCGCAGCGCCCACCAGTTCATCACCTTCTGCAACGGCACGCCCTTTCAACACGCGATGGCCCACGGGTATCGGGCGCCAGACTCCTACTTCGAACAATTCCAGGCTGACTACCGGGCCCGGCGCGACAAATTGTGCGAGGGGCTCACCGCGGTCGGCTTCGAGGTCCTGACCCCGGCCGGGACCTACTTCGCGCAGACCGACATCCGCCCGCTCGGCTGGGACGACGACTTCGAGTTTTGTCGCATGCTGCCAAAAGAGATCGGGGTGGCGGCGATCCCAACCTCGGCGTTCTACAGCGACCGCGAGGCCGGCAAGCACCTGGTCCGCTGGGCGTTCTGCAAGACCGACGCGGTCCTCGACGAGGCGCTGGTCCGCCTGCGAAAACTCCAAGGTAAGCGGCCGTGACCCCGAAGACTGGGATATAGAGAGCTACCGCCATGCGCATCGCCGCCTTGCAGACACAGATCATCTGGGAGCAGCCCGCCGCCAACTTCGAGCGCCTCATCCCCAAGCTGCGCGAGGCGGCGGCCGCGGGCGCGCGGATGATCGTGCTGCCCGAGATGTACGCGTGTGGGTTCTCGATGAACACCTCGCAGATCGCCGAGCCGCCCAACGGACCGAGCGTGAGCTTCTTGCGCGAGCAGGCCGCGAGTCTGGGCGTGTGGGTGTGTGGGTCGGTCCCGGAGCAACCTCATGCGGGGGCCGAGCGCCCGGCCAACACGCTGGTGCTGGCGGGGCCGGCGGGCGAGCTGTACCGCTACCGCAAGCGCCACCCGTTCACGTTCGCAAACGAGCATGAGCACTATCAAGCGGGGCACGAGACACTCACGCGCACGATCGAGGGTGTGCGCCTGAGCGCCTTCGTTTGTTATGACCTGCGCTTCGCCGATGATTTTTGGGCGCTCGCTGAACGCACGGACCTGTACCTGATCGTGGCCAATTGGCCCGAGCGGCGGCGCGAGCACTGGAAGACCCTGCTGCGCGCCCGCGCGATCGAGAACCAGGCCTGGGTGGTCGGCCTCAACCGTGTCGGCGAAGGTGGCGGCGTGGTCTACAGCGGTGACAGCATGATCATCGATCCGTGGGGCGAGGTCGTGGTCGCGGCCAGCCGTGACGAGACGATGCTGATCGCCGACATCGACAGCGAGCGCGTTCGCGAAGCGCGGATTAAGTTCCCGGTGCTGGCCGATCGCCGACCCCCGCCGACCTGACGTCCGCGTGATGCGCGATGGCCAAACTGGCGCGGGTGTGCGGCAGTGGGTGTTAGGCTTTCGCAAATGACATGGATGGTCCACGACCGCGGGTCGCGAAGGTTCGCGCCGCTCGCCCTCGCCCTGACGCTGCTGAGCGCGGGCTGCCTCGGGCCCAACCCGCTGATCGACGCGGGTGAGGACAACAGCGAGAGCGCGGCCGAGACTGGTGATGGCGATGGTGACGGCGATGGCGACGGCGACGGCGATGGCGATGGCGATGGCGAGACCGGCGACGGCGACACCTGCAGCAACGACGCGCTCGATCCAGGCGAGTCCGACGTCGACTGTGGCGGCCCGTGTGAACCCTGCAACAATGGCTTGGCGTGCGTCGAGCCCCAAGACTGCGCGTCGCAGGTCTGCGATGACTCGATCTGCGCGGTCCCAACTTGCGACGACGACGTCCACAACGGTGACGAGCTCGCGCTCGACTGTGGCGGCCCATGCAAGTTCTGCGAACACAGCCCATTTCGCGCCGAGCTCGACGACTTCGAAGGCAGCGCGGCGACCAATCCACGCGTTGCGATGTTCGCCGACGCCAGCTTCGCGCTGACCTACAACGGCCCCGCAAAGGCGCGGGCACGGTGGTTTGACGAGCTCGGCGCAGCGAACGGCCCCGACCTCGAGGTCCACGAGGAGATCGCGTTCACCGCTGGCGACCCGATCTACATGATCGCGGGGGCTGGCCGGGGCAACCCCATCCACGCGCTCGAGGCCGGGCTCGACGGGATGAGCGGGTCGACCGATCTATTCTTGGTCCAGCGCGATCCGACCACCGTGCTGACCAAGGCACGGGTCAACCCAGTCCACAAGAATGTCAGCGTCGGCGACCTCAGCCTCGACGGCAGCCGCCTCACGATCACCTGGCTGCAGGACAACCAAGTGCTCGTGCGCCGCTGGGACTACGAGGTCGCAGGCGGCAGCTGGATCGACATCACACCGTTCGCCGCGGAGACCGAACCCGGCATTTACATCGGCCGGCAACCAACGGTGTCCCGCAACAGCGCCGGCATGATGGTCGTCGCGTGGGTTCGGTGTCTGGGCGTGAACGATGCCGAGTGCGACGTCGTGGTCCGTCGCTTCGACGCTGGTTGGATCGACGCGGGGCCGATCGCGGTCTCGACCGTCAGCGAATATTTTCTGTTCCCAAAGGTCGCGCTCGCCGATGACGGCCGCGCGGCCGTGGTCTGGAACCGGCTCGACCTGAACGCCAACATGAGCGTTCGCGCGCGCATGCTCACCGAAGCCTTTGCCACCAACGGCCCACAGTGGGAGCTGCAGAACAAGCTGGTCATCGCCACCCGCGCCGACGTGGCCGCGCTGTCGGACGGCAGCTTCGCGTTCGCGTGGGGTGACACCGTCCAAGACCGGGTCCACCTGCGTCGCTTCGTTGGCCCCAACGAGCCCAAGCTGCCGGAGCTCGGCGACGAAGCGCCGTGGCCCGGAGTGACCTCCCCCGACACCGTCAGCATCTCGACCATGGGCAACCGGCTGGTCGTGGTCTGGTCGGGCATCGTCGACATGGCGTCGCAGATCCAGGGCCAGGTGCTGAGCTTTTGAGCTCAGCGTGAGTGCAGGAGCCGATAGACTATGACGATGAAGTTGCGACTGGTTGCGCTGGGTGGGCTCGGCGCGCTCATGGGCTTGCTAGGCTGTCTCGGTCCGAATCCGCTGATCGACGCCGGCGAGCACGGGAGCGAGTCCGCGACCAGCGACAACGCAGGTGACGGCGAGTCAGGCGACGGCGATCCAGGCGACGGCGATCCGGGTGACGGCGATCCGGGTGACGGCGACCCAGATCCCGGGCACTGCGACAACGGCATGCTCGACGGCAACGAGACCGACCTCGACTGCGGCGGCAGCTGCAGCGCGTGCGAACAGGGCAGCGCGTGCGAGATCGGCGACGACTGTCAGAGCTTGGTCTGCGACGCCGACGAGTGCGCGGCGCCGAGCTGCATCGATGACGTCGAGAACGGTGACGAGCTCGAGGTCGACTGCGGCGGCAGCTGCCGGTTCTGCGCGCACTCGCCCTACGTCGCCCAGCTCGATGACTTTCCGGGCGCCCACGTCGGTTATCCCGACGTCGCAATGTTCGAAGATGGCGTGTTCGCGGTCACCTACTCGTCGTACGCCACCTCGGAGATCCGAGTGCGGTGGTTCGACGAATTCGCGGTGCCACTCGGCGGCGGCGTGACCACGGGCGGTGAGTTCATGCTGTCCGACGTGCGCGCTCTGATTGCGAGCGAGGACCTCGACACCCACAACCTCTACGCCGTGCTCACCGGGCTCGACGCGATGAGCAGCAGCCGCGACGCGTTCTCGATTCGGCTCGGCCCAGACACCCCGGCCTCGTCCTGGCCGATCTATTTCGGCCCTGCTGCCGTGAACACTGCCAACGGCGTGCTCGACGGCGACATCGCCACCTTTGTGTGGCTGCAAGATGGCCAGGTGTTCCTGCGGCGCTACAACTACGCGCTCGACATCCCTGTCGCGGTCGCAAGTCTAGCCAACCCCGACTTTGCCCAGCGCCCGGCCGGGTGGCCCGTCATCGCCCTGCGCAACGGCGTCTCGGTGGTCGCCTGGGTCGCGTGCGACGCGATGGATCCGAACAGCTGCGATATCGAGCTACGCAGCAGCGACTTCGGATGGATCGAGGACGCGCCTGTGCAGGTCAGCCTCCCCCCTGAGAAACGCTCCGGCCTCAAGCTGGCGATCGCCGAGGACGATCGCGTGGGATTGATCTGGACCGGGGGCGCGAGCAACGACCGCAAGATCTGGGCTGCGCAGCTCAATCCCGAGCTCGCGCCCGATGGCGCGCCGTGGCTGCTGCAGGATTCGATTCCAAGCATCGGGTATCCGAACGGTGACGTCGCTGCGCTCGAGGACGGCACCTTCGCGTTCGCGTGGCCCGACAGCGTGGACAAGCGTGTCCACATCCGCCGCTTCAGCGGACCCGAGCTGCCACTGGTCACCGACGTCGGAGACGAGGCACCGTGGCCGGCGAGCGAACTAGCAACTCAGGTGCACATGTCGGCGAGCGGCAACCTCCTCACCGTCGTATGGTTGGGCGGCGTGAACAACCTCGTCCGGCTGCAGGGCCAAGTGCTGAGCTACTGAGTGGTTCAGCTCGGCAGGCACGTGATCTCGCCCTGATCTGCACGTGACCAAGCACCGGTTGACTCGCGCCGGGGCTCGGTCTAGTGAGGACCAGTGGCAACTCGCTACTTCACCCTCGAGCAGGCTCAGGCGCTGCTACCGCGAGTTCGAAGCTTGATGGGTCAGGCGCTGCAGCTGCACGGTCACCTGCGCAAGGCGATCTCGCGCCTGAGCGACAACGGACACGAGATCAACTGGGCGCTGCTGCGCGGCGAAGAGCAGCTCGCCGCGCCCGACGAAGACGAGCCCAACTCCGACGAAGGCAGCGACGCGCTCGAGCGGGCGCGCATGATCTACCTGGCCCTGCGCGAGAGCGTCGCGCAGATCGAGGCGCTCGGCGCCGAGGTCAAAGGGGTCATGGACGGCCTGGTCGACTTTCGCAGCTGGCGCGACGGCACCCACGAGGTGCTGCTGTGCTTCAAGCTGGGCGAGGCCGAGATCAGCAGCTTCCACGGGGTCGATGACGGGTTCGACGGACGCCGCCCGATCGCGGGGCACCGGTTCTCCGCCGAGTTCGAGGGTGAGACCGAGACCGAGCCCGAGCCCGACGACGCCGAGCCCGACGACGCCGAGCCCGAGCCTGGCGACAAGCGTGCGCAGGCGTCCGACGGCGCCGAGCGCCAGCGCGTGGCCAACCCTCAGCGGCAGTAGCTCTGGGCTCCGAGTTCGCACGCCTTGGCGAAGAACTTCTTGGCCGCGCGCTTGCTCTTGCCCACGCCAACGCCCTGCTCGTGGAGCTTGCCCATGCCGATGCAGCCGAACGCGTAGCCCTGCTCGCAGCCCCGCGCGTAGCGAGCGACGGCCTGCTCGGGGTTGGCTTCGACCCCGCGCCCGCGGTGGTACGCCAGGCCCAGCCAGGTGCACGCGAGCTCGTCTTTGGCCGCGCACGCGCGCTCGAACAGCGAGACCGCGCCCGCGTGATCGGGCTCGACGCCGGTCCCGGTCATGAGGATCTGGGCCTGGTGGGTGCACGCCACGATCACGCCGCCGTCGCAGGCCTGGCCATACAGCTCGAGCGCGCGGACCGTGTCCTTCTCGACCCCGAGGCCGCGCACGTAGTAGGCCCCGAGCACGATGCAGTCCTGGTGCTCGCCGGCCTTGCACGCCTGATCACGCAGCTCGCGACCGCGAGCCCACAGCTGGCGGGTCTCGTCCCCGTCGCCCGATCCGTCGGCTAGCCAGGTCGCCAGCACTTCACACCCGTCGACGTCACCGAGGTCGCACGCATAGCGAAAGTAGGCCTCCGCGGTGCTGCGATCCTCGTCGATGTTCCAGCCGAGCGCGAAGATCTGCCCAGCCAGCGTGCACCCGGCCGCGCTGCCCTCCTGGCAGCCGTAGCGGGCCAGGTCGATCGCCACGCGCTGATCTCCCGCGCTGAGCTCTCCGTCGATGAACGAGACCGACAACGCCGTGCACGCGTCGGGGCTGCCGAGCTCGCAGCCGCGTCGCCACCAGCGGGGCGCGGCCGCCTCGTCGCCCTGCTCGGCCGCGTACAGGCCAAACCGATAGCAGCTGCGCCCATCGCCGGCCTCGCAGGCGCTCGCGAGCAGCGCGACGCCGCCGTCCTTGTCTTGCGCTCGGCCGATCCCACGCAGGTGCATCCAGCCGAGGTTGCCGCACGCGATCGCGTCGCGAGCCTCGCACGCGCTAGCGAACAGCTCGCCCGCTCGCTCGAGATCACGCGGGACGCCGGTCCCGAGCGAATACAACAGCCCGAGGCTGCCGCACGCGTAGCCGTCGCCGGCCTTGCAGCCTTGCTCGTACAGACGCACCGCCTCACGCTCGTCGACCGCCACGCCGATCCCAGAGATGTGTGCGGTGCCCAGCGTCGCGCAGGCCCGGGGCTCGCCGGCGTCGCAGGCCATCCGCAAGCGCGCGACCCCAGCCTCTGGGTTGGCGTCCGGTCCCGTCGCTAGCAGCAAATCGACGCCCTGCTGCACGCACGCATACAGGTAGCCGCCGGTGCAGGCTTGGCCATAAAAATTGTCGCTGCGGTCCGGGTCGACGCCACGCAGCAGCTCGGCCGCGGTCCCGCAGGCCTCGACGTCGCCAGCAGCACACGCCACCGTGTACAGCTGCAGCCCCAGCTCGAAGTTCGCCTCGACGCCGATCCCCTGCACGTACACCAACCCGAGCGCGCCGCAGTCGGGACCGGGCGTGGCGCGGCAGCTCTCGGACAGTCGCTTGGTCCCGCGCTCGAACAGCTCGGTGGCCAGACCGGGATGCTCGGCCTGGATCAGCGCGCCGAGCCCCACGCAGGCCCGCCCGTCGCCAGAGTTACACGCGGTCTCGTAGTGACGCTGGGCCCGATCGCGATCGGCCTCGACGCCCACGCCGAGCTCGTAGCTGGCCCCGAGATAGGTGCACCCGCTCGGGTACCCGGCGTTGCAGGCTTGCTCGAACAGCGAGAGCGCGCGCTCGGGCTGGCGACCGCAGCCGATCCCAACCGCGTACATGCGGCCGGCCATGAAACAAGCGTCGGGCGACCGCGCCGAGCAGGCCCGCTCACAGGTGACTGGATCGGCGCAACCAGACTCGGGCCCCGGCCGGCAGCCCAGCAACACCAGCGAGACCAGCGAGAGCCAAGCGGTTCGCCACAACGCCCCTGCACCGCGCGTCCGTTGCATTCGCGGGGAGTCTACCTGAACCCAAGCGGCGACGTCAGGCGTACACTGGCCTGGTCTACATGCTCGACGCCCGCGCCATGGCCCGCCCGCCGCTGTCTGCTGCGCCCGCTTGGCTGCTCGCCATGATCCTCATGGTCATCGTGATCATCTCGATCAGCGGGTGCCCCACGACCGCGCCCGAGTGGCCCGAGGACGACGGCTTTGATGACCACACGTTCGCGCGCATCGACGACCGCGCCCACTTCGACGCCCACGCTGCGATCGGCGTGACCGGGGCCGCGGCGCTCAAGTTCGTGATCCTCGACTTCGGCGAGCCCAAGACCCAGCAGATCCGCTACCTCGACGCGCGCTTCTACGAGTTCCACGACCAGTGGTACTGGTTTCGGCTGCTCAACGGTGTGCCGGTCCCGGGCTCGCGCGAGCGACCGGTGTCGGGCCACGCGTTCGCAACGGTCGAGGAGATCGTCGACTGGGTCCAGACCGACAAGACCACCCCGCCGCTGGGCATGCGGATGATCGACGGGCGCCTGTACTCCGACCACTTCTATGAGATCTCGATCCGCCGTGAGCGTCGGGTGCTGGGGATCGGCACGATCGTGCACACGCCGGCCCGCACCGGGGAGCACCCGCGCGATGAGCTGTGGGGGTTCGAGCTCGAGTACAGCGACGCGGTCGATCGCCCCGCGCTCGAGCTGTTCTTCGCGACCTTGCGCGGCTCGCTGCCAGCCGAGATCGCCGACAACCTGCGCTACATCGCCCGCTCGCCCTCGCAAGAACAGTTGGTCGCGCAGCTGCAGTCGCGCGACCACCCGCTGGCCAAGCAGCTCACCAGCTACGCCGAGCTGGCGATCCCCGGTGAGATCGAGGTCTACAACCCAGGCCTGATCGCCGGGCGCCTGCGCAAGCTCCCCAGCGATCCGCAGCAGGCCGCCAAGGTCCTGACCGAGGGCAACGCGGGCGTGATCTGGATGATGGGCTCGGTGCCCGACGAGCTGCCCGCCGCGGCCGGACTGCTGACGGCCGTGCCCCAGACCCCGCTCGCCCACGTCAACCTGCTCGCCCGCAACCGTGGGATCCCCAACGCGTACATCGGTGGGCTGCTCGAGGACGCCCACCTCGATCAGCTGTCTCGCGTGCACGCGCCCGTGGTCTTGCTCGCGCAGCCAGACGGCGAGCTCACGCTCGAGCCGATCACCGAGGCCGACTACGCCCGCTGGCGTGGGCTCGCGCGCCAACGTCAGCCCACGCTGTCGCGCGTCGATCCATCTACCCTGCCCTATGCGTTGGATCTCGACCGCGAGGTCGCGTCGCGGGTGCCCGAGCTGCGCGGGATCATCGGGGGCAAGGCGGCGGGGTTCGTGGTGCTGCGAGCCGCGGGCGCGACGATGCCCGATCGGCCGCTGGCGATCACGACCCGCGCCTACGCCGAACACCTCGCGCCGCTGCGTCCGCTGATCGCCGACGTGCTGGGCGATCCCGGCTTCACGAACGACCCTCGGGTCCGCTATCTGTTGCTCGAGGGCCGCGAAGCGTTTGATCAACGGTTTGCGAGCGACGCCGACCAGACGTGGGCCAAGCAGCTCGCAGCTGCGCACCCGCCCAACAAGGCCAAGCGTGACGCGATCGCCAACTTGTTGGTCCGCGACGGGATCAAGCGAGCGATCCGGGATCAGCCGCTCAGCGCCGACGTCCACGCCGAGCTCGAGGCGGCTCTGCGCGCCCACTTTGGCTCGTTCGCGGCGAACCAGGGCCTGCGGTTTCGCTCATCGAGCACCGTCGAAGACGTAGAGGGGTTCTCGGGCGCGGGGCTGTACGACAGCAACACGGGGTTCTTGCAGGCCGACGCGCAGGCCGACGAGTCAGACCGCAAGAAGACAGTCGCGTGGGCGATGCAGAAGACCTGGGCCTCGTACTGGAGCTGGGAGGCGTTCGAAGAGCGCGAGCTGGCGGGGATCGATCACCTCGCGGGCGACATGGCCGTGCTCGTGCACGCCCGCTTCGAGGATCACCTCGAGCTGAGCAACGGGGTGCTGACCTTCACGCTGGATCTCTCGGCCGATCGCGGCGGCGCCCAGCAAGCTGCGCCGGGGCCCCGCGCGAGCATGGAGGTCGACGTGCAGCGGGGCGCCCTGAGCGTGACCAACCCGCCGCCCGAGCACGTCGGCGAGCTGCCGGAGGTCGATCGCGTGGTCTGGCGCGGGGCCGATCAGCACCCGCAGATCGAGCGGGTCCAGCGGGCCGGGAAGCCCAGCGAGGTCTCGGCCAGTGACGCGTATGTGCTCGACGACGCGGCGCTGGCCGGACTGTTCGACGAGTCGCTGGCGATCGCCGCGCGCTGGATCGAGATCGAGAACCAGAGCCTGCCGCGCCCGCGCGCGCGGGGGCGCGTCACCCTGGACATCGAGTTTCGTGAGCTCGACGCGGGCTGGCCAGCGCTGGCGAGCGGCAGCCGCTCGGCGCCGCGGATGATCATCAAGCAAGTCCGCAGCCTCGACCCTGGGGTCCCGGCGGGCGCCGAGCAGCTGCTCACGCAGCCGGTTCCGCGCGACCTGTTGCTGTTCGCGGATCGCATCGAGAAGCGCAGCTGCCGGGGCCCGCACACCCACGTCGATCTGCTCGAGCTGTGGACCGACCCCATGACGCCGTCGCTCGGGTACGCGCGCTCACCGTTCCTGGCGCGGGTCCGGCTGCAGGCGCACGGGCTCGCGGGCGGGCTGCGGCAGTTCGACCTGGACCACCTCGACTACGCCGCCGTCACCCATCCAAACATGGAGCTCGGAGCGCCGTGGTCGGTCGAGCTGGTCCTGGATGGGGGCGTCGCCAACACCGAGGGCGTCGGGCTCGATCGACTCGAAGCCCGCGACGGGCTGCTGCGGGTCCTGTTTGGCGGCAAGCTGCTCAGCGAGGAGGCGGCGCCGTGCGGCGTCGAGGTCCTGTACGCGTCGCCCGACGGGTTCCTGCGCTCGCTGATCCGCCGCTGAGCGCGGCGCTGATTCAGGGGTCCGGCGTCTGCAGGCAGTCGTCCGGCGGCAGCCCGTCGATCCACGCCCGCAGCAGTCCGATGCCGTCCTCGTGCACCAAGCTGCGCCCGATCAGCGGCATCATCGAGCCCAGGTCCAGGGTCTCGGTTCGGTAGACCAAGATCGACGCCTCCGCGTCCCCCGGCACGATGTCGAAGTGGCGGTTCTCACCGCCCTTGCCGGCGGAGCCGGGCTTCTTGCAGAACCCGAGGTGAAACTCGTCCTCGTTGTCCCAGTTCAAGAACAGCTGCGACGAGATGCCGTTGACCCCGCGCGGGTTGTGGCAGTACGAGCAGTTGATGTCCAGGTAGTCGCGCGCCGCCGTGGTGAGGGTCGCGTCGTCCATCTGATCGACGGGCGTGTCAGCCAGAGATCGGTGGTCCCAGGCCTTGGGCACCTGGTCGATCGCC
This sequence comes from Enhygromyxa salina, assembly GCF_002994635.1. Classification (GTDB taxonomy): domain Bacteria; phylum Myxococcota_A; class Polyangia; order Nannocystales; family Nannocystaceae; genus Plesiocystis; species Plesiocystis salina_B. The sequence goes on along the minus strand of NZ_PVNL01000044.1, from coordinate 146,797 downwards.
GGCACCCCGGTCAGCCACCCCGCGTCGGCGAACACGCTCAGCTGGTTGCTGTCCGGCACGACGCTGGACTCGCGGTTGAGGTAGCGGGGCCGCGGCCCGATCGGGACCACCACGGTCTCGTCGAGCTCGTCCTTGACCTCATGGCACTCGAGGCACTGGTTCTTCTGCGGGACCAAGTAGGTCGCCGTGCGCTCGATCCCGTCGGGGCCAATGAAGTCGACCGGCCGGACCTCGCCCTGCACGGTCAGCACCGCGTCACCGAGCTCGTGATCCCAGATGTACGGGTAGCCCTTCCACTTGTCCGGGTAGCGGATCAGCGCGCGCGTCTCGATGAGATCGATGTCGAGCTCGGGCTCGCGCAGATCCGCGGGGAACATGAAGGACTTGAGGATCACCGTGCCGACCGGGAAGTCGATCACGCCGTTGTCGACGTAGGTCGCGGTCTCGCCGGGCGGGATGTAGATCGCCCGGCCCTTCAGCGCGAAGTCGCTGAACAGCACGGTGTTGAGGTCATACGCGTACACGTTGTCCTCGTACTGCAGCTGATCGCCATCCCAGCGGACCAGGCACATGTCGGACAGCAGCTCCGGCGGCGGGCTGTCGAGGTCGACGCCCTGGGTCGGGCACAGCTCGACCCCGGTGTCGCCGGTCTCGGTCTCGGTGTCCGTGTCCGTGCCCGCCGACTCGTCCGAGCTCCCCGACCCCGACTCGGTGGTCGTGTCGGCGCTGGTGGCCTGATCGTCACCCCCGCTGTCACCACAGCCGATCACGATCACCAGCCCCAGGCCCATCAGAACGCTCGTGAGGCCGCTCGATAATTTGGAGCAGGCGCCGATGCCGAGGTCGCGCCCCGGTGTGGGTGTTGGGTGACGCATGCCGACTTAGTCCATGTCCGGGGGCATGATCGGCCCGCCCGCGAGGTCACTGCAGTCGAACGGGGTGTAGGGGGCCGCCGGCCGGAACAGATCGTCGACCGTACCGCCCATCACCGACAGCGGTTCGATGTTGATGCTGGCGAAGCTCCCACCCTCGTTGGTGCCGATGCAGATCTGGTTGTCGTTCGAGTTCATCCCGGCGTCGCTCGGCGAGAACGAGGACTCCTCGACGGTGTCGTACAGAATCTGATCGATCGGTAGATCCTGGCCGTAGACCACCGCGAGCAGCAGGCCAAACTCCTGATCCATCGTCGACAGATACGGGTTGGTGCCGCTGCCCGAGTGGGTGTTGTCGTGGATGTAGACGTTGTTGGTCCGGTAGCTGTAGACCGTGTCGCCGTTGGTCGGGAGCTCGAGCCCCGAGATGTCGCCGACGAGCTCGGCCATCGACAGGGCCCACGCCTCGGGGTCGCCCTCGATCACCAGGCCGCTGAGGATCGCAATGTCGGACGTGCCGTTGTCGGCGTAGGTGTTGTTGTTGATCTCGACCCGGCGCGAGGCCATGGCGAAGGTCCCGGTCCCGACCGGGATCGCCTTGACCGTGCCACCCGGCGCGAAGTTTGGCCGGTTGTTGTCGATCACGATGTTGTCGTGGATGTGGATGTCACGCCCGATCACCGGGTTGCCCGGCAGATCGAAGATCAACAGGCCGCCGGTGTTGTCCTCGGCCAGGTTGCCGTAGACGTCGGCGAACTGGGTGTTCTCGATCTCGATGCCCGCGACGTTCTGCTTGGCGATGTTGTTGCGCACGATCGCGTGCTGACACTGGCCCACGTAGATGCCGGCATCCGACGAGTTGTACGCCGCCGAGTCCTCGATCAGCACATGCGAGACCTTGACCGGATACAGCCCGTACGAGCCGTTGCTCGCGTCACCCTCGAGCCGCCAGGTCGCGCGCACGCGCTGGATCGTGACGCCGTCGGAGTCCTCGATGCGCAGGCCGTCCTTCTTGGCGTCGACGATTGCGAGGTCCCTGACCGTGAAGTTGTCGCCGACCACGTCGAGGCCGTTGGACTGCGTGGCCTGGGCCGCGAAGTCGAGGCTGGTGCCAGCGTCGAAGCTGCCCTCGACGCCCATCCCCTGACCACAGACGGTGATCCCGTTGGCGCGGATCGTGACCTGATTGTCGAGCTCGAAGGTGCCGAGCCCGAGCACCAAGGTGGTGTCGTCTTCGAGCGAGTTCGCGGCGATCTGCAGGCCCTCTTCGTCGTCGGCGCTGACCTGGACGCAGGCGCCCTCGAACTGGTCGCACGAACACAGCGGATAGTTGGGATCGGGCTCGGTGTCGCCGTCTCCATCACCGTCGCCATCACCATCACCGTCACCGTCACCGTCGCCATCACCGTCACCATCGCCGGTCGTGTCCTCGGTCCCGGCCGTGTCTGCGGGCTTGTCGTCGCCGCATCCGATGAGCGGAAACGCGAGCGGCAGCGCGAGTAAGAGAGTGCGAGAGGCGGTGCTGAGCGAGTCGATGGTGTAGTTCATGTCGAGTGGTCTCCGGAGCGGACGGGCGCAAGCATACCCAAAGAACTCCCGTGCACACGATCCTCGGGTCAGTGGCCAGATTCATCGCCGTCTGACCCCGGTGTCCGATCGGCGACCCGGTGCGCGGTTCGACACAATCTAAAACTATAATGATATCAATAACATCGACCGAGGGCGCCGGTTGGTACAGCGAGTGCTCTATCGGGCCGCATGACCGTATGGCCCAGTGAGCTTGTCCCGCGATCGAGCGAACTCGTTGCCCTGCCCCATGACCCACGCGCACCCGCGCTCCGCGTGATCGACGATGTGCTCGACGCCAGCAGCTGCCGCGCGCTGATCAAGCAGGCCGACACCGACAGCTGGCTCACGACCACCGCCGAGTTGCTCCGCGCCGCCAACGGTCCTCACGCGTTGCCGCCGCGCCGCGCAAACGATTCCGACCGACCCTGCCGCCTGGTCGGTGACGACCGCGACCGCCCACGCTTCGCCGTCCTCGACCTGCCGATCATGGCCCTGCGGCTGTACTACCGGTTGCTCGCGCAGCTGCCCACCGCCCGCGAAGGCGCCGAGCTCACCGGGCTCAAGCCACTGCTGCGCTGCATCGAATACCGCCGGGGCGAGGGCACGCGGTCCCACACAGATCCGGCGCGCGAGACCGCGGACGGGCAGCTCAGCCAGCTGAGCGTGTTGGTGTTTCTCAACGATCATTTCACGGGTGGCGGCGTCGAATTTCCCCAGCTCGGTCGCACGGTTCAGGCCCGGACCGGTCGGGTCTGCGTGTTCCCACACTCGCTCACCCACATCGATCATGTGGTCTCGCGCGGCCGCAAGTTCGTGCTCGAGACCGAGGTGTTCTACAGCGCCGACTGGCCACAATATCGCGCCGATCGCGTGTAGTCTGTGGCAGACTCGAGGCTGAGGCTCTCCCGCATGAGCGACCGCCAGCGCAAGATCAACCATGCGATCCACAGACGGGCGCCGCTGTCGGCGGCGCAAGTTCGAGCCATCGCGCTGGATCCTGCATCGACTGACGTTCAGGTGTTGATCACGGGCAAGGCGGGGCTCGGCCTCGAGACCGCCCAGGTGCTGGCGAGCGCCGAGCCGCTGATCGGGCTCGAGTGCCTGGGCCTGGACGACAACCCGATCGGTGACGAGGGGCTCACCGCGCTGGCGAGCTCACCGCTGATCGCGGGGCTCAAGCGGCTGTTCGTATGTCGCTGCGAGATCGGTCCGGCGGGGATCATCGCGCTGGCCAGGGCGGCGCCGCCGAAGCTTCGCCAGCTCGTGCTCGATGACAACACCGCGCTCGATAGCGAGGCCCTGTCGCCACTGGCGAGCCTGCCCGCGCTCGAGGAGCTCTCGCTGCTGGGGACCAAGATCGACGGCGCGGGGGCGATCAGCCTGCTGCAGGGGAGCACGACGCTGTGGGGGATGACGCTGTGGCGGACGCAGATCACCCTGGCCGGGGCCCAGCAGCTGCGCGAGGCGGCGCGGGTGCTGGGGCGCTACGTCTCGATCGTGACGGACTTCGACGACCACCTGTCCGCGTGGTGAGCGATCGTCAACTCCGGAGCCAGCGCTCGCTCGGCCCGCTCGCCAGGCGCTCGCGCAGCGCGGCCACGCACGGCCCGATCACGGCCTCGACCCCCGCGCGGCGCAGCTCCTGTCGGGCGACCGGATCGAGCAGGCCGTGCGCGCGCAGCTGCCCGTCGTCCTCGCCCGGCGCGCCTCCCTCGGCGGCCGTCGCCATGCCCAGCGACTCCACGCCAGCCTCGAGCACGAACAGCGCAAACCGACGCAGCTCTGGCTCGGCGCCATCGAGGATCCACGCCAGCGACCGCCACCCCAGCTGGGCGTGGCGCCACTCGTCGGCGGCGATCTGCTCGAGCACCGCCGCGACCACCGGATCTTCGGCCCACAGCGCGGCCTCATGCGCCTCGATCGCCGCGAGCGTCTCGCCCATGCACGCCTCGACGATCAATCCCTCGACGATCCCGCGCAGATCCGTCTCGCGCTCGAGCGCCGCGCCGACATCGAGCCCGCCGGGTCCCACCGGCCCGCCCGCGTAGGCCGACGCCAACCCGAAGGCCAGCCGCGCGTGCACGATCTCGTCGGCCAGCGCGCGCTGGTTGTCGCGCAGCAGCTGCGGCGGCGCGCCGAGCTGCATGAGCTGCAGTCCAAACCGGGCGAACGAAGCGACCGACGCGTGCTCGAACGCGGCGATCTCCGACCAACGCGCCGCCAACACCTGACGCGTGCGCGCGTCGAGCAACCGCGGCCGCAGCTCGTCGCACCAGTCCGCCCGCGCGAGCGTGGCCGCGACCCGAGCTTCGCCGTCGACGAAGAAGGGTCGCCCGCAGTCGCACCCGCACCAGCCCGGCGGCTTGCAGGTCCAGTCGCCCGCGTCCTCACCAGCGTCGCTCTCGGCCGCGCACTCGTACATGACCAGCTCGCTCTCGGGCAGGCTCGGGTCGCACAGCGCCTCGCCGCACTCGCTGTCGACGTGGCAGCTCGCGTCTGGGGCCGCGCACGCGGTCGAGAAGCTGGTCCCACAGCAGCCTTCGTACTCGCTGAGCCCGCACAGCCCCTCACCACACTCGTCGTCGATCGTGCAGTGCGCGGGGATGCAAATCGAGTGATCCCCGGTCACGCCCGCGCACGCGCAGATCAACCCCGCGGCGCAGTCGGCATCGGTCGCGCAGCCGTACTCGCACAGGCACCCGCCGAACGGGTCCTCGACGCAGCGACCATGCTCGTGGTCGATGCAGTCGGCCCCGGTCTGGCAGCTGCCGCCCCCGTCGCTCGCGCACGACGCCGCGTCCGCGCCCTGCGGGTCGACACACTCGAGCTGCTCCCTGCGGTGAATGAAGCCGTCGTCGCAGCGCACGAACCCGCTGGGCAGCTCGGTGCCCGCCTGCAAGATCGGCTCTGGGTTCTCGCACACGTGGGGCTCGACCCCGCCGGTCTCGGTCCCGCCCGTCGTGTCGGTCCCCGCGGTCCCGTTGCTGGTCGTCGTGGTTGCGCCGTCGTCGTCGAGAGCCGGACGCGAGGCGCAGGCCAGGCCGAGAGCGGCGAGGATCGTCAGGTGCAGGGAGTCCAGCTTGATCTTCATGGTCGTGACTCGAACCCAACGACTGGGCAGCCGCGCGAGAATGTCACAGCCACGCCAAAAACCATTAATTCCTGCGTCCCCGAGCTGATCATCGTTCCGCGTCGGATCGGAGCGACGTATGATCCGGCCATGCGTCGATCTGCCCTGAACCTGTGCACCTTGCTGGTCCCTGCCCTCGCGCTCGCCTGCGGCGACAACACGCCCGCGGTCGACGACGAAGAGGGCACCGGAGTGACCATGGCGAGCCAGTCGGGCACTGCAGACTCCGACTCGACCGCAGGCGACGGCGACGGCGATCCAGCGGGCGACGGCGACGGTGATCCGTGCCCGGTCGTGTGCGGCGGCGAGTGCTGCAACGCGGACGAGGTCTGCGATCTCGACACCAACAGCTGCGTGATCGACTGTGGCGGCGACCCGGTGTGCGGCAGCGATCCCGGTCAGTGCTGCACCGCAGATCAGGTCTGCTTCGCGGGCGGGTGCATCGTCCCCGGCGATCCCTGCCAGCCGTCGAGCTGCGCCACGGACACCCGCTCGGTGTGCGGCACCGGTGAGGTCTGCGATCCCGATCTCGGCGCCTGCGTCCCCGACCTGGCCGACGACACCTGCGTGTTTCAGCCCGAGCCTGGCGTGTTCGACCCGGTCCCGCGCTTCACCTGGGGCGCGCGCAAGAATCGACCCTGCGTCGACGCGGCGACCGACTGCCAGACCGAAGAGATCTGCGAGATGGGCACCTGCGCGGTGACCTGGTCGCACCTCGACCCCGCGCCCGACGACCTCCCCGCCGCGGTCCAGTCCGTCGCGACCCCCGTGGTCGGCGACCTCGACGGCGACTGCATCCCCGAGATCGTGTTCAACTCCTTTGCCCCGCCCAACTACACGGAGAACGGGGTCCTGCGGGTCATTCGCGGAGACACGGGCGCCAAGGTGTGGACGATCGACGACCCCGCCTGGCAGACCGATTCGGCCGCGAGCGCGGCGATCGGTGACCTCGACTACGACGGCGTCCCCGAGATCGTCACCCCCGGCGAGGGCCTCAACCTGCTCGCGTTCGCGGCCGACGGCACCCCGCTGTGGAAGTCCGACAACTACACGGGCGGAGGCAAGTCCGGCGGGGTCAGCATCGCCAACTTCGACGGACAGGGCAACGCCGAGATCGCCTACGGCCGCGCCGTGTTCGACAGCAACGGCGCGCTGCTGTGGCAAGGCAGCAACTCGCACGGCAACAACGGCAGCGTCGGCAAGCTCTCGTGCGTCGCCGACATCAACGACGACTTCCGCCCCGACCTGATCGCTGGCGGCACCGCCTACGCCTTCACGGGCACCGTCGGCGTCGACTTTGTCGGCTCCGTCATGTGGAACAACACCGACCACGGCGCCGATGGTTACTGTGGGCTCGGCGATCTCGACCTCGACGGCATCCCCGAGGTCGTGGTCGTGCGCTCTGGCTGGATCGACGTGCTCGACGCGATCGACGGCACGACCGTGGCCAGCATCCAGATCCCCGGCGGCGGCGCGGGCGGGCCCCCCAACATCGCCGACTTCGACGGCGACGGCCTGCCCGACGTCGGCCTCGCTGGTGGCGACTTCTACGTGGTCGTGCAGTACGACGGGCTCAACACCCTGACCGAGCTGTGGCGCGCCGACACCAAGGACGGCTCGTCGAGCCGCACCGGCTCATCGGTGTTCGACTTTGACGGCGACGGCCGCTCGGAGGTCGTGTACTTCGACGAGTGGTACCTGCGGATCTACCCCGGCGTCGAGCCCGACTGCGCGCTCATGGTCCCGGGCCCGGCCTGCGACGGGATCATGACCGACGACGAGATCCTGTTCATCGACATCAACTCGTCGCAGACCCGCAGCGAGTACCCGGTGGTCGCCGACGTCGACGGCGACTTCAAGGCCGAGATCGTGGTCGCCACAAATAACTGGAGCGGCCAAGGCAACATTGGCGACGCCGGGATCGAGGTATTCGAGGATCGCCTCGACAACTGGGTCGCGACCTTGCCGATCTGGAATCAGCACACCTATCACGTGACCAACGTCGACGCGAAGGGCGGGATCCCGGTGATCGAAGCGTCGAATTGGCTCTCGCCGATGGGCAACCCCGAGAACTCCTACCGCCGCAACTCGCAGGGCGGCGTCGAGAACTGCGCGCCCGATCTGGTCCCGCAGGACGTTCAGGCCGTCGGCCCCTGCCAGCCTGACCTGACCTTGAGCGTGCGGGTCTGCAACCAGGGCTGCCTGGGCGTCGGTCCCGGCGTCGCCGTCAGCTTCTTCGACGAGGACGCCGGGCTGCTCGGGGTCGAGTATACCGACGGCGCGATCATTGCGGGCACCTGCGAGAAGGTCCAGCTGACCGTGGCTGCGCCGCACGACAATCCGTTCACGGTCACCGTCACGGTCGACGACGACGGCATGGGGGGCGGCGCGCTCAACGAGTGCATCGAAGACAACAACGCGACGCTTCCGGTCGACGTGTGCCCGAACATTGGCTAGGTCGCGCTCGCGTGGGGTCGAGCTGTTGGGAGGTCTGAGTGCTGATCGGGCCCGACCGTCACGTCCTCAGCGGACCGGGATGCCCTCGATGATCGAGGCGCCGGCGTCGGTCGGGATCACGCGGGACAACGTGAAGCCCGCCCGTTCGTAGAGCGCCGCGAGCTCGGCCTCGGTGCGCTGTCGGCCGCCGGTGACGACCATCATGTTGCAGTCGTTGCGCGCGGCGCCAGCGGCGACGAACGAGGCGTCGACCTTCGCCGGATAGAGGCCCTCGACGAGGAGCAGGCGCGCGTCAGCGTCACCAATCGCCTCGCGGATCCGGGCGAGGATTCGTGTCGCCCGCTCGTCGTCCCAGTCGTGGATGACGTGCTTGATCAAGTAGGCGTCGTACCCAGCCGGCACCGCCTCGAAGAAGTCGCCGCCCACGAACTCGCAGCGAGCCTCGACCTCGGCCGCGGCGATGTGGGCCCGGGCGGCGGCGCCCACCCGCGGCAGGTCGAACACAGCACCTTCGAGGTGGTGGTGCGCACGTACCACGCCGGTCATCATCGCCCCCTCCCCGCCCCCGATGTCGATCACGCGGCGGAGCTCGGAGAAGTCGTAGGCCTTGGCGACGCCAATTGCGATCCAGCGAGTGAACGACGCCATCGTGCGGTCGAACCGCTCCCCCTCCTCGGGACGGTCGGCGAGGTACTCGAACGGCCCCTGCCCGTAGACGCGCTCGAACGCGTTGTCGCCGGTGCGGATGGTCTCGAGCAGGTCGCCCCAGGGTCGGTGCACCATCGACCCGGCGAAGACCTGCACCGCGTCGGCGAACCCGCCGGCGAGCGTCTCGGACAGCGGCGTCGACGAGAAGCGCCCATCGTCCTGCTCGACGAACACGCCCTCGGTCACGAGCAGGCGCATCACCCGGCGCAGCGACGGCGCGTGCGTCCCGGTGGCGGCGGCGAGCTCCTCGGCCGAGCGGGGGCGATCGGTCAGCTGCTCGGCGACCCCAAGCGCCGCGACCGCGTGGAGCGCGTGCGAGACGTAGTGGGCGGTCGCGAGGCGGTAGAGGAGGCTAGCGGGAGGTGTGTCCACGCCCCTGTGTACCGTCGCGCGAGCGGCGTGCCTTGGAAAAAAGTTCCGTCAGCGATCGGCGGCCGTCGACCCATCACCGACCGGGTGCCGCGCCCGCAGGAACGTCGAGGGCGTCACTCCGCCGAGCGCCCGAAACTCCGCGTTCATGTGCGCCTGGTCGTAGAACCCGGCCGCGTGCGCGACCTCGATCAGCCGAGTATCCGGCGCGACGCCCTGCAAGGTCGTCAGCGCGTGGCGAAACCGCAAGACCCGAGCATAGCGCTTCGGCGTCAGCCCGACCTGATCCCGGAACGACGCGAGCACCCGCCGCTTCGAGAATCCCGCGTGGTTCCGCAGCGCCTCGATCGACGCGCAGCCGCGGCTCTCGACCAGCGCGTCCACCATCCACGCCGCCGCGTCGCGCGGGTGTGGCTGCAGGCGCGCTCGCAGCCACGCGGCCAGCAGCCGCAGCCGATCCTCGACCTCGAGGCCCGCGCATCGATCCCGCAGCTCGCTCGCGACCGGGCCCAGGAGGTCGCCGAGCGCCACGTGCCGATGCGCGAGCTCCTCCATCGGCAGCCCGAGCAGCGCCCGAGCCCCCGCTGGCGTGAGCCGTGCTGCGATCACGTCCTGCGCTGCCGGCTGCTCGATCACGAGCGGTGCAGTGGAGAGCCCCGAGACGACGACGCTGTCGTGAATGAAGCCGTCGGTTCGGTAGGGCTCGGCGAAGTTGATGATCAGCTCCACACACCCGTTTGGAAACACGCGCTTGAACCGGTTCACGGTCGGGCCTCGGAACGCCCACTGGTGATCGACCCACGGCCTGAGCCCCTCTGGCCGCGCCCACGCGTACTCCCATGCCGCCCCGCGCGTGATCTCGATCCGCATCACCTCCGGGTTGCCTGTTCGCCGACCGCAATGCAAGCGATCGGCGAGATGACGCCGCCAACACCCACAGCTCAGCCCCCGGAGCCGGACGCACACTGCTGTGCGGCTCCGTCGGCGACCTCGTACTGGGGCGGCCCGTCGCTGCCGGACGGCCTGACGACGGGCCGCTCGAGCCAGAGGCTGGCTTCGAACAGGCCGGCCGCGACCGTGAGGCCCGCGGACTCGAGCCGCTCCTTGAAGGTTGGATCGTTCTTCAGCGCGCCGATGTCTTCCCACAGCTGCAGCTCGGGCGCGTCTGGATAGTACCCCGCCACGAGGTCACGCATGATCGCCCCTTTGCGGAGCATCATGATCAGGCTGACGCCCTTCGTATCCTTGTACGCGGCGATCGCCTGCTCGGAGACCGCCGGCAAGAACGCGGTTCGGACCGTGAGGTACGGGCTCTCCGGGTGGTCGGGATACGCGGTGGTGATCCACACGACGAACGTGGTGGGGTCCTCGCCGTCCATGACCAGCTCGTAGTCGAGCAGGTTGTCCTTTGCCGAGATATAGGTGAACGCGAAGCCGGTGTAGCTCTCGTAGTCTCGCTCGCGCGTCGTCTCGCGCGTCGTGTTGATCAGCCCGACGTGGGACGATTGCGGTTCCCCGGCGGCGTTGGCCGAGATCACCAGATACACGGAAAAGGCCGCGCTCGGCTCGGACCGAAACAGGTACACGGCGAACAACGCCGGCGAGAAGATCTTGCCGTTGACGAGCTCGGGGGCGATGTAGAGCTCACCGCTCGCCTGCTTGGCCCAGTCGATACCCTGGGTATGGTTGAACACCTGCTCGGCCTGCGCGCTGTCTCGCAGCGCGAAGGTCTCGTCGAACGCCGCGCGCGTCGTCATGACCCGCTCAATGCTCGCCCAGTCGGGGAATTGATTGTTGTCGTACGCCGCCCGGGCTGGAAACGAGCTGGTTGGGGAGATCTCGTGACGCTCCAACAGCAGGTTGGCGCTGAAGGTCGCGTGCATGGTCTGACCGCCATCGCCCGTGCCCGTGATCGGTCGGGCCTGATCCTTGGCATAGAAGGCGTCGTGGCGCTGGTGGGTCGCGTTCGCCATGTAGTAGCGGGCCGGGCCCGAGCCGGCCGCGGGCAGGCACGACTGGTCCTCGATGAACTTATCGACGTCGGCTTGGCCCAGGGTCAGATAGTCCTCGAACTGCTGGTCGAGATCGGCGTCGGTGAAGGAATGGTTGTCGCCATGCACGTATTTGCGCATGATCGTCTTGAAGGCCTCGCTGGACCTGGTCCACTGCTCCGTTCCGCGATGATCGTCGAGCACACGACCGATGGTGCCCGCACACGAGGTCGTCAGAAGCACGACGCACACAGCCACCAGGAACCGTCGCATGACATCTATTATCATGGCACCTCACACAGGCGCAATCGAGCTGCGCGCCAGTTCGGTCCTATCGACATCGCTGCCCAAGGTGAACCAGTCGACGAATGGCGCCTGCAAGCGGGCGAGGAGCCTCGCCCGGGCTGAAAGCATACCGTGAAAAGTCGCGCCATTGCTATCACGATCCGTGGCGACTCGGCCGGCGAAGGCGGTAGATCAGATCGAGTTGCCTGGGGCCGCACGCGAGCGAGGCAGTGAGCGCCCGCGACGTTGTGCACAGCACAGCTCGGTCGACGCGGGCCGGCTCGAAGAAGGTGAAGCGCGTGTCCTCGGTTCGACGGCGCTCGCAACCATTCCCGGCGTGAGGCCGTCGAGCACGCGGCGGACCCGTGCGCCACCGGCCTCGACCGCGACCTCGGCTCCGCCGGCCGCAACCCGCGGATCGCGGATCGAGCCGGTACCGCACGCCCACGCGCACAACCCGGGCTGGTGGCCGACGCCCATTCCGCACGTGGAGCGGCGGGTCTCGGGGCTGCTACCCTGCTGCTAGCGAAGCATGAGCGTGAGCAAGGCCAAGACATGGGGCATCGCGGCGCTGGTCGCCGCCTCCCTGATCGCCGGTGGCGTCGCCCTGCGCGTGTGGGTGTTCCCCGACGAGCAGATCGGCGCGGCCGCGGACAGCGGCCCGGTTCCCGTCGAGGCCGCGGCCGTCGAGCAGGGGCCGATCGAGCGGCGGCGCGAGTTCACGGGCACGCTCGAGGCCGCGGCCGAGTTCACCGTCGCGCCCAAGGTCGGCGGGCGGATCGAGCAGATCAACGTCGACCTCGGCGATCTGGTGACCCGCGGGCAGGTCGTGGCCGTGCTCGACGACGAAGAGCTGCGTCAGGCCGAGGCCGAGGCGCGCGCGGATCTCGTCGTCGCCCGGGCCCGGGCGAGCGCGGCCGAGAAGGTCGCCGCGCTGGCCCGGCGCACCTTTGGCCGGATCGAGGGCCTGCGCGGGCGCGACATCAGCTCCGAGCAGGAGCTCGACACCGCGCGGGCGGCCAAGGTCGAGGCCGAGGCCGCGCTCGAGGTCGCCGAGGCCGAGGTGGTTCGGGCCCAGGCGGTCTTCAAGGCCGCGCAGATCCGCCGCGGCTACACGGAGGTCACCGTGCAGTGGAGCGAGGCCGAGGGGCGCGAGGCCGACGAGCGGCGCCTGGTCGCGGCCCGGTTCGCCGACGAGGGCGGGCTGCTCGCTGCCAACGCGCCGCTGCTGACGATCGTCGACCTCGATCCCGTGATCGTCGTGGTGTTCGTGACCGAGGTCGACTACGCCGAGCTCGCGCCGGGCATACCGGTGACCCTGCGCGCCGACGCGTACCCTGGCGAGACCTTCGCGGGTGAGATCAGCCGGATCGCGCCGGTGTTCCGCGAGCAGACGCGCCAGGCCCGGGTCGAGATGCGCGTGCCCAACAGCGACGGTCGGCTCAAGCCGGGCATGTTCGTGCGCGCCGGGGCGGTGCTCGAGCGCGTGCCGCAAGCCACGATCGTACCGGCCTCGGCGCTCGTCGAGCGCAACGACGAGGTCGTGATCTTCGTGCTCGGCGAGGCCGGCGAGACGGTCGCGCTGCGGGCCGTCGAGGTCGGCGTCCGCGAGGGCGAGCGCGTGGCCGTGAAGGCCATCGACGGCGCGCCGATCACCGGCCGCGTGATCACCCTCGGGCAGCAGCAGCTCGTCGACGGCTCGGCGGTCGTGGTCCCCGAGCGGCGCATGTCCGAGGGGGGCCCGTCTTGAAGATCGCCCGAGTCAGCGTCGAGCGGCCAGTGCTCACGATGATGCTGACGCTCATCGTGCTGGTCCTCGGCGGCGTCTCGCTCAGCCGCCTGCAGATCGATCTGCTCCCCGAGATCGAGCTGCCCACGGTCACGATCCGGACCGAGTACGACGGGGCCAGCCCCGAGGTCATGGAGCAGCGGGTCACGACGATCATCGAGGAGATCGTCGCGACCGTGCCCGGCGTCGAGGACCTCGAGTCGACCTCGTCCGAGGGCGACAGCAGCGTCAAGGTCACCTTCGGCTGGGGCATCGACGTCGACATGGCCGCGATCGACGTCAACGCCAAGCTCGAGGACGAGATCAACGAGCTGCCCGACGACATCGTCCGCCCGCGGGTCAGCAAGTTCGACGTCGGCAGCTTCCCGGTCGTGATCCTGGGCATCTCCAGCCAGCTCGACCCGATCGAGCTCACGACCCTGGTCGACGAGCAGCTCCGCCATCGCTTCTCCCAGATCCCCGGCGTCGCCCAGGTCGACCCCTGGGGCGAGTACGCGCGCGAGGTTCGGGTCGAGCTCGATCCGGCCCGGCTCCGGGCGCTGGGCATCCCGCTCGACCAGATCCGCCAGGCGCTGATCGACGCCAACCTCGACCTCCCAGCCGGCAAGATCGAGCGCGGTCAGGAGGCGGTGACCGTGCGCGCGCCGGCCCAGTTTCGCAACCTCGAGCAGATTCGCTCGACGGTCGTGGCCGTGCGCGGCGGCGCGGCCGTCGAGCTGCGGCAGATCGCCGAGGTCCGCGACACCTACGAGAAGCTCGAGCGCCTCGCGCGGGTCAACGGCGCCCAGGGACTGCGGCTGGCGATCCGCAAGCAGTCCGACGCCAACACCGTCGAGGTCTCCGCGCGGGTGCTCGCCGAGGTCGAGGCGATCAACCGCGACTACCCGCAGATCGAGGTCGTCCCGGTCATCAACCAGGGCAACTTCATCGAGCGCTCGATCGCCAACGTCGCCCGCTCGGTCCTCTACGGCGGCGCGCTGGCGATCGTCGTGCTGCTGTTCTTCCTGCGCAACCTTCGGAGCACCGCGGTCATCGCCCTGGCGATCCCGATCTCGCTGATCGCAACGTTCGCCCTGATCTACTTCACGGGCCTCACCATCAACCTCATGACCCTTGGCGGCCTCGCTTTGGGCGTGGGCATGATGGTCGACAACTCGATCGTGGTGCTCGAGAACATCTTTCGCCGTCGCGACGAGCTCGGCGAGGACATCGCCGCGGCCGCCGTGGCCGGGACCGCCGAGGTCGGACCGGCGATCGTCGCGAGCACGGTCACGACCCTGGTCATCTTCCTCCCGCTGGCGTTCGTCGGCGGGGTCTCTGGTGTGCTGTTCGAGGATCTCGCGCTGGTCGTCGCGTTCGCGCTGGCCTGCTCGCTGCTGATCTCGCTCAGCGTGGTCCCGATGCTCGCGGCCAAGCTGCTGCGGCCGCGGGCCGAGGGTCGGCGGCCGGGCTGGGTCGGCGAGCTCGCGGCGGGTGCGGATCGGGCCTTCGCCAGCCTCGACGAGCGCTACGGCCGGCTGCTCGACGGCGCCTTGCGGCACCGGGCGGCGACGATCATCACGGCCGCGGTCGCGCTCGCGGCCAGCTTGCTGCTGCTGCCGACGATCGGGACCGAGTTCATGCCGCCCAGCGACGAGGGCGAGGTCCGGGTCACCGGCGAGATGCCGGTTGGCAGCAAGCTCGCGCTCGTCGACCGCCAGACCCGGCTGCTCGAGTCTCACGTCTACCCGCAGGTGCCCGAGACCATGTCCTCGGTGGTCAGCGTGGCCGAGGCCGCCTCGCGCAATCCGAGCGAGTCGTTTCGAGGCGAGCTGCGGCTGACTCTGACGCCGGCCGCCGAGCGTGAGCGCTCGAACGTCGAGATCGCGGCCGAGCTGCGCGAGCAGCTTCGAGCCAAGGTCCCGGGCATGGAGATCCGAACTCGGGCGCCGCAGGGCCAATTTTTGCTCGAGCGTGTACTCGGCGGCGACGAGGGCCTCGTCGTCGAGGTTCGCGGCTTCGAGCTCGAGACCCTCGATCGCCTCGGTCGGCGCGCAGCCGAGGTCATCGCCGAGGTCCCCGGCATCACCGACGTCGATCTCAGCCGCGAGGCCGGGATCCCGCAGGCGACGATCGAGGTCGATCGAGCCAAGGCCGCGAGCCTCGGACTGAGCCCCCGGGACATCGCCGTCGCCCTCGAGACCGCCGTCGCCGGGGCCCAGGCCGGCGAGTACCGGGTCGGCGGCTACTCCTATCGGATCCTGATCCAGCTCGCCGAGGCCGAGCACCTGCCGCTATCGGAGATCCTCGACCTCACGCTCCGCACGCCCGCAGGCGAGGAGGTCGCCCTGCGCAACGTCGTCACCTCCTCGCCGGGGCTCGGGCCGATCGTGATCGAGCGCAAGGACCAGCAGCGCCTGGTCAGGATCACCGCCAACGTCGCGGGCCGCGACCTCGGCTCCGTGGCCGCCGACGTCGAGACCCAGCTGGCCGAGATCCCGCGCCCGGTCGGCTACGACTTCGTGGTCGCCGGTAGCTTCGAGGAGCAGCAAGAGGCCTTCAACGAGCTGCTGGTCTCGCTGTTGCTCGCGCTGCTGCTCGTGTACATGGTCCTGGCCGCGCAGTACGAGTCGCTCCGGGATCCGCTGATCGTCATGCTCTCGGTCCCGGTCGCGGCGATCGGCGTGCTCGCGGTGCTGTCGGTGACCAACACGACGCTCAACGTTCAGTCGTACATCGGCTGCATCATGCTCGGTGGGATCGTCGTCAACAACGCGATCCTGCTCGTGGATCAGGCCCGGCGGCTGCAGGACGAAGAGGGGCTCGCGGGCGTGCAGGCGGCGGCCCTGGCTGGGCGCAGGCGGCTGCGGCCGATTCTGATGACGACGCTGACGACCGTGCTGGCCCTGCTGCCGCTCGGGCTGGGGATCGGTGAGGGGGCTGACGCCCAGGCGCCGATGGCTCGGGCTGTGCTCGGCGGGCTCGTGGCTTCGACGCTGCTGACCTTGGTGCTGATCCCGGCCGTGTTCACCCTCGTCCACCGCGAGCGCGAAGACTGAGCCGAGCTCCCAAGCCGAAGATCAGCCGGCCCGAGCCAGCGCGCCGTCACTCGGGGCAGACGGCGCCGCTGTCGAGCCAGGCCTGGAACAGCTGCCCGAGCAAGCGCTGGTTGCCAGGGGCTGGCTCGAGGTGGGCCGGCGGCGCCCAGCCGTAGCCGACGAGCTCGTCGTGTGCCACGTGATCGGCGAGCTCTGCGGGAGACTTGCCGCCGTTGCGCTGGGGATCTTGGATCTGCTGACAGATCGCGCGTGCCGACTTGGCTTCCCACGCCATCTCGAGCGGCGCCAGCTGCCAGTGCGGGCTGCCGGGCATGTTGAGGTAGCTCGACTCGCCGTGGCAGGTGTCACAGCCGAGCGCCGGAGCACCGAAGCCGTCCTCGCCGCGAACGACCAGGGGCTGGTGGGGCGCACCGGAGCCCTGCAGCGGGCGCTCGCCTGCGGGGTGGCAGTTCACACAGCGGTCGTGTTGGAGGACCTTGGCCACCTCGAGGAACAGGGCGCGTGAGCGCTCATCAGGATCGGCGATGACCGCGAACTCGGCCACCGAACGCAGCCCGCGATCGGCGGGCAGCCAGGTCGGCTCGCTGGTGGGTGGACGCGAGTGCTGGCAGCTGACGACGCATCCCAAGCCGATCGCGACGCACAGGCTGGCTGCGGCCCACAAGTTGCGCGAGTAGGACTTCATTTCGCGTCTCCGGCGGCCTGGTGGATCGCGCGACGAATCCGAAGATAGGTGGCGCAACGGCAGATGTTGCCACTCATGGCGTGATCGATGTCGTCGTCGCTCGGACGCCGCAGCTTCGTCAGCAGCGCCACGGCGGTCATGATCTGCCCCGATTGACAGTAGCCACATTGGGGCACGTCGATCGACACCCATGCGTTGCGCACGGCGTCGGCCGTTGGCCCGGAGACGCCCTCGATGGTGGTCACGCGCTTGTCGACGACCGAGCGCACCGGCGTAACGCAGGCGCGGCGGGGCCGGCCGTCGACGTGCACCGTACAGGCGCCGCACTGGGCCACGCCGCAGCCGTACTTGGTGCCGGTGAGACGCAGCTCATCACGCAGCACCCACAAAAGCGGCGTCTCTGGATCGACGTCGACATCGTGGCGGTCGCCGTTGACCTCGATGGTGAGCTTCATTGCTTGACTCCCTTCACCGCGAGACGGTCGCGGCGATCGGGTCCAAAGATGGGCAGTCGCCGGATCCGAAGGCCACACGCCGCGAAGATGGCGTTGGTCAACGCCGGGGCGGCCGGCGGCGTGGGCGGCTCACCGATGCCCCCGGGGGGCGCGTCGGATTCAATGATCGTCGTTTCCATGTGTCGGGGTGCCTCGTTCATTCGCATCACCCGCCAGGCGGGAAAGTTGTGCTGCTCGACGATCCCCTGCTTGGCGGTGATCTCTCCGTAGAGCGCGTTCGACAGGCCGAACAGCGTGCCGCCCTCGAGCTGCGTCCTGGCGTGGTTGGTGTTGACGACCGTGCCGGCGTCCATCGCCGACCACACGCCGACGATCGCGAGACGGCCCTCCTCGTCGACCGCGACCTCGACGACGGTGGCGACGTAGGTGGTGAACGAGCGGTGGGCGGCGATCCCCAAGCCGTGACCGTTCGGCAGCGGGCGAGCCCAGTTGGCCATCGCCGCGGCGGTGGTGGTCACCGCGGCCAGGCGGGCCGTGTCGATCGGGTAGTCGTCGAGCGAGCTGCCGTAGTTGTCGTACTCGGCCCCCTCTTTGTTTGGATCGACGTGACGCGGCGGTCCGATCAGCGTGAGCAGGTAGTCCTTGGGATCACGCCTCGCCGCGTGCGCGAGCTCGGCGACGAAGCTCTGCACAGCGAACGCGTGGTAGATGTTGCAGACCGATCGCAACCACCCGATCCGCAGGTGCGCGTCAGCGCGACCCGTCTCGAGCTGCAGGTTGGGGACAGCGAATGGCGTGTCCGAGGCGCCAAGGCGAAGCTCGCCCCAACTCGGCTGATCGGCCCCCGCCTCGAAGGTCGAGTCGATCACCGGGAACGCGGTGCGATGGAGAAAGGCGACACAGCGCCCCTCGGCGTCGAGCCCCGCTTCGAGCCGCTGGGCGCTCACGGCGTGGTAGTAGCCGTGCGTCAGGTCGTCCTCGCGCGTCCACACCAGCTTGACCGGCGCCTGGACGGCGCGGGCAACCACGGCGGCCTCGGCCACGAAGTCTGGCTTCGACTTGCGCCCGAAGCCGCCCCCGAGCCAAGTCACGTTGATCGTCACGTTGTCCTCGGGGATCTCGCAGACCCGCGCCACGGCCTTGCGCGCCGCCTGGGGCGCCTGCACGCAGGCCCAGCAGGTGACCTCATCGCCGTCCCACTTGGCCGTGGCGACTGGCGGCTCGATCGGCGAGTGGGCGAGATGCGGGACGTAGTACTCCGCCGCGACCCGCTCAGCCGCGCTCTCGAGCGCCGCCGCGACGTCTCCACGTTTGCGTCGCACCTCGCCTGGTTCGCGCACCTTGGCCATCAGCTCCTGCGCGTAGGTCTCGGAGTCGTAGCTCGCGTTGGGCCCTGCCTCCCACTCCAGCTCGAGCAGCTTCCGGCCCTGGAGCGCGGCCCAGGTGTTGCGGGCCACCACCGCGACCCCGCCGAGCGGCTGAAAGTGCGCCGGCGGTGTCGGCGTGTCGAGCACGACCGTCTCGACCACGCCGCTCACCAGCTGGGTTTGGCTGTCATCGACGCGCTTTAGCTTGCCGAACACCCGAGGCGGTCGTGCGATGACCGCGACGAGCATGTCCGGCAGCTGAACGTCCATGCCGAAGGTCCCCTCGCCTCGCACGATCCGTGGCACCGTGAGCGACTTCACCGGCTTGGTGATGTAGCGCCAGTCTGCGCGCTTCTTGAGGACGATCTCGCCCTCGGTGGGGATCGGCTGCGCGCGTGCATCGGCCGCCAGCTCGCCAAAGCTGATCGAGCGGTTCGTCGCCGGATGGGTGACCTTGCCCAGCACGGCGCGACACGAGGATGGGGCGACCTTCCACCGTTTTGCCGCGGTGCGCTCGAGCATCGTGCGAAGCGCACCGCCCGCGACACGGAGCCGGTGGAAATTATAGCGGACCGACCGCGAGCCATCGGTGTTCTGATCCCCGTAGCGTGGGTGCCCCACGGCCTGCACGACGCGCACGCGCTCCCAGTCGGCCTCGAGCTCTTCGGCGATGATCTGTGCCATCGCTGTCCAGACCTGCTGGCCCATCTCCGAGCGGTGGCACGTGATCTCCACGGTCTCGTCGGCGCGGATCTCGATGAAGAGATCGGGGCTGGCGTCGCCGCCTCGGACCTTGGTCAGCGGGCTCCCACCAGCCGCTGCATTCCTACCGCCGAGAGTCAAGCCAAGGATCAGCGAAGCGGACGTGACGAGAAAGTTACGCCGTCCCACACCTGTGCGCGTCTTTGTCGTCTCGCTCATACGGGACGAAGCTGACCGATTAAATCGAGGGGGTCAAAGCAAAGACTGCGCTCGCGCACTGCTGGTCCGGCCGCGAGGTCCTGCACTCGGCGGCGCAAATTAAGCGGTAACGGTACGGGCGGAGCTGCGTATGTGTGGGCCATGCCCAGTGCTCGCGTTCGTCTGTCCTTGATGTCCCTGATGGTTGGCGCGAGCGTGCTCGCGAGCGGCTGTGATAGCGCCGCCAAGCAGGACAAACCGGCAGCTGAGGTGAAGAAGGCGGAAGCTGTGAAGACCGAGCCGGTCGAGGCCGTGCAACCGGAGGAGCCCAAATTGGCCGCGGTGTTGGCGGATCGTGCCACGGCATCGAGCGCCAAGCGCTCGCCAGAGGCGGCCGCGATCATGCAGGCGGCCGAGGATCAGCTCGCGGCGTCAGACATTCTCGAGCGAGCGATCAACGTGGGTGATGTCGCGCCCACCTTCACCTTGCCCAACGCGGCGGGCGAGCAGGTCAGCCTCGCCAAGCTGCTCGAGAAGGGGCCGGTCGCGGTCCTGTGGTATCGCGGTGGTTGGTGCCCCTACTGCAACCTCACCCTCGCCGGCTATGCAGCGGCCGGTAAACAGATCACCGAGGCTGGTGGTACGCTCGTTGCGATCAGCCCAGAGCTGCCCGACAACTCGCTCGATACCCAGCAAAAGAACGAGCTCGAGTATCAGGTCCTCAGCGACGTCGGCAACGCGGTCGCCAAGCAGTTCGAGATTGTGTTCGAGCTCCCGCCGGATCTGGCCAAGATGTACAATGAGAAGTTCTCGCTCAATACGCGCAACGGCGATACGAGCAATAGCTTGCCGCTGGCGGCGACCTACGTGATCGGGCAGGACGGCAAGGTCGCCTGGGCGTTTCTCGATGCTGATTATAAAAAGCGCGCCGAGCCGAGCGAGGTCGTGGCCCAGGTTCGGGCGCTCGCGGGCGCCGAGCACCCGCCCGGCTGATACGGCGCGGGCGGCTGGTTTCGGCTGCGATCTCTACCGCCGACGCCTCGTCTACTCTCGCGGCTTCCCGCGCTCTCGTTGCTGACGCTCGCGTCCCGCGGCAAATGTGGCGGCCGAGTGACCCGGCCGATTCGGCCGCATGGGTCAGGGCGCGGGCGCCAGATCCATGACCGCCGGGGCCGCGGCCGTGATCGAGTCTACCCAAAATGCGCCGCCGTAGCCGAACTCATCGGCGACCGACCACCGCTCGATCGCCCAGGCGGGGCCTTCAACCGCGCCAGACAGCTCGGTCGCTCCACAGCCGTCGGACATGCAGATCCACGCGCTCCCGCCATGGTGGCGAAGGTCGAGGCTCAGGGCGTCGGGCCGGGCGGCGTGGATCGACATGCCCATCGGGCGCGCCTCGGAATCCCAGGGGAGGCCCTGGACCGTGCGGTTGTGCAGGTTGCCAGAGAGCGTGACGACCAGCGCGTCTGGATGTGCCTGGGTCTCGGCGAGGATCCGCGCAGCCATGGCCGCGTCACGCTCATTCCACGCGTGCTCGCCGTCGACGTCGAAGGGAAACACCGCGATCGGGAGCCCACCTGCTCGCCACTGGCGGGCGCGCTCGAGCAGCGCCCCCATGGCCACGCTGCTTCGACCGTCCTGGTCCTCGCGCTGCCAGTGGGCGCCAGCCAGCAGCGCGGCGCGATCGGACTCGAGGCCGCTGCTCGCCAAGTAGCGCTGCACCGCGTCGTTCTGCGCAGCCGGCACCTCCAACCCCAAGCGCACCTCGACCCCCGTCGCCAAGCCCTGACACACGAACCCGCCGACAAACTCGGCGACTTCGTGGGTGCCGTGAATCTCACCAAACAGGATCAACGCGCCGGCTCGGGTGAGCGCGCGTGCGCCATCGATCGACCGGCCGCAGTCGATCGACGGCGGCGCTGGGGCTGCGCTCACGGGCGGGGCCGTCGGCGCTTCGGCCGGCGAGCAAGCGAGCATGGATGCAGAGAGGACCAGTGGATAAATTCGTGAGTTCATCGGTCTCGCTCGGGTCCGGCAGGCGCCACGATACTCACATGACAACCCTGTCCAACCATTAACTCGGGCGCGTCGACCAGGTCCGTGCGCTGCAGCTGCGCCTCCACGAAGATCATCTGAGACGAGAGGTCGAGCTCGGGCGCCAAGTGTTGGATGATACCTGCCACCCGCTCGCCGCGGGGCATCAGGGAGACCGTGATGGCGTCCCCTGGCGCGACATCACCGAGATCCGCGATCGGCACGGCGAACCGGACCCAGAGGTCGTCGACGGCGGTGACACGCACGACGACGTCCCCGACCTGCACCAGCTCTCCCTCGGCTCGGTACCAGCTGGAGATCTTGCCGGTAAAGGGCGCGACCAGCTGACCGCTCTCACGCTTGGCTCGCAGCCCGGTCAGGGCCGCTTTCCCCTGGCGCAGCTCGGCCGCGGCCTTGCGCCGGTTGGCCTTCGCCAGCTCGAGCTCGAGCCGGGCGCGCTCACGCTCACCCTCGGGGCTGATGCCAGCGTCAGCCAGCGCCGTCTCGCGCAGATCCTGACGCTGCGCGTCGGTGGCCGAGAGCCGACGCTGCGCCAGGTCAGCGCTGTGGGCTTGGAGGGCGGCCTGGGCGGCCTCGAACTGCGCGTCGAGGCCCGCAACCTCGACCTGGGCGAGCAGCGTGCCAGCCTCGACGCGGGTCCCGATCGGCAGCTGGGTGCCTGTGAGCGTACCGCTGATCTCGGCCGACAAGTCGATGGCTTCGCGCGCAATGATCACGCCGACATGAAATTTCTCGGGGGGCGCGTCCGTGGTCGCAGCCTCGCTCAGCTCGCTGGTGCGCGCAGCCTCGGTGCTGTCGAGCATCGGCTGGTCTTGAGCGCGCGACAGACCACAGCCAAGCATGCACATCGACATCCACCCCAGCGTGCCCCCCCGCGTGATCTGGCGCAGTACGTTCACGACTGCGCCTCGACCAGCGAGAAGTAGCGCCCGCGAGCGCGGAGCAGCTCGTCATGGGCGCCACGCTCGATGATCCGACCGCCCTCCATGACCAAGATCATGTCGGCCTGAGCGACGGTGCTGAGCCGGTGGGCGATCACGATCCGAGTGCACGCCCGTGTCTGAAGCCTCGCCATGATCGCGTGCTCGGTCGCGGTGTCGAGGGCGCTGGTGGCCTCGTCGAACAGCAGGATCGCCGGATCTCCGACCAGCGCCCGCGCGAGCGCCACCCGCTGACGCTCGCCGCCAGACAAGGCGTCACCGTCATCTCCAACGAGGGTCTCGTAGGCCATCGGCATGGCGTTGATGACCTCATGAATACCAGCTTCGCGAGCGGCCTGAATGATCCGCTCTCGACCGGCGCCGGGCGATCCCAACCCGATGTTGCTGCGGATCGAGCCACCAAACAGATGAGGCTTTTGCATGACGATCCCGAGCTGCCGACGCAAGCCGCGGGGATCGAGCTGCGACAGCTCTTGCCCATCATAGCGAATGCTGCCCGAGCTCGGTCGATACAGGCCCAAGATGAGCTTGGCGAGGGTCGACTTGCCCGAGCCCGAGCTGCCGACGATCGCTACACATTGACCTGCAGCGATCTCGACGTTGATGTCCGTGAGCACGGGGACGTCGCCAGCGTCGTAGCTGAAGCAGACTCCAGACAGCTCGATGCGCCCCGCCAAGCGCGGGCACGGACGAGGCCCCTCGAGCTGCCCTGGCCCCGATCCCGCGCGGACCCGAGGCTCGGGCTCGGCCGCGAGCACGTCGTCGATCCGATCGACGTAGCCCCGCAACAGCTGGATCTGCAACGCGGTCTCGACCAGCATGTCGAGTGGCCCGAGGAAGCTGGCACACAGCGCGGCGAGTGCCAGCATCGCGCCGAGGCTCAAGCTGTCGTTCATGACCAACACCGCCCCAGTCGTGAGCACCGTGAGCGGGGCGAGCGTCGCAAACCCGCTGCGTAGCGCGTCGGTCAGGACCGTTAGCCGACCACGCTCGAGCGACACGTTGACCTCGTCGACAAACAGGTTGGACCAGCGCTCGACCGCGGCGCGCTCGGCCCCTTGGGCCTTGAGCGTCTCAATTCCGCCGATCATCTGAACCAGGAAGCTCTGGGCGTGTGCGCGCGTCTCGAGCTCCTGCGCGGCCAATTCGCGCAAGCCCCCGCGACTGAGCGCGAACACGACCAGCTGGGCCAGCCCCAGCGCGAAGACCAGCACGCCCAGCGTCGGGCTGGCGATCAAGATGATCACCAAATAGGCGAGCACGAACGGCCCGTCGAGCAACGCCGACAGCGTGCTCGCGGTCAGGATCTCGCGGATCGTCGCGTGGCTGTTCACGCGCATCATCAGGTCGCCAGCCGAGCGGCGCTGGAAAAAATCAAAGGGGAGCGAGGTCAGGTGGTCGAGAAACCCGAGGCTCATCTCGAGGTCCAGCCGGCCGCGCAGGTGCAAGAGCATGTGCCCGCGGATCAGCGTCGAGGCGACCTGGAACAGGACCATGATCAGCAGCCCACCCGCGACCGCGAGCAGCATGTCCATGTCGCTGCGCGGCACCACGCGGTCGACCACAAAGCCGGTCAGCAGCGGCAGCGAGAGCGCGAACAGCCGGAGCATCAGCGACGTCACGGCGATCCGGGTCACCGCTTGTGGCTGCATCGCGAACTTTCGCAGGTGCGCCCACAGCTGACTCGGCGGGGCCGGAGCGTGATCTGGCTTGCCGCCAAAGCTGTCCCCGGGCTCGAGCGCGAGCGCGATGCCGGTGAACGACCGGCCGAAGCGAGCCGGCGAGATCGTGCGCCGACCAAAGGCTGGATCGACGATCTCGATCCCGCGCGCGCCGACCCGCTCGAACACGACGAAGTGATTGAAGCCCCAGTGAAGGATCGCCCCGGCCGGCAGCAATTGTAGGTCGTCGAGGTCGACCCGTAGGCCCCGACCACGCAGGCCCAAGAGCTCGCCCGCCCGCAAGATCGCGGCCGCGTCCGCGCCGTCGCGGCCGATCCCGACGGCCTCTTGCACCGTGGCCAACGGCACCCGCCGCCCGTAGTGTGCGAGCACCATGCTCAGGCAGGCCGCCGAGCAATCGCCGGCTTGCAGCTGGCGGACGACGGGGATTCGCCGGCTGGGTCGGGCCACTACAGCTCCTCCAGGCTGGGGATCAGCGCCTCGAGGACGCTCGTCGAGCGAACCTCGATCTCCGCGCGCCCGCGCATGCCGTCGTGGTAGCGGAACTGGGTGTCCTTCGACTCGAACTTTTCACTCGAAAGCGCGGCGCGGACCAACACCACCGGCCCGGTGATGACCATGTCGCCCGCGACCTCCGGGCCCAGCACGCGCAGGGCCTCGGCCGGACCCACGACATCTTCGTAGACATGCTCGATGCGCAGGGCTCGGTCGGCGTCCCGATAGCCGTCAATCTCGAACACCAGGGTCATCCCCACCTCGATGCGTGGACGATCGTCGCCGGGCAACAGCGCCAGCACGTGTGGGTTGGACTCCTCGCTGGCGATCGTGAGCAGCACCTCGCCAGCTGCCAGCGCCTGCCCCGGCCGGGCACGAATATCTCGGACCACGCCGGCCGTTGGCGCGCGGATAAGGTGCTCGCGCAAGCGCCAGGCCGTACGTTCACGCTCGGCCCGGAGAGTCGTGACCGCGCGTTGGGCCGCAGCGTCGCCCGGGTCGCGCAAGAGGTTGCGAAGCTGCAGCTCGAACTCTTGCTCGAGCCGCTCGGACTCGGACGCGTCGTCGACATCATGGAGCCGGATCAACTGCTGGCCCGCCTCGACTCGGTCGTTGGGCGAGACCATCACCTCGACCACGCTCGCGTCGGTCAGCGCCGTGATCTGGGTGCGACCGCCGAGCCGAATCAGGGCTGGGCCTCCGCTGTACTCGCCAACGTCGACCAGACACAGGTACGCGAGGCTGACGATGACGAGGCCAACGACGGCTCGATACACGGCGCCGAGCCAGGGCGACGCCAAGCGCAGCACCGGACCCTGACTGTGGCTGCCGCGGTAGGCCTCGAGGGCCTCGGCGCGATACAAAAAGGTGGGGTCGTCGTCCTCGGCCCCGAGCTCGAGCGTCGCGCTGGCGTTCAGCACGGCCGCGAGCGCCAGCTGGTCGAGCAGCGGCGACAGGCGATGGGCGAGCGCGACGATCCGGCCGCCCGCGCGGGCATCGAACGGCTCGCGCGCGGCCTCGCGGATCACGATGAGGACCGCGTGCGCGCTGCGATCGGGGCTCGCCGGAGTCACGGTCGCAGCCGCGAGCGCGATCGCAGCGATCCGCTCGTCGCCCGCGCCGCGAGGATCGTCGACGCTCGCCTCGTAGGCGGGCTCTCGCCCACAGTTAGCCGTGGTGATCAGCTCGAGCCCGAGCAGCGCGGCGCCAGCCAGCCCGCGGCAGGCCTCGACACCATATTCGTCGTCGACGGCCGACCACAGCGTGCTGTCGGTGGCGTCGTGAAAGCGCAGGAACGCCCGATCGCCGATCCAGTCCATCGCAAATTCTTCGACGATGCGCGTCAGGTCAGCCGGATTGTCAGTCGTCGCTGACGCGCGCAACATCGCGAGCATTGCTCGGGCGTAGTCGGGGTCTGTCTCCAAATTCCAGGGCATCGCGGGACTGATCGGTGGCGGGAGACGTCACATGAAAATGGCCAGACAGGGCACGAACGCCCTGCCTGGCCACACTGACTAGTTCTGCTGCTGATCGCAGTCGTCGGCACCGCCGCAGCTGCAGCTGGTCGTGCCACCCGTGATCGAGTGAAGCTCGGTCGAGGACAGCTCCTTCGCCAGACGGCGGCCGAGGATGCGATTGCTGGTGTCTTTGTTCTTGTTGGGTTTTTGCATGGTTTTGTCTTCTTTCTCTTGCGACGCTTTCACGTCAATCACGGGGCATCCCGTGAAACTCTTGGCGGAGAACCTGGCTGCTGCCAGCACCACCAACCGGCATACTGCGAGCGCCGAGCGACAACGGCAGGAGCGGCCCCAGATGTACTAGGCCGCTGCGTCCCCGCGGGGGTCGTCGGGGAGCAGGAGCACGTGCGGCCGATCGACGTGCCGTTGGTCGATGGCGGTCTGGGTGGCCTCGTCGGAGAAGTCTTTGAACCGCAGGCCTTCGTTGGGCGCGGGGGCTCGCCACCGGAAGTCTGGGCGACCCTGGATCAGGAACTCGCAGAACGCGTCGAGCAGCGGCATTTCGGGGGCCAGCTCCTCCAACCATAGGAACTGGCCCATCTGGTTGACCTCGAGGAACACGTGTTTGCCGTCTGGCGTCACGATGAAGTCGAAACAAGCGAACACCAGCCCCAATGTGCGCATGAGGGCTCGGCAGGCCATCTCGACCTTGGCAGGCAATACCCCGACCTCGGTGGCCACCGCACGGGTCTTGATGCGCCAATCTACCTCCGCGCCGTCGACCGCCTGCGAGCCCAATCGAGCGACAAACATGTGCTCGCCCATGAACGTGACCCGGAGCTCGTGGGCTTTGGCGAGTCGAGGTTGAAAGATCCCGGGAGTCAGGCGCAGGATCTCGTCCGGTGGGAGCCCGGCCTCATCGACGACCGCGGTGAACAGGTACGCCGCGGCCCCGTCCCCGAGATCCCACTGGGTGGTCGCAAACGGCTTGTAGATGGTCTCTGTTGGGCTGTTGGCGCGGATGAACGAGCGGATCCGCTGAGGATCGTTGCTCAGCAGGGTCGCAGGGATGTCCAGACCCACGCGTCGGGCGGCCGCGAGCTGGGCTGGCTTGGATTCCGCCCGCCGGGCCGCGATACGTGGGTTGATCCAAAACCCGGACGCCGACAGCGTGTCCCATACACCCTCGAGCGCGCTTCGCCACTCTTGGACCGCGAAGGTGTGGTCGCCCGGGTGCATGGTGTCCGGCAACACGGGGCTAGCCGGGCGCCGCAGCCAGACCACATCAAAGGTACCATGGTGGTCGAGATCGACGCCGTGGAGCTCGAGCTGCGGTTCGTCACGGCCATCGTAGTTCAACGACATGGTCTGCTGGGTCGGCAGGTCGCTCGCGTACCAAAGTACAGCTTCGTGGCCCTTTGTTGCGATCGCTGCGGCGACGGCCGTTGCATGAATGTCGTGACTTTGAGTCGGAATGAGGATCTTCATGGGGATAAGTGCTACCTGGCCCATACTCGCGGCCTGGGCGTCCAACCGTCGTCTCGGTCAGTCGCCACCTCGTGATCTATTGGACACACTTTATCAGTTGGATTCGGTGCGTCGTCGCCGGGAGACAAAGTACGAGCGAACTCTGACGGCGCAAGCATTTTTTTCATTGGTACATCGAGGCGGCCTGGCGCAAGGATCTCTGAATAAGTTCAAGGGCCCAAACGGGTGTGGGATCTACCCGGCTGCCTGCTTTGCCCCCCAGTGGGTGGGCTTCGTCCATCCATCCACATGATCAAGCCTCGGGGCGGGCCTGACCACGGGGCGCTATCCGGAGCTGCACATTGCTCTGTGACTGCCAACACCTAACTCGTCGGCTTCGAGCATGGTTCGAGACGCCGACCCTGGATCGACATGAGATCGAGTTGCGGGATAGGAAATATGATCCCCGCGTAGTTGCTTCGGAAGAGCGTTCATTCGCCAGGCGATGATCCAGCTGTCGCATCTCAATCCAAGCAAGCCAGCCCACGAGCAGGCGCAAGAATGCCTCGCTGGACCGGGCCCACTGCTCCGTTCCGCGATGATCGTCGCGGACTTGACCGATGGTGCCCGCACACGAGGTCGTGAAAAGCACGACGCACAGAGCCACGAGGAACTGTCGCACACGTCTTTTTATCCTGGCGCCTCACGCGGTCGCAATCGAGATGCGCGGCAGGTCGGTCCTATTGATCTCGTAGGTCGCGCTATTGCGATCACGATTCGCGGCAATTCGGGCCGCGAAGGCGGCAGCTCAGGTCGTGTGCGACACGCAGATGTCCAGGTTTTCGGCGCAGAACTGGCTCGAATAGCAGTCAGCGTCAGTCTGACACGGCAGTATGCATCGACGGACAGCATCCTGTCCGAAGCTCGCGCACACGATGTTGGGGTCGAAGCACGCTTCGCTTCCCGGCCCGAAGTCACAGTCAGCGTCGGTCTCACAGACCGGCGAGCAATTGCCGACCGGCGAGACTCCGTACATGTCTGTGGTGTCGTAGAAGTTGCAGCTCCAGTCGTCTATACAGACCAAGAACTCGTTGTTGCAGGCAGCCATCATGTAACCCAGTGAGTCGCATGAGCCACCCCACACGTCCGCGATACCGGCTTCGTCGGCGCTGGTGTCTCCGGTGTCACCATCGCCTTCGAGATCGCCGTCACCGTCGCCAGGGTCACCGTCACCGTCACCGTCACCGTTGGAGGTGTCGCCGTCTGCGTTCGGACCGTCACTGGACGACCCGCCGGGTTGCTTGGGGCCGCACGCGAGCGTGACCCTGCTCGTCGATCTCGACGCGCAGCTCCCGGTCGGCGGACTCAAACGGGCGAGCGGTCGCGGCCGGGCCCGGTGTGTCGGTCATCGGTCGCTGTCGTCTCGCCGGTGTCGGCGTGTCAGCGGATCGCAGGGCAGCAGCGGGCTCGGGACCGAGTGGTCAACCAACCGCAGCAAGAAGTTGCCAATGCCGGCCCAGCCGAGCATGAGACCAGGGGCGGCCCAGCCTCCGGGGACGCCGCAGCCCCACGCGTGTCCGCGGCTGGCATGGGCGATCGCAGCCTCTGCGTGGGCCTCGGCCTCGCGGCGGAGCGCGGGCCGATCGAGCTGGGTCGCGGCGAGCAGCAGCAGCTCGGCGACGCCAAAGGTCCCGTGGCACAGGGAGTGGTCGGGGCCCTCCGCGCTGCCCACCAGCGAGGCCGAGGTCGCGACCAGGGCACGCTCGAGATCCTCGCGCAGGTCCGCGTCCTCCCCCACACACGAGAGCATGCCCAGGCGCGCGAGGCCGATCCCGGGGGCGCCGTGGCACCACGCCAGCATTGATCCGGGCTGTCCTTCGGTGGCCACCACCCAGGCGCGCCGATCGGGCCAGTTGCCGGCCCGAGCGTCGAAGTGAGCTCGCTCGTAGCGGGCGGCCTCGCGGGCGGCGTGCGCGGGGCCGGGCGCACCGGTGACGGCGTGGAGTTCGGCGAGGGCCCACGCGACGCCAGACGCTCCGTGCGAGAACCCGAGCAGCGGCGCGTCCCCGGGGTCGGTGGGCGACGGCCACGCGACGCCGTCGTCGCTCACCCGCGCGGCGTCGATCAAGAACGCGCCGTGCTCCGCCGCGCGCTCGACCAGATCGTCGCGACCGAGGGTTTCGGCGGCCGCGAGCAAGACCGGGATCACCCCCGCGCTGCCGTCCATGACGTCGAAGTCCCAGGCGTCCGCCGCAGCTAGGCGCAGCCGCTCGCAGGCGATCGCCACCCGCTGGTGGAGACCGACGTCCTCGAGCGCATGGCCGAGCTCAAGCAGCGCGTAAATGTGACCGGCGACTCCCGAGTAGAAGCCGCGCGGGCCCTGATCGAGGTCGACGGCGAGCGCCTGATTGAGCGCTCCGATCGCGGCCCGGCGCTGGCGCTTGTCGCCAGTGTGCGCGTGCAGGCGGGCCAGGAACAGGGCGACGCCGAGGGTGCCTTCGTAGAGGTCCGCGCCGAAGCTGCGGTAGCTCGGGGTCGGCCGCCCGCTCGCGTCCGGCTGCAGGGTCCAGCCGAGCCAGGTGCACCGCGCTCCCGACCACAGCGCCTCACGGCACAGGCCGTTGCCGACCCGATCGGCCTCGACCAGAAAGTCGACGGGGGTCCCGAGCGCTGGGTTCACGACGTCACCTCCACGGCCCTCGGCCAGGCCTCGACCGCTCGCAGGCCTGGGCCGAGGTGCGGGCGGTCGAGGTCGAGACCCTGCTCGGAGAAGGCCGCCCGAATCGCACGCAGGCGATGCTCGAGATCCTGCCCGGCCTCGGGCCCGAGCGCCCGCCACACGTCGACGAGGGCCTCGGCGAGCAGGCGACAGCGGTGGGTTCCGAAGCTCTCCGACGGGCCCGGGTCGTCGGCCAGACCGACTCCGGCGAACAGCTGCGCCGAGAACAGGGGCACCTCCGGATCGAGCAGCGCGTCGCGCCCGGCCAGATCCGCGACCACGTCGATGACGATCGGGGCGTACTTGCGCGGCACATACAGTACGGTCGCGTCGGCGCGCGCGTAGTGGTCGGCGGACGCCGGGGTCTTGGCGTGAAAGGGGATCACAGCCCGCTCGAGATCGTCGACGAGCGCCCGCAGCAGGGCCTCGACCGAGTCCGCGCGCGTGTTGAAGTACAGCCGTGCGCAGTCGATGTCCTCGAGCGCGTCGCCGAGCTCGCTGCCGAGCACGTGGTAGTAGCCGGCCTGCAGCTCGAAGCTGCCGACCGTGAGCCGCAGATCGACCCGGCCGCCGACTCGGACCGGAACGCCGGGCGGTCCCCACTTGGTGTAGTCACCCGCGAGCGCATGCCGATGGCGACCACCCTTGCGCACGCGGACCAGGCCGCTGTCCTCGAGCTGGTAGACCTCCCACCCGCGGTCCCACCCGAGGGTCCCGATCGCAATGGTCGCCAGGCGATCGCGCAGGCTAGACTTCGGCCAGCCCTCGAATTCACCGACGCAGTCCGCCGCGACCTCGCGCGCGAGGTCGGCCCGCAGGCGACGGCCGTGCGTGTAGCAGCCCTGGTAGAGCAGGGCCCACAGCCCGAGCGTCAGGTCGTCGCTCGGCGCCGCCCCCCCAAGGTCCTCGACGAGCGGCCCCACCGAGCGGGCGAGCGCGGCGACGTCTGGCTCGACCCCGTCGACGCTCAGGCGACACTCGGAGTGGATGATCAGTCGCGCACACAAGTCGGCCACGATCGCGGCGTTGGTGTCGTTCACGCTCGCACCTCCGCCGCGACCGACACCCCGGAGGACAACGGCGACTCCAGCCCCAGCAGGGCCGTGTGAGCCCGTCGAGGAGCACGCATGACGTTGGCGGCGAGCTGCAACAGCACCAGGGTCGAGCGCGCCAGCGGCTGGTCCAGCGCCTGAGCCTCGACGGCGCTCTGGACCAGCCGAGCCCCGGCCAGGCGGGTGCTCTGGACGAGCAGGGCCGCCGACCGACGCGGCGACAGCCCGCGACACGCGATGTAGGTCGACCACAGCGCCCGGGCTACGGCCAGACGCCGCGCCTCGACGGTCGGCGGCCGCCGGGCGCCGGCCGCCTCTCCGTCCTCGCTGATCAAGTCGAGCAGGCACCCGTACAGCATTCCGGCGACATCCCACGCCGGATCGCCGACGTCGGCGAGCTCCCAGTCGACGAGCACGATCCGCGGCTCGCCGCCCGCGTCGGGGACCAGCAAGACGTTGTCCCACTTCACGTCGCCGTGGATCAGCGTGTCGCCGGACCACGCCCCACGCAGCTCGGTGAGCGCCCCGGCGAGCTCGGGCAGCTCGTGGATCGCCTCAACGATGCCCGGGTGGACCGAGGGCGACACGACACACTCCGAATCCGTCAGTAGGAGCACGGAGGGCGGGTGCCGGGGCAGGCGCTCGTCCGTCTCCTGCACGAGCGACGCGCCCCCCTCGTGGGCCCGAGCCAGCGCCGCGCCCAGCATGACTGCGAGCTCGACCGAGTCGACGGCGGCCCCCGCGGCCCCGATGGTCAAGCCGTCGAGCAGCTCGGTCACCAGAATTGATCGGTGAGCGTCGAAGTGGAGCCGACGCGGGGTGATCGCGTCGAGCTTCGGGGCGCGCGCGGGCACCTGCGCGTAGACCCAGGCCTCTCGGTCCAGCGTCTCGCGCAGGCTCGGATCCTCGCTCGCGGCCTGCTTGAGGAACAGGCCTCGGCGGCCGTCCACGGACACGCGCAGGTTGTTGTTGCGCCGACGCTCCTCTTGGACGACGACCCGGCCCGCGACGACGTCCTCGACTTCGAGGAGGCCACGCGCCAGCAGATAGCGGATGACGGTTTGAGCGACGACGAACATGACTCTCCCGCAGCTCGGCTCAGCGACAGAGCAGCGTCATGGTGTACCGGCAATTGCCGGTGGGAAGCTTGCAGAGCTGCGTCTGCGTCACGCAGCGCTGACTGGGCGGGAGCGGCTTGCAGGCCAGCGACTCGGTCACGAGACAGGTGCCGGTCCGCGTGGCGCAGTTGGTCGTGCATCCCCTGGCTTTGCTGGTCGCGCAGGTGAAGAAGGTGGCGCCGCAGGTTCGAGTCCCGATCCCCCCGGGCGGGCGGGCCTGGGCCTCGGGCGTGCTCATGGGCGGCGGCGCCTGGGCAAAGCCCAGGCCGACAGCGGCGGCCGTGTGCATCTCGGCCGCAGCAGTTAACGCCAGCGCCTGCAGCCGGGGATCGAGGTCCAGCCACACGCCGGGATCGGGCTCGACCTCCGCGACGAGGGCTGCGTCGTGGAACGACCCGATCGGCAACCTCTGGCTGAGCGCACCGTGGTCGCTCGAGTGGGTGATGAGGGCACCCTCCTCGAGCCAGATGACGCGAGCCGGCAGACCGAGCTCGCCGTCTACGGGCCGCTCGTGGACCACGTCCTCGACGCGGTAGTCGACGTGCTCCGAGAGGTCGATGTCGAGGTAAATCCGACGCTGCCCGGGCGCCGCCGCCTGGCCGGGGTAGCCGACCAGCGTGGACAGGCGCGGGGGATGATGAGGGTCACGGACGATCGCGTCGACGAAAGATGGAGTGGGGTTCGAATCAGTCATGATCTGGGTACGCTCCTCGAGCCTCGATGGCGACGATCGACGACGAGCTCGAGTGAACGCTTGTCGGAGTAGCACCCCTCCGATCGAGGCGGGATGGAGGGTTTGCATGGATCGCGTTGAGGCATTGGACCCGTGTCGGACTGAGGTGAACACCCTAGTGAGGCCGGCCCCGCGGGCATGATCGAGGCGCCGTGCGGAAGACACAATCGGGTGTGGCCCAAGCAGCAGCCGATCCTGCACCGATTCGCGTCGTGCTCGCCGACGATCACCAGCTCGTCCGAGAAGCGCTCGCGCGGCTGCTCGACTGCGAGCCCGACCTGACCGTCGCGGCCACCTGCGCGGACGGGGACGAAGCGCTCGAGACCATCGCGCGCGTGCGCCCGACCGTGGCCGTGCTCGACATCTCGATGCCCCGACGCACCGGGCTCGAG
Organism: Enhygromyxa salina; assembly: GCF_002994635.1. Classification (GTDB taxonomy): domain Bacteria; phylum Myxococcota_A; class Polyangia; order Nannocystales; family Nannocystaceae; genus Plesiocystis; species Plesiocystis salina_B. The sequence goes on along the minus strand of NZ_PVNL01000044.1, from coordinate 113,071 downwards.
GTCGCCGCGGCGCTCGCCCAAGCCGATCTCGGCGAGCTCCGCATCGTCGTGTTGACGGCCCTGCGCGCGCCCGAGCTCGCCCGCCGAGCCTTCGACCACGGCGCTCAGGCGATCGTCCTCAAGGACGACGCATTCTCGGATCTCCTGGCCGCGATCCGGGCGGTCGTGGCGGACCGCGCCTTCGTCAGCGCGGCCCTAGGCGGCGCCGTGATCCAGGCCCAGAGCACCAGCCGAGCGCTGCTGACCGACCGCGAGCTCGAGATCCTGGGCCTGATCGGCCAGGGCCTCACCAACCGACAGATCGGCGTCGCGTTGGCGATCAGCACCAAGACCGTGGATAACCACCGGACCCGGATGATGCGCAAGCTCGACGCGCACGCGGTCGCCGACCTGGTCCGCCACGCGATCCGAATCGGGCTGGTCGAGCCATGAGCGCAGGCACGGTGTACCGCAACCGGGACCTTCACGGCTTGCGTCCGGGTCGTCGATGCTCACGCGCGGCGCGAGGTAGGCCTCGGCGTCGGTGAACGACTGGGCGGTCCCAGAATCGGGTGTCAGCATCTGAAGCCACGACCACGTTGAAGGTCGGCTCGAGCGCCCCAGCGTTCACGCCCGGCCGCCGACGGCACCAGCGTGAGCCTGGCCGACACGCTGGCGAGCGGCCCCGCGGTCGTCGTGTTCTACCGCGGCGATTGGTGACCACACTGTCGAGAGCAGCTCGGGCGGCTGCAGGACGCCAAGGCTCAGTTCGCTAGCCATCACGCCACGGTGGTCGCCATCGTCGTCGACGACCCCGCCACCAACGCCGCGCTGATCGAGCGGCTAAATCTCGACTTCACGATCCTCAGCGACGCGGATCTCGCGACGATCCGCGCGTGGGGGGTCGAGCACGAGGGCAAGGACATCGCGTTGCCGGCCACGCTGGTGGTCGACCGATCGGGAAAGATCGCGTGGGCCTACGTAGGGGACAATCCTCGCTACCGTCCAGTGGTCGACACCGTGCTCGAGGTGCTCACGGCGCTCGAGCACGATCGGTAAGCTGAACGACACCCCAAGTCAGTCGCAACCAGCGGTGTAGACATGCCAGCGAGTGGTCCCGACCCCGCCAATGTCACAGTTATCAGTGACCACGAGATCGGGAGCGGCGCTGCCCATCAAGTTCAACGTCACCGCCCGGTACACCCCTTGGTCGCAAGGTGCCGAAGACGCCGCGTAGGTCTCGTCGAGCTGCTCCGCGTAGAGCCCGGGCGGCAGCGACCACGAGCTCGCGTTCGCGGAGAACCCCGTGCCCGTGTTCTCGTGCACGAGCCAATGTGTCGTGCCCACGCCGCCGACATCACAGTTATCCGTGACCACGAGGTCCGGGCCTCCGACACCCGTCACATTCAGCGTCACTGCCCGGTACACCCCTTGATCGCACGGTGCCGACGACGCCGCGTAGGTCTCGTCGAGCTGCTCCGCGTAGAGTCCGGGCGGCAGCGACCACGAGCTCGCGTTCGCGGAGAACCCCGTGCCCGTGTTCTCGTGCACGCGCCAGTGCGTCGTACCCACGCCGCCGATATCACAGTTGTCCGTGACCACGAGATCCGGGCGCCCGTCACCACTTAGATCCATCGTGATGGCCCGATACACCCCTTGATCGCACGGTGCCGACGATGCCGCGTAGGTCTCATCGAGCTGCTCCGCGTAGAGCCCAGGCGGCAGCGACCACGAGCTCGCGTTCGCGGAGAACCCCGTGCCCGTATTCTCGTGCACGAGCCAATGTGTCGTACCCACGCCGCCGATATCACAGTTATCCGTGACCACGAGATCTGGGCGTTTGTCGCCTGTGATGTCCATGGTCACGGCCCGATACACGCCTTGATTGCACGGTGCCGACGACGCCGCGTAGGTCTCGTCGAGCTGCTCCGCGTAGAGCCCAGGCGGCAGCGACCACGAGCTCGCGGTCCCGGAGAACCCCGTGCCCGTGTTCTCGTGCACGCGCCAATGGGACGTCCCCACGCCGCCAATATCACAGTTATCCGTGACCACGAGATCCGGCCGCCCGTCGCCTGTGAGATCCATGGTCACGGCCCGGTACACCCCTTGATTGCACGGTGCCGACGACGCCGCGTAGGTCTCATCGAGCTGCTCCGTCACCAGCCCGGGCGGCAGCGACCACGAGCTCGCGGTCCCGGAGAACCCCGTGCCCGTGTTCTCGTGCACGAGCCAATGCGTCGTACCCACGCCGCCGATGTCACAGTTATCCGTGACCACGAGGTCCGGGCGCGCGTCGCCGGTGAGATCCATGGTCACGGCCCGATACACGCCTTGATTGCACGGTGCCGACGACGCCGCGTAGGTCTCGTCGAGCTGCTCCGTCACCAGCCCGGGCGGCAGTGACCAGTCGACGCTGGTCGCGCTGAACTCACAGGCCGGGTCGGGTGGCGGATCGCCATCACCGTCGCCGGTCGGGTCTCCGTCGCCGGTCGGGTCTCCGTCGCCGGTCGGGTCTCCGTCTCCGGACGGGTCTCCGTCTCCGTCCCCGGTTGCATCGCCGTCCCCGGTCGCGTCGCCGTCCCCGGTCGGGCCAACCGTGGTCAACGAGTCGAACTGGCTGTCATCAGCCGTCGAATCGCCGCAACCACTCGCGCTGAGACTCAGCGCCAGGCAAACGCCCAGCGCCCAGACTTCGCCAACCAGACACAGCGCAGTCTCCCGAAACCAGGCTCGATTCCCCATGCGCGCGTTCTACTTGGTAGTCGAGGCGAAAGAAACCAACCGACCCGGGATTCGGCAAACTGGTTCAAAGTCGCGCATGTGTGGAGAGGTCGCAGACTTTGCCGCCCCGACCGCGGCCAGCTGCCGCCCGGCCTGCGAGCCCGGGAAGCCGCCTGCGCAAAAAGACAATCCCACTTGATCGGCTCACCCCTGAATGGCACCCCCAGGCGTGCACCACATTTCGTCCAAGCCCAGTCTCGCGCTGCTCGTGCTGTTCACGATGCTCGGCTGTGAAGACCCTGGGCAAGCTGACTCGTCGAGCTCCGCCGAGACCGGTACCGAGGGCGAGACCAACGACGAGCCGGTCGAGTGCCCTGCGGACGAGATGTTCATCTCGGAGGACGTCGAGCCCTACTTCGAGTGCGCCGCCGCGGGCCCCTGCGAAGCCATGTACCAGGTCTGGGACTACTCGCTCAGCGGGGGCTTCACGGCGAGCATCGCTGGCTACGAAGCCGTGGCGGAGTGCTGGTACGAGCAGCTCGCGGCCGGCACGATCGGCCGCTATCGGATCGACAAGGACTTCTACGGCGACCCCGGCTACAACACCTACGACGTGTTCGCGGGCGGCATCGTCGAGTGGCGGCAGGTCGATCTGCCCGAGGGCGCCGTCGAGGTCCGGCGCGGGCCGAGGAACCTCGCCTCGTCAAACTACTGGACCACGTGCCGGTCGCAGTGGGACGGGGGAGAGTTCCTGCCAAACTGTTTCTACGAAGGCTTCGCGCCGTGCATGGTGTTTGCGAGCGAGGACCAGGCCTGCGGCGACGGTTCGGGCGGAGGCACGGGTGAGGACCCGCCGATCGAGGAGCTCCCCGAGTGGCCCGACGGTGGCCAGTACTCGGGGCCGTGCGACTCGATCGGCGAGTGCGCCGGGTTTGAATCCGGACAGGCGGTGACCTGCGCCGTCGAGACCCGGACCTGCACCACCGGCTGCTTCGACGCTTCGGAATGCGACCCCGCGCCAAACGGCGACGCGGTGCCCGTGTGTGCCGATGGAGCGATCGGTGCCTGCCACCTCGACTGCGCGGGCGGCCAGACTTGCCCGACCGGGATGGCCTGTGCCGCTGGACTGTGCGGCTGGCCCTGAGCCACTCGGCGATCAGCTGCCCAGCGCCACGTCGAAGTCGACCGCGAAGCGCAGCTGCAGGCCCCAGCCCGGCTCATCCGCAAAATACCGGAGCAGGCTGTTGAAGTCGCGGTAGCGCATGTTGAGCAGGTTGGTCCCGGTCACGCTCAACCGATAGATCTCCCGCTCGCCCAAGAACTCGACCCCCGCACCCGCGCCCAGCAACACATAGGCCGGCGGCGGCGGGGCAAAGTCGAGCTCGGGCTGGTAGCGGGTCTGCCGGGTCACCACGGTCCCACCGAGCTCGAGGTACGCGCGCGTGGTCAGGCGCGAGTCGGGGAACAGGTAGCGGCCCGTCAGCGAGTAGCGATCGGCGGGCATGAACGCGAGCGGTCCGGCGGCCTCGAGGTCGTGGCCTCGCACCCACGCCGCGCTGCCGGCCAAGGCAAACGGGATCCGCGGGGCCTGGAGGTCGAAGCGAACCTCGCCACCGTTGAACAGCGCGTTGGTCGGCTGGAACACGAACACCGGAAACGGCCCGCGGGTCGTGCAGGTCAGCGGCGCGCACTGACCCTCCTGCTGCTCGGCCACGAAATAGATGTAGTCGTCGACGAAGCTCGAGAACGCGGCGGCCTCGACAAACCACCACGCGCCAGCGTACTGCACGGACAGCTCCCCGCCCCAGGTTCGCTCGACTCCGAGCCGCGAGTCACCGAGGCCGAGCATTGGAAACGAAGGCGCGGCCCCGTTCATGAAGTGCTCGTCGATCGCCGGGATCCGGGCCGAGGAATTGAGCTGCCCGCGAATCGTGAAGTCTCGCGCGCGCCGGATCGGCCGCCCGAGCACCCCGAAGGTCGCCGAGGCGGTGTTGAACAAGTGCTTGCAGGTGCCGCCGTTGTCCGCGGTGGGCTCGCACGCCTCGGCGTCGATCCGGCCGCCGGCTTGCTGCCCGAGGTAGTCGCGCTCCGCGAGCGCGGCGCTGCGATGCAGCCCTTCGTAGCGGGCACCAAACTCGATCTCGACACGGTCGTGAACGAAGCGCTCGATGTCGTAGACGCTCCAGCCCCACTGCTCGTAGTCGGGCACCAAGCTGGCCGTGGACTCGAACTCGTTGCGTTGCTGGGTCAGCCCTGCCCCCAGCGCCCCGACCAGCGTCCAGCGGCGCAGGTCGACCGCGGCGTGCTCGTAGCGAAGGTCGAGCGAGTGGGTCGCAAGGCCGAAGTCGAGCTGGGGCCCGACGACGCTCTCGCGCACGATCGCAAACTCCTGACGATCGTTGAACTGGTACGAGTAGGTCGCGTGCAGCTCGCCCGCGTGGCCCAGGGCGACCCGCGTGCGGGCGAGGGCGAGGTGATGCCAGATCTCCTGGCGCGGCCGCTCGAGCTCGAAGTCGGCCCGATACGCGTCAACGGCGACCGGCTGGCCGAGCGCGACGCTGCGCTGAAATTCTTCGGCCGTGGAGATCTGCAGGCAGGTGCAGATGCCCAGCTGCTGGCGCATGAGGTGATAGCCGACCTCGACATCGATGGACTCGCTGATGTAGCCGATCCGCGCGCCGACGTTCCAGGTCAGCGACCCCGTGTTGTCGAGCGGGTAGTCGGGCGTGAGCGCAGAGCGGTGGCGGGCGAGGTTGCCCTCGACCCGGGTCGCCAGGCCCTTGCCGCGCTTGGGCGCGTAGTCGAGGCGAAACGAGCCGCCGCCCCCGAGCGGGTTCGAGTAGCCGAACCCGCCGACCTCTCCGCGGAGGCTCGGCGTCCGCGGCAGCGGCCGCGGCTCGAGCAAGACCACTCCGCCGGCGGCCTCGGGACCGAACCGGGTCGTGCCCGCGCCCTTGATCACCGTGACGCGATCGGCCGCCTGCGGATCGACCTCGGGGGCGTGGTCGATCCCCCACTCCTGGCCCTCGTGGCGGATCTGGTCGAACACGATCATGTTGCGGCGCCCGAACTGGCCGCGGATGATCGGCTTGCCCAGCCCGCCGGCCGTCCCGCGCAAGGTCGAGACCCCGGAGATGCCCGTGAGCACGTCGGCCAGGCCCGCGCCGCGCCGCCGCGAGAGCTCGGCCCCCGACAGCGACTCGCTCGCCGCCAACGTCGGGTCACTGTCGTCGTGGACGACGATCACCCGCTCGTCGTGGTGACCGTGGAGCGCGTCGAGCTCGACGAGGCTCTCGGTCGTCGCGGCCGACAGCTCCAGGTGGACCCGGCGCGAGTCGTGCTCGGCCTTGCTCACGGTCACCTGGAGCGGCCCCGGACACAGCCCAGTCACCCGCGCGCGCCCATCGGCCCTCGTATGTAGGAAGGCTTCGGTGCGTAGGCGCGGGCTGCTGGGGTTGGCCGGCGCGCGCAGGGCCAGCTGCGCGTTGGGGATCGCCTCGCCGGTGTCCGACTCGAGGACGAGGACCTCCCACACGAGCGTGCACGCTCCCGCGTCCTCAGAGTTCTGGGCAGGGGCGGGCACGGGCGCTGCTGGCGATACCGGCGGTGAAGCTAGCAGCGCGCCGAGGAGGACAGGGACGAACACCAACGACAGGCTCGATTGGGGTAGAGGTCAACGCGAGCGATGGGCCGCGGTCACTGGACCAGGAGCTCGAACGTGACGTCGACATCGACGCTGCCCGGGAGGCTCTCGCCGTCGGCGAGCATCTGCGGGAGATCGGCAGATTTTTGGGGCACGTCGTTGACGTCCGGAAGGTGGCGGAGGAGCACCCGGAACTCGCCCATGCCCGCCGTGTCCGCCGTGATCGTGTTGGAGAGGCCGACGGGCAGATCGTCGCCGACCGCGTTGTCGCCGTAGTCCGACTCGAGGTCCGCGTAGGCGTGGGTGAGCAGCGCGGCCGCGGGCATCGACGCGGGGCCGGACACGTCGCCGACGATGAACACGAAGTGATCCTCGGCCTCTTCCGCGACCTCTTCGGTGATGTCCTCGGCCGGGTCAGCGAGCCCGTTCACGAACCGGATCGAGAGCGTGTAGCTGGTTCCCGCGGCCAGCTCGATGCGCTCGGCGCTGCCCGACATCCCGCCGTCGCCGTCGGGATCCTCGAACGAGAACACCAGGGCATCGCCGCCGCCGTCGGGCGTGAAGCTCAGCTCGACCTGCGAGATGACCTCGTTCTCGTCGTGACCGTGGTCGTCGTGGTCGTCGTGGTCGTCGTGGTCGTCGTGGTCGTCCCCGGCGCAGGCCGACAGCCCGACGACCAACGAGAGAAGCGCGCCAGCGAGGCTGAATTTCTTGCAATTTGATTGCATATGGCGGAACATAGTTGCGACGAATCGAGCATGTCAAGCGGCACCTGGAGACGGCGCCTGGCTCGTGGTCCTGGGCCCGACGTGTCGGGCCAGCCGCGCTTTTGCTATTGTCAGGCGCAGATGCCCCGCCGTTCGAGCCAGTCCCGCCGAGCCGAGCACGAGCAGCGCGTCCGCGAGCAGCTGCGCGAGGCCGGCTTGCGCATCACCGGCGCGCGCCTGGCCGTGATGGACGCGCTCCTGAGCGCGACGGGGCCGATGTCGCACGCGGAGATCGTCGAGCAGCTCGCGGGCTCGGCCGGCGATCCGGCCACCGTGTTTCGCAACCTCACTGCCCTGACCGAGGCCGACCTCGCGGTCCGCACGGACCTCGGCGATCACGTCTGGCGGTTCGCGGTCAAGCGCTCGAGCACCAGCAAAGGCCACGAGCACCCGCACTTTTTGTGTAGCGAGTGCGGGACCGTCGAGTGCATGCCGACCCTCGAGCTACGCGCGGCCCCGGGCCAGCGAGTCCCTCGCTCGGTCCGCAACCTCGACACCGAGGTGCAGATCAAGGGCCTGTGTGACGACTGCGCGGACGCGGCCGACACCGCCTGTGGCTGATCCGCACCTGCCGATTCAGGGGGGTCTGGGTGGCCCCGCGCGGCGATCTGGTAAGTGCAATTCGATTGCAAGTGTAGGGGCGGCGCTCTAGACTGCTCCGGACATGGCCAGCCCCAGCGCACTCACCGAATCCCCGGGCCTCGATCTCGTCGACATTCACAACCCTGCCGCCTGGGATCGCGTCTCCGACGGCTACGCGAGCTACATCGCCACGCACCTGCGCAGCTACGCCGTCGACGCGCTGCAGCTGGCCGGGATCAACGAGCACGACGAGGTCCTCGACGTCGCCACCGGCCCGGGGACCCTCGCCCTCGAGGCCGCCCGCGTCGCCCAAAAGGTCAACGCCCTCGACTTCTCGGCCGGCATGCTCGAGGCTCTGTACAAGCGCACCGACGAGCAGCAGCGGGCTCGGCTCAGCTTGCGGCAAGGCGACGGTCAGGCCCTGCCCTACGCCAGCGACAGCTTCGACGCAGCCTTCTCGATGTTCGGGCTGTTCATGTTCCCCGATCGCGCCAAGGGCTTCGCCGAGCTCGCCCGGGTCCTGCGACCAGGAGGGCGCGCAGTCGTCGCGAGCTGGCAGCCGCAGGACCAGATTCACGCCTTCGCGGTGATCAACGCCGAGCTGGCCGCCGAGCTGGCCGCGGAGTCGTCCGTGAGCCGCCCGAGCAGCGGGCCGCCGCTCGGCGACCCGGTCGTGTTCAAGGCCGAGATGGAGGCCGCCGGCTTCGACGTCGAGATCCACCCGATCGTCCACGTGCTCGAGAGCCCCTCGTTCGACGCGCTCTGGGACGGCCTGACCCGCTCGCACGTCGCCCTCGAGATCGCCCGCGAGCAGCTCGAGCCAACTCGCTACACCGACCTGCTCACGCGCATCCGTACTCGGCTCGAGGGTGACCTCGGGAGCGGGCCGCAGTCCGTCGCCATGCCCGCGTGGTTGGGCCTCGGCCGGCTCGGCTGAGCGCAGCAGCGCTGCGGGCTCTCACGGCAGCTCGTCGACGATCGTGACGCAGCGCCGGTCCTCGTCGGTCCAGCTCGGGCTGCTCGCGGCGACGACCAAGCTGCCGCGCTATTCGATGGCCCGAACATCTTGCAATTTGATTGCAAGATGAGCTAACCCGGGGCGATGTCCCTCGACTGGTTGATCGTTGGTGCCGGCGTCCATGGAGTGCACCTCGCCCTCGCCTTGCTCGGCGGCGCCGGGGTCGAGCGCGATCGCCTGCGGCTGCTCGACCCGAACCCGACCCCGCTCGCGCGCTGGCATCGGTGCACGGCCACCGTCGGCATGAAGTTCATGCGCTCGCCCTCGGTTCATCACCTCGACGGGCCGGCCTTCTCCCTGGCCAGCTTCGCCCGGGAGCGCGGCTGCGACCCCAAGCGCGACTTCCGATCTCCCTACAACCGCCCGTCGACCCAGCTATTCAACGATCACTGCGAGGCTCTGGTCACGACCCAGCGCCTGTCCGAGCTGTGCATCCGCGGACTCGCGATCGATCTCGTCGACGCCGGTGACCGGCTCGAGGTCGTAACCGAGACCGAACGGATCGCCACCGATCGGGTCGTGCTCGCGCTCGGCTCCGATCAGCTCGAGCGGCCGAGCTGGGCGACCGCGCTCGCCCGCGAGGGGTTCCACGTCGCCCACCTGTTCGACGACGACTTCGACGACTCGACGCTCGCCGATGACCAGCGGATCGTGATCGTCGGCGGCGGGATCTCGGCCGTGCAGTTTGCCCTCGCCCAAGCCCGCGAGCGCGCCGAGCCGATCACCTTGGTGATCCGCAAGCCCCTGCGCGAGGCCCAGTTCGACAGCGACCCCGGCTGGCTCGGGCCCCTACACCTCGAAGGCTTCCGCCGCGAGCCCGACCTCGGGGCTCGGCGGGCGATGATCGACGGCGCGCGCAACCGCGGGACCGCTCCTCGCCGACTCCTGAGTGAGCTACGACGGGCCGAGCGTCGCGGCCGAATCGTCATCCGCGAGACCGCGATCGTCGACGCCCGGATCCAGCGCCGCGGAGGCGTCGAGCTGTGGCCGCAAGCTGGGCCGCTCCTTCACGCCGATCGCGTGGTCCTTGCGACCGGCTTCGCCCGCGGCCGACCCGGCCCCTGGCTCGACTCGGTCATCGCCGAGCTCGGCCTGCCCTGCGCCGAGTGTGGCTATCCCGTCGTGGATCGAGCGCTGCGCTGGCACCCACGAATTCACGTCAGCGGCGCCCTGGCCGAGCTCGAGCTCGGACCCGCAGCGCGCAACATCGCGGGCGCACGCATGACCAGCAGTCGCATGCTCGAGCATTTGTGCGGGCGCCCGCCGATCCAGGCGGCCCGAGTGGTCCGGCTCGGCGACGTATGAAGGCCAGCCCGACGGTCTTCCTCAGGTGGCTCCGCTCAGTTCGCGGGCGGAGGCGGGGGCGTGCCATCGAAGCAAGTGGTGATCTCCAGGATCATATAAACCAACACCAACTCCTGAGGGCTCAGCCCATTGTGCTCGAGGTCTCGAAGGTGCTGTACATCATCCGGCCGCAGCCGTACTGCCCGCTGACCGCCATCGGCCGAGCGAGCTGAGGGTTGGTGCAGCTCTGGCACGGACCCTCGGCCGCCTCGGCTGAGGTCGTCCGAGTCATCTACACGGCTCTGGCGCGCTACCTCGCAGGATCATGGCCGTCCGCCAACTGCTGTCGATCCGCTTCGATCGCCGCGAGCAGGGTCTCGCTGCCGAGCGGCGCTGCCTGGCGCAGCTCGGTCGCTAGTTCACCCAGCGCGGCGGCGGTCTGCGCCGCGTCGAGCGTGCCACCGTAGTGGGCGGACCACAGCAATCGGTAGCGCAGATAGGCCGTCCATGCGCACCATTGCCTCAATAGCTCGGGGCGCGGGCAATGATCGATCTCGGCCCAGGCGCGCTCGGGGCCGGCGACGGGGCAGCTGATCTCCAACGCGGGCTTGGCTGCGGCGATCGCCTGGGCGCGCTCGAACGTGGCCCGGGCCTGGTCGTGTGCGCCCGCGAGCTCCAGCGCGTGCCCGTACTCGACGAGGGCCGAGCCCGTGCACTCGGCCTGGGTGTCGAGCATCGCCGCGCTCGCGCCCGCGTCCTCGAGCTCGCCGAGGCGGCTGGCGGCGATCGTGTGCAGGCACGGCAGGTCGCGGGTCCACTGGCGCTCGACCGCTTCCGGTTCTGCTCCCGCGAGCGCGAGCCCTTGGGCGCTGGCGGCCATGGCTGCGCGCAGGTGAGCGAGGATCTCGGGGCGATCGGGACCCGGGATCGGCCTGGCTTCACGCTCGCGCGCACACAGCCGACTGACGCCGTCTTCGAACAGTGCCAGGTGGTCGTCTGCGATCGCGGTCAGCAGCGCGCCGCGCAGGGCCGGGTCAGGCTCGTCGTCGAGCCGCCGCGTCGCGCTGGCGAGGGTCTGCTGGCGCAGGTCGATGCTGTCGCCGCGGCAGAAGGGGGCGAACACCTCGGCCGGGTAGAGCGGCCGCGCCGGGCCTTGCTGGCGCGTGCAGTGGACGACCTCGGGGCCGTGATCGAGTGGGTCCGCGGCAGCCGTGGGCGTGGGCTGAGGCGCGGCCACGCACGCGGCTGCGGTGGCGGCAGCGAGCGCGGTCGAGCGTGCGAGCGTCCTCAGCATCCTAACTTTTCGCGGATAATCTGCGGTTCCTCAATATCGTTGGCGAACGAGCCCCCGAGGACGGGTGGGCGTGGGCCTTCGCCTGTTCCCTGGGCCCCTACCAGGACGCGTCCGTGGGCGTAGGTCTTCGCCACCCGCCCCTCGACGATGTGTTGGTCGTCGCCGAGATCAGCCTTCTTTCGCCCTCCGAGGTCGCTGAAGCGCACTTGTGAGATTTGCTGGTACGAGATGTGACGGAGCGTGTGGACCTCCTGACTCAGATCGTTTCGGGCCATCAGGAAAACCGAGAAATCCATCCTCCGGCTGACGGCTTTGATCCTGTTGTCCACTTCGCAGATGTCATGCGTCAGCGGAACTTCCATGTTGGGGGAGTCGACGACCTCCAAGCGACTCGGCTTGCGGTCGAGAAGCGAGGCCGAGATTGCCCCTCCGTGCCGCCCGATCCCCGTATCGAACGGCAGCCCATGCATTCCTGGGCGAACGTCGATGGCGCCATCGGGCGCCGCCTCGGAAAAGCGCTTGCTGACCTCACTCTTGTCGAATGAGTACAGCGAGTAGTCCTCGTAGATCGAGCGACTGATCCCGACGGTCCAGTCGGCGAGTCCTGTTTGTCCTGCGGGCGTCTTCGGCCTGGCACATACGTCCGCGGTGACGACCGCGTTGGGATTCTCGAGGGTCGGGTTGACCATGTTTGGAAACCCGAGCGCGCCCGTGGTCTTGACTTCGAAGCGCCCGACATGAAAGCCAAGTTCGGTGACATCCGTCGTGCTCGAGCACAAAGTCGGGCCCGTCGTCGGTGGCGGCGGCGCAGCCGTTGGACCGGCGGGCGCTTTTCGCGAACGAGCGGAGAGCGACCGCGAGGAGTTGTCGGGAGCGGGCCGTCGTAGGTAAGTCATTGCCATGTCTGGTCTCCGTCTGGAGCGTCGAGTATAGACGAACCCGCGCGTTGGTGGACGGGCCAGGCCGGGGGGTGAGCGGGCCATCTCGACTGCTAGGGCGGCCAGACGTGCCCGAGGACGACGGCCTGGACCACAGGACTGTGCGGCCCTGCGTCAAGGTTGGCGCCCGGGCACTGGTATGCGTGCAGCGAACCGCGTCGTGACCCGATCTGCGTCGTAGGCTACGCCACGGGCAATGCCCATCCCGACGAGGTGGCTCGAGCATATCCGGGCCTGGAAGGCCAGTGGTGACACGGCGCTCGACTATTGCGGTCGCGTCGGCCTCAACGCGGGCACCTTGAAGTGGTGGGCCTGGAAGCTCGCGTCCGACGTGACATCCATCGAGCCCGCGCCTGCTGCTGCGGCTCCCCAGATCCGGCCGACCTTCGTCGAGCTCACGCCGCTCGCTGTTGTTCACGCCCAGCCCAGGTGAGGGAGAAACGCCTCGTTCTGGACACGCTCACTGAGGGAGACAGGTCAAAGCAGGCGAAAAGGCCATCACTGGACGTGTTCAAATCCTATGGTCTGGATCTAGTTGAAATCACCGACCTTTCTGGCAAGAAAGCCGATACTGGCCTTGTCCATGTTGCTCTGCGACCGTCAAGGGGGCACGAAGTGCCCCGCCGCAGGCGGCCCAAAGGCCCTTGACGGTCGCAGAGCAACATGGACCCCCTCAACTGGCGTGGTCGGTGGACCATCATCAAGCGCGCCTGGTAACACCCCAGGACGATCAGCGGTGCCGCTGGCCGAGCGGCCAAGGTCGTCGTCGTTCGTGACAACGTCGGTGAAACCGTACGAGCGCGCGAGTTCGGCCAGCTCGTACTGAAGCTTCTGGCTCTAGAGATTCACCTGGGCCTGCATCATCGTCGACTCCCGCACGTAGACGATAGCTCCGCGCTCGACAACCATCTGGGCCAGTTCACGACGCATCATCGTGGACCTCACTTTCCCTTGGTGTCGTCGCAGCCCGCGGAACACCAGCTCAGACGTGACGCGCTCTGGCGCGGGAATGACATGGATCACCCGATCCTCGCGCTCCACGCTGGATCCGCAGCGCACGCATGCGTCCCAGGTGAGCGGCAGCTGGTAGTTCGCGGCTCTTGTTTCTCTTGGGCGACGAGAAGTCGTGCTTGCGTGAGTGTGTTCGCTGCACGTGCAGCCACCCACGAACGAGAGCGATGTCTTCCCGCCAGCGAAGCGACGCCCTCTCGCCGACCCGTAGACCCGTTCGCATCGCTCCGCTCAATTCGCAGGCGGAGGCGGGGGCGTGCCATCGAAGCAAGTGGTGATCTCCAGGATCATATAAAGCAACACCAACTCCTGAGGGCTGAGCCCGTTGTGCGCGGTGCTCGAGGTCTCGAAGGTGCTGTACATCATCCGGCCGCAGCCGTACTGCCCGCTGACCGCCATCGGCCGGGCGAGCTGAGGGTTGGTGCAGCTCTGGCACGGACCCTCGACCCACACGCGGTGACCCACGTTGACGTTCTGGCCCATCATGTCTTCGACCCAGACGTCGCTGACCTCGTCGATCCCAGAGTAGTTCTTCTCTGTCGTGAGGTTGGGCAGCTGGAACAGCGTGGGGTTGCCGCCGCCGATGTTCTTGAGCGGGTCCGGCAGGGCCTCGAGCCAGGCCAGGAGCTCGGGATCGAGGACGGTGCCGTTGGAGGTGTAGGCCGGCTGGATGTCCGGCATGCCGGGGTTATGGAATTGCTGGTAGCTCGGGAACGGCCCCTCGATGTACTCGTTGGAGTGGTCGGTGGCGTACCATTTGCCGCCGGACTCGACGTAGGCACGAATGTTGTCAATCCGGCCGTTGGGGATGTTGGGCGCGCCGCCCCAGTACTTGGTCGAGGCGCAGGGGACAAAGATGATGTGGTACTGGCTCATGTCGACGAGGTCGTCCATGAACGCGCCCTGGTCGTTGTCGTCGATGAGCGTGAACTGCTCGGTCCCGGGCACGAGAGCGCCGTTGCCCGCGACCTGGCCAAGGCCGAACTTGGCCAGGACGTTGTAGACGGCGTCGGGGTTGGTCTCGTAGACGGCGATCCGCGGGATCCACATGCCCGCGCCCGGATTCCACTCGCCAGGGAGGTTGCTCTGATCGTTGGGGATCTGGTTCATCCCGGGGTTGACGTCGAGGCTGACGATCCGGAGGAACTGGCCCTTTTGGACGACGAGCTGGAGGCCCTGACCCGAGTGGGCGGGGAAGCTGAAGCTGCCGTCGGCGCCGGTCAGGGTGTAGGGGGTCTCGCAGTCGAGCTCGACACACTCCGCGCAGTAGACCTCGTCGGGGATCGCCTCGACGTTCTGACTGGTCAGGTAGACCAGGGCCCCGCTGATCGGCAGCTCCATGTTCGGGGCGTAGACCTTGCCCTGGACCAGGGCGTCGGGGGCGTCGCCGCAGTCTCCGTCGCCGGGGTCGGGCTCGGCGAGATCGAACTTGACGCCGCTGGTGTCCGTGTCGCCGTCGCCGTCTCCCGCTGGGTCGCCGTCGCCGTCGCCCGTCGCGTCGCCGTCGCCGTCGCCGCTGTTGCTCGCGCTCTCGTCGGTCGGGGTCGTGGACGGGGTGGTGATCCCGGAGTCGGTCCCCAAGCTGGAGACCGCGCTGTCCTCCGCGCCGTCGACTTCTCCGCCGCAGCCGACCACCAGACACGCCACACCGATGAGCAAGACCGAACGAGCCATCGAAACCTGCATGTCGCTACGGTACTCGACGGCCCATGCCGCATCAACGGCTGATGTAGGGGTTCACGCCGCTACCCGTCGACGTGGGCCAGAACATTGCCCAGGGCGCGCACCCGCGCGCGGCCGAGCTGCTCGAGGTCCGCTTCGATCCCCCACTCGAGGTCCACGATCGTCGAGTCGATGTACAGCTTGCCGACCGGGTTGCGCAGCCACCACGCGAACTCCTGCTTCGGTGAGTCTTCGCCGGCCCCGAACGTTGCGGCGGCGTCGTTCGAACCGGCGGCGCGGTAGCGATGTTCGAACCGCTCGTTCAAGCTCCGCAGCGTCTCCCCGCGATCGAACGCCCAGCCGATCCCCGGCGGCGCTTTGGCCCGATCCGGCAGCTCCGCGTCGCCGCTCTCGAGCCGCTCGAGGGTCTGCGCGCAGGCCAGATACTCGCCGATCACGACCCGCTGCAGGTTGATCGCCTCGATGTCCACCGCCTCGACGACCTGCGCGAGCTCGGCCATTGCGACGCGCGTGTCAGCCGTGACCTCGCGCTGGTCGAGCCGGGACGCCAGCATGTTCGCCTGCGTCAGCGCTGCCCTCATGTTCGCGCTGGCGACCAGAAAGCTGACTATATAGCGAGCGCTCTGCAGGTGCGCCGTGTCCATTCGGATCAGATCACGCAGGAGCAAGCTCGCGTCCGCCGACTCCCCCGCGCGGGCCAGCGCGGCCGCCCGCAGCACCCCGACCCGATGCACGTCGCGCCACGCGATCGTCAGACACGCACCCCCACCACCGAGCTGACAGGTGTCGGCGAAGCCAGGCCGCGCGCGCGCCTGGTCGAGCTGATCGCTGACCTCCCGCGCCGCATCGGTCGCCAGGAACGCCTGCAGCGCGTCGGCCTGTTGGTCGACGTCAGCCCAGTAGCGCTCGGCGTCTCGCTCGCTCCCGTCGACGAGCTTGGCCAGCGACTCGGGGACCTTCACGTGGTTCTCCGCCACGACCAGGGACCATCCGTTGTCAGCCTCGGGCACGTCGTTGTCGAGATCCGCCTGTGTCCACAGCGGCGGTGGGACCTCTGTCGTGCAGACGTTGGCGCCGACAAACACGACGCCCGCTCCCAGGACGGACAGCGCCACGCCGCCAAGCAAGAGGGCACGCCGACGCCCTGGCGGACGGGCCGTGGCACCTCCCCGCATCAGTGACAGCAACCAAGAGAAACGACCAGAATCAGTTGAAGTACGCATTGGTCGCGTGCATGTGCAACGAGCGTGCCCACCGTGCAGACCGTGCAGGACAGGCTCTTCGACGCCATCTTGGACCGACCAGGGACACCGCGGCGAAGGCCCGACGGCGGCGCGACAAATCGGCGAAGCGACTCGTCCCCACTCCAGATCGAGTAGCATCCCCAGCATGGCCGACATGACCATGCTCAGCGACGCGCTGACCGCCTACATCCACGATCACACCACGCCCGAGCTCGACATCTTCGAGCAGCTTCGCGCCGAGACCTACGCCAAGCTCTCCGATCCCCAGATGCAGGTCGGCCGGGTCGAGGGTCGGTTCCTCGAGCTCATGGTCAAGGTCACTGGGGCCAAGCGCGTGCTCGAGATCGGGACCTTCAGCGGCTACTCCTCGATGGCCATGGCCGCCGGGCTGCCCGACGACGGCAAGCTGGTCACCTGCGACGTCGACCCGGTCGCAACCGAGATCGCCCGTCGGTTCTGGGATCGGAGCCCGTGGGGGCACAAGATCGAGCTGCGGCTCGGCGATGCCAAACAGACAGCGAGCGAGCTGGTCGCCGCCGGCGAGCGCTTCGACCTGGTGTTCATCGACGCCGACAAGTCCGGCTACGTACGCTACTTCGAGCTCGCGCTCGAGCTGCTGCCGATCGGCGGGGTGATCCTGGCCGACAACACCCTGTGGAGCGGCCGGGTGGTCGATCCGCAGTCGGACAGCGATCGCGCGATCGTGCGCTTCAACGCACACGTCAAGAACGAGCCCCGCGTCGAGCACGTGCTGCTCTCGGTCCGCGACGGGATCATGTTCTGCCGCAAGCGCGCATGAGCCATTGTGGGTGCAGCGTAAGTAATAAATGACTAGACTGGCCGTACGTGGACGCAGTGATCGCAACATCCCCTCCCCCGGCCGCGAAGCTCGTCACCCTCGCCGATCACGCCAAGACCCTCGCCGACATCCGCCACGCTGTCGCAGCCCGCATCCACGGCAAAGACGAGGTCATCGATCTCGCGCTGATCTGCCTGGTCGCCCGGGGCCACCTGCTGATCGAGGACATCCCGGGGGTCGGCAAGAGCACCCTGGCGAGGGCGCTCGCCGCCGCGATCGGTGGCAGCTTCAGCCGCATCCAATTTACCAGTGACCTGCTGCCAGCGGACCTGCTGGGGGTCAACGTGTGGCTGTCCAGCCGCGAGCAATTCGAGTTCCGCGCGGGCCCGATATTCGCCAACCTGGTGCTCGCCGACGAGGTCAATCGGGCCCCACCGCGAACCCAGAGCGCCCTGCTCGAGGCCATGGGCGAGGCGCAGGTGTCGATCGACGGGGTCAGCCACCCGCTGCCGGATCCCTTCGTCGTCATCGCCACGCAAAACCCGGAGGAGCACCACGGCACCTATCCCCTGCCCGAGTCCCAGCGCGATCGCTTCTTGCTGCGGCTGAGCATGGGCTACGCCAACCCCGAGGTCGAAGCGGCGCTGTTGCTCAGCGGTGGGGTCGAGGCGTCGCCGCGGTCTCCCGAGCCGACCGGGCGCGGCTCGAGCAGCGTCAACTCACCGGCCGCGCTGCTCGAGCTGCAGGTCGCGGCCAGGGGCGTTCACCTGCACCCGGATCTGGCCCGCTACGCCCAACAGCTGGTCCAGGCCACCCGCGAGGCGGGGGAGATCCGGCTCGGCGTGAGCACCCGGGGCGCGCTCGCCTGGGTCGCAGCTGCGCGGGCGCGCGCGCTGCTGGGTGGGCGCGGACAGGTCAGCATCGATGATCTGCAGGAGCTCGCGGTCCCGGCCCTCGCCCACCGTGTGGTGCCCGCTCAAGCTGGCAGCGGTGATCAAGTCGCGCTCGCCCAGGAGCTCGTGCGCGAGCTCGTCGCAACCACCCCGGTACCCGTCTAAGTCGTTCGCTTTGTCGCGCCCGCGCGCGCAATGGCGGAGATCAGCTCGGCGGTACTGAACGGCTTCGACAACACCTCGATGTCGGGATCCAACAGCCCGCCGCGACTGAGGTGGTCGGCGCTGTACCCCGACAGATACAGCACGCGCAGCTCCGGGTGGGTCTCGAGCAGGGCTTCATATAGCTCAATGCCGCTCTGGCCCGGCATGAGCACGTTGATAATCAATAGCCCGGCGCCGGTCCGGTCCAGCAACGCGGGCGCGGCCTCGACGGTGGTGCACATCGCGGTCGCTCCAAACTGCTTGGCTGCGCGCACGACCACCTGGCCGACGAGCTGCTCATCGTCGACCACCAGCACCGTCATGCCGGACAGCGCCGTCTGGCCGTGGTCCACGTCCAGCGCGGGCGCGGTGTCGACCCGCTCGACCTGATCTGTGCTCAGCGGGAAGAACACCCGAAACGTGGTGCCGCGACCGAGTTCGCTATAGACCACGATCCCACCACCGTACTGCCGAACGATGCCGTACGCGCTCGCCAGCCCCAGCCCCGTGCCCTGCGACTGCTTGGTGGTGAAGAACGGCTCGAAGATGCGCGAGCGAGTCGCGGCGTCCATCCCGATCCCGTCGTCCTCGACGATCAACTCGACATAGGGCCCGGGGGGAAGCTCGGCGTGACTCGTCGCGTCTAGCACCCGGGCGCGGGTCTCGAGCCGGATGTGGCCACCAGACGGGAGCGCGTCGCGAGCGTTGAGCACCAGGTTGACGATGATCTGCTCCAAGGGCGAAGCCTCGCCGTCGACGAAGTGCGGGCCGCTGCGCACCTGTGAGGTCAGCGTGATCGTGTCTGGAAGCAGGGTCTCGATCAGCGGGAGCACGGCACGCGCGACGTCGTCGAGATCGACGCGGCCGCGGCGGATCGCGCGATTGCGGCTGAACGAGAGCAGCTGGGTGGTGAGCTGGCGCGCTCGCTCGGCGGCCTCGAGGATCTCGTCGAAGCTGCGGGCGACGTCACGCGGGTCGTCGGCGGTGCGGCCCAGATCCGCGTTGCACATGATGACCGAGAGCATGTTGTTGAAGTCGTGGGCGATGCCGCCAGCGAGCCGGCCGAGCGCGTCCATGCGGACGGCTTCGGCCAGCTCGCGGCGCAGCTGGACCCGCTCGGTGATGTCGGTCAGACTCGAGCAGGCGAACAGCTCATCGCCAAGTCGAATGCCGACACCATAGACTTCGACGTCGAACCGGCCACCGTCCGCGCGCAGGCCCTGGGCCTCGCCCCGATACTCGCGGCCATTGGCCAGGGCTTCGCGAAACGCGTCGAACACATGGATGGATTCGGGCGCGATGAAGTCGGCCGGTGCCATGCCCAGCATTTGCTCACGGGTATACCCGTGCAGCGCACAGGCGGCCGGATTCACGTCTACGAGCTTGCCATCGAGCGTGTAGATGAACATGGCATTGGATGTCGCCTCGAAGACTTGCTCGTACCACGCCGCCTTCATCGCCGCTGACTTCATGATCGCTGGCCAAGCTAGCATGAGCGATCGCGTGGGGCGGGCGCCAGCGCGGGTCGTCACGAGCCCCGAACGACCCGCGCCACACGTACACGCCGGTCTCGCCGTCGATCAGCCGGGCGAGCCCGCGCAGCACGGCCTTGCCGCCGTGCGCCACAGCCAGGGCACCGCGCTACCGCGTGTGGGTCGCCGACCGAGCAGGCCGAGCTTCGCCCGTGTCAGGCCTTTGGCGCGACCTTGCCCTTGTACATGTTCATCCCGCACGCGAACCCGACCTCGCCGCTCGCCGGCACCACGACCTCGATCTCGACGGCCTCGTTGAGCGGCAAGGTCCGCTTGATCTCCATGGACTCGACCACCAGCTCTTGCCCGCAGCCCGCGTCGGTCGTGCGCGTGAACGCGAGGGTGACCTTGCTGCCCGCGGGGGCCCGGACCTCGGCTGGGTGGTAGCCGCCGGCGTCGACGAGCACGTCGATTCGTCCGTCCCCGTTGATCTCGACCAGGTCCGCGGCCGGCTCGGGCTGCTCGGGCTTCGCTTCGGTGGCCGGCTCGTCGGCCTTGTCGGCGCCAGCTTTGTCCGCGCCAGCCTTGTCAGCGCCGGCCTTCTCCGCGCCAGCCTTGTCGGCGGCGCCCTTGTCACAAGCAGGGAAGCACAGCAGCGCAGCCGCGAGGCCGAGCGCCAGGGTGGTTGTGAGGGTCTGGTTGCGCAACATGTCGTGTCTTCGCTGCTATGGATCTTCGCTCGATTTGGCCTGCGCTTCCACAGGCGGGTCTACGCGCACACGCACGCTCGGCTCACGCCGGTCCGAGCCACGCTCCTGCACTGCTGCGGCTCGGTTCGCGCGCGCGAACCGGATCTCGTCGTTGGATCAGCACCACGCTCCTGCCAGAAATTCTGCAACAAGCCCGTCCGCGGGCCGATGAGCTCTACATGGCCACGACCGCGCAGGAGCAAGCCAGCGCCGCCCGTGGGCAACCAACCGCGCCCAGGGCGCGGCGCACGGCGACGACCGCGTCCGCGCGCGGCCGATCTACGCTGGCCGTCGCTGCGAGATCAACCGGCGCTGCATCAGCCGAATGATGCTCTTCGCGCCCGGCACGGATCCCGCGGGGCTCGCCAACTTCATCGGCTACAGCCTCGCTCACAACGCCGAACGCTACGGGATCCAAGTCACGCCAGCCTGTGGATGCCCGACCACCACCACACGGACGTGACCGATCCCGATGCCAGCGTCGTCCCGTTCAAACAGCAACTGCACAGCTTCGGTGTTCGTACCTTGGACTTTCGGCAGTACTCGAAGATGAACTGGCAGAAGACGACATTCATGCCGCCGTCAGGCCGGACTCCGTGAAGTCAGGTGCCGGTCGACCTCCTCGAGCATGAACTGGGTCTCCCAGCGATTCTTTCGCATCCGCGACCAGTCGCCCTCGACAACCAGAGTTCCGGTCTCGCTGCTCACGAGCCAGTGCATCAACAGTCGCAGGTAAGGGTAGACAAGCCCGCGACTCGCGAGCGCCTGAACATCAGCTTGAAACCGGACGGCGGTGGCCTCCGAAAAAGGCTCTTTTGTCGTGGTTGAGCGCGCTAACCACTCACCCGGACACGCCTCGTAACGCTTGATCAGGACTACGCTCCTCCCCTCGCTTCCGATCTGAATCAGTCCGACGACCTTTGGTGCGATCGTGAGCGACAGGTCGTCGATGGTCTCCAGCGCCTCGACTTCTAATCGAGCCGTTTTCAGGCGACACGCATATGTCACACTCATGGAAGCGAAGGTGGTTGTGCCTGAGCTTCTGAATTCCTGGCAACTTTGCGATCTCACGTGCGACCTCGATGGAATGCGGGATCTCTGAAGTCGCCGACGCCACACGTGTGACAATTGCTTCAATCTGGGCACAAATTTCATTTGGCAGAATCATCGCTTGACGGCTTTCTTGTTCCTGTTGACGATGAAAAAGTGTGCAAATTCCTCGGCGAACACACCACTGTTATTATCTGGCGACATGTAAGAAAACGCCAACGACAACGCGTTGCCCCCCAATACCGAAATCCCTGACGAGTCCATCGATCATCTCTCGAGATGCTTCACTCGAGGGCGCTTCGATGACGTCGTCGTCGTGCTCGGCCTCCAGTTCGGAGGCCGGGCCGCCCGTAGCCGAGGCTTCCCGCGTCTGCGGGGTCCCCCCATGAGGCCGAGGAGAACTTGTTGCGGGTTGGCTTGCGCTGGGCTTTGTCTTTCGCCCCAGGGTTGGGCTTGGGGGACAGCGCTGCCAATCGCATGTCACGACAGTACGCACGTCGCTCGTGACGAACCATCCTCCGCGGGGTCGGTTTCTTGCCTATCTTGCGGGCAGTGACAGATCGAGTGGCAAGCAACCTGTCCATCCCACCGGATGGGTTCCGCACGAAAGTCGGAATGTATGCACCACGGCATACTCCGGCTTGGCCGGCTCGCCGGCCTTGTCGGTGCCAGGCTGGTCAGCACCGCAGCGGCTATGGATCTTCGCTCGATTTGGCCTGCGCTTCCACAGGCGGGTCTACGCGCACACGCACGCTCGGCTGACGCCGATCCGGCCCACCCAGCTGCACTGCGGCGGCTCGATTCGCGCGCGCGAACCGGAGCTCTTCCATCCAACACCACAGCACGGGCACCACAAATAGCGTGAGCAGCTCGATCAACATGCCGCCAAGAATCGGCACGGCCATGGGCGCCATCACATCACCACCGCGCCCCTGCGAGGCAACAACCGGCATCAGCGCAAGCAACGTCGTGGCGGTGGTCATCAAACATGGCCGCACCCGTCGCTTGCCCGCGTCGAGCGTGCGCTCGCGGATCTCCGCGACCGTCCGCGGCGGCGCGCTCTCGAACTTCTGCGACAGATAAGTCGCCATGACCACGCCATCGTCGGTCGCGATACCAATCAGCGCGATCACCCCAACCCAGACCGCGACCGACAGATTGATCGGCCCCACCCCAAGCAGCGCCCCGATGTTGGTGCCGAGCAGCTCGAAGTCCAAGAACCCCGGCTGCCCCCACGCCCACAGCAGCAAGAACCCACCGCTGACCGCGACGGCGACCCCCGAGTAGATCATCACCGTGACCGCGACCCGACGAAATCGCAGGTGCAGCAGAATGAACACCAACGCGAGCGCGACCGGGATCAGCACCAACAACCGGGCCTCGCTGCGCAGCTGGTTCTCGTAGCTGCCCGAGAACCGATAGCTGACGCCGTCGGGCAGGACCAGCTCACCGCTGGCCAGCGCGGCCTCGATCCGCGCGCGAGCGGCCTCGACGGCCTCGACCTCGGCGACGTCCGCGACCCGATCAAACAACACGTACGCGGTCGCAAACGTGTCTTCGGCCTTGATCATCTGCGGCCCGCGGACGTAGCGAACCTCGGCGATCTGCCCGAGCGGGATCGGCTCTTGGCCGGCGACCGCGATCGGCAGGTGCTCGATCGCCGGGAGCGAGTCGCGATCTTCTCGCATGTAGCGGACCCGCACCCCATAGCGCTCGCGGCCCTCGACGGTCCGCGTCAGCACCATGCCACCCAGCGCGACCTGCAGCTGATGCTGGACCTCGGCGATCGTCAGACCCTGGTGGGCGATCTCGCGGCGATCGAGCTCGAGCTCGAGGTACGGCTTGCCCACCACCCGATCGGCGAACACGGTCTCGGCCCGCAGCTCGGGCACCTCGCGCAGGATCGGCTCGAGCGCCAGGCCAAACCGCTCGATGCTGGCGAGGTCGGGCCCGGCGATCTTGATGCCCATCGGGGCTCGCATGCCGCTCTGCAGCATCACGATCCTCGCGTTGATCGGCATCAGCACGGGCGCGCTGGTCAACCCGGGCATCTGCGCGGCCGCGACGATCTCGTCCCAGATGTCCTGGGTCGAGCGGATCTGGTCACGCCACTGGCGAACTCGGCTGCCGTCGGCCTCGGTCCGGTACTCGGGCACATAGGTGATCACGGTCTCGATCATCGAGACCGGGGCCGGATCCAGCGCGCTGTCGACCCGCCCGAGCTTGCCGACCACCCGATCGACCTCCGGAATTGCCGCGATCGCGGCGTCGATCTGCTGCAACATCTCGAGCGACTGGCCGAGCGACGCGTGCGACATCGTGGTCGGCATGTACAAGAACGCGCCTTCGTCGAAGGGCGGCATGTACTCGCGTCCAAACCCCGGGGCCGCGTTGACCAGCGTCGTCGCCAGCGCCCCGCGCTGGGTCTCGTCGTCGTCGATCGCCCAGCCGAACACCCGCGGCGCGCCAAGCCAGACCGTGCAGCCGAGCACCACGATCAGCGTGGGCATCAGCATGAACGCGAGCTTGTGACGCAAGAACAAGCGCAGCAGCGCCGGGTACAGCCACATGAAGGCGCGCAGCGAGACGACCACGCCGCCGACCAGCCCGCCCACGAACAGCGCGTTGACGGCGAGGCCGGGCGCCGGCCCGAGCGGCAGCCAGCTGCGCGTGAGCGCCAGCGCGACGACGACGATCGCCAGCACGTTCTCGACCATCACGCCGATCGTCACGACGCGCGCAGGCAGCAGCGGCCGCGCCAGGCGAAACCCCGCCATGGCCAACACCAGCGCGCCCAACCAGGCGTGCACCCAGACCAGCAGCGCGAGCCCGAGACCCGCGAGCACCCAGTCGCGCAGGTGCTCCCAGCGGAACATGGAGGCCAGCGCGCGGCGGACGGGGCTGCGCCCGACCCGGGTAGGCGCGGCCGGCTGCGGGCGCATCAGCACCAGCGCCAGCGCGGGCAGGATCAGCAGCGACAGACCCAGCGCGCCGACCATCGCGTAGGTCTTGGTCAGCGCCAGCGGGGTGAACAGCCGTGACTCCGCCGCGGTCAGCCCGAACACGGGCAAGAAGCTGACGACCGTGGTCAAAACCGAGGTCACCACCGCGGGCGCGACCTCGGACGCGGCCCGACGCACGATCTGGGCCCGCTGCTCCAGCGTGCTCGACGTGGGATCCGCGTTCGCTGCCAGACGCGTCGCGATGTTCTCGGTCAGCACGATCCCGATGTCGACCATCGTCCCGATTGCGATCGCTATCCCGCCCAGCGCCATCACGTTGGCGTCGACGCCGGTAAGCTTCATGACCACGAAGGTCGCGAGCACACCCAGCGGCAGCATCGCGGAGATCAACAGCGAGCTGCGAAGGTCTCGCAGCAGCACCAAGACCACGATGATCGTGATCAGGATCTCCTGCCACAGCGCGGTCGAGAGCGTGTCCAGCGTCTCGTGGATCAGTTGGGTGCGATCGTAAAATGGCACCACGGTGACCTGGCTCTCGCGCCCGTCGGCCAGGGTCTTGCGCGGCAGCCCGGCCTGGATCTCGGCGATCCGTTGCTTGACCGCCTCGATCGTCTCGAGCGGGTTGGCGCCGTAGCGCGCGACCACGACCCCACCGACGACCTCGGCCCCCGCGTCGTCGAGGGCCCCGCGCCGCTGGGCCGGACCCAGCGTCACCCGGGCCACGTCGCGCACGCGGATCGGCGTGTGCTCGCGCGACACGACCACCGCCTCTTCGAGGTCACGCTGATCCTCGATGAAGCCGACGCTGCGGATCAGGTACTCGACCCGATTGATCTCCAGGGTCCGCGCGCCGACGTCGAGGTTCGAGCCCGCGACCGCCCGCGCGACCTGATCCAGGGTCACCCCTTGCGCGCGCAGGGCCTCGGGATCGACGTCGACCTGGTACTCCTTGACGAACCCGCCGACCGACGCGACCTCGGACACGCCCGAGACCGACTGCAGGGCGTAGCGCAAGGTCCAGTCCTGGACCGAGCGCAGCTCGTGCAGATCCCAGCCACCCACGAGCTCGCCGGTCGCCGGGTCGCGGCCCTCGAGCGTGTACCAAAACACCTGCCCCAGCGCGGTCGCGTCGGGGCCCAGGGTCGGACTCACGCCGTCGGGCACGGTCCCCGGCTGCAGCGACGCGAGCTTCTCGAGCACGCGGCTGCGGGCCCAGTAGAACTCCACGTCGTCCTCGAAGATCACGTAGATCGTCGAGAACCCAAACGCCGAGGCGCTGCGCACCGTCTTGACCGCCGGGATCCCCAGCAGCGCCGTGGTCAGCGGGTAGGTGATCTGATCTTCGATGTCCCGCGGCGACCGACCTGGCCACTCGCTGAACACGATCTGCTGGTTCTCGCCGACGTCGGGGATCGCGTCGACCGGGACCGGTGAGCGCGGCAGCGGCCCGGTGTCCCACACGAACGGCGAAGCCCACACGCCGGCGAGCGCGATCAACAGCGCGAGCACGAACACCGCGAGTCGGTTGGCGACGAACCACCCGAGCAGCTTGGCCCAGTTGTCGTCGTGCTCGAGTGGTTCGAGGGGCTCGTCCTCATCGAGATCGACGTCGAGCTCCAGGCTCTCAATCTCCCCCGACATCGACGCCGACACGCCCGAGTCGCCCGGCTCGACCACGGCTAGCCACCCTCCGAGCTGACGTTCGCCAGGCCGCCAGTCGCAGCCAGCAGGTACTGACCCGGATCGATCGTCGAGCGGAACTCACCGCAGCTGAGCATGCTCTCGCCGAAGTAGCTGTTGGCGAGCACCTCGCCGGCCTGGATCCATTCTGCACCCTGGTTGGCGCCCGCCATCGGGCAGAACGCGAGGCGCAGCGGGACCGCGAGCGGGTTGCCGAACACCGACACGATTTGCTGCGACAGCGCGCTGAGGTGCAAGAAGGCCCCGCGCGCGCCCTCGATCGCCTGCGACTGCGCGGCGTCGTTGGCGTGCTTCTCAATCGCCGGGCCGATCACCGCCCACGCCTGCGCGGCCGCGGAGTCACTCGCTGGCGCCACCGCCTGCGACGCCTCGGCCAGGCGCGCGCCCGCAGCCTGGGCCGCGTGCCAGTCGTCGTCGGCCAGCGCGACCTGCATGTCCAGGTACGCGCTCATCACCGCCGCGAGCTGGCCGCGCAGCTTGGGGTCTGGCTCGACCCGCTCGAGCTCGCGCTGATCCTCGCTCTGGTTGGTCTGGGTCATCATGCTCGCGCCGCCGCGGATCTGGAGATCCGCGTCGATCGCAAAGGCCCCGTGCACGACCACGCGCTCGCCCTCGGCGAGGCCGGCGACGACCGGATACAGCTCACCCATCCGCGGTCCGAGCTCGACGACCCGCGGCACGTAGATCGGCCGCCCGCCCGGCTCGGTCGCGGGCAGCTCGACGTAGACCAACGAGCGCCGCCCCGTGAACAGCGGCGCCGTGACCGGGACGACCAGCGGCTTTTGCTTGGCCTCGACCGCCGCGCCGCCGCGCACCACCGCCTCGACGAACATGCCCGGGCGCAGCCGCCCGTCCTCGTTGTCGACCTCGACGCGCACCCGCGTGACCCGCCTGCGCGCGTCGAGCATCGGAGCGATGAACGCGACCTCGCCCGTGAACCGCTCGCCGGCCAGCGCCTCGGCCTCGATGTCGACGCTCTGGCCCTCCATCAGGGCCGGCAGGTCGCTCTCGTAGGCGTCGAGCTGGACCCACAGCCGCGAGAGATCGGCGACCCGAAACAACACGGCGCCGGCCTCGACGTACTGGCCCTGGGTCGCGAGCCGCTCCATCACCGTCCCGCCGTCGGTCGCGTTGATCGAGACCGACTTGCGCGGCGCGCCAGCCTCGGCCATGCGATCGATCTCGGCGTCCGACAGGCCGAGCAGGCTCAGGCGCTGGCGCGCGGCCGCGAGCGTGGCCTCGGCCGACGACCGGGCCAGATCGCTGGCGTTGCGCAGCTTCGCGACCGACTTGGTCGCGGTCAGCAGATCCTGGTGCGCGGCGTAGACCTCGGGGCTGTAGAGGGTGGCGATCGGCTGGCCGCGGCGCACGACCGTGCCGGTCTCGCGCACGTAGAGCTTGTCGACCCGACCACCGATCCACGCGCTGACGTTGCGCACCCGGCTCTCGTCGACCTCGACCCGGCCGAGCAGGCGCAGGTCGACGCCCGGGGTCGCAATCCGCTCGACCGCGACGGTCTCGATCCGCGCGAGCACGGCCGCGCGCTCCGACAGCTGGACCTGCTCGCTGCCGCCGTCGCCCAGGTCCGAGAGCGGGATCAGGTCCATGCCACAGATCGGACAGGCGCCCGGATCGGGCTGCCGGACCTGCGGGTGCATGGCGCAGGTCCAGACCTCGTCGCTGGTCTCGTGGGCGTGGCCGTCATCCTCGGCCGGGGGCGCGGCCAGCTCTGGCACGCAGCGGCCCAGGCCGAACATCAGCACCGCCACGATCGGCACCAGCAACCACGGCAACCATGAACTCGGCGCTTCACTCGGGAACTTGTTCATGGGTCGATCTCCTGCGGTTGCGCGTCGACGCTGCGACCCACGATCGCCTCGAGATCCGCCCACGCGATCGCATGGGCGGCGTGTAGCTGCACCGCGGCCAGGCGCAGCTCGAGCAGCTCGCGCTCGGCCAGCAAGATCGCGGCAAACTGGACATCGCCGGTCGCGTAGCCGCCGAGCGTCGACTCGAGCGCGCTCTGGGCCTGGGGGATCAGCGTGTCTTCATGCAGCGCCGCGCGGCGGGCCGTGTCGCGGATCTGCGAGAGCGCCATGCTCAGCTGCGCCGCCGCCCGGTCCCGCGTGGCCGCCCACTCGGCCCGGGCGGCCGCGGCCTCGGCCTCGGCCGCGCGCTGATCCTCCGCATAGTTGCGCTGCCACAGTGGCAGCTCCACGCCGACGCTGATCGACACAGCGTCCTTGCCCGAGTCGGCGACGTTGCCCATCCGCGCGGGCCCAACCTCGACCCAGTCGACCCCCAGCGAGAACCCGGGCGCCCGCGCGTGGCGAGCTTCCTTGACCCGCAGATCCCCGACCTCGGCCTGCGCCTGCCAGCGACCCAGGCTGGGGTGATCGACGAGCGCCAGCCGCAGCGACGCCTCATCGGCGCCGGGCTGCTCGAGTCGGGGGAGCGCGGAGGCGGTCGGCGTCGGGGTCTCGGGCGGGGCCGCGACGGCGGCGACCAGCGCGGCCTGGGCCGCCTGCTGCGACTCGTTGAGCCCGTCAATTTGATCGGCCAGGCGCGCGCGCCCGAGCTCGAGCTGCTGAATGTCGGCGAGCGACGCGTTGCCGATCTCGAGCCGCGCGCGGGCGATCTCGATCAGCCCCTCGTACAGCTCGAGCTGCTCGCGCTCGATCACCTCGATCTCGCGCAGGGTCCACAGCCGCCAGTACGCGATCACCACCCGCGCGCGCAGCTCGAGCGCCGCTGCCTCGAACTTTCGCTGCTCGACGCGGGCCGCGGCCGTCGCTGCGTCGGCGCCCGCGAGCAGCTCACCCGGCCACGGAAACCGCTGCTGCACGCCCAGACGATGCCGCTGCGGACCCACGCGGGTCTCGACCGGCGACACGAACACCGCGTAGGTGAGCATCGGCGAAGGCAGCCGGCGCTCCCGCGCGACCCGATGCGTGGCCGCCCGCCACCGCTCCCAGCTCGCGCGCAGGTTGTGCTCGTGAACCAGCGCGTAGGCCACGTAGGGTTCGGGGGTCCCGTCGAAGTTGGGCTGCTCGCCGTTGGCCCAGTCGTCGCCGAGCGGCGCGTCGGCGGCCACCTGCGGCGCGGCGGCCAGGGTCTGACCCGCGCGATCGAGCGAGCCCTGCATGGTTCGCTCGGCACGGGTGACGCAGCCCGCGAGCGCGAGCGAGCCCGACAGCGCGAGCCACATTGCCCACGCGCGCCCCCGAGCCCGGCGCTGGACCAGCGCGTCAGCTCGGGCGAGATACGGCAAGGTGGGTTCGAGCACTCGAGGCCTCGTCAGTGGGGTTGGAGAGCGCAGGGCTTGGCGGTCCCGGGGGATACGGTTGCAGATGTTCCCGGTCCACGAAAGGGCTCCCGTGCGGGCAGCCCCCCGCGTGCGGGGTTTGGTAGGGTGATAGGGGCTCGCCCGGTTGGCACTCCCATGGCTTCCAGCACGATTACCGCCAGCTGGACCCGTCGCGTCCTCACTCACGCACGCGAACGCGGCCTCGACGCGACAGACCTGGCCCTCGAGCTCGGCATCGCTGGGAGCGAGCTCGCGGCGCCGCACGGCCGGGTTTGCTTCGCCGCGCACCAACACCTCCTCGATCACCTGGCGCGGCGGCTCGACGACCCGGGTCTCGGTCTCGCGATTGGGACCGGGGCAGCGGCCGCCGACTTCGGCATGATCGGGCTGCTCGCGGAGTCCTGCGACACCCTGGGGCAGGCGCTCGCGATGATCCGGCGCTTCAACGCCGTGGCCAACGAGGCCTCGTTCATGACCTTCTGGGTCGAGGGCGGTCGGCTGATTGTCCAGGACGCGCACCACCGCGATGGCCGGCCGATGTCGCCGACGGTGGCCGAGGCGACGCTGGCCTTCTACCTGGCCGTGGTCCGACGAACGACGGGTATCGCCCAGCCGCTCGTCGAGGTCTGGCTGGCCCACGCGGCCCATCGCGGCTGGACCGCCGAGCGGGCCGAGACCTTCGGCGTCCCGCGCCGGTTCGGCCGTCCCATTCACGCCCTGGTGTTCCCCGCGGAGCTGATTCGCGCCCCGCTGCTCACGGCCCGGCCGGAGCTCGCGTCCAACCTCGAGCCGGTCGTCCATCACATGCACGACGCGCTCGCGCCACTCGACTCACCGGTCGCGCGCGTGGCCCAGCAGGTTCGTGTCGACCTCGCCCGCGGCGGTCCGGTCTCGCTTCGACGCTTCGCTCGCCGCGCCGGAATCAGTCCGCGCACGCTGCAGCGCCAGCTGACCGACGCCGACCACAGCTACCGAGAGCTCGTGGATCGCACGCGCCGCGACGCCGCGTACCGCCTCCTCACGACGTCCACCGTCACCCTCGACGCGGTCGCCGAGACCCTCGGGTACGCAGACATTCGCGCGTTCCGACGCGCCTGCGTGCGCTGGTTCGGCGTCCCCCCGAGTCAGCTCCGGCTGCGCGAGGGCGGCGCGGCCTGCTGACAGCTGGCGCGAACTGTCCGGTTTGTGGCGGCAACCGTCCTTTGTGGCTGCGGCGCGCGCCCGCACCTTGATGGCATGCACGCCGTCCTCCGAGGCTCCCTACTGTCCGGCCTCGCCGCGGCCGCGTGGCTCGGCCCGGGCTGCACGAGCGCCACGGATCCCCACCTCGTCCCGGCGACGGTGGTCGATGATCCCACGCTGCCTCGGCTCGCGCTCGCCGACGGACGCCTCGTCCACCTGCAGACCTTCGGCGATCCTTCGTGGCCCCTGGTCATCGTCCTGCACGGCGGGCCGGGCGGCGATCACCGCGACTACCTCCACCTCGCGAGCCTCGCCGACGAGTACTTCGTCGTGCTCTGGGACCAGCGTGGGACGGGGCTCTCGGAGCGCGTGCCCGACAGCGAGATCGACGGGCCGACCTACCTCGACGACCTCGCGTTCCTCGGCGAGCACTTCAGCCCTGATCGCCCCTTCCACCTCATCGGCCACTCCTGGGGCGGCGCGTACGCCACATACTTCGTGCAACACCACCCCGATCGGGTCGACAAGCTGGTCCTCGCCGAGCCCGGAGCCCTCGACACCAACGCGGCCGCGGTGGGCAACGACGCCGGCGTGGACTTCGTGTCGCACAGCGTCCAGGAGTACCTCAACACCAGCGACTACCTGCTACCGGACACCGACGCGCGCGCCGACTACTTCTATGTGATCGCGCTGGCGAGCTTCAAGCCCGACGAGCGGCTGCTCGGCTACGAGTTCTGGCGGCTGGGCCTGCGCGTTAATGTGGGCATCAACGAGTGGCAGGGGAACTTCGGCGGACCCAACACCTTCGACTTCACGACCGGGCTCGCCGACTTCGATCGCAAGGTGCTGTTGATCGCGGGGACGAGCGACGGCCGGCTCGGCTACGAGTTCCAGCGGACCCATCACGCCATCCACTTTCCAGACGTCGAGCTCCTCCACCTCCCCGACGCCACCCACAGCGAGCTCCTGCGCCGCCCCGAGTCGCTCGAAGCGATCCGCCGCTACCTGGCCGAGCCGCCCGCTGCCCACAGTGAAACAGCTGACGAATGGCGCATGCAAGCGGGCGAGAAGTCTCGCCCGAGCTGGGAGCAGTCTCGCCCGAGCTGGCGTTGTTCGCGGGCGGCGCGGTCGGCTTCCGCATCGAGAAGCGGGTCCGCCTCGGGCTGCGCTTCGCGTGGCGGGTCCCCTACACCTTCAAGGCCTACACCCCCTACGTCCAGCCCTACACGGTCGGGGTCGAGATCGGCGTCGAGCTGTGACGCACCGGTGTTCTGAATCCGCCCGCGCACTTGTCCGCAACCCGCGCCACCCGAGCTAGCGAGCGCGCCGCTGCCAGGGCTATGCTGCCCGCAGTGGCAAACATCGGCTACATCCAGGTCGTTCGGCACTGCAACCACTTTTGTGGGTTCTGCTCCAACCCGACGACCCCCTACTCGCACACCTTCGAGTCGATGAAGGTGCTCGTCGATGACTTCGTCGCGCGCGGCTACTTTGGCGTGATCCTGACCGGCGGCGAGCCAAGCCTGCACCCCGAGCTGCCGAAGATCTGTCAGTACGCCAGCGACAGCGGCCTCCACGTCCGGATGATCACCAACGGCACGCGGATGGCCGACAAAAAATTCGCGAAGGCCATGGCCGACGCCGGCCTGAAGATCGTCCACGTGTCGATCTACTCGGTCAAGGAAGAGGTCGAGGACATCCTGCGCGGGACCCCGGGCACGCTGCCGATCGCCCTGCGGGCGCTGGACAACGCCGCGGAGTTTGGGATCGACGTCAACATGAACTGCGTGATCAACAAGCTCAACGCGGATCACCTCGATCTCAACATTCGCTACTTCATCCAGCACCACCCGTACATCCGCCACTTCGTGTGGAACAACCTCGATCCCTCGATGGGCCGGGCCGAGGTCAACCAGGATCAATACACCCCGCGGCTGGCAGAATTCGAGCTCTCGCTGCACCGCGGATGCCGGCTGCTCCAGCGCAGCGGGCGGACCTTTCGGATCGAGAAGGTCCCGCTGTGCTACATGACCGACTTCGCCTGGGCCAGCACCGAGACCCGCAAGATCGTCAAGTCGGAGGAGCGCATCGTGCACTTCCTCGACGACAAGCAGACCGTGCGGCAGCGCGAGTGGGGCCACAAGTACGCGCCAGCGTGTGAGCAGTGCTCACTGCGTTCGATCTGCGGCGGCGTGTTCGACCGCGGCAACGCCTACGATCCGGCCGAGCTCTCGCCTGTGTTCGTCAGCCGCGACGCGATCGTCGAGACGATCCTGCGCGACCCGACCGACCCCAGCTTCGGCAAGCTGACCCTCGACGAGTGGAAGGACAGCTTCGACGGCCCGCCGGTCGCCGCCAACAACGACAGCGATCTGCCGCCCGCGAGCATGCGCGGCGACGGCCCGAGCGTGGGGGCCGTGACCGACAGGAGCCGCAAGCTGTTCGAGGCCAAGCGCCGGGCCGAGGGCAAGAAGGCCGAGAAATCCGGGGTCGCGCTCGAGAACACCAAGCTGATCGAGCGCGCGCTGCTCCCCGAATAACTTTGATATTTTAGGTACTTCGAGTTACCGACATCACGCACACCAATCTCGGGGTTGGCGGGTGGCTCAATTTGCCTGCGGGTCTGGATAAACAGCCATGAACTGATACTTTGCGGCGATGCGTCGGCACCTCCGGATCTTGGCCCCTGCCCTGTTGTTACTCACGCTCCTTCCGGTCGGCGTGAAAGCTGCTGAACCTGAAGTCGAGGCGCCGACCACCGACCCGCTGATCTCGAGCGGCACGCCGGCGCAAAATTGCCAGTGGCCGACGACGGTCTTGATCTCGGCCAACGGCGGGCTGTGCACCGGCACGCTGGTCCACCCGCAGATCGTCGTCACCGCGGCCCACTGCCCGACCGTCAACCAGGTCCGGTTCGGCGAGTCGGCGAACAATCCGGATCGCTCGGTCGGCGTCGACTTCTGCATGCGCAATCCGGCCTGGAACCCCAACGACAACAACGGGGTCAACGGCGACGACTATGCGTTCTGCAAGCTCTCGCAGCCGGTCAACGACGTCCCGATCACGCCGCCCATGTATGGCTGTGAGCTCGACATGCTCACGCCCAACAAGCCCTCGATGATCGTGGGGTTTGGCGCCAACCAGGGTGAGAACGGCGCGGGGACCAAGCGCTGGGCCCAGACGATCATCCAGATCCCGGTCCTGCAAGACAGCGAGATCGTCGCTGTCGGCGAAAATGGAACCGCGGCGTGTGGCGGCGACTCGGGCGGCCCGGCCTACTTTCAATTCCCCGACGGCAGCTGGCACGCGTTTGGGATCGTCTCGGGCGGGCCGCCGTGTGGGCAAGGGGCCGACACTTACTCGTTGATGCACCGCGCGGTCCCGTTCATCGAGGAGAACTCCGGGATCGACATCACGCCCTGCCACGATGTCGACGGGACCTGGAACCCCACCGCGGCGTGCGGCGGGTTCGCGACGGATCCGACCAACAGCTCGGTCTCGTGGAACAGCGGGTGCGCAACTCAGCTGTCTGGCTTGAAGTCCACCTGCGGGCCCGCGTTTGGATCCCCACCCGACAACAACCCGCCGACTGTCGCGATCGTGGACCCGCTCGACGGCGCCAACCTTGTCCCGGATGAGCTGCTCGACATCCTCGTTGACGCCGAGGATCCCGAATTCGCGGTCGTCAGCGTCTCGCTGCTGATCGACGGCGAACAAGTCGCAACCGACACCAAAGCGCCGTGGGTGTTCGCGAACGCCAGCTTCCCGGTCGGGACCTTCGGCCTCGTTGCGATCGCGGAGGACTTCGCTGGCAACACGACCGAGTCGGCCACGGTCACGATCATCGTCGGGGACGGCGGCGGCGATGGTGACGGCGATCCCGGGGACGGGGACGGGGACGCCGGAGACGACGGCGAAGACAGTGACGGCGAGACCGGGAGCGTTGATACGGGCTTTAGCACCGGCTTCGACTCGGGCGTTGACACCGGACCGGGGATCGGCGACGGCGACAACGGCTGCGCGTGCACGATCGGTCCGCGCGACGGGGCCGGTGGGGCGCTCGGGTTTGGGTTGGGTCTATTGCTGCTGCTCGGCTTGCGTCGCCGATCCTGAGTGCTCGGAAGCTGAGCAGCCGGCTTGACAACAAATAAGCCGTGGCTTATTTGTTGTCAATGCGGCGCGCGACCGTGATCGAAGACAAGATCTTCCAGGCACTGGCGGACCCCAGCCGTCGGGCGATCTTCGAGTCGCTCACGCGCGGCGAAGCGGCGGTGAAGGACCTCACGGCCCGCTTCAACATCTCGCAACCGGCGGTCTCGCAGCACCTCGCCACTTTGAAGAGCGCCGGTCTGGTGACCAGCCGACGAGAGGGCCGCCATGCCCACTATCGCGTGGAACCGCGCGGACTGAAGCCTCTGATCGACTGGATCGCGCACTACCAGGCGTTCTGGACGGAGCGCGCCGATCGCCTTGAACAACTGCTCGAGAAAATGGACCAATGACTGCCAAAGACACGACACCCCCATCCCAAACCGAGTCGATCTCGTTCGAATTCAAACTGCGTCATTCGCCGGAGCGGGTGTGGCACGCACTCACGGACCCGGTGCTGCTCAGCGAGTGGCTCCTGCCCATTGTCGGACTCGAGCTCGATCCGGGAGCCACGTTCACGTTCAAGACCCAGCCCTACCCCGGCTGGGACGGGACCGTGAACTGCCGGATCCTCGAGGTCGATACCCACCGGAAGCTGAGTTACGCGTGGGTCGTGGGCGACATGGAGCTGGACACGGTGGTCACCTTCACGCTCGAGCCCACCTCGTCGGGCACCCGCCTCTCGCTCGTACAGTCGGGCTTCAAGCCGTCGCAGAAGCAGAACTTTGGTGGTGCGCGCTACGGCTGGAAGCTCATGGGCGGGAAGCTCGTCGACCTGCTCGACCGGGAAGGACGAGACGAGGTATGAACATTCTCTTGTGGGTGCTTCAAGTCTTGCTCGCTCTGCACACCGTCACGGGTGCGGTGTGGAAGCTTTCCAATTCCGAGCAGGTCGTGCCTTCGCTCAGCGCGATGCCCCACGCCGCCTGGCTGGCGCTGAGCGTCATCGAGCTGCTCTGCAGCCTGGCCCTGATCCTGCCGGCCTTCAACAAGCGCCTCGCCAAACTGGCGCCAATCGCGGCGGTCTGCATCGCGGCCGAGATGCTGCTGTTTGTCGGATTGCATCTCTCATCCGGTGACCCAACTTACGGCCCCATGATCTATTGGCTGGTCGTGGCCGGCATCTGCGCGTTCATTGCGTACGGCAGGATCTTGCTAAAGCCGCTCTAGAGCGCCGATCAGTTTGGAGTCGCGTCGTCAGGTGCGTCTGGGGCCGTTCCTGCCTAGGAGGGAGGCCGAAGCTGTATCCGGCATACTGCGAGCGCCGACCGACAACGGCAGGAGCGGTCCCAGATGTGCCTGGCGTCGTGAATTCAAACTGATTGGCGCTCTAGCAGGGTGTGGTGTGCTGCATCGTGTCGCCTGGGAGCCAATCCCAACTTGCGCGGATCAGATCTACTATAGGTCATGCCCAGCGCTGGCCAAGGTCTGTCTTCGCACACGCGGCTCGAGCCGCGCGCGAGGGCTTGGCGCGCCGTCCCGGTTGCGCTGGTGTTCCTCTCGGGCTTTCTTGGTCTGTCCTCGGGCGTCGAGGTCAGCGAGCGCGAGCTGAGCGAAGTCGGCTACTGGGCCAAGGCCTACGCGCTCGGCTTGTTCGTGGTCGGCGGCGTCGACCTTGGCACCCCGCACGGCGGGTCCCGATCTGGCGCGGCGCGCTGTGGGGAGCCTACTTTTGCGCGCCGGTCGTCGGCGACATCCGCAGCGACGAGGTGCTCGACGCGGTCGGCATCGGCCACGCGCGCCGGGTGATGCTGCTGACCAGCGACGACTTCGGCAACCTCGACACTGCGTCGCGGATCTTGACCCGCCGAGCTGATCACCCGCAGCATGCCGCCCCAGTGGTGCGCGGACGCTTCGGGCCAGTAAACGCTGTGCGCACGGATCTATGATTCAAACCCGTGGGCCAAAATGTCGATCGCGCGGATTTGATTGACCCCGCGAGTCGCGCTCAGACAAGATATACCATGCTCACCAAAAAGAGTCTGTTCGCGATCGTGTCCGAGGATCCGACAAAGCTCCCGATGCAGCTCGCTGCCGCGGCGCTCGACGACCCGGTCTACTTCGACGAGGGCATGGGCATGCCGGTGGTCCTCTCGACCAAGTGGATCGAAATTATGCTGCGCGACGGGCAGACCTTTAGCACCAGGGTATTCGCCAACGGCCTGATGAAAGACGCGCTGATCGCGACATCGGGCACCGCCCACACCCAGATGCGCAAGCTCTACAACCAGTTCTTTGCTCCCCAGCAGATCCGGGCCTACGAGCAGAAAATAGTCGTTCCGGCGGTGGCCGGCGTGCTCGACTCACTCGCCAACCAGGACCAGCCCGACCTCATCGATCACTTCTGCGTGGCGGTGCCGCAGCAGGTCGTGTCCGCCCTGTTTGGGCTCCCGGCCGACCGCATCGCCAGCAACGACGCGCTGGTCCGCAAGATCCTGCTGGCGATCGTCCGTCCCTTCGATCCCGAGGTCGTCAGCGCGGGCAGTGACGCCTACGCGGAGATGGCCGACGAGCTGCGATCGATCGCCGCGCGTGAGCTCGAGAACCCGAGTGACACGATGCTGGGCGAGATCGCCAAGGCCCTGATCGCCGGGGGCCAGGGCACCGTCGAGGCCTGCGAGCGGATCGTGTTCACGCTGATCCTC
The DNA here is from genome assembly GCF_002994635.1 of Enhygromyxa salina. Lineage (GTDB taxonomy): Bacteria > Myxococcota_A > Polyangia > Nannocystales > Nannocystaceae > Plesiocystis > Plesiocystis salina_B. The sequence continues at coordinate 75,793 of NZ_PVNL01000044.1, read as the reverse complement.
GGCAGCTACGAGACCACGATCTGGGGGCTCGCGTCGACCCTGGCCGGGCTGCTGCGCTACCCAGAGGCCCTGGCCCGGGTTCGGGACGACGCAGCCCTGCTCCCGGCCGCGATCGAAGAGTCGTGGCGCTGGTGCGGGAGCTCGTCTGGCACCGTGCGCTTCGTCGAGCAACCAACCACGATCGCTGGTCACGACTTCGACGCGGGCAGCGTCGTGCAGCTCGGCTGGCAGGCGATGCACTTTGACGCGAGCCTGTATCCCAGCCCCGAAACATTTGACATCGAGCGCAAGGTCAAGACCATGATCTTCAGCGGTGGCGCGCACTATTGCGTGGGCGCACCGCTCGCTCGCATGGAGACCCGCGTGGCCATCTCGCAGCTGCTCGCACGCTTCCCCAACCTTCGCGCCGACCCCAGTCGCGCGGCACCCAAGTACATGGTTGGCACCCGCGGGTCTATCGCGTTTGGGCCTGACCACCTTCCCGCAACCCTCAACTAGGTCGCGCGATACACGGGATCGCTCGCGCGCCGTTCGCGTTTGTGCCGCAATCGCTCGATGTCGGTCTCACCGTGCCGTAGCATCGTGCCAGCGTCCTGGCTGTTACGCTCGCATGATGCCCCTCGACGGGATTCGCGTGACGGAGACGCTCAGCGAGTCATCGCGCAGCGTCGTCGCGCGCGGCGTTGACGGAGAGGGTCGTCTGGTCGTGATCAAGCGACCGCACTCGGCCTTGCCGCTCGCCGAGTGTCGTCCGCGCTTTCTCAACGAGCGGATGATCTATGAGCAGATCGAGTCGTCGCGAGCGCTGCGTCTGCGCGAGTTCATCGACCACGGCGACGAGCTCGCGCTGGTGTTCGACGATCCAGGATGTCAGTCGCTCCCGGTCCACACCCGCGAGCGCGCGCTCGGTGTGCTCGACAGCCTCAGGATCACGCTCGGCATCCTCGAGGCGCTCGTGGGGCTGCACCGTGCCCACGTCGTTCACCGCGACGTCAAGCCGGACAACGTGCTGGTCGACGCCTCGCGCTCGCGGGTCTTGCTGATCGACTTTGGCATCGCGTCGGTCGTCGAGCGGGCCACCGGCATCGCGCGGACGCGCGGGCGGCTCGAGGGCACCCTCGAATTCATCGCGCCCGAGCTCACGGGCCGGGTCAACCGCGACGTCGACTATCGCAGCGACTACTACTGCCTCGGCGCGACCATGTATTGGATGCTCTCGGGCGAGTCGCCGTTCGGGCGGCTGGGCGTGTCCGAGCTGGTCCACGCCCACATCGCCCGAGCGCCCGAGCGCCTCGACGCGCGCAACCCCGCGATCCCTCGGCCGGTCGCCGACATCGTCGCCAAGCTGCTGGCCAAGTCACCGGACGAGCGCTACCAGGGCGCGTTCGGTCTGCGCCGCGACCTCGAGCGCTGCATCGAGGCGCTCGAGCGCGATGAGCCGGTCCCAGACTTCGCGCTGGCCGTGCTCGATCCCTCGGAGCGGCTGACGCTGACTCGGCGCGCCTACGGGCGCTCGCGCGAGCGCGAGGCGCTGGAGTCCGCGCGTGACCGGGCCCGCAGCTCACCGCAGCTGGTCGTGCTGTCGGGCCCTGCCGGGTGCGGCAAGACGACGCTGGTCGAGGAGTTTCGCGGCGGCGTCGAGCAGCGGGGCGAGGGCATCCAGTTCATGCAGCACAAGCTCGAGGCCGTTCGCGGCGAGCCGATGGCTGCGGTCAAAAACACGCTGTCGAGGCTGCTGCGTCGGTTCGAGCGGGGCCCCGCTCAGCTGCGCGACGAGGTTCATCGGCGGCTCCACGAGGCGCTGCACGAGACCGGCGCGGCGCTGGCCGAGGTGCTGCCCGAGGTCGGGCTGATCTTGGGTCCGCTACCCGAGCTGCCGCAGGTCGAGCCCGGGGCCGCGCGCGCGCGATTCTGGGCCAGCGTCGGGCGCTACGCCGACGCCCTGCTGCTGCCCGACCACGAGTACATCCTGTTCATCGATGATCTGCAGTGGGCCGACGAAGCCAGCCGCCATCTCGTCCAGCACCTGCTCGCGGGCGAGCACGGCGTGCTGGTCATCGCAACGCTGCCCCACGACGACACCAACCTCGATGAGATCCACGCGTGGCTGCGCGGCCTCCCGGGCGCGCACCAGACCCTCGAGCTCGGCCCGCTCGACGACGCGGCGCTGCTCGAGTGGGCGCAGGCGCTGCTCGGTGACGCCGCAGCCGCGTCGGCGTTCGCCCAGCTGCTGAGCGAGCGGACCCGGGGGATCCCGCTGTTCGTCGAGCAGTCTGTGGTCGCGCTGCACGACGCGGGCGCGATCTCGATCGATCACGACACCGGCCGCTGGACGGTCGACCTGAACCTCGCGCGGGCCCAGCAGGCCTCCGGCGACGTCGTCGAGTTCCTCGTCGGGCGCCTGCAGGAGCTGTCCGCGGGCGCCTTGAAACTGCTGGGTCTCGCCGCCCACGTCGGCGGGCACTTCGATCGTCCCACGCTCGCCGCGCTCGCGGGCGTCGACGAGGCCAAGCTCGCGGCGTCGCTCTACGAGGCCAGCGCCGCCGGGTTCTTGCTCGAGGACTACCAGGCCGACGCGCCGACCTTCACCTTCGCGCACGAGCGCATCCGTCACGCGGCGGCCCAGAGCCTGAGCGAAGACCCGGCCCAGCTCCACCTCGCGCTGGCCCGACGAATGCTCGAGTCGGACCACGCCGCGCAGGATCCCGAGCTCATGCACGTGCTCGTCAGCCACGTCGCGCACGCGTCCGAGCTGATCCAAGATCCCGACGAGCGAGCCCAGTTCGCCGCGCTGTGTGTACGCGCAGCCGGGCGCGCGCGGACGGCCGCGGCGTTCGTCACGGCCGCGCTCCACTACCAGACCGCCACCCGCCTGCTCAATGACGACGTCAGCCACGAGCTGCTGTTCGAGTCGCTGCTCGCCCTCGCGGAGTGCCAGTTCATGGCCGGCGACGCCGAGCGCGGCACCCAGACCTACCGCGAGCTCAGCGGCCTCGTGCGCACGCGGCTCGAGCGAACTCGCGTGCTGCTCAGCCGCGAGCTGCTGCTGATGGTCGGCGAGGACATCGAGTCGTGCCTGCAGATCTTGGTCGAGGCCGCGGCGCTGTTCGATCTGGATCTACGCCGCGGCGGCTCGTCCGGGTGGAGCGGCGCGCTGCTTCAGCGGGTGCTCGCCAACCTCGCGCAGCGCAGCTTCGAGTCGATCCTCGAGCCCTCCCCCATTCGCGAGCCGGACCTCCAGGTCCTGCTCGCGCTGCTGCTCGCCGCGACCAAGCCAGCCTACGTGTCCGGCGATCTCAACTTGATGACGGCGCTGACCCTGACGATCGTCGAGCTCTCGCTCGAGCACGGGTGCAGCGACGCCTCGGCCACGGCCTTCATGCAGCTCGCGCTGCTCTGCGCGTCGGCGCTCGGGGACTTCGAGGGTGCCCGGCGCTACTCCGCGATCTCGTTCGCGCTGTTCGAGCGGTTGCCCGCCAGCGTGCTGCGGAGCTTCGCCGCGATGATCTACACGGTCACCGTGCAGCCCTGGATCGCGCCGGTGGGGCCCGATAACTCGTCGCTGCGCGAGCAGTTTCAAAAGCTGCGCAACGCCGGGCTGCTGACCGACGCCGGCTACACGGTCAACACGCTCTCGTCGCTCGAGCTGCTGCTCGGGGCCCCGCTCGAGACCACGCTCGCCGACGCGCGGCTCGGCACCGCCTTCGTCAGCCAGATCGGCGCCAGGTCGCTCGCGGCCGTCACCTCCGCGACGGCCGAGGCCTGCAGTGTGCTGCTGGATCAGGAGCCTGGTGCTGGGCTGCGGGCTCGCGGTGACAACGACAGCTCGGCGGTGCTTCACCCCACCGACGTCTATCAGTCGAGTGTGCACGCCGCGTTCGTGGCCTGGATCCTGCGCGACGACGAGGCCCTCGCGCGGGCGATCGCCGCCGGTCGACCCGCCCGCATCGCCGGCACCGGGCTGTTCTCGACCGGCCTGTTCGACGTGCTCGAGGCGATGCTCGCGTGTGCCGACTACGCCAACCTCGACGACGACGGCCGCGCCGAGCTCACGGCCGAGCTCGACGCTCGCTTCGCTCAGCTCGAGCGCTGGGAGGCGAGCTGTCCGGCCAACGCGACGCCGCTGCGCCTGCTCCTCGCGGGCGCGTGGGCGCAGGCGCGTGGCGAGCTCGTCGACGCGTTCGAGCAGTTCGACGCCGCGGCCAACGCCGCGGCCGACGCGGGCTGGGTCAGCATCGAGGCCCGCGTGAACGAGCACGCGGCCGACGCCCTCGTCGCCCGCAACCAGCCCAAGCTCGCCGTCGGCTACTTCGAGCACGCCCGACGTTGCTACGCCCGCTGGGGCGCCCGGGCGGCCGTGCGTCGGCTCGGCGATGGCCCGCTCGCTGGCAGCGAGTTCCCCCGAACCAAGTCCGCGTCGGCCCACACCTCATCGAGCGACACCCAGCTGACCCTCGATATCAGCGCGCTGGTCAAGATGGTCGAGACGGTGTCCAACGTGACCAGCGTCGAGGACGTCGTGATCGCGCTGCTCGACGGCACCGTGCAGAACGCGGGGGCCGATCGCGGTGTGCTGCTGCTCGACGGCGACGACGGCCTGCACGTCGCCGGGGTGTTCGAGTGCGACAGCACGGGCGCGCGACATGTCGACGCGGTCCCGCTCGCGCAGGCCGGCGACCAGGTCCCGGTCTCGCTGATCGAAGAGGCCGCCAGCGGCACCGAGCCGATCGTCGTGGATGACGGGCCGCTCGACGAGCGGTTCGCCAACGATCCCTTCGTCGTGGCAGCCCGCCCCCGCTCGCTGCTGGCGCTGCCGATCGTCAAGCAAGATCAACGGATCGGCGTGCTCTACCTCGAGAACAGCATGCTCAGCGCCGTGTTCTCGGGGCTCGACCTCCAGATCCTGATGACGCTCGCTCGCCAGGCGGCGATCGCCCTCGACAACGCGCGCCTGTTCGACGCCCTGCGCCAGCGAGAGGCCCAGTGGCGCTCGCTCGTCGAAAATGCCCCCGACTTCATCGCAATCGTCGACCGTAATCACCGGTTCGAGTTCATCAATCGCGTCGACTATGGCTTCGACGTCAACCACATCGTCGGCATGACGGCCGAGCAACTTCTCGATCCGGTCCACGCAAGCCTCACGCGCGCGGCGATCGACAGGGTCCTTGCGAACGGGACCCACGAGTTCTTCGAGGCGCAAATCACCACCCCCGGGGGCATCCGTCACCTGTCGACCAGGCTCGGACCGATCAAGCGGGGCGACGTCATTGAGCGCGTCACCCTGATCACCGCCGACCGAACCCATCAGCACCAGCTCGAGGACCAGCTCCGTCAAGCCCAGAAGATGCAGGCGATCGGGACCCTCGCCGGCGGTGTTGCCCACGACTTCAACAACTTGCTGACCGTCGTGCTGGGCGCCTGCGAGCTCGCGATCTTGCAGGTCGACAATCCGAGCGAGGTCGGGATCTCGCTGGCGGATATCCGCGACGCGGCCGAGCGAGCCTCGGACCTGACCCGACAGCTGCTCGCGTTCAGTCGCCGGCAGGTGCTCAAGCCCAAGCGGGTCGACGTCAACGCCCTCGTCACCGACATCGCCAAGCTCTTGCGTCGCTTGATCGGCGAGAACATCGAGCTGCAGTCCGAGCTGACCTCGGAGGGCTGCGGGGTCCATGTCGATCCCAGCCAGCTCGAGCAGGTCCTGATGAACCTGGTCGTCAACGCCCGCGACGCGATGCCCGACGGTGGCGTGCTGACGGTTCGGACCCGACGCGCGCAGATCGGCGCCGAGGATCCCCCTGCCACGCCCGCCGTCGAGCCCGGCGCCTACGTCATCTTGGAGGTCGAAGACACCGGGCTCGGCATCCCCGCGGATCAGCTCGAGCGCATCTTCGAGCCGTTCTTCACCACCAAGCCCGCGGGCCTCGGGACCGGCCTCGGGCTCTCGACCGTGCTCGGGATCGTCGAGCAGAGCGGCGGGAGCCTGTTCGTCGACAGCGAGCCCGGTCGCGGCACCCGGTTTTGCATCTTTCTGCCGTTTGGCGACACCAAGCCCGATCGGGCCCCGCTCGCGCCAATTCCGATCAGCGAGGTCGACAGCCGCACGGTCATCCTCATCGTCGAGGACGAGGCCGCCGTCCGCGGCCTGACCGCGCGCATGCTCCAGGGGCTCGGCTACCAGGTTCTGGTTGCGAGCAACGGGGACGAGGCCGTCTTCGTGGCTGGCCAGGCTGACGCCATTGATCTGCTGCTCGTCGACGTGGTCATGCCCGGCCTCAATGGCCGTGAGCTCGCCGATCGCATCATCCACGCATGGCCCGATATCAAGGTGCTCTACATGTCGGGCTATACCGACGATGCGATCATGCGACTGGGCGTGCTCGATGGCTCACGGGCGTTCTTGCAAAAGCCCTTCTCACGCCAGTCGCTCGCCCACGCGATCGATGGGGTGCTGCGCGAGGACTGACCCGATACCGGCGATAGCCGCAACGCGGCGAAGGTGCTGGATGCCGTGACCGGTCCGACTCGAGCTTCAACATCTTCAACGTCGCCGGCGTCCCCCGGCACTGAGGGATCGGCATTCACTGCGTCCGCGTCAGCTGGTCGGCTGGGAGGCCACGCGCTACGAAATCCGCATGGGCACGCCCACGATCATCACCATCGCGCTTGCGTTCGCGCTCGCGCTCGCGCTCGCTCAGCCCCTGCCGACCGGCGCAGCGAGCTGCTCGAGCTCGCCATCAGCGACGCACGATCTCGCCAGCGCTCCCGAGGAGTACGAACCGCCGCCCAAACCTCCCCAAAAAGAAGACGCCTACTTTTGCTGCGACTCGCTCAATCCCCAGGGCAAGGGCTCCGGCGAGGGCTGCGAGCAAATCCTGCACACGGTCGTGGCCGGATGCGCCAAGGTGCTCCACTGCACCGACCGCTACACAAACGACGAAGGGAAGGTGACGTGCACCGGCTGATCCCCCGGAGACGCCCACGACGGCTCACGCTCAGCGGGGACCCGTCAGCGGGGGCCCGTCAGCGGGGGCCTGTCAGCGGGGGCCAGGTGGAATCGCGGGCCCGCACTCGATCCGCACCAAGTCCTGCCCGGCCCGCGGGGCCTGCTGCTCGTCGATCTGGCGGCGGGTCTCGGGCGAGTCGCCGCGCCCAGCCGCGACCCAGTCGGTGCCAAAGCTCTGCAGCGCCGTCCCGGCGTCGTCACGGATCGGGATGGCTCCGGCCGCGTAGTGCAGGAACAGGGCTGTCTCCGCGCGAACCCCCGGCGGGGCATAGTCACTGTAATTGTCGAGCTGGCGGCAGTAGTGCTGCGGGACCGCGGGCGCGAAGTACAGATCCAGCTCGAGCGTGCCCACCCGCGCGCCGGTGAAGCGCAGCGGCTGGCCGTACGCCCGGTACCCAAAATCGTAGTAGTACGCGTAGGAGTAGCCCGCTCGCGGGTTGATGTAGACGCTCAACACGCTGACTCGAAAGTCGTTGGGATCGACCGCACCGAGCGGCCCGATCGCCTCGCTAAAGTGCAGGCGCAGCTGCGACGCCGACAGCTGCTCGGCGCGGACGATCCGCGGGGGCCCTGGATCGTCGCCGGTCTTGCGCGGCTTGACCTTGGTCGACTCCGGCTCGCCTGGCTCCGCGACCTCGGCCGTCTTCGACGGCGGCGGGATCACGATCGTCGCCGGAACCCGAGGGACGCACGCGATCGCCAGGACCGAGCCCCCCAGCGCACCCCAGCTGTGTTTGTGGCTGTCCACCTGCCTCCACCCTATCGGGAAAAGCCTATCGGGAAAAGCCGAGCTCCGCCAAGGCCACCTGCGCGCGCTCGACCCCGCCGCCGAACAGCGAGCCACGAAACACCTCGATCCGTCCGACGCCGGGCGGCCGCAGGAACAGCGCGGGCGCCGATGAGCCGACCAACATGCCCCGTCCCGCGCGGACCTGCGCGAGCGGAGCGATCAGCTCGCCGTGTTCGTCGAGCAGCGCGCCGGTTGCTCGGTCGGCCATCACGATCGGCCGCATGTCCGCGCGCCGCTGCCCGACCCGACGCTGCCGGAGCGCGAGCGCGGCCCGGCAGATCCCACCCGCGAGCGCGGCCACGCCACCGAGCGCCAGGACTCCCCACCATGACACGCCAAGCCCCGCGCCGCTCAGGTTGCCGAGGGCCATGACCGCCGCGTTGATCAAGGTGATCGCAGCCACGCCGCCGCTGACCGCCGCCGCGATCCCGGGGCCGCGGGTGCGTCGATCGAAGAACCACACCCGCCCCTCGACCTCGACGATCTCGAAGCCAGCATTCGCCGCGATAATCCGTGCGCCGCGGTCGTCGGGATCCATTCGAGCCATTGTCGCAGCGTCGCGGGTTGCCGCCAAGCGTGACGACCCAGTCTGTGCGACGGGACACGGGAACGGCGCAGGCTCGCGCGGGCGGCCGGGCAAAAACTCTGTCATCGCCCGAGCGGTGGTTGGCAACGGTTTGAGTAGGGCCGCGCAGCAGTCGCGCTGAACGCCCGAAAGACCGACACATGACCAAACAATCGCTACTTCAGCTCACCCTGACCGCCCTGGCGCTGCCTCTGTGCGCGATCGGCTGTGACGCCGAGCCCGTCGACGCCGACGCTGACACTGAATTCGAGACCCCCCGCGCGGGTGGGATCTGGCAGCCCAAGCCGATCAAGCCGCAGTGGTGCGAAAACCCCGAATTCGAGCCCTCACGCCCGCCCGATCCCGGTGGCTGTGACATCGAGCTTCGCCTGATCGAGACCCAGTTCGTGACCGGTCAGGGCATCTCCGAAGGCCGCGGCGAGCTGTCGACCGACGTCACCTCGACCAGCAACGGCGGCTCCGTTGGGTCGGCCAGCGTCAGCGAGCGGACCTACACGGTCGGCGAGCGCAAGAACCACGAGCTGATGATCGACACCTATCACCTGGCAATTGGCGCGGTCGAGCAGGTTCAGGTCTGCGCTGACTTCACCGAGCACGACGGCGGCGGCGGCAACGGCCAGGACGACGTCGGCACCGCCTGCACGCAGATCAACCTCGAGTGCGACCCCGGCAACGGCGTGCCAACGCAGACGGTGACGCTCGGCCCGGTCGCCCTGTGCGGTCCCAACCAGTGCAACGGCAGCGCCGCGGCCAAGGTCGAGATCATGCGCGAGGACGCCGACGGCGACAACGTCCCCAACGCCGACGACTTCACGCCCGAGCCCTGCGACGAGCACGACAAGGCGTCCGAGGGTGTCGCCCTGCTGCTCTACTTCCACTACGACGACGACGCGTTCACCACCCTCGCGCAGTCGATGGGCACCAACCTGTCCAAGCACTACGGCGCCTACGACTATGTCGCGCTGGTCATGGACAACGCCACCTCCAACGCCAACGGGACCAGCAACAAGGCGTTCAGCCACGCCGATGTGGTGTTCGAGCCGACCCGCGACGGTCTGATGGACGCCATGCAGCACCTCACCGCCAAGGGCTATCGGTTCGACACCTTCGTCCACGCCCACGGCTACAAGCGCGGCAGCGTGCCGAGCGACTCGAAGTTCGAGGTCCTCAGCGGCGGGATGATCAGCGGAGACTGGCTGGTCGACGCGACCCACCCCGACAATATCGGCACCGCCCGCGGCGGGATTCCGATCATCGCGTGGTGGGCCACGACTTGCTACGCCGCCCGCATGATCGACGCTTGGGAGACGATCGGCGCGATCGTGGCATCCGCCGCGATCGACGTTCAGTTCTACCCCAACGCGTGGCTCAACTTCTGGGACGGCTGGGTCGCTGGTGATCAATACCGGCCGGCCGTCGACGACAGCGTGACGCCGTCGGTCGTCACCGCGTCAGACAGCATGATCGTGGCCCAGGGCGAGGTTGGCCCGTACTGGTGCGTCGCGCCCACGGCGATCGGTCAAAACCCGTGCGCCGAGGACTTCTTCAACGACGACGTCGGCGCGAACGAGGCGATGTACAACCTCGACGGTATCTACGACCACGGCATGTCTGGCAAGGACAACATGGCCGCGGCCTCGGTCCGCGACTTCATTGGGATTCAGACCGTGACCTTCGGCGCCGCGTTTGGCTGGCCGTAGGTCGAGGGCCGCGACGTCGGGCGACGCACCGGGGCTTTCCGACCGCGACGGCACCAACCTGCCCGGGACCTCAAACCCGCGGTGGGTCGGTGCCGCTCGTGCTTGATGATCCAAGTCGGTGTAGAGTCCCGTGGACATGTCACGACGAAAGGGAAGCTGCCTGTGTGGTGCGCTCAGCTATGACATCGACGGCGACGTCGACGGCGTGTGGATGTGTCATTGCTCGAACTGCCGCAAGGCCAGCGGCGGGAACGGCAATGCCATCGTCATTGTCAAGCGGGAGAACTTTCACTGGCTGACCGGCGAAGACCACCGCGTGACCTATGAGCTGCGCCCGACCTACACGATCACGCGCTGCAAGACGTGCGGTACACCGCTGCCGGCCGAGGAAGACGAGACGAATGTCTACCTGACGGCTGGTACCCTCGATGATCCGATCGGGGTGGGTGTGAAGGCGCGGATCTTCTGTGGGTCCCGAGCCGACTGGGACTTTGACATGGAGGGGTCCCGCCACTTCGATGAGCGATCCTCTTGAGGAGTACCAGGCACGCCGTCCGATCTTCGACCCGATAGCGGCGTGCACGCACGCACGACCCGACCTGAAGGCTAGCTTCGGGACCGTGCAGGTTCGCGCACCGGCGATCCATCCAGCCTCGCGGATCGAGGCCGCCTGACCTACGCAAAGCCCCGAAACCCGGTCCCAGACGACCCCGGAGCGCCGACCGGAGACAAGGCCGAGGCTGCCGCCCGCGCCAAGGCCCGCGCCGCCGGCAAGCCCTGGACCGACGCCGACGCGGCGAAGGTGGTGGAGACGGCGCGCGCGAAGGCGGAGGCGAAGTATGTCGAGCCGGAGGCAATCTGCCACGTTCGAACCACGACTACGTGCCATCCGCATGAGTCGAGCCCGCAACTTTTCTCGTCGTTTTATGCGAGGCGGCGTCTATTGTGCGGTTGCTCGACGACGTGCTGCGACACGCGCGCTCGCGCGGAATGGCCTTCGGGCTGGCACCTCTCGCCCAAGGAATGTCGAGCGGGTTGCTTGGCGAGCACCTCGAGATCGGTCGCCGCGAGCGTCGTTCTGCGCTCGAGTGACACGATCTGCGAACCGGGCTTGCCGCCGGCGAGGCCTCTCCGCAGGCCCGAAGACGTTGCGTGTTGCCGCGGTCCAGAATTGCCGCAGCTTTTGTCCATGTTGGTCCACGCGATACTGCCACTGGTGTTCGCTTCAGCTCCAACGTACCAACCGCCGCCGCGAGCCGTGGTCAACGAGTACACCACCTCGGACGGACACCGCACACGGTGGACGTCGGTGACGTACACACTGCCAAACGGCGAAACGGCAGAGGTCGTCATTGTCGCCGACGACACGAACCGTGGCGATGGCTACCTGTACGTCGATGGAGAGGCGATCGCTCACACGAGTTGGGACGCCGCGACTGGCGTGTCCAACTGGGCATCATCAGATCCAGCGGCTAGCGAGTTGGCGCAGGCAGCCCTGGTTGCACTTGGAGGCGAGGCGGGAGCCGAGCTCTTGGACGCGTTCGCGGGCGACTCACAAACGTTCAAGTGCAGCGCGTGGGGCAAGAAGGTGTTGCGGGCAGGGAAGTACATCTGGGCCGGCGTCGTGGCGAGCACAACGGTGGCGTGTTGCGCAGCGTTCCCCGCATGTGGTTTGTGCGCAGGGGCGGGGGCAGCGGCAGCAGGGATCGGAACGGACGCGCTGGAGGACTATTGCGATTGAACGACGACCCGAACGACGAACGTCTGGTCTCGCGATTGAACGACCACCCGAACGACGAACGTCTGGTCTCGCCAGGTCCGGTCGGTCCCACGCTGTTCCCGTTGCAAAAGCGAGAGTGGGACAGGGTGAAGACGATCGTCCTGGTTTGGAATTTGGCGGTCTTCGTGTTCGTTCTCTGGCTCGATCTGCGCCCACTGATCGCGGGGTTGGTCGCGGCGGGGCTCATGTTGCTGCTGAATGTGGCCATCGAAGCCATCCTGCGGCGGTGGGCGAGTCGGCAAAATCTCTGAGCAGTCCGCTCGACAACCGCGCCGAGTTTCGACGCTTCGACGAGCGAAAAAATGGCGCCGAGATCGACGCGAGCGACGCCGCCATCTCCCAGCCACCTGCCGCCGCCCATCGGGAGTCGTGGAGACGGGCGAGGTAGCCAGGCGCACCACTTCTTTCTGGCGCCCACCCGGTCATCCCGGTGGCGCTCCCCGCGTTCGTTGCCGGGCTGGGCTGCTGCGAGGCTGCGTCTGTCGAACCATATGCCCAGCGGGCCTCGCTACTGGACCGCGAGACCGCGACGGAGGCCGCAGGGGCTTCGTCGGTGCGACGCTTCTGCTGCCCGCCATCCGCGGGCGGAAAGAAGCATCATGTTCACCAAAATACAGGTACTCACGTTCTTCGCGACGCTCACTCCTACCAGTGGGGGGGCGCCCGATCTCTGCGACGTCGTCTACACCGATACGGGGCGGCCGATCCTCTGTGAACCTCACCGCGATGGTGCACCGATCTACGACGACACGGTGTGCTGTGAGGGGCGCAGCTGCGTCGGCGCTCGGGATGGTCGGTGCTCTGCGGGCGAGCCCTTCTACTGCGAACTCGGGGAGCAGTGGGCCACCGGCGCGGTGACTTGCTACTTCGAGGTTCCCGACTTCTGCGAGGCGTTCCCGTGCAAGCCAGGGTTCCAGTCCCAGCCGCAGGCGAATTACATGTGCTGCCATGGGGGGGTCTGCTGGAACACCTACGGTGCATCAAACGACTGCGAACTTCAGGACATCTACTGGTGCGACGACGGTGTCACCAACGAGGATGGTACCGTAACCTGCTTCGACTAAAAGGAGCAGCGCAGCGGGGACAGCCCTCCGGTCCCCGCTGCCTATTTACTTCCCAGTTCCTCGAGCGCGTGATCCAATCGCGCTACCTCGTCAAGCAGGCCGCGTTCGATGGCCCTGGCTCGGCCTGCACGAAGCACTTTTGTTGCGCGGCGGTGTTCCCCTGCATCGGCGTAGTTTTTGCCCAGCCAGTGCGCGTCGGTGGTGTACCGGCGCCATTGCTGGGTATCCCTGTCGAGCTTCAAAATCGTTCGCTCAGCAAACTCCGCGTTGTCGAACTGCCTGAGCTCGACCAGCGCCCTGAACTTCTGCAACAAGATCCCGCGCGTCCGCCAGCTCCCGTGCCCAAACTCCTCCTGATGCACCCGCAGCGCCAGATCGAGGTACTCCAACGCCTCATCAGCCCGGTTCACCGCCAGCAACCCGCGCGCGTAGCTCTCGTGCGCCGCGCTCAGCAGCTCCCGCGTTCCGCCATGCTCCTGCAGCTCCGCTTCACGCAGCTCCACCGCGCGGAGCAACAGCCCGACTCCACGCACACGCACTCGCTCGGGCCCGGCCACCAACGCCAGCCCGTGCACCTGCAGCAGCTCCGCCATGCGATCCGGCCGATACTCGGCAAACACCGCTTCGGCGCCGTTCGCATGGGCCTCCACGCCGCCGATGTCCCCTCGCGCCCCCGCGACCGCGGCCAGCTTCATCTGCACCTCCGCCCCAAACACCCCCAGCCCGAGCGCCCACGCTTGTCGGTACGCCCGCTCGAAGTCCTCGACCGCGCCGTCGAGTTCGCCTGCGAGTCGGCGGATCTCCCCCCGCCAAAAGGTCGCCCGCGCGATGCCGTATTCGGATCGCAGCTCGAGCGAGAGATCCATGTAGTCCTGCTGACGAGCGCGCGCGACCTCGAGATCCCCCATCCCGACCAGCGCCTGGACCTCGACATCGATGTTGCGCAGCTCGAGCAGCCCACCGTAACCCCACTCGGCATCCTCTGGGTGATCGATGCAATGATCCGGAGCGGGCAGCGCTGCGATCACCGTCGCGTAGCTCAACCCCTCGCGCAGGTGCGGCGTTCGAAACGCCTGCACCGTCGCCTGAAACCGGTCGCGCACGCTCGCGCTGCATGGTGTGGCCTTCGGGCTCGCGCCGCTGCGCTTGGCCGCGTTGCACTCTGCGGCGCGAACGTTCACCCACCGACCGGCCCAGCGCTCGAGCCCGTCGCCGGCCTGACGGCTGCCGAACGCACCACGGAGCTCGGCTTGGATCTCGTCGTCCCAGATCTGCTCGAGCTCGCCGCTGATGTCGTCGCACGCGTCGGCGTGAGCTGGCCGCGACACGGCCAAGAACCCGAACACCAGCGACGCCGCCATCCCCAGCCCAGCTGCCGCCGCCGCCCATCGCCAGCGTCGCTGCGCCGGCTGCTGCACATTCTCCAGCGCGTCTAGCAACGCCGCCATGTCCGGCCAGCGCTGCTCGGCGTTGGGCGCCAGCCCCCGCTCGAGGATCTTGACGAGCGCGCGCGGCAGTCGGTCCGCGCGGGTCGACTTCGTCACTCGCCCAGCCCCGCGCGCAGCCACGCTGGCAAATGGCGAGTGGCCGTAGAACATCTCGTAGACGATCATGCAGTAGGCGTAGAGGTCGTCGCGGACGTCCTGAAACCCGCGAGCGATCACCTCGGGCGGCATGTAGTCCCTGGTGCCGACGCGATCAGCCATGGACGCAGTGTCGCTGAGCAGGCACGAGAGGCCGAGATCGATGATGAAGGGCCACCGCTTGCCGTCAAACACAATGTTGTTGGGCTTGAGGTCACGATGCAGGATCCCGGCGTCATGGATCGCCGCGAGCCCTCGACCGATCTGGACAGCGATCGCCAGCACATCCTGCCATCGCTCCGTGAACCGCCGGTTCTCCAGCGTGCCGCCCTCGAGGTAGGGCATCACCAGCGCGACGACGCCGTCTTGGAACAAGCCAACGTCGATCAGGGGGATCACGTTGGGGTGCACGACCAGCGCGAGTAGCCGAGCCTCGCGCAGCGCCGTGTACTTCAGTATCGGCGCCTTCGCGGCTTTGAGCTGCGCCCGCACGGGCTCGGTGAGCCCGGCCTCGTCGAGCAGCTCGGGGTCGACCGTGTCGACCGCCGACACGTCAAACGAGATCTTGCATGCGACGCGACGATTGAGCTGCCGATCCCACGCCTGCATGATGCTCGCGTGGGTCCCCGAGCCAACGTCTTCGAGCATGAGAAACCGCTGAGGCGGGAAAGTCTGCAGCTCATCCAGCGGTTCGGTGGAGAGGTCACCCATGCACGGGCGATGGTATCAGACCTGCAAAACTGTCGACTCGAATGATGTCGGCCATGCCGAGCTCTCCGTGCGCGGAATGAGATCAGCCTGGTCCTCGCCCACGCCAACGGACGTGGCTCGACACCGCGCTCGTGGTGGCCGAGCAAGCACCCTCTTGAGGTCATCCCAGGTGACGGTGCTGACGACGAGCCGCCGGCTGATCAGCTATCCGCGACCATGCCCTGCGCGAGGCGCATGAAGAGCTGGAGCGCCCGGGGCCCCACGGCCGCGACTCGTGTCGTGAAACTCGAGCGCTCGAGGCCATACCCGAGGGGGACCGATCCGCTGTTGTTGCTGACCGGTCGATCCCCCGGCACGACCTTCGTCGCGCGCTCGTCGCGATAGTCGGCCGTGCCGATCTCGACGAGCAAGTCGCGTTTTGTGAGGGGCGCATCGGTGGCCACGTCCGCGTCGAATCGCAGTCTGTACACGAGCGCCGCGGGGTCGAGCTCCTCCGCATCGTCATCACAGCTCAGGCACGTCACCTCGAGATCATGCACCGCCACGCCCTCTCCCAGTGACACGATCGTTCCGGGGCCTGGCACGAAGATGCCCTCAATCGTCGCGGTGAGATCCTGGTGGGTATCGCCGGCTCGCAGCGTTGGCAAGTCCGCGCGCACGAGGCCGGTTGGGCCGTCTTGCACCGCGAACGAAGCGTGAGCGACGAGCGTCGCGGCGTCGCTCAGGATCTGGGGCCCCGGTCCCGCGCCGAAGATCGCGTCGCCGGGGATCGTGTGGCTGACGCCAGCGACGATCTCGTAGTCGACCTTGACGGCGTGGGGCCCCTCGATCATCGGGGTATAGACCGCCGCGTACACCCCGTCATCGGCGAGCCCGTCCCCGTGATCGCCGTCATCGAACATGGGAATCCACCAGCTGTGCCCCGCCGCCGACAGCCGGGACGCGACCTGTATGCCGCCGACTGCGGCGCCGGCCTTGATGACGTTGGTGGAGATTGTGACGTCGTCGCCGAGTTCCCACACGGGTCGATCAACCCAGGCGGCAGGCGAATAGCCCGACTCGACGACCGAGGCCACCCAGCCGACGTCCAGCTTCGCTCGGGTAGTCGAGGACAGCTGGCTCGTGTCGAGTCGCATGGTCCACAGGCCCGGCTCCGGTGAGTCGACCTCCATTCGACGATAGAGCGCTTCGTGCTCGCTCGAATCTCCAATTGGATGACTATATAAAATGCTGGTTGGTGACTCGAGCTCAAAACCCAGGCTGTTGAAGGCGTGATCGGTGCCTTCGCCGGTGACCACGAGCGGACTGCCGAGCCACGCCACGTCGAGCGCCCGAGCCCCCGCGGGCACCACGAAGGTTCGAGCTTCGGTGGTCGTGGTGGCCACGAGCGGCGCGCGCTCGTGCAGCGCGATGACGTCGCCGGCCACCACGGCCTTCGCTACGGCCTCGTAGACCTTGGCCGCGTGGGGCAGCGAACCGCCTGCGGCCTGCTCGTCGCCCGCGTAGTAGTGCCAGCCGCTGCAGCTCTCGGCTAGCCAGCTCGCCAGACCGATCCGAGGTGAGGCCCCCGTCGTGATCACGTTGACGCGCATGCCCGCCTCCGCGCAGATCTGCGCCGCGATCTCGGGCTTGTTCACAATCCAGGTCTCGACGCCGCGGCAGCCAGCCGGGCCGTTTGGATCGTGCTTGGGATCGACCCGGGTGAACTTGGCGTCGGTGAGCAGCACCACCTCGCGGTCGCCGGCCGGGGCCTTGGCGTGCGTGAACGCAGCTTTGGCGCCCTCGAGCACGGCGCACAGGTTCGTGTGGTGCTTGGCGTTGACATAGGTGTCGATCTCGGCGCGATAGACCGCGACATCGTCGGGAGCGAGATCAACCGGGGTGCCCAGGGCGAGGTCTTGGTTTGGCACCCATGCCCCGTTGATCTCGGTCGCCGACTTTACCGCCCACAGATCGTCACCCCACGCATAGAGGCCCGCGCTGGTCTGCTTGCCGACCGCGACCTGATTGAAGTACTCGCCCCCGTCGACCGCGTAGGTCCAGCCTGGGTTTCCATTGGCGTCCTGACCCATGGAGCCCGAGGCGTCGATCATGACCATCGACCAGTCCGCGAGGTTCTCGGTGTCGGTGTAGTCGGGGACGTTCCAGGTGCAGAAGTCGGGATTGTCCTCGTTGGGCGGGAGGCCGATGTCGTCGTCGTATTGGCCATTGAACTGGAGGCTGCCCCACTCGAGCTTGGCTTGGTCCCAACAGTTGAAGTCTTCGGCGCTGGACCAGGGAATGGGGTAGTGGTTGAGGACCGTGCCGAGCACGCCCCAGTGCTGGGAGAGGCTGGCGCCGGTCTTGGGGTCGAGGTGGATGTGGGTGCTGGCGTCGCACCAACGTCGCTTGGCGCCGTCGGCCATGATGCAGGTGGACTCGCCGACGCAGACGGGGCGCTCCCAGACGGCACCTAATCGCTCAGTACAGCGCCCATCGCCGCGCTTGAACGCGGTCTCGCAATGTTCGTCTATCAGGCAGTCATTCCCCCAGTTCGGCCAGAACTCTGGGCCGCCAAATGGATAGCTGTGCGCTCCTGTCGGATCATAAAGAATACAAACAGGGCGTGGACCGCTCCCTCCCTTCGCCGCGCACTGATCGGCAGAAACGATTCCAAGATTCGAGATTAGTTCTGGAGACGGACTGCCCGTTACGATGAGCCAGCCGTCATACGTGCCGGCTTGTGTGATGTCAGCGCCTTCGTTTACGCACGCATTATGACGGATACACCTCGCGCCGCTCGAGCAGCTCGAACTCGGAAAGCCCGTGCATGTCTCACTCGAGGTCGCGTAGCGTGAGTCCGCGCAAAGGCCGAGATCGCTGGATGTGGCATACTCATCGGGGAGACCGTAGAAGTAGTGTCCCCACTCGTGGGCGAGGGTTTTGCCGATCGTTTCGGTCCCCACTGGTTTAGGCAAGTGGAAGTTCATCCTGATCGCGTGGGGGCTCGCGTGCGACTTTCCCTGACCATGGCTCAAGAAGACGTCGCTCTCGCTGGCGCCGTAGCCGAACGTGACAGAATCGAAGTAGTGCTGTCCGTTTGTGACTTGCCAGAGAATCCGAGACCCCTCACGGAAGAAATCGCAGTAATTGTCAGCGTCGTCGCTCGTCACCTCCAACGCGCCAAGATCCTCCGGCGGGAAGTTGGCGTGCACAGCGATCGACCATGTCCCATCCCCGTGATCAATGAGATTCTTTTTCTCTGCGAAAGCTATGCCGGGCAGTGAGCCCATGGCGATGGATGCCACGAATGCCACAAGACCAGTTGCCGACCAACGCGAGGAGAGGCGAACGTTGCGACTCATGCTCGTGGAGTAGCACTCGACCGCAAGCGTGGTTCCAAAATAGTCCCGCTCGAATCCCGTTGCAATTGCGTCCTCATGACCCCATGTGCCAACAAGGGTGAGGGGAGACTCGACCACGCCTGCTAGTCCCATGGCAATACTATCGGTCACTCGGAGACCGCGCAGCGAAACCCGGTGCCGGGCCCGCCCGCTCCGCCCTGGGCCCGCCAAGCCAGGTGCAAGTAGCCACCACTCGCATCGTCGAGCTGTGAGGATATATATGTCCCTCCCTTCCACACCTTAAATGACCCGCTACCAGGACTGTCGGGACCGGTGGGATCTGTACCCAGGTTAGGCTGCCCAGGCGCGAGCCAGTCGGCCGTGATCTCGCCGACGTTCCCCACCATGTCTTGAACGCCGTACGGGCTGTCACCCTGCGGCGAGTGGCTCCCCGGACGCTCCGGCATTCCGGTACCGCATCCCCACAATTCGAACGGCTCCTCGCCCCAGACCGGCTCGCTCGCCATGCTGGCGTAAAAACAGGTGGGCGCTTCATTCCCCCACGCGTAGTCGCGCCCGTCGGTGCCGCGCCCGGCCTTTTCCCACTGCGCCTCGGTGGGTAGTTCGGCGCCCCGCGCGTTGCAGTATTCCAGCGCTTGCAGCCAGTCCACACAGGCGACCGGATAGGTGTCGATGCCCTCGTTTCCCCAGCGGCATCCAAACGTCAAGTCGTTGTTCGGGTCCTCTGCGGCCGGCGGCGAGCACTTCCCCGCCTCCACACACAGCCTATACTCGCCAAATGTCACCTCGTGTCGGTCGATATGAAACTGCGACAGATACACGACTTGCTCGGGGATCTCCCGCTCTTCGAGAAACCCCAACCCATTCGAGCCCATGATGAATGGCCCCGCCGGGATGCAGATCATCCCCTCATGCATGGACTCGCAGGGAGGCTCGTGACCGTCACCATCACCGTCGCCGAGGTCTCCGTCTCCAGGGGCGCCGTCGCCAAGGTCGCCGTCAGCGTCCCCCGGATCACCATCGCCGTCACCTTGCACATTAGTATCCTGCGACGGTTCTGGCCGGTTGGGAGCACAGGATGCCAGTGCAAGCGCGGCGAGACACGCACCCCCAGCGGCCATTGCTCCGATGCTCGTGTGTCGCATTATGTCATTGTCCCCTGGGTGTCGTCACCGCTCTGCGGGAATGACGAGTCACGCTAGTACTAGTGAAGTAGCACTCGACCACAAGGGTGGCTCCCGAAAGACCTGACTCAACTCCCGTTGTTTTTGCGCCCGAGCCCGTCGCCGGCTTGACGGCTTCCGAGCCACGGGTCTTGCGATCACCGAGCGGAGATCGTGATGCTCGAGTTGTGGCGCCGTGGTGGTCTTGCCGGACGGGTCGTTCTACGTGGCGGATGGCTACGAGAATTCCCGGGTCGTGCGCTTCTCCCCCACCGGGGAGTTCGTCGCTACCTGAGGGACCCGCGGATCCGGCCCGGGCCAGTTCGCGGTTCCCATGGCATCGCATGGGACGGCGACGCGCTGCTCTACGTCGCCGATCGGGGCAACCGCAGGATCCAGGCGTTCGGCTTGAACGGCACCTTCGAGTTCGCCTGGACGGCCGACGAGCTCGGCCGCCCGTACGGGATCGACGTCGCCCCCTCCGGCGAGCTCGACGTCATCGACGGAGGTGACCTCCCCGCGACCGGGCCCGATCGATCGCGGGTGGTGATCTTGTCTCCCGAGGGCGGAATTCGGGCCACCTTCGGAGCCTTCGGCAGCCAGGATGGCCAGTTCCGGCTCGGCCACGACGTCGCCGTCGGCGACGACGGCAGGATCTATGTGGTCGACGCTTGGGGGCGCCGCGTACAAAAGTTCGTCGGGGCGACATTCCACGAATGACCGAACTCCCGATTCGGGTAGGCCTCGCGGAGCTCTCGCGGATAGGGGCGACGATCTGCGCAAGCCACCGGAGGCTTGGCCGGGTCGAGGGTTCGCGCGTCGCCCGACCGTCGGGCCGACGGTCTGCGACCGTCTCGACGCTCGCACCGACACACGAACGAGCGTCAAACCGACGTTGCGCGGCCAAACGCGTGCGGCACAGCGGTTGCACGACGCAACCATCGTGACCATCTCCAAGCGCACCTTCCTCCCGCTCTCTCTGCTCGTTTCGATCGCCGCGATTGGCTGTGACGCCGGCCCCGATTCGCTCGATGACGCCGTGCTCGAGGCCGAGCTCGTCGATGGTGAAATGTCCAGCAGTGAAGCGATGGCCAGCAACGAGCTAGCCGCCCCGCAGACCGGCGAGCACACGACCGTCTCGCTCGACGGACTCGCCGAGAGCGACATCGTCCGCATCACGCACGGAGAGGCCGGCGCGTTCATCCACGACGACGGCGACGGCACGGTGTCCGCGAGCACGACGACCGACGATCCGGCCAACTACTGGGAGCTCGTCGACAGCGTCTACGGCACGCAGTTCAAGAACGTCGCGACCGGTCAGTACCTCAAGACCAGCACCACCGCCTGCAAGACCGGCTCGATCACCGGCTCGGGCGACGGCGCGTCGTGGAACGAGACCCTCGTCAACGGCGGCGTGACGCTGAAGAATTACAAGCGCAGCACCTGCTGCGAAGTCGACTCGGCCAGCGACACCGACATCTCGACCGGCAACTGCCACAGCCCCGACTCGCTCATGCGCGTCGAGGCGCTGCCGCGCGAGTTCTTCCTCGTCGACATCGACGTGACCGCCCACGAGGCCCAGGACTACTGCGCGTCGCTGGGCACCAACCTCGCGACGATCAGCAACGAGAACACCAATGATCTGGTCGCCGAGCTGTGCGAGCAGTCGAGCGACGTGCTGTGCTACACGGGCCTCAACGACGAGGTCAGCGAGGGCGTCAACGCCTGGGTCGACGGCTCGCCGATGATCTACGAGAACTGGGACGCGACCCCGCAGGGCGGCAACGGCATTGACTGCGGCACGATCGGCGCGACCCAGCAGAGCTGGATCGACTACGGCGCGTGGGAGTACGGCTACTGCGACGCCGTCCCGCGCCCGTTCATCTGCAACGGTCCGCGGATGGTCCGCGAGTACGTGCTCGTCGACATCGACATGACCGCCACCGATGCCCAGGCGCACTGCCAGTCGCTCGGCGACGACTATGACCTCGCGACCATCACCTCGCAGGCGGAGAACGACATCGTCGCAGCGCTGTGCGAGCAGTCGAGCGACGTGCTGTGCTACATCGGCCTCAACGATAAGGTCAGCGAGGGCGTCAACGAGTGGACCGATGGCGCGCCGATGGTGTTCGAGAACTGGGACGCGACCCCGCAGGGCGGCAACAACATCGACTGCGGCACGATTGGCGCGACCCAGCAGAGCTGGATCGACTATGGCGCGTGGGAGTACGGCTACTGCGACGCCGTCCCGCGCCCGTTCGTCTGCTCGCATCCGGTCCCGGCCTGAGGCGTGGCTCAGCGATCGAGCCACTGTCCCAAACGCCGCGCCTGGAACGACCAGCCGGCGAGCATCTGGGCCCGCGCTCGCGCATCGAGCTGCGCAGCGCCGGATGCTCGCCGAGCGCCAGTCTCAGCACGGCGTCCGCGGTGCGGCCAGCCAGTTGGGTATGTCGGCCACATCGCGCACGCCCGCTTCGTGGACGAGCTCGACGAGCTCGACGAGCTCGACGAGCTCGACCACGAGGTCCACGTGTCAGTGCGCGACGATGGAGAGCTGGTTGCGACCGGGCTGCTGCGCAACGTCGGCGCCGGCGATCGCGAGGCGCTCGCGCTCGACCCCGCCACGAAGACGCTGCGCTTCACCTCGAGCGAGGACATGCTGGCGTTTGCGGTCAAATTTGTCGATGCTCGGCCGCACATGCGCAAGCGACATCTCGACTGCTTTGGTTTGGCCTCGCTCCTGTGCCTCACAGGCACCGGGGCCTGCGGCGACGACTCGAGCATGGCCGACGCGGCCACGGAAACATCGAGCGAGACCGACACTTCAGATGACGGCGATGGTGACCCCGGCGATGGTGACCCCGGTGACGGCGATGGTGACCCCGGTGACGGCGATGGTGACCCCGGTGACGGCGATGGTGACCCCGGTGACGGTGACGGTGACGGCGACGGCGACGGCGACGGCGATGGCGACGGCGACGGCGACGGCACCGGCGATGGCGATGGCGATCCCGATCCCGTGTGCGGCGACGGCAACGTCGATGTCGGCGAAGTCTGCGACGACGGCAACGCGAACGGCTACGACGGCTGCGAGAACGACTGCACGCTCTCAGTCGGGGCGCGCAAGGTCGTGGAGGGGAACCAGCACGTCTGCGCGCTCTTGTGGGACGGCCAGGTCAAGTGCTGGGGCTACAATTTCACTGGCCAGCTCGGCCAAGGCCACACCATGAACATCGGGGACGATGAGCTGCCGTCCAGCATCGACTACGTCAGCCTCGGTGGGACGGCGGTCGACATCGCGGCCGGCCTCCACTACACCTGCGCGATCTTGTCGGACGCCTCAGTCAAGTGTTGGGGCAACAATGCACACGGACAGCTTGGCGGCGGCGACACCGTGAACATCGGAGACGACGAGCTCCCATCCAGTGTCGGCACCGTCGACCTCGGTGACGACGCCGTCGCGCTCACTGCGGGCTATCGTCACACCTGCGCGCTGACGGATCAGCAGACCGTACGCTGCTGGGGCAACAGCGAGTTTGGCTCGCTCGGCTACGGCAACACCACGCAGATCGGGGACGACGAGGCGCCGAGCACTGCAGGCACCGTCAGTCTCGGCGGAGCGGTGTCCAGCATCAGCGCCGGCGCGTTCTCGACCTGTGCGCTGCTCGACTCCGGTGAGGTTCGGTGTTGGGGCTTCAACGACGGTCGGCTTGGCCTCGGCCACACCGACACAATCGGTGACGACGAGCTGCCGAGCAGCATCGCCCCGGTGAGCCTCGGGGATGTGCCGGTCGTCCAGCTCGAGGCCAGCGTGGCCCACGTCTGTGTCCGCTACGACGACGGGACCATGCGCTGTTGGGGCCGCAACGAGTACGGGCAGCTCGGCTACGGCAACACCACCATCATCGGCGACGACGAGCTGCCGATCTCCGTCGGCACCGTCGACGTGGGCGGCAGCATCGATGAATTGGCGCTGGGTCGCTTCAACACCTGCGTACGGATCGGCGCCGACGTGAAGTGCTGGGGCGCGGGTGTGCTTGGCGGCAACGGCTCGGGGTTGGTCGACGACCTCGGCGACGACGAGGTCCCAGCCAGCTACGGGACCATCGATCTCGGATTCAGCGTGACCGAGCTTTCCTCAGGCAGCCTCGGCGCATATCAGTGTGCGCGCAGTGACGCGACGCTTCGCTGCTGGGGTGCAAACGAGCACGGCCAGCTCGGCTATGGCGACACGCTACAGATCGGCGACGACGAGGCTCCGAGCGCAGTCAGCCCGGTGTCTTACCTCTGATCGACACCTCGCCATGGCCCGCGATCGGACTGGTGGGCCGCGCGCTGCTCGATGAGCTGCGGCAGCTGTGGCCTCAGGCGGCCGGAGCGGCTCAGCGCGAGCGGCGAGCGTGGAAGCTCCACCAAGCACGAATCAAGGCGCCCCGGCACAGCTTCACCCCCATCACGCAGGCACGTCTGCATCGCTCGGCACACACCTGCGCCAAGCTCGTCCGCGATCAGTTGCTCGTCGAGTGTCACCACCCGGCCGGGCCCGCCCCGCTTGAGCGCCGCCTTCGCGCGCGCATGGTCGACGAGGATCTGGCGCATGGTTCGAGCCGCCACCGCGAAGAAGTGGGCGCGATCGTGCCAGTCGACGTCAGCGCCGACGAGCCGCAGATACGCTTCAGAGACCAAGTCTGTGGGGCTGAAGGTGTGGCCGGCACGCTCGCCACCCATGCGCGCCCGAGCGAGGCGATGCAGCTCGGTGTGCACGACTTCAATGAGCTTGTCGAAGGCCGCAGCGTCCCCGGCTCGCCACGCTCGCAGGTATCCAGTCACTGGCTGCTGAGCGTCGGCCACACCATCAGTCTCCACGATCACCGCGGGGCGGACAACGAGACGCCCGGAGACCTCGGGTTCTCAGCCGGGGCTCATCGTGAACGGGTAGCTCACGCGTGTCTGAGCTTCGGCGACCGGGAACGACCAGGTCGAGACCGCTCGACGCATGCACCGGTCGAAGCGCGGCGGCATCGTCGACTCCGGGACCTTTGCCTTGGTGACGGATCCATCGGATCGGACCACGAACGCGAGCACCGAGCTGCCCTCGATCGTCGCATCGTCGACCAGCTCGGCGTTGTAGCACGACCGAACCTGGTCGATGTTGGCGCGCACGACCTCGCGGACGGCCGACTTGTCGAGCCCGCCCTCGACCGTCGCATTCTGGACCTCGGTGTTCGCCGCGTCGGCCTCGGACGGCATGAATATGGCGGCGAGCAGCCCCGCGAGCAGAGTCGCGGCCGGCTTGCGGCGCGCACGGACGCGCTGGGCGTCGAGAGAGTGAAAGGTCGGAGCAGATTTGGTGAGGAGGGGCATATCGATTTCTCCAGCGTTCGAGCTGTCACTTCATCAAGCGCAGGCGGCCGTGGAAAACCACAACACGAGGAAGAAGAAACGAGCGGCCGGTACGCGGGCCCATGGTAGGCTCGGCCGCCCGCGCACCATCTAGCGCGCCCTGACCATGCGCACGCACTCTCCGACGTATCCAGCCTCGTTCATTCCATTGTGTCTCGTGCTCGGACTCGCGGCGGGCTGCTCGGACAGCGCAGGACCCACCGACACGCTCGCTGCTACGGACACCGAGACGGGCGACGGCGACGGCGACGGCGATGGCGATGGCGATGGCGATCTGGGCGACGGCGACGGCGACGGCGATGGCGATGGCGACCCGGGCGACGGCGATGGCGACCCGGGCGACGGCGACCCGGGCGACGGCGACGGCGACGGTGACGGTGACGGCGACCTAGCTTGTGATTACGAGGTCGGCCCCAACGGCGTCCTGATGTTCGAGGCCGAGTCGCTCGCGCTCAACGAAGACTGGCAGATCTCCGCCGACGTCCCCGGCCACTACGGCTCCGGCTACATTCTCTGGTCTGGCCCCAGCTTCAACAACCAGCCCGGCAACGGCTTGCTCGAGGTCGTGCTCGGCGTCGATCAGGCCGGTCGCTATCGCGTGCAGTGGCACACGCAGATCGGCATGGGCCAAAACGCGACCGAGCACAACGACGTCTGGCTGCGCTTCACCGACGCGGCCGACTACTACGGCAAGGCCGGCGACGACCCGGAGACCCGGCGCTACCCCAAGCCGATCTGCGAGGACGCGAACTTCATCGCCGAGATCGAGGCCATGCCGCAGGTCAGCGGGGCGGCGTGCGCGGCCGGGTCGAGCAGCGACGGGTGGATGAAGGTGTACTCGTCGGGCGCGACGAACTGGAAGTGGTCCACGCAGACCAGCGACAGCGACGCGCACCAGATCTATGTGGAGTTCGCGGCACCGGGCGCGTACACGATGCAGCTCTCGGCCCGCGCCGACTTCATGCTGCTCGATCGCGTGGTCGTGCACCGCGAGGACGTCGACAACGCCACGGCGCAGGCCGCCGGCCAGAGCGAGACGCCCTGCGACTGAGCCCATCTGTCATACGAAACCGTGGCAAGCTGCGGGGCGTGGATCATCACGCCCTCGGCGACCTCGACATCTCCGGAATCGGGCTCGGCTGCATGCCGCTCTCGCAGCCCGGCCTCCTGCCGGACCGCCCACGGGCCCTCGCCACGGTCCACGCGGCTCTCGACGCGGGCGTAACCCTGCTCGACACCGCCGACATCTACGCGCCCGATGGTGAGCGCTTCGGACACAACGAGGAGCTTGTCGGCGAGGCGATTCGTACGTGGGGGTCCGCGGCCGAGCGAGCGCGCGTCGTCGTGGCCACGAAGGGCGGCATCACCCGCCGCCCGGGCCCTGACGGGGACATGTGGGGGCGAGACGCGTCGCCCCACGGGCTCGCCCGCGCTGCCCGTGCGTCGGCCAGGCGACTCGGCGTCGACGTCATCGATCTCTATTTCCTGCACCGCCTCGATCCGAGCGTGTGCTTCGATGAGCAGGTCGGCGGCCTCGCGCAGGTGAAGGCCGACGGCATCGCCCGGCACATCGGGCTCTCGAACGTCAATCTCGCCCAGCTCGACCGCGCCTTGCAGCTCGTGGGTGGGCCCGGCGAGGGCGGCGTGGTTGCAGTGCAAAACGAGTACTCTCCGCGCTACCGACAGGACGCCAACGTCCTCGAGCGCTGCGTCGAGCGAGGTGTCGTGTTTCTGCCCTGGTCTCCGCTTGGCGGCGCGAGCCAAGCGAGCGAGCTCGGCTCGCGCTACGCCGCGTTTGCGCAGGTGGCCGACGCGCGCGGTGTGTCTGCGCAAGAGGTGACGCTCGCGTGGCTGCGCGGCCTCGGGCCTGGGGTCATCCCGATCCCGGGCTCGACGAGGCCCGAGACGGCCCGCTCATCGGCGGCCGCTGCCGGCCTGGCGCTCACGGACGAGCAGATGCGACGGCTGAGCGCGACCTCGCCTGAAAACACCTCGGTGTTCCCCGACGACACGCCGCCGCCACCCATGTGAACCACGAACCTCTACCTCTCCGGACGCCACGAGCCAGGGCATCTCGATCATGGGTGCGACAGCTTGTCTCGCTGAGACATCTGGTCGCACCCATGGTCACCACAGGTCGAGTATATCCCCGCGATGCTCATCACTCCGCTCCGTACCCGCACCGGCGTCCTGTTGCCCTGCTTCGCCTTGCTCGCCGTCGCAGCATGCTCCAGTGAACCAGGCCAGGATGACGAGGTCGGCGACACGATGGCCGACAGTGAGACCTCGATGTCGACCGAGGGCGACACCTCTGACGACACCTCCACGGGCACGGAGGTCATTCAAGTCACGCTGAACTTCGGCGCGTCGGTCGGGGATCAACCAGCGGCCTGCGGCCAGAGCTACACGGGCCTGGGGAGTCAGGGCAGCACCGTCGAGATCCAGGATCTGCGCTACTACGTGTCGGAGATCGAGCTGCTGGATGCGCAGGGCAACGCGACCCCGCTGACGCTCGATCAGGACGGGTTGTGGCAGTACGCCGATGTCGCGCTGCTCGACTTCGAGGACGGCACGGCCGCATGCCAAGAGGCCGGAACCGCCGAGCTCAACAACTCGGTGGTCGGCAGCGTCCCGGACGGGGACTACACGGGGGTGCGCTTCATCCTTGGCGTGCCCTTCGATCTCAACCACCAGGATCTCGCCGCCGCTCCGTCGCCGCTCAGCGTGCCCTCGATGTTCTGGGTCTGGCAGGGCGGGCATAAATTCGTGCGGCTCGACCTGCGCAACGACAACCCCGACGACAACGCGTGGTTCTGGCATCTGGGCAGCACAGGCTGCACCTCGGACGGGCCCGAGGCGCCGCCCGAGGCTCCGTGCGTGCGGCCCAATCGACTCGCGGTCGAGCTCCCGGAGTTCGACTGGTCGGCGCAGACCATCGTGATGGACGTCGGGATGTTGCTCGAGGGCGTCGATGTCAGTCAAAATACGCCCATGACCGCCCCCGGTTGCATGAGCGCCCCCGACGATCCCGAGTGCATGGAGCTGTTCCCCAAGATCGGGCTCGGGCTCACGACGGGCGAGTGCGCGACCGACTGCTCGGACCAGCAGGTCTTTCGTGTCGAGTAGCAGGAACTTGCTGGCGATCTCGCTGGTCGGGCTCGGCCTGTGTGCGTGCGGCGGCGAGGGTGGGCCTGGGCAAGACGAGACCGACACCTCGGGCGACGAGGGCGATCCGCTGCTCGAGCTGCCCGAGGACTTCCCTGCCCCTGCGATCCCCGAGAGCAATCAGCTGACGGCGGCCAAGATCGAGCTTGGCCGGCATCTCTTTTATGCCGAGGAGCTCTCGGCTAATCAGACGATGTCGTGTGGCTCGTGTCACCTGCAGGAGCTCGGATTCAGCGACGGCGAGGTCACCCCGATCGGGTCCACGGGCGAGGCCTTGACGCGTAACTCGATGGGTCTGACCAACGCGGCCTATGCGTCGAAGCTGACCTGGGCCAACCCAAACCTCGACCAACTCGAGCAACAGATCGCCATCCCGATGTTCGGCGAATTCCCGGTCGAGCTCGGGATCACCGGACACGAGGATGAGGTCCTGGCCCGGTTCGCCGAAGATCCCACCTATGTGGCCATGTTCGAGGCTGCGTTTCCGGACGCGAGCGAGCTGGTCAGCTTCGATCACATCATCGACGCGCTCGCCTGCTTCGTCCGCGTGTTGATCTCCGGCGACTCGCCCTACGATCGCTACCGGCGTGGAGATCAGGCCGCGATCAGCGAGTCGGCCGCGCGCGGGGCCGCGCTGTTCTTCTCCGAGACCCTCGAGTGTCACCACTGCCACGGTGGCTTCAATTTCTCGCTGGCCACGCGCCACGCGAACACCACCTTCACACAGAACGCGTTCCAGAACACCGGCCTGTACGACATCGACGGCGCCGGCAGCTACCCGCCCGACAATCGCGGCATCTACGAATTCACGTTCGCCGACACTGACATGGGCCGGTTTCGCCCACCGAGCCTGCGCAACATTGCGGTGACGGGCCCCTACATGCACGACGGGAGCGTGGCGACGCTTGGTGAGGTGCTGGATATCTACGCGGCCGGCGGTCGCGTGGTCGCCGAGGGTGAGCCCTGGGCCGGGGACGGCCGGGCGAACCCCTACAAGAGCGGGTTGGTGGCCGGCTTCGAGCTCAGCGACCAGGACCGCGAGGATGTGCTCGCGTTCTTGACCAGCCTGACGGACGACTCGTTTCTGACGGATCCCCGCTTCGCCGATCCCTCGCCCTGAGGGTCGAGGCTAGAGCGCAAACCGCCGGGCCCGGCCCAGACACAGCAGGACCAACAGGACCGGCAGCGGGTTTCTCATCCCCGCAGCCTGACCCAGAATGAGCCGGCGCGGTAAACTCGGGAGGCGAATTAAGAGACTGACGCGCGACGTGTTAACCTGTGAGGGTGAGCTACACCCTCGCTGAGCACGGCGTTCACTTGCGCCGCCCAGAGCCGCGCGACCTCGCGGCGATCCTGCGGTTCAAGAACGACCCGGAGGTCGCGGCCCTGCTCGGTGGCTTTAGCACCGGGTACGCGCAGGCCGATGGTGACGACTGGCTCGCGCGTCGCCGCAATCGCAGCGATGAGCTCGTCTATGCGATCGCCACGGTCGAGGACGACGCGTGCCTCGGGCACGTGGGGCTGTATCAGATCGACCACCGAATCCGCAGCGCCGAGTTTGCGATCATGCTGGGTGAGAAGTCGGTCTGGGGCAAGGGGATCGGCGGCGCGGCGACCCGGTGGATGGTGGACGTTGGCTTCGCGCAGCTCAACCTCAATCGGGTGTCGCTGTCGGTGCTAGCGTCCAACGAGCGGGCCCAACGTCTGTACGCGCAGGTCGGGTTCGTGGAAGAAGGCCGGCTGCGCGAGGGGCAATACAAGGGCGGCCACTACCACGATGTGGTGTGTATGTCGGTGCTGCGCCGCGAGTGGGGCCGCACCTCACAATAGCGGTCACCATCGCGATCACCATCGCGATCACACATGGGCGAGGCTGAGCGGCGGGAGCACACCAGACGCGGCGGGTGTCGGCTCGGGCACCGGGCTCGCCGTGGACTCACCGTCGTCGAAGTCGGGCAGCATCGCGCGGAGGGCCGCGCGGATGGCAGCCGCTTCACCGCGCTCGGCCACGGCGATCAGCTCAGCGACGTCGCGGTCGAGCCGCTCGGCGCGGAGCCACGTCGCCTCTCGCTCACACAGGATCGAGGCGTGCGAAGTGGGTTCGAGCCCGGCGACACCACACAGCTCCTCGCGCAGCTTCTCGCCGGGTCGGAGACCAGTAAACTCGATCGGGATGTCCTCGCCGGGCACCAACCCACACAGCCGGATCAGGTCATTCGCAAGGTCCAAGATCCGCACGGGCTCGCCCATGTCGAGGATGAAGATCTCACCGCCGCTACCCATGCTCGCGGCCTGCAAGACCAGCTGCGAGGCCTCGGGGATGGTCATGAAGTACCGCTCCATGTCCGGGTGAGTGACGGTGACCGGCGCCATGTTGGCGATCTGCGCCTTGAAGATTGGCACCACGCTACCGTTGGAGCCGAGCACGTTGCCAAACCTGACGATGGTGTACTTGGTATGGTGCTGCAGGCGAGCGAGGCGCTGAATCAACAGCTCGGCGCAGCGCTTGCTGGCGCCCATGATCGAGCGAGGGCGCACGGCCTTGTCGGTCGAGATCATGACGAATGAGGCGACCTCGTGGTCGCCCGCGAGCTCGGCGATGACTCGGGTGCCAACGACGTTATTGAGGATCGCGGCGCCGGGGTTGTACTCGAGCATGGGCACGTGCTTGTGCGCGGCGGCGTGAATGACCACGGCGGGGCGCCACGTATGGAACACGCGATCCAGGTGCTCGCGCTCGGTGATGTCGACGAGCGCGGGGACCAGCTCGATGTTGGGGCACTTGGCCCGGAGCTCGCGGTGGATCTCGAACAGGGCGTTCTCCGAGCGCTCGACCAGGATCATGCGGCGCGGTCCGTAGCGACAGACCTGGCGGCACAGCTCGGACCCAATGCTGCCGCCCGCGCCGCTGACCAATACGGTGCGATCGGCCAGGTCGCCCGCGATCGCGGCGTCGTTTAGCTCGACGGGATCGCGGCGCAGCAGATCCTCGAGGGCGACCTTGCGGATCCGCTCGACGGCGACGCTGCCGTCGACGAATTCGGCGACGTTGGGGATCATCTTGACGGGCAGGTTGAGCTGCTCGACGTCCCGGGTGACCCGCCGGACAAAGGCGCCGTTGGCCGAGGCCACGCAGATCAGGATCTCGTCGATCTGATAGTGGCGGCAGACGCTGGCGAGCTCGTCGACGCGGCCGCAGACCGGGACGCCGTGGATGCGCGTGCCCTGCTTGGCGTGGTCGTCGTCCACGAACGCGATCGCCTCGAGATCGGTGCGACGATCGAGGGCCCGGGCGACCGCGACCCCTGCCTCACCCGCGCCAACGAGGATCAGGCGGATCGGCGCGGCGTCGCTGAGGGGGGCGCGGCCGCGCTCGTGCTCGCTGGTGCCGCGGCGGATCGCCCGGAGCGCGGCCAAGCCGACAAACGCGAGCACGACGTCGGCCGCTGCGGCGCCGATCGGAACCAGCACGTGGGTCGCCGAGGGTATGTATTGAGAGACAGCGGGCGCGGTGAGCCGCGCGACCAGCAGCAGCACGCCAGACAGACCGATCGCCGCGCCCATGCGACCGAGCTCGGCGAAGCCAAAGTGCTGCCACGAGCAGCGCGGGACGTTGAAGGCCACCAGCGCGAGGTACTGACATAGCAGCACCCACGGCATCACCAGCAGCATGCGCCGGACCCAGGGAACCGGAATGTTCCAGTCGAAGCGCAGCGCGAACGCCAGCCACAGCGCGAGCGCGAGGACCCCGAGATCCAGCAGGATCCGGGCGATGCGGCGCAGCGCCAGCTTGACGCCAGCGGCGCGCAAGCGCTGGATCACGCGCACGCCTCCGTGGGCATGAATACCTGCGGCCGGGCGGCGCGGTGGCATGCACGAATGATCTGAATGACGCGATCACGATCTTCGCCGCGCAGGGTCGAGCCGCTGGGCAGACACAGGCCGCGCGCGAACAATTGCTCGGTAAACTGGCCACCAATGCAGCGACTGCGAGCGAACAGCGGCTGCATGTGAAGCGGCTTCCACAGCGGGCGCGACTCGATGCCCTCGCGGTCGAGCGCGAGCCGGACTTGCTCAGGGCCAGCACCAAATTGCTCGCTGTCGAGCAATACAGCGGTGAGCCAGCGCGTGGATCGATACCCGGGCGGCTCGGGCATGAACGAGATCCCGGGCAGCGACGCGAGCTCGGCCGCGTAGTGGTTGAAGTTGGCCCGGCGGTGATCCACGAGCTCGTCGAGGCGACCGACCTGGGCCACGCCGATCCCAGCGAGCACGTTGCTGAGCCGGTAGTTGTAGCCGCCCAGCTCGTGCTGATAGTGGGCGGTGTCTTCGCGCGCTTGCGAGGCCAACCACCGGGCGCGCGCGATGACCTGGGGGTCGTCACCCACGAGCATGCCGCCGCCGCCGCAGGTCGCGATCTTGTTGCCGTTGAACGACACCAGCGCGAGCTCGCCAAAGCTGCCTGCGGGGCGGCCGTGGTAGCTCGCGCCCAGGCTCTCGGCCGCGTCTTCGATCAGGGCGACGCCGTGGCGCTGGCAGGCGGCGACGATCGGATCGTAGTCGGCGCACTGACCATAGATGTCGACCACGATCACCGCCTTGGGCAGCCGGCCGATCGCAGCCCCGCAGTCGAGCGCGTGGGCGAACAGCTCGGGATCGAGGTTCCACGTGCGGGCCTCGCTATCCATGAACACTGGCTCGGCGCCGAGCCAGGTGATCGGGGTCGCCGAGGCCACGAAGGTGAGCGTGGACAGCCAGACCTCGTCGCCCGGGCCCACGCCGAGCAGCCGCAGCGCCAGATGCAGGGCCGCGGTTCCGCTGTTGGTGGCGGCCGCGTCGCTGCGACCCACACGCTTGGCTAGCGCCCGCTCGAAGGCTTCGACCTGGGGTCCAAGGGGCGCGATCCAACCAGAGTCAAAGGCCGAGAGCAGCGCCTCGCGTTCTGCGGGGCCCACGTCGGGGGGTGACAGGTAGATGCGCTCGGGCGTTGCACGTCGAGCACTGACCACGCTTCGTACATGAGCGCGTTGATGTGATCCTTCATTTCATTTGTGGGTGATTCAATGCGAAGGATGCAGGCCCGACGGTCCATGCATTCGGGTCACCATGATGAGTACTCGCGCCGATATTGGGCTTGTGGTCGCGCTCGCAATCGGGCTCGTCGCGCTCGGCTGTACCGATGACGTGACCGTGGAACCGCCGGCCGACACCGAGACTGGCGACGGCGACGGCGATGGCGATGGCGACGGTGACGGCGATCCTGGTGATGGCGACGGCGACTGCCCCGAGGGCACGCTCGGCTGCCCGTGCGGTCCAAACGACGTTTGCGACGCTTCGCTGGCGTGCGTCGAGGGCACCTGCGACCTCGCCTCCGATCCCGTGTGTGGCGACGGCGTCGTCGAGGGCGACGAGCAGTGTGACGACGGCCCCACCAACAGCAACACGGGCGCCTGCAAGCTCGACTGCACGGCGCAGACCTGCGGTGACGGGTTCGTCGGTCCCGGTGAAGCGTGCGACGACGGCAACGAGATCAACGACGACGCGTGCACCAACGCGTGCGGCCAGCCTGGCTGCGGTGACGGGATCTTGCAGGACGGCGAGGTCTGCGACGACGGCAACGCCGACAACGGCGACGCGTGCCTGTCGAGCTGCCTCGCGGCCAGCTGTGGGGATCTCTTCGTTCAAGTCGGCGTCGAGGACTGCGACGACGGCAACGAGATCGAGACCGACGCGTGCCTGCCCGGCTGCGTGGCCGCCAGCTGCGGCGACGGTGTAATCTGGGCCGACGTCGAGGCCTGCGACGACGCCAACCCGGTCGATCTCGACGGCTGCAACGCCAACTGTCAGCCAACCGGCAGCCTGATCTGGGAGCACAGCTACGACGCGGGCCCGAGCTCGTGCGACTACTTCTATGGGGTCGACGTGAGCGCGGCCGGCAAGATCGCGGCGGTCGGTGTGCTCGGAAAAGCGCCCGATCCCCTGAGCGACTGCCAGATCATCGTGCAGGTGCTCGAGGCCGACGGAACCGTGGATTGGACCTCGATCCCGCAGACCACCGGGCCCAACTGCGACGAGGGCTGGGCCGTCGATTTCGACGAGCAGGGCAACGTGTGGGTCGCCGGGCATGTCTACGAGCCCGGCCGCGAGCGCGAGCAGTGGATCCGCAAGTATGATCCGGTCGGTAACGCGCTGTGGTCCCGCCGGTTCGGCAGCCCCGCGAGCGACTACGCCTACGGGCTGGCGGTCGACAGCCTGGGTCGCGGGATCTTGGTCGGGGCGATCAACTCGAACGAGACCGGCTACGACATCTCGGTTCAGGCGATCTCGGGCAACGGCGCGGCGGTGTGGTCCAAGCTGATCCACTCGGGCAACGCTGACTTCGCGCTCGACGTGATCACGGAGGGCCAGAACATCTGGGTCGCCGGGTTCCTCGATGTCGAGGGGCAAAACCAAAATGCCTGGGCCGCGCGCCTGGATCTGGCCGGTAACGTGGAGTGGAGCCACGCGCACAACGGCGTGTTCTCGGGCATGGATCGGGCCGGCGGCATCGCCCGCGCAGCCGATGGCAGCCTCGCGCTGGCCGGGTTCGAGACTGGCGCGACCAACCACGATATCTGGGTGCGGCGGCTCGACGCGGGCGGCCAAGAGCTGTGGACGCAGACCTTCGACGACGAGTTCTTGCTGTGGGCGGACCGCGGCCAGGAGGTTGCGATCGACGGCCAGGGCAACATCGTCGCCGTCGGCCAGCACTGGACCCCGGGTGATCAGCTCAACAGCTTTGACGCGTGGATGCGCAAGTACGACGCCGACGGCAACATCGTGTGGAGCGAGAGCGCGAGCGGGGGCGCCGACGGCGAGGACGTGTGGTTCGCCGTCGACATGGCCGCCAACAACGAGATCATCGTCGCGGGGGCCATGACGACGCAGATCGGCGAGTGCACCAACGCGGTCCTGCGCCGCTACAACCCGTGAGCTCCACGCTGTCGATGCCGGCGCCCCACCACACCTCGCGTCGACCGGCCGTGCCAACGCCAGCTGCGAGCGGGGCGGGCCGCGAGGTCCTGTGTGGGTTCGCGCTGGCGCTGTTCCTGGTCTCGGGCAGCTGGAGCCTGGCGCGGGTCGCTGGGGTCGAGCCCATGGTGATCTGGCAGCCGCGGGTGTGGGCGGTGATCGTGTTGGTGGCGCTGGCGTTCATGCCAGCGCGCGGGCGAGCTGGTGGACGGGCTCGGGGGCGGTCGGTTCTCGGCGCCGAGCTGGCGTGGCTGGGGTTCTCGCTGGTGTCGATCACCTGGGCGCCGGAGCTCGAGCTCGCCGAGGATCAGGCGGTCGACCTCGCCTTGCTGATCGCGGTCGCGGTGGCGCTCCACCGCCTGGCCCACACCAGCCGGATCGAGCGGCTCGCGAGCACGCTGCGAAGTAGCTTGCTGGTGCTGTTGCTCGGCCTGGCCGCGCTCGCGCTGCTCGGTGGGGTTGGCGGGCGCATGGCCGTGCTCGGCGGGGGGCCGAACGTGTTTGGGCGCAACATGGGGTTGCTGTGCCTGCTGGCCCTCGAGCGGGCGCTGTGTTTTGGCGTGGCCCGATCGCGATCGCGTGGCTGGTGGCTGCCAGTGTGGGCGCTGGTCGCCTGCGTGGCCGCCGGCTTGGTCGCGCTGTCGGGCTCACGCGGGGCGATGATCTCGACGGTCATCGCCGCTGGCCTGTTGCTGATGCTCGGCCGCGCGCGCCTGAGTCGGCGGCTCGCGGTCGCGCTTGGGGTGCTGGGATTGTTCGTGGGCCTGCTGGTGCTCACGCCCCTCGGTGATCGGGTGATCGAGTCGTTCGCGTCGCGAGTGCTCAACCTGCTGGTCGCGGATCGCTACGTGAGCAGCCGCGACCAGATCTATTTGATCGCGCTCGAGGGCGGCGCGACCCGGCCGATCGCCGGTCACGGGCTCGCGAGCTTCGCCGCCCAGACCCCGTGGCCATACGCGCACAACCTCGCCCTCGATGCGTGGTTCGAGACCGGCGCGATCGGGGTCGCGCTGCTGGGCTTGTACCTGGGCCGCAGCGCGCTGCTGCTCGCGCGGGTCGGCACCAGCGGCCGCGAGCTGTGGGTTGCGATCGCGCTGCTGATCCTGGTCGGCGCGCAGTTCAGCGGCGGCCGCTACGACGCCCGCGCGCTGCTGGTGTGCGTGGCGCTGGCCCTCGCGCTGCCCCGGCCCATGCCGCGCGTCCGGAGGTCGCCGTGAAGATCGCCTACCTGCATCAGTACTTCCTCGAGCCCAGCGACGGCGGCGGCACGCGCTCGTGGGAGCTTGGGCGGCGGCTCGCGCAGGCCGGGCACGAGGTCACGGTGATCACCAGCGATCTACGGGTCAACCGACGTGGCTGGCAGGTCGAGTGCAAGGCTGGCATGGAGATCCACCGGGTCGGCGTGCGCTACGACAACGGCCTGAGCTACCGCCAGCGGATCGCGGCGTTCCTGCGCTTCGCGACGGCGGCGGGCCCCCGGGCGCGCGCGACCGGGGCCGACGTGGTGTTCGCAACCAGCACGCCGCTGACGATCGCGCTGCCAGCCATGTTCGCGGCCCGGACCTTGGGCGTGCCGTTCGTGTTCGAGGTCCGCGATCTGTGGCCGGCCGTGCCGATCGCCATGGGTGCCCTGCGCAACCCAGCGTTGATCGCCGCGGCGCAGTCGCTCGAGCGGCTCGCCTATCGCGAGGCCGCGCAGGTGGTCGCGCTGTCGCCGGGCATGCAGGCGGGGGTCGTCGCCGCGGGCGCCAAGCCCAGCCAGGTCACGATGATCCCCAACGCCTGCGACTTCGAGCTGTTCGACGTCGAGCCCGAGGTCGGCGCGCGCTGGCGGGCCGAGCAAGGCTGGCTCGGCGATCGCCCGCTGCTGGTCTACGCGGGGACTCTGGGCAAGGCCAACGGCGCGGGGTGGCTGGCCGAGCTGGCCCACGCGCTCGCGCGGCGCGGCTCGTCGGCCTGTATCGCGGTGGTCGGCGACGGCTGGGAGCGCGCGCAGATCCAGCAGCGGGCGGCTCGGCTGGGCGTGCTCGACAATAATTTCTTCATGCTCGGATCCCGGCCCAAGTCGAGCATCCCCGCGCTGCTGTCAGGGGCCAGCGGGGCGCTCAGCACCTTCTTGCAGCTGCCCGCGCTGCGCGACAACTCGGCCAACAAATTCTTCGACGCGCTCGCGGCCGGCAAGCCCGTGTTCTTGAACCACGAGGGCTGGCTGGCGGACCTCGTGCGCGAGCGCGACTGCGGGTTGGTCATGCCGCGCGACGTCGGCCAGGCCGCGGCGGTGCTGGCCGCGAAGCTAAACGACCCGACCTGGCTGGCCCGCGCGGGCGCTGCCGCGGCTCAGCTCGGGCGCGAGCGCTTCGATCGCAACGACCACGCCCGCGCGCTCGAGGCCGTGCTGACCCGGGCGATTGCGAGGGCCGCGTGAGCGCGGGGTCCCGCAGCTACGGGAGCAACGTGCTGGTCTCGGTCGCGGCCGTCGGGCTGATGAGCGCGATGGCGCTGGGCAACAACGTGGTCATCGCTCGGGCCGCCGGGCCGGAGGGGCGCGGGGTCTATGGGCTAGCGGTTGCGATCGGTGCGCTGGCGCTGCCGATCGCTTCGGCGGGGTTGGGCTCGGCGACGACCTGGCAGCTCGGGCGCGGCCAGCCGCTCGGGCAGCTGCTCGCGCTCGCGCGTCGGGCCATCTCGATCACGCTGGCGATCTCGCTGGCGACCGCGGGGGTCATGCACCTCGGCCTGGGGCTGGCGCTGGGCGAGGCGACCGAGTGGGCGGTGCTGGCGGCCGCGCTCGCGCTGCCGGCTCAGGTCATCGTCGAGATCGGTCGCGGGGTCGCGCTGGGCCGGGGCCGAGCGGTCGCGTACAACCTGTGCTCGGCGGCCGTGATCGCGGTGCTGCTCGGCCTCAACTCGATCGCCGCCGTGCGGGGCCTGCCCGGCACCAGCTGGGTGGTGCTCAACCTGGTGTTTGCGAATTGGGCGGTCGCGCTGGTGCTGCTATGCATGACGTGGGGGCGCCTCGAGCCCGCCGCGCCGCCGCTCGTCGGGGACACCCTGCGCTACGGGGCTCGCAGCGCGGCGGTGGCGTTGGGCGACGCGGCGTTGCTGCGCGTCGACTACCTGGTGGCCGCGCCGATCATCGGGCTCGCGTCGCTCGGGGTCTATGCGATCGCCGATCAGATCAGCCACCTCATGGCCTGGGTCGGGCTGCTGGCCGGCAAGATGATGCTGCCCGAGGCCGCGGCCGACGACGACGACGACGCGAGCCGGAGCCTGGGCAAGCTGGCGCTCGCGTGTCGGTTGATCGTCGCGGTCACGCTGGCTGGGGCGGCCGTTGCGATCGCCCTGGGCCCGTGGCTGATCAACGCGCTGTTTGGTGTCGCGTTCGCGGACGCCTACCTGGCGCTGCTGATCTTGCTGCCCGCCACGCTGAGCAAGAGCCTGCACGCGCTCGTCGCGACCTGGCTGCAGGGCCGCGGGGACCAGCGACCGATCGTCCGCGCCAGCGCGATCGCAATCGCCGTCGAGCTGCTCGCGGTGGTGGTCTTCGCCCTCAGCTTCGGCTGGCTCGGGGTCGCCGTCGCCAAGGCTGGCGCCTACGTGGTCCAGCTGGGTCTGAGCCTGGCCGCCCTGCGACGCCACCGATCCCGGCTGCCCGACGACGATGGCCACGTGATCCCCGGCGGCCGCTGGCTGCTCGATCGCAGCGACCTGCGCACGCTGCAGCGCTGGCTGGCCGCCCGCCGCCGCGCCAACCCCTGACCCATGGACCCCACCATGCAACCGCACGACTGGATCGATCGCTCCCGCGCCACCGCCCCCCCAACGACCCGGGGAGCCCGGCGGCTCGACGGCTTCGAGTGGCCGCTCGCGCAGCTGCAGGCCGAGCTCGACGCGATCGAGCCGACCGCCTGGAAGCCGCTGCCGCGCGGGCGTGGGTGGACGAGCATTCAGCTGATCGAGCCTGACGGCCGCGGCGGTGCGCGTGAGCATCGGCTGCTCGACAGCTGCCCGGCGATCCAAGCGCTGGCGGCGTCGTTCGGGGCCCGGGTCATGGGCCTCACGCTCGCCCGCCTCGCGCCTGGCGGCGGCGTGCATGAGCACCGCGACATCTCGGGCGGTCTGCCGATGGGTGTGATCCGCTTGCACGTGCCCCTGCGCACCAACCCGGGCGTGCAGTTCGTGGTCGACGACGTGCGCGTGACCATGCGCGAGGGCCAGACCTGGCAGCTCGACACGACCTACCGCCACCGCGTGGCCAACCTGGGCGACGCGCACCGGGTCCACCTGATCGTCGACCTCGCGCTCACGCCAGCGCTGCGCCAGCTGCTGCCCAAGCCGGACCTGCGCGACCACCTGCACCGGGTCGAGTTCGCGGCGGTGTGCGTGGGCAAGGGGCTGCAGCTCGCGGTCACCCAGCCGCGCGAGCTCGCGGATCGTGCGGTTCGGTTCGCGCGGCTGCGGGTGTTGGGTCAGGCGGTGATGACCTTCGAAGACGAGACCACGGCGCCCTCACCCACCACGATCCCGCGTCCGACCGCGGTGCCCGACTACTTCGCGTGCCCCGAGTGCCGCGGCCGGAAGCTCGAGCTCGTCGAGGACCTCAGCCCGCGCCCGGGCGTGGCGTGGGCCGGTCGCTTCGGGCTGCGCTGCCGCGACTGCGCCCGTGAGTACCCGTGGGTCGCGGGCGTGTGGGTGCTGTGGTCCGACGAGCTCGCCAGCTTGATCGCCGCGGGCCTGCCCCAGGCGAGCCCCGACGCCGCGCCCGAGCCCAGCGCGG
Source organism: Enhygromyxa salina (assembly GCF_002994635.1). Classification (GTDB taxonomy): domain Bacteria; phylum Myxococcota_A; class Polyangia; order Nannocystales; family Nannocystaceae; genus Plesiocystis; species Plesiocystis salina_B. The sequence continues at coordinate 35,713 of NZ_PVNL01000044.1, read as the reverse complement.
TCAAGCAGGCCAACTACGCGATCTATCAGCAGGTCAGCGAGGCCTACGGTGAGCACGCCGACGCCAGCGTCGACTACGTCGATCAGCTGCTGCTGCTCAAGGCCCACGCACGCGAGGCGATCGACGCCAACCAGGCGGCCGAGCACCGCCCAAGGGTGTTGGTGGACGTCGGCTGCGCGAGCGGGTTCTCGCTGGATGTCGGCTCGGCCGGGTTCAGCGAGCGCGTGGGCGTGGACATCTCGCTGGCCAACCTCGAGCAAGTCGCGGCCCGAGGTCACGTGGCCGTGCTCGCCGACGCCGAGCGCCTGCCGTTTGCCGCGGGGTCGGTCGACCTGCTGACCTGCTTCGCGGCCATGCACCACTTCCCCGACTGCGAGGCGTTCCTGCGCAGCGCCAGCGCGAGCTTGCGGACGGGCGGCGTGTTGCTGACGTCCGCGGATCCGAGCGCCGACAACATGTACATGGGCCCGCTCGCGCGCGCGGCCTGGGAGCTGCGCAAGCCCGTGTATCGAAGGCTCGCGCGGCTGTCTCCGCGCTTCTACCTGCACGCCGACGCGGACACGCAGGCGCTCAACGATCTCGCGGAGCACCACCGCACGGGCGGCGGTTTCGAGCCTGCGCGGCTGCGGGCGATGCTGCTGGGGGCCGGGCTCGCGCAGCCCGAGCTGTTTCACGGGGTCGATCGCCGCGGTCGGCAACGCTGGGGCAAGCCCTCGTGGCAGGAGTTCGTGCTCAAGAGCTTGTCCGGTCGCAACCCGCTGTTGCGGCGTAACTTCGTGGCGCTGAGCTCCCTGAGCAGCAAGCCGAACGCCCGCCCGTGAGCGTCTGGGTTACTTCTGGGGCGCCTCGATGAAGCCCAGATCATCGACGTCAGCCAGGCTCTGCCCGGTGTGCTGCCCGTGCCCGACCACGACCTGCGCCACGGTCTTGCACAAGATGCGTAGGTCCAGCGCCAGCGAGCGATTGTCGACATACCAGACGTCGAGCTCGAGCCGCTTCGAGAACGGGATGGCCTGGCGCCCATTGACTTGGGCCCACCCCGTGATCCCGGGCGCGACCTCGTGACGGCGCATCTGCTCGGGCGTGTACTTGCGCAGATACTCGAGCAGCAGCGGCCGCGGCCCGACCAGGCTCATCTCGCCGCGCACGACGTTCCACAGCTCGGGGAGCTCGTCGATGCTGGTCTTGCGCAGGAATTTCCCGACCGCGGTGACCCGGGCGCCGTCGCTGTGCAGCCGCGACTCGCCCTCGCGTGGCTCGACCATGGTTCGAAACTTGTAGATCGTGAACGGCTCGCCGTTGCGGCCAGGGCGACGCTGACGAAACAACACGGGCCGCCCCATGCTCACGACGATCGCCGCCGCGGCGCCGGCCAGCACGGGGGCGAGCGCCAGCAGCCCCGCGCTGGCCAGGGTCACGTCGACGGTGCGCTTGATCGCGTCGCGGATCATGCTGACGCTCGCTTGGTGATCGGCGCGCGGTACAGCGGGAAGAACTCGCCCGCGGCCTCGCGCGAGCCACCCCCCGCCTGCCAGTCGGCGACCAGACGATCATGGAGCGCGGGGTTGGGGGTCACGCGCCAGCTGCAGAACCGCCCGCGCTCGCTCGAGAACCCGCGCTTGAACCGAAACAACGGATCCTCCTGGGCCCCGACGCCGCCGCCAAGGTGCATGCGCCAGTCCCCGCGCGCGGCCTGCCTTCGCCGGACCTCATCGAGCATCAGCCGACTCGGCGACGCGCGCTGCCAGGCCGTGGCCGTGCCCGAGAGGTGATACTGGACGATGCCCGAGCAGCTCGAGAACACGCCGCCCGCGATCACCTGATCACCATGCTCGACCAGGGCCAAATACCCGCGACCGAGCAGGACCGCGGCGAGCCGCTGGAGGTAGCTGTGGTCCATGTCGCAGGTGGTGGCCCCGAGCCGCGCCATGGTCTCGGCGTAGATCGGGTAGAACTCGTCGAGCCGCGCGAACGCGTCGTCAAAGCGCACGCGCAGGCCGTCGCGGGTGGCCCGGCGGACCAGGTTGCGATGGGTGCCGCGGTAGTTGGCCCACTGCGTGGCTTCGTCGGTCTCGAGATCGATCCAGACCGTGGGCCCGTGATCGACGAGGCTGCCGAATCGGGCCAGGGCCTGGTCGGGGATGCGCAGCAGCGGGTGCAGACGTACAAACGCCGAGGCCACGTCGCGCTTCGCCATGGCCGCGACGAAGCACCCGACCGCGGCGGTCTCGAACCGAGGATCGGCGCTGGTGAACAGCGGGCCGGGGTAGCCGTAGGGCGAGGTCGCGTCACAGCCCTCGCCGCTCGGCAGCGAACGCAAGATCAGCGGCAGCAGAGCCGCGCGCTCGGGGGCTCGAGGATCTTCGACCAGCAGCGCGACGCCGCGCCCACCGAGGCGATCCGCCTCGATCGCCACGTATTCGGGCAGCTGATGAAAATCGTGGCGGGTACGCTGCAACAGCGCGCGCCAGCGCGCGAGGTGTTCGTGCTCGAGTGGATCGAGCCAGCGAGGCACGAGCGAATGACCGCAGCCCACGACGTTCGACCGGCCCGTCACCAAGAACCCATCCACGCGACGAATGTGCCACGAAGCAAGGTGATCTGCGAATCCCAAATTCATGCGAATCGGCGTGAAGGACCCCGGACGTCGCGGCCATCACACCATGCCCCCCCACGTCGCGAGTTGCGACGTCGAGCGCGGCTCTGGTGATTCGTGCTCGATGATCCCCGAGACCTCCCGTCGGATGCTCAGCACCCTGAGCCAGCTCGCGGCGACCCGCGCCGACCGGAGGGCCGCACCTGGCCGCGCTCGACCCACGCGCCGCCCTACGCCGAAGCCGAGCCGGCCGCCAACTGGACGGCGACCATGGGGTCGGTGCTCGAGATCCTCACGATCTTGCGGCGTCGTTGGCTGCGCGTCGCCGTCACTTGTTTGATCGTGGTGGTGACGACCGTGCTGGCGGTCTCGCTGCTGCGCCCGCAGTACCGGGCCGAGGCCACGCTGTTGTTGCAGCCCAGCGGCGCGCAGGTGCTCGACGAGGTTCAGGGTCTCGGCGAGCAGCTCGACACCAACACCTACCGGCACTACTACCGCACCCAGCACGAGATCATCTCGAGTCGCGCGGTCGCGGCCGAGGCCCTCGCCCGGCTTGGGCTCGCCGACGATCCAAGCTTTCTGGACATCGCGGATCTGACAGATCCAGACGAGCAGGCCGAGGCGGCAGCGGAGATCGATCCAATCGAGCGACTGCGCGAGCTCGTGGAGATCCGCGAGGTTCACGACTCGCGGGTCGTCCGAATCCGCGTCGAGTACTCCGATCCCGAGCTCGCGGCCGAGATCGCAAACACCGTGGCCCAGGCCTATCTGGATCACGTCGGCGGTGAGCGTTCGGACACGGGGGCGCGCGCGGCCGGGGATCTCGGTCAAGAGCGCGAGCGAGCCCGGCAGCGGCTGCGCGTCGCCGAGCAAGCCCTCGACGCGTTCAAGGCCGAGCACGAGATCACCACGATCGCGCTCGAAGATCGCCAGAGCGTGATCACGCAGAACATCATCGAGCTGAGCCTGCGCACCAAGGCCGCCCAGGCCAGCGCGTTCGAGGCCAAGAACCTGTACGAGCAAGCCAAGAAGCTGCATCAGCGCGGGGTCTCGGCTGGGGCCGCGGCGCTGTTGCGGCCGAGCGAGCGCAACATCTTCGATCACCTGCTCACCGAGCGACTCGCGGCCGAGGCTGCGTTCAACGACGTCGACCTACAATATGGTCCGCTCCACCCCGAGTGGAGGCAGGCCAAGCAGCGGCTCGACCTGTTCGAGCGGACCACCAAGGATCAGGCCGGGGGCCACCTCGCCACATTCTTGGCCCGCTACGAGGCCGCGCACGCGACCCAGCAACAGCTCGCCGCCGAGCTCGAGCGCGAGCGGCTGCGCGCGCTCGAGCTCACCCGGCTCGAGCCTGGGTTTCGCGAGCTCGCGCGGGACGTGGCCGACGCCGAAGAGATCTACTCGGTGCTGTCGCGACGCGACACCGAGGTCGAGCTGACCAACCGGATCGAGGACGAGCCGCAGGTGCGGATCCTGGATCCCGCCACGACACCGCGCGAGCCCGTGCGGCCGCGGGTGTTGCTGTGCGCGGCGGCCTCGGTGGTGGTCGGCCTGCTGCTCGGCTGCGTGCTGGCGGTGAGCGTGGACCTGCGCGACCACACGGTTCGGGATCTTCGTGACGCGGAGCGGGCGGTCGCGGGCTGGGACATCGCGGTGCTCGGGCAGCTGCCCAAGCTCGGCCCGGATCCGGCGATCGGCCCGGCGAACCTACGCGCGCAGCGTCTACGCCGGGATCTGCAGACTCACCTGCTCCCGCAGTCGTTGATGGCCGAGCGCGCTCGCAAGGTCCGCGCGGCGATCGGGTTTGGCCTGGGCAAGGTCCGCTGCCCGGTGCTGTTGGTGACCTCGCCCGCGTCGTCCGAGGGCAAGAGCTCGACCGCGCTCAACCTCGCGCTGAGCTGGTGCCAGGCTGGCAAACGAGTCGTGCTGATCGACGCCGACATGCGACGCCCGCGATTGCACGAGGTGTTCCCGGCCGGGGTCGACGCGCAGAACGTGGGCTTGGCCTCGGTGCTTCAGGGCGGCTGTGAGCTCGAAGACGCGATCGAGCAGGGGCCCGACGGCGCGCCGGAGCTGCTCGCGGTGCTGCGCTGTGGACCGGTGCCCGAGACGCCTTCGGAGCTACTGGACACCCACGCGTTTCGGCGGACGCTCGCCAAGCTGCGCGAGAGCTTTGATCTGGTGATCTTCGACTCGCCGCCGGTCTTGCCCGTCGTCGACGCGCTGCTGGTCGCTCGCCAGGTCGATGGCGTGGTGCTCGTCGCACGGGCGGGCGCGACCTCGGAGCACGAGGTCCAGCAGAGCCTGGGGCTGCTGCGGCAGCGGGACACCAACCTCCTGGGGTTGGTGCTCAACGACGTGGACCTGCGCCGCGAGGGTGGGCGCTATGGGTCGGCGTATTATCGCTACGAGCCAACGGCCTGAGCACGTCGTACGCGGGGGTCTGGGTTCCCTGCTACGCTCGCGCCCCAATGACCCGTGCACGCCTGGTCTGTCTGTTCATTGCGCTCGCGGCCTGCCGCACCGAGACGGAGCCCGGCAAAGCCGAGCCCGCGCCGGTCGAGGCCGCGCCAACTCCCGAGCCGGAGCCGGAGCCGGAGCCGGAGCCGGAGCCGGAGCGAGTGCCAGAGCCCGCACCAGTTCCAGACCCCGTCCCAGAGCCGGCACCAGAGCCCAAGACGCCGATCACCGCACCCACCATGGTCGGCGACGCGCAGGTCTGGCGCCAATCCAAGTCCCGTCAGCCACCGTGGGACCTGATCGAGATCGTCACGGTCAGCTTCGGCGTCGAGCCCAAGGTCGGCGAGGCCGTCACGGTCATCCCCAAGCACCCCACGCTGCCGGTCCTCGAGCTCTCGATCGTCGAGGTCATCCTCCACGATGAGCTGGTCAGCGACGGCGGCCAGCCGTGGTGGGAGGCGCTGCTGCAGCCAGTCACCGATCCGGCCTACCACGACCTCTCCTCCCCTTCCCCCGAGTTTCCCGCGCACGTGGTCGTCGTCTACCCCGCGACCCCGACGGCGACGCTGCTCGATCCCAACCTGCTGACCGCGGACCAGCTCCCGCCGGGCGTTTTGCTCGCAGGCGTGAAGATCGCCGTCGACGCGGACGCCGACGGCCGGCCCGACACGATCGAGCTGAGCTACTGTGAAGACAATCGCAAGCGTGCCTCGTGTGGCGAGGCCACGGGCACCGAGATCCACCGGCTCGACGCCGGCGCCTGGAGCCTCGTCCATCGAGCCGAGCCAGGCACCTGAGCGGGCACCTGAACATGCCCAAGCCCTACACGCTGATCGCCGCCGAGGTCTCGCTCTACAGCGGCAAGGCGCGGGCGTACCTCCGCTACAAGCGTGTCGGCTTCGACGAGCTGTTCGCCAGTCGCAAGGTGCTCGTCGAGATCGTCCGCCCCAAGACCGGGCTGGCGATGATCCCGGTGTTGCTGACCCCAAGCGGCGAGGCCGTGCAGGACACCACCGCGATCATCGATCACGTCGAGGCCGTGCACCCCGCCCGCTCGGTCTACCCGAGCACGCCCCTGCTACGCCTCGCGAGCCTGCTGCTCGAGCTCTACGGCGACGAGTGGCTGCTGCTGCCTGCCATGCACTACCGCTGGCACTACAAGCGCCAGAACCTGGGTCTGATCCTGTCCGAGTTCGGCAAGATCATCGCCCCGGGTCTGCCCGCGATCCTCCACCCGCTCGCTGGCCTCCCGCTCGCGGCTTACTTTGGCGGGAACTACGGACGCGCGCTCGGGATCAACCGCCACAACCGCGCCGCGATCGAGCGCAGCTACGAGGCGTTCCTCGCCGACTTCGACGCGCACCTGGCCGAGCACCCGTTCTTGTTGGGGTCGCGCCCGAGCGTGGGTGACTTCGGGTTCATGGGCCCCCTGTACGCGCACCTCTACCGCGACCCTGCGCCCGGGCAGCTGATGCGCCGGACCGCGCCCCGGGTCGCCGACTGGGTCGAGCGGATGAACGCGCCCACGACCAGCGACGACGAACCCGGCCGCTTCGCAGCCGACGACGAGCCTCCGCGCAGCCTCGATCCGATCTTCCGCCGGCTGTTCACCGAGCACTGGCCAGTCGTCGCGGACACGCTCGCCGCCGTCGATCGCTGGGTCCGAGCGCACCCCGACAAGGCCAGGATCTCGCGCTTCGTCGGCGAGCACAGCTTCACGATCGACGGCGCCACGACGACCCGCTGGATTCAGTCGTTCACGCAGTGGATGGCCCAGCGTCCGCTGGATGCCTACCACGCCCTCGCGCCCGACGATCGGGCCAGGGCCGATCGCTGGCTCGCGCGGGTCGGCGGCGATCAGGCGCTGCGATCACAGCCACGAACCCGGGTCGAGCGAGTTCACAATCGCCTGGTCCCGATCCGCGCTCAGTCAGGCTGAGCTCCCCGTTCCCTCAGCCAGGCCCCAACTAGACTGGCATAAACAGCACTGAGCGATGTTGGGCCGCCGAACATGGTGAGCCCTTTGCGCTCGATCATCGCGACAGAACGTGGCACCCTGCGCGAGCCCCGACATGACCGAGTTTCTCCTCGCTGCGCTCACCTTCCCCGCGGTCGTCTTCACCACGCTGCTCGGGATCGTGCTCGGTTATTGGTCGCTGGTGACGGTGGGGCTGTTCGGTCCCGAGGCGCTCGAGGGTGTGGCCGACGGCGTGCTGGAAGGGGCCGCCGAGGGCACCGCCGCGCTCACGGCCCCGCGCGACGACGACGACGAGTCCAAGCCAGGCGCCCTCGCTGTTCGCGACCAAAAGCGTGGGTTCCTGGCCAAGTACGATCTGCGCCGGGTCCCGATCACCGTCAGCTTCTCGCTGTTCACCCTGTTCGGCTGGGCGCTGACCCACGGCACCTCGCTGATGGCCGGGTCGATCCTCGACGGCCTCGTCGCCCGCGGGATCTGGGGTTCCGGGGTCATGCTGCTCGCGATCCTGTTCTCGCTGCGCCTGACCTCGTGGGCGATCATCCCGATCGCGCCGTTCTTCTCGGGCTCGCAGAGCCTGACCAACGACGAGATGATCGGCCAGATCGCCCGGGTCCAGACCATTCGGGTCACCCGCAAGGTCGGGCAGGCCACGCTCAACACCTCGGGGGGCTCGCTCAACGTCACGATCCGGGCCGACGAGAGCCTGGCCCTGACCAAGAACGACCGCGTGATGCTGGTCAGCTATGACCCCGAGCTGCGGGCCTTCGAGGTCACGCGAATCGACGACATGCTCCCCTCCGAGGCGGCCCCCCGCCCCTGACCATCTCCGCCTACCGCTCAGCCACGCTCTCGACTCATGCCACTCGCGAACATCATGTCCTTCCTCCACAGCCTCATGCTCGCGCCTGACCCCCAGGCGACTCTCATTACTGTCGGCATCTTCGTTGGCTCGGGGCTCGCCTTGTTGGTCGGGCTCGGCGTGGTCGTGGCGGCGTTCTATCGCAAGGTCGACCAGGGCTCGGCGCTGATCATCAACAAGATGGGCGCGATCCCAACCGTCAAGTTCACGGGCGGGATCGTGGTCCCGATCATTCACCGCGCCGAGATCATGGACATCTCGGTCAAGACCATCGTCATTGATCGGCGCGGCACGGACGGCCTGATCTGCAATGACAACATTCGCGCGGACATCAAGGTCACCTTCTTCGTGCGGGTCAACCCGCAGGACACCGACGTGATGGAGGTCGCCCGCGCGATCGGAGCCCGCCGGGCCTCCGACCAGCAGACCCTCGAGGCCCTGTTCACGTCAAAGTTCTCGGACGGCCTCAAGACCATCGGTCGCCAGATGGACTTTCAGGACCTGTACACCAAGCGCGACGTGTTCAAGGCCGGCATCCTCGAGACCATTGGCCAGGAGCTCAACGGCTACCGGCTCGACGACTGCGCGATCGACTACCTCGAGCAGACGCCGATGACCGAGCTCGACCCGGCCAACGTGCTCGACTCGCAGGGCATCCGCAAGATCACCGAGATCACGGCCGACCAGAACATCAAGACCAACTTCCTCAAGCAGGAAGAGCGCAAGGCGATCACCAAGCAGAATGTCCAGGCCGACGAGGCAGTGTTCGAGCTCGACCGTCAGCGGTCCGACGCCAAGGCCAAGCAAGAGCGCGAGATCGCAACCATTCAGGCCCGCGAGGCCGCCGAGACCCACAAGGTTCAGGCCGAGGAGACCAAGAAGGCCGACATCGCCCGGATCAAGCAGGAGGAGGAGACGGCGATCCAGCACGAGAACCGGCTGCGCGAGGTCGAAGTCGCCCAGAAGAACCGCGAGCGAGTGGTCGCGGTCGAGACCGAGCGGGTCGAGAAAGAGCGCGCGCTCGAGGCCATCTCGCGCGAGCGCGAGGTCGAGCTGCAGCGCATCGCCAAGGAGAAAGCCCTGGAGATCGAGCGCAAGGACATCGCCGACGTGGTCGCGGCCCGGGTCGCGGTCGAGAAGAACGTCGCGCAAGAAGAAGAGGCGATCAAAGACCTGCGGGTGCTCGCCGAGGCCAACCGGACCAAGGACGCCCGCGTGGTCGCGGCCGAGGGCGAGGCCCAAGAGCAGCTGGTCAAGCACATCAAGCACGCCGAGGCCCAAGAGCAGGTCGCCAAGCACAAGGCCAAGGAGAAGCTGACGCTGGCCGAGGCCGATCTCGAGGCCTCCGACAAGCAAGCCCGCGCCAAGATCCGCCTGGCCGAGGGCGCCCAGGCCGAGCAGGCCGCCAGCGGTCTCGCCGAGGTCAAGGTCAAAGAGGCCAACGCCCTCGCAATCGAGAAAGAAGGCCAGGCCGAGGCCCGCGTCACCCTGCAAAAGATGCAGTCCGAGGCCCAGGGCGAGCAAGAGAAGGGGCTCGCGGTCGTCAGGGTCAAAGAGGCCGACGCCGCCGCCGTGCAAAAGCAAGGCGAGGCCCAGGCCGAGGCCACGCGGGTCATGCTCATCGCAACCGCGCAGGGCCGCGAGGCCGAGGCCGCCGCGATCGAGAAGGTCGGCATCGCCGAAGCCGTGGCGATCCGTCAGAAGATGGAGGCCGAGGCGACCGGGTTGGGCCAGAAGGCCGAGGCCATGAAGGCCCTCGACGGCACCAGCCGCGAGCACGAGGAGTACCGGCTGCGGCTCGAGAAGGACAAGGCCGTCGAGCTCGCCGGGCTCGAGACCCGCGAGAAGGTGGCCGAGTTCCAGGCCTCGGTCATGGCCCAGGCCATGGCCTCGGCCAAGATCAACATCGTCGGCGGCGACGGCCAGTTCTTCGACCGCTTCGTCAACGCGGTGACGCTCGGGCAGTCGCTCGACGCTGGCATCGACAACAGCGAGACCGCCCGCACGGTGTTCTCGGAGTACCTCGACGGCCGCAAGAGCCTGCCGAACGACCTCGTCGACGTGCTGTCGCGCCCGGCCATGGACGCCGAGACGATCAAGAACCTGGGCGTGACAGGGCTGATCAGCCAGATGATGAGTCAGGCGTCCGCGGTCGACAAAGACAGGTACGCCGACCTCTTGGCCGCGGCGCAGCGTCTGGGCCTGAAGTAAGCACCTCATGGCCGAGGACAGCGAAACCGGACAAGTCGGAGATCAGGCCGGCGAGGACGTCGGCGGCAGCTACGACGTCATTCGTGCGCGCCTGGTCGAGCAGGCCCGCGAGCTCGGTACGCGGGCTCGCGCGCTCAACGACAAGCGAATCGAGACCTTCGGCGGCTCCGAGCTGACGATCATTGGCACCGAGCACGTCCGCACCGACAACAACTGCGTCCCGTGTGACGTGGTGATGGTCAACGGCCGGATGCTGTTCGGCTACAACGTGTTCTTGGGCCTGCGCAAGCAGACCAAGCGCGAGGACGTGTTCTCGCTGCACAACTTCACGACCACGGCCGAGGGCTTCGATCTATCCCCGCTGCCGGGCGATCACGAGGATCGGGCGTTCCTCGACGATCCGCAGCTCGAAGCACAGTTTCACGAGCTCTACGAGTACTACAAAGACGCGCGCCTGATCCGGCTGTGGCGCAGCGAGACCAAGCTGCTGGCGATCTTTCAGATCGGCGCCACCCACGACGACATTCGCGTGTTTCGCTGGTCGCTCGACGCCGAGGGTCGGGCCAACTACATCGACAATCGGGGTGAGCGCGACTATGTGTTTCCGCCCCAGCACGACTTCGAGTGGCGACGGACCGGCCGCGAGCACCACGTCGCCGGTCGCCACCCGCACGTGTCGATCCTCGACGAGGTGTTCGTCGAGACGGTCGGCGGCGATCTCACCGTCAAGGTCGAGAACAACACCGAGGACGGCCACGGCATCTACGCCGAGCCGGTCGACGAGCGCGGCCAGAGCCTCGACGACGCCGAGATCAGCTACGCCAAGGTCGGCACGCTGATCTTGCTGAGCGTGCTGCCCTACCGCGAGACCACGCGCCGGTTCCTGGTGTTTGCGACCCGCTCGCGCAAGGTCGTGCGGGCCGACGCGATCGGGGCCGCGTGCGTGCAGCTGCCCGAAGACCACGGGGTGATCTTCCCCGGCGGCTATTTTCTTCAGGACGGATCCCACAAGGTCTTTGACGGCGACTACGCCAACTTCGAGTTCGAGCGCGCGATCAGGAGCCCCAACGGCGAGGACGTCCTATACGTGTTTCACCGCCGGGCCGGGGGCCAGTACGCGCTGTTCCCCTACAACCTGATCCGCAAGGAGATCGGCTCGGTCATCCCCTGCAACGGGTTTAGCGTGTTCGCCGACGGTCGCATGGCCGTGTTCCGCTCGACCACCGACGAGCCGTCGCGGATGCACGCGATGCAGTTCTGGCAGACGCCCTTCACCTCGCTGCAATTCGCGGCCGAGGCCCCGAGCGCGACCGGACCGCTCGCCAAGATCGGCAACGCCGAGCTGGTCCGCGGCATCTCCGAGTGCCTCTCGCTGCAGCGGGCCGTCGACGAGCAAGAGCCGTCGCGGCAGATCTACGAGGACCTCGTCGGCGCCCTCAACCGGGCGCTCGACACGTTTTATTGGTTCTCCCGCGAGGACGTCGGCAACCCGCGCGCGGTGATTGATCAGCTGCGCGAGACCGCCTCGCTGATCGTCGACGAGTTCGACAAGGTCGTGGCGATCCGCAAGGAGGCCGCCAAGGCCCTCGCCCAGGCCGAGCACGAGCAGGCCGAGCTCCTGCGAGCGGTCCGCCCGGCGTTCTTCGACACGATCGAGCAGTTCATGACCGCGCTGACCGGGCTCCGGACCCGCCGCGGCCACGTGATCTCGCTGCGAGAGATCCGCTACATCAACCGCGAGCGGCTCGACGAGCTCGAGCGCGAGCTGGTCGACTCGTTCGACCGCACCTCGGCCGCGACCGTCGAGTTCCTGCTCGACGACAAGGCCTTCGACCCGCTCAGCTCGCGGCTCGAGCAGCTCGGGACCAAGATCGGCGCGCTCGAGAAGACCAAGGAGGTGCCGGCCCTCGAGACCGACATCGAGGCCACCAGCGAGGGGCTCAACGTGCTGTCCGAGGTCATCGGCGGGCTCGAGGTCGACGACCCGACCAAGCGCACCACGATCCTCGAGCGGATCTCCGAGGTCTTCGCGCAGGTCAACCGCGCCCGCGCGATGCTGCAAAACAAGCGGCGCTCGCTCATGTCCCACGAGGGCAAGGCCGAGTTCGTCGCCCAGTTCAAGCTGTTCGCGCTGTCGGTGTCGAGCGGGCTCGGCATGGCCGACTCGCCCGATCGCTGCGACGAGCAGCTCTCGCGCCTGCTGGTTCAGCTCGAGGAGCTCGAGGCCAAGTTCTCCGAGTTCGACGAGTTCCTGGGCGAGCTTGCGACCAAGCGCGAGGAGGTCTACGAGGCCTTCACCCAGAAGAAACAGCAGCTGCTCGACGAGCGCTCGCGCCGGGCCGAGAACATGGTCGCGGCCGGCAATCGGATCCTGCAGGGCGTCGCCCGCCGGGCCAAGTCGTTCAAGTCGGCCGACGAGCTCAACGCCTACTTTGCCTCGGACCCGATGGTCCTCAAGCTGCGCGAGCTGGCCGGCAAGCTGGTCGCGCTGGGCGACACCGTCAAGGCCGACGAGCTCGACTCGCGGGCCAAGTCGGCCCGGCAAGACGCGCTGCGGGGGCTCCGTGATCGACTCGAGCTGTTCGAGGGTGGCGAGGGCGGCGCCTCGCTGGTCAAGCTGGGCCGCCACCGGTTCACCGTCAACACCCAGCCGCTCGAGCTGGGCATGGTGCCGACCGAAGCCGGCATGATGATGACCCTCTCGGGCACCGACTTCCGCGAGCTGGTCGACGACGAGGCGTTCGCCGCCACCCGCGAGTACTGGGAGCAGACCCTCGTGTCCGAGACGCCCGGCGTCTACCGGGGCGAGTACCTGGCCGCGTCGATCCTGTTCGCCGCCGAGCGGGGCGAGCAAGGGCTGAGCCTGACCAGCCTGCGCGAGGCCCAGCGCGCCGACGCGGGCTTGCTCGGCCTGGTCCGGCGCGTCGCCAGCGAGCGCTACGACGAGGGCTACGAGCGCGGTCTCCACGACGCCGACGCGGCGGCGATCCTCGACAAGCTGTTGCTGCTCTACAGCGGCGCGGGCCTGCTGCGGTTCAGCGTCGAGGGCCGGGTGCTGGGCCTGGTGTTCTGGGCCGAACTCGAGGCCCGCGAGCACTGGCAGATCAGCGCGCGCAGCCTGGGTCGGCTGCGGACCGAGTACGGGGACAGCCGCGCGACCCGGGCCCTCGCCCGCGAGCTCGCCGCCGCGGTCGAGGCCTTCTACACCGCCCGCGAGATCCCGATCTCCGCGTCCGCGGCTCAGACCGCCGGCAGCTATCTGGTCGAGGAGCTCGCGTCGGAGCAGCCTCGCTTCGTCGTCAGCGCTGCGGCCAGCGCCCTGCACACCCGCTTCATCGCCTCGATCGATCTGCGCGGGCTCCGAACCGATCTCGAGCATGATCTGTCCTCGCTCGGCCCGCTGCGCTCGCGCTGGAACCTGGCCCGCGCGTGGGTCGACAGCTACCTCGACAGCCAGGACACCGACGACAGCGCCAAGCTGGTCGCCGACGAGCTGGTCGGGCTGCTGCTGACCCCCACGCTCGACCGCCAGGAGTCCGCGGCGCTGCTCGGCGTCGAGGCCGAGGGCCTGCTGGGTCAGCACCCGCGCGTCAAAGACGGCAAGCTCGAGATCCGGCTCGACGAGTTCCTGGCCCGCCTCGAGCAGTTCGGCCGGGTCCGCGTACCCGGCTACACCGCGTATCGCCGCCGACGTCAGGAGCTGCTCGAGCGCGAGCGCAAGCGGCTGCGGATCGACGAATTCCTGCCGCGGGTGCTGTCGTCGTTTGTCCGCAACAAGCTGATCAACGAGGTCTACCTGCAGGTGATCGGCGACAACCTGGCCAAGCAGCTGGGCGCGGCCGGTGACGCCAAGCGGACCGACCTGATGGGCCTGCTGCTGCTGATCTCGCCGCCCGGCTACGGCAAGACCACCTTGATGGAGTACATCGCCAGCCGGTTCGGCCTGGTGTTCATGAAGGTCAACGGGCCCGCGCTCGGCCACAGCGTGGTCTCGCTCGATCCCAGCGAGGCGCCCAACATCACCGCCCGTCAGGAGGTCGACAAGATCAACCTGGCGCTGGAGATGGGCAACAACGTGATGCTGTATCTCGACGATATTCAGCACACCCACCCCGAGCTGCTTCAGAAGTTCATCTCGCTGTGTGACGCCCAGCGACGGATCGAGGGCGTGTGGAAGGGCCGGACCCGGACCTACGACATGCGCGGCAAGAAGTTCTGCGTGGTCATGGCCGGCAACCCCTACACCGAGTCCGGCGAGAAATTTCAGATCCCCGACATGCTGGCCAACCGGGCCGACACCTACGATCTAGGCGACACGCTCACGGGCTCGGCCGAGGCGTTCGCGCTGTCGTATATCGAGAACGCGATCACCTCGAACGCGACCCTGGCCCCGCTCGCAACCCGTGAGCAGGCGGATATCTACAAGCTGATCCGCATGGCCCAGGGCCACGACACCCCGACGACCGAGCTGTCCCACGACTACTCCGGGGTCGAGCTCGGCGAGATCAAGAAGACCTTCGCGCACCTGCTGCGGGTCCAAGAGGTGCTGCTCAAGGTCAACCAGGAGTACATCCGCTCGGCGTCGATGGACGATCGCTACCGGACCGAGCCGCCGTTCAAGCTGCAAGGCAGCTACCGCAACATGGCCAAGCTCGCCGAGAAGGTCGTGCCCGCCATGAACGAGGCCGAGCTGCAGGCGCTGATCGAAGATCACTACGCTGGCGAGGCCCGCACGCTGACCAGCGGCGCCGAGCAAAACACGCTCAAGCTCGCCGAGCTGCGCGGGGTCCTGAGCGACGCACAGCGAGCCCGGTGGGACGAGATCCGGCGCGGCTTCGTCAAGGCCAAGAACCTGGGCGGGGCCGAGGACGATCCGACCACGCGGGTCACCCGACAGCTCTCGAACCTCGCCGAGCAGCTCGTGGGGATCCAGGGCACGCTGGCGGACAAGGGCTACGGCGTCCAGCTCGACGGGATCCGATCGGCGCTCGACCAGGCCGCGCGCCTGCTCGACGCCCAGGCCAAGACGGCCGAGCTCGAGCGCAAGAAGTCCGCGCTCGCGGCTCCAGTCTTCGCGCCCAAGCCCGCGATCGCGCCGCCGCCACTGAGCCCGACGAGCTCGCCCGACCTCGTCAAATTGCTCGAGCGGCTCGGCAACCCCAAGATCGAGATCACCGTCCCACCGCCGGCTGGGATCGAGGAATTACTCGGCCAGCAGGTCCAGATCATCGAGCGCACGCTGGTCCCGCTGGTCCGCACGGCGACCAAGAAGCTCGAGGATCGGGTCGCCCTCGAGGCCAAGCTCGACGAGGTGATCAGCGCGCTCGAGTCGATGGATCTGCGCATGAAGCAGGGCTTGGCGCCGGTCGGCCCGCGCGGCGGCGGCTGATCCGCGCTCAGCCCCTGCCCCAGTCGGGCGCCAGCGCGGTCAGCATGAACGACAATAGGTCCGCGTAGGCCTCGATCCGCTGGGTCACCGAGTCCGCGCCACCGTGCCCGGCCTGGGCCTCGGTGCGCAGCAGCACGGGGCCCGAGCCAGCGCTGGCGTGCTGCATCGCGGCCACATACTTGCGGGCGTGCAGGGGGTCGACGCGATCGTCGGTGTCGGCCGACATCATCAACAATGACGGATACCGAACCCCAGCGCGGATCCGGTGATACGGCGAATAGTCGAGCAGCACCGCGAATTCATCGGGATGTTCGGGCGCGCCGTACTCGTCGACCCACAGCTCGCCAAGCCCGAACTTGGGATACCGGATCATGTCCAGCAGCGGGACCTGGCAGACCACCGCCCCGAACAGCTCCGGGCGCTGGGTCGAGGCCGCGCCGACCAGCAAGCCGCCGTTGGACCCGCCCAGGATCCCAAGCTGAGCCGGGCTGGTGTAGCCACCGCTGACGAGGTGCTCGGCCGCGGCGATGAAGTCATCGAACACGGTTTGCTTGTCCGCGCGCATGCCCGCGCGATGCCAGTCTTCGCCGTACTCGCCCCCGCCGCGGAGGCTGGCCTGGGCCCACACGCCCCCGCGCTGGGCCCACAGCTGGGCCAGCGGGCTGTAGCCGGGCGTGACCGAGATGCCGAAGCCGCCGTAGCCGTAGAGGATCGTGGGACGTCGGCCGTCGAGCACCAGATCCCGACGGTGGAGCACGAACACCGGAATCTCGGCGCCGTCGGGCGAGCGCGCGAAGGTCTGCCGCATGACCAGCGGCGCGCTGCCCTGCGCCGCCAGATCCTCGGGCGCCCAGAACACCTCGGGCGCCGCCGTCGCGCGGGCGTCGGCCGGGATCGGGACCCGGTAGATCACGGGCTCCTGCGCCAGCGAGCTGAACGCGATCAAGGCCTCGCTCACGCTCGGGTCGGTCCAGACCCCGGCGACCGCCCCCGTCAGCGGCAGGTCGACCGGCCAGCTGCGCCCGTCGTCGATCCGCTGGACGACCACCCGCGCGTTGACGTCCTCGAGATACGAGAGGATCAGGTGACCGTTCATCAGCGCCACTCCGTCGAGGATTTGGTCGCGCTGCGGGACCACCTCACGCCAGTTGCTGCGCTCGGGGTGCTCGGGGTCAATCTCCAGCAGGCGGTGACGCGGGGCGCCCTCGCTGGTGAACAGATAGAAGTGATCGCGGTAGCCAAACGCCACATTGATCGCCCCGCTGCCGACGGTCAGCGGCTGCGGGCCCCCGTCGCGCTCTAGATCCTGGACATACACGTCGGCGGCCCCGGCCGCGCCGTGGGCCACGTGCACCAACAGATAGCGCCCGTCGGTCGCCAGCTGGGGTGACAGGTACGTCCGCGCGTCGCCGGTCGGCCCAAACAGCACCTCGTCATCCGCAGGTGGCTGCCCCAGCACATGGCGGCGCACGCTCGCGTGACCGGCCAGCTTCGCGGGTGGGATTGTGGGGTCGTCGGGGAGCCCCGTGTAATAAAATGATCGACTGTCGGGCGCCCACTGCGGGTCCGCAAACCTGGCGCCCCGGATCACGTCATTGCGGTGATCTTTTCCGGTGTCGACGTCGCGTACATACAAGGTCGCGGCGTCGGCGTTGTTGCGGCTGACGGCATACGCGACAGATCGGCCATCGCGGCTGGGGTGGATGCGGCGAACGCCGAGGCTGCCGTCTTTTGAGAGCCTCGCCGGGTTGATCAGCACCCGCTCCCGCCCGTGGAGGCCCTCGCGGACGTAGTAGACTGGTTTGTCGCGGCCCTTGTGGCGCCGGGCGTAGAAGTAGCGGTCACCTCGCTTGTGAACGGGACCGACGATCGCCTCGCGATCCCACATCTTGCGCAGGTCGTTGCGAAAGCCCCGCTGGTGGGCCGAGCTCGCGAGCACCGCTCGCGCGTGCTCGTCCTGGGCCCGCACCCACGTGTCCACCTCGGCGCGCTCGCCGTGCTCGAGCCAGCGGTACGGGTCGTGGACCTCGCGGCCATGAATGATCTCGACCACATCTTCACGCGGGGCCGGTGGCGGACCGCGCCGCGAGGGGTCGTCGCCGCGGCACCCGCCGACCACGAACAGGAGCGCAACCACCAGCCAGGCCATGCGAGCGTGCATTTCCCGGTGAGTGTAACCTGGGGCGCTTTCGAACCGCTGGCCTCGCTGCGCAACCGCGCAGGTCTCGGCCCACGCCCGCGGATTGGGCACGGCAGGGAATCTCCCGCTCGCGTGGTCAGGGCTCTACAATGGCTGCGCCGCCATGCTCCACGTCAACACTGCTTCGCTCCTGCACGACGACCTTCGCCAGGCTGGCGCCGAGGTCGTCGGGGAGCTGCTCGCCTGATGCGCTGCGAAGGCACCTGTCTGCTCGAGTCCGAGGCCGCGCCGTCCCTCGAGCTCGAGCAATTCCTGGCCCGACTGAGCGGCTGCGACGGCTGCCCCCACGCCGCCGACGACAGCCCGATCGTCCGCCTGCTGCTCGCGCGCGCCAGCGAGGCTGCCCGCGCCCAACAGCAGCTGCAGGCCAAGGTCCACGAGCTCGAGCAGTCTCGGCAGGCCAGCTCGCAAGAGATCGAGTCCGAGCTGAACCAGCAGGTCAACCGAGTCCGCGAGCAAGAGCGGGAGATCGAGGCGCTGTCAGTCCCGATCATTCGGATCTGGGAGGGCACGATCGTCCTGCCGATCATCGGGGCGCTGACCGCCAGCCGGGCCAGGGTCCTGACCGAGCGGCTGCTCGACGAGGTCGCGCGGACCCACGTTCACACGCCGATCATCGACATCACCGGTGTCAGTGACATCGACACGGCGACCGCGAACCACCTGATCCGCATGATCGAAGCGCTGCGGCTGCTCGGGGCCCAGCCGATCTTGACTGGGGTCACGCCTGATGTCGCGCAGGCGTTGGTCTCGCTGGGGGTTGATCTGGTCGGGTACACGACCTTGCGCAACGTCCGGCAGGCGCTACGCCACATCGCCCGCGCCCGCGCGCAGTGACCCGGTCGAGTGGTCACTGACGTCTAGCTCGTCAGCCTCGGCCAGCGCCCGGAGAACCGCCGCATCGCGCCCAGCGTAGCGAATACACTTGGTGTCAGCGCCGCGTATCGCGTTGAGCATGACCTCCAGCTCTCGCGCACTCGTGGGTTGCCTGCGTACATAGCAATGCTCCTCACCGTCAACACCAAACAGGTCAGGTGCCTCGTTGGTAAATGGGACCCCACACATGGTGCAGCAGCCATCCTCCACGTAGAAGTCTCCGACCACGTTCAGGCGATAGCGGCGTCGCGGTGAGCTTGGCTGAGTTGGTTCCTCGTGCATGGGCGCCCCGTCAGTCCGGGCACTCGACGCTGTTCGGCGCCGGGATACACACGAACCCACCGCTGTCCCCGGGGTTCTCGCCACCGCACCACCCGAACGCGCCAACGTTGCCCTGCGTGAAGTAGTCGGGCGGCAGCGGGGCGAGACCACACGCGCCGATGCTACACGGCTCGGCGTCAAACCCGTAGCACCACCGGGCCCGACCGGTGTTGGTTTCGAGCTCGAAGCGCTCGGCGAGCTTCCAGTAGTTGGTGGCCGAGCTCGTGTTCCAGCCCTGGTTCTTGGTGTGCCACCAACACGCGTACTGCTCCCCTTGATGCATGAACAGACCCCGCCAGTGGTAGCCGGTCTCCGAGTCCAGGCATAGACCTTCCACCGGCGTGCACTCGAGCTCGCCGGCGAGCCAGTCCGTCAGGCAGTCGGTCAGCTCGCAGTTGTTGCTGCACGCGTTGTCGTCGACCGCGTCGGCGTCGTCGCACTCCTCGACGCCCGCTTGCACAAACCCGTCCCCGCAGGTCGCGGCGGCGCAGGTCGTCGGGCAGGCGTCGGTGTCGTCGTCGTTGGCGTCGTCGCACTCCTCGACGCCGGTCCATACGATCCCGTCGCCGCACACGGCCGGCTCACAGGCCGGATAGGTGCAGCCGTCGTCCGTGGCCATGTTGCCGTCATCGCAAAACTCGAAACCTTCGCGCTGGTAGCCGTCACCACAATACGCAACCTCGCAGATCGTGCATCCGTCGGTGAGATCCACGTTGCCGTCGTCGCACCGCTCGCCCGCCTGCACGACCCCATCGCCGCAGGCCGCCGGCTCGCAAGCCGACGAGCACGCGTCGGTGTCATCTTGGTTGCCGTCGTCACACAATTCGACGCCCGCTTGCACGAACCCGTCGCCGCAGATCGCCGCCTGACAACCCATTACGCATGCGTCGCTGTTGTCGGCGTCGCCGTCATCGCAAGCCTCGAACCCGGCGTGGACGTGGCCGTCACCGCACACCGCGATCGTGCACGCCGGCGTGCACTGGCCGGCGGACGCGTTCTCCGATCCAAGATCACACTCCTCGCCGGTCTCGACCACGCCGTTGCCACACTCGGCTGCGGTCCCGTCGCTGTCGCCGGTCTCCTCCGCGGCTGAGTCACTGACGCTCTGTGTGTCTGCCTCGTGTTCGCTGGGCGTACAGCCCCAGCTGCCGCACAACAGCGCCGCCAGCCACAACACGGTCGGTGCTCGGAGCTCTGTCATGCAACGCCAGGGTACCAGGTATCTCGGGCAAACCTGCGGAGTAGCGCCCGATCACAGCGACAGGTCGGGCGCGGGCGCGCCGCGACGGGCGTGACGTTCACAGCCCCGTCGAGACAGCGCTCGCGCTACTGCGGATCGGGCAAGGTCGACTCGCACTCGGTCAGCGGCCCCGTCAACCCGCTCCAGCCAGCGACGCCATTTGGCAGCGCCGGTGGACCCGTCACGAGGATCGGTGAGAGGCTGAGATCGCCGGGATCGGCCTCGTACAGGTTGCCACTGGAGTCGAGCACGTAGAGACGCGCGAGCAAGTCGTCGAACAGCGGCCCCCCCAGCGCGTGGACACCATAGGTGCCCGCCATGCCCAGGAGCGTCCCCGTGCCCGTGTTGTAGTCAAAGTCGTAGACGCTCGCCGAGTCGATCGCAAAGCCCTGGCCGTCCGTGATCTCGCCCATCACGTCGATGCCGGGGCCCATGTCGTCAATGTCCGCAACGGAGGCATTCTGGAGATCGGTGATGACCTCGTAGGAGAGGTCGCCTACGAGGTAGTCACCCGTGAAGCGAATCAGCCGATTGCCCGCGGCCGACGACACGTTGGCGCCCGTGTCCATCAGATAGACCAGGCCCTGGCAGTCGGTGAACAGCGCCTCGATCAGCAGGTCGTCGGGGATTGTGCCAAGCAGCTCGGCCTGCACCGGAGCGCCGTCTGTGAGCGGATTGTGGATCACGTGCAGCTGCGTCGAGGTGCTCGAGTTGTTGACTCGCGTGAGCAGGAGATCAATCTCGTTTTGCTCGGTGAGGACCATGGTGATCCCGCTTTGGCCCTGGAGCAGCGGCGGGTCGACCTCGATGGTGCTGACCTCGAGGTTGGCGACGGTGCCGTCGCTTGTGTCAATCTCGATGTAGATCAGCTTGTCGTCGATCGAGTACCAGAGGTGGGAGCTGTTCCAGAGCTCGTTGGGGGGATCGCCGTCGCCGTCGCCGTCGCCGTCTCCGTCTCCGTCCCCGTCTCCGTCCCCGTCGCCGTCCCCGTCTCCGTCTCCGTCTCCGTCTCCGTCTCCGTCTCCGTCTCCGTCTCCGTCCCCGTCGCCCTGCCCGCCCGACTCCGACTCGGTCGCGCCTGCGGTGCTCTCACTGCCTGACTCAGTCGCTCCCTCGCCGGAGCTCGAGCTCGAGCTCGAGTCGTCAGCGCACGCGCTCAGCAGCGCCAAGCCGGCCACGATGATGGGCGCCCAAGTCTTTGTGATCATGGGCGGGAGTCTGCCACGTCCGACCATGGTGTACAGCCCCCGCGGTCGAACCGCAGGCTGACACACGTCGACCTGGCCGAGTCCGTCGCGCGGCGCACCGCTGGAAACTGCGCGTGCTCGCTGCCGCGTGTCGTCATGGCTCTGGCTCTTTCGTGACCGACTCAGGGCTTGTCGTCGCAGTAGGCGACCTCGGGCCGCAGTTGCTCGATCGTGGCCTCGCCGTAGGTGTCCGTACCGGGGTCGTAGGACATCTGAATCCTGGTCGTCGGAGGCGTGCACGCCTGCTCGAGACACTTGCGAATGTTGTAGCCGGCGTTCATGTCGATCTCGCACCACGTCACGAGCACGCCCTCGGGGGTCAGGCGCACGTCCTCTCCGTCGATGTCTCGGGTGGCGTGCATCCCGTAGATGGTCTCGAGCATTTCCTGATGCACCACGGCGTCCAGCTGTAGCGACAAGTTTGGACGCATCACGGTGAACCGGCGCTGCGCGTAGCTCTCTTGGTAGTAGGGGCGCACATCGTCGGAGGGCTCGTCGAAGTCCTCGTAGTTGGCGTGCATCGTGACATGGCTGGTCTCGAGCACGATCTCGGGTATGCCGTCCCCGTCGACGTCCGCGACATCGAGTCGCTCGACGGCGATCTGCCCGATCTCCGACCAACCGCCCCCGCCCTCGGGGGAGTCCGTGCTCGGCTCGCCGCAGTTACCGAAGTCCTCAGGCTCGCAGCCACTGTTGAGGACGCGGACCCGCTCGAACCGAGGTTGTTTGGGATCCGTGTAGGAGACGACCGCGACGCCCAGGTACTCTTGCACCTCCAGCGGGACGTAGGGACTGCTGTCCGGGTCATGTTGACAGGGGCGTGGACTGCAGCCTGATCAGGCGAGCTGCCCGCAATCCCCGCCCCGGATCGGACACAGACCCCCGCAACACGTCGAGCGCACACAAGCGTCGGGCCAAGCCCCCGCCCCCAAGGCAACTGAATCCCAAAACTGAAGGCGACTAACCGGGATGGGCCCCTCTGCAGCCCGTGCGCGGCACATCCTGCATCGCGGGAAAAGGGACCGAGCGCCCCGCATAGAGAGGCTGCCAATCGGCCAGCTGATAGCGCATGGCCAGAAGATTGTCGTGAAGCCGCGGAACGCTGATGGACTCCGCCCCGGGGATGTGGACAGTTGCCCCGAGAAGAAGCTCCCCTGGGGGTCAAAATCGACCTTGGCGAAGCGTTCTTGCTTGCAGGCCAGCAAGAACACATGGAGCGGGAGCTCCAGCACGTGGCCCGGAAGCAGCTCGATCTCGCGCGGTCGCTGCATCGAGAGAGACAGCTGCCTCGACATCACCGCACTGCGCAGGGCCTTGAGCGCCTCAGACTCCCCGAGCCGCCGCGCTTTTGTCGGGGGGCGGGAACGGTACAGCCACAGCTCCCGGCCCGCGTACTTGTGGATGCATCGAGGAGCCTGCCGCATGACCGCCGAGGCTACTATAGAGCAGCGCGGCCCGCGGGTGGGTGGTCGCGTTGTTTCCCCTGGGCCGGTTCCGATAGCGCCCTCGGCGACGCGTCAGCTTCCACCTGCTATGCCCGCCAAGGCCACCGGGGTCGAGTGGCAACCGAGCCCGATCGACGGCGGCCACGACATGCAGGACGCTCAGTACTCTCACGAGCGGTCGCGATGAGGACCGGCTCACGCGAGGAACGCATGACACGCCCCCCAAAAGTCGAGTTCGATGAGGCGAACCTGCGAGAGATCCAGGCCCGCGTTGAGGTGGGGCTCCACCTTCAGGCGCCAGCGCGTGAACGGACCGATGCTCGCGTAGCGTGTACGTTGCGAGACGCTGCCGATGGTGCCGTCGATCTCGATGGTGTCGTCCGCGAGCCGGTACACGAACGCGACCCGGTCCCAGGCGTGGCGAAACGAGCGTGGCCTGCCATGGCGGTCGACGATGACCTCCGCGCCGTCGCTCTCCAGGGTCACGTGCAGGCGCCCGGTTGCGGTGACGGCCCCGAGAATCCAAGCCCGGACCTCGGTCAGGCGCACGTTGGCGAGACCCGCAAAAGAGCTCTCGTCGCTCGAGGTCGTCGGCGTCGCCGGCCGTACATTGACGTAGAGCTCACCGGTCTTGCGAAACCGCGCGAGCTCGTCGGGGTGGGTATCGTCGGTAATCAGCTCGACGATCCCACGCGGCTTCGTGGCCCGCGCCCGAGCGGCGTCGGGAAAGCGCTGCGGCAGGTTGCGCATGGCCTCGACCGCGCTCTGGTAGGCGCTCAGCAAATTGTCGGCCGCGGCGGTCAGCGTCGCGTGGTCGAGCGGCGCCGGCGAGTCGGCGCGCACGATCTCGGCGAACGGCGAGCGCGGCTGCTCGAGCGACCAAAAGGCCAGGGCTCGGCTCGCTTGGTAGATGTGGCGGAGAACCTGCTCGACCGCGCGATGGTAGAGCCCGCCCATGAACGCGACCATGCGGTGGAGGTCGGGTTGGGTCGAGCGCGCCAGGTCCTGGCTGAGCTGGCGGCTCTGCGCGACGAGCTGGTCGATGGTGCCCGATCGCTCGAGCTGGCGATTGGCGAGCTCGTTGAACTCCATGGCGAGGGCATTGCGACGCGCGACGATATCGACAAAGTCGCGCATGGCACGACGCGCCGATTGCGACTCCACGACATCGGCGTATTGCTGCAATGTAGCGTTGAACTCCTGCTGAAACACCATCAACTTTTGCCCGTAGGCGTCGTCGACCTCGAAGCCGATCTGGTGGGCGCGGTAGCCGTCGCTGAGTGACTTCAAGTCCTTGGCGATCAACTCGACCTGCCCCAGCAACAGCTTGCGGGGCACCGACCCGTGACCGACGTCGGCATAGCGCACCCCCCGTTCGATGATGCCGCCCGTGCCCATCGCTACCGCCGCCCCGACCGAGCCCCAGAAGCCGCCCTGCGCCTTCGAGCCGGTCCACATCATCGGGAGGAAGACCAGCATGCTCGCCGCGTTGAACACGTCACCGATGTTGCAGCCCGCGACCCCCTCGATTTTCGTGCGAAACCTGGCAAGGCTGGACTCGAGCTGCACGCGCCTGCGGAGCACCTCGGCGTGGACCTGCTCGATCCGAACCTGAAGATCGGCGCACTGCGCCTGCAGCTGTTCGACTTCGACTCGAAACTCGCCTGCGAGGACCTCGGCCTGCCGTCGGCCGTCCTCGAGGGCCGCCCGGGCTCGACGGTGGTCCGCGAGGTTCTCGACGTAGGTCTTGTGGGCGACCTCTACAGTCGCCAGCATCTCGAGCCGACGCTGGATCGAGTCGGCGTACAGCTCGAGCGAGGCCTTCGGACAATAGTCCTGAGTGTTACCGAACGCGTCGAGACCCTGACTGAGCTGGGCGAGCCTCGCTCGAGCTTCGCAATACACGCCGCGCAGCGTCGCCGCGCACTCGGGCGAGCGCTCCGCGGACTCGGCTTGGCCCTCGTGGATCGCCGCAGTTGAGAGCGTGATCCAATCCAGGAGCTCGGCGGCCCGCCGGTAGCCCTCGGGACGGTGGTTCGGATCCGCCGCGAGGTAGTGCAGGTTGGCCTGCTGAAGCAGCGCAGCTTGGTGGCTGGCGATCGCATGGTCGGCCAACGCCACGAAGTCGAGCACTCGGAGGTCGGGCGGTGTGTCGCGTCCATCGATGCCAGGCTCGCCGTCGGCTCCCTGGGCGCCCTCGGCGGCCGGGGCACGGTGCCGACTGGATCCGCCGGCGCCGCCACTCCCCCCAATTCCACCCGCGCCGCCCGTTCCACCGACGGCCTCGCACGAGAGAACCGACAGCGATCCACGCAGGCGAGAGTCCGCCCGACCGCGGATGATCAGGACCCCGGCATGTCCACCGGATCCGCCGCGTCCGCCCGGGCCTCCGTTACCCCCAGGCCCGCCCATACCCGCCTTGACGCGGACTGGCTTGCGGACCACGGAGTTCTTGCGCCGGCGAGTTTTCCTCGAGGAAGTGTACCCCAGCCCCCCGTATGCGCCCTTCGAGCCGGCGGCCCCGCCTTGTCCGGCCTGCCCGTCGGCCCCGTTCGCGCGCAAGGTCAACGGCGACAGCACGTCACCAAACCACAGGTCGATACTCCCCGCATGCCCACCAGCTTGGCCGGCCTGCCCGGCGGCTCCGTCGCGCCCCTGAGCCCCGTCACGACCTCCTGCGGCTGAACTCGGGGCGTTGGGCGGTGCCGGGGCCGGGAGCGGTTCTGGACTCCGCGCTGCGCTGACATCGATCGTGGCGCTCGCAGACCCGACACCGCCGATCTCGCGCGCGACCATCAGGATCTTGCGTCCCGGCAGCACCAGGCTAGTGCGAACCTCGACGGCGTTGGCGTAGACGAACAGGTCGAGCTCGGGATCGACGCTCACCACGTCGTCATCGTCGACCCCGTCCTCGGTGGTCAGGACAAGACGCTCGAGCGAGCTCAGGATCGTCGTTTGTCCGACGTTGTGATCGATGTCGACGGTCAACCGGGAATCGGATTTCACTGCCTGCTCCTGTTCATGGGTACGTAGTGAGGTGAGCCGCTCCGCCAAAGTCCACATCGCGGTAGAGCCTGGCGAGGGAGTCGCAGGATCGAGCTTTGCGCGAGTCCCAGCGCGGGGCCATGAAGCGTTGCCCGCATCGTGGCTGAGGGAATCACCCCAGCGCATGCCTCGCGTGGCTCTCGGCGAGCGGAGACGGCTACGATCCAGCCACAAGACCAAGACCAATAGGGCAGCTGGGCGCCGAGTCGGGCACCCAGCGAAGCCTCCCGGCGGTCCGCGGCAGGTTCGGAGCACTGCCAGACGGCAGCTTGTCCCGCAGCAGCGCGCGCAGCTGCTCGCGGATACACGGCACTTCTGACTTGGCGTGGCTCATGCTCACCAGCGCGTCTTGCAGCAGCGGTTGCAGCTCGGGCCGCGCGCCCACGATGGGCAGCGCCAGGCTCTCGGTGTGCATCTCGATCAAGTTGTGCGCTGCACCGGGCAGCCGAAGAAGTCCTCCAGCGCCTTGCGATCGTGCTCGAGCGGCGCGCGAAAGCTGATCGAGACCGCCCGCACGTCGACACCGGTGCTCGCCCGCGAGAGGTTTAGCCAGCTGCTGAGCTGCCCCACGGCCGCAGGCGTCGAGGATCGTCTGCCACGCGAACGCCTCGCCACTCGGCGCGGTGAGGTCGTGCAGTTCGTAGCCGCGGCTCTCGGGTCGGGATCGCCAACCGACGCGCTGCTGCTCATTTGTCCATCTGGACGAATATGAAGGTACAGGCGCACGGCCAACCCACGCCCGTGCTGCTCACTGGACGAATATGAAGGTACAGGACCTTCGGGCAGGGATCATGGGATCGTCGAGTTCGTGGACCGTCGCGTCGACGCCAGCGTCCCGCCCGGTCTATCCCTTTTCAGGCTTATCCCTTGTCACCGGGCCGGATCCCGGCCTGGCTCTGAAACTGCGCGCTCGGCCTCGTGGGCAAGATCTCCCGGCGTACTCATGTGAGCCTTGACTTGAACGGCCAACACACTCAACGCCGACTGAATGGCAGATGCCTCAGTTTCCCCGGAGCCACGACCGCTAACCACTTTCATGACTGCGCCCGCCATGATCGCCGTCTCGGGTGTAAGGACTCCCGGATTTGGATCTGAGTCGTACACATGGGCGGTGGCGACAGCCAACCATGAGGCGGCAAACGCGGAGCCTGGTGAGTCAGCGTAGTGGTACGTCGTAATTTGATAAGTCAGATGCAAAGGGTATTTTTTCGCATCATCTTGCATAGCGGATCCCTTTTGTTGCTTTTGGGTCGTTGCCGGCGTTGTGGAACTAGGGGAGGCGACATGCGGCCCAGACACAGAATCCCATGTTCTCGGAGAGCATATCACTTAGCAGCGTAGGTTCAGTTACTTGCGTTGTGGCGATGCGCGCCTGAATTTCCCCGCTCACCGGATGAAGAACGAGGTTGGGAACTTCTTGCCCTGGACCAAAAAGCTCACCCCCTGGAATGCTTCCGGACTCCGCAATCTGCTGCCCAACTCCCTCCTCTATCTAGTCCCCCTCGCGGCGGAAGCCTGATCCATGTTCCCTCAGGCACGGTGAATGTCCCTGGCAACTCCGAACCATGCCCCTCAAAGATGGTTGCATGAGACGGATTCTCCCCGTATCCCCAAACGACCTGTCCAGGCTCGGGCGGTGACACTGGCGCGCCACCTTCCGACCTGAAATTCTGAGGCCTGGCCGGCTTCAAGGACCTACTGGGCGATCCAGGCATGACGAGATCGACCGGAAGCCCATGTGCCACGGCATCCGCGACCACATACGACTCACCGAGCGCGACCGCACTCAAGGTGAACACGTCTGCGCTAGCGTACGTCCCCACCGCTTGTCCAACATGGGCGCCGGCCTCAAACCCCGCGTAGCTCATCCGAGCCCCAAGGCCGGACCAGCCCGCACCGCCGCCCACCATCGCAGCCTCGTACGCCAGGTACGCTTCAGTTCCGGTAGCAAGCACAACGGCGGACGCCAAGTAGATCCCCATGAACGCCATGGCCATGCCCCGGCCTTCGTTCATTTGGGCGACCAGGTTCTCGTCGCTCCACTTCTGCTGCCAAGCGGACCGTGCCGCAGCGTGGTCAACGACAAGGCTCTCAGGGTGGGCGTTCGGGACCGCCAAGCTGAACGGAGCAAGCTCCGGATCGTCAGGATACGGTGTCGTGCCAACGAGCCTGACCGCAGAGGCGTACTCGCCTTCAGGTTCGGCGAGCATCGACTCATAAATGGCGATCTCCTCCCCGATCGCGCTGCGCTTGTCGGGTGATGCCGACCCGTACGCCTGCCTCGCCTCCGCGAGCGACTGCTGCACGGCGGGACTTCGGCCATTCGGGTCGGACAAGCTAGCCGGATTGCCGCGGCAGTACGCAAACCGATTGACCCCATCCCCCAGCCCAATCGGATCCCCCGCCGTCCACCGCCCCAACCACGGCGCATAGTACCGTGCAGAGTGGTACTCCAGCCCCGTCTCTTCGTCGCGCTCCATCCCCGTGTACCGGTAGCGCTTCGACGAGACGTCGATACTGGCGTTGACCGCCCGGTACGAACTCGTGCCGTAGGGGTGGTACTCCTCGTACGAGATGACTGCCCCGCTGCCGTCGACTTCGGTCACGGCGGAGCCGAGGTGGTTGCTCAACTGGTACCGCCAGATGCCGGTCGGGCTCCCGACCGCAGACCCGCCGTCGACCGTCTTGGTCTCGATGATGCAGATGCGGCCCGTGTCGTCGCTGATGTGCAGCGACTCCCGCTCGAGGTCAAGCGTGCCGCTGATGCGCTTGCGATAGATCTCGAACGGACCGAGATAGATGCGCTCCTCGGTGGTGGCGCCAGATTTTTCTACGTACTTGCGGCTGCGCATGCCGCCCGCGTACTGGAAGTACACCGTCTCGGTGCCTACCGTGACCTCGCGCAGCTCGTCGTCGTGGTTCCACACCATGCTCGACAGGTGCGGCATTGCGGTCATGTTGCCGTGCGCGTCGTACGTGTACGCGTGCGTGTACGGCCCGAGGGCCGGGTCTCCTGGGGCGGAGGTCTTCTCGAGCCGGTTGCCGTCGGCGTCGTACTCGTAGTAGCGGGTCCAGCCGCTCCCCGAGGCGGGGATGTGCTGCATCTTCAGAATGTTACCCACCTCGTCGTAGGTGAAATTCTGCGTGTACCGCCGCATCGCCGACGGGTCACTCGTCATCGGCTGGGCGCCGATCGTGATCTGCACGTCGGTGCGCTGGGTCGTGCCTTGCGTGCTGTGCTCGCGGCCCGTCGCCTCTATCAGCCGGTACGTCGCGTCGTAGGTGTACGAGTTCGCGGCCTCGACGACGGAATTGTTGAAGTACACCGTCTGTTGCGCGGTGTCGCGGATGTCGGTGATGTTGCCGACCGGGTCATAGTGGTAATGCAGGCCCTGAAGGTTGGCATCGTCGCTGCCGCGCACGGTCGAGAGCGACGCGAGCCGGTACGTCTGCGGGTCATACGTGTAGCTGGTCGTCGTGGTCGGGCTCGAGGTCGAGCCGTAGACCACGGACTCACGCTGCCCGCGGGCGTTGTAGGTGATGTCCCCGACAACCGTCTCGGCCGTGGGGCTGCCGCGGTGCTTGACCTCGACGGCCTGCAGCGTGCCGCCCTCGTCGTAGGTGTAGATCACCTCACTGTCATCGGGCGATATCGCCGTCAGCACCCGGTTCACCGCGTCACGCTGACTGCTCGCCGAGAACGTCTCGGAGTCGAGCAGCGAGGTCGCGGCGGTCGCCATCGCGGCAATTGTACTCTGGCCCAGCAGCGCACTCCAGTCCGGCTGCGTCGTCTTGCTCGTGACCAACTGTCGCTGCTCCTCCAGCGGGTTCCCCTTGAAGTCGAATTCCACCGTCGTCGCCACGCCAGCCCCGTCGTACACCCGATACACACGCCCGACGTGATTCGTGTCCTCCGGCGAAGACAGTAAGTCGCCATACACGATGCGCCCAAGCAACTTCTCCGACCCGCCAGACACGCTCACCGTCCGGTCCACCGGCCGGCGCAGGGTGTCGTACGAGTAGGAGAAGCGCTGGCTGCGGCTGTCCCAGCTTCGCATGGGCTGCCCCAGCGCGTTGAGCAGCGTGTGCCGGTCGCCAGCGTCGACGCTGCTGACCACCAACGACTGCCCCAGCATCCCGTACGTCCGAGACTCGGCCGTGTTGTCCCGCGCGTCGACCACCTCGAGCACGTGCCCTTGAATATCCAGCACCGACTCGGTCTCGAAGTACTCGGCATCATCGTTGAGGTCGATGTTGTGGGCCACCGACAAGAATGGCCGCCCGAGCGTGTCGAGGTGCACGACGCTCGGCGTGCCATGGTGGTCCGCCGCGAGCAACGCGGCCCGCTTCTCCGCCAGCAGGCCGACGTCCGCCCCCCCGTAGCTGTACCGCGCCGCGTACCAGTCGCTGTCCGTCACCGTGTCATTCGGGTCATAGCTGGTCTGCTCCCACGGCGTGAACTCCACTTTGGAAAATGTGCCGTTCGGCAGGTCCGTGCGAATCAGCCGACCCAGCGGGTCGTAATGCATCAGCGGCGTCACGCCCTGCTCGACCAGCTCGGCCTCGTCCTCGTACGCGTGGGTGCTCGAGTAATACGGCTCATACGCCTTGATGACGTTCCCCTTGTTGTCCTTGACAACCCGACCATTCCCCACCCACCGCACGTCCGGGCTGGTGTCCTCGTACTGCAACACGTCATCGACGAATACCAGCTCCCCGTTGACATCGCGCTCGGGCGCGAGCCCGGGCCGCGCCTGCACCTTCGTCATCACGACCCCACCACCCCCACCAAAATAGCTGTACGACTCGAGCCAGCGCGTCCCCACGTCCCGATGCGTCTCCCGCACCCGCGACTTCGCCCAGTTCGGCTTACCGTTCGTCGACCACTCGAACAGGTCATATGCAAAGGTGCTCGTCGGGTCACTCAGCGTGTCTCCGTCGCTGTCCCCGACCTTCCCGAGCACGGCCGACTTCACCACAAACCCCAGCACGTCGAACTCGACCTGCGTCCGGTTCCCGTTGGGATCCGTCAGCTCCCACGGCGCGAGCACCCGGTAGTCGAACGCCGCGCTGCTGGTCTGGCTCAGCGGATCCGAGGTCGCTGTGATCAGCAGCGCATGACTGTCATACGTGACCGAGTAGGTCTCGCCAAACGGGTCATCCGCGCTCGTGACCTGATAGAACTTGCTCGCGTCGTAGGTCGGGTGCCCGGTGCGGATCCACCACGCGGAGTCATCCAGCACATACCCGCCCTCGTTCTGCAGCTCCGTGTTGGTGGGCGCCCCCGTCAGCAAGCCGTACACTGCCTGCCGCTGCGCCTCCGTCATCGCCATCGTGTCGCTGTCGTACACCAGCGCCTTGCTCTGCACGCTCCCATGCGCGAGCGGATCCGTGAGGTCGTCCTCGAGATACCGGATCCGACTGCGCGAGAGCAGCCGCTTCTCCTCGGTGCCGGGCCCGGTGACCGTGCCCTCGAAGTCGATCGGATCCGCCTCGTCGCAGGCGTCCAGGATCGTCTGCCACGCAAACGCCCCGCTCCCCGGCGCGGTGAGCCCGTGCAGCTCGTACCCGCGGCTCTCGATCGGCACCGCCAGCCGCAGCACGTCGTCGGTGGCGTCGAGGTGCACCACGTCCGACTCGCTCAGCGTGATGTACAGCTTGTCCTTCGCGTTGCTGGACGTGGTCCGGCGCGGGTACACGATCGAGGCCGTCCGCAGCACCGCGCCGTGGTCGTCGACCTCGAGCGTGAGCTCGTGGCTGACGCGCGGGTCGTAGTCGCCGCTCAGATCCGTGTAACGATCATAATAGTGTGCGAGCGACTCGCGACCTTGCACACGATACACACCAAACGGGTTGGGCCCATGCGCTTGCTTGCGCACGACCTCGGCGTTCGAGTCGCTCACGCTGTACGGCCTGCCCTCGTCGGCGCTGCCGTCGAGCGCATACACCTCACTACGCAACGGCGTCCCCGCGAGCGCCCGCGCAGCCTCCCGGCTCTCCGCCCCCGTCAGCCCAGCCGGCATCACGCTCGGCGGCAGCGTGAACGCGTCCGCGTCGGCTTGCCAGTACTCCTTCGCAAATTGCTCAGCCAGCGACTCACACGCAAAGTACGCCCCCGTATGAAACCAGCTCTTGGTGTGCACGGGCGGCTGATGCAGATCAGCCTCAACGCTCTCGAACAGCTCCACCTCGAACAGCGCCTCGCCGCTGCCAAACTCGTCAAACGACTCGGTATCCCAAGTCTCGACTCGACCAAAACCCCGGAACTCCCGCTCGATCCCATCATAGAACCCATGGTGGTACGACGTGGTCTGCACATAGCGCTGCCGCGTGACGTGATCCACGGACTCGACCCGCTGCACCACGTGCACGGGAAACGGCAACCGCGTCGCCCACGGCGTTCCCGCGGCCTTGTCCCGCAAGTAGAACATCGTCGACGGCGCGTAGCGGATCTTCGTCTCCGCGCCCATGTTGTTGCGGCTGCCGATCAACAAGTGCGGCTTTTGCCCACCTGTCAATGCCAGATACCGGATCATCGCCCCGCGGCCGGAGGGCAGCGAGCTCGACCACACCAAGCAGCCGGTGCCGTCGCCTTTGAGATCCACCACCGAACACCAGTCCACGCTCCGCACGCCGGGAAAGGTGTTCAGCGACACACCCCCAGACAGCCGGTTGCCCGCGCGATTGTGGTACAGCGTGGCGCCGCGATCATCGAGGTAGAGCAGATCCGTGGTCCCGCTGCCGTCGACGTCCGCCAACCGCAGGCGATCCGGCGAGAACAGATCCGGCGCGGCAAAGGCCGGTACGTCACCCATGCGCACGATCGGCCCAAACCGCCCATGCCCGAGATTTGGCCAGTACGCGATCTCCCCGTTGCGAATCCTGACGAGATCCACCAGCCCATCGCCGGTCATGTCCGCGAACTGCACGCTGCTCTGCCGATCCGAGAACAACAACACCGGCCGGCTGCGATCATCGCCCGGATGCATGACCACGCGCGGCGCTTCAAACCCCTCGGCCCCGCGGCTCCGGTACCAGGCGAATCCATTCGCGTGCGGGAGCAGCAGATCAGGAAAGCCGTCGCCGACCAGGTCGATCAGCTGCAGGTTGGGATCCTGCCAATCAATGTTGGGCACGGCCGCGAAGCTGCGAAAGTTGCCCCAGCGGTCATCGTCGTGACCACACAGCCGATCAAAGAACCCGGGCGTGGGCGCGGCGAAGGTCACCAGCTCCTTTTGCCCGTCGCCGTCGATGTCCATCAGCTGCGCGCCCGAGCTGCCGAGCAACGTCGGCCGGGCGCGTAGCGCCATCATCGGACCGAAGCGGCCATCCCCGAGCCCAGGCTTGTAGAAGAAGGTGCCTGCCTCGGGTTGCTCGAGCACGATCCCGGGCACCCCCTCGCCGTCGAGGTCGACGAGGCGCGCACGCTGGCCGTCGATTCCACCAGGGAGGTTGGCGAGCGTCGTGGGGTCGCCGAGCTCGTGGATCGTCGCGTCGACGCCCGAGTCGCTGTACTCGAGGTCGAGCGTGGGCAGCTCCGCGTACTCGAAGTAGCCGGTGAGTTCGTCGAGCCGATAGCTGCGTTGCCGGATCCCGACCACGCGCGTCATCGCGGGATCTTCGTCGTGGATCAGGTCCGTTGACGCGACCAGGTAGGGCTCTTCCGACAGCTCCGCGATGTGGTGAAACATCAACACCCGCCGACACAGCCGACGGGTACGCAGCTCGAAGCCGGCGCGGAACGTAGAGAACACGTCCTCGCGCTGGGGCCACTCGCGCGCAGGCGTGGTCGAGATCTCGAGCTGATCGCCAGACCCCGTGACCTGCCAGGTCCCGAATTCCCCGTAGTCGAGCACGACCTCGAACAGCCAGTCGCTCGCGACATTCGGCGTGGCGTTCCCGTATTTGATGCGTGACAGATATCGCTGACCAGCGAGCGTGGCCCCCTCGAGACGGGTGCGCTCGAATGGCGCGTTGACGTCGACTCCCTGGAGGTCATCGCGCTTGTACTCGTAGACCATGATCTGCCCGCGATCATCGCGGACTTCCTCGAGCAGCCAGCTAAACACGCGCGAGCTGTCTTGTGGATCGCTGATCCGCGCGTCGCTGGTCTTGCCGAAGTAGCTGGTGACGTTGCTGGCGCTGATCGTGCGCCAGTGGATCTCGCCCGTGCTCAGTTCCGTCCAGCGCTCGATCTTGGTGAAGCTGCTCTCCACCCGCGGGCGAAACCGGTGAATGCGATAACCGCCTCGTTCCTCTACCCAGATTCCCCCAGTCATGGGATCCAGCGCTGCGACGAGGTCTTCGGCTCCTGCGAGAACGAAGGTGTCACGCTGCTTCGGATCGGGGTGCCCATCGTTGTACTGAGGTACGCCGCGCTCGGTCTTGCGGGAGATCGCGGGCACCCCCAGCTGCCAGCCCAAGCCGAACGGCCCATTGCCCTGACCGGACCCATAGTTGAGCGCGAGCGAGGGCCCAAACCCCGCGCGCCCCGGCGAGCAGGCAACCGGCACGCTCATCGAGCCCGTCCCCGTGAACGGGTTGGGCGAGAATTTCTCGCCGATCGAACGCAGCGCGCCGCCGCCAGTGGGCAGCGTGATACTCGGCGCGAAGCTAGCCGTTGGGTCCTGCTGCTCGCCCTGCTCCCCCGACGGCCCGCCCCACGGCGAGCGAAACGCCTGCGCAAAGGGGTTCTTGTCCTGCCCGGGCGCGCTGCGCATGCCAGACGCGTTACGACCGGGCGCGTTGCCGGCCGAGAACGACGGCGTCGCGGTCTTGGGCTCGGTGACGAGCGAGGGGCCAGAGGTCAGCTGGGGACCGGGGGGCTTGGTGGGATCGTCGGACATGAATTCACCGAGGTCCTACGCGCGAGCGGGCGCGAGCAAACAGGCAGGGAGACAGAAGCAACAGGGCGGGCGCGCTCGAGTGAGGGCGCCCGCCCGCGAACGACTAGCTCGGCGTCAACGAGTAGTGGACGACGAGCACCATGCCCGCGATTGTCGAGCGGTCGAGCATGCCGGTTTCGTCGGGGTCGAGGCCAGGGGGGATCGTCGCGGTGGTCGTGTCGACCTCGAGCCGCCAAGGTTGCGCCACGGCCGTGAGCGCTGTGAAGCTCGCGGTGACCGTGTTGCCGTAGATTCCGGCCGCGAACGCGTCGGTCTCTGGCGTCCCGGGCGGATCCGCGGTGGCATCATCGAAGAAGTCGAGGTCCGTCCCCGTGGCGGTGTCCGACACGCTCGGATCGAGGATCAGGTGGACATCCACCTGGTCGATCGTGAAGCCCTAATCGCGTGGCGCTCAAACATGCGCGACTCGTTTAGGCTGTCTCCTATACCAGCAGTCTCTCGGGGATACAAATTACATTTTGAAGTATCTCAAATATGACCACCCATCATTGGTTTGGGTGGAACCACCCCAATCCTCGCGATTGGGCCCAGCGCGCCCTACAATCTCGCCACGCATCCGCCGACCTGCCACGTCACACCGATTGTGCCCAAGCGAACAATCTCAGTCCGCTCGATTGCATTATAGCGATCCGCACCCAAGCTCATTGCAGGGTTCAACTCCAAGCGACGCAAAGGCGTCATATGGCGAAGACGCAACAGCCGCGGCACCACCACTCAGCCAACACCGCGTGCGCTCGCGCCGGTCCTCGCCCGCTTCCATCACGCCCCGCCCCAACCCGCGACGACTCGAGCGTCAGCGCTCTCGACCAAGGCAGCCGGAGCTCACGGTCCCGCCCAACTGACGCAGCTCGGCGTGGACCTCGTGGCCGCACCGCGGCACCCTCTCGGCACACCGGGACCCACGCGGTACCCAGACCGCCCACAACCCCAACAAGAT
>NZ_PVNL01000043.1 GCF_002994635.1 Enhygromyxa salina | reverse complement strand
CCCGGGGCGGCGGCAGGTCCCGACCGGTCAGGTCGATCGCCACCGCCACCGCCACCGCCACCGCCACCGCCACCGCCACGGTCCGGCCCCGACGGCCGACCACCACCACGAGCGGGCCGCTGCTTCTCCTGGGCACGATCGATGCGAATCGGCCGCCCGTCCACGTCCTGGCCATTGAGCGCCAGGGCGTTCTCGGCAGCCTCTGGCGTGGCAAAGGTGACGAAGCCGAACCCACGCGAGCGTCCGGTCTCTCGATCCAACACGACGCGGGCGTCCTCCACGTCACCAAATTCAGCAAACACTTCCTTCAGGCGCTGGTTGTCCATCGCCCAAGGGAGGCCGCCGACGAACAGTTTTGTCGACATCTGCGAGCTTCTCGATCCAGGGGTCCTTTGCCCCGTACGACCAGGGTACCGGAGGCGCCCGCGCAGCGGCAACCATTGCCTACGCGGAAGCCTGCAATTTTTTTCTCGCGACCATGGCCCGAGCCCAAACCCGGGACCCAACCCGAGCCCGACCTCACCCCGCCCGAAGCCGCTCGCGCAGGCCAAACAGGTGGGCTTCGTCAACGAACAGAACGTAGTAAGCGACCACCGACAACGAGAACAGCCCGACCCTGTGCATCATGAGGGCGATGCCGACGTGCATCGCCAGACCCCACGCAAACCCGAGCGGTCGCAGTCGACGCACACACAGCAGCAGCGGCGCGAGCAACTCGAACGCCAGCGCGCCGTGCTGCAGTACGGTCCACCCCCACACCGGAACCTCGCGGACCATCCACGCGGCGAACTTGGTCATGTAGACGTCCTGCGCCTGCAGCCACAGCACCTGGGGGTTGGTCAGCCAGTTGCCGCGCAGCTTGCAAACCCCGGCGCCAACGTACTGAAGCAACACGGTCGCTTGCAGGATCCGGAGCGGCCAGGCGGAGCGCAGCTGGGGGTGCTCCTGATCCTGGGAACTGTCGGGAGCATCGGGCACATCGGGAGCATCGCGGCCAGCCGAGCCAGTCGCGGGCCAAGGTGCGAGCAGCAGCACCAAGTACGCGACGAGGGCGAGCTTGTTCATCGAGAACGCCGAGAGTCGATCAGCGAGGGTCACATACAGCAACCCCATGAACACCACGTACGAGCACAGCCGCGGGCGCAGGTCCAACAAGATCCCGACCATGCTGCCGACGTAGATCAGCAAGAACGCGACGAGGCTCCCCCGACCCAGCAGCGGGATCGGCAGCTGCAACCCACGCGAGGCGGCCGCGCTCACGTGATAGCCGACAGGCGTCAGCCACTCACTGGCCTCCAAGCTCCACGTCAGGGTGTAGATGAGCAACACCAAGGTCGTGGTCCACCGAAAGCTCTCGAGCCGAATCGCGGAGACCGGCCCCAGCGCCCAGTGAAGCGCTCGCGCTGTCACGCTCGGTGGTTGGGTCACGGTTGCACCGCCGCGGCTTGAATGATCACGGGATCGCCAAGCGTGCGCAGCTGCCCGGCTCGCGGTCGGGGCGGCTTGCGCCAGCGATCCTCGGGTGGCGCGTCGGCCGAGATCACGTGGTCGACCCACAAGAACCGAACGGCGACGATCCCCGGCTCATCGCCGTGCCGCTCGCGGTGGGTGGCCGCGAGCCAGTGCGCGAGCTCGCTGCGGGCCAGGCCGTCGCCCTCGCGGTACCCAAACCGCGCCATGAACCGATCAAACCGATTGCGGTGACCGAAGGGCTCGAGCTTGAAGTACTCGTGCTCGGGCAGGTCGTACCAACCCGGCCGGTCGGCGAACCGGACCTGCACATAGAACATGCTCACGCGCTCGCTGCCGCGCCCAAACAAGCACGAGACCGCGTACAGATCCTGGCAGTTGACCGGCCAGCTCGCAGGGGGCCCCCCGAGGTAGCCGACCCAGGCCATGGGGATCAGCCACAACACCACGAAGGCGAGCAACGCGATGACGTCGATGATCCTGGTCTTCATGACCAGCGCAGTCCTACACGCGTTGGCGCAGGATCATGGCCACGCCCCGGCCGATGCCGGGGAACATGCTCAGCGGCCACAGCCACCACAGCCCGGGAAACAGGGAGATCAGCTCACGGGCTGCGCGGCCCCCCTCGAAGCTGTGCTTGCGATCCGGTGAGTGCAGCAGCAGCACCTCGCTGGTGCGGTCCGGGTCGAGCTCGAAGTTGATCCGCTCGCCCAGATCCCAGCAACGCAGCAAGGCCACCCGGCGGATCGCGGCCTCACTGGGGCCGTGGATGCAGACCCAGGCTGGCCGACGGACGCGGTACTTGGCCCGCTCGAACGGCGCGATCAGGAGCCGCCCGAACCGACGCAGGCTGCCCTTGGGGACCGGCGGTCGGCCGGCCTCGCCGGGCTTGGCGGCGCGCCACAGCAGGTAGCGCCACATCGCGTCGACGTCGTCGCCCGCCAGCCAGATCGGGTACACGGCGATCATGACCTGCACGAAGGTCCCGACGTTCATGGTCAGGTCGATCCCGATGTGCATGAACAGCCCCATGGTCAGCCACAGGCGCTTGCCGAACAGCCAGTCGCGGGTGAAGCGGTACGCGCGGGGCATCCACGTGCGCAAGATCAGGATCACGGCGGCCAGGAACAGCGGGACCGAGATCGTCGCAATCGAGGCGGCGTTGCGCAGCAGCGCCTTGTTCTGCAGCCAGGCGGGCGCGTCCTTCGGGGGGTTGAAGTAGTAGAGGACCCCCAGATCCGCGAACACGGCCCCGATCGCGACGAAGCCGATCAGGCACAGCCAGCTGAGCCCGCGGATCGTCCACGCGACCACGTCGGTCCCGGACTTGTCGGGCTCCTTCATCCACCGGCGGTCCGCGTAGATCATCGCCGCGAGCAAGAACAAGGGCGCGGTCCGGGCCCAGGTCGGCGCGGTCCAGACCACCAGCACCGAGCCAGCCAGACCCAGGGCGTAGAAGGTCCAGCGCGGCACCGGGCCGACCCAGGTGCCCGCCGCCTGATCCTTGTCGACCCCGCGCAGGAGCTCGCCGAGGAACACCAGCGGGAACAGCGACTCCCACCAGTGCACGGTCACGGTCATGACCCGCGTGATGTAGAGCTTGTCGGCCCACGCGTAGAGCGTGAACGCGGGGACCCGGTAGAAGTGATCGAGGTTGAGCGCGTAGTAGAGCGCGGTGCCGTTGGCCCAGGTCTTGCCACTCTTGAGCAGGCCGGTCGCGCTGTAGATGCACGCGAGCTGGATCATCATCAGCCGGATCGGCCACACGGCGATCCGCTTGGGCGCGGGGATCTGCTCGGCGCCGGCCAGGATCGCCCGCCGCCGCGCTCGCCAGGCGTCGACCGAGTAGGCCTGCCCCCAGTCGATGAACATCGCCAGGAACATCATCACCCGCATCACCGTGTCGCCACCGGTGTAGTAGATCGGGTTGTAGTTGTAGAGCTGCAGCATCAAGAGCCAGCTGAGGATCGTGCTCACTCGCGTGTACAGCCCGATCGTCATCATGGTCCCGAACACGAACAGCAGCCCGAACAGGGCGTACACGAACGGCGGATCGCTGCGGATGAACAACACCGACCAGCGATCCGTGAGCACCGTGAACACGTCCCACCAGTGCTCGAACCCGTGCTCGGGATCCCACAGCGTGCGCATCTTGCCGCCGTAGTTCTTGCGAGCCATGTCGGTGAGCAGCAGGCCCTGATCCGTGAACAGCCACTCGCCCTGCAGCACCAGCAGGTCGAGGAAGGTCCAGACCAAGGTGATGCCCAGGCCGATCCGAGCCAGCGCGGGCCCGCGCGGATCGAGGCGCCGAAACCACAGCCGGCGCCACAGCTCGGGCCGCAGCACGAAGAACGCGATCAGCAGCGCGAACGCGATCCACATGTACTGCGTCGCCGCCTCGATGTGGGCGGAGACGTCGACCTCTGGCTGCTTGGCCAGCAACAGTGGGATCAGCACGATCGCTCCATGGGGTTGGCGCTGCCGCGTGAGCAGCCGTCAAAAATGCGCGCGCGTTGGCTCACGGCTATTCGTCATCTCCTTCGGAGTCGTCGGCTCGTTGTTGGTCTCGCTCTTCACGCGAGACGCCGCCGAAGTCCTCGCGGGCTTTCCACAGCGTGCGCGTCGACTCTGCGTCGGCCTCGCTCCGCTTGGCGTCCTTCTCGAGCTGAGCGTGGTCCTCGTCCGAGAGCGGCCAGCCGCGACGCTGCTTCATCTCGGGCGTCACGACGTCCGGCTTGCAGGTGTAGGTCTCGATCAGCTCGGTCCGCAGCTTTCGCTTGCGCGGGTCCGACGGCACGCCAGCCTCGACGAGCTGGTCTGGCGGCGGAATGTTGGTCCGCAGCTTGAAGATCCGGACCTCCTTCGGCAGCTGGCCATCGTTGTTGAAGGCCCAGTCACGGCAGTGATACTGGCCCCAATAGCGCAGGTACCACTTGCTCTTGCCGATCATCCGCCGATGCATCTTGCGCTCGCGGTCGTTGTACCAAAACACGTAGGGCCGCTCGGTGTAGTGATCCTTGCCGACCTGATAGGGCTTGCCGTCGGCGTCGATGACCACCGTGCGCATGAACGTGTTGCCGCGCGGGGGGTTGGGCGCGAACATCTTCCAGCTCTGGTTCTGGTTGGTGCCCTGCACGAAGTCACCGAACACGTGGTGGGCGTCGTTTCGCCAGGCCAGTGTCACGGAGTAGCGCGGGATGAAGGTCGTCCCGATCGCGCCGATCTGGTAGAGCATGAAGCCGAGCACGATCGTGCGCAGGACCGTGCCGCCGATCAGCTGGGGCTCGGCGACCTTCGGGGGTTCCGGCTCGGCTGGTTCCACCTCAGGCGGCTCGGGCGGTTTGGGCGGCGGCGCTTGCTCGCGGTCCTCGGGCAGGGTGTCGAGCGCGGGTCGTCGCCGAAACTGTGAGACTACCGCGCAGCCGAGGCCGAGGTAGACCCACCAGTGGCCGTAGTCGCCGAGCCGATCGATCCGGGTCTTGCGCGCCTCGAGCTCGGCCCGCTGTTGGTCGCGCGCGCGTGACTGCACGTCCCCGACAAAGGTCGCGCTGGTCGTGCCGCGACCGGTGTCTTCGGTCTTGGCCTCGAGCCCGCGCATGGTCACCAGCGCGACCGCGACACCAGCCAGCCCAAGCACCACGGCGTCGGGGATCCGCCCGCCCCGAGCGCGTCCACGCTCGACCGTGGTGGTCAGCGCCTGACGACTGCGGGTGCGCAGCAGCTCGACCGCGCCGGCCACGATCAACCATGGATCCAGCCACCACGGGCCGCGAGGATCACGACGCAGCGACTGCTCGGCGGTCTCGACCTGGTCGTCGGCGAGGGCGTCGTCGAGCAGCTTGGGCGCCAGCAGCCGGGTCGCCTTGAACTTGCGCAGCTGATCTCGCAGCCAGCGCCCGGCGATCAGGACCGGGCGGGCCTCGAAGAAGGCCACGTACATCCAGACCATGATCACCGGGAACATCCCGATGTTCATGGTTGCGAGCAGCATCCCGTGGAACAGGCAGCCGATCCCGAGCCAGGTCCGCCGCCCGAACACCCACTTGCGGACCAGCTCCTGATCGATCGTGGCCGGGGCCATCCGCTTGGACAGCCGCCCGAGCAGCTTGCCGATCGGGATCGGCCAGCGTCCGAGCAGGTGCCACACGATCACCAGGATCGGGATCAGCACGCCCAACACCAGGTGCAGCGAGGCGAGCCCCGGCCCC
Source organism: Enhygromyxa salina (assembly GCF_002994635.1). Taxonomy (GTDB): domain Bacteria; phylum Myxococcota_A; class Polyangia; order Nannocystales; family Nannocystaceae; genus Plesiocystis; species Plesiocystis salina_B. Next base: position 27,941 of record NZ_PVNL01000043.1, on the reverse strand, counting down.
GCTGGCGTCGGCGCCTTGTCCTTTTGCAGCTCGAGGCACCACGGGTACGCGAGCACCAGCACCCGATAGATCACCCAGTAGGCGCCGACGAACGCCGCCCGACCGAGCCACATGCGCCAGGTCGTGGCCTGCATGGCCTGGTACCAGGGGGTGTCGCGGTGGACGTGTCGCCAGCGCAGGATCAGCCCGATCGCGACCACCGCGAACGCCTTCTCCCAGTACAGCGTGATCAGCGTCATCACCCGGAACACGTTCGTCGCCAGGTACAGGCTGACCCACTGGGTCGCGACCTCGAAGCGATAGAAGTGATCCATGTTGAGGGAGTAGTAGAGCGCGTCACCCTGCTTCCACACGCTGCCGGTCTTGTACAGGCCGGTCGCCGAGTAGATGCAGATCAGCTGGGCGATGTAGAGGTAGCGCGGCCACCCGGGGATCAGCTCGAAGCGGGCGGGCGCGGGCGCGTTCGTGGCACCGCCCCCGACCTTGGCGAGCCTGGCCCGCGCGTGTTCGCGCTCGACCAGCCCCACCACCACGCAGGTGGTGATCCCGGCCAGGACCAGCATGTAGACGGTCTGCGGATCGAAGCCGACGACCCGACAAAACCCCCAGGCCCACAGCCCGCCCCACAGCCAGTGACCGGCGCGATCGAGCAGACGCAGCCAGTCATAGGGTGCGCCGGACGCTGCGGCCCGCCGGGCCTCGCGCTTGCGCCGAAGCCAGTTGTCGACGCTCCACGCGGCGTCGGTCCGCGCGAACAAGACGACGAACCACATGCAGCGAAACACCGTGTCGTGACCCTCGAGGTACACGGCGTTGCGGTTGTAGAGGCTGTTGATCAGCAGCCACGCGAGCACCGCGGTGATCCGGGTTCGAAACCCGATCGTGAACAGCACCAGCACGCCGATCAGCACGCCCAGATACAGCTGCACGAACTGGGGGTCGCTCTGGATCAGCAGCAGCGAGTGCTTGCCCCAAAAGAATTTGAGCAGCGCCCAGCCGTCCAGGAAGCCGTCGGTCTCGGTCCAGCCCGAGAGCGCGGTCCGGCCGATCCGCGAGCGCGCCTCGGAAGCCGTGAACAGACCTTCGTCGGTCCACAGCATCCGCCAGTGCATGTTGAGGTTCCAGAAATTCTGGATCGTGATCACGCCCAGGCCGATCCGAAACAGCGCGAACAGGCGCGGATCTTCGCGGGCGAACAGGGCGCGGCGGACCGACTCGGCCCGGGTCCAGGCCCACACGACCAGCAAGGTCATGCACGCGAGCACGAGCCACCCGATCTGAAGCTGAAGATCTAGCGGGGCGGTTGGGTACTCGGCCTTGGCGAGCAGCATGAACATGGATGGGGTCTACTTATCACGCACGCTTCATCGACCACGTCGCGAGAACCGCCTGGACCGGCGCCCTGGCAGATCCGCGCACGAGCGTCGACTCACGATCCGGGTTGGGGGCGGCGCCTGAACGCGACGCCGAGTAGCCCGAGCAGTCCCAGGAGTCCGAGGGTGCCAGGCCCACCACCCTCGGAGACGACCCGGCAGCGGCTCGCCGACTGGGGCGGCTGCTTGCCCGTGCCCGCGGGCGTTGACTCACTCGCGTCGCCGTTGTCGGCCCCTGCATCGGCGCCGCTGTCTGGCGGGGCGCCACCAGAACCCAGCGACGGTGGCCCGTCATGACCAGCATGACCAGCCCCAGCCTCACACACGACGCACGCGGCTTCGATCGCCTTCGGCGGTGAGCCGCCCGAGTAGTCGAGCCGGTTGCAGGTCCCGGCCTTGCAGGTCCCCAGCTGGCGGTTGGGCAGCGAGCACGCGTCACCGACACTGCGTCCGCTGCAGGCTTCCTCCTCGGGTCCGGCACCCCCAGCGTTCGAGCTGGGCGGAGCAGCCGCAGCCACGCTCGACACCCCGAGGGTCAGACACGCGGCCAGCAACAGCGGGATCAAGGAAGTCGGGGCCGTGATGACAGGCTTGTGGGGCATGAGAACGCTCGTGACCATCACGACACATCGCCGCAAACCGTGGCGGTGCTCGTGATCGCCCATACGCTACCGCAGCGCGACGATTCGAACAAAATCCACGAGCCGCCGTCGTAGCGACCAGGTAGCATCCCCGCCATGCCCATGTCCTGGACTTCCCCCGCCGCCCTCACGGCCCTCTGCATGGGCCTCATGTTTGCTCCCCCCGGTCGCGCCCCTGCTCGCGCGACCCCGCCCGACGCCAAGGCCGAAGCGCCGGCCCGGGCGATCCCCAATAGCACGAACAAGAAGGTCAAGCGGGTGGCCCCGAGCGTCGGCACACCGCCGCCGGTGACCAAGACCAAGTATCAGCGGGTCGCGTCGGCCAAGACCACGACCACCCGGGCTCGACCCAAGCCCCAGCTCGCGCGGGTGAGCAGCAAGCAGACCAAGGCCCGCGCCGCCCGCTACTCGGCCCGCAACTCCAAGGCGCCGCGCAAGGTCAACAAAGAGCTCAAGAACCTGCGCAAGGACATCGCCAAGCGCAAGCTCAACTTCGAGGTCGCCTACACCGAGGCCATGGACAAGCCGATGGCGGAGCTCACCGGGCTCTCGCTCCCGAGCAAGCCGCTCGCGCGGGCCGCCAAGCAAAACTCCGAGGCCCGGGCCCAGCTCGCCGGTCGCAACCTCATGGTCCGCAGCGTCGCCCGAGCGGCCGCCAAGCCCCGGGCCATGGCCCGCGCCAGCAAGGGCGATCTGCCGGGCGGCCTCGGAGCGCCGGTCGGCTCGTCATCGGGTGGCAGCGGCGGTGCGGGGCTCGGCACCGACTTCGCGGACATGTGCTCGCCCAGCGCCGACGCGTTCAGCTGGGGCGACAGCCTGGGCCCGATCCGCAACCAGGGCGCGTGCGGCAGCTGTTGGGCGTTCGCGGCGGTCTCGACCCTCGAGGCCAGCAACGCGATCATCAATGGGGCCAAGCCCGACCTCGCCGAGCAGCACGCGCTGAGCTGCTCGGGTGGCGGGAGCTGCTACGGCGGCTGGTACACCCCGATCTACGACTGGCTGGGCGGCGGCAAAGACGGCCTGCAGACCGAGCAGAGCGTCCCCTACCAGGCCAACGACAACAAGTGCAGCGCCAACGGCAAGACCGCCTATGAGGTCGAGACCTGGGGCTGGGTCGATCCCGTCGCGGTCATGCCAAAGACCGCCGACATCAAGTCTGCGATGTGCAAGTACGGGGCGATCACCGCGGCCGTGGCTGCGACCCCGGCGTTCATCGCCTACAGCGGCGGCACCTTCGACGAGAAGTCCAACGCCAACGTCAACCACGCGGTCGTGCTGGTCGGCTGGGACGACGATCGCGGCGCGTGGCTGATGCGCAACAGCTGGGGCACCAACTGGGGCGAAGACGGCTACATGTGGATCGCCTACGGCAGCAACCGGATCGGTGAGTACGCCGCCTGGGCGATGGTCGAGGAAGACGCCAACGCCAAGAACAACAGCAACAACGGCCCGGTCGTCCAGAGCTTCAGCGAGCGCAACTTCCGGGTCACCAACGACAGCGGCCAGAACGTCGAGGTGTTCGTGCAGTGGAACACCAAGCGCAACAACAGCGACACCTGGCTGCCCGGCGCCCCCGGCTCGAACAAGACCGCCAGCTACACGATCGCCGCCGGCAAGTCGCTCAACCTCGACGACCCCACGCACAAGCCGTTCATGCTGCAGGCCAAGAAGCTGCGCGTGTGGGCCAAGTCGACCAAGGGCAAGGCCAACACCTGGGAGGCGTGGAAGACCCTGGATCTCGAGCTGGTCCCCAAGGCCTACGAGGCCACCGAGATGGACGTCTTCGAGCTGCACCTGCTGCCCGACGGCGCCGACTCGGCGGGCGGCGGTGGGCCCTCGCCGAAGGACAAGGACGACCTGTGGGACGAGGCCTATGACCTGTTCGCCGGGGGTGACTACGCCGCCGCCAAGGCCGAGTTCATCGCGTTCAAGACCCTGTACCCCAACGATCAGAACATCCCCTACGCGCTGTACTTCATGGGCGTGGCCGAGCACGAGCTCGGCAACTACTGGGACGCCCTGCTGTACTTCGCGGAGTTCGCCGACGCCCACTACAAGCACGACTGGATCCCCTACGTGTACTACTGGGCCGGCTCCGCCTACGTCGGGCTCGGCGAGTGTGGCTACGCCACCCAGCTGTTCGAGGTCGTGATCTACGGCGATCTCGGGGCGCCGAAGAGCTGGATCAGCGCGGCGAAGGACACGATCGCGTGGCTCGCCAAGGACAAGGGCAAAGTCTGCTCCTCCTGGGACTAGTCATACCCCGAGTCCTGCCCGACGCGACCCGTGCTCGCTTCGCTCCGCGCGGGTCGCCACCCTCGCTGCGCTCGGGCTCGAGGTCGGGTTCGGACTCGGGGAACGCTTCGCTTTCTTTTTGCTGATTCTGTCGCGGGGGCCCGCGACGCTCACGCAAGATTTCTAATCGAAGAGGCTGGAGATCGAGTCGCCGTGGTGGATGCGCTTAATTGCTTCACCGACCAGGTTGGCGGTGCTGAGGACGTCGAGCTTGGCGCAGCGGGTGACCTTGTCGTGCTGCGGGATCGTGTCGGTGACCCACACGCGGCTGAGCACCGACTCGTTGATGCGGTCGATCGCGGGGCCCGAGAGCACGCCGTGGGTGGCCCCGGCGAACACCTCGGCGGCGCCGTGCTCCTTGACCGCCTTGGCGGCGTTGCACAAGGTGCCGGCGGTGTCGATCATGTCGTCGATCAGGATCGCGCGCTTGCCCTCGACGTCGCCGATCAGGTGGTGAACCTGCGAGACGTTGGGCGAGTCGCGGCGCTTGTCGATGATCGCCAGCGAGCAGTCGAGGAACTTGGAGTAGGCCCGGGCCCGCTCGGTGCCGCCTGCGTCGGGTGAGACCACGACCGTGTTCTCGCCGCCGAGCCCCTCGGCGGCGAACGCCTCACGCAGGATCGGGGTCGCGTAGAGGTGGTCGAAGGGGATGTCGAAGAAGCCCTGGATCTGACCGGCGTGGAGGTCGACCGAGAGCACCCGCGTGGCCCCGGCGGCGGTCAGCAGATCCGCGACGAGCTTGGCGGTGATCGGCGTGCGCGGCTTGACCTTGCGATCTTGCCGGGCGTAGCCGAAGTAAGGGATGATCGCGACGATCGCGCCCGCGCTCGCGCGCTTGAGGGCGTCGATCATGATCAACATCTCCATCAAGTTGTCGTTCGGCGGCGAGCAGGTCGACTGCACGATGAAGCAGTTGACCCCCCGCACGTTCTCGCCGATCTCGACGAAGATCTCGCCGTCCGAGAAGCGTGAGGTGCGTGAGGTGCCCTTGGGGAGACCGACGTACTTGCAGATCTTCTCGGTGAGGGCGGGGCTGGCGTTGCCGCCGAAGATGGAGATCAGTCGGTTCATCGCGCGCCTGGGAGGCTCTTGGGTGGCCGAAGAAGTGAGACTGGGGCGGTAGGATTCGAACCTACGAATGTCGGTACCAAAAACCGATGGCTTACCACTTGCCGACGCCCCAACGGCGGGTGTTGCCAACCGCCAATCGCGCGGGGTTATAGAAGTGCGGTGCGTCCGTGTCAATCCTGCGCGAGACGCGAAAAGTCTAGAAAATCTGCGTACTTAGGGCGATCAGAGCGCGCGGGTGGGGCCGCCGCGAACTCACACGCGATCGCTCGGCGGTGACACCGCGGGTCGGGTCACCGCGCGGTTTAGACCGCTGGCTAGGATTTCCCTGCCGGTTAGTTTCACGCCTGAGCTCTCTGGGGTACCGTGGATGACTGTCGATGTAGGTCCTCTGTGCACGAACTAGCACATAAGATCTGTCCCCAGTGCGAGGCGCGGGTTCTCGACGAGCACCGGTTCTGTCCGTCCTGCGGCTCGGATCTGTCCAGCGTCTCGTCACTCGATGGCGATCCCTACCTGGGCGTGGTGATCGAGGATCGCTACCGGATCGAAGAGCTGCTCGGGAGCGGCGCGATGGGCCGGGTCTACAAGGCCGAGCAGACCGCGCTGCACAAGCCGTTTGCGATCAAGATCCTCAGCCCGCAGCTGACCAACGATCCCGACTCGCAGGCTCGGTTCGCCAACGAGGCGCACAACTGCGCGAGCCTCAACCACCCCAACGTGGTGTCGGTCGTCGACTACGGTCGGACCCACGACGGCATCACCTACCTGGTGATGGAGTACATCGAGGGCCGATCCCTCGAGCAGATCATCTACGACGAGTTTCCGCTGACACGCGAGCGCATCGCAGACCTGATCTTGCAGGTGCTCGCGGCGCTCGCCGAGGCCCATGGGCTCGGGGTCCTGCACCGTGATCTCAAGCCCGAGAACATCCTGGTCCAGTCGCTGCGGACCCGCGGCGAGCTGCTGAAGGTCCTCGACTTTGGCATCGCCAAGCTGATGGACGACGCCCCCAACGCGCGCGCGCGCCCGGGCCTGACCAGCCAAGGTGCCGTGTGCGGAACGCCCGAGTACATGTCGCCGGAGCAGGCCTGCGGGCTCAAGCTCGATCAGCGCTCGGACATCTATGCGGTCGGCGTGATCCTCTACCAGATGCTGACCGGACGGCCGCCGTTCGAGTCGGACGTCGCGGTCGAGATCCTCCACCGCCACATCCACGAGGTCCCCAAGCCGCCCAGCGAGGTGCTGGGCAAGACGCCGGATCCGCTCGAGGCGGTGTGCCTGCGGGCGCTGGCCAAAGAGCGAGACGGTCGCTACGCCGACGCCGCCGAGTTCCGCGAGGCGATCGTCGAGGCTGCCCGGCTGGGTCACCAGGCGCAGATCCACTGCACCAACTGCCAAGAGCAGATGCGGCCGGTCGATCGCTACTGTCCGGCGTGCGGGATCCCGGCGCCGGATCAGCACGCGATCACGCCGAACTGGCGGGTCGAGCGGCGCTCGACTCGGGCGCTGCGCCAGGCCACGGGCGAGGCCACGGCCGAGGTGTTGCTGCGCGCCCTGCCCTCGCGCCTCGCGGGCGAGGCATGGGCGGCGGTGCTCGCCGCCGCCGAGCGCCAGCTTCAGTATCCCAAGCCCGGGCTCATGACCCAGGTCATCGCGGGCGGATCCGGGGCGGGCAAGTCGCGGCTGCTCGACGAGCTGTGCGATCGCGCCGAGCAACACGGCTGGCGGGTGCTGCAGACCGGCTGCGAGCCGACCGGGGCCATGACCGCGCTGTGGCCGATCCGCGTGGCCGTGAGCAGCTTGCTCGCCGTCGACCATCGCAGCGCCACACCCGGCGAGATCAACCGCGCGGCCAACCTGATCGGCCTGTCCTACGAGGCGCTGCCGGGGATGCAGGAGCTGTTCGGCGTGGGCGTGGGCGCGGGCGTCGGCGCCAACGCGATCGAGTACGCGGTCCGCCGTCGCGAGTGCTTCACGTCGGCCGTGCAGGCGCTCACCGAGGTCTCCGGGCGGCCGCTCGTGCTGGTGTTCGACGACGTGGATCGCTGGGACGCGCCGTCGCGTCGGGTCCTGCAGCAGCTGGTCCGAGCGCGCTCGGAGCACCCGATCCTGCTGCTGGTCGCGACCGCCGAAGAGAAGCGCGACTGGCTGCACAGCCCCGTGGTCGCGCTCCCGCGGCTCGGCCCGACCGAGATCGAAGCGTGGGCCGAGGGGCTGTCGAAGTCGAAGTCCGCGCTGCCGGCCCGGCTGGCCAGCCACGCGCCGATGACCCCGTTCGAGCTCGAGCTCGCGGTCCGCAGCCTGCCGGCCGCCGGCCAGACGGTCGACGTCGTCGACGCGATCAACGCCTGGCTCGGAAACCTCGCCGCCAACGAGCGCCAGGTCATCGAGCTCGCGTCACTGCTCGGCGAGCGCATGACCCTCGATGACGTCGACGCGCTGCGCGAGACCGACCCGCTGGGTCAGCCCGGTGACCTCCGGCGACACCTCAACGCGCTGGTCCACGCCGGGCTGCTCACCGCAGTCGACGGGCGCACCTGGGAGTTTCGCAGCCGGCGGATCTGCGAGCACATCCCGACCACGATGGATCGCAACCGCGCGCGCCACCTCCATCGCGAGGCCGCGATCAGAACCGAGAGCGCCCAGCTGTCGCCCACGGTCCGGGCCCTCCACCTGCTGCGCGCCCAACCCAGCCGAGTCCGCGACACCCCCGGCCGGGTTCAGACCGTCGAGCTGATCGAGGCCCTGCGCGAGGCGGCCGTGACCGCGATCGCGTCGTTCGACGATCCCAAGGCCGTGCGCCTGCTCCGGACCGCGCTCAAGGCCTGCCGCCGGCTCGCCGACGAAGATCGGCTGCAGCACGAGGCCCACCTGATCGCCGAGCTGATCGATCCCTTCTGTTTCACGGATCGGGTGGACGAGGCGATCGACACGCTCCGCAAGGTGCTCGGCACCGGCCAGGCGCCCGAGCTCGAGTCCGAGATGCACCGCGCGCTGGGCCGCTGCCTCAGCCGCAAGCGCGACTGGAAGGGGGCGATCGACGCCTACCAGCGCGCGCTCGGACCCCTGATCGCGCAGGGCCGACGGCCGGCGCTGCTCGAGCTCTACGCCGACCTCGCCGGCGCCTACGCCAGCGCGGGGCAGCTGACCCGCGGCATCAAGGAACTGAGCGAGGGCCTCGACATGTGCACCCTCGGCGACGGCCCCCGCGCGATCATCGACGTGTCGATGTGGCGCTACCTGTTGGCCGCCGCCGATCTGCACGAGCGCTCGGGCGACTCCCTCAAGGCCAGGACCTGGGCCGAGCACGCGCTGTTTCAGGCCGAGCGGCGCAACGAGAACCTGGGCGTGATGCGCTGTCACGAATTTTTGGGTCGGCTGCTCCGCGCGCTCGATCAGGCGATGCTCGCCGAGCAACACGTCGGCCGCGGGCTCGAGCTCGCGCGCAAGATCGGCGACCGCCGGACCAGCGCCGAGTTCCTGCTGCTCCGGGCCAGCTTGCGGGTCGACGGCGACCGGCCCGACGACGCGCGGCGCTGCCTCGACGAAGCCCTGCGCCTGAGCGAGCTGCTCGAGTGGGAGCGCGGCAGCAAGCGGGCCCGCGAGGGACTCGCAGCGCTGCCTCGAGAGTGATCTCAGCTCCGTTTTTGACTCCGGCCAGGTTTCACGCGCTCGCATGAGTCAGGACACGGCGGGCGTGGCGATGCGATCAGGCACACGATCTCGTGGGGTTCGTCCGCACCCTGGATGGCACGCGAGTCCCCGCCCACGAGAATCGCGTTAGCGCCGGTTCTGCGGGGTCGAGTGACGGCTTTGCGCGCCAGATCGCCGGCGCTTCGAGGCTGCGTGAGCGGCCGACCGGACACGCAGCGGACCTGCGTGACGAGGGTCCAGGATCGGGTGGGGGGTCTACACCCGCCCCGCACGGGCTGATAGGGTTCGCGCCGCCCCACCTGGAGACACGAGCAAAGATGACAGTTCGCCGACGATCCACTCCCCTGTTGCGCCTGGCCATGGCGAGCGCGCTGGCGCTGCCGATCCTCGGCGCCGTCACGCTTGCCCCGCCCGCGCACGCCGCCAAGGACAAGCTGAATATCGAACTCGATATTCAGACCTTCACGCTCGACAACGGCCTGCGCGTGTACGTCGTCGAGGATCACTCGACGCCCGCGTTCAACATCAACATCACCTACGACGTCGGCTCGCGCGACGAGGTCCCGGGTCGCACCGGGTTCGCGCACTTCTTCGAGCACATGATGTTCCAGGGCTCGAAGAACCTGGCTGACAACATGATCGGCGAGTACACCGAGGGCGCGGGCGGCAACATCAACGCCGCGACCTCGTTCGATCAAACCTTCTACTACCACAACATCCCCAGCCAGTACCTCGACATGGTGCTGTGGGGCGAGGCCGACCGCCTCGAGTTCCTCGAGATCACCAAAGAGCCGTTCGAAGCCCAGCGCTCGGCGGTCAAGTCGGAGAAGGACCGCTCGGAGAACCAGCCCTTCTTCAAGGCCTTCGAGCAGATGATCAGCGAGCTGTTCGAGGGCACGCCCTACGCCCACATGCCGATCGGCGCGCTCGAGGATCTCGACGCGGCCGAGGCCCAGGACGCCGAGGCGTTCTTCAAGACCTACTACGTGCCCAACAACGCGGTGCTGGTGATCGTCGGCGACGTCGAGTTCGCCCACGTCAAGGATCGGGTGACGCACTACTTTGGCGGCATCGCCAAGGGCGCCGAGCCGCCGGATCCGCCGCCGTCGACCATGGTCCGCGGGCGCAAGATCGAAAAGCAGATCCCCGACGACAAGGCCCAGCAGACCCAGTGGGTGTGGGCGTGGCCGACCGTGGGCGACGATCACCCGGACCGCCCGGCGCTCGACCTGCTCGGCAACATCTTGTTCGGGGGTGAGTCGGCGCGGCTGTCCAAGCTGCTGACCGACGAGAAAAAGTGGACCGCGGGCGCTGGCGGTGGCCACATCTTCGCGTTCCGCGACGCCGGCGGCATGCTGTTCTTCGGCGTCCCCACGCCCGAGGGCGAGAAGCACCTCGGCGACGTCAAGCAGCTGCTGTCCAGCGAGCTCGCGACCGTCGCCAAGAAGGGTGTGTCGAGCAAGGAGCTCGAGAAGGCGATCAACCTGCAGCTCATGGGCACGGTCTCGACCCTGGCCAGCAACGCTGGTCGGGCCAGCACGATCGCCAACGGCGCGCTGTTCTACGACGACCCCAAGCGCGTGCTGACCGATCTCGATCGCTACGCGGCGGTCACGGCCAAGGACGTCAAGCGCGTCGCCGCCGAGTACCTCAACGACAACTGGGTGTTCTACGAGCTGGTCCCCGCCAACAAAGCAGGGGCTGGGGCCGAGCCCGCAGCTGACGCCAAACCCGACGCCAAGGCCAACTGAGGAACGGGAGTAACTTCGCCATGAACATCGACATCCGTCACCGTTTCATCAGCATCGCCGCTGGCGCTGGTCTACTTGCTTCGCTGGGCTTGACCGCCTGCGACAAGAACACCGAGGACCCCACGCCACCGGCCGAGACCGTCGAGGTCGAGGCGCCGCCGGCCGAGCCCGCGCGCGTGTACCCCGAGCCGCCGCCGCCGTCCGAGCAGCGGTCCGTGAACTTCCCGGCGCTGCAAAAGTTCGAGCTGCCCAACAAGCTCATGGTCTACATCGTCGAGAACCATGAGGTCCCGCTCGTCGACGTGCAGCTGGTCGTCAAGGCCGGCACGATCAACGACGACCTGGTCGGCGCGATGACGGCGTCGATGCTGACCGAGGGCACCAAGAAGCGCAGCAAGGCCAAGATCGACGAGTCGATCGAGCAGCTCGGCAGCAGCCTGTCGGCCGGCGCGGGTGAGCACAACAGCTTCATCCAGACCCGGGTGTTGACGCCCAACCTCAAGTTCGCGCTCGAGCTGGTCAACGACGTCGCGCAGAACCCCAAGTTCGACAAGGACGCGCTGGAGAAGCAAAAGGACCAGCAGAAGGTCGCGATCAAGGGCGAGAAGTCCGACGGCGGCGCGCTCGCGCAGCGGCTGACCCAAAAGCTGCTGTTCCCGCCCGGCCACCCCTACGCGCCGGACTTCCCGACCGACGCCGAGATCGACGCCGTCACGCCCGAGGCGCTGCGTGCGTTCCATGACCTCTACTACCGGCCCGGCAACGCCTACCTGATCCTCTCGGGCGACGTGACCCAGGCCGACGTCCAGAAGCTGGTCGAGAGCACGCTCGGGCGCTGGAAGCCGTTCGAGGGCGAGGTCCCGCCGCACCCACTCGAGGCGTTCACGGGCGCGGACTACCAAAAGGCGGTCCCCACCGAGCTCGCGGTTCACATCGTCGACCGCAACCAGATCAGCTCGGACATCGTCATCGCCAACGTCAACTCGGTCGCCCGCAACAGCCCCGAGTGGGAGAAGATGGCCGCGGTCACCAAGCTGTTCGGTGGCGGCATGTCTTCGCGGCTGTTCCGTGACATCCGCGAAGAGCGGAAGCTGACCTACAACATCGGCTCGTTCCAGGCGCCGCAAAAGGCGATCGGCGCGTTCTTGCTCGTCACCCAGACCAAGGAGACCGACGAGATGCTCAGCGCGCTGCTGGGTCACATCGACCAGCTGCGGACCACGGATCCGACCGAGCAAGAGTTCAAGGCCGCCGTCGACAACATGGCCCTGAGCTTCCCCCTGCAGATCGAGACCGCCTCGCAGATCGCGGGCAAGGTCGGCACGATGCTGACCTACAACCTGCCGGAGGACTACTACAACAACTACATCGAGGAGGTCCGCAAGATCGAACTCGGTGACATCAAGGACACCGCGGCCAAGCACATCCACACCACCCCGGTGATCGTGATCGTGGGCAAGGCGGCGAAGGTCAAAAAGCAGCTCAAGGACGTCAAAGAGCTCGAAGGCGCCAAGATCTACGAGTACGACACGGATCTGAAGCCGCTGTAGCGCGCGCCGCCCAGCCGTCCTGACCGCCGTGCGCGCGCACGGGCCGAGTCGGGGCGGCTCGGGTATAACAGTCGCTCATGTGCGGCATCATTGGCTACACAGGCTCCCGTCCCGCGGCCCCGATCCTCGTCGACGGACTGCGTCGGCTCGAGTACCGCGGCTATGACTCGGCTGGCGTCGCGATCCTCGACCCCGGCCGAAACCCGTTGACGGTCGTGTCTCGCTGCGAGGGCAAGATCGCCTCGCTCGCGGCCAAGCTCGAGGCCGAGCCGGTCAGCGGCGCGAGCGGGATCGGCCACACGCGCTGGGCCACCCACGGCCGGCCCTGCGAGCTCAACGCGCATCCGCATCGGGCCGGGCGCGTGTGTGTCGTCCACAACGGCATCATCGAGAACCACGCCAAGCACCGCGAGGCGTTGATCGCCCGCGGCCGGGCGTTCGCGAGCGAGACCGACACCGAGGTCGTCGCTCACCTGATCGACGAGATCTACGACGCGGCCGCCAAGCAGGGGGCCGCCGACCTGGTGTCCGCCGTGCGCGAGGCGATCTCGCAGCTGCACGGCGCCTACGCGCTGTGTGTGGTCCACGACGAGCACCCCGAGCAGCTGGTCGCGGCCCGCCACCACTCGCCCTTGTTGATCGGACTCGGCGGCGCGCAAGGCCAACTGGACCTCGCAGAGAGCTTCGTGGCCTCGGACGTGGCGGCGATCCTCGAGCACACCCGCACGGTCGTGGATCTCGACGACGGTGACATCGCGATCGTCGACCCCAGCGGGATCGTGCAGCTGCTCGACGCCGACGGTCAGCCGGCCAAGCGAGCCCGGCGACGGATCGAGTGGAGCCCGCTGGCCGCCGAGAAGCAGGGCTTCAAGCACTTCATGCTCAAGGAGATCTTCGAGCAGCCGCGGGCGGTCCGCGACACCCTGAGCGGTCGGCTGCCGCAATTTCGCGGGGCTGAGCCGCAGCGCGAGGACACCCTCGACTTCAGTGATCTGTCCGGCATCGACTTCGCCACCCTCGCCGAGCGCCACAAGATCACGATGGTCGCGTGCGGCACCTCGTGGCACGCCGCGCTGGCCGGCAAGTACCTCATCGAGCAGCTCGCGCGGATCCCCGTCGAGGTCGATCTCGCCAGCGAGTTTCGCTACCGCGAGCCGATCGTCCGCGCGGGTGATCTGGTCCTGGCGATCTCGCAGTCGGGCGAGACCGCCGACACCAAGGCCGCGCTGCAGGAGGCCCGGCGGCTCGGCGCGGTCGGCCTGGCGATCTGTAACGTGGTCGACTCCTCGATCGCCCGCGCCGCCGACCACGTGCTCTACACCCACGCCGGGCCCGAGATCTCGGTGGCCTCGACCAAGGCGTTCACGACCCAGCTGACCATGCTGACCATGTTCGCGGTGCACCTCGGCCGCCGGACCGGCGCGCTCGATGCCGAGCGCGCCAACGCGTTGCTCGACGGCCTGCGCGAGATGCCGATCGCGATCGACGCGGTGCTCGGGGTCCAGGCCGCGATCAAGATCATCGCCCGGCGCTGGGTCGCCGCCCGCGACTGGCTGTACCTCGGCCGCGGCCTGAGCTTTCCGGTCGCGCTCGAGGGCGCGCTCAAGCTCAAGGAGATCAGCTACGTCCACGCCGAGGGCTACGCCAGCGGCGAGATGAAGCACGGGCCGATCGCCCTGATCGACGAGAACGTCCCGGTCGTCGTGCTCGCGCTCGAGGGGCCCGGCTACCACAAGACGCTCTCGAACCTCGAAGAGGTGCGCAGCCGCGGCGGCAAGATCATCGCGGTCGCCAGCTCCGGCGACGACCAGATCGGTGATCTGGCCGACGACGTGATCATGGTTCCCAAGGTCGATCCCTTCTTGCAGCCGATCCTCGCCTCGGTGCCGCTGCAGCTGCTCGCGTATCACATCGCGGATCTCAAGGGCACCGACGTGGACCAGCCGCGCAACCTCGCCAAGTCGGTCACCGTCGAATAGTGCGCTGCCAGTCGCACGACTGGTGGTTGGCAGCACAGCGCGGCACTCACGCGCCGCTGGCGCCACTGTCGGTGTATCGCGGGTGGGCTACAGTCACAGCAATGACTCCTTCCGACGGCTGGCGGCGGCTCTACAAGGTCTGTGACCCCAAAGAGCGCCTCCACATCGACGAGCTCAACCTGTTCGTCGAGCGCTCGGACTCGGTCGCGCGCAGGATCGCCAGTTCGCTCGACGCTGGTTTCGACGAGCAAGGCAAGTGGGTCATCTGTGGCTCGGTAGGGGCGGGAAAGAGCACCGAGCTGACGAAGCTCGCCGAGTTACTGGCGGGATCGCACGTGGTCGTGGGCGTGGACTTGTGGCGTGCAGCCGCGCGGATCGACGAAGTCAGCGCCGCCGAGATCCTGTTTTGCATCGGCGCCGCTGCGATTCGAACCGCGGCGAGTCGCTTTGGTCATCAAGTCGATCCGACCCTGAAAAAACACCTCGAGCAGACCTTCGAGGGGCTGTTGGACCGCCGTCACAACATTGCGGTCGCGGATCTCGTCGAGGGTGTCGCGCTGCTGGCCTTCGACCTGTTGGCTCCGGGTGCGACGACAGCTGCGAAGACTGGGCTGCAGGCGGTGCGTGCTGCGACGGGGTCCCCGCTGGTGCCGGTTGGGCGGCCGGCGCTGGGCGGCCTCACGCGCCCGGTCAAGGATGGTGACCCGGCCCTGGACGCGCTCGTCTGGGTCGTGGATCAGATCTTGGTCGACGTCGCGCAGATCCGGGCCCCGCTGGTGCTCGTCGATGGGCTCGACAAGCTGACAAAGATCGAGTCGATCCGCGACCTATTCGCGACCAGCCGGACCTTGACCAAACCGCAGGCTCCGCTGGTCTACACTGGCCCGGTGACACTGATGTTGGCGGCGGAGTGGAGCGCCGTTGCCAACCATTTCGACCGGGCACGATTGACCAACCTGATCGTCGCTGGGCCCACGACGACCACGCGACACGTCGCGCCAGAGCAAGTGTCCGGCGGCCGTGCAGCTGCGCGCGAGATCATCTCGCGGCGCTGCGCGAGCGCGCAGCTCGATGTTTCCACCTCGTTCTCCGTCGGGGCGCTCGATCTCCTGATCACCAAGTCTGGAGGCCTCACTCGCCAGCTGCTTCAGCTCGTGCGGGAGGCTGCCAAGCTCGCGGGCATGGATGGGCTGGCCAGCATCGACACCCAGACCGCCGAGCGGGCCGCCGACGAGTGGGGCAAGGAATTCGAGATCACCATGACCGGGATTCGCCGAGCAGAGCTCGAATATATCGAAGCGCACGGGGAACCCAAGGGTGGCCAGGTCTCGCATGAGTTGCTGTTGTGGAACTATGCGATCCCCTATGCGAATGGCGACATGTGGTTTGCTCCCAATCCACTCATCCAACTGCATAAATCATGAAGGACTCGCGCTGGTTTCGACGGCTTCAGGGTGCGCTCGAGTTCGACACCGGGTTCGAGATCTTCTTGTTGCTCGGACGCGGAGCGCTGGCCCGGCCCGCGCTCACGCGTATCGCCGAGATACTGCGGCGGTTTGGTGAGCCGCGCTGGCATCGACTGGATCTCGACGGCATCGACGGACTGCTCGCGGACACCCAGCCGGAGGGTGTACTGCACCTCGTCCACGGGTTCGAGCGCATGCCCAGGGACGCGGCCGCGGACCTCGCAGCGCGGCTCAACCTGAATCGTGATCGGCTCGAGCTGCTCCGGGGTCCGGTGATCTTTTGGATTCCGGAGGACTTCTACGAGGAATTGTTGCGCCAGGCGCCCGACTTCGTGGATTGGCGCTCGCAGGCCTCGGTGGTGCCGGACGCGGATATCGGGGTCTCGGCGGAGATGCTCGCGAAGGAGTTCTTGCGCCACCAGGCGCAAGACTAGCGAGCATCACGATGAGGTCGTGCTACCAAGCGGACGGCGACAGCCGTCGCAGCAGCGTGCGCTGATCGTCGTCGAGGTTGGCCAGCAGCTCAACGCAGCTGCGGCCAGCCACGCGCAGGGTCGGATCGATGTCGAGCAACGGCTGCAGCACGAAGTCGCGGCGCCCGAGCTCGGGATGCGGCAGCGTCAGGCTGGGGGTGTCGAGGATCAGCTCGCGCCCGTCAGGGTCGAACCCACACAGCAGATCCAGGTCCAAGGTGCGGTCGCCCCAGCGCTCGCGCCGGACTCGACCGTGACGACGCTCGACCGTCAGCAAGTGGTCGAGCAGCGTGGCCGCGGGGATCGGGGTGTGCAGCTCGACGGCGGCGTTGAGAAACGCACCCAGCCCAGGACCGAGCGGCCGCGTCTCCCATACGCCCGAGCGAGCGGTCAGCGTGACGTCGGCGAGCGCCGCGAGCTCGGCCGCGGCGGCGCGCAGGCTGCCCTGTCGATCCCCGAGGTTGCTGCCGATCCCGACCAAGTAGCGGGCGATCTGGGTTGCTTGGGTCATGGCGCTCCCGCTGGGCTCGCGGCCGGCTGGGGTCCCTCGATCAGCCCGAGCGGCCCAGGCTCATCGTCGCGCGCGGATCGGCGGGTGTCCGCGACGCCCGTGTGCGCGTCGGTCATCCCCGCGAACGGCACCCGCAGCGACAGCACGAGCACCCGCGGCTCGATATCGGCGGCGTCCAGCGTGGCGATCTCGATCACCGCGGGCAGACGCCCACCCGCAGGCACGCTCGCGTCCCAGGCCGGCAGCTCGAACCGCGCCCGTCCGCTCGCGTCGGTCACGGCCTCGAGCTCGATCACACCACCAGCGACGACCAGCCTCAGCCCGCGCTCGGCCAGCGGCGTCGGCTGGCTGTCGGCGCAAGCTTGCTCGGGTCCAAGCTCGACCTCGAACGCGTCGGCGTAGCGGGTGGTGTCGCGCGAGCGGTGGGCGTCGACGATCCCCGCCGCGAGCAGACCAGCCGAGATCGCCGCGAACACGCCGCCGATCACGTAGGCGCCGGTGTAGTCGTAGACCTCGCGCCCGGTGCCGTCGATCAGGCGATCCGAGAACAACCGCGGCTGCGCGAACGCCAACGCCGCGAAGGCGCCCGTGAAGGTCCCCAGCGCGAAGTCCCAGATCACGAACCCGCGGTTGCTGCGGTGGACCTTCTCGACCCGCAGGACCGGCACATGCCGGGCCGTCACGCAGCTTTGCAGCTCGCGGAGCTCGATCAACAGGCGCGCGTCGATCTGAACGTAGTCGGCGACGAATTCGCGGGCCGCCAGCTGCTCGCCGCCAAACTGCTCGCTCGGTCCGGGCCGGGGTCGGATCGTGACCGTGTTGGTGACGTCGATCGGCGCGCAGCCCAGCGCCGCGCAGACGAGCCCGACGCAGGCGAGCGCGACCGCAGCGTCCGGGCCCCGAAACCTGGCGTGCACCACGGCCTCAGAGCGTCAGCGTCTCGCCCAGCTTGGCGCCGACGACCCGGGCGACCGTGGTCATCAGCTCCTCGTTGGTCTTGCTCGCGATCCACACGTCGCGCTCGCTGACAAAGTCGAAGTGCCACGCGGTCGTGCCCGCGGCCATCCAGATCTGTTCGGCGGCGGAGTGGGCGTTGATGACGAACTTGGCCCCGTCCTCGAACGCGAGGGTCAGGACGTCGCCCGCGAGGTTGACGTCGAGCAGCTCGTGCTCGAGGTCGCCGAGCACCTCGTCGATGTGGCGAAGGGCGGTGGTGGCCTCGGTATAGAAGGTCTTGAGATCCATGATGGTGCTACTCGTCCGCGGGCGCGTCACCGGTCGCTGGCAGCAGCCCCATCTCGACGGCCTGGGCCTCGGTGACCTCGAACACGGGCATCTCTTCGCCGTTGGGCAGCTTGATCGTGCGAGGCGCCGGCATGGCGTGCAAGCGGGCCTGGACGAGGGCCCGAAAATTGTCGTCGGCGGCGCTGCGCTGGGCGACGAAGGTGGTCCCCGCCTGCCAGCCGAAGAACCCCAGCAACGGGACGTAGATCAGCGCACGGATGACGAGCCCGAGTCGCCGCCGCTTGGCGCGACTCTCGATCTCGGTGTCGACGTCGGTCTGGCTGCCCACCCCGTGACTTTGCCAGATTTTCGGTCGAGATGTCTGGCCGCGCTCACTCGACCGACGTGAACAGGCGCCGACGCTTGACGATCGCCGTGATGCTGCCGCCGGCCGCGAGCTCGGCCGGGTACTCGGCCTCCAGCACGCGAGTCAGGGTGAGCGTGACCTCGCAGGTGCTGGCGGCGCTGCCCCCGATCAGCGCGTTGGCGCCGACGCTGAAGCTGCCCGTGTCGTCGATGTCGCTGTCATAGCCGAGGCCCTCGATGCAGCTCGAGCCGATCTCGTCTTCAATCGCGAGGTTGATCTGGTGTCCGCTCCAGCTCGGCGTCCAGCCGATCTCGATCGGCTCGCCGCGCGAGCGCGTGGACCCGCCACCCGGCTCCGAGATCTCGAGCGTGGGCGGCATCTCCACGATCGCGCTGACGCTGGTGTTGTCGTTGCGCTGCAGCGAGATCTCATAGCTCGACGCGGACTCGTCGAAGCTCACGACGTAGTAGCGGTGGCCGAGCGCGTAGAGCTCCTCGGCGACCACGCCGTTGACCTCGAGCCGATCTGCGTCTGGGCACAGCGCCAGCGTGGTACCCGAGCCGCCAGGCGAGCCGGTCTCGCCCGCGGTCTCCAGCTCGATCTCGACCGCGACGCCGTCATCGAGGTCGCTGACGGTCGCCTGCAGCACCAGCGCGGACGTCGACAGATCACAGCTGCGTGGCGTGTCTGAGCATGCGATCGCGCCGAGCGCGAGCAGTGCCAGTGAGCCGTTGCGGGCGTCCATCCACCTGTGAGCATAGCCTCCCTGTCTGCGCGTCCGTGAGGTTCGGATATCGCACTCGGTGCCAAGCGTGACCTAAAGATCAGTGTGATCACTACGTGTCCATACAGCCGGCGTGGCTCACTAAAAAAACCAGCCGTGTTCTCGCTGGTCTCGTGCGCCAGGAGTACACTTCGTCGACGAGTCGATACGACCCGCGCGAGTGCGATGGCTGACGAAGACCCGAATGGTTCACCCGAGACCCTCGGCCGAATTGCTCTCAAGCAGGTCCGGGTGACTCGCGCCGAGGTCGAGGCACGCAGCCGCGAGTCCAGCAGCGCGCGTAAGACTCCCAACCCAATGAACAGGCTGGTTCCATATTTGGATCTGTTCTCGCGCCTGAGTGACGAAGATCTGGCGCGGCTCGCTCGGGCGCCGATCACCGCGGTCGAGAGCCTTCGCCTGCAGATCGACGAGGTCAGCCGCGCGCTCGGCCGATTCGCCGATTTGCTCCCGCGCCTCAGCGACGACGAGCTCGCGCGCTTGACCGGGGCCACCGTCAAGACCGTGCGGTTTTGGCGGCTCAGTCAGCCCCGACATCTGCAGGGTGACACCCGTCGGCGCAGCCACGCCGATGGCACCCCGGCGCCCGGCCCTGGCGCGCAAGACAACGTGCCCGTGCGACGACACCTCGAGGACGCGGAGCTGTCGAGCAACAGCTGGAATTCGATCCGCCGCCCCGCCGAGCTCGTCACCGACGAGTCGAGCGACGACGACGGCCCCGACGGCTCCTCGACCTTCGTGATCGACACCGTCGAGTGAGTTCGCTGCCCACGGTGATCCAGTCCACGAATGGCGCCTGCAAGCGGGCGAGAAGCTTCGCCCGAGCTGAAAGAAATGGCTGCTCAGGTTCCTGGGGTGTGGCCAAACAGGTGGATGTGCAGACGCAGGCCGAGCCGATAGTTGCGCGCCCGACATGAGTCGATCGCGGCCAGGTAGCCGGCCCGCAAGCTGGTGTCGTCGACGCCCTCGGGCATCAGCAAGATCTGCTCGCGCGCGTCTTTTGGTAAGTCGAGTTCGGCGACGAGCTGATCGATCTCGGCGAGGTCGGCCTCGAGCTGCTCGAGCGCCGCCGTGCGGACCACGAACTTGAGCTGCCACGCGTAGCTCGAGATCAGCCGCGCGAGCACGTCGAGGTTCAGGCGAGCGGCCTCGTGCATCGTCGCCAGCTTGGGGTCGCGCCGCCACGGGGTGCTGTGCGACAGCTTGGGCGAGATCGACATGAGATCAGCCTGCAGGCCCTCGCACCAGACGGTGCCCGCGGTCTCAATCGTGAGGTGATGGCCGGCCGCGCGCAGCGCTTGACTGAGCTCGGCGGCGGGCGAGAACAGCATCGGCTCGCCGCCAGTCAGGACCACGTGGCGCGGGCCGGCGGCGCACCACTCGACGAGCTCGTCCAGCCCCGTGGCCTCCCCCTCGGGCGCCCACGAGCTGCGCGGAGTGTCGCACCACACGCAGCGCAAGTTGCAGCCAGACACCCGCACGAAGCTGCTCGGGACGCCGACCAGCGCGCCCTCCCCCTGGACCGAGACAAAGCGCTCTTGGATCCGCAGCGAAGCCACCGCGGGGATGCTGACCGATCCCGGCCCGATGAGCTAGCCTGCGGCGATGCAGACGCCGCGAACGAAGATCGTCGATGCGCTCGACGCCGCCCCCCCCGTCGTGGGCGTGCGCGTGAAGGGCTGGGCTCGGACCGTGCGCGACAGCAAGAAGGTCGTGTTCATCGCGCTCAACGATGGCTCCTCGTTTGCGAGCTTGCAGGTCGTCGCCGGGGCGGAGCTCGAGGGCTTCGAGGAGCTTCGCCACCTCACGACCGGCTCCGCGCTCAGCGTCGAGGGCGAGCTGGTGGCCTCGCCCGCGAAGGGCCAGACCGTCGAGCTCAAGGCCACCAAGGTCGAGATCGTCGGCAAAGCCGACCCCAGCTATCCACTGCAGAAGAAGCGCCACGGGTTCGAGTTCCTGCGCGAGCAGGCCCACCTGCGGGTCCGGACCAACACCTTCGGCGCGGTGTTTCGGGTCCGCAGCGTGCTCGCCCAGGCCGTTCACCAGTTCTTCGCGGACCGCCGCTTCGTCTACGTCCACACGCCGATCATCACGTCCAGCGACGCCGAGGGCGCGGGCGAGATGTTCCGGGTCACGACGCTCGATGTTGGCGCTCCGCCGCGCCGACCCGACGGCAGCGTCGACAGTGATCAGGACTTCTTCGCCCAGCCGACCTACCTGACCGTCTCGGGTCAGCTCAACGGCGAGGCGTTCGCGCTCGGGCTGTCGGACATCTACACCTTCGGCCCGACCTTCCGGGCCGAGAACTCCAACACCAGCCGGCACGCCGCGGAGTTTTGGATGATCGAGCCCGAGATGGCGTGGTGCGACCTGCAGGACGACTGCGACCTCGCCGAGGTGTTCGTGAAGTATCTGCTGCGCACGGCCCTCGACAAGTGCGGGGAGGACCTCGCGTTCTTCAACCAGCACATCGACAAGGGCTTGGTCGCGCGGCTCGAGCAAGTGGTCAGCGCCGAGTTTGTGCGGATCAGCTACACCGAGGCCGTCAAGCTGCTGCAGGAGTCTGGCGAGACCTTCGAGTTTCCGGTCGAGTGGGGCAAGAACCTGCAGGCCGAGCACGAGCGCCACATCACCGAGAAGATCCTCGGCCGGCCGACCTTCGTGACCGACTACGCCACGCAGATCAAGTCGTTCTACATGCGCCGCAACGACGACGGCAAGACCGTCGCGGCGATGGATCTGCTGGTCCCGAACATCGGCGAGCTGATCGGCGGCTCGCAGCGAGAAGAGCGGCTCGACGTGCTCGAGTCGATCTTCGCCGCGGATCCGCACCTGAACGCCGACGACTACGCCTGGTATCTCGACACCCGGCGGTTTGGCACAGCTCCACACGCGGGCTTTGGTCTGGGGTTCGAGCGCTTGGTCATGTACGTGACGGGCATGGAGAACATCCGCGATGTGATCCCGTTCCCGCGGACGCCCCGTCACTGCAAGTTCTGATCGGGGGCGGGGATCTGCTCGGGCGTCAGCTCGGCGCCGAGCTGCGCGCCGAGTCGGCGGGTCATCACCTCGATCGCCTCGAGGTTCGAGTCGATCAACGTGGCAGAGCGCCCAGCCGCGAGCGCGGCCGCGCCCAGTGATCCGCTGCCCGCGAAGAAGTCGAGCACGTGATCGCCGGGATCCGAGTGCACGCTGACGATCCGCCGCAGCACGCCCACGGGCTTCTGCGTGGGGTAGCCGGTCTTCTCCTTGCCGGTCGGGCTGACGATCGTGTGCCACCAGACGTCGGTCGGGGTCTTGCCGCGCGCGGCCTTGTCGGGCCCGACCAGGCCGGGCGCCATATAGGGGATCCGATCCATCTCGTCGTAGCGAAACACGTAGCGCTTGGGATCCTTCGCGTACCACAAGATGTTGTCGTGCTTGGCCGACCAGCGCTTCTTGGTCCGCCCGCCAAAGTCGTAGGCCCAGATCAGCTCGTTGATGAACGAGTCGCGGCCGAAGATCGTGTCGAGCAGGACCTTGACGTAGTGGACCTCGCGATAGTCGAGGTGCACGAACAGGCTGCCGTCGTCGCTCAGCAGGCGATGGGCCTCGCGCAGGCGCGGCTCGAGGAACGCCGGAAAGTCGTCGAAGCTGTCTGCGTAGGCCTTGGTGTCGAGCAGCGTCGTCGCGTAGCGGGCGCCCGCGAACCCCGTGCGGTCACTCGGCTCGCTCGCGTCGGCGACCCGCGTGGTCCGTAGTCGCCTGCGAACCTGCGACTTGCCCGTGTTGAACGGAGGGTCGATGTAGATCAGCCGAAACCCAGCCGCCGGCAGGTGGGGCAGCGCGACGAGGTTGTTGGCGTGGATGATCCGAACGCTCGGACCGCGGGCGGCCTCATCGGGCGTCTGTGCTTCGGACACGCGGCATGATGCCAGAGGATCTTTTGCCCCACAGACTCCCTGACACTGCGCCGACTGCAGCCGCTGTCAGCGGCTGCGCTGGCGCGGGGTATAGTGGCCGCCATGGCGACACCCAACCTACGCTTCCGACTGCTCGGCCGCTCGGGCCTGCGCGTCTCCGAGATCTGCCTGGGCACGATGAGCTTCGGCGAGCAGTGGGGCTTCGGCGCCGACGAGGCGACCAGTCACCAGGTGCTCGACGCCTACGCCGACGCGGGCGGCAACTTCTTGGACACCGCCAACAAATATCACGGCGGCGAGACTGAGCAGATCGTCGGCAGCTGGCTGGCGCAGCTCCCGGGTCGCCGCGATCGGACCGTGCTCGCGACCAAGTACACGCTGTCGATGGACAGCGCCGATCCAAACGCGTCGGGCAACCATCGCAAGAGCTTGCACCGCGCGGTCGATGACTCGCTGCGTCGGCTCGGAACCGACTACATCGACTTGATGTGGGTCCACGCGTGGGACCAGTACACCCCCTACGAGGAGACCCTGCGCGCGCTCGATGACCTGGTCCGCGCGGGGAAGATCCTCTACATCGGGATCAGCGACACGCCCGCGTGGGTGGTGTCGGCCTCGAATACGCTCGCCGAGCTGCGCGGGTGGACCAGCTTCATCGCCCTGCAGATCGAGTACAGCCTGTTGCAGCGCACGCCCGAGCGCGACCTGCTGCCGATGGCCGAGCAGTTCGGGCTCTCGATCCTGGCCTGGGCGCCGCTAGGTGGCGGGGTGCTGACGGGCAAGTACACCCGCGAGACGGGATCGGCGGACTCGCTGCGCAAGCAGGGCAACGTGTCGCGCGGGCGGACCTCGGATCGCGCGCTGGAGATCGCCCGGACCGTCGACGCGATCGCAGACGAGCTCGGCGCGAGCTCGGCCCAGGTCGCCGCGGCGTGGGTGAGCGCGCAAGGCTACCGCTACATCCCGATCGTCGGCGCTCGCAAGCTCTCGCAGATCGAAGACAGCCTGGGCGCCGCCTCGCTCGAGCTCAGCGCCGAGCAGCTGGCCACGCTCGCCGAGGTCAGCAAGGTGCGGCTCGGGTTCCCGCACGATTTTCTTGGCGCAGACGCGGTGCTCGACCTGGTCCGCGGCGAGCTCCGCGGCCGGATCGACGGCCGCCCCGCGTGAGCGAGACAAAGTAACGGAGGAGGAGGGATTCGAACCCCCGGTAGGGTTTCCCCCACAACGGATTTCAAGTCCGCCGCCTTAAACCACTCGACCACTCCTCCGGTCAGGCGGCTGGGAGTATGCCCGGGCGGACCGGCGGCGTCCAGCCCGGTGACTCCGACTCAGCGCCCGCGGGACCCGCTCAGAGCCCTCGGAGCAGGCGCTCGACTTCGCTGCGGCCGGCCGCGTTGGCAGGCGCGAGGTTCATGTACTCGTTGAGCGCGGCCTTGGCCTCGGCGCGTCGGCCGAGCTCGACGTAGCTCTCGCCGAGCCGACGATAGGCGTCGATCAGGGCGCGCTCGGTCGCGTTGGCCTTGGCGTTGTCGATCGCGGCTTGTAGTGCCTTGACCGCGGCGCCGTGCTTGTTCAGATCGTTGTGGATCCGGCCTTCCTGATAGAAGGCCTCGAACAGGCTCGCGTCGAGCTGCTGGGCCTTCTGGAAGTCGCCGATCGCCTGCTCACGCTTGCCCATGTCCTTGTGGGCCAGCCCGAGCGCGAGGTAGGCGTAGGGGTACGCGTCGGTCTGCTGAACGACCGGCGTGAGCAGCTCGATCGCCTTGGCGGCGGCGCCCTCGTAGGCGTACAGCCGACCGAGCAGCGCCGCGGCCTCGAGGTTCTTGGGGTCCAGCTGCAGCGCGCGCGTGTAGTGACCGCGGGCGTCGTTGGGCCGGGCGTTGTACTCGAGCGCCTGCCCGAGCCACAGCTCGACCTCGGCGTCGCCGTCGCGGGTCTGGGCGCTCTCGATCTCCGACAGCGCGCGAGCGTACTGACCCTGGATCAGCAACGCCCGACCCAGCAGCAGGTGCGCGCGGGTATCGGTTGGATCACGCTCGATGACCTTCTGCGCGAGGCTCTGAGCTTGCTCGGGACGGTCTTGGGCCAGGCGCAGGGCGGCGCCGGTCAAGATGATCTCACGCGAGGCCTCGGGGGCCTCCAAGCTCGCGCTGATCAACGCCTCGAGCTCGTCGAGCTTGCCCTTGCGCAGCAGCACCTTGCCGAGCGGCTCGGTCAGGCCGGGGTAGCCACCCGTGCGCTCGTGCAGCTCGAGCAGCGCTTCTTCGTGGGCCTGACGCTGGTCGAGCTGATCGAGCAGGCGCGCACGCAGCAACAGCGCGTCGTTGCTCGCTGGATCGCTGGTGATCGCGTCTTCGATCGCGGTCAGGGCCCGCTCGAGCTCGCCCTTGCTGAGCAGGACCTCGGCGCGGACCCGGCCGACGGCGGCCAGCGACTGGCGGCCGCGAACGCTGGCCTTGGCGTCGGCGGCGACCAACGCCGCGAGCTGCTCGTCGAGCAGCTTCAGCGCGTCATCGCGAAGGTCCGAGCGGATCAGCAGGTCCACTTCGTGGATGATCGGGGCCGTGTACAGCGGGTCGAGCTTGCGGGCCAGGGCGAAGGCCGTGCGGGCCTCGTCGATCTTCATGACCAGCGCGTGCGCCTGGCCGATCAGATCTTGGACCTGTGGATCCTTGCTGCCAGCCTCGCCGAGCGAGTCCAGGCGAGCCCGCGCTTCGTCGTCGAGGCCGGCCTCGAGGTCGACCCGGGCGGCCGTCTTGATCAGCAGCGGATTCTTCGCGCCCTCGCCCTGCATCAAGACGTCGAGCTCGGCGCGGATCGAAGAGAAATCCTTGTTGCTCAGCCACAGATCAATGCGATCGATCCGGGCCGCCGTCAGCTTGTCGTCGCTGGCCAGCGCCTGGTCGAGCAAGCGCATGGCCGCGCCAGTCCGACCTTGGGCCATCGCGATGCCCGCGCGCTGGCGCAGGAGCTCGGCCTTGTGGGTGTCGCTGATCGACGCCGGCTGAATGCTCTGGCCGATCTGCGCGGCCTCGTCGAGCCGGCCTTGATCCAGGGCTGCGTGCATCAGCGCCTCTTGCAGCGCGAGGTGGTTCGGCGAGGTCTTGGCGGCCTGGCGCATCGCCGCGATCCCGTCGACGGGGTTGGCGGCGAACCGAACCTGCAGCACGGTCAGCTGCGCGGCCTGATCGCCGGGCCTGCGCGCGACCGCAGCTTCGGCCGCGGCCCGGGCTCGCTCGGTCTCACCCTTGTCGAGCAGCGCCCACGCTTGATACAGCGCGGTCCGGGGCCCGGTGTCGTCGAGCAACGCGAGCGCCTCGTCACGCTTGCCGTTGACCAGCAGCGTCAGGCCCACGACCCGACGCACGAACGGCTCGGGCCTGGTTTGAAACGGCGCGAGCAGCTGGCCGGCCTCGGCCAGGCGCGCTGGATCGGGACCGTAGCGGTAGTGCAGCAGCAGCGCGGCCTCGGCCCGACCGACCGGGTCGTTCTCCGACAGCTCGTAGGCCTGCACGTAGCTGGCCGGCGTGTCCTGATCGAACTTGGCGAGCACGCCCTCGGGCCGCTCGGTCGGCTCCGCCGATGGCGGCGTGACCTCGCCGCCGCTGTCATTTTGGTCGACCGGCGGGTCCACGCTGTCCGAGTCGAACAGCCCCATCTGCATCGCCAGCACGCCGCCGCCGATCAGCACGATCGCGCCCAGCAAGCCATAGACGACCCAGCGGTTGACGCCGCGGCGGGGCCCGTCGGGGATCCGCGCGGGCTTTTGCTTGAACGCGCTCGCGGGCTCACCCGTGGCCGCGGCGATCGGCTGCTCGATCGGCTTCTCGCCGAGGCCGCGCAGACCGCCAGTGGTTGGCTGGGCGTCGTCGAGGTCGAGATCGAGGTCATCGACCGAAGCCGGCACCAGGTTGGCCGGCTTCGCCGCGGTCCGGCCCGCCGAGGTCGGCAGCGAGTCGACCGCCCGCGGCAGTGTGTCGACGGCCCTCGGCAGCGAGTCGACCGCTCGCGGCAGCGAGTCGGCCGCGGTCGGCAGCGAGTCGAAGTCGTCGAGGTCGGGCGCCGGGAAGTCATCGACCGGGGCGTGAAAGTCGTCGAGCTCGCCCGGCAGGTTGTCGACCGGCATCGGCAGATCCGGCGACGGCATCGGCAGGTCGTCGATCGACAGGGCATCGAAGCCCACGTCATCGACTGGGGTCGGGAGCTCGAAGTCGGGCTCGCCGACTGGAACCGCCCCGCGAGCGACCCCTCCGCCAAAGTTGGGCGGCTCCGGGAGATCCATGTCCTGCGCGCGACCGGCGGGCATCGGCAGGTCGAAGCCGTCGTCGACGAGGTCTTGGACGCCGCTGGTCGAGGCCGCGGGCAGATCCAGCCCCGCGAAGTCCGGGCTGTCGAAGCTGGGCCGCGACGGGTACTCGACCGGCGCCTGCGGGGGCGCGCTGGATCCCGCCGAGAGATCAGCGAGCTCGATCGTCTCCGAGTCGCCCTGGTACTCGAACTCCTGCACGCCGCTGCGCGCGGCCGGATCCTCCTGTGAGAATTCGTCGGCGTCGCCGTGAGTGATCGAGCCGAGCTCCGGCAGGCGCTCGAGATCGCCTGCGAAGAACGGGTCGTCGTCGTCGTCGTCGTCGAAGCTGCCCAGGCCGCCCGGCATGCTGGCGGACGCGCCGGGCAAGATGCCAGAGTCCGCGGCCATCACCCCCGAGTCGACCGGCAAGACCCCCGAGGAGAAGGGATCATCGATCGGCGGCGGCGGTGCGGCGGGAGCCGCTGGCGACTTGGCGCCGGAGCTGGGGAACGACGGCAGCCCGAGCCCAGGCCCCGGCGGCTTGGCCGGTGCGGGGGCCTTGACCTGTGCGGGCGGCGGGGCCGGTGCGGGTGCCGGGGCCGCCGCCCGCAC
>NZ_PVNL01000042.1 GCF_002994635.1 Enhygromyxa salina | reverse complement strand
CCCCACGCCAGCCCCAACCGCGCCGAGCGACACCGCGACCCACCCCCCGATCAGCAGCTCACGATCGACAGCAACACGCGTGAGCGTGTACTCGATCCGCTGCTCGACCCCCTCGACGGCGGTCCACCGATGCAGCTGCGTCGCGTATCCTTCGGCGGTGATCTCGAGCTCATGACCGCCAGGAACCACGTCGAGCGAGGCCTGCCCCGGCCGAATCGTGACGCCGTCGAGGGCCAGGCGCGCGTGCTTGGGGGAGCCGCTGACGGTGAGCTGAGGCGGCCATGTTTGCGCGGCGAGGGCCTGCGCTATCTTTGCATCGAGCTCGGTGAGCTTCGCAGGGATTGCATCGAGTAGCTCTTGTTGGCCGCAAATACTGCACTCGACTGTGGTTCGCCCAAGTACCCTTCCGTCGGCGACGGCGTGAGCGACAAACTCGACCTGGAAGTCGCGATTATCGCGTAGTAAACGTGACATGATAATCACCCCGACGTCGCCCTTTTCAGCCGCTTGCCGAACGCACTCGAACTGGGCGCAGCCCTGGCCCTGCATGCGAATGGGGGCCCCAGTCGCTCTCTCGAGCGAGCTGACGACCGTTTGTTCGAATTCGCTCTGGAAGTAGGTTGGGAATTCCCCGTGGTAATCGACCGGGCCGAGGCCGGTCTCGTGGCCAAGAGACGGGGCCGGGGGACCGGCGACGACGAGGGCTGGATACAGCCACAAGCTGGCAACCAAAGTCCAGGGCATGGCGTTTGCTAATGGGGGCTCGCGCATGATGTGCATTCTACACGCACTTTATCCAAGTTACACTTTCTCAGTGTGTACATCTCGAGTTCCCCCGTGGCGAGCCAGGCGACATTAGCTCCGTTTGAAAGTCGGGTAGAGGTCGACACGACGCTCACCCGGGTGGAGGCCAGCTCGGTCTCGGGCTGGGAGCCGATCGAGAGCGGCAGTCGCTTGCTGGTCGGCGAGCTGGTGCCTGGCACGCGCCTGCAGATCATCGAGTGGATCGGCGAGGGCAGCATGGGGCAGGTGTTCGAGGCGCTCCACGTGGACATCCAGCGCCGGGTGG
Organism: Enhygromyxa salina; assembly: GCF_002994635.1. Classification (GTDB taxonomy): domain Bacteria; phylum Myxococcota_A; class Polyangia; order Nannocystales; family Nannocystaceae; genus Plesiocystis; species Plesiocystis salina_B. Next base: position 222,293 of record NZ_PVNL01000042.1, on the reverse strand, counting down.
CGCTCAAGGTGCTGCGCGCGACCTTCGAGCGCTCGGCCGACATGTCCAAGATGTTCTCGAACGAGGCGCGGGCCTGCACTCGCATCGAGTCGCGCTTCGTGGTGGAGGTCATGGACTTCGGCGAGCTGCCGGACCACCGACCCTTCTTTGTCATGGAGCTGCTCGGGCGCGAGGATCTGCATGGCGCCCTGAAGGCCGGACGCATGTCGCTGGCCCGCGCGCTGCCGATCCTGCGCCAGTGCTGTAAGGCGTTGGCGGCGATCCACGAGGCTGGGTTGGTCCACCGTGACATCAAGCCCAAGAACGTGGTCTTGCAGCGGGAAGACGGGCGGGCGGATGCGGTCCGCGTGGTCGACTTGGGGCTGGCCGCCGAGCCGGGGAGCAACCCGAAGATCTCGGGGACGGGGCCGTACATGGCCCCCGAGCAGATCAACGGCCAGGACTTTGACGGGCGGGTCGACATCTACGCGTTCGGGTGCATGGCGTATGTGATGCTCGCCGGGCGTCCGCCCTTCGAGGGCCCGCTCGAGCAGCTGCTCGTCGCGCACGAGCTGACCGTGCCCGATCCGATCACGGCGCTGTGTCCGGAGCTGCCCGGGGCGCTCGATCCGATCTTGCTGCGCTGCCTTGAAAAGTCGCCCGAAGATCGCTGGCCAAACGCCCACGAGCTCGAGGCCGCGCTGATCGAATTGCAGATCGCCCAGGGCATCGTCACGCCCTGGGACGATCTGGCGCTGCCCAACGTAAATGATCAGCAGCGCGCACGGCTGGCCGAGGGCATGGCCCGTCGCAACCGTCCCCTGGGAATCGCAGGCTGGGCGCGGCTGGCGGTGGGGGTGGGAGTCACGTTGCTGCTCGGGGCGGTCGCGGGGCTGGCGTTTGCTGATCGTATTGGCGAACCGGCCGTGGCGGCGGCGGCGGCGGAGGCGGCGGCGGCGGCTCCGATGCTCGACGAGTCGCGCCTCGATCACCTGACCAACCAGACCCGGCTGGCGGCGTCGAAGGCCTATTGGGTGTATCCGCCAGCGTCGGGGCAGGCGACCGCGCTGCGCTGGATCAAGGTGCTCGAGGCCGAGCAGGGCGAGCTCGCGGCGCCAGCCCAGGCCCGCGCGGATGTGCTGCGCGACGAGATCGCGGAGACGCTGGTCCGGTTCGGTGATCGCTACTGGGAAGAGCCGCACGGGCAGACCTTCGCGCTCGAGTTCTACGCGCTCGCGCTGGTGTTCGTGCACGATCTCCCCCACGCGCTCGACCGCAGCCCGCTGACGCCGACGCAGCTGGCTGACTTGATCGCGCGGGCGGATCGGGGCCAGTTCAGTCAGGCGGAGCTGCGCGCAGGTAAGCTGATGGAGGCGCTGGCCGACACCGACGACGAGCGGCGACACACTCGTGTGGTCGCGCTGGTCGAGCCAGGCGCGGACCAGCGGCGCTGGCACGAGACCGAGGAGCTGCTGCAGCTCGTCGAGGTCGATACGACGACGATCGAGTCGCGCGACCCGTGGGTGGGGGCGCAGACGATGAGTATCGATCCCAGCCTCAATCCCAGCGTCGGGCCCAGCGTCGAGCCCAGCGTCGAGCCCAGCGTCGAGCCCAGCGTCGAGCCCAGCGTCGAGCCCAGCGTCGGGCCCAGCGTCGAGTCCAGCGTCGAGCCTGTGATCGTGGTCGAAGCGCCCGCCGATTCGCTCATCGAGGAGCCGAAGCACGGTGCGCCGCCCAAGGCCGCCGCCGCCCTGGTGTCGCGGGGCCGAGCTGCGACCAGCGGGGGCCGTCGTGTCGAGGCGCGGCGACTCTTCACCGAGGCCCTCGCGCTCGACAGCACCAGCATCGAAGCGCTGGCGGGGCTGGCCGAGCTTCACTTCGAGGCTGGCGAGTACAGCAAGGCGCTAGGCTTTGCCCGCCGAGCCGTGCAGCTACGGCCCGGCGAGGGTGAACTGCACGTGTTGGTAGGCGACTGCTACCTCAAGTCCATGCGCTACACCGAAGCCCGCGAGGCGTACAAGCACGCGGCGAACCTCGACCATGAGCTGGCCGCTGGCCGCCTGGCGAAGCTAGCGAAGCTGCTGCAATGAATGGGTGATCACCCGCGCGGCCACCACGGGATCAGCTTCGACGTCGTGCGCTGGTAGTCCGCATAGCTCGGGTACTTGCGCAGCGTCAGGGCTTCGGTGAAGCCCGTGGAGCCGTAGAACAGCGCGACCAGCACGACGGGGCCCGTGAAGATCGCCGCCCACTCGCGGGATCCCGCCGCGAGGGCGAAGGCAGCGACGACCCACCACAGGGCCTGCTCGGCGAAAAAGTTGGGGTGCCGCGAGAACCGGAACAATCCGGTGGTCAAGAATGGCGCCGGGCTCTCGCCACGCTCGAGGGCTGCGCGCTTGTTGGTCTGGAATTGCCATTGCTGCTGATCGGCGAGGGTCTCGAGCCCGAGCACGCCCAGGAACACCAGCGTGAGCAGACCGTCGACCCAGCCGAGCGGCGTCGGGTGCTTGGCGGCCGCCCACGCGGGCACGCTGAGCGCGAGCAGCAGGGCGTTCTGAAACCCAGCGATGAACGCGATGTTGAACACCTGGAACGCCTTGGGGCTCATGCCCTGGCGCAGGGCGGCCCACCGATAGTCCTCGCCGCCCGGTGCGTAGCCGCCCTTGCGGGCATAGTTGAAGGTCAGCCGCGCGCCCCAGCACAGCACCAGCGCGGCGAGCAGCACCAGGCGCGGGGTCCAGCCGCTGGCCCACGCAAAGTAGGCGACGTAGCCGACCGGCGTGATCGACCAGACCCGGTCGACCCACGAGTACTCGCGCGTGACGACGGAGAGCAGCCAGCAGCTCGCGGCGACGACGGCACAGGCAAGCATGGCGTTCGAGAGGATCGGGTCGAGCATGGGGCGCAGCATGCCGGAGGGCCGTCGAGTTGTCGTGGGGTCGTCGGTGATCCCGGCCACGAGGTGGGACTCGACGCGACGCGCCGAGCGCGGGCGGGGTGGACAGCCGCAGCGATAAGCCCCGATCATGCCGGATGCTCTCTCGCTGCGCTCCTTCATACGTGTCCTTGGTCCTCGCGCTGGGCCTGACGGTGGCTTGCACGAGCGGCGACGACGGTCCCGCGGTGTTCGAGACGACGACGACGGAGGAGTTGGGCGACGGCGACGGTGACGGCGATGGTGACGGAGACGGAGACGGAGACGGCGATGGCGATGGCGATGGCGATGGCGACGGCTGTGCCGATCCCGAGCAGCGCGTCGAATTCCAGCGCTTGCTGGCGACGTCTGGGCCGTTCCCGGATCCGATTCCGCTGATGGACAACCTCGATCTCGCGGTGATGCAGTCAGGGATTGGCAATGACGACCGCATCTATCTGTACGCCGACTACGACATGGTGGGTGGCACCTTCGCAACGAATTTCATGTATCTGACGATTGCCCTCAACGACATGGGCTGCGCGCTGAATACCGCCGTCGACATCGCCTCGCTCGATCTCGTCACGCTCCCCATTGTCGACGCGAGCGAGGGCGGGATGGATGCGATCGAGCAGGTGCCGCTTGGCGGTGGGGCCGATCCACAGAGCGTCAATGTCTGGGACATCACCGATGTCACGCTGCAAGACGATGACTGCGGCAACTCACCGCTGTTCTCGGTCTCGTACAGCCCAAATGGTGGGCCCTACCAGGTCCACTGGTCCTACGAGGGGGTCGACGCGGTGATCCGCGATATCAAGCTGTTTGCTGGCGGCGTCACCGAGATCTGCCCCTGAGCCGGGGTGCTCAGTCAGTCTTGCGCTGGGCCTCGAAAGACCGCGAGCAACTCCGCCGCCGCGTGGTCGGGCGCGAGCCGACCCTCTCGCACGTCGAGCTCGACCGTACGCATGCGCCCCCGCACCTGCTCGTGCTCGCCGAAGACCTCCAGCACCCCCCACTCGATCGCCCGCCACATCGCCTGAACCCGCTGCTGCGCGCGGTTGGCCTCCCACTCGCCGCTGGCGCTGAGGGCCGCCTGGAATCGCTCGATCTCGGCCCACAGCACGTCGACGCCCTCGCCGCTCACGCCCGAGCAGGTCAACACGGGTACGTCCCAGTGGACGCTCTTGCGCGGCATCAGGTGGAGCGCTCGCGCATACTCGACCCGCGCCCGCCGAGCCCGCTCGACATTGTCGCCATCCGCCTTGTTGATCGCGACCAAGTCGGCCAATTCCAGGATCCCCCGCTTGATCCCCTGCAGCTCGTCGCCGGCCCCGGCCAGCATGAGCACCAAGAAGCAATCGACCATTCCCGCGACCATGGTCTCGCTCTGCCCCACGCCCACGGTCTCGACCAGCACCACTTCATAGCCGGCCGCCTCGCACAACAAAATTGCTTCGCGGGTCCGCCGGGCCACGCCGCCGAGCGACCCGCGACTGGGGGAGGGCCGCACGAACGCCAGCGGATCGCGGGCCAGCTCCTGCATGCGGGTCTTGTCGCCCAGGATCGAGCCGCCGCTGCGGGTGCTCGAGGGATCGACGGCGAGCACGGCGACCTTGGTGCCCCGGGCGGTCAGCTGCCGACCCAGGGTCTCGATGAAGGTGCTCTTGCCGACCCCGGGGACGCCGGTGATCCCCACGCGGATCCCCGCGCCCGTGTGCGGCAAGATCCGCTCGCCGAGCTCGCGGGCCAGGGCTTGATCGCGCGCGAGGCTGCTCTCGATCAGCGTGATCGCCCGCCCCAGCGCGCTGCGATCTCCGGCGAGCACGCCCGCCTCGAGCTCGTGCACGTCGACGCGGCGCGGCGGTGTCAAAGGGTGAGCTCCAGCTGCACGGCGAGCTGGTCGAGCACCGACTGGGCCGCCTGGGCAAGCACGGTGCCGGGTCCGAAGATCGCCGCCACGCCCAGCTCGCGCAGCGCAGCGTGGTCGCCGGGTGGGACCACGCCGCCGACCACGATCATGATGTCCGGGCGCCCGAGCTCGGTCAGCGCGGTGATCAGCGCGGGCACCAAGGTCAGGTGCCCGGCCGCGAGCGAGCTGACCCCGATCACGTGTACGTCGTTCTCGACGGCCTGGCGCGCGGTCTCGTCGGGGGTCTGAAACAAGGGCCCGACATCGACATCGAAGCCCATGTCGGCGAAGCCGGTCGCGATCACCTTGGCCCCGCGGTCGTGTCCGTCCTGGCCCATCTTGGCGACCAGCAAGCGCGGCCTTCGGCCCGACTGTTGTTCGAACGCGGCGGTCTGCTGCTGCACCCGCTCGAGCTCGGCGCCCTCGCCCCCGTGAAGCTCGCTCGAGTACACCCCCGCGATGGTACGCGTCTGCGCGACGTGCCGCCCCCAGACCTGCTCGAGCGCGAGGCTGATCTCACCCACGGTCGCCTTGGCGCGCGCGGCGTCGATCGCAAGCGCGAGCAGGTTGCCCTCACCGGTGCTGGCACACTCGCGCAGCGCCTCGAGTGTGCGCTCGAGCGCGGCGGCGTCCCGCTCGGATTGGAGCTGGCTCAGGCGCGCGAGCTGGGCCTCACGCACGGCGCTGTTGTCGACCTGCCGCACGTCGATCTCGGGCTCATGCTCGAGCACGTTGCGGTTGACGCCGATCACCGCCTGCTGGCCGCCGTCGATCCGCGCCTGGGTGCGGGCGGCGGCCTCTTCGATGCGCAGCTTGGGCACCCCGGCCTCGATCGCCTTGGCCATGCCGCCGATCTGCTCGATCTCTTCGATCAGGGCGCGGGCCTTGCTGACCAGCTCGTGCGTGAGCCGCTCGACGTAGTAGCTGCCGCCCCAGGGATCGGCGACCTCGCAGATCCCTGTCTCCTCTTGCAGCTGGATCTGGGTGTTGCGGGCCAGCCGAGCCGAGAGCTCGCTGGGCAGCGCCAGCGCCTCGTCGAACGCGTTGGTGTGCAGCGACTGGGTGTGCCCCAGCGTGGCCGCGAGCGCCTCGACGCAGGTCCGCGCGACGTTGTTGTAGGGATCCCGGGCGGTCAGCGACCACCCGGAGGTCTGGGAGTGAGTGCGGAGCGCGAGCGACTTGGGGTCCTCGGGGTTGAAGCGCCCGACGATCTCCGCCCACAGCAAGCGCGCGGCCCGGAGCTTGGCGACCTCCATGAAGAAGTTCATGCCGATCGCCCAAAAGAACGAGATCCGGGGCACGAACGCGTCGACCTGAAGGCCCGCGGCCACGCCCGTGCGAATGTACTCGAGCCCGTCGGCCAGCGTGTACGCGAGCTCGAGATCCGCGGTCGCGCCGGCCTCTTGCATGTGATAACCCGACACCGAGATCGAGTTGAATTTGGGCATGTGCGTGGCCGTGTACGCGAAGATGTCACCAATAATCCGCATCGAGGGCGCCGGCGGATAAATATAGGTGTTGCGGACCATGAACTCTTTGAGCACGTCGTTTTGAATGGTCCCCGTCAGCGCGGACTGGGCCACCCCCTGCTCCTCGGCGGCGACGATGTAGAGCGCGAGGATCGGCAGCACCGCGCCGTTCATGGTCATCGACACGCTCATGCGATCGAGGGGAATGCGATCAAACAAGATCCGCATGTCCAAGATCGAGTCGATCGCGACGCCGGCCATGCCCACGTCCCCGACCACGCGGGGGTGATCGCTGTCGTAGCCGCGGTGGGTGGCCAGGTCGAACGCGATCGACAGGCCCTTCTGCCCGGCCGCGAGGTTGCGCCGATAAAACGCGTTGCTGGCCTCGGCGGTGGAGAAGCCCGCGTACTGGCGAATCGTCCAGGGCCGGACCGCATACATGGTCGCGTAGGGCCCCCGCAGATACGGCGGCAGGCCCGGGGCGGTGTCGAGCTGGCCGGCCTCGTCGACCTCGCGCAGATCTTCGGGCGTGTAGATCGGCGCGACCTCGATGCCCTCTGGGGTGGTCCAGGGTGACCGCGCCGCGTGGGCCGGGTCGGGCGGCGTCTCGCTGATCTCGATCGCGTCGAACTCGAGGGTGGCCCAATTTGGGAGGGAGTTGGGGAGGGAGTTGGGAACGGATGGCTCGGACATGTCAGGCACGCTCCTGGTCGCCGGTCGAGATCACGCCGAGCTCGCGCAGCGCGTACTCGAGCTCTTCGAGCAGGTCGCCGCCCGCGAACAGGTAGCGGGGCGGCAGCTCGGGATCGAGGCCCCAGTCGTGATCCCGGGGTGGGCGGCCGGCGACCCACACAGCCCCGGCCCCGGCCGCGCGCAGGCTGACCAGCAGCGGCGCGACGAGCTGCGCGTAGTCTCGGTCCTGCCCGCAGATCAGCGCGAGCGAGCAGCCGCTCGCTTGCAGACCCGCGCGCACGCTGTCGTGCAAGCGCTCGGGGTCGTCGGTGGCGAAGCCCTCGCTCGCAACAATCTCGATCCCGCCAGCGAGGAAGCTGTTGGCCGCGAAGTCGGCCCGCGCTTGAAAGCCCGCGATCGAACCCAGGTTGCACGAGTAGATCCGCGGCGGGGCCCCGTGCTTGCTCGCCCAGGCCGCGCTGGCGTCTCGCAGTCGCTCGAACGGCGCGGCGAGGCGCAGGCGCGGCACCGGGGCGATCTCGGCCGGATCCAGGACCGGGCTGAGCCGGGCCTGATCGGGGCTCGCGTGCGGCCGGCTTTCGCTCCCGGCTGCGAACGTATGGCTGGGTCGCGGCGACGCGGGCGGCTCGTCCAGGGCAGGGTAGGTGCTCACGCCGGTCACGCCCTGGCGGCGCGTGGCGACCTGAACCCGCAGGCGCTCGGCCGACGCGGCGATGCTGCGCTGGATCGCCCCCGAGCACAGGTTGGCGACCAGGCCACCGCTGCGCTCGAGCTGACGAAACCGGGTCCAGGCCGCCCGCGCGAGCCCGTCGGTGAGCGACTCGACGTACCAGCTGCCAGCCGCGGGATCGATCACCCGACCGAGGTGGGCCTCCTCGCGCAGGATCAGCTGGGTGTTGAGCGCGTGCCGCCGGCCGAGCTCGCTGCCGTGCCCGAGCCGCTCGACCTCGTTCACGTCGTCGCGCGTGGGGCCGCCCGAATTGTCGACCAGATCGTCGAACGCCGCGGTCGCGATCGAGTTGGCGCCGCCGGTCGCGGCCGCGAAGCTCCCCACCGTCCCGCGCAAGAGGTTCACCCACGAGCCGTGCCGGGTCCATGTTCGCGCCGAGCTCGTCGCGTGGATCCACAGCTCGGCGTGCTCGTGACCGGCGGCCTTCGTGAACTTGGCCCACAGCACTCGGGCCGCGCGGAGCTTGGCGATCGCCTCGAACGGGCGGCCGGCGATCGGCAAGGTCCACAGCATCGCGCTGGCGAGGTCCGCGATCTCGAGCCCGAGCCCGGCGCCGCGGCGCAGCAGCTCGGCGCAGGTGGCGAGCGCGAGCGCGAGCTCCTCGGCGTCGCTGGCCCCGCCGGCGTGGTAGCCACAGGTCGAGACCCCGAGCAGTCCGGTGCGCATGCCCAAAATAGCGTCGCTCAGACGAGTGAGCGCGCCCTCGAAGTTCTGCTCGAGGCTGCCCGTGTGGATCAGCGCGCTGATCGGGTCGTAGATCACACCGCCGCAGCTGGGCCCGCGACCGAGCTCGACCGTCATGGCCTGGCCGGCGTCGTCGCTGTGGGCGTCGAGCCACTCCTCGAGCGCGTCGGCCCAGATCGGGGCGAGCAGCCCGGCGTCGAAGAACACCGGGGTGGCCGCAGGGTCGATGCCGTCGAGCAGCACGTCGAGCTGCTCGAAGGCGTCACACACCAGCCCGTCGGGCTGCGCGCCCGGCTCCCGACCGGCCCGCAGCTCGCTGTCGAGGGTGAACCAGGCCCCGCCCGCGCCGAGCTCGAGGTCGCGGCGCGCGGCGGCGTTGGCCGCCCTGGGATCGACGTGACGGTACTCCTGCACGCTCATCCACGCGCTGGCGGGCAGCTGCCGGGGCGCCCGGGCGTCGTCGTCACGCAGGTAGAGCGGCGGCACCTCGATACCGTCGGCCGTCGTGCGGGTCAGGCTGGCGAGCGGCCGGCCCTTTAGCTCATCGTTGGCCTTGGCCTCCCACTGCGCGCGCGTCACGGGCGAAAACTTGATGTAGCTCATGTGCCTTGCAAACCATTTAGCAAACTATCCTGCCCCCCCACAGAGAGCCTGGGCAGTTCGCCGACTGCAATTGACCGCTTGAAAGTGGCCCAGAACGGCGTTCAAACAGGTAAAATGTCGAATTCGCCGCCGAGTGTTGGTTGACGGTGTGCGGGACCTCGGCTAGTTAGCGGACATGGCCATCGTCATCCATGGCGCCGACGAGATCGCTAAAATGCGGGTCGCTGGCGAGATCGCGGCGGGCACCCTGGCTTACGTCGCGAGCAAGCTCCGCGCTGGGGTGACCACCAAAGACATCGACAATTGGGTGCGCGAGGACACGGCGCGGCGCGGCGCCCTCCCCAGTCAGCTTGGCTACAAGGGGTTTCCAGCGGCAGTGTGCACCAGTCGCAACGAGATCATCTGTCACGGGATCCCCAACCCCGAGCACGTGTTGGTGGCCGGCGACATCGTCAACGTCGACGTGACCTCCAACATCGACGGCTATCACGGCGACACCTCGGCGACCTTCCAGATCGGTGAGGTCAGCGACGACGCTCGCAAGGTGACCGACGTGTGCTTCCGCTGCCTCAACGCGGGGATCTCGGTCGTGCGTCACGGCGCGCGGCTTGGGGACGTCGGCGCCGCGATCATGGAGATCGCCAGCAAAGAGGGCTGCGGCGTCGTCGAAGAATTCGGTGGTCACGGGATCGGTCGCAAGATGCACATGGCCCCGCACGTGCCTCACAACGGCACGGCAGGTCGCGGGGTCCGGTTGCGCGCGGGCATGACCTTCACGATCGAGCCCATGATCACGATCGGCCACCCGCGGGTGGTCCAGCTCGACGACGGCTGGACGGTCGTCACCCACGACGGCTCGCCCACCGCTCAGTTCGAGCACACGGTGCTGGTCACCAAAGACGGGTACGAAGTGCTCACGGCCCAGCGCACGCCGCTTCCGTTGATCCGGCCTGGCTTCCTCGAGGGTGAGCAGGCCGGGGGCGAGCCAGCACTGGCCGGTCCCGCCTGAGCCCCGCGCCGGAGCTCGTCGCCAACGTGGCCAGCCGCCCAGCGCGTGGAGTTTGGGTCGCGCTCGTGTTTGTCGCGCTCGCGCTGGTCGGCGCGTGCCGCCCTGATCCGCCCGATCCCGCGGTTGTCGTCGAGCAAGTCCAGCGCGACTACCCGCCGCCAGTGGCCCCACCCGCGCCGGATCTGGCCAAGCTGTGGTCGCGGACCGGGTGCACCGCAAATGGTTGCCACAGTGGCATTGAGCCGATCCGTCAGCCCGACACGGGCATGATGCAGAAGATCCTCGCGCGCGGGCGCGAGTTTGGTGATCGAGACGGCTGCACGGTCTGTCATGGCGGTGACGCCAGCGCGACCTCGCCGAATCTGGCCCACCACGGCAACAACCCCAAGCTGGCCGCGGCTGGCGGGCCCGATCAATTCTTCGCGGATCCGGCCTCGCCGTGGGTCAACGAGCGCAGCTGCGGGCAGTGCCATGCCGAGCTGGTGACCGCCCAGTGGAACAGCCTGATGATGACCGAGGCCGGCAAGATCCAGGGCACGACCTGGTCATTCGGGATCCCCAAGGACTACGAGCATCGCTGGGCCAACTACGACGCACAAAACCCCGAAGATCCGCACGCGCGGCTGGGCACCGATGCCTACCGCGCGTACATGCAGTCCAAGACCGAGGCGCATCCGAACGTGTTCGTGGATAGCCACGAGCAGCTGCCCGCGGCGCCCGTCCCGGGCGTCAACGAAGAGGACTGGGAGGAGCTGCGTACGGACCCGGGCCAGGCCGCGTACACGTATATCCGCAGCGAGTGTCAGCGCTGCCACCTGGGCGTGAAGGGCCGGGAGAAACGCGGCGACTATCGTGGGATGGGCTGCGGCGCGTGTCACCTGCCTTATGGCAACGAGGGCCTGTACGAGGGGGGCGACGCGATGATCCCCCGCGACAAGCCTGGCCGGCCCCTGGTTCACTCGATCCAGGCCACGCGCGACAGCTGGGTGCACGCAAACGGGCAGGCGTACACGGGCGTGCCGGTCGAGACCTGCACCACCTGTCACAACCGCGGCAAGCGGATCGGTGTCAGCTATCAGGGCTTGATGGAGTCGGCTTGGGCCTCGCCCTATACAGAGGGCGGCGGCGGTGCGATCGAGCAGCCGGGGCTGCACACCAAGCACTACATCGCGATGCAGCAGGATATCCACTATCAAAAGGGGATGCTCTGCCAGGACTGCCACACCAGCGGTGACGTGCATGGCGACGGGTTCTTGGCCGCGGCCAACCTCGGGCCCATCGAGATCGAGTGTACGGATTGCCACGGGACCCCGTCGGCGATGCCGTGGGAGCTGCCGCTGGGCTGGGGCGACGAGAACGCTCGCGCGGATCTGGGGACACTCGGGGATCAGGGGCGCGGGGTCGCGACGCTGCTGCCCGAGCACCTGCGCGCTGGGGCGGCGGCCGAGCCCGAAGATGGCTGGATCCTGACGGCGCGGGGCAACCCCATGCCCGAGGTCGTGCGCCGCGGTGACGCCGTGTTGGTGCACACCGCTGGCGGCAAGACGCTGGTGCTCGATCCGCTGGCGGCCAAGTCGAGGCGCGGCGGGCTGTCGACCGAGGCGCAGGTCGCCATGGTCCACAGCGATCACCTGGACACGATGGAGTGCTACGCGTGTCACTCGAGCTGGGCGCCGCAGTGCTACGGCTGCCACGTGGAGGTCGACTATCGCGACTCGGTCGCCAGCTACGACTGGGTCGCGGCCGGCAATCGCCACAAGCTCACCGCTGCCGGGCGGGTCAAGCCCGACGAGCACGGCTGGGACGATCTGAAGCTACCGGGCAAGGTCACCGAGATGCGCTCGTACATGCGCTGGGAGGACCCGCCGCTGGGGATCAACGGCGAGGGTCGGGTCACGCCGCTGATCCCCGGCTGCCAGACCAGCGCGACCGTGATCGGGCCTGACGGCGAGGTGCTCGCGCTCAACCAGCTGTTTCGCACCCCGCCCAACACCGAGGGCGGCGGCGAGCAGGGCCAGCTGGGGATCGACATGAGCCCGGTGCAGCCGCACACGGTCGGCAAGTCGCGCAGCTGCGAGTCATGCCATGGATCGGACAAGGCGCTCGGCTATGGGATCGGCGGCGGACGGATGACCGCGCCGTGGGAGGGCGACAAGGTCGTGGATCTGACGACCGCGGACGGCCGGGTGATCTCGCGCAACGCGAAGCCGCAGATCGCCGGAATTGACGGTCTCACGGACTGGTCGGCGATCGTGGATCGTGAGGGCAATCAGCTGCAGACGGTCGGGCATCACTTCGCCGGATCGGGGCCGCTGCCCGACGACATGCGGGCGCGGATGGATCGCAACAATGTGTGTGTGGGCTGCCATCAGGAGATCCCCGAGCAGAGCCTGGCCGTGTCGGTGCTCTCGCATGTGTCGACGGCCCTCGACATGCAGCCGACGGAACACGACGCGCACGAGGATCTGCTCGACAAGATCCTGCTGAGCGCAGCGTGGGTGCAGGTGCTCGGGATCGGGTTTGGTGGCGTGCTGTTCCTCGGTGGCGTGTGGCTGGGCTGGCGGCGGCTGCGTCGGCGCGAGGCTTGACGACGCGACCGGTCGGGGCTCGACCGGCCTTCGCCGCGGCGTTACCCTGGCCCGGTGGCCACTCCCGAGCGCCTGATCCTCATTGACGCCAGCGCCCTGATCTACCGGGCCTACTACGCGATCCCGAGCAACTTCACGACCGCGGACGGGCTCCACACCAACGCGATCTACGGGTTCGCCACGATGTTCCGCAAGATCCTCTCGGGCCGCCAGCCCGAGCGCGGCGCGGTCGTATTCGACGCCCCGGGCCAGACCTTCCGCGAGAAAAAGTACCCCGAGTACAAGGCCCAGCGCCCACGCATGGACCCGGAGCTGCGTGAGCAGCTCGAGTGGGTCGACAAGCTCGTCGAGGCCCACCAGTTCCCGCGCCTGCGCGCGCCCGGCTACGAGGCCGACGATGTGATCGGCACGCTCACGCGCCAGGCGACCGAGGCCGGCATGGAGGTCTACATCATCTCCGGCGACAAGGACTTCGCCCAGCTGATCTCCGACAGCGTGCGCATGGTCGACACCCTGCGCGACATCACCTTCGATCCCGAGCTGGTCCGCAAGAAGTGGGGCGTGCTCCCCGACAAGTTCGTCGATCTGCTCGCGATGACCGGCGACAAGGTCGACAACATCCCGGGGATCCCGGGCGTTGGCGCGAAGACGGCGGCCAAGCTGCTCGACAAGTACGGCGATCTCAACGGGATCCTCGCCCACATCGAGGATCTCAAGGGCAAGCAAAAGGAGCGCTTCGAAGATCACCGCGAGCAAGCGGTGCTCTCGCGCGAGCTCGCGACGATCGACACCAACGTCCCGCTCGAGCTCGGGCTCGACGATCTCACGCTCGTGCCGGTCGAGCCCGCCGCGCTCAACGAGCTCTACAAGCGGCTCGAATTCTACTCGCTGCTGTCCGAGAAAGAGGCCGCCAAAGATCAGGCCGCCGACGCCAGCGCCGACTTCACCGCGATCACCACGCTCGCCCAGCTCGACGCCATGCTGGCCAGCTTCCCGCCCAAGGGCGAGGGCGCCGTGGCGGTGTTCCCGGTCTACGATCACCCCTCGCCGGTCCGCGGCGACCTCGCTGGCTTCGCGTTCTCGTTCGTCCCCCAAAGCGCGCGTTTCGTCCCGACCGGATGCGCCCAGGGCCTCGGCGAGCCAGCCCTCGCCAAGCTCAAATCGTGGTTCGAGGAGCCGGAGCGCTACAAGATCAGCCACTCGTGCAAGTCATTGTGGGTCGCGCTGCGGCGCGTGGGCATCACGCTGCGGGGGGCGGTCGGCGACACGATGCTCGAGTCGTTCTTGATCGACCCGTTCAAGCTGATCCCGCACGAGCTCAGCCAGATCGCCAAAGAGTACCTGCAGCGCACGATCCCGCCGGCCAAGCGCGTGCTCGGGGCCGGCAAGAGCGTCAAGCTGTTCACCGAGCTCACGCCCGACGAGCTGTGCGAGTGGAGCTGCCAGCAGGTCGAGGTGATCGCGGCCGCGTTCCCCAGCATGCGCGAGCGGCTCGACGCGGAGGGCCACCGCGAGTACCTCGAGACCGTCGAGCTGCCGCTGTCGTGGGTGCTGGGCCAGATGGAGCTCGACGGCATCGCGGTCGACAGCGACGACCTCGCCAGCATGGGCGCCGAATTTGCCGAGCGCCTCGCAACCCACGAGCAAAAGATCTACGAGCTGGCCGGCCGCGAGTTCAACATTGCCTCGCCCAAGCAGCTCGGCGAGGTGTTGTTCGACGAGATGAAGCTGCCGGTCATCAAGCGGACCAAGTCCGGCTATTCGACCAAGGCCGAGGTGCTCGAGCGGCTCGCCGCCAAGACGAATCTACCCGGTCACGAGATCGCCGAGCACCTGCTCGAGCACCGCAAGCTCGCCAAGCTGATCAACACTTACACCGAGGTGCTCCAGAACGCGGTCAACCCCGCGACCGGACGGATCCACACGACCTTTCAGCAGACCGTGGGCGTCAGCGGGCGACTGATCACCACCGAGCCCGACCTGCAGCGCACACCCGTCAAGACGCCCGAGGGTCGCCGCATTCGCCAGACCTTTGTGTCGGCGCCCGGCTACAGGCTGATCTCGGCCGATTGGAGCCAGATCGAGCTGCGCCTGCTCGCGCACTTCACGGGCGACGAGCGCCTGGTCGACTCGTTCACCCGGGGTCTCGACGTGCACGCGCGCACGGCCGGGCAGCTGTTCGAGATCCCGTCGGATCAGGTCACGCCCAAGCAGCGCGGGGTCGGCAAGCTGGTCAATTTTGCGACGATCTACGGCCAGGGCGCGACCGCGCTCGGCCAGATCCTGGGGGTCCCGCGCAAGCAGGCCGAGGCGTATATCAACGGGTACTTCGAGTATTATTCGGGCGTGCGAACGTGGCTCGACGCGACGATCGCCCAGGCCCACATTGATGGGTATGTGGAGACCGTCCTCGGTCGGCGTCGCTACATTCCCGAGCTGTCGAGCAACAATTGGCAAGACAAGCAATATGGCGAGCGGATCTCGGCGAATACCCCGATCCAGGGCTCCGCCGCTGATATCTGTAAGCTCGCGATGCTGCGGATCGACGCCGAGCTGAAGGCCGCGAAGCTGCAGACCAAGATGCTGCTGCAGATCCACGACGAGCTGGTGTTCGAGGCGCCCGAGGCGGAGGTCGAGCGCGTGGTTGCGATCGCGCGCACGCAGATGGAGCAGGTCTATCCGCTGAAGGTCCCGCTGGTCGCCGACGTCGGCGTCGGCAAGAACTGGTCCGAAGCGCACTAGCCTTGGGCACAGGCGGTCAGTCGCCGCATACGGGCTCGAACGGACCGCAGGCGTAGCGCACGTGAATGTGGCCTTCGTGCCCGGGGGAGTGGCGGACGAGGCCGCGATTCGCGTGTCGGCCTCCTGGGAACTGAAACAGCTCGGCGAGGCGGGTCTCACTGACGCCGAGGCGTCTGGCTTCGCCCAGCAGTTCGCGCTGAGCGGCATAGTCCAAGAAAATGACCTTCACCGCCCCGGATCGGGCAAATGCTGCGATCAACTCCCAGGCCGCGGCCCAGTCCACGCTCTCGGGCTTCACGGGTTGCGACGCGCGAACGCCAGCGCGGATCGGCAGGCGAATGTCGATGTCCCGCCCCGACTGGTGGGAGATGTGCGGCCCGATCTTGCCGCCGCGGCGAAAGCTCATCGAGCCCAGCATCAGCGTGCCCAGGTAGCCGCTGGTCCGGTGGAATTCATCGAGGGTCACGACCAGGTGGCGAACCGCGAAGGTCGTGCCCCAGCTCGAGTTGGGGTAGCGTCGCTCGTAGCCCTCGCCCGGGGGGACCTGCACGCCAGCGATCAAACGCCCAGATTGCGGGGTGCCGATGCTGTGGGCGCGCGGCGGGATCAGGGCGGCGCGGCCGGCAGCAGGACCTTCGTCGCGGGCGGCGTCTCGGACCATCGGCTCGACCCACACGCTCACGCGCTCGCCAGGCTCGAGCGTCCAGCCGATCTCGTCCTTGTTCCAGGCCTGAAGGTGGCGATCGAACACGGCATGACGGCGGCCCAGCGAGTCCCAGGTGTCGCCCTTGGCTGCTATGTGGATCAGCTGCTCACGCGGCGGCGGCAGGCGTCTGGCTCGGACCCGGAGGGGCCCCGGTCGGCTCGGGTGCAGGCGGCCTCTCGGCGACATGCCGTTCCAGCGGCGAAGGTCGCGGGCCGAGACGCCATAGCGGATCGCTACGATCTCGATCGTGTCGCGCGGCAGGCTCTGGTGGTGTATCCAGCGCGGCAGCGGCTCGCTACCGAGCTGCGTGAGCGGGCGCGGGCGAACGTCGGGAGGTTCAGTGATGTCGAACCACGTCGACTTCTCGACCGGCGGTGGGGAAGCCTTCGGCTGTCTGGCCGGCGCGAGCCCCTGTGGCTCCAAGCTGGGGGGCGAGTCGACCATGAGCTCGCGCCGCCCGTCGGCCGCCGCCGAGACCGTCACGAGCGCGCCGATCAGCAGCAACGACGACCACGAACGCACAAGCTGAGCCTAGCGAGCTCGTGCGTCGCGTCGAGCATGTCAGCCCGTGCAGCGATCGGCTGCGCGGGCCTTGCACTTGGTCGCGATCAGTTGGCGTGGAAGATCAAGCGCTCCCACTGCGCGTTGCCGTTGAGCCCGGTGGTGCTGCCGCAGCGATAGCCGCCCGTGACCGCGTCGCCGCCCGTGTGCCAGCACAGCCGATCTTGCGGGTTGACGTTGGCGGTGTCGCATGAATTGCGCGCGACCGTGTCGCCGGCCCGGGCGAAGCCCATCGAGTAGCTGTTGCTGTAGTACCAGGCCACGCCGTTGGCCTCGTGCTTGCCAGCGTTTTGGTTGCCCACGTCAAACAGCACGTCGGCCCGGTCGCCCATGGCCAGGACCGTGAAGGTGTTGGCCCCCACCGGCCGGCAGGCCTCGAGCAGCTTGGAGCCCGTGCACTGCTGACCAAGGATCGTATTGGTCAGCCCCGGGGCGTTGGCGTTGTAGGTCCCGCTCCAGCATTGCGTCCAGCCGCCGAGCATGTTCACGGGTACGTTGGTCTGCGGGCCCGCTACCCACCACAGATCCGACTCGCAGGTGTTGGAGCAGAAGTCGTCGTCGATGTTGTTGCCGTCGTCGCACTCCTCGACATCATCGAGAATGTAGCCATCACCACAAAAGGCTGGCTCGCAGCTACCCGGGCACTGATCGCCGTCGTCGAGGTTACCGTCATCGCAGATCTCCACGCCAGCCCACAATACACCGTCGCCGCAGGACGCGATCTGACACGCGTTGGTGCACTCGTCGGAGTCGACCAGGTTCTGGTCGTCGCAGGTCTCGTTGTCCTCCCAGATCACCCCGTCGCCGCAGATCGCCGCCGTGCAATCGTTCTTGCACTCGTCGACGTCGACCATGTTGCCGTCGTCGCAGTCTTCTTGGCCGACCCACAAGACTCCGTCACCGCACTCGTTGAGCAGGCACGCGCCGACGCAGCCGTCGTCGTTGGCGTTGTTGCCGTCGTCGCACTCCTCCGAGAGCATGTTGTGGTAGCCGTCGCCGCACACTGCGTAGGTGCAGTCGCTGTCGCAGAACATGGTCTCGTTGCCGACGTCGCACTCCTCGCCGGGATCGACCACTCCGTCGCCGCAGTAGGGGCCCGGGTCGCCGTCGCCGTCGCCGTCGCCGTCGCCGTCGCCGTCGCCGTCGCCGTCACCGTCACCGTCACCGTCACCGGGGTCGCCGTCGCCGTCGCCGGGGTCACCGTCGCCGTCGCCGTCGCCGTCGCCGTCGCCGTCGCCGTCGCCAGTGCTGGTCTCCGGAGATGTGTCATCAACGCTGGTGACCATGCCGTCACCGTCGTCAGCAGTGCAAGCTGATACGGCGGGCACCACGGCGGCGGCGCCAACACAGAGCAAGAAAAGGTGATTCGTACGCATGCCCGCAGGATGCCAGAATCCGATCCCAATGGGAGCTTGAATATGGCGAGCGTCGCGCTGAGGTTGACGATGTTTTGCGAGTTTGCGTTCCCACCGCAAGCTAACGGCAATAATGTGGTTGGCGTTCGGTGTCGGTGCATACGCAGCCGAGTAGGGTATGACTGCCGGGTTTCCGGCCATCGAGTCCGCGTATGTCAGCGAATGAATTGACACCGTCCTCCGAGTTCCTCCAGCTGGTGCTGGACAACATGAACGATCCGATCTTTGTCAAAGATCGGCAGCACCGCTGGATCGCGCTCAACGACGCGTTCTGCACGCTGCTCGGACGCGATCGGGCGGACCTCATCGGCAGGGGTGACCCCGACATCTTCCCGCCGGACCAGGTCGAGGTGTTCTGGGCGCTAGACGATCAGCTGTTCAGGTCGGGCGAGACCAACGAGAACGAGGAGAGCCTGACCGACGACCGCGGCGTGGTGCACACGCTCTGGACCCGCAAGTATCCCGTGCGCGATCAGACCGGGGCGATCGTCGGGCTCGTCGGGATCATCTCGGACATCACCTCGCTGCGGCGGCGGATCGACGAGATCCACGCGCTCGAGCAGACCGCGGCGAAGCGGCAGGCCCACATCGACGCGCAGCAGCAGGTCATCGACTCGATGGAGGTGCCGGTCATCGCGGTCTGGGAGGGCATCTTGCTGGTGCCGCTCGTGGGTGAGCTGAGCCCACGTCGCGCCAACCTGGTGCTCGAGCGATTACTCAGCGCGATCGCCAGCGCGGCGGCGCGGGTCGTGTTCTTGGATGTGTCCGGGATCCCGAGCGTCGATGAATCGAGCGCGTCGACGCTGCTGAGCGCGGTCGCGGCCGCGCGGCTGCTGGGGGTCAAGACCGAGATCGTGGGTGTCGGGCCTGAGATTGCCCAGACGCTGGTCCAGCTGGGGATTGACCTTGGCGGGGTCGAGACCCACGCGACCTTGCGCGATGGCCTGCGGGCGGCGCTGGTCCGCTTCGGAGTCATGGCGCGCTGACGCGTGGCCCTGTCTCGTGCATTGAGAGTGCGCGTGCGTTCAGATTCGGTTGCGAGCCAGGGTGTGAGACTCTGACGTCGCTCCATGGATCTCATCCCGCGTAGCATCGCCCGCGTTGGGACGCTGCACCCACGCCAGGCGATCAGCGTGCCCAACTCTTCGGATGCTCGAGTTGCGGTTGGCGACGACGGCACGGAGTGGGTCCACAAGGAACTGATGGGCGTGAACCAGGTCCTGGCCGAAGCGGTGTCGTTTCTGCTCGCTAACCGGCTGGACTTGCCTGTGCCCTCCGGCGGAGTGTCAAGAGACAGCAGCGGATCGCCCTCGTGGTTGAGCCACCTGATCCACGCTCCGTCGCACTGGCAACCATCGCTGTTCGAGAGCATCGAGGACGGTCCAGAATCAATGGGGACCATGTACGCTCTCGATGCGCTGGTCCTCAACGAGGACCGTCACGACGGCAACGTGCTCCTGGAACACCGCGGAGAGGGCACCCGTCGGCCCTGGTACATCGACTTTGCCAACGCCCACATCGGCAGCCCTGTAGGTCTGCTCGACGATCGAGACCTGGTCCCCGACCCGCGAGCGTCGCACTTCCGGCCAGCACCACTCGGTGACGCCGTGGTTCGCGCCGCGACGGCAGCGGCGCATCGAGCCCAAGCGTTGCCCACAGAGTGCTTGGCTGCGGACGCTCACGAAGCGTGTGATGCCGCCGCATGCCCTGACCTAGAGAACGAACTGCTGATGGTGTTACGCTATCGTTGCAGCGAGCTCGGCTCGATACTACCTCAGTACTTGAAGGCGCTCGAGGCATGCCGATGACCGCATCATTCCGCACGGTGTACTTCCGGCCTCGTCTCGCGCTTGACTGGCGTGTGCCGGTTGCTGCCCTGCTGTCCCTTGGCGACACCATCGAGACGGTCACGGCTGATCTCATGCTAGACCACCGGTGCGTGGGCGGGGTCGGCGCAAGCGAGTTGCTTCGGTTCGGGGTGGCGGAGTTGGCGTCGGTGAAGGAGCCCGTGCTTCCGTCCAGCCTCGGTCCGCACTTCGAACTCGGACCCCGCGAACACTTGCCGGCTGGCCTCGTTGACCCTGCGATGTGGGTGCGGTCCACCGCGTTGCCAAGCGTCAAACAAGAACCGAACGACCCAGCGCCACCCGTCGAGAAACGACTCCCCACGCTGGCGTGGAACCACCTTACCAACTGGGGGGTGTCTGGCTACGTTCGCAAGCGGTTCCGCCCGTCGAGCGCAACGGAGTTGCAACGACTGCCTCCGAAGGTTGGAACGGTGACCCACTTCGTCGTCGGCGAAGACACGATCCTGCTCATGGAGCCGGTCACTCTCTCTGGCGGTGGAGCGTCCGATCGTGTGGCCTCGATCTTTCAGAAATTCAGCGCCTACGAGGCTGCCTGGGATGCATCGGTCGGGCGCGAGCACAGGCGCGTCGCGTACGTGCTTCCGGGCCCGGGTGAAGCGCGATCGGCCGAAGTTTTAGAAGACCAACTTCGGATGGTCGCCGACGTGTACAACACCGGCGCCACAGAATCGCGCGAGCGGTTCACGGAGGAGATCCGCCGGATCGGTGGCACGGGACCAACGCCTGAGTTGGTCAGCTAGTCCTGCTCGCCAGCTGGGAGGGTCGTGGCCCGAGGCTGGGCCGGCCCGGTTCCGGGCCAGTGGCCCGTGGGCGGGCCACTGCGATCTCCAGCATTCAAGCCAAGTACCGAAGATCGCAAAGCTTTGGGTCTGGAGCCGCCCATGCAGTTGCGTGCGACATGCACACACAAACGCAAGCAGGCCCCGCCGACACGCCCACGCCGTTCCTACCCCCGCGCCTGGCCGTGCGCCCGCTGCCAACGTTCTTCGTACGGATCCCTGCGCAGATCGAGGTACCCCCGCGCGAGCGGGTCGAGCAGTCGGTCCGATGTTGGATCATGCGCGAGCTCAGCGGCTGGCTGCAGCTGACCGTGGCGGAGCTGGTCGAGGACGGCAGCGTCGAGTGGACCCAAGACGCCGCGTTCGAGCCGAGCGTCGAGCCACGCCCGGGTCGCGAGCGGGTGATCGCGGTCCGCTGTCTGGATCGCCGAGGCCCGCGGCGGCCGGGTCTGTGGGCCGCGCTGTCGGTCGCCCACGCGCTCGCGGAGCTGTTCGGGGGTGCCGTCGTCGATCCCCGCCGCAGCGTCGCCATGTTTGGTGTACGCGCGCGGGTGCGGGCGCCAGCAGATGGGCGGGTGCACGCGGTCAACCACTTGTGTGTCCCGAGCTCGCGCGGGCGGCTGGGCCAGCGATGGCTCAGCACGGTCGGCATGGCCCACTTTGGGTTGCCTGACCTCGAGCTGGTCGCCGTCCCTCGAGCCGAGGTGGAGCTCGGGGCGCGGTTGCTGCTCGGCGTGGCCCAACATGTGATCGACGCAGCCTGGTCGCCGCCACGATCCGGCGCTCACCCGCGCGAGGCGTTGCTGACCGTGGGCGAGCTGCACTGGGCGCTGGGGGGTGAGCCGGGCTCGGTGCCGATCACCCACGGTCGCGGGTGGACGCGCGTGGCCGTGGAGCTCGACGCGAGTCGAGCGTGGCCGGAGTCGCTGCGGCTCGGGCCGCCGCTGGGGTCCCGAGCTTGGCGAGACACCGGAGCATGGATCCGCGACGCGTGGGCGGACCTGTTTGGGACCCCGCCCATGGACGCCATGGGTCTGCGCGCGGCTGGGTGAGGGGGGTCCCGAAGAGATCGCTTCGGCGGCCGAATTCATCGGGCGCTGGCTCCGCTTTCCCGCGTGTGACGGCGCAGCCGCCCCCCTCCGCGCGACGCAAATTTGTAAATGTAGGGGCCCTCAGTGGCCCCGGCGGCCCCGACCTGCCGATACCGTGCCAGACCGCGCAGAACCCGATCTTGCGGCGATTGGTGCGGTTTCAGGCACCACCACTGGGGCATTCAACGGCACGGCGCGCGCGGAAAGTGATCATTCTCCGCAGAATTCGCTTGCAAGCGGAGCGTTTGCTGGGGACCCTCGCCGCTCCAAGGAGAGTGCTCGGGCTCGACGGATCGTCAGATCCCGGAACGCGAACTCCTACCGATCCAACCCGACAGGTTCCCACCATGAAGACGTTCCACAAGTTCCTGGCGCTCGCCGCCCTCACTCCCTTCCTCGCCGCCTGCACCCCGTCCAACGAGGACGTGTGCAACCACGTCATGGACATCATGAAAAAAGAGATGGGTGACGCCGAAGGCGCCAAGGCCCCCACGGACGAGGAAGTCAAGAAGTACACCGAGAAGTGCGTGGCCGATCTCGACAAGGAAAAAGAGAAGAAGGGCGCCGACGCTTACAACAAGCAGATCAAGTGCGTCATGGCTGCGACCAACATGGAAGGCATGATGAAGTGCGAGGAGAAGGAGGAGGAGAAGAAGGCCGAATAAGCCCTCTTCTTCGTCGCGCAGATCCTGTCCGCTCCGCGGGCTCGAGGTTGGCCGCGACTCTTCTCGACTGCTACGGGATCCGCTCGCCAAGTGCGACGGATCCCGTTGCTACTTAACCCCCAGGCGAACTGTTTTACCCCCAGGCGAACTGTTTTACCCCCAGGCGAACTGTTTTACCCCCAGGCGAACCCGACGCGACCCGTGCTCGGCTGCGCCTCCGCGCGGGTCGCCACCCTCGCTTCGCTCGGGCTCGAGGTCGGGTCCACCTGGGGGAACGCTTCGCTCTTTTTTACCCCCAGGCGAACTATTTTACCCCCAGGCGAACCCGACGCGACCCGTGCTCGGCTGCGCCTCCGCGCGGGTCGCCACCCTCGCTTCGCTCGGGCTCGAGGTCGGGTCCACCTGGGGGAACGCTTCGCTCTTTTTTACCCCCAGGCGAACTATTTTACCCCCAGGCGAACCCGACGCGACCCGTGCTCGGCTGCGCCTCCGCGCGGGTCGCCACCCTCGCTTCGCTCGGGCTCGAGGTCGGGGTCCAGCTGGGGGAACGCTTCGCTTTTCTCGCTTTTTATCCCCGGTTTAGCTGGGGCTGAGGGGGACGAAGTGGACGGCGTAGATCGGCGGGAGGTGGCCGCGGATCTGCTCGAAGTTGTCGCCGGCGTCTTCGGTGATCCAGAGATTGCCCGTGGTCGAGCCAAGCGCGAGGCGTTGGCCGGTCTGATCGATGTCGAGGGCGTGGCGAAACACGATGTCGTAGGCGTGCTCCTGGGGCAGGCCCTTGCGCAGGACGTCGAAGCTGCGGCCGCCGTCGTGGGTGCGGGTCACGACCACGCGGCCGTCTTCGGGGACGCGCAGCTGGTCGCTGATGCCGGGGACGAAGTAGGCGGTGTCGCCGTCTTTGGGGTGCACGGCGACGGCGAAGCCGAAGGTCGAGGGGCCGGCCTCTTCGACCTCGACCCAGCTGCGGGCGCCGTCGCGGCTGCGCCAGATGCCGCAGTGGTGCTGGACCCACAGCTGATCGAAGTTGGCCGGGCACGCGACCATGCGGTGCGGATCCTGGATGACGGGGTCGCCGGCTTGCTCGGGGGGCATGAAGTTGGCCCGCATGCCGTCGGCGCGGACGGTCCAGGTCTGGCCGTCGTCGGTGGTCTCCCACACGCCGCCGCAGCTGACGGCGACCAGCATGCGCGAGGAGTCGCGGGGATCGACGAGGACGGAGTGGATGCCGGGAAAGTCTGCGCCGCCGCCGAACCAGCGCTTGCGATCGGGGTGGCGCCACAGCGACTCGATCAGCTCCCAGGTCTCGCCGTGGTCGCGCGACCGAAACAGGCCGCCGGGGATGGTGCCGGCCCACAGCTCGCCCGGGCGATCGGCGCCGCCGGGCGCGAGCGACCAGATCAGCTTGAGGGCCCACGGGATGCTGCGGCCGTCGGCGCCGACGTCGTCTTCGTCGTCGGGCTTGGGCGGGTACTCGGGCGTGCCGATCTCGACCCAGCTGGCGCCGTCGTCCTCGGAGCGGTGCAGCTTGGCGCCGAAGTGACCGTGGTCGAGCGCGGCGTACCAGCTGCCGTCGCGCACGTCGGCGAGCGCCAGCGTCACGTTGTCGCCGAGGAACGAGGCGCGATCGACCGACCAGCCGGACCCGTGCCGACGAACTTCGAACAAACCCTTGCGTGTGGATACCAGCAGCGTGTCGCTCACGAACTCAACCTCCGGACAGGGCCTGGATCACGTAGATCTCGGACTCGGGTGTGACCGCGTCGCTCGTGCCAGCACGATCGCGCAGCTGAACGCCGTCGATGAACACGTTCATGTGTTTGCGGACCGCGCCCTGCTCGTCGACGACGTAGCCACGCAGCCGCGGGTTTTGCTCGAACACGGCCGCCAAGACCTCGCCGACGGTCGCACCCTCCACGACGATCGTGGGGCTGGCGACGTGGCGCTGCAGGTTGGCGGTGAAGTGAACGGTGGGCATCGGCGCTCGCGGGTCTCGCCCATGATGGCGGGCGCCGGGCCCCATGATCAAGGAAACTCGCTCGAGGAAACTCGACCACGGAGACTCGATCGCAGGCGCTCAGCTCAGCTGACCAGACCCAAAGCGCGCATGCGCAGCTTCAGCGCGTGGGCGGAGACCTCGAGGGCGGTCGCGGCGACGGTCAGCTTGCCGCCCGCGGCGGTCACCGCTGCGGTGATTTCCTCGGCGCCAATGTCAGCCGCCTTGCGGATCTGCGAGGAGTGCTCGACGAGCGCGTAGAGGGAGGTCCGCGACAGGTTGAGGGCCTTCGCCGTCGGCGCCAGCCGATAGTCGTTGGCGCGCAGGACCTCGAGCAGCTGGGCCTCGGAGACCTCGCTGGGCGGGCGGTAGTTGTGCCGCGCGCCCGCGGACGGGCGGGGTGACTCGAGGGTCTCGTAGATGTCGGGGCTGGGGACGCCAGCCTCGAGCAGCGGCTCGGCGCGCGGCCGCAACAGCGCGTCGAGGTCGCTGCCGAGCGACATCTCGGTCTGGTAGCGGCCCACGATGACCAGCTGGCGGACGACGTTGCGAAGCTCTCGGACGTTGCCGGGCCAGTGGTAGCTGGTCAGCCGCGCCACGGTCGCGGCCGAGATCCATGGTTGGTCCTCGGGCGTCGGCTCGAGCAGCTTGGTCATGCCGATCGACTCGAGCTCGGCGCGCGCGAAGTGATAGAGCAGCGGACCGATGTCGACGCGGCGGGCCCGCAGCGGCGGGACGGTGATGCGGAACCCGGCCAGTCGCTGGAGCAGGGCCTCGCGGAACCCGTCTTGGTCGACCGCGCCCTCGAGGTTGGCGTCGGTCGCCGCGATCACGCGAACGTCGACGGTCTGGGCCGAGGAGCCGCCGACCGGGCGCACGTCGTGGGTCTCGAGCACGCGCAGCAGCTGGGCCTGGGTGTCGATCGGGGTCTCGCCGATCTCGTCGAGGAACAGCGTGCCCTCGTGGCAGCGCACGAAGCAGCCAGTGTGATGCCGGTCGGCGCCAGTGAACGCGCCGCGCACGTGCCCAAACAGCTCCGAGGCCGCGAGCGGAGCCGAGAGCGTGGCCATGTTGAGGGCCTCGTAGCGCCGATCCGCGCGGTCGCTCTCGCGGTGGATGGCCCGCGCGATCAGCTCTTTGCCCGTGCCCGACTCGCCGCGGATCAACACGGGGACGTCGAGGTCGCCGACGATGCGGATGTCATCGCGGACCTGTTCGATCGCCTCGCTGCAGCCCTCGAGCCCGAACGTGTCGATTCCGGGCAGCGACTTGCTGGGGCCGTAGTGCAGCAACAGCGCGACGCGACCATGCAGGACCAGGATCACGCCGCGCTCGATGTCGGCGGCGTCGTAGCGGACCGGCTCGGTGAGCAGCTGGCCGTCGGCGATGACCTCGATCCGGCGCTCGCCAGGCAGCACCCAGATCGCGTCGCCCTCGGGCTTGACGATGACGGGGCTGCGGCTCAGGTAGCGATCGCCGAGCGGGCGTGGGTGGCCGTCGGACAGCTGCGTGAACGCTGGCGAGCTGCGCGAGAGCTGCAAGGTGCCGTTGATGCGCAGCTGGCTGGGCACGCGCTCGGGGTTGGGATGGGCGATGATCGTGAGGGTAGGGACGACGTCCGCGCGCTGCTCGGTCGTCGTGGGTCGCGGGACGGTGGCCTCATCGCTCATGGGGTGCTCGTTGCGGGGGGCGAAGGCAAAGTCGGCTCGGGCAGTTGGCTTGAAGTCCATCGCCAGCCAGACAGAGCAAAGCGGGTGCCAAGTGTGCGGCTCGATGTCGGCTCGTTCTCGCCCGATGTCGACTGGATCGACGGCGAACAGCGACCGTCCGACGGTCCTGAACTGTCCACCAGAACGACCGACAGTCCCCGACTGACGCTCAAATGTTCGCGCGTACGGATGGCAGCCGCATTTTCCATAGAAATCCGTCGAAGTAAAAGTGAACGAGCGACTGATACACGCCCCAAAACCCCAACCAGTAGGCGGCTCGGTAGCCAAACAGTTCGGGGCGCTCGGCTCCGGGCATGATCCAGCGGCCCCAATACTTGAGCAGCAACAGCGCCACGCCGAACGCCAAGATCATGCCCAGGTAAAACCACAGCGGGCGTCGCAGCAATCGGCCGAGCACGGGCTCGTGCGCGAGCGGGCTCTGGTAGCGCTTGCGCTGGTAGGCCCACACGAACACGCAGTACTCCACGGCGTGAGAGAAGGCGAACGCGAGGTACACCTTGACCGGATCGAACACGAAGAAGCACACGGCGAGGCCGGTGGTGCCGATCGCCATCAGCAGCCGCGGGGCGCTGCGCAGTCGGTTGACCCTAAACTCTGCGCGCAGCCACAGCGCGTGCACGATGACCACGAAGGCGATCGTCACGGGCAAGCTGACCGGCATGATCTGCTCGAGCAGGTCGATGAAACCCGGCAGGACGGTGGCCGCGTCGTCGAAGTAGTCGACGGCGATCTCACGGTACAGCGGGCCGAGGTAGGCGAAGTACAGCGGCAGCCAGCACAGCACCAGCGCGCGATCATTCCAGCCCGGGACCTCGCCGCCGCCGGCGAGGGCCCGGGCCTTGGCGTTGTACAGGCGCATGATCCCGTACTTTTGCATGTAGACGTGCCAGAAATTCCACAGCGCCGCGATCACGCCGAGCACCGCGACCAGCTGCTCGACCGGCACCCCTGGCTCGACTTGATGGCGCTCGAGGTAGGGCCGGATCACCAGCGCGAGCCCCATCAGCGCCACGATCAACATGGAAGCGGCGAACCGTGGTCCGCCGAGGCTGGCGATCGCCTGTTCCTTGGGTGGGACGGCGGCTGGCGTGTCTGCGGCGGCCCGACGGATCCGCTGCGAGTCGAACCACGTCGAGGTAAACAGCGCGGCGCCAAACCACCACCACGCGCCGTCGAACTCGAGCCGCAAGCTGCGGGTGCAGACGTCGAGCAACAGCGCAGCGCTCAGCGCCCCGCCGAGCACCGTCGTGAGCTCGCTGGTCGGGACCCCGGCCTCGCCCCCGTCACGCCGCAAGATCTGCACGAGCAACACCAGCAGCCCCGCCAGCGCGCACGCCCCCACGGGGCTGAGCACCAGCTTGCTGTGGGCCAGGTACGGGCTCGCCGCCCACGCCAGCAGCAGCACCGCGGGAAACAGCCAGAACCGGGCCGGATAGCGGCCGCGCACCTGGCTGTCCAGGTACACGTAGGGCAGCCCAAAGTGGCGGTGCAGATCCGTGAGCCCGATCGTGAGCAGATACCAGAACAAGTAGTCGGCACGCGCCGGCCCGAGCAGCAACAGCGGAACCAGCACCCACACCCAGCTGAGCGAGTAAGCGGAGAGATCGATCAGCGGCGAGACGTGCCAGCCCTCGACCTTGGCGTCGGGGCCGGGGACCCGAAATACATCGCGCAGACCCAAATGCTGCATCTCGCGAACGGTAACCCGTGCGCGCGGCAGCGGGTAGGTGGGCTGGGCTACCTCTGGGCCACCCTGCGAAGCTCGTGAGCCCGCGAATGGCGCGAGGGTGTGGGTTGCGCTCGCGCGTGGGCGTACAATCCGGCCACATGACGACTCGCATCGGCATCAACGGGTTTGGACGCATCGGCCGCTCCGTGTTCCGCATCGCATCGGAGCGCGACGACATCGAGGTGGTGGGCATCAACGATCTCGCCGACCCTCACAACCTTGGCTACCTGCTCGAGTACGACTCGGTCCACCGCCGGTTCGGCAAGCGCGTGCGCGCCGAGGATGGAGCGCTGATCGTTGGCGATCAGCGGGTGCCATTCAGCCAGACCCGCAACCCCGCCGAGGTCCCGTGGGGCAAGTGGGGGGCCGACATCGTGATCGAGGCGACCGGCGTGCTGACCAAGCGCGAGGCGGCGGCGGGCCACCTCGCGGGTGGGGCCAAGCGGGTGGTGATCTCGGCCCCGGCCAAGGGCCCAGATCTGACGATCGTGATGGGCGTCAACCACGACAGCTACGACCCGGCCAAGCACCAGGTCGTGTCCAACGCGTCGTGCACGACCAACTGCCTGGCGCCGGTCGCCAAGGTGCTCGAGGACAGCTTCGGGGTCGAGTCGATCCTGATCACCACCGTCCACGCCTACACGGTCAGCCAGGCGCTCCTCGATCAGCCGGCCGACAAGGACTATCGGCGTGGTCGCGCGGCCGCGGTCTCGATCGTCCCGAGCTCCACGGGCGCGGCCGTGGCCACCGCCGAGGTGATCCCCAGCCTCGCGGGCAAGATGGACGGCATCGCGCTGCGGGTGCCCGTGCCCGATGGCTCGGTCACCGACATCGTGGCGAACCTGGCCAAGGACGTGACGATCGAGGCGGTCCACGCCGCGCTGCGGGCCGCCGCGGCCGGGCCGATGGCTGGGTTCTTGACCGTGAGCGACGATCAGCTGGTCTCGGCCGACATCGTGGGCGACCCGCACTCGTCGATCGTCGACAGCCTCAGCACCATGTCGATCGGCGCGCGCACGATCAAGATCCTCAGCTGGTACGACAACGAGTGGGGCTACGCCAACCGCTGCGTGGACCTGGCCGTGTACATGGCCGGTCGCGAGTAGGGGCCGCGAGCCCACAGCTTTAGCGCTTGCGTGGCGGCGGGTCGTGGTTGGATGATCCAAGCATGAGCCCGCCACCGCGTCGTCTGAGCTTTGCCGTTGGAACCACCCTGCTGACGGCGTCGCTGGCCTCCGGGACGCTCGGCTGCGAGAAGGGGAACAGCGTCAACGTCGCGCACCCGCCCGAGGACGTGCACGTCAACGAGGGACCGGCGCCCGAGCCCGACGAGCCCGACGATGTGGATGTGGACGTGGATGCAGACGCAGACGAAGAGGTCGAGGACGAGGAGCCGGACGGCCCGCACGTGAACACGGTGCCCGACGCCTGACACTTGCGGTTGGCGTCGCGCCGCTGCGATGATGGGTGCATGAGCACGCCGCCTCGTCGACTGTCTTTCGCCGTCGGTTCTAGCTTGCTGACGGCTTCGCTCGCGCTCGGGGCCGGGGGGTGTGACGAGCGGACCTCCAACCCCGGGCCAGACCCGGAGGCGCAGCAGCCCAAGCCCAAGCCCGAGGAGCCGGTCGTCAATCCGCTCCCGCCGCCGGATCCGGTCGCGCGGCCCAACGAGGGGCCAGAGCCGGATCCCGAGGCAGTCGAGCCGGTCTACGTCAACGAGGGCCCGGAGCCGGATCCGGAGCCGAGGCCCGACTCCCCGAAGGTCAACACGGTACCGACAACAGCGCAGGCACCACAGTGAGTCGCGATGTCGGACCAAGCGCCCGACGCCGAGCTTGCGGTCCCGCGAGCGATTGAGCAGATGTTGGCGCCCGCTGGTGAGCGGCTGGGCGGGGCGCACCGCAAGCAGGTCCACCGAGATCCCTGGCCGGCCTTCGAGCAATTCGATCCTACGCCCTGGTCGCTCGAGCAGCGCCGCGCGGCGGCCTTGCAGTGGGCCGGGCGGGCCCGCAACGAGCACGGCTCGGTTCAGCAGTTTGGCCAGCTCACCCAGGTCCTCGCGAGCGCCTGCGTCGAGCTCGAGCTGCTCGGCGTGCTCGCGCGGATGATCACCGACGAGGTCCGCCACGCCGAGCTGTGCGCGCGGCTGGCCGCGGTGATCTGGCCGGAGGGGCGCACGCTCGAGCCGAAGCTGTTTCGCTGGCCGCAGCCGCGCCCGCCCTGGAGCGATCCGCCGAGCCCCCGCGAGCGCCTGGATCCCGAGCCGCGCCTGGCCTGGGCGGCGGGCGCGATCCTGACCGCGTGCTGCCTGGGCGAGACCCTGTCCAGGCCGATGCTCGAGGCGCTCGTCGTGGTCACGACCGAGCCGACCGCCGAGGCCGTGAGTCGGCAGATCCTCCGCGACGAACACCTGCACGCGACGTTTGGGTTCGAGGCGCTCGCGCTGCTGCTCCCCTGCATGAGCGAGACCGCCCGCGCGGGCTTGCAGACCCAGCTGGCTGCAGATTTCGCCGGGTTCGAGCGCTCGGTGTGCGGCAAGATCCGGATCGCCGACGTCGCCGAGACCGAGGTCATCATCGAGCGCGGGGCGCCCAACCTCGGGGTGCTGACCGAGCACCAGTATGCGGTGATCTTCTATTCCTGTCTCGAGACCGAGATCTTCCCGAAGCTGCGCGCGCTCGGTCTCGATCCCGACGCAGCCTGGCGAACCCGCGGCGGGTGAGCGCGCGTTCGCGAGTAGCCACATTGGTCAATGGTGGAACTATGCGCATTTTTTGACCGACAGCCAGCGAGAAACGAGCTTGTAATACGACGATTGCCTCGGGCAAGATGGTTGGCGTCGGTGGTCGTCGTGAACGTGCAACTTCCAGCAATGCGAAAGCGGCCATGGCTGGGGTGTGCGCAATTCCAGACGCCGACTCGGGCGACGCCGCGTCGATTGGTCGCACAGACCCGTGAGGAGCAGCTGTGGCGGCGTTGCGTGCCCCGCTTGTTCGCCCCTGGTGAGCAGCCTGCTCCGCTCACGCGCGCGATCAACCACATCGGCGTCACCCCAATGGCGCACGTCACGTTCTTGAACCTGGACTATCAGATCTATCTCAATCAGGTGCTCCACACCGCTGGGGGCACGTGGCTGACCCACCTCGTCTGCGTTCCGCTCAACGTCGGGCTGCTGTTCTACGCGCTCGCCATCCACACTGGCGGGCCGGACTCGATGTTCATGAACGCGGGGCTGGTGCTGCTGGCCGTGCTCGCGGCCTGGTACACGGCGATGGCGGTCAAGCTGCGCAGCGGGCTGTGGGCGGGCGTCGTGCTGGCCGTGCTCGCGGGGCTGTGGCTGGTGGCCAACGTGTGCGCGGGCTTGGTGGCGGGGGGCGAGCTGGCGTGGTTTCTTCGGCCGATCACCTTGGTCGCGGCGGTCTCGGCCGTGCAGGCCTACTCGCATCTGTTCGAAGAGCACGTTCCTCCGCGGGCTAATTTTCAGCAGCGCTGGCAGCCCGTGCGCGAGTTCATCTGGGGGGATCCAGCCACGGTCACGCTGCAAGCTCGGCTGCAGCGGCTGGCGTGGACGCCGATCGGCGGGCTGTGGGGGCTGCTCGACGAGTGGTGGGCCAGCGCCAAGTTGTTGCCGCTGTACCTGCTCGAGCTGCTGTGGGCGCTCGGGTATCGCCGCGCCCAGCGGGAGCAGATCCGCGGTCGCTCACTCGAGGCGCTCGCCAGCGGCGATCCAGCGCTGGACTGGGTGGGCATCGGCGGTGGGGCCTCGGTCGCTGCGCTGGGTGAAGCGAGCGCCAGTGATCACGACCACGATGACCAGCACGAGGCGGCGGCGGCCTTGGCCGAGCTGAACTGGGTTTAGTGCGGCGGTTTAGTGCTGGGGTTTCGCGCTCACGCCTCGGTCCAGCTCAGGCTCAGCGTCTCGTCGGTGGTCCCGCAGGCGTCGACGCGGACGTGGTCGTGCTCGACGGTGACCTGACCCAGCTGGCCGCTGGCTGCCCCGCTGCGCACGATGTCGAGGATGACCTCTCCGCTCGCGAGGTTGATGAACAGGTCGCGCTCGACCGTGCGCGTGGCCGTGCAGGAGTAGGGTTCGTAGTTGGGGCTGTAGTAGGGGTCGCCACCGTCGTCGCCACAGCTGTAGCCGTAGCCGTAGCCCTGATACCCAGAGCTGGCGTAGCCGGAGCTCTGATAGCCCGAGGAGCCGGAGCTCTGATAGCCCGATGACCCGGCGCCAGCGTAGTAGCCCGAGCTCGCCCCCGCCGAGCCGAGCGCGGCCGCGCTGCCGAGCGCCCAGTCCGAGGTGTCGACCTCCTCACGCGTGTCGCTCACGACCCGCACGCGCAGCAGCTCGCCCACGCGCTCGAGCGACAGCGAGGTCTCGTCCCAGCAGCTCGTCCAGCTCGGGTGGGCCACGTCTGCCAGCACCGACACGCTGCCGTCGGCGTGGGGGACGACCAGGCCGATCGACGCCTCCAGTCCGATCTCGAGCCGCACCAGTCGGGGCTCGTCTGCCTCACACTGAAGGCCTTCACCGCACAGGAGGTCGCGGGCCTGCGCGGCGCTCGACGGGACCCCGTGGACGCGGGTCTCCTCATGGTGCGGGTACCCAGGCCGACCGCGCGGATCCAGCGAGCTGAGCGGGATCTGCTGGGTGTCGGGCAGCCCGCCGCGCAAGTCGTTCCAGGCCGCCAAGAAGTCGTCGTTGCGGGTCAGGGGGCGGCGAGCCTGGTCGACCTTTGCCTCGCAGGGGGTGAACCCTTGCGCCCGCGAGAGCTCGTGGGTGCGCACGTGATAGCTGTCGATCGCCGTCACCGTGTGCGTGGGTGACTCGGCCTGAAGCTCGGCCAGCAGCTGCTTGGCGGCCGCGTATTGACGCAGCCCAAGCAGCGCGTCGACCCGGGCCAGGCGCAGGTCCACGCGCTCGGGCTGGAGGTTCGCCGCGAGCTGCAAGGACTCGTTGGCCGCGCTGTAGTGGCCGGCCGCGAGCGAGGCTTGGCCGCTGAGCGAGGCCGCCTCGGCCATGGTCAGCGGTTGGTGTGGCGAGTCAGCCTCGAGCCACTGCGCAGGCCTGGCGCCCAACCCCGATTCGGGCGCGGCGTTGGCCGCGAGCTCGCCCGCCACGACGCACGAGCACAGGCCCACCACCGGTAGCAGCAACAGCGAGCGAGGGTCGTGGGTGAGCATCGCCGCCCGTACGCGCGAGCGCGGGCCGAGATTCCGTCACTGCAGCAGGAGCCAGCCGAGCATGGCGAGAATCACCAACACGACCACCGCGGCGCCGCGAGAGCGCTGCGGGGGCAGCTGGGTCAGCTCACCGTCGGTCCGCAGGCCAGTCGCCACCTGGGCCTGCTCGAGCTGTCGCTGGAGATGCTCGCGCTCGCGGGCGTCGAGCTGATCGGTCTTCAGGGCCTGCGTGGCCACGGTCATGACGTCGCCGTAGCGCTTCGTCGCGGCGTAGAGGTCGACGAGCGCGACCGCGGTCGAGCCGGTGAACTCCCGCTCGAGCGCGCGGACCAGGCACTGGATGGCGAGGGTGGGATCGTCGAACTCGACGTGATCCGCGAGCTCGAGCAGCGGCTCGGCGCGGGTCGGAAAGTCGGTGGCGATCGCCTGCAGGGCGCCGACTCGTGCGTTGCCGTCGCCGGTCTCGAGCTCGAGCAGCGCGAGGATCTGCACCGCGTGCATGCGGGTGTCGAAGTGGTGGGGATCCTTGGCGAGCGCGGCGTCGACCCACCGCCGCGCGGCCTCGAGCTCGTCGAGGTCCGTGTGCGCGTGGGCGAGCCCGCGCAGGGCGTCGACCTGCTCGGGATCGGCGGCGAGCTGATCGTTGAACCACGTGCGGGCGCGCTCGGCCACCTCGCGCGCGATCGTGGGACCAGTGCGGCCCAGCGCTCGCTCGATCCGCCCGCGGGCCTCCGACCCGCGTCGATCGTCGTCGATCCGCTCCCAGGCCGACCACGCGAGCGTGGGTTCGTCGTCCCGCTCGAGCGCCGACGCGAGCGCAGCGAACAGCGCGTGGTGGTGGCGGGCAGGCGGGCGCCTCGCCCCGCGGGTCCACAGGTACGCGGCCGCGAGCTCGCCCGCGGCCGCGAGCTCGAGCAGCGCGACCAGGTCAGCGTGGGCCTCGGGCTCGCTCGCGCTCGACGTCTGGCGGGCGGCGAGCTCGGCGCTGCGAAAGTCCCCGCGCGCGAGCGACCCGTTCAAGTGGTCGAGCGAGCCGGACGGCTCAGGTGCGGGCGACTCGGTTGGCGGCTCGAGCTCGCTCGGCGACGAGTCGAGCAGCACGGCGGCGCTGGTCTGGCTCGTTGGAGCGGGGTCCGGCGTCGATCCGGGCGCGGCTGCCAAATTCTGAACCCGCTCGAGCAAGGCCGTGACCGCCTCGGCGCCGGTCGAGCTCGGCCGCAGCGTGAGCTGTGTGCCGTCGGCACAGCGGACCTCGAGCGTCGACGTGAACCCGTTCGAGCTCAGCTGCACCGCAGGTGCGCCATCGTCTGCGAGCGCGAGCCACTCGAGCGAGTCGAAGATCGACGAACGGCACAGCATCGCCAGGCCGTCGTCGAGCTCGAGCAACCAACTCTCGCCGCCGAGCGACCCGGGCGAGCCGGGGCTGCGGAACGCCGCACGAACGCGCGACGGTGGCAGCGAGGCGGGCAGCGCGGTGAGGAGCTCGGACGGCAGTGACACGCGGGCGAGTGTAGGCTCGATCGCCGCTGCCGTCGGGCTCTCACCCATGAGGGTGTGTTAGCTCTCGAACATAGCGTGGACGTCGCGGCGGCGGCTCGCACTCCGGCTCTGGGCCCCGCGCCCGGAGCAAGCAATGACACGCACCCTCATTCAGTCCCTGTCTCCCTTCGTTCTCGTCCTCGCCCTCACGCTTGGCCTCGCCACTGGCTGCGATGGACTTTCCGACGACGCCGATCTCGACGCGCTGCTCGACGCCGACGAACCCCTCGAGCTCGGCGTCGAGCAACAACCCCAGGACTTTGCGGAGGCCGAGTACGTGTGCAGCATCGACCCGGACGCGGCGGTCTCCCTCCCCGAGCACGCCGCCGCGCCGTGCAACGAGTGGCTCACGGACGAGCTCACCGTCATGAGCAGCGAAGCGCAGCTCCCCACGGCTGGCTGCAGCCAGTGGCAGGAGCACTACTTCGTCGAGACCAACATCAGCTGCGGCGGCTGGGGCGGAGGCTCGTGCACGGGCACCAACTGCTGCACGCTGGCGCGGAAGTACGTCCGAACGTGTTCGGCGTGTCCGCCGTCGGTGCCGACCTCATGCGGCGGGTGGACCTACGCCGGGACGATCTGCGCCTGCGGCTGAGTCGGGTCAAACGACGAGCTACTCTGGAACCTCGAGGCCGAGCAGCTCGTGCTCGCGCGCGCTGACGCCGACGCTGACACACACGCGCTCGAGTTCGGCGCGGTCTTGCGCGCTCGCCTCGCCGAGCGAGGCGATCAGGATCGGCTCGCTCGCCGACGTTGACGCGTCGCTGCGAAGCGCGAGCACGGCCTCGAGCAACTCGAGCTCGAGCGTGTCGACGCGGTCCCGCTCGATCCCCGCGAGCGCGGCGCGGGCGGCCGCGAGCCGTCCGCTGCCAAGCTCGACCGCCACCAGGCTCAAACGAGCGAGCGCGACGGCGTCGCCGTCACTCGCGTCGAGCGTCGAGACCAAGCCCGCGCGGGCGAGGTCGAACTCGCCGAGGCGCAGCAAGCTGCGAGCTCGATAAACGCGGGCCCAGAGCGCCTGGCCGTCAGCTTCGGCGAACCGCTCGCTCGCCTCCGCGTAGCCCAGCACGGCCGTCTCGTAGTCCTCGCTCAGATACGCGATCGTGCCGAGGTTGTAGTTGGCGTAGGCGAGCTCGTCGTTGGCATCCGGCGCGACCTCGACGAGCAGCTCGACCGCGCGCCGTGCCTCGGCGACGGCCCGCTCGAGCTCGCCTGCTCGCTGAGCCAGGGCCGCGCCGAGCTGGTGGGCGTCGGCGAGCCTGCGATCGATCGGGGTCCCACCCGCGTCCCAGCGCGCGAGGGCGAGGTCGAGCTCGCGGCGAGCGAGCTCGACCTCGCCCGCGTTGTAGGCGACCAGCGCATAGTTGATCCCGGCGAGGCTCGTGCGCGGATGGGTCGGACCGAAGTGGTGCTCGCTCGCCTCGCGGGCTTGCTCGTACAGCCGCAGCGCCCGCGCGAGCTCGCCACGCGCCTCCGCCAGCAATGCCTGGCGCTGGATCACGAACGGGCGTCGACCCTGGTTGGCGCCCGCCTCGTCGAGGGCCACGATCGCCGCCTCGAGCTGACGCTCGGCTTCATCGTGGTCGCCACGCTCGAGCGCGATCGCACCAGCCGCGAACGCGAGCCCGACGCGCGCGTCCGCGTCCTCGCCGACTCGCGCCCATCCGTCCTGGGCCCGCTCGAGCCAGCGCTGGGCCGCGTTGGGATCATCGAACTCGCTGACCGCGTGCCAGCTCAGCTCGGCCCACGCGCTCGCGGCGAGCCGGTCGTCGCCGACCCGGTAGGCCTCGCGTGAGGCGCTCTCGAGCAGCTCGCGTCCGCGCTCACGCGATCCGGCCATGAACTCGGCGGAGGCGAGCTCGGCCTCGTACTCGGCGAGCAGTGGTCGATACTCGACGGCCTCGATCCGAGCGCGAATCGGCGCGAGGGCGGCGAAGTTGGGCTCTGGATGGCCCGTGAGTCGTCGGGCCTTGGCCTCCCGGAAGACCTGGCGGATCGCGTCGACCTCGTCCGCCTGGGCGGAGGTCGGACGCGCGACGCTGGTCACGAGCAGCTCGTCGTCGACGCAACGGGTCGGGCCAGGGACAGCGCGGGCGAGCTCACGCGCCTGCGCGAGGGTCCGTCGATCGGCCAGCTCGAGCTCTGCAGTCAGGGCCGCGACCCACAGCCGCTGATCCTCGAGGCAGGCCTCGCGGCGAAGCACCACGAACTCGCTGACTCCGCCCGCGCGCTGGGTTCGGCACAGCTGCGCGCGAGTCCGACGCCACGCGAGGCCCCAGTCCTCGAGCGAACGCCACAGCTGCTCGGCCTCGCCCGGGCCCCGCTCGGCGTCGACGGCTGCGAACGAGCGCCGAAGCGCGTCAGCTGGATCCTGACCCCAGGTCGCCTCGAGTGCTCGCGGTGACACCTCGCAGGTGTCGGGCTCGGGCACGACCGACCACACGCCAACGGTAGCGATGATCACGGCGCCGACTCCCGCGAGCGCGAGCCGACGCCGCCGCGGCCGGGGGTCGAGCGCGTCGAGCAGGCTGTCGAGATCGGGCCAGCGACGCGCGGGATCGGGGTCCAGGCCGCGCCGCAGTCGTCGCCAGACCCAGCGTGAGCCCGACACGCGATGCTCGGCGAGTCGATCACGGGGCGGGAGCTCACCCCACAGCACCTCGTGAAGGGCCGCGCAGAACGAGTACTGATCGCTGCGCGCGTCGACGGTCGAGCCCTCGTGTTGCTCGGGGGCCATATAGCGGGGCGTCCCGGCCCGATCCGCGGCGTTGCGATCGACGATCGCCAGGCCGAAGTCGACGACTCGGACGCGTCCGTCTTCCCCGATCAGCACGTTGTCCGGCTTGAAGTCGCGGTGCACGACGCCGACGGCATGAGCCGCGGCGAGGCCAGCACCCGCGCTGCGAAAGACCTCCAGGATCTCAGCCCGGGTTCGTGGCGCGGCGTCGAGCCACTGCTTCAGCGTCGGCCCGGCGACGTACTCCATCACGACATAGGCCCGGCCGGCGTGCTCGCCGAACTCGTGGATCTGGACCACATTGGGATGGGACAGGCGCGCCAGGGCCCGCCCCTCGGCCTGCAGCACGACCACCTGCGCCTGCGCACCAAAGTCGGCGCTGAGCACCTTGACGGCGACGCTTCGGTCGAGCGTCTCGTCACGGGCGAGGAACACCTCGCCCATGCCCCCAGCGCCGAGCAGGCGGACGACCCGGTAAGGCCCAACCCGCAGGAGTGCCTGACCAAATAGCCTATGGTTGACGGCGGCGAGGATCCGCTCGTGCTCGAGATCGTCGACCGGAGCCTGGAGGCGCTCGGCCACATCGAGCGCACCGTCGGTCACGTCAACGATTCTAGCCAGAACTTGGACGTCCCGCGACTGGCGAGCACTACCCTTCGAGGAGACGAGATGAACCACATCAGCCGAACCATGCTGTCCCTGTCGTTGCTGACGATGTCGCTGAGCGGCTGTGAGCTCGCGGCCGACGATGAATTCGACGCCCCGCGAGCCGGGGTGCTCGTCAAGCCGATTTGTGGAGAGTCCGACCTCGACTTCGTCGTCGACTTCCCCTCGAGCGAGGTCGAGCACCTGAGCGATCAGGGCCCCGTCGTCGTGCACGAGATGGAGTACGGATTCGAGGTCAACGACGACGTCGCGCTCCACTTTTTCGGCCTCTACGACGAGGTGCTGGGCATGCAGGTGTTCGTCGACGGGGTCGAGCTCCCGTCGCAAAAGTCGGGAGCCGAGCTCACGTTCGTCGTCCCTCGACCCGAGCAGCTCGAGCCCGTGTACGAGTTTCGGTTTCGGCGAGCGACAACCCGCGACGGCCAGAGCTCGAGTCAACCGACGGTGATCCTCAAGCCCAAGAAGGACTGCCCGACGGGCGATCCCCCAACCCCCGAGACGCTGCCGCCCCAGGACGAGCTGGACTGAGCGCGTTCACGCCGATCAGCTTGGAAGCGCCTCGTCGGTGGCCATCTGCTGGCGGATCCCCGCGACCCAGTTGTCGAGCCCGCCGACCGTGCTCTCGAGCTCGGCGGTCGACTCGGCGAGCAGCTCGAGCTCGCGCTCGAGCAGCTCGCGCGCGCGGCCCATCCGGCTGCGCATGGCCGAGGCCGAGAGCCCCAGGATCGCGGCGATGTCGACCGTGTTGAGCCCCTCCCAGTAGTACAGCTCGAGCGCGATCTGGTGCTGGATCGGGATCCGACGCAGGGCCTGAAGCAGCAGCCGATGCTCGCGGCGACGCGCGATGATCGACGTGGGTCCCGGATCGAGCGCCGCCATCGAGCTCGCCCCTTCGTCGATCTGGCGCGCCTTGATCGAGCTCCGGATGTAGGCTCGAAGCACGTTGTGGGCGATCCCGTAGAGGTAGTGCGGGAGCTTGTCCGGCTGATCGATGCGCTGGTGGCCCTCGAGCAGCGCCAAGAAGGTGTCCTGGACGAGATCCTCGACCGGGGCCGAGACCTTGTTGCGAAAGAACCGGGTGATCCGTGGCGCGTGGCGTCGAACCAGCTCTTGCCCCGCGCTCGGATCGCCGCCCTGCCAGGCACGCAACAGTTCGGCATCGGGACGCGGCTCCACGCGGGCAGCTTAGCTGGTTCGATCGTCGCGTGGGCAGGGTTCGTCGGGCGCTCAGCCCAGCGCCGACCACAGCATCATCACGCCAGCGATCGCGACCATGATCAACACGAACCAGCGCACGACCGACGCGCCCTTCTCCAGCTGCCAGCGCGCGCCCAGCCACGCGCCCAGCATCGTGCCGGCTGCCAGCACGATCGCGGGCGCCCACGCGACCTGTCCGGCGAGCATGAACACGGGCAGCGCCACGCAGGTCGACGCGAAGATCAGGCTGGCCTTGACCGAGTTGGCGCGGACCAGGTCATAGCCGAGCTGTCCGCTGAGCAGAGCCAGCAGCGGGAACCCGACCCCGGCCTGCAAGAACCCGCCGTACAGCCCGACCGCGAGCGCGAGCAGGTACGTCAGCGCGGTCGGCTCGCGCTCCTCGTCGGGCGGGTGCAAGAACCGCTGCGGCTTGACCACCAAGATCACCGCCCACGCGAGCAGCAGCGCGCCGACCAGCGGGCGAAACAGCCGGTCGTCGAGCAGCGTCGCCAACCACGCGCCCAGCAGCGCGCCCCCGATGATCGGCAGCGCCAGGCGCAGGCTCGAGCGCGGCGCACGGACCCCGCTGCGGCGGAAGGTGCCGATCAAGATCGCGTTCTGAGCGAGGATCGACACGCGCAGCGTTCCGTTGGCGGTGCTGGCCGGCAGTCCGAGCCCGACCAGGACCGGGATCGCCAGGAACGATCCGCCCCCCGCCATCGCGTTGATGACCCCCGCCGCGACCCCGGCCGCGAGCAGCAGCGCGAGGTCGAGCCAGGGGTTGCCGAGCAAGCTCAAGCCGCCCAGATCCAGGGCCGAGATCGCGTCGAGCGCGGGCTTCACGAACCGGGACGCTAGCAGGTATTTTGAGACCCCCACAGTGACCGTGGCACTTCGCCGACTGCAGCCGCGGGCACATGTGTGCCCCCTTGAAGGGGGCGTTGAAGCCATTTCCCGTGGCCATGCCTCACACGACCTGCGGAACCATCCAGCATTCTCTTCCGCTCGGCGAGAGGTGATAGCTTGTGACCGTGCGCGCGTGGACCCTGGTGATCCCCCGGGTCGGGCTGGCTGGCTCGATCGCCCTGCTGACGGCAGGTCCCGCAGCGTGCGGGCTTCAGCTGGTCGAGGGTGCCACAACCGAAGAGGGTGGATCCGACAGCGGAACCGGCGAAGTCTGCGTGGTTGGATCTCAAGGGTGCGACTGCACGCTCGGTGGCGGCTGCGATCCTGGCCTCGAGTGCATGGCGGGGCTGTGCGCCGAGCCGATGTCCGAAGAGGAGACAGGGACCTGCGTGGGTCTGGGCTGCCCGTGTGACCTGGAGGCGCCCTGCGAGGACGGCCAGCTGTGCGTCGACGGGATCTGCGAGCTCGACACCTGCGGCGATGGCCGGGTCGATCCAGGCGAGGCCTGCGACGATCTCAATTCGATCGAGGGTGACGGCTGCGACAACGACTGCACGCTGACCGAGATCACCCAGCTCTCGCTGGGCGGGGTTCACACCTGCGCGCTGATCGAGGGCGGGCGCATCCGTTGTTGGGGCCACAACGGCGCCGGTCAGATCGGGTTTGGCGCGAACACGGACATCGGCGACGACGAGGTGCCCGCGATGGTGCCCGATCTTCCGCTCCCGGCCGCGGTCCAGGTCGCGGCTGGTGGCGCGCACACCTGCGCGCTGTTCGAGAACGGCGACGTGCGCTGCTGGGGCTTCAACACCTCGGGTCAGCTCGGCTATGGCAACAGCGCCGAGCAACTCGCGATCGGGGACGACGAGACCCTCGAGGGCCTCCCGGTCGTCGACTTGATCGCGCCCGCCAACGGGATCGACGTGGGCGTGCTCCAGACCTGCGTGCGCGTGGCCGGGCAGCTGCGGTGCTGGGGGAGCGGGAGCTACGGCCAGCTGGGCCTGGGTGGGGTCGCCAACATCGGCGATGACGAGGTCCCGCTCGATGTCGCCGTCGTGGCGCTGGGTGGCGAGCCGGTCAAGCTCGGGGTCGACGGCGCCCACGGCTGCGCGATCATGGCGAGCGGCGGCCTGCGCTGCTGGGGCCGCGGCGACAGCGGGCAGCTCGGCTACGGCAACACCCTCAACATCGGCGACAACGAGGATCCCGAGGTCGCGGGTGAACTCGAGCTGATCCCGCCCGAGCTGCCACGCGGCACGACCATCGTGGATGTTGGGGTCGGGCTGGTGCACAGCTGCGCGCTGCTGTCGACCGGCGATGTGCTGTGCTGGGGCGCCAGCTTGTCGGGCCAGCTCGGTCGAGGCAGCGGCACCGCGTGGGGCAACCTGGCTGGCCAGACGCCGTCGAAGCTGCAGCCGATTGAGCTGGGTGGCCCCGCGGTCGCGCTGGCCGTTGGGTATCAGCACAGCTGCGCGATCTTGGAGGGCGGCGATGTGCGCTGCTGGGGGGACGCCGGGTCGGGCCAGCTCGGCAACGGCGACGAAGAGTCCGTCGGGTTGATCAACGTGCCCGCTGATCGGGACCCCGCCCAGCTCGGCGGCCCGGCCCGACGGATCGCCGCGGGTGCGGCCCACACCTGCGCGGTGCTCGAGGGCGAGGATGTGATCTGTTGGGGCAGCAATCAATTCGGTCAGCTCGGCTACGGGTTCACGCACACGATCGGCGACGACGAGCTGCCCGAGGTCGCTGGGCGCCTCGATCTGCTGTAGCGCTCAGCGACCGGTCCTGGGTGCACCGCTGCGGTGCATGGCAAACGAGATGCCATCTTGCAGCGTCGCCCGGGTGGCGAGGTCGCCGATCGAGAGGTCGAGGTCGATCAGCGTGCGCGCGAGCGCAGGGTGGATGCCGGTCAGCACGGTCTCGGTGCCGAGCAAGCGGAGCGTGCGAGCGGTGGTGACGAGCACGCGCGCGACGATCTCGGTGTTGACGTTGCGGACACCCGTGAGATCGATGAGCAAGGTCCGCGTGCTGTGGACCCTGCTGTCCTCGAGCACCGACTCGAGCACGTGGCGCGCGCGCTCGTCGTCGACGACCCCGACGAGGGGCAAGACGCGGATGTGGTCGGTGATCGGGATCAGCGGTGACGACAGCTCGAGCAGTCGCTTGCGCTGCATGTCGATGACCTGATCCTGCAGAGCCGTCCGCGCTCGCTCGCTCTCCTCACGCTGCTCGAGTTGGTGGAGCAGGCGTTCGTTAGCCTCGCGCAATTCGTCTGTGCGAGCTTGGACCTTGGCCTCGAGGCGCTCGTTGGCGTGGCTGAGCTCCGCGCCGACCCGGCTGAGGTCTGCGTAGAGGCGCGCGTTCTCCATCGCTCCGGCGGCCTGGGTGCTCAGCGTCTCGAGCAGGGCGACTCGAGCGATGCTGAACGCGCCCTTGACCCTCGGGTTCTCCACGTAGAGCACACCAACGAGGATCTGGCGGTG
Organism: Enhygromyxa salina; assembly: GCF_002994635.1. Taxonomy (GTDB): domain Bacteria; phylum Myxococcota_A; class Polyangia; order Nannocystales; family Nannocystaceae; genus Plesiocystis; species Plesiocystis salina_B. The sequence continues at coordinate 179,724 of NZ_PVNL01000042.1, read as the reverse complement.
GACCAGGGGGACACACAGGATCGAGCGGACCTCCGCGCGCGCGACGTGCAGATCCTGGGCGCACCTCGGGTCGTCCTGCGCGTCCGCGAGGACGACCCCCGTCCGGGTCCGAGCGACCAGGCGAACGATCGAGGTGGCGACGTCCCGGCAGTCGTCGAGCGGTGTGTCAGCGCCGATCTGCAGCTCATCGGGCTGCACCGCCCCGCGGGCCCCGAGCACCAGATCGTCGCCCCGGACGATGAACAAGCTCGCGTGCACGCCCCCCGCGTTGTGGAGCACGAGCTGCATGATCTTGCCGATCAGCGCCTCGACGTCGACCTCGCCGGCGAGCGCTTCCGTGGCACGCAACACCGTGCTGAGGTCGATGACGCGCTGCGTGCCGGTCGTCGAGGTGGTGTGGGTCGCGGTTGCGATCTGGGCGTGCTGGTTGGGATTATCGCTGTCGGTCAGGGTCGAGACATGCTCCCTGAACCGGTCCCTGAGCGCTGCCGCCACACCCGTCGCGCCCCACCGGACGTAGCAAACGTAGGCAGCGTTGAGATACACGGGGGCGATCCGCCTGCGCCCGAGCGCGTGGTAGTAGCGGCCGGCGAGCTCGTTGCCGAGCGCCTCGTACTGGATGAAGCCATTCGTGCGAGCGGACTCGAGGGCCTCGTCGTACAGCCCGGCGGCCGCGGGCGAGTTGTCCACGCGCGCCACTTCAGCCTGAAGCAGCAGGTACTTGTGCTCGAAGTTCGCCGGGCAGTGCTGGGCCCACAGCGCGAACTTCTGGAGGTGGAGCTCGACGCTGTCGGTCGTGGCGTCGGGTGAGGCGAGCAGCGCGAGCGCCTCGTACAGGTAGAAGGTCGCCTCGATCGGCATCGCCATGACCGCGCCGAGCACCGGGCGGGCTTCACTCGCGGCCGCGAGGGCCGCCTCATGGCGCCCCTTCGTGTACAGCGTGATGAGCTCGATGATGTGAAAGAACGCGATCCCGCAGCCGAAGCTGGCCTCGGTCACGCGCGCCAGTGAGGCGCGCTTGTCAAAGACTTCGGTGGTGGGCGCCGACGCCTCCTCGGTGTGGCCCTCGAGAAACGTCAGGTACTGCTCCTGCATCCGAATCGTCTCGAACACCGCGTGATTCTTGGTCTGGGTGGCGAAGGCCTTGTAGCGCTCAGTCAGCGCGCGCACCTTGGTCGGCGTGTCGCCGGCCTCGATCGCCTGCCACGGGGTCTCGAACGCCAGGTAGCCAGCGTACACGTGGTCGCCGACCTCGAGGCACGCGTGGAACGCCCGCTCGAGAATCGGGAAGTCCGTGCGGATGTGGTGGCGCCAAAAGTTGATGTGGTCGCCGTGGAGATGGAGCAGGCAGCCACGCAGCGACGTGTCGCCGAACCGCTCGTTGAGCGCGATCGACAGCTCCGAGAACTCGAGGCCACGGGGGATCTCGCCGAACGCCGCGACAGACATGAGCCCGTACGCGCTGTACGCAAAGCACGACGCCTCGGTGTTCCCGTGCTGCAGCGAGAAGTTGACCATGCGGAGAGCCGCGAGCGGGAACACCTCGGGACGCCCGATATAGGCGCACGGCAGCAGCCCAGCCAGGAGCCCCATGATCCGCTCGTGGCGAGGGTCGCTCATCCGCGGCGCGTCGATCAGCGACGCGACGCTTCGCTCGCCGAGGTTCTCTGGCACGCGCGCGGCCTCAGCCCCAGTCGCAGCGCCGACGCCCTCGGCGTCCTCGGGGAAGGTCACGCCGAGCTTCGCCAGCGCCGCATGAGCCAGGTCGACGCCGTCGTTGTAGCGCCCCGCGACCTGGTACAGGCGCAGACGGATCGTGTAAATTTCGGCCTCGTCGAGCTGGTCTTGGGCGTGCTCGATCAGCGCTTGGAACAGCTCCTCGGCCACGGAGAAGCGGCCGCACAGGTACTCGCACTCGGCCAGCTCGCGGTGGAGCTCGAAGCACAGCGAGTAGTCAGTCGCCCACGCCGACGCGGGCAGTGAGTTCGTGCCCCCACGCAGGTATCCGGTGGCGGCGTCATAGGCGGTCGCCAGCTTCGCGCGCCGACCCGCTTCGAGGTTGAGTCGCGCGAGCTCGGTACGTTCGGCTTGGTCGGTGAGCAGCGGTGCGCCGTGGTTGAGGTGGTTGACGATCTCGAACAAGCGATCGTCCGAGTCGCCCGCGACCCGGTCTGCAAGCAGCGGGCGGCCGATCTTCAGGTGGAGCTCCATTCGCCGATCTTGATCGGTGAGGTCGTAGGCGGCCTGCTGGACCCGATCGTGCAGGAAGCGGTAGCGGAGATTCACGGCCGGCGAATCCGTCAGCACGTGCATGAGGTGATAGTTCGCATCGAGCGGGACGATCAGGCCGAGGTCGAGCGCCGCCCACAGGCTCTCGCTGATCTCCCGAGCCGAACGTCCGGTGATCGTGATGAGCGTGTGAAAGTCGAAGCGGTGGCCGATGCAGGCGGCGATCGTGAGGATCTCGCGGACGCTGTTTGGGAGGCGCAGGATCTTGGCCGCCATGAAATCGACGACGTTGTCGGTGTAGGCGTGCCTGTTGATCGCCTCGAGGTCGTACACCCAACGTGTCGTCGCGTCTGCGTCGTAGCGCAGCGCGCCGTCAGCATAGATCTCTCGCAGGAACTGATTGGCGAAGAACGGATTGCCGAGGGTCTTGGCGTGAACCACACGCGCGAGTGGCTCGCACGCGTCGGCCTTGCTCTGCAGCGTCTCGCTGACCAACTCACCCACGTCGGCCGCCGACAGCGGCTCGAGCTGCAGGATCCGCGGCTCGACACCCCCTTCGCGCAGCGAGTCGAGGACCAGCGACAGCGGGTGCGCGCGGTCGACTTCACTATCTCGATAGGCCCCGATCAACAGAAAGTGGCCACGTGCACGATCGAGCAGCAGCGCCTCCAGCAGCGCGAGCGATGCTGGATCGGCCCACTGCAAGTCATCGAGGAACAGCGCGAACGGATGCTCGGGCTGGGCCAAGACGTCGATGAACCGCTTGAACACCAGGTTGAAGCGGTTTTGTGACTCGGTCGACCCCAGCTCCGGCACCGGAAGCTGCGGTCCGACAACCAGCTCGAGCGCTGGGATCAGCGCCGTCAGGACCTGACCGTTGGCGCCCAACGCATCTTGCAGGCGCTGGCGCCAGTCGTCGAGTCGCGACGCGCGCTCACTCAGGATGACCTGGATCAACTCACCAAAGGCCGCCCCGATCGACGCGTATGGGGTCGTGCGATTGAATTGGTCGAACTTGCCGGCGACGAACAACCCGTGATCGGCCGCGATCGGCTTGTAGATCTCGTTGACGAGCGCAGACTTGCCGACGCCCGCGTAGCCAGTCACGAGGATCAGCTCGGACGCGCCGTCGCGGACCCGGGAGAACGCGTCGTGGAGCTCACCGAGCTCGGTCGCTCGCCCGAACAGTCGCTGCGAGATCTGCAGCGCGCCCGTGTGATCGTGGGACCCGAGCGCGAACGACTCGATCTCCCCGTGCTCGCTGAGTGACGAGAGGCAGCGCTCGAGATCGGCGACCAGGCCCGCGGCGCTCTGGTAGCGATCCTCCGCCGCCTTCGCCAGCAATTTCATGACCAGCTGCGCCACGACCGGCGGAACCTCGTCGCCGAGCGCCGGGGGCATGCGCGCAATGTGGCTGTGAATGAGCTCGAGCGGATCATCGCTCGTGAACGGTCGGGTGCCCGCGAGGCACTGATACAGGGTCACGCCGAGCGAGTAAAAGTCCGTTCGGTAGTCCAGCCCGCGATTCATTCGCCCGGTCTGCTCGGGCGACATATACGCCAGCGTCCCGTCGGGGGCCTCGGGGCGAATGAAGGTCTGCACCTCGCTCGCGATTCGCGTGGTGATCCCGAAGTCGATGAGGTGGACCTCGTAGGTCTCGCGGTCGACGAGAATATTGTGAGGTTTGATGTCTTTGTGAAAGACCCTCGCCCGGTGGAGGTCACCGAGGATCCTCGCGACCTGCACGGCGATCTGCAGGCTCGCGCGTAGATCCAGGCGCGAGGACGCGAGCAGCTGGCTCAACGGCGGGGCCGGAATTCGGTCGAGCACCAGCGCCACGCCATTCTCGAACCGCTCGATTGCGCGGGCGGTTGGAATGCCTCGAATGTCGAGGGCTTGCAGCAATGCGTATTCGTGCTCGATCTTGGCGTATCCGCTGGCGGATCGGTGCTCTTCGCTGCTCAGCTTGATGACCACGGGCTGTCGGTCTTCGTCGCAGAGACCCTCATACAAGACGGTCCCGCGACCGACATGAATCCTCTTGGTGAGTGTGTAGCCGGCGAACTTATCCATGCGTCTTTTCCGCGAGTCGGTAGCTTCGAGAATACAGCAAACGAGCGCCTCGAAGCGCTCGATGTCCCAAGCGCGTTTTTCACACAATGACACCAGGTAGCTCGTGCGAACCTCGCAATAGCATCGGCACCATGACCAGGAACCCATATTCGCACTCGATGTCGATTTCGCGCTTGCCGGGCCGTGAATGTGATCAGTGTACAATCCACCATCTGCGCTGTGCAACGCTGTCCCTGGGTCGATTCGAGCGATGTACCATTGCGCGCATCGCCGGGCGAAACCAAACCTACCCACTCGGGGGCCAGCCCACCTCCAGGTGGAGCGTCGCACGATCGAGGAGACGATCCGCGAGTGGCGCATGCTCGGCCGGATGTGCGAGCCAGGCGTTGCACCACGGGCTGCTGGTGTATAACGCTGTACGTGCGCTGGATCGTCGGAGACCTGCAAGGCTGCGCCCGCGAGCTCGACGCCCTGCTCGCCGCGATCGCCTTCGACCCGGCGCGCGACCAGCTGTGGGCGGCCGGGGATCTGATCAACCGCGGCCCGGACTCGCTGGGCGTGCTCCGGCGCTGGCGCGAGCTGGGCGGGCGCGGCGTGATCGGCAACCACGAGATCTACGCCCTGTGTGCTCGGGCCGGACGCTGGCCCCGCAAGCCCGACACCCTCGACGAGCTGTTTGCCGCCCCCGACGCCGAACAGCTGTTCGCTTCCCTGCGGGCGCTCCCTGCGTTGGCGTTCCTACCCGGCCTCGAAGGCGGGCGCGACGTATGGCTGGTCCACGCGGGCATCGATCCGCGCTGGCACGATCTGCACGCTGCAGCCGCGCGGATCAACGCGGGCGAGCACGACGATGACTGGCTGCAGTCCGACGAGGTCTCGTTCGCAACCCGGGTGCGCTGCTGCACGGCCAGCGGCGAGCGCAACCGGTTCGACGGGGCACCCGAGGGCTGTCCGCCGCCGTTTCAGCCGTGGGACTCGTTCTACGCTGGCGACGCGTTGATCGTGCACGGCCACTGGGCCCGGCGCGGTCACTATCGCGGGCCCAACACGATCGGCCTCGACTCTGGCTGCGTCTACGGGGGGCCGCTGACGGCGTGGTGTCTCGAAGAGGACCGCGTCGTGCAGGTCTAGGCCCTGCAAGACGCGAGCGCGACGACTCGCAGCGAGGTCCCCCGCGCCGAACATTTTTCTGGACCGAACCCCAACCAGCCCCGTTCGTGGGGCGGTGCCATCCGCCCCGCCCGCAGTCCTCGTCCAACATGACCCGAGACTGCGCGCGACGGCTCGGCGGCTGACCATCGCGGCTTGGGTCGCGTTTGCGCTCGGCCTGGTGCTCAACCAGCTCGGATTCGGGAGGCTGTTCACGCACTCGAGCCCCGGCAACGGCGAGCTGTTGCGCGAGTTGTTGTGGGCCTCGCCCGATTGGTTCCTGATCGGGTTGGCAGTGATCACCGCGCTCGCGCCAACGCTCGCGATCTGGCCGCGCCGCACGACAGCGACCGCGGAGGTCGACCGAGTCCGTCGTCGGCGTGTCATCGCGCGCGTCGGTCTGTCAGGGGCCGTGCTCATGGCCGCGCTCACGCAGCTCGACATGGCGCTGTTTCGACGGGCGATCGATCTCGGCGTCGAGCTCGAGGGCTGGGACTTCGGCTGCGTGTGGCCAACCGGCAACTATCAGGCCGCGTTCGTCGGGTTTGGGCGGCTCGCGGTCGTGCTGCGCATCGAGGCCGCGGTGATCGACGCACGCGCCCGCCCCCCGGGCTGTCGCGGGCTGTGGCGGGTTGGCCTGGCGTGTCTGCTGGCCGTCTGTGCCGCCGCGCCGCTGGCCTCGCTCGGCGTCGAAGACTTCGTGGCGGGGCAGCACCCGCGGCCGTGGGTGCTTCCGGGTGTGGCCTACGTCGTCGCGTTCGGTCTGCTCGAGCTGTGCGCCCGACTTGGGCTGCTCGACCGCCGCTCCACCCGACGGCGCCGCACCCCTCGCCCGCTTGCTGGCGCACCTGCCCCGGTCCCGCTGCAACGCCCCGCTCGTGGGTCATCCCAGCCGCGCGCGACCCCAGATCCGGCCGCGCTCGCCATGGGCCATCGCGCGCTCGCGCGGTCGCGGAGCTGGGTCGCCCTCGGTGTCCTCGCCGGCTGTCTCGCGGTCGTGATCCTCGCCTTGGCCGGAGCCGGGGAGCTGCTCTACGCGTTCGAAGCCCGCGAGGGGTTTCCGCTGGTCGGCATGCTGCTGCTGCTCTGCGCCGGGCTCGGGTTCGTCTGGCTGCAGGCCCCGCTCGAAGCCGACGCCCCAGCGCCAGTTCGTCAGCGCTTGCCCAGCCCCGGGCTCGAGCGCGCGCAGCTCGAGCGCGGCGCGGACCCACAATTCGAGGAGTCCTACTACGACTTCATCGCTCGGTTCGAGGCGCTCGCCCCCGATGAGCTGGAGGCGCTCGCGACCCGCGGCGTCGATCGGGTCCGGGTGCGCAGCCTGCCCGCGACCTGGGTCGACGCGACGCGGTTGTTCGATGCAGAGCTGCGCCGCGGCGTCCATCGTGAGCTCATGCAGATCCGAGCCACGATCATCGGGCGGCCCACCGCGGATCCCTATCGCGCGGATCTCGGCGAGTGTGGCCTGGTCGACAGCATCGGGTTGGGCTGGCTGCGCCGCGGCAAGGCGCGAGACCTCGAGCTTGGTCAGACGCACAGGTCTCGCAGCGTGATCGTGCTTGGGGCAGTGCTGGCTTGGGTAGCGATCGCCTTCGACGTCGGCCTGAGCGCCTCGGGTGTTCCCCTGCATGTCTGCATGCCAGGCGTCGGGGAGTGTCGGTTCGCGCTCGACTGGCTCGACTGGGAGTCGAGCGGCCTGGTGTTGGTGACCCTCTCGCCGCTCGTGGTCTGGGTGATCGGCTTGGCTCACCACCGCGTCGCCACGCGCTGCTTCGCGCTCGCCTTGCCCAGCCCGGTTCACGACGACCCGCAGCTCGACTCGCCCCTGTCATCGCGGTTCATGGAGGCACTCGACGACCTACCCCAAGCACGCGGGCCATGGCGGGCGCGCAGCCTCGCCGCGTGTTGGGTGGTGCTGGTGACGGTCGTGGCGTTGAGCGCGTGGGTCAGCTTTGGGCCCGAGCCCTGGCTCGAGCGCGCGGTCGATGCACCCGCGCACTATGTGTTGTTCGTGACGTTGGTCAGCTTGGCGCTACTCAGCATCCGGCCGATCCGCGTGGGTCACCGCCGACTGTGTGCCCGCGTGTGGCTCGCCGAGGCTCAGGAGCCTTCGATCACGCCAGGCAGCCGCTCCACATAGCAGACATGACACGCGGGCGCGTAGCTCTCGTTGGCGCCCAGCTGGATCTGCTCGCCGTCCGCGGTCGGCTCGCCGTCGACCAACCGCATATTGAAGATCGCCTTGCGATTGCAAAACTGACAGGTGACCTTGATCTCCTCGATCGAGTCAGCCAGCTCGAACAGCCGCTGGGCCCCGGGAAACAACCGGGTGCGAAAGTCAGTCCGCAGCCCATAGCAGATCACCGGCACGTTGCAGGTGCGGGTCACGTCGCGCAGCTGCTCGATGACCTTGATCGACAGAAATTGCGCCTCGTCCACCAGCACACAGTCGAGCTCGGCGAAGAACGGCGGATCGAGCTCGGTGTCGTCCTCGAGCAGCAGATCAACCTCTTTCTTCAGACCCGAGCGCGAAGCGATCACGCGGCCGCCAAAGCGATCGTCGAGCCGCGGCTTGAGCAGCGCCACGCGCTTGCCCTGCTGCCGGTAGTTGTGGGCCACCGCCAGCAAGTTCATCGTCTTGGCGCTGTCCATTGTTCCGTGGCGAAAATACAGCTTGGCCATGACGTGACTCAGTGCGCGGCGGCGGGCTCGGGCGTGGCGGTGGGCTGCGGCAGGTCCCGCTCGGCCAGGATATAGGCCATGAGCGCCAGCGCGGCCGCGTTGCGCTCGAGATGGTAAGGCGGGATCTTGTCGATCGTGTCGGCCGGGCTGTGATGCAGGTCGAAGTAGTGGCTGGTGTCGGGTCGCAACGCGATCCCGAGCATGCCCTCCGCCGTCAGCGGTGAGATGTCGGCCCCGCCGCCGCCGACCACGAAATTGTTGGCCCCGAGCGTCTCGAACAGCGGCGCGAAGCGGAGCAGCGAGTCGAGGTCGGCCTGGCTCTGGCCCACGCCAAACCCCCACGGCGCCCCCGCGCCGCTGTCGGACTCGATGCCCGCCACGTGCAGCTCGTCCGCGTGGGCCTGCGCGTACGCCTTGCCGCCGCGCAGGCCGTTCTCTTCGTTGGTGAACAACACCACGCGGATCGTCCGGCGCGGGATCAGGTTGAGCTCCTTCAACATCAGCGCGGCCTCCATGGCCATCAGGCAGCCCGCGCCGTCGTCGGTGCTGCCGTCGCCGACATCCCACGAGTCGATGTGTCCGCCGATCACCACGATCTCCTCGGGCTTCTCGCGCCCGCGCAGCTCGGCGACCGCGTTGGCGCTGACGGCATCGGGCAACAGCTTGGCGCCGAGCTGCAGGCGAACCTCGATCGTCTCTCCGCGCGCGGCCATGCGCGTGAACCACTCGGCGTCCTCCGGCGTGATCGCGGCCGCGGGGATCTTGGGCTGCCCCTCGGCGTAGTTGAGCGCGCCCGTGTGCAGCGTTCGCAAGCTGCTGGCCGTGACCGAGCGGATCAGCACCGCCTTGGCGCCGTGCGCCCCCGCCCGCGAGGGACCGTGCGCGCGGATCTGGACCGTGGACCCATACGACGCGTCGTGGTGCTCGTAGTCGTAGCCGGGCATCGCTTGATTGATCACCACGATCTTGCCGGCCAGCTCACTCGCGCGGCGATCGAGCTCGTCTAGATCCGCGACCACGATCACCTCGGCGGTGATCCCCCGTCCGGGCGTGCCCACCGTCATGCCCAGCCCGAGCACGGGCAGCGGTCGCTTGACCGGCCCCAGGATCTCCGCCGACTCGCTGCCCCTGACCCAGTGCGGGACCATCACCTTCTCGCGGCGCGCGTCCGTGAGCCCGTCTGCCGCCATGGTCTCGATCGCCCAGTCGATCGTCTTCTCGAGCGACGCCGAGCCGGACAGGCGATGACCGAAGGTGTCGGCGACATGGGCGAGCCGGTCCCACGCGCGGGTGTCGTCCTCGGCCATCGCCGTCAGCTTGGCCGCAGCCTCGACGTACTTGGCCTCGAGCGCGGGCGTGCGCGGGGCCACGCTGCCGCTCGTCGGCGGATCCACGCTGGGCGCGTCCGCGGCCGCGCTCGGCAGCGGCATGTCCCCGGCCGGCTGGGCCCAGACGGTGTTGGCCGAGCCCTCGCTCGCGCACCCGCTCGCCCACGCTGGCGCGGTGATCAGGACTGCGAGGAGGCCCGCCCGCAAGCCGGGCGCCAGACAAACGCGAGCGATCCCGATGGAAGCGGCGGTCTGCGACATACGCCAACCCATACCCGGCCCGCGCTTGCGGGCGCAAGCTGGGGGGCGGCCCGGTCACGGCGCGGCGCCTCGCATTGGCCCTCGCTCGCAGAGATCGTCGTGTTCTGCGGTTTCGCGCCGGCCCCGGCCTGCGCTGTCGCCCGGCTCCGGGCCAGCACGACCGCCGTCGTTCGCACCACCTGGACCGCGCCGGTCTGCCCGCAGACGCTCGGCCGAGCACCCACGACTTGGTGGGTGCTCGGCGCGACTCGGCGAGGGCTCGGGCTTCTGTTGCGGTGTGCCGAGCGCCCCCCTGGGGTTCAACTCAGTGACGTCAGTGGATGTTTGGCTCGATCTCGTCGATCTGTTCGAACGCCTGGGCCCACAGATCGGGCAGGTCCTCGGCCGTGATCTGCCAATGGGTCACGCGGTCGGTGAGCGAGACGCTCGCCGCGTTCGCCATCGCGTTGGCGTGTGCGTTCGAGAACACAAACGCCATCATGGCCTGCTCGTCGCGCCAGACACCCAGCGTACGCGCGAACCCACAGGTCGGCTCCCCGCCCAGCGAGACCGCGATCAGGCCCTCGCTCTGCATGATCTCCGCGACGACCTCGTCGAGGTAGGCGTCGAAGTCCTCGGCGGCCTCTGGGGTGTCGCGGACCATGATCTGCGTGGTGTGGGCCACGTACGACTCGGCGGCTGGCTCGAGCAGCCCCATCTCGGGGTCATAGCCAGGCCCGGCCAGCGGCGAGGCGCCAAAGTTGGGGTCGACACAATCGTAGAGCGCGCGGGTCGCTGCGTCGCCGTCCGTGGTCTCGCCGCTCTCCGTGTCGGCCGTGTCGGCAGTGTCGGCAGTGTCGGCAGTGTCGGTTGCGGTGGTGGTCTCCGTCTGGCTATCAACGGCCGTGTCCGTGTCGCCCGCGGGCTCGCCACAGCCAATTGTGCCGGTGGCGAGGGTCCCCGCGAGCAGCACGCTCGCCCACACCTGATATCGAGTCTGATTCACATGCATCATGTCGGTCCTTCAGTTTGGTTGTCGATTGTTGCGAAGCTCAGCGACGCAAAGTGTCGGTCGAGTCGCGGCGAGTAAAAGCCGGCGCGCTCGCCCATGACCGAGACACGCACCCGCGCGCCCGGCTCGGGTCCCGCGCCCATGATCACGATCCAGCGATCTTGCGCGTCGGTCCGCAGCTGAAAGTAGGTGTAGCTGCCCGCGGACAGCACCTCGGCGACCTCACCCTCGAGTGTTGCCGTCGCGGCGGGCTCGAGCCCGAGCGGTGGGCCGCTCGCGGTCTTTTCGGGGTGGGCCGGGGCCGCTCGGTGGGTCGGCGTGCGGCTCGCGACCGTCGCGCTGGCCAGGGCGGCGTGCTCGTTCGACGCCGCCGGCTGGGTGCACGCGACCGTGCTGCTCACGCACAGACAGGCGATTAGCACCTCCAAACGTACGCGGATCTCGGTTTTCGGGGTCCTCACGGGCACTCGAACACCGCCGCAGCCCGAGAGTGTCACCTCGCTCCGTAGTGCACGGCAGCGGCTGGGATCTCAGCGAGGATGCGGCCTACTCGCGCGGTGGCTGACCCGGCGGCGGTCCGCTCTCGTCGTGCCGAAGCGGCCGGCGACGACGGTCCGCGAGTCAACCCGCGAGCGTCCTGAACGCAGTGAAGGCCCAGCCCGAAGGGCCTGCTAAAACCCGAGCTGCCCCGGGAAGCCCCGCCCCGAGCGGGAGCCCTTGCCTCGGTTCACCGTCGTCGCGCGTGCGGGCCCGCGGCTGCCGCACTCGAAGGTGCGTCGCTCATGGCTGTTGAGCGCAGCGTCGCCGTCGAGGCCCTCGCACGGTGCACCGGGCGCGAGCAGCAGCTCACGGCGGGCCTCGGCGTCCCATTCGTGGCCGGAGAACGCGAGCAGATCGGGGACCGGCAAGTGCAGCGGCGGATGTCCGACGGCGAGCGAGTCCTCGCTCGCCGTCACGGCCGTGGGCCCGGTCGCGAGCATCCGGCGACCGCGACCGTCGAGCACGAGCATCTGCTCGTACGAGAGACCTGCGTGGACCTCGGGCCAGGCGAACGCGTAGCGCAGCGGGGCTTCGAGGCCGGGCAGGCGCGCGAAGCTGCCGGCGGCGAGGGCTGCCGGCAGCTCCTCGAGGGTGCCCATGCGCGGGTGTCGAGGCAGCACCATGGCGCTGCGCAGGGTGAGATCGATGCGCTCGGTGTCGAACTCGCGGCACAGCGAGCGCGCGAGCGACTCGACGCGTCGCTGAAATTCCTCGGGCACATGCTCGTGACCGTGGACGCGCCGGGTCGGGAACCGGCGCTCGATGTAGTGGGCGGTGCGCTGGGCGAGCGTGTCCCAGGGCTCGTCGGCAGGCGAGTTGAGCTCGGCGATCAGGCCGTGCACGCGCAGGCGCAGCGGGTAGCCATCGAGCGGGATCAGCCGATGAATCTCGACGTCGACGGCGAGCTGCAGCTGCGGGCGCTCGGTGGCGATCTCGCCCCGATAAGGATCGAAGATCGCCGCCTCGCTATCGTCGCGGGTGGCTTCGCGCACGAACAGGCGCAAGCAGTCAAAGTCGACCGGCGCCTCGCTGGCCTGCTCCGACAGCGCGTCGATGTCCTCGGCCACGCCGACGCGGTCGACGAAGCAAGCCGCGCCGTCACGGCTGCCGAACACCGCGTCATCGATGCCACGGGCTCGCAGCGCCCCGAGCACGCGCTCGAGCGCGGCCGCGAGCCGGAGCCGACGCTGCTCGGCGAGCTGCGTGGTGAAACCGAAGAACGTGCTCAGCCGCGCGAGCGCACCTGCCTCGCGCGGCTCGAGACACTGCAGCGCGGCAGAGGAGAGGTACAGCTCGGCTTCGTAGAGCACGGCCGAGTGTAGCGGACCCGCTGGGTCCGCGGGACGGTCGCGTCAGCGAGCCGAGCTGAGCGCCTCGCGGTCGACCTCGATCGCGAGGCGCTCAGGGTCTCGCGCCCGAGCAGCTCGGCGTCGTTCAGCGTCGTCGCTAGCTCGGTGAGGGCGGCCGCGGTCTGCGTGGGCTTGGGCTCGGCGACTTGCTCGGGGTTCGGAGACCGGTAGAGTACTGCCTCGAACGGGACGCGATAGACAAATGTTCAAACAGACCATCTTTACCGTCGGGGTGTCCTTCGGCGTCGGCGTCGGCCTCGCTCACTTGCTCCCCGCGGCGCACGCTTCGAAGTGTGACTTCTCCGAATTGGAACTCGAACTCGCGGCCGTCGAAGGCGACATGGCGCCAACCATGGAGCAGGAGTTTTGGGCCAACAAAGCCAACCTCAGTGGCGCGAATGCTCCCACTTTGCGTCTGACTCTGTTTGGACCTGATTCGCCTTCCATGGTGTTGGAGCCGCGATGACGGTTGCGCGCAAGCTGTTGAAGGCTCGAGTCGCGCTTGTCGGAGCGGGTCTGGCTGCGGTCGTCGCGGGGATGTTCGTCGGCACAACCGGGTGTTGTGACGTCGAGCCCATCGCGGATGCCAGCTACGAGATCGTCGAGAGCCCGAATCGTCCAGAGCTAGTCGGCGCCACCGTCGAGATCCACGATGACGTGGTCGAGATTTTCTTTGCCGACGTCGACAGCGACATGTGGATTGTGCGCTACGCAGTCGCATCCAGGTCGCCGTGAGAGCAGCCGCGGCGCGGACCCCCCAAACCCGGGCTGTCCCGACGAGGCGCCCCGACACTTGGGACGGCAGATTGCAGCACTGTAGAGATCGTCATGCTCTCGCGGTCGTGGTGTGCACGAAGTGCGAGGCACTTGTGGGGGACGAAAGGAGGTTCATCAAGAGTCTTGACGGCACAGGTGACCGTGTAGTAATCACACCGACGTGCCGCGAGGTCCGTGGGCGAATGGAGCTTAGGTGTGATGGGGAAATTGGGGAACCAGCCATTGGAGGTTGCCCAATGAGGATACGGCGATCAAAGCAACGATCAGCGATCAAGAGAACGACCGGAGCCCGCAGACTGGCAGCAATCCGGCTCCCGTATGAGATCCGTCTGAGACCTACGGTCGATACGACGATTCATACACCTGTTCCGATCTTCCACCTCCCGAAGGAACTTTACAATGGCAGCGACCACGACCAGCGATAGCCCGCCGCGAGGCCCCACCCTACGTGTCATTTGTGTCAACGACATCTACTCGCTCGAGAATCTGCCGCGGCTCAAGAGCCTCGTGCAACACCACGCGGTGTCGAACCCGGCTGACCGCTTGGTCGTGACGCTGGCGGGCGATTTCGTGGCCCCGAGCATCCTGTCCAGCCTCGACAAGGGGGCGGGGATGATCGAGTGCCTCAATGAGATCCCGATCACCCACGCGATGTTCGGGAATCACGAGGATGACGTGGGCATGGGCGAGCTCGTCAAGCGTGTGCAGGAGTTCGCGGGCACCTGGCTCAACACCAACATGCCCACGTTCCAGCCCAAGTTGCCGACCCACCAGATCCTCGAGGTCACCAGCCCGGGTGGGGGTGGGCGAACGGTTCGGGTCGGTCTGCTCGGGCTGTTGGCGCACCAGAAGAACCTCTATCGACCAGGCGCGTTCGGTGGGCACACAATCGAGCCGGCCAACGAGACGGCCCAAAAGTGGGCGAAGGTCCTGCACACAGAGGGGTGCGCCTGCGTGATACCGATTACGCACCAGGACGTCGCGGACGATCTCGAGCTGGCCCGGAGCCAGCGCGAGCCACAGTTCCCGGTGATCGTGGCCGGTCACGAGCACGAGGTCATCATCGAGGACGTGGATGGTTGTTTGGTCATCAAGGCCGGCGCGGAGGCGGCGAACGCCGTGGTGATCGATCTGGCGTGGCCGGTCGAAGCACCGACCGGGGCGTTCGATCTGCCCACCGTCACGTACAAACTTCAGGAGGTCCGCGAGTTTCCGGAAGATCAGTCCATGCGCGCCCGCGTGGATCGGCACATGTCGTCGGTGCGCCGGCTCGACGGGGCCACGCTCATGCGGACCTCACCCGAGACCCCGCTGTCCTCCGTCGGGATCAAGTCCGGTCAGACCTCGATGGGCACGGTGCTGTGCTCGCACATCCGCGACGCGCTGGGCGCCGACGGTTGCCTGCTGCATGGCGGCGGGGTCCGGGGCGAGCAGGACTACGAGCAGCGCTTCACCTATGCCGACCTCAAGGCGGCGCTGCCCTATGCCAATGAGACGGTCGTGGTGAGCATGCCTGGCAGCGTCGTGCGAGACGCTGTCGCAATGTCGCGCGCGCGGGTGGGCTCGAACGCCTATTTGCAGGTCGACGACGGCATGACGATCGAGGGCCCCGGCGACGTCGTCACCACCATCGGTGGCCTCGCGCTCGACCCGAACCGCGAATATCGGATCGCCACCGTGCTCGGTCTGCTCGGCGGCATGAACGGGATCACCCCGTTTGTCGAGTACGCGAGCGCGCGGCCCGACCTGATACCGCCGCGGGACGCCGGGCGGGAGATCAAGATGATCCTGGTCGATGCCTTCTCCATGGAGCTGTGGCGCCAGCTCGGGAGCTTCGAGGAGATCGACGCCAATCAGGACGGGGTTGTCACCCCCGAGGAGCTCGAGCGCGCGATCAGCAGGGCGACCCATGAGGCGCCCTCGGACATCGTCGTCAATGATGTATTTCGAATGGTCGACGCCGACGGCGACGGGACCATCACCCGCGAGGAGGCCGAAGCCCTCGTCGCCAACCACGCAGCCATGCACGGAGACACGAGCAATGATTGAACAACGTCACGAAATTGAGACCATCGCGGAACTCGACCTCCACCTCCTCGCTGGCGGCTCGCTCGAGGGCCGGGTGTTCCAGGAGCTCGACCTGCGTGGTCACACCGCGGCGCTGTTGCGGTCGCCGCTCACGAACGCCCTGTTCCTGGGCTGCAAGCTGGAAGCCGAAGCGGCGACCCACGCGAACGCGACCGGGGCGCTGTTCTTTCCCGACCTGCCAAACCTGCCCTATTCGATGTACCGGGGCGCCCTGTACAGCGTGGCGGAGCTCTATGCGGGCTACGAGCAGGGCGTGGCCGGGAGCTACGAGCAGGCGTTCGATTGTCGCGTCTATCGTCACTACAGCGAATCTCGGAAGGTCAGTGATATTGTCGAGGACCTCGCGCAGCGCATTCACGATCACGCGATCACGAACGCCCTCGAGAACTGGCTCGCGGAGGGCGAACACAAGGTCGCTTCGGTCATGGGTGGTCACGCCCTCTCGCGCGCGGACCCGATGTACCGCACGGTCGCCAAGCTCGGGCACGAGCTGACGCTCGCGGGCTTCTGCGTCGCGACGGGGGGCGGTCCTGGGGCGATGGAGGCCAGCCATCTGGGCGCCTACCTGGCCACGCGTGGTTCAGAGGAGCTCGAGGCGGCGCTGGCCGTGCTCGCGCGCGCGCCAGGCATGCTGCCGACCGACGCCTGGCTCGACGCCGCGTTCGAGGTGCGCAAGATGTTCCCCATGGCGCCCGAGCACGAGTCCACGTGCCGGAGCATCGCCGTCCCAACCTGGCTCTACGGTCACGAGCCGCCCAACGCGTTCGCAACTCACTTCGCCAAGTACTTCGACAACAGCGTGCGTGAAGAGGGGGTGCTGGCGATCGGCATGTACGGGATCGTGTTCGCGCCGGGCAGCGCGGGGACCATTCAAGAGATCTTCCAGGACGCGGCGCAAAACCACTACAACACCTACGGCCATGTCAGCCCCATGGTGTTCCTGGGCAAGAAGTACTGGACCGAGGACAAGCCAGTCTATCCGCTGCTCGAGAAGCTCGCCGCCGGCCATGACTACGCGCGCTGGCTGTGCATCTCGGATGACGTCGACGAGATCGTCGAGCATTTGAAGGCCTACACCAAGGCACGCCACCCCGGTGAGTGAGCCCGCGCCACTGCACGAGCTGCTCGCCCGTGTCGTGGCGCCCGTCGCTGCGCCGCCCCCAGCGGCGTGGCGGTTTCCGCTCGGCACCATGCAGGCGCTCAATCAGCGCCTCGCCGAGCGGCCGTCGCTGAACTTCGTCAACGCGACGTTGCGCGGTATTGGCCAGGTCATCTTTGCCAACAACCCGGTGAGCGGGCTGATCATCCTCGTCGCGATGTTCGTGCAGTCGCCGTGGCTGGGGCTGATGAGCCTGGTCGGGGTGATCTCAGCGACGGCGATGGCGATGGCGATGCGGCTGGCCCCGGACGCGATCCAAAACGGCGTCTTTGGGTTGAACGGGCTGCTCGTCGGCGCGGCGATGGGGTTCGCGGGGCGAGCGGGCAATGGTCCATGGAACCCGGTCTGGATCGCCGCGGCGGTGTTGCTGTCGGCGTTGGCCACGGTCGTCATGCACACGCTCGGGACCTGGTTCGTGACGCGACTGAAGGCGGCGCCGTTGGGTGTCGCCTTCAACGCGGTCATGCTGGTCTTTTTCCTGGTCGTCGTGTTTGTCCCGCAGACACTCTTTGACCTGGGGCCGTCGCCCGCTCCGTTTCCGGCGGAGTCGATCGACGGGCTGCGGCTCGCGCGTTCGCTGCCGGCCGGTCTCGGCCAGGTGTTCTTCTCGGACGGCGTCATCCCGCTGCTGTTGATTGTGGTGGCGGTCGGGATCTGCACGCCGATCGGGCTCGTGGTGGCGCTGCTCGGCTGCGCGATCTCGCTGGTGGCGGGGCTCTCGCTCGGTGCCAGGCCCGGTGAGATGTACCTCGGGCTGTGGGGCTACAACGCGGTGCTGAGCGCGACGGCGATCGGTGGGGTCTTCTACGCGCCGAACTGGCGGAGCATCACGCTTGGCTCGATCTGTGCGTTCTTGGCGTCGGCCGGGAGCATCGTGCTCGCGCGCTGGCTGGCGCCGCTGCCAGTGCTGTCGATCCCGTTCACGATCGTGACGGTCGGGTGTTTTTGGGTGGTACGCCGGACGATCCCCTCGCTGGTGCCGGTCGCCCTGCACGCCGTCGCGAGCCCAGAGGAGCACCGCCAGCGCCACGCCGTCGCCTCGGAGGTGATCAGCCAATTTCGGCGCGCGCTCACGGCCGCCTCGCGCCACGAGCAGAGGGTCTCGCTGTTCGATCAGGCGCCGAGCGTGGAGAAGCACGAGCTGCGGCGGGTCTTCGACGCCATCGATCACGATCACAGCGGCGAGCTCTCACCCGCCGAGATCGAGGGCCATCTCGCGTCGGCGGGGATCTCGGGCGCCGAGCTGGCGCTCATGCTCGAGTGTCTGGATGTCGACCGCGACGGCCTGATCTCGTTCGAAGAGTTCGGGGAGCTGCTGCTGCGGCATCGACGGCTGATGTCCCGCTACGATCAGTTCTTCACCTACTTCATGCCGATCGACGCGGACGGCGACGATGTGATCAGCATCGACGAGATGAACAACGCAATGAGGAGCGTGGGCGAGCGGCCGCTGTCGAGCGCGGAGACCGAGCAATTACAGCGTCGAGCGCAGGGGCAACCATTGACCTGGGACCGGTTCATTCAGGTGCTGTTGTTGACGTGAGCCGGCGGCTGCCAGATCAGTCGAGGATCTCTTCGCGCCCCGCCGGATCGCCGTGGCTGCGGACCCGGGCGTCGACGAAGCCGGGCAGCTCGCCGTTGAGCGCCGCGCACACGGCCGGCACCACCCCGAACGAGGTCTCGGTCCGCCACGAGAACACGTAGTCAGCTCCGGCCGCGTACAGCTTGGCGACGTCCGGCAGGCGCACCGCGTTGACGATGATCATCGCGCTCGGGGCCCGCTGCCGCAGCTGCCGGGTCAGCTCGAGGTTGGTCACGCCCTTGAGGATGTCGTCGGAGATCGTGCACACGATGACGTCGGCCCCCATGATGTTGGGGCTGTCGAGGGTCTTGGGATTGGCGATGTCGCCGTAGACGACCTGCGCCCCGCGAGCTCGGATCCGGTCATGGATCGCGACGTTGAAGTCGACCACCAGGGTCTCGGCCAGGATCTCCGAGTGGCTATGCTGAAGGTCCTGCAGCAGCGACGAGGCCAGCCGATGGAAGCCCAGGAAAACCAGCCGCGGCGGCCGTTCACGCGCGTCTTCCTCGGTCTGGTGACGGTCGCGGATGCCCAGCCAGTGCAGCGGCTTGGCCAACACGCCGACCAGCGGATCTGCGAGATCGAACAGCTTGGGGGTCAAGATCGCGGTGATCACAAACGCGAAGATCACCGTGCTGACCAGCTCACCGTCAATGTGCCCGAGCGACAGCCCCAGATACGCAATGACCAGCGCGAACTCTGACACTTGCGCGACCTTGGTCGAGGTCGTGATCGCGTGACGTCGGTCGAGCCCGTTGGCGTACAGCAGCGGCAGGAACACCAGATAGCGGAGCGCGAACGCGATGACCGCGAGGCAGACGGCAGCGATGATCACCGCGAACCCGTCGGGCGCGGGGATGCTCATGCCCAGGGCCACGAAGAACAGCGTGATGAAGAAGTCGCGCAGGTTCCCGACCTTGGCGAACACCTCGTGGGCGTACGGGAACGACGCGATGCTCGTGCCCGCGACGAGGGCCCCGAGCTCCATCGAGACCGAGGGCTGGATCGGCAGGCCCAGCGCCGTGGCCCAGGGTCCGAGCTGACCGGCGAACATGCCCAGGCCAAAGCACCAGCCCAGCGCCAGCGTCACGACCAGCTCGGGCGACTTGGCGACCAGGCGAAACGCCGCGGGCAGCATGAACCGGGTCACCAGCCACGCGCAGCCGATCACGATCACGACGCCGACCAGGGTCCCGAGCAGCGGCGCGAGGTCGAAGCTGTCGAGGTTGGGCTGCAGCGCCAGCACCACGATCGCCCAGATGTCCTGGAAGATCAGCAGCCCGATGCACAGTCGACCGTCGACGGTGTCGAGCTGCAACCGCTCTTGCAAGACCTTGAACACCAGCAGCGTCGACGAGAACCCGCAAGCCAGCGCCAGGTACAGCGGCGTGTAGTCACCAGCGAGGCCGAGCCCGCCGAGGGCCACGAACGCCGCATACGCGACCGCGACCGTGACCGGCACCTGCAGCACCCCCGTGACGATCAACGTCCGCCCGCTGGCCAGCAGCGCGCGCAGATCGAGCTCGAGGCCGATCAGGAACAACAGCAAGATCAGCCCGAGCCCGGCGATCGTCTCGATCGCGTGGGGATCGTCGATTAGCCCGAAGCCGGCCGGGCCAATCAGCACGCCCGCGAAGATGAACCCAGCGATGCTCGGCAGCCGAACGCGCTCACACACCAGCGCGAACACGGCCGCAGCGACCAGCGCGGCGGCGATGCTCGCCACGATCGGCGGGGTACCGCCACCGGCGGCGAGGAGAGGGAACCATGACGGTGCGTTCATTTGGACTCGACTGTCGCGACCACCGCGACGGCGCTGAGAGTGTGGCCGATCATCGTGGCTCCTCGCCTAGTAGCAAGGCCACGATCGCATTGCAGGCGCGGGCAGCTTCGGGGCCGACCGCCGTGACCTCGACCCGATCGCCCACGCGAGCACCCAGTGACAATAGCGCGAACAGGCTGAGGGCACTCGCCGACCCCTGCTTGGCGACAATCGACACCTGTGCCTCTAAATGCGCCGCGTTGACATAAATGCTTCGTGCCAACGCGGTATTCAACCCTGGGCTGACTCCAATGACGACCACGCGCCGGGCGCGTGGCGTAGCGTTCTCTTGCATGGCTCACCACACTCCGTGTTCGGCACGGAGACCGATGACGGACAAACCACGAAGGGGCCCACCAAGACGACGGGCCGTGGCGGTTCAACCGATCATCGGTGGGCCACGAGGCGAGCCAACCCACAGCTGCGCGAGCTGAACATGGTCATGTCCGCGAGTCGCGTCCGGTTGGATCACCCGAAACGGCGCGGGCAACACGGCGACCGCGTCCCCCGACAGGCCAGTGGCACCTACGGTCTCGATGAGCCGTTCATCTGCTCGCCGAGCAAGCAGGGCACCGTCGGCGTCTGGCTGGCTGACGCAGTCGTCGACGGTGCGGCGCGCGTCGGCCGGGCCCCACCCGGCCAACCACAGGACCGCGATCAACACGGCCAAGATGCGCCATCGAGCCAGCACCACCGCGAAGGTACATCATGGCGTTTCAATGAGCAACGCGGACGTCACAGGGCGCGACGGCGGTTGCGTGAATCGTCCAGATTGTTGTCGCCACATTCTCGGCGAACGAGTCGATGCTGCGCCCGCGCGGGCCGAGAGTACACGCGCTCAGCCAAGGCCGTGCTTGTGCACGCGCAGACCCATGCGGCGCTCGCTGATGCCCAGAGCTCGGGCCGCCGCGGCTCGGTTTCCGCCGCTCTGCCCGAGCGCGCGCTCGAGCATGCGTCGCTCGAGCGCATGCAGGGCCTCGTCGAGGGTCGCCCCGGCCGGGGCATCGCCCAGCGCAGGAGCCTCACCGCGAGCTTCGCTGTCGCCGGGCTCGACCCCACGCAGCGTCGCGGGCAGGTGCTCGGCCCGGATGACCCCGCCGCCGGCCAGCAGCACCGCCCGCTCGATGCAGTTCTCGAGCTCGCGGACGTTGCCGGGCCAGTCCCAGGCCCACAGCATTCGCGCGGCCTTGCGCGAGATTCGGGTCACCGGCGGGTCGCGCTCGGAGCCGTAGCGGTTGACGAAGAAGTTGGCGAGCTCGAGCACGTCCTCCCGGCGATCGCGGAGGGCCGGGAGCTGGATGTCGAACACGTTGAGCCGATAGTAGAGATCCTCGCGGAACCGACCCTCGGCGATCGCCCGCTCGAGATCAGTGTGCGTGGCCGCGAGCACCCGGACGTCGCAGCGCCGCGTCTGGTTGCTGCCGATCCGCTCGAAGCTGCGCTCTTGCAGGACCCGGAGCAGCTTGATCTGGGTCTGCGGGCGCAGCTCGCCGATCTCGTCGAGGAAGATGGTCCCGCCGTCGGCGAGCTCGAAGCGACCCTTGCGGGTCTCGATCGCCCCGGTGAAGGCCCCGCGCTCGTGGCCGAATAGCTCGCTCTCGAGCATCGACTCGGGCAGGGCAGCGCAGTTGAGCGCGACGAACGGCGCCTCGGCCCGGGGCGAGGCGAAGTGGGTGGCCCGGGCGACCAGCTCCTTGCCGGTCCCGCTCTCGCCGCGGAGCAGCACCGTCGTGTTGCTGCGCGCGACCTGGGCGATCTTCTCGTACACCGCGAGCATCGACTTGTGGCTGCCGACGATGTTGGAGATCCGAAACCGCTCGCGCAGCTCGGCCCGCAGCCGGCGGTTCTCGGCCTCGATCGTGATCCGGGCCTCGGCTGCCCGCCGACGCATGGCGATCGCGTGGCCGAGCATGTCAGCCACGGCCTCGACCAGGGTCACGTCCACTTGCAGCTCGGCCGGGTCGGCGCCGTGGCGGTCGACGGACACGGTCCCGATCACCTGGCCGTCGAGCCGGACGGGGGCGCAGATGAACGACATGTACTCGGGCTCGCTGCGGCCGAGACGGTTGAGGAATTTCGGGCTCGAGCCGTGCACGACCCGGGTTCGCCCGCTCTGGATCACCCGCCCGACGATGCCCTCGCCGAACGCGTAGCGACCGCGTCGCACCTGCTCCTTGGTCAGGCCGTGGGCCTGCTCGATCCAGCTCTCGCCGGTCTCCGAGTCGCTCAGGGTCAGGTAGGGGTGCGCCATGCCCGGCCGCTCGGCGAGCATCTGCAGGGACCCGCCGACCACGTCGCGGAGCTCCATGCGCTCGGCGAGTGTGGCCGACAGTTCGTCAGCGGTCGGGGCGGAGTCAGGCACTTCCTACGAGATTGTAGGGGCATTCCGTGACCCTACGCAAACGTAGCTATAGGCATCTACCGTAAGTCCTTGATTTTATTATATTTCATGTCAGCCGTATCACGGGAATGGCGCTTGCGTTCGATTGGCGTCGATGTCTCGACGAAACTCCTTCAAAAGCTACGCACTCGTCGGACTCGTGCTCCTACCTACGCTCAACATCTTGTTCAAGAAGCTCTGCGTCGTTGCGATTGGGCCGCGGACCTACGCTGGCGTAGGTTTCTCGCTCATGCACCCCGGCGCTGAATTCGCGGGCGAAGTCGTCGGGGGGCTTCAGTGAGCATGAGTCAGGGTACGAAACAACGACGGTTCTCCATCGCTCGGCCGCGCGAGCACGCCGCTTGCGGGGTCGGCTTCATCGCGGCCCGAGACGGCGTCGCCCGGCGCGAGCACCTCGATCGCGCGCTCACGGCCCTCGCCGCGGTCGAGCACCGCGGGGCCGTGGCGGCAGACGGACGCAGCAGCGACGGCGCCGGGATCATGACCGACATCCCCTGGGCGTTGATCGGTCACGAGCCCGGCTCGGTCGCCGTTGCGACCTTGTTCCTGACCGCCCCGGACCAGCGCGCGGCCGTGCTCGATGTGTTCGAGCAGACCTTCGCGGTGTTCGATCTCGACATCCTCCACTACCGCGAGGTCCCGACCTGTCCACAGGTGCTCGGCGAGATCGCGGCCGCGACCGCGCCGGAGATCCTTCAGGCGATCATCCAGCGCCCGCGCGCGTGTCGGACCGAGCCCAGCTTCGAGGCCCGGCTCTACCAGGCCAAACAGACCACCCGCACGCGCCTGAGCGAGCTCGTTGGGGCCGGCGCTCCAGAGCCGATGTTCTTCACCTCGCTGTCGAGCCAGACCGTGGTCTACAAGGCCCTGACTCGGGCCGCGGAGCTCCCAGCGTTCTACCCGGACCTGCTCGATCCCCGGTTTCGCACCCGCTTCGCCCTGTTCCACCGCCGGTTCTCGACCAACACCCGCAGCACCTGGGACAAGGCTCAGCCGTTCCGCCTGATCGCCCACAACGGTGAGATCAACACGATCGCCGGCAACCGGAGCTGGTCCTACTCGCGCGAGCAGGCCCTGGGTCTGGCGCCCAACGAGCTGCTGACCCACCGCGACGTCTCGGACTCGGGCAACCTCAACGAGCAGGTCGAGGCGCTGCGCGTGCGCAGCTCGATCCCACAGATCGAGGACATCTTGGCGATCACGATCCCCGTGGCCGGGATCCGCAACGACTTCTACAGCTTCTGGGGCCGGGCGATGGAGCCCTGGGACGGGCCGGCGCTGATCACCTGGGCCGACGGACGCGGCGTCGGGGCCCGCCTCGATCGCAATGGGTTCCGCCCGGCCCGCTGGACGATGACCGAGCAGGTGTTCGTGCTCGCCTCGGAGGCCGGGATCTTTGCTCTGGATCCAGCGGCGATCGAGTCGCAGGGGACGGTTCCGGCCGGCTCTGGCGTCAAGGTCGAGCTCGACAGCGGCGAGGTCCACTTCCGCGATCCCTCGGTCTCGCGCGAGAACCACGGCGCCCGCTTCGACGCCCGGCTCGTCGACTTCCCGGCCGAGCTCGCGAGCCCGAGCGAGGAGCCGCAGCGGCTCTCGGTCCGGGCCCGCGGGGCGCTGTTCGGGCTGACCGTCGAGGAGCACGCCAAGGTCCTGAGGCCGATGATCGAGGGCGGCCGCGAGGCGATCGGTTCGATGGGGGACACGGCCCGGCCGGCGCTGTTCTCCGCGCTCCCGCGCAGCCTCTACGACTACTTCTTCCAGACCTTCGCCCAGGTCACCAACCCGCCCCTCGACTACATCCGCGAGCGCAGCGTCACCGATCTGTCGACCTACCTGGGCCAGCGACCGAACATCTTCGCGGCCAAGGAGCTGCTGCCGCAGGCGCCGGGGCTGCGGCTCGCTACGCCGGTCCTGAGCCTCGCCCAGATGGCCTGGGTCCGGCGCCTGCGGGACTCGGTCCCGCGTGATCTTCGACCGAGTGAGCCGCGGATCCGGGCCCGGGAGATCGACATCTGCGTCGCAGCCGAGGCGCTCGAGCGCGAGGGTGGGGCGGCCCTCGAGGCGGCCCTCGAGGCGATCGCCGAACAGACCCTGGCGGCGGCCGCGGGCGGCCGGGCGATCGTGATCCTCAGCGATCGCAAGGCGAGCCACGAGCGGCCGCCGATCCCGAGTTTGCTGGCCCTGCGCGCGGCCGTGGTCGCCCTCAACCGCGAGGGCCTGCGGCTCGGGTCGTCGATCGTGCTCGACACTGGCGACGTCCGGACCACCCACCAGCTCGCTTGCGCCGTCGGGTTTGGCGCCACCGCCGTGTGTCCCTACCTCGCCTGCGAGCTCGCCCGCGAGAGCGCCGACGCGAGCGCGGAGCGGGCCGACGAGCGCGAGGCCCAGCTGTGTCGCGCGCTCGACAACGGCCTGCTCAAGATCATGAGCAAGATGGGCATCTCGGTCGTGCGCAGCTATCAGAGCGCCAAGCTGTTCACCAGCTTCGGCCTCGCCCAGGGCCTGCTCGATCGATTGTTCCCGGGCCTCGACAGCCCGATCGGCGGCCTGGATCTGCCCGAGCTCGCGGCTGACATGCTGCGGACTCGGGCGGCCGCGGCTGCCACCGCCGGGGCCGGGGCCGAGCTCCTGCCGAGCAACTATCTGCTCAAGGAGCACCCCCGCGGCCACGCGGGCGAAGCCCACTCGATGACCGCGGCCCGCTCGAAGCTGGTCCACCGACTGACCCGCAAGCTCGCCGGGCCCCGGGACCTCGACGGCGACGCGATCGACTGGCGGGCCTACCTCGAGGCTGGCGAGCAGGGCGACCCCGTCAACCTCCGCCAGCTCCTCGAGCTGCGCCCGGTCGGGCCCGAGCTGACCGTCGATGAGGTCGAGGATCGCCGGGCGATTTTGGCTCGGTTCGGGTCCGGAGCCATGTCCTTCGGGGCGATCAGCGCCGAGGCTCAGCGCGACGTGTTCCTGGCCATGCGTCGCATTGGCGGGCGCAGCAACTCGGGCGAGGGCGGCGAGAACCCGTGGTACTTCGTCGATGGGACCACGGCCACGACCAAGCAGGTGGCTTCCGGCCGGTTTGGCGTCGACGCCGAGTATCTCGTCACTGGCGAGGAGATCGAGATCAAGATCGCCCAGGGGGCCAAGCCTGGCGAGGGCGGCCAGCTCATGGGCATCAAGGTCGACGCCGCGATCGCTCAGGCCCGCCACGCTGGCGTCGGCGTCGACTTGATCTCGCCGCCGCCGCTGCACGACATCTACTCGATCGAGGACCTCAAGCAGCTCATCTACGAGCTGCGGGCCGTCAATCCGAGCGCGCGGATCGGGGTCAAGTTGGTCTCGGGCGTGGACATCGGGACCATCGCCGTCGGCGTGGTCAAGGCCGGCGCCGACGTGATCCAGATCTCCGGCGGCGACGGGGGCACGGGCGCGGCCCCGCTGAGCTCGATGAAGCACGCCGGCCTGACCTGGGAGCTGGGCCTCGCGGAGGTCCACCAGGCCCTGGCCGCAAACGGCCTGCGCGAGCGCGTGACCCTGCGCGTCGACGGTGGCCTGCACTCGGGCTTCGACGTGATCGTGGCCGCGGCGCTCGGGGCCGAGGAGTTCGGCTTCGGCAAGCTCCTGCTCGTCGCCCAGGGCTGCATCATGGCCCGGATCTGCGAGAAGAACCGGTGCCCGCGGGGCATCGCGACCCACGACCCCAAGTTCAAGGCCAAGTACCAGGGCTCGCCCGAGGCGATCGTCGCGGTGCTCGAGCGCCTCGCCGACGAAGTCCGTGAGCGGCTCGCGGCGCTCGGGGTGAACTCGCTGCGGGAGCTGCTCGGGCGCAGCGAGGCCCTGCGACCGGCCGGGCGCCACCGCGAGCTGATGGCGCGCCGCGGCATCGACCTCGCGCGCCTGCTCGAGGGCCCAGAGCTGCGCGCCGACGCGCCCGCGCGCGCGTGGCCGGAGCGCTCGCGCGACGACGACGAGTCGATGAGCGTCCTCGATCGGCGGCTGCTCGCCGAGGTCCTGCCCGCGCTCGAGCGCGGTGAGTCGGTTCGAGCCCGCTACGCGATCGCGACCACCGATCGGGCCACCCTCGCCCGCCTCGCGGGTGAGCTGGCCGATCGTGCCCACGCCGCGCGCATGCGGTCGCTCGAGCAGCGCCCGCGGACGCTCGCCGATCCCGATCGCGCCTGCTACCTGCCAGCGCCCGGCAGCGCCACCCTCGAGTTTGAAGGCAGCGCCGGCCAGGGCTTCGCCTGCTTCTTGGTCCAGGGCCTCGAGGTCGCGCTGATCGGCGAGGCCAACGACTCGGTCGCCAAGGGCATGAGCGGCGGTAGCGTGACGGTCGTTCCGCCAGCCGCGGCCCGGTTCGTGGCGGAGGACAACCTGCTGATCGGCAACTGTGCGCTCTACGGCGCGACCGGTGGCTCCCTGTACCTGCGCGGCCGGGCCGGCGATCGCTTCGCCGTGCGCAACTCCGGGGCCGAGGCCGTGCTCGAGGGCGCGGGCCTCCACGCCTGCGAGTACATGACCGGCGGACGCGTGGCGATTCTCGGGCCGATCGGCGACAACGCTGGCGCCGGCATGACCGGCGGTGTGCTGTATCTACGCAGCAGCGAGGTCCTGCGGATCAACGCCGACTATCTCGAGGTTCACGCCCTGGATGAGGATCCGGACGCCGAGGCCGAGCTGCAGGGCATGCTCGAGCGCCACCTCGCCCGGACCGGCTCGGCCACGGCGGCCGCGGTGCTCGGCGACTGGGCGCGAGCCAAGCGGGGCTTCGTGGTCGCCCGCGAGCGCGAGCGCAGGCCGAGGACCGTCGACGCGCCGATCCGTCCGACCGGATCGGACCGGTGAGTTCCAGCGCTCATCACCAAATTGCGCGTGGGGCAGCTCGAGCGGGTCCCTACGCCAAAGGTCCAGCTGTGATTGCCCGCAGCGCGTGAACTCGCTATCGCGAGCTCGTGCAACGCTCGAAGTCGATCACTACCCAGCGCGGCCTCGCCTTTCCCGCGCTCGCTAGCCTGGCGGCGCTCTTGCTCGCGAGCCCCGAAGCGCTGGCGGCCAAGCATCCCGTCGATGTTCAGGGCCTCGAGCTTGCGTCGGGGGTGATCGCCAGCCCGCCGACGCCTCCGGTGTGGGGGGCCGCGCTCGACTCAGCCACGCAGCGAGGCTTGGAGGCGCGCGCGGGCAGGCTTCGCGCGGCGCTTGGTCGGGCGTGGATCGCCTGGGATCCCCACCGCGGCGCGCCCCGGGGCATCATCACGGCTGGCGTGCCTGCGCCGGGCACCGCGAGCTCGGCGTTGGCGGCCGAGCTGTTCGCCCGGCTGTGGCTCGCGCAGCACGTCGACGTGCTCGCGCCGGGGGCCGACCTGTCCGACTTCGAGCTCGTCGCCAATGACTCGTCGGCGGGGATCCGCAGCGTCGGCTTTCGCCAGCTTCACAACGGCCTGCGCGTGATCGGGGGCCAGCTCAGCTTGCAGTTCCGGGCCGACGCGCTGGTCTACGTCGGCTCGCAGGCGCTGCCCAACCTCGCGGTGCCGAGCACGTCTGCGCCCACGATCTCGCTCGCAAAGGCGCTCACGCGCGCGCGCGAGTGGGTGCTCGCGGACTACCCGACGGCCACCTCGGTGAGCGCGACGGGTCCGGCCGAGCGCGTGATCCTGCCGATCTTCCATACCCTGCACACCCCGCCTGGGAACACCACGGCGGGGCACTACGGCTACCACGACGTCGTCCGCGTCGAGGTCCGCAGCGGCGATCCGATCGCTCACTGGTCGGTGTACCTCGACGCCCACACGGGCTCACCCGTCGCGCGCGAGCAGCTGGTCAAGTCCGCTGGCGAGGTCCGCTTCGACGTGCCCGTGCGCTACCCCGGGTTTGGCCGCGAGGACGTGATCGCCCCGGAGCTGTTCATGGTCGAGACCGGCAACGACGCGATGACCGACATCGACGGGCTGCTGCAGCTCAGCGCCAGCCCGACGCTGGTCTCGACCTCCGTGGACGGACCGCTCGTCGACGTGGTCAACCTCGCGGGCGCCTCCGCGACGGCGAACTTTCAGCTCGCCAACAACGGCACGATCATCTGGAGCGAGGCTGGCACGGCCGCGCGCGACGCTCAGCTGAGCGTGTTCGTGCATGCGTCGCGGGCCAAGGCGCACGTGCGCGGCATCGATCCGAACCTGGCGTGGCTCGACGAGCAGCTGCTCGCCCGCGTCAACGCCAACAACCAGTGCAACGCGTTCGCCGATGATCAGGGCGTGCTGTTTCGTGGCGGCGGCAACCAATGCGAGAACATGGGCCGGGTCGGCGACGTCGTCTATCACGAGATCGGGCACGTCGTTCACTTCGAGTCGATCCTCATGGGCGTCGGCGCGGTCGATGGCGCGCTGTCCGAAGGCGTCGCTGACTATCTGGCGACCACGATCACCGGCGACTCGGGCATGGCCCGCGGGTTTTTCAACAACGACAACAATCCGCTGCGCGAGCTCGACCCCGACGGCAGCGAGTGGACCTGGCCCGAAGATATCAGCGCCGATCCGCATGGCACGGGGCGGATCATCGGCGGGACCTTGTGGGACCTTCGGACCGCGTTGATCGAGCAGCTCGGCCCGGTCGCCGGCCACGCGCGCGCCGACCTGATCTATTACGAAGGTCACCGCCGCGCGACCGACATTCCCTCGATGTATCCGGCGGCCCTGGTCGCAGACGACAACGACGGCGACCTGTCCAACGGCACGCCCAACGGCTGTGCGATCAACACCGCGTTCGCCGAGCACGGCTTGCTGGACCTGGGCGCGATCGCAGGCAGTCTTCAGGTCGAGCTCGAGAATGTCCCCGCAGGCCGCGAGGTCGCTCTGACCGCGTCGGCGCCGATGTTCGCGGGCTGCCCCCAGTCGGTGGACTCGGCCAGCTTGCGCTGGCGCGTGCGCGAGAGCCCCGAGGACATCTTCGAGGTCGCCATGAGCCTGCAGGGCGGCGTGTGGGTGGCGACGATCCCCACCCAGGCGACCGGCGTCGTCGTCGAGTTTCAGGTCGAGGCGACCTACGCCAACGGCACCGTCGGCCACAGGCCGAGCAACCTCGCGGACCCCTGGTACCAGACCTACTTCGGCGCCGTGATCCCGATCTACTGCCTCGACGCGAACGCGAACCTCGACGAGTGGAGTTTGGCTGGGGACGGCGACATCTGGGACTTCGCGCTCATGGATATCTCGGCCACGGATCCGCCCGCGCCCTACGACGATGACGGCGTGCTGCTCACGATGGAGGGCGACTACCTGCCGGAGTCGGACACCGCCGCGACCAGCCCGTTGGTCGACATCTCGGGCCACACCGACGTGCGCCTGCAGTACCGACGCTGGCTCAGCGTCGAGGACGGGTTTTACGATCAAGCCACGATCAGCGCCAACGGCCAGAGCGTGTGGACCAACCTCGCGACCGAGGGCGCCGTCACGCACCACAAGGATCAGGAGTGGCGCTTTCACGACATCAACCTCAGCGAGTTCATCGCCGACGGTGACGTCGAGCTCGAGTTTGCGTTGATCAGCGATCAGGGCCTGCACTTCGGCGGCTGGACCGTCGACGCGTGGTGCATCGTCGAGGTCGTCGAGGCCGTGTGTGGTGATGGCCAAGTCACCGGCGACGAGCTGTGCGACGACGGCAACACGATCGACGGGGACGGCTGCGACGCCGCGTGTGTGCCCGAGCCGGATCCGCCTGGTGACGGTGACGGTGACGGCGACGGCGACGGCGATGGCGATCCCGGCGACGGCGATGGCGACCCCGGCGATGGGGACAGCGGCGACGATGACAGCGGCGATGGCGATGCTGGCGACGACTCGTCGGCGGGCGACGAGGGGGACACGGGCACGGACACGGCCGGCGCTGGCGACCCCGCCGTCGAAGATGGCTGCAACTGCAGCGCCGAGCCGCACGACGAGCGTCCGTGGTCCGGCGTGTGGCTGCTGGCGCTCCTGGGCCTGGGCTTGGGACGCGTCCGCGACCGGTCGAGCCGATCGAGCCGATCGAGCCGATCGAGCCGATCGAGCCGATCGAGCCGATCGGGCCTGGGGTTGCGCTCGGTCGTCCACCGTCAGACGGTGCGCGAGCCCACACCTTCGCTGTGACCCATGCCACCGAGCGCACCGGGCCAGGGCGCTCGAGTGACGTACTTCGCTACCCCTGCGATCGACACCGCGCGAAAAGCATCGCCCTCCGAGCAGGTCTACGATGCCTACGCAGCAGTCCCCTGGAATCAGCGCCATCTCCATCTACGTCCCCCGCCACCGCGTCGACCTCGAGCGCTGGTGCGAGTGGACCGGCGCGGCTTGGCCGAAGGTCGCCGCCGTCGTCGGTCGCAGCTTTCGGGTCTGCGGGCCCGACGAGAACGCCTACACCATGGCCGCCAGCGCCGTGCTGCGGCTGATCCGCTCGAATCGCGTCGACCCCCGGCAGATCGGCATGCTCGCGCTCGGGACCGAGTCATCGACCGACAACGCCGCGGGCGCGGTGATCGTCAAGGGCATGGTCGACGAGGGTCTGCGCGCGCTTGGCCTGCCGGGCATCGCCCGCGACTGCGAGGTGCCCGAGTTCAAGCACGCGTGCCTCGGTGGGGTCTACGCGACCAAGGCGGCGGCCCGCTACCTCGCGTACGACGGTCGCGGGCGCCAGGCGATCGTCGTCAGCTCCGACATCGCCGAGTACCAGCGCGGCAGCTCGGGCGAGCAGACCCAAGGCGCGGGCGCTGTCGCGTTCTTGCTCGAGGCCGAGCCCAAGCTCCTGGCCCTCGATCTCGCCCATGCTGGATCGGCCTCGCGCTACCGCGGCTACGACTTTCGCAAGCCGTTCGCGCGCCACTTCGTGCCCGGATATCACGACGACAACGTACGGTTCCGCGACTTCCCGGTGTTCAACGGCAAGTACTCGACGACCTGCTATGTCGATGAGGTCATCGCTGCGCTCGATGCCATGTTCGACGGGTTCGACGGGCTCGATGGGCTCGACATCGGCCGCCGAGCGTTCTACGGCGAGCTCGCCGGACTGTTCTTCCATCGGCCGTACCACCACCTCCCGATCACGGCGCTCGCGACCGCGTTGGTGTTCGACATGGCGCGAGATCCCCAGGCTCGCGGCCAGCTGAGCGAGCTCGCCAACGGGGCCGGCGTCGAGCTCGACGCGGCCCTCGCCGAGGTTCGCCGCCACGCCGCCGACGACTTCGATCTGTTCGCGGAGGTTCAAGCGCGCGGCCCGGGCCATGATCCCTTCGCCGCGGTTGGTCAGATCGCCAAGCAGCTGCGCGCGTCGACCTGGTTTCGTGACTTCGCCGCGGACAAGCTGAGCCTCGGCGCCGACCTGGTGTGCGACGTCGGCAACCTCTACACCGCGTCGCTGCCAGCCTGGCTCGCCGCCGGCCTCGAGGACGCGCACACCCGCAAGATCGAGCTCGCCAACAAGCGCTTGTTGCTGGTCGGCTACGGCAGCGGCGACGCGGCCGAGGCGATCCCAGCGATCGTGATGCCCGGCTGGGAGCAGGCGGCCAGCGCGATCGGCTTCGCGCGTGCGCTCGACGGCGCGCACGATCTCGACCGCGCCCAGTACGAGGCGCTGCACGATGGGCGCTCGATCGAGCAGCTCGGCGGCAAGACGAAGGGGTTCGCAATTCGCGAGGTCGGGGCGCTCAACGACGAGTCCTTCCAGGACATCGGCATCGAGTACTACCGCTACTGCGGCTGACGCCGCGGGCCCGCGGGTCGGGGCTGCGAGCAGGCCCACCCGCAAGCCGGGCGCCAGACGAAACACGAGCGACCCCGATGGACGCGGCGGTCAGTGACATACGCCAAACCTGGCGCAAGATGGGCGGAGACCTGTTCTCGGCCTGGTGCGTCGCATCGGCTCGTGTTCACGAAGATCGTCGCGTTCTGCGGTTTCGCGCAAGCCCCGGCCCGCGCTATCGTCCGGCTCCGAGCCACCATGACCGCCACCGCCCGCACCACCTGGACCGCGCTGGTCTGTCTGCTGTCCCTGTGCCTCGCCTGCAAGTCGGCGGGCTCGATGCGGGCGAAGGCCGAGGCGCCGTACGACGAGTACGACAACTACGGGTACGGCGGTGACAGCGGCGGCGGTGACATGGCCACCGTCTACGACTTCGAGGACGACTCCCTGGAGGGGGAGATCATGGCGCCCGAGGGCGCGTCACTGAGCTCCCGCAGCCGCTCGAGTCACGACGAGATGGTCGACACGCGGCGTGAGTTCAAGCGCGAAGAGGCCCCGCCGCCACCCAAGCCGAGCCCGGATCCGTCGCCGACTGAGCCCACGCCCGTGGACACTGGCACCCGGGTCGACGTCCCCAAGCCGCCCCAGCAGGCGCCCAAGCAAGCCGCGACCAAGCGACAGGTCATCTACACGGCCAACATGCAGGTCAGCGTCTACGACGTCGAGCACAGCATGGTGCTGATCGAGGCGCTGCCCGATCGCTACGGTGGCTGGCTCCACCAGCGACTCGACAATCAGATCGTCCTGCGGATCCCCGCCGAGCACCTCGACGCCGCAATGGACATGATCGCCGAGCTCGGGGTCGTCGAGCTTCGCACGCTCGAGGGGCTCGATGTGACCGCCGAGTACACGGATCTGGAGTCACGCATTCGCGTGCTCACGCAGATGCAAGAGCAGCTCGAGCTGCTGCTCGCCCAGGCCAAGGACGTCGAGCAGGCCCTCGAGATCCGGCGGGCGCTCGGCCAGATCACCATGGAGCTCGAGCTCGCCCGCACGCGCATGCGCGAGCTGTCCAAGTCCATCGCGTTCTCTACGCTGATCGTCCGTATCGTCGCGCGCGGCCCCGCCGTGGATCTGCCGACCAGCAACGACCCGTTTCCGTGGGTGCTCGAGCTGGGCGTCGAAGCCACCGAGTACCGCTGAGCTGCCCATCGTAAGCAACTTCGGCAGGGCTCCGTTGCCGGGCCGGACGAACAACCGCTCCACCAAAACCCGCAAGACTGGTGACTCCATGAACTTCAATCCACTCCACGCCCGGCCCGGGCGGTCTCGCTGGCGGCTGCTGGCTCCACTCGCGCTGTTGGTTGCGCTCGGGTGCAGCAAGAAAGCCGACCCGATGGCCTACCCTGGCGAAGAATACGGCTACGCCACCGAGCTGCCCCAGGCAGTCACCATCGACATCACAGATAGCGCCGACTACGCGGGCGACGGCGAGTACGACTTTGACGAGGATCTCGCGGAGTACGAGCGCGAGCCCATGGCAGATCGCAGCGTGATCGCCAGCCGCGGCAGGGGAGCGCGCGCGCAGTTTCGGACCAACGCCCCACCGGCCCGCGACGCCAAGGGCAAGGCCAACGCAGAGGCCAAGAAGTCCAAGGCGGCCGCCGAAGCAGCAGCGGCCGGGGGGGACCAGGCCGGCGAGCAAGCCGAGCCCGGCGACCAAGAGGCCGACGACGAGCCCGATCACGGTCGGCAGATCATCTACATCGCTGGCATGCAGATCAGCGTGTACGACCTCGAGAGCGCCATGGCCAGGCTCGAGGCGCTCCCCGACACCTACGGCGGCTGGGTGCACATGCGCAGCCAGACCCAGGTCGTGCTGCGGCTGCCCGCGATCAAGCTCAAGCCCGCCATGGCCATGCTCGCCACGCTGGGCGTGGTCGAAGCCAGGACCCTACAGGCTCAGGACGTGACCGCCGAGTACGTCGATCTCGACTCGCGTATCAAGGTCTTGCGCGACACCCAGACCCAGCTGCTCGAGCTGCTGAGCAAGGCCAAGACCGTCGAAGAGGCGCTGCATGTCCGCCGGGCCCTCGACGAGGTCACCATGGAGCTCGAGCTCGCGCTCGGGCGCATGCGCCAGCTCTCGGATCTGATCGCGTACTCGACCCTGACCGTCACGTTGACCGAGCGCGGCCCGCAAGACAGCATTCCGACCAGCAACGATCCATTTCGTTGGGTCGACACGTTGGGCGTCGAAGCCACGGAGTGGAGGTAATTATGAATCTGATCAAGACATTGTCGTTGGCCGTCGTTGGTGCGGGGCTGCTGGTTTCGTCGGGCTGCGCCAGCTTCAAGCTCCGCAATCCTCCCCCTGGCTTCATCGAGGTCTCGGCTGACGACTACGGCGGCGAGGCCGAGCTGCGCATGAAGGCGCCCGACAACGTCGGGCTCAACATCACCACCTTCAGCAACCGCCGCGGCGGGACCCTGGCGATCTGGGCCGACGACATGATCACCAAGCTCTCGGCCCGCGGCTATCTGCTGCAGCGTCAAGAGCCGGTCAAGTCTCGCAACGGCGTCCCTGGCACCCGCTTTGACTTTTCGTACACGCCCGCGGGCGCCGACGGCGAAGAGAAGTTCTATACGGCGGTGCTGTTCGTGACCGACGCGTGGCAGGTGGTCGTGCAGCTCGCGGGCAATGACGAGCTGGCCGCGGCGCACGGTGAAGATCTCGAGCGGATCCTCGCGGACATCAAGATCCGCGGCTGCAAGGTCGGGTCGAAGGTGTGCAAGAGCGGCCAGCCCAAGCAGTTCGACACCAAGCAAAAGCCCAAGCCCAACGTCAAAGCCGACGATGTCGAGCAGCCGGCCGACAAGCCGGCCGAAGCCGACAAGCCGGCAGCGGGTGACAAACCGGCCGAAGCCGAACAACCGGCGAGCGGTGACAAGCCCGCCGACCCGGCAAAGTAGTAGTCTAGCTCGCGCGGCGAACCGGTTACGTCCCGCGAATGGCATGCACGCACGACAGCCTATAGGCTGTTGTGCGATGCTCCGCTCCGTCCGTGTTTCACTCCTGGGCTGCGCCCTCGCGCTGCCCCTGTTTGCTTGTGACGAGGAGACACCCGAGGTCGATCTCGTCAAGCTACGCGCTGATCTCGACGCGGCTCAGGCCGAGCTGAAGGAGACCCAGGCCGCGCAGGCGGCGAAGGCCGGTGACGATGGCTGCGCCAAGCAGCTCGCGGCCGCGCAAGCCTCGCTCGCCAAGGTCGAGGCCAAGGTCGAGGCACAGGCTGCCCAGATCGCCGAGCTCGAGGGCGCCAAGGGCAACCTGGAGGGCCAGCTCGTCGCCAAGGAGGCAGCGCTCGAGGCGGTCAAGGCCCTGCAGGATCAGCTGTCCAAGTCGCTCGTCGAGGAGGTCGAGACCGGTGACATTCGCGTGTCGCAGCGCCACGGCTACCTCGTGATCGACGTCTCGGAGCCCAGCCAGACCGAGAACAGCATATCGACTGAACCTTCCACAATACGATTGCCAGTTACCTGAACGGACGACGCCGCGCCAACATAGAGGTGGACCATCAGCCACGCCATCGCCGTATGCAGTTCCAGCACTTGCTTCATCAACGAGTCTATCGGGCTAAGCACATCTTGCATGAGAAGCTCCGATGGAACGCCACCAAACGGATTGCCGGTCACCATGCGAGAGACATTATCCGTCACAACACAACTATCAAGCGCCGACAACAGCACCCCGCATCCGACGCCACCTCGCCAGGGCCACCTTCCCTCGACATTGTTGTTCGAGAACACCAGCGCCCCACACTCGACCGTGGCCGCGGTATCGTCTGTCCAGGCGACCTTCGGTACATCGGCCGTATCAGCGTCCAATGCATGAGCGAGGTTGACAACCTCCACCGCGGCAGAGCCCGCTTTCACCTGGACCGAAGCCAAGCCGACCGGCGCCCAGCGAAACGCAACGTTCTCGAGCTCATCGTCGATCACCGGCGCCCCATAGCTCACCAGCGAGTTCCCCGTCACGATGATCGCCCCAAACCCCCGCCGGATCCACAGCGCCTTACCCAGCAGGTGACTCACCTCGTTCCCGCGCACCGTCACCGCCGCCTGCGAGCTCGCACCCGTCCAGTCCTTCACCGGCTCTGGCGGGATCTCCCCCGGCGTGCTGGTCGGAAACGCGGGCATCTCCTCCCCAACCTCTCCCGTCTTCGCCCTGGTCCGCAACCGCGTCGCCTCCCACACCACGATCCCCCCACGCAGCCCCCGTGTCACCGGGTCCGAGCCCTCGGGCAGCTCCACGCAGTTATCCACGATCTGATTGTCCTCGATCACGGCATTCATCGCCGCCACCAGCCCGACCCCGCAGATCGGCCCCCTCGGCACTTTGCCATTGTTGCGAATCGTGTTCTCGTGGATCCACGCGTTGACCGACGCCGCCAGGATCACACCACCCCGCGCCTTGTCGAAGTAGCGATACCCTGAAGGGCTCGTGTCCGTCTTGCAGTTGTCCTCGATGATGTTTCGCGCGATGTCGGCGTCCGTCACCACGATGAATCGTGGCACGTTGTTCTCGTCCTCATACGACTTGTTCGAGGACCAGAAGTAGCTGGTCGAGATGCCGCTCTGACCCATGTTGCGGATCCGGTTGTCGTAGATCCGGAGATCCTCGATCGGCCCGCCCGGCAGATAGGTCTTGGGCTCGTATGGCGTCGGCGGGTCCTGTGGGTCATCGCCCTCCTCGCAAAGGCACGGGTCGGGCTGGCCGCCCAGCCCGCGGACAGAACGCACTCAGCCCGTGCGGGCTCCCGCGGGTTGGTATCCGCCCTGAGGCCCCTGGAGAGTGAGAGAGCCCTCTGCGGCAGCCAGACCTCGCCACCACCATCAAGCCCCCAACGGAGCCGCCCCCTCGGACTCACCTGCGCCCACTCAGCCTCGCATCGCCACGACCTGAATCTCCTCGTCCAGCTCCCGGAAGCCGACGGGTCCTCGCCGCCCTGAACCCGCGCAGGCCGGCCTCGTCAACCGGCCCATGGGCCGCACTGGCGCTTCCGTTGGCGTGCGACGGAGCTCACCACGGAGCGCGATCTCGATTGCCAGCCGAGGCCCGGCGTGCGAACGTGAGCGCATGAAGCGGCTGCCCTTGCCGAGCTTGTGCGTGCTCCCACTCGTCTTCGCGTGCAGCGACGATGGCAAGAGTGCCGACACCGCCACCGGGTCCAGCAGCGCTGAACACGGCGACGGCGACGGCGACACCCCGGGCGACGGCGACCCAGGCGATCGCGACCCCGGTGATGGCGATGGCGATCCGGCCTGCACGCCTGGCGAGCTCGACTGCGAGTGCAACGCAGGCCAGTGCCTCGGCGACCTCGAGTGCGTCAACAACACCTGCGTCGCCAGCTGTATCCCCGGCGAGCTGGGCTGTGAGTGCAACGCCGGCCAGTGCCTCGGTGACCTCGAGTGTTTCGGCGATGTCTGCACCGACCCAAACTGCATCCCGGGCGAGCTGGGGTGTGAGTGCAATGGCGGACAGTGCCTCGGCAGCCTCGAGTGCGTTGGGAATGTGTGTATGGAGGCTAGTGGAGACGGGGATGGGGATGGGGATGGGGATCCGCCTTGCCCCAACCCCAACGAGATGATGTGCGATGGTCAGTGCATCGATGTCATGGAGAACAACGACAACTGCGGGTCTTGCGGCACCGTCTGCAACTGGCTAAATAAGGGGGCCCCCGACATTGGCTCTTGCGTCGACGGCGACTGTTTGCCTACGTTCTACCCATGTTACAGCCAAGCAGACGGCTTCATCAACTGTGATGAAATGTGTGCCAGCTTTGGTGAGACTTGCGTTAACAACGGCTGCGATTTCAACACCCACGTCTACACCGACAGCATGAACATCTGCAACGGTGGACTTGTGGGGGGACAATCCAGTTTGGGCTGCGGCCAGCCCATCGGATGGCTTCAAGGGGACTGGGTTGGCTGCTGCTGCACACAGTGACTCACATTCACTACACCACCGCGCCCGCCGCGACCACGACCATGACGTCCCCCTGAGTCGCTAGGCTCAGATCATAGTCGCAACCTTCACCCACAACAACTTCATCCTTCAAGATCGAGACATTGTTGGCCTTTACCGTGGTACCGAGGTCCGTTGTCACGGGACAGTGCGTTGTGACGTTGCCCGTGTATACCATCGCATCGGACAGAGTTGAAACTACGTCCGAGGTAGGGTTCAGCGCGGACCCAACCCAGGCCGAAAACAAGACGTCAACAGAGCCATCGATGACTCGGTTACCGCTCGCCTGAGCGGACGACCCGGCCCCAACATACATATGAACCATCATCCATGCCAGGCTCACCGCAGCGTCTGCTACTTGTTTCAGTAAAGAATTGATGGGCGGAAAGGACATCCGATGCGGGGTCGCGGGATGCGTGGACATCGCGCCACCCCGCGCTTGGTGTGCTCGGCGGCCGGCGAGGCGCATCGCGGACGGGTCAGCTGCCGGACAGGACCGGTTCGGCGCGACATCGCCCCCGAACTTGCCCAGCTCCGTGAACCCGAGGCACGGCTCGACCATCACGGCCCGTTCAGAGTCGGGTCGGTCACGCCGCGAAGTCGAACTCGAGCTGGCCAGCTGGGGCTGGCCTTTGCCGCGGAGGCGGACGGGCACCGAGGCCCAGATCGGCGAGCGCCCGTGCGATGTCGTCGGGCCTGTTGGCGATCTTCACCAAGCGCATCGCACCGCGGCAGCGGGGGCAGGTCATGATGTCGACCGCGAACACCCGCGAGAGCAGCCACGCCCATGGATGTCGAGAGGGTTGCTTGGCGAGTCCCTCGAGCGCGGTCGGATCGCCCGCGAGCGACAACGGGATCTGCGTCGGCTCAGCGCGCTTGGGTTCGGGGCCTGGCACGACCTCGGGCCGCGCCTTGGCGTGGGCAGCGAGCACGCCGTGATAGCGCAACATATGAAACCGTGGTGGCGGGATCAGGGCACACAGCCGCGCGATGAGATCGAGCGGAGCGAGCAAGACGGCGTGCACACCATTCTTCCACGCGTGCCGAAAGTTGTAGCGGCAGCGACCATCGGCGGTGAGCTCGAGGCGCTCTTGGGCGAGCGGTGGTCGTGCGACGTAGCGACACAATCGCTCGAGCCGTTGGCGATCGCGGCTGGGCACGGCCGCACCCGCGTGCACGTTTACGCCACCAACTTCGGCGAGCGCTTCGTTGCGCTTGGCGACTTCTCGCACCGCGTGCGCGAGCTTGCGAGTCTGCTGCCCAGGTGCGTCGCCGAGCAGCTGTCGGTCCGCGGCCGAGGCCCCATAGCACGACGCGAGCACCGGCTGCTCTTGCCCGAGTAGGTCGGTCGCGGGGTCATCGCCCGCGAGCTCGTCGAGCGAGCGACCGTGACGTTCGAGAACGACGCCGAGTCGCTCGTGGGTCCACCTAACAAGTCATGACCCCCACAGACACCTTGGCACTTCGCCGACTGCAGCCGCTTCGCGTCTGGTCGCTTCGCTCCTCGGGGTCTTTTGTTTGCAGGGGTATGTGTGGCCCCCTGGAGGGGGGCTCCATTTCCTGGGTCCATGGGTCGCAGGACGTGCGGGGAAATCTGGGAGCGCCGAGCTCGTGGAAGCGCAGCGCACCTCGTTCGTCCCTCACGTACACGCCGTCGATCACGAGGCAATGGAAGTGCACGTTCAGCCGCAGCGAGGAGTCGCCGCGCTGAATGAAAGTGACGGCACCGAACAGCGCATCGTCGACCGAGCGCAGACCGAGCTGCGCCTTCGCTCGGCGCCGAAGCGAGCGGCGCAACGACACGATGAACGCGTCGAGCACGTCGGCACATAGCTTGCGGTCGTAGCCCATCGCATAACGCAGCCGCCACGGCAGCGAGCAGACCCACTGCCGCACCGGGACCTCCGGGAACACCTCGTCGACGAGGTGAGCCGCGACGTCAGCCATGCGCCGGCCCGTGCATGACGGGCAGAATCCTCGCTTCTTGCACGAAAATGCCACGGCCAGCGACTCGCCACATTGCCGGCAAGCAAAGTGGGCGAGGCCGTGCTCGAGCATGCCGCAGCGCAGGTAGGCCTCGAACTCCTCGACGATGAAGTCAGGCAAACCGCCGGACTGCTCGGCGCGCTCGAGGAAGGTCGGCCAGTGCTCCTCGATGAGCTGGTACAGCAGCGTCTCGTCGGGCCTGCGGCGCTGGTAGCTGTCTCGGCGCGGAGTCGTCGAGCACGGCGAGGGAGCAGCCACGACCAGCTACTCGGCCGTCGTGGGCTCGCTTTGCAGAGCTCATGCGTGAGCCAGCGAGGTGCCCGGGAGCTGGGCCACCCTCGCTTGCGGGAGGGTGGCCTCGCCGACTCACGCCGTGCACACACCGAGGGGTTCGTGACCGGCCGGCGAGCGTTGCGAGCTGCGCATGAAGGCGCCCGATAACGTCGGGCTCAACATCACCACCTTCAGCAACCGCCGCGGCGGGACCCTGGCGATCTGGGCCGACGACATGATCACCAAGCTCTCGGCCCGCGGCTATCTGCTGCAGCGTCAAGAGCCGGTCAAGTCGCGCAACGGCGTCCCCGGCACCCGCTTTGACTTCTCGTACACGCCCGCGGGCGCCGACGGCGAAGAGAAGTTCTATACGGCAGTGCTGTTCGTGACCGACGCGTGGCAGGTGGTCGTGCAGCTCGCGGGCAACGACGAGCTGGCTGCGGCTCACGGTGAAGACCTCGAGCGGATCCTCGCGGACATCAAGATCCGCGGCTGCAAGGTCGGGTCGAAGGTGTGCAAGAGCGGCCAGCCCAAGCAGTTCGACACCCAGCAAAAGCCCAAGCCCAACGTCAAAGCCGACGATGTCGAGCAGCCGGCCGACAAGCCGGCGGACAACCCGGCCGAAGCCGACAAGCCGGCAGCGGGTGACAAGCCGGCCGACGCCGAACAACCGGCGAGCGGTGACAAGCCCGCCGACGCGGCAAAGTAGTAGTCTAGCTCGCGCGGCGAACCTGTTACGTGCAGCGAATGGCATGCACGCACGACAGCCGATAGGCTGTCGTGCGATGCTTCGCTCCGTCCGTGTTTCACTCCTGGGCTGCGCCCTCGCGCTGCCCCTCTTTGCCTGTGACGAGGACACACCCGAGGTCGATCTCGTCAAGCTACGCGCTGATCTCGACGCGGCTCAGGCCGAGCTGAAGGAGACCCAGGCCGCGCACGCGGCCAAGGCCAGTGACGACGGCTGCGCCAAGCAGCTCGAGGCCGCGCAAGCCTCGCTCGCCGAGGTCGAGGCCAAGGTCGAGGCACAGGCTGCCCAGATCGCCGAGCTCGAGGGTGCCAAGGGCAACCTGGAGGGCCAGCTCGTCGCCAAGGAGGCAGCGCTCGAGGCGGTCAAGGCCCTGCAGGATCAGCTGTCCAAGTCGCTCGTCGAGGAGGTCGAGACCGGGGACATTCGCGTGTCGCAGCGCCACGGCTACCTCGTGATCGACGTCTCGGACAAGGTCCTGTTTGCCGTCGGTGAGGCCGAGCTGAGCGAGCGCGGACAAAAGGTGATCGCCAAGCTGGCCGAGAGCCTCAAGTCGCTGCCCGACAAGTCGGTGTTTCAGGTCGGCGGCCACACTGACAACCAGCCGATCAAGTCCGAGGAGGTCAAGGCCAAGTTCCCGACCAACTGGGAGCTGTCGGCCGCGCGCGCGACCAACGTGGTCCGGTTCCTCGAGGAGTCCAGCGGGATCCCGGGCGAGCGCCTGGTCGCCGCTGGATTCTCGCAGTTCCGGCCGGTCGCCGCCAACAACAAGGAGAAGAGCCGCGCCAAGAACAGGCGGATCGAGATCGCCTTGTTGCCGCCGCGGCCGAAGTGAGGGCGGGCTCGTGACGGCGTGAATCGGGCCTGGTAGAGTCCGCGCCGTGATCGAGTTTGCCCGGATCCCGCTCATCGTCGCCCTCGCCCTGACCGTTCCGCTTGGCTGCGGCAAGAAGGAGGAGCCGCCCAAAGCGGAAGAGGTCAAGGTCCTGCCCGAGGCCTCCAACGGTTCGCCGCTCGCGGTCGAGATGGTGGAGTTCATCGGGGAGGGCGAGGAGCGCGGCCTGAAGGTTCGGCTCTACAACCACGGTGACAAGACCGCGGCCGGGGCGATGCTGCTGTTTCGCTACTACGACGCCAGCGATAAGCTGCTGCGCGTCAAGCCGGGCACGCCGTTCGAGAAGGACAACGACTTCACGTCGGTGTCGGGCGGCAAGTACAAGTGCGAGCCAAAGAAGAACAACACCTTCGAGCTCGACGGTCCGATGCTCGCGGTGCCGGCTGACGCGACGCGGGTGGAAATTCTAGCGACGAAGGTCGACGCGATCGCGGCCGACGGCAACACGATCGAAGACTGGTGGAGTCAGGAGAACTGGTCCGAGTGGCCGGCGGGCTAATCTCAGCGGTGTCGGCGAGCAGCCGGCCCGCGTGATAGGCGCGAGCCGAAGTGTCCCGCCCGTGCTCGGTGACGATAGACGTTCGTGGCGGTGGCGGTGGCGGTGGCGCTGCGTCTCGTCGGTGCCACGCGGGTTTGGAGGGCGCCATGGACGCCCCGGCAAATATCGCGTTAGATCAGTTTCGTCGGTTGTCTGTAGTCCATGCTAGGAGTGGGCTGGTGCTTTGGACGGCGAAAGCTCGAACTGCTAAGTGGGCATACCCAAAAACAAACGCGCGAAGGGAGCTCCGCCCGTCGAAACGGGCTCAGTTCTTCCGGCTGAGCTTTGTCCCGCCGCACCCTGTCCGATCGTGGGCATCGGGGCCTCGGCGGGCGGGCTAGAATCTTTCTTGCATCTATTGCAGACCCTGCCCGAGAGGCCGGGGCTGGCGTTCGTGCTGGTCCAGCACCTCGACCCTCAGCACGCCAGCCTGCTGAGCGAAGTGTTGACCCCTGCGACCAAGATGCCAGTCCTCTCGATCGAGGATGGCATGAAGATCGAAGTGGATCACATCTACGTGATCCCGCCCAACGTCGATCTGGAGGTCATGAACGGAGCCCTGTCCCTGCTCCCTCGCCAGGTCGGCGTCCGCGGTCCCACCCATAGCATCGACTTCTTCTTCCGCTCGCTCGCTGCCGAGATGGGTAACCGGGCGATCGGGGTGGTGTTATCCGGGACGGGAACGGACGGCACGGAAGGGCTGCGCGCCATCAAGGCCGAGGACGGCGTGGCGTTTGCTGAGGATCCGGCCACCGCCAAGTTCAGCGGCATGCCGTCCGCCGCCGTCGCGGCCGGGGTGGTCGACCTCGTCGCCGACGTCCCGGGGCTCTCGCGCGCGCTCCTGCAGCTGAACCATCATCCCCACCTCCTCGACACGGCCCCCGAGTCCGACGTCGTCGTCGAATTTGGAGACGAGGCGACGCTCCGCAAGATCTTGTTGCTGGTCCGGGCTGGAGCCGGCGTGGACTTCCGCGACTACAAGCCCACGACGATCCGACGGCGCCTCGCTCGTCGGATGGCGGTGCGACAAGCGTCGAGCCTGACGGACTATCTGACGGTCCTGCAGGGGGATCCGAAGGAAGCGCGCGCGCTGTTCGAGGATCTGCTGGTCAACGTCACCTCGTTCTTCCGCGAACCGGAGGTGTTCGAGCACCTACGCGACAACATCCTGCCCAAGCTGCTCGAGAGCAAGCCCGAAGGGGGGGGGATCCGAATTTGGGTGGCCGGGTGCTCGACCGGCGAGGAAGCGTACTCAATTACCATCTGCCTGCTCGAGGCGCTCGGTGAGAACTTCTCCAAATACACCATTCAGATCTTCGCTACCGACATCAGCGACGAGGCGATCAATCGAGCGCGGGCGGGGGTCTACCCTGACAGCGCGGTGCGCGAGATCAGCCCTGCGCGGCTTCAGGCTTACTTTAGCCGCACCGAGCGCGGCTATCGGATCAACAAGTCGTTGCGAGACATGTGCGTGTTCGTGCGGCACAACCTGGTGAACGATCCTCCGTTCTCCAAGCTGGACCTGCTGTCGTGTCGCAATGTCTTGATCTACTTCAACCAGGCGTTGCAGAGCCGCGTTCTCGCAATGTTTCATTTCGCGTTGAATCCGTCTGGATTCCTGCTGCTCGGTCGCAGTGAGAACATCGTCGATCCCCATCAGTTGTTTTGGAGCGTCGACAAGCAATTCAAGGTCTTCAGTCGCACCCAGGCCAGGCCCCCTACACGCTTCGTCCCGCCCTTGGCCTTGCATGCCCCGAATCCCCAGGGTGTGGCACCGAGCCCATTCTCGCAGTCCGCCAGCGATGTGATCCGTCAGGCCGAGACCCTGCTGCTGGCGAACTACGCTCCCGCCGGCGTCGTCATCGACGCCAAGGGCGAGATCATTCACTTCCGCGGGCGCACCGGCCCGTACCTCGAGCCCCCACCCGGGCGACCGCAAAACAACCTGCTCAAGATGGCCCGCGAAGGGCTGCTCGCCGACCTGCGCGTGGCGCTGACGGAGGCCAAGAGCACCAGGTCCGTGGTGCGCCGACCGGGTGTACAGCTCAAGCACGACGGCTCGACCCTGAGCTGTGACCTCGTCGTGTTTCCGCTGCCTGGGCTCCGGGACCGCCGCGAGCAGGCGCGCGCGTTCGTGGTGGTGTTCGAGGAAACCCATGAGCAGCCGGCGGTCACCACCGAGGGTGCCGCGTCGGTCGTCGTCTCGCTGCCGCCCGGTGACGACAGCACCCGCATCGAGCAGGAGCTCAAGGCGACCA
This sequence comes from Enhygromyxa salina, assembly GCF_002994635.1. Classification (GTDB taxonomy): domain Bacteria; phylum Myxococcota_A; class Polyangia; order Nannocystales; family Nannocystaceae; genus Plesiocystis; species Plesiocystis salina_B. Next base: position 134,877 of record NZ_PVNL01000042.1, on the reverse strand, counting down.
AGGAGTACCTCCACGCGCTCATCGTCGAGCACCAGCACGCCAACGAGGACCTGACCTCGGCCAACGAGGAGCTGCTCTCGTCCAACGAGGAGCTGCAGAGCCTCAACGAAGAGCTCGAGACCGCGAAGGAGGAGCTGCAGTCCACGAACGAAGAGCTCACCACCCTCAATGATGAGCTCAATAACCGCAACCACCAGCTCCAGCAGGTCAACAGCGATCTGGCCAACGTGCTCAACAGCGTGGAGCTGCCCGTCATCATCGTGGACGGAGACCGCAAGGTCCGCCGATTCACGATCGGGGCACGTCCCCTCATGAACCTCCGTGCAGCCGACCTTGGGCGCCCGATCGACGAGATCAGGTCCGAGTTGGAGATCGACTTGGATCACGAGATCGCCGAGGTCATCGACACCGTGACGCCGCGCGAGACTGAGGTCCAAGATCGCGCCGGTCGCTGGTTTCGGCTGCGGGTCCGGCCGTACCTGACGACCGACAAGAAGATCGACGGCGCGGTCGTGACGGTCATGGACATCGACCTGCTCAAGCGTGCCTTGGGTGCCGCCGAGTGGGCGCGGGACTACGCCATGGGCACCGTCGAGGCCTTGCGGTTGCCGATCCTGGTGCTCGATGAGCGCCTGCACGTACTGTCGGCCAACCGGGCGTTCTACGAGTCGTTCTCCTCGACCCAGGCCATCACGGAGAGCAAGAGCCTGTTCGAGCTCATCGACGGATGCTGGGACTCAGTAGAGCTGCGCGGACGCCTCGAGGCGATGCTCGCCAAGCAGGCGCCGTTCGAGCCGTTCGAGTACGCGTGCTTGGACGCCAAGACCTACTTGCTGGCCGCGGAGCCGGTTCGCTCGTTCGTCGGCGTTCCGATGGTGTTGCTCAGCATGGAGGACATCACCGCCCGCAAGCGCTACGACGCCGAGCGCAGCGCCCTGCTCGGCGCCGCCGAGCGGGCCCAGGCCGAGGCCGAACAGGCCAACATGGCCAAGGATCAGTTCCTTGCCACTGTCTCCCACGAGCTACGCACGCCGCTCTCGAGTGTCCTGTTGCAGTCGCAGATGTTGCAGCGTGTGACGAGCCCCGAGCGACTGCGCAAGGGGCTCGCCGCGATCGGGACCTCCGTGAAGATGCAAGCGCGGCTGATCGACGATCTGCTCGACGTCTCGCGAATTGTGACCGGCAAGCTAGCGATCGATATGCAGCTGGTTCAGCTCCCGGACATCGTACGCAGCGCCGTGGAGACGGTCCTACCGATGGCCGACAATGGCTTGATGGACATCACGGAGACGATCGATGACGATCTGCCGCCGGTCTGTGGTGATCCCAAGCGCTTGCGGCAGGTGGTCTGGAACCTGCTGACCAACGCCATCAAGTTCTCGCCAGCAGGCGGAGAGATTCACGTGACGCTCGATCGAAGTGACGGCTACGCACGCATCCGCGTGGTCGACAACGGCCTCGGGATCGACCCCGACTATATTTCGAGCATCTTCAGTCGGTTCTCACAGGCCGACCTGACGCAGACGCGGGCGCAGGGGGGGCTCGGGCTCGGGCTCGCGATCGCCGACCATCTCGTTGACGTCCACGGCGGCACGATCAAGGCCGAGAGCGCCGGGAAAGGCCAGGGGTCCACGTTCACGGTGATGCTGCCGTTGTTGAGCGACGACGCACGCACCGCGCTCGCGCGAGACGATGCGCCCGTGCGTGATTCGCGTCCAGGTCGGATGCAGGGCACCAAGATCCTGATCGTGGAGGACAATTCTCCGACGCGCGAGGCGCTGTTGCAGATGCTGACCCTCAGCGGCGCCGAGGTCCGAGCCGCGCAGTCGGTCCGCCAAGGCCTGGAGCTGTTCGAGGCGTTCCGCCCGCAGATCCTCATCAGCGACATCGCAATGCCGGAAGAAGACGGGTACAGCCTGTTGGCAAAGGTCCGGGCGCTCGGCCCCGCGCGCGGCGGCGACGTCCCTGCCTTGGCCTTGACGGCGCTGGCGTCCGAGCAAGACCGCAATCGTTCTGCCGCGGCCGGGTTCCAGCTCCACCTCGCCAAGCCCGTCGACATGGAACGCCTGGTCGACGCCCTGAGCAGCCTGTTGCCCTAGAAACTTTCCAAAGATCCCGGACAACTTTTTAGAGATTTCGGACGGGAGTCTTCACAATCCGCGATGCACGTCAGCGGCCGGGCCTCGTGGACCGCACCAATCTAGCGACCAGCAAGCATCTCCTGACGACGCGGCTCCAACCTGATCGGCGCTCTAGGCAGACGTCGCTCACGAAACTCCCGCACGAGGGTCGCGTACGCTCGTGCGGTCGATGACCACTCCCGGAGCACCCAAGCCCGCGCGCGCGACCCTGGTCGAGGGCGACATCGGTCAGGCACTGCTCGGCTTGGCGCTGCCGATGTCGCTCGGGATCGTGTTTCTGATCGCGGTCAACTTGGCCGACACCTACTTCGTTGGCCAGCTCGGCACCGATGAGCTGGCTGCGATGAGCTTCACCTTCCCGGTGGTGATGCTGGTGATGTCGGCGACCATGGGCCTCGGGGTCGGGACCACCTCGGCGATCGCCCGGGCGATCGGTGCTGGCGACGATCGCCTGGTCCGACGCCTGACCACCCACGCGCTGATCCTCGGGGTCACGATCGTCGCCGCGCTCGCGGGCCTGGGCCTGCTCACCCAGCGCTGGCTGTTCACCCAGCTCGGCGCCGAGGGGTCGGTGCTCGAGCTGGTCATCGAGTACATGACGGTGTGGTTCCTGGGCGCCGCGTTCTTGGTCATTCCCATGCTGGGCTCGGGCGCGATCCGGGCGACCGGTGACGCCAAGACGCCGATGTACATCATGATGGGCGCGGCGCTCGTCAACGGGATCCTCGACCCGGTGCTGATCTTCGGGCTCGGGCCGATCCCGGCTTTGGGCCTGCGCGGGGCCGCGCTCGCAACTCTGGGCGCGAGGCTGCTCACCTTCGTCGCGGCGCTGTGGGTCTTGGGCTCGCGGCTGAAGATGATCGAGTGGCAGCTGCCGGCGATCACCCAGCTGCGCAGCTCGTGGCGGTCGATCCTCTCGGTCGGAATTCCGGCGGCGTTGACCAACATGCTCGCCCCGATCGCGACCGGGGTCATGACCGCGATGATCGCGACCCACGGCAAGGCCGCGGTCGCAGCCTGGGGCGTGGGCTCGCGGCTCGAGGGCCTGGTGTTGATCGCCCCGATGGCTCTCAGCGCAGCCCTCACGCCCTTCGTTGGGCAAAACTGGGGCGCCCATCGCCACGACCGAACCGCCGAGGCCCTGCGCAAGGCTCGACGATTCGTGCTGATCTGGGGGGCAGGGGCGTGGCTGTTCCTCGCGACATTGGGCGGACTCGTGGCCGGTGCGTTCTCGGCCGATCCCGCCGTTCACGAGGTCCTGAAGCTGTTCTTTTGGATCATCCCCGCGACCTATGGCGCCCACGCGGTGGTCAGCGTCGTGAGTGCGACCTTCAACGCGGTTGATCGGGCGGTTCGGTCGACCCTGATCTCGGCGATGCGCAGCTTGTTGCTGGCGATCCCGTTGGCCGCGCTCGGTAGCTATCTGGCCGGGATCGTCGGCATCTTCATTGGCGTCGCGCTGGCCACGATGATCAGCGCGTTGATCGCGAACGCCTGGGCCGCCGAGCTGTACCGGGGCCAGGCGGTCGTCGTCGCCAGCCAAACTCGGGTCGAGCCCGAGCGGGCTCCGGCCGCGTCCCAGTCGATGGTCGGCGTGGCGACTCATCGCAGCGGCCTGATCGATCGTCTGGTCGCCAGTCTCCAGGGCCTCGACGGGCTCGAGATCGGCAAGGCCCGCGTCAACGCGATCGGCTTCTTTGGCCCGGGCGGACGCGAAATTGGCCATGTTCACCGGGGCGGGCAGCTCGACCTGTGTTTTCCGCCTCGGGTGCTCGACGAGCTGGTCGCGGCCGGGCGGGTCGTCCACCACCGCCACATCGACGACGCCTGCTGGGTCACCTACGAGCTCGAGTCGGGGCTCGGCGGGGCGACCGAGCTGCTGCGGCTCGGCCACGCGTTGGCCAAGGTCCGCGCCGAGGTCGAGGTCAAAGGCCACGCCGACCTCGACCGCGCGCTGGCGGGGCTCGACGTCGGCGAGCGCTTGCGGGAGAGCATCGCGGCGGTCGTCGACAGCTGGAGCCCGAAGCCGATCGCGGTCTGAGCCCGGCTCTGCAAGCGAAGGTCGCTCGGTGGCAGGCCCCACCGAACCGGACTGCCAGTCTCACAATCACCCCCACTTTTCATGGGTCCTCGGAAGAAACTGTGGGTCAAACCAGGCACCGGGACGCCGCGAGGGGGTGCCACGTCGCGACGTCACCCTCCAGGGCAAGCTCGCTCCGCTCGGCGCTACGCGCCCCTGGACCGCGACGCCGCGGCGTGGCGTCGAGCCGATGTGGGCCAAGCTCGAGGCTCGGCCCACGCGCCGATCCTCGTCGAGCCGGAGACCGCCGCGAGAGCGAGCTCAGCGATGATTTGACGCGGACAAGAGCATCCCACCGTGAGCTCTGCGAGGATGAGGTTGCGACACCAAAATCCACAGCGAGGAACGGCACGGCGGGATGCAGATTAAGACATTGCTCAATCGGCTCGAGAAACACAAGGGCTTCGTGTACGCGGACGTCTCGCTCGAGGAGGGCGGCCGGGAGCGCCTGATGGTCCGTATCCGCCCGCGCAAGGGCAGCAAGCCGGTGTGCTCGGTCTGCGGCCAACGCGGCCCCTGTTATGACACGCAGAAGGTTCGCTACTTCCAGTTCGTGCCGCTCTGGGGGCTGCTGGTGTTCTTCGCCTACGCGATGCGTCGCGTGGACTGCCCGCGCTGCGGGGTCAAGATCGAGAAGGTCCCGTGGGCCCAAGGCAAGAGCCCGACGACCACGACCTATGCCTGGTTTCTCGCGCGCTGGGCGAAGGTGCTCAACTGGAAGCAGGTCGCCTCGAGCTTCCGCACGACCTGGGACACGGTCTATCGGTGGCGCTGTCGTGCTTGGTACCGTCGGGGCCTGGCAAGCGGGAGTTGCCACACCTCGCGCTCTCTTCCCGGTTGGGGTAGGTGTCAGCGTGCCGCTGGTCGTGACCGGCATTCTCCTATTGGTCGGCGGGGGCATTAGGAAAAAGCGGGTGCAAGACATAGTACTTCGGTGAATCAGCGTGACCCGCGCCCAGGCTCACTGGTCGAATCGTCGAGGCACTCGAGCTCGAGCGCGCCGGTCCCCCCGCAACACGGCCCGTCGAACCGGCTAGGCGCAAGCTTCTACGTTGGTGAAGGTATCGAAGGTCTCGTACATGAGTACTCACGCTTGGCCGTTGGCGACGTCTGGACAGGAGGCGTCGTCGACGGTGCAGTACGGGGGTGCAGCGGCCGCCCTGGCAGCCGTCAATCTCCGACTGCGCCGCCCACCCCATGCCGCTAATGCATTCGTGGCCGAAGGGCGCACGGTTCCCCTCCGAGTGACGGGCGCCTCGACCTCTCCGCGGACCGAAGCACAGAACCTGCGCGCGCAGCAGGGGAAGTCGGACCCCTGCGACCGCCGCCCGGTCCGAACTGAAGCCGCCAGAGCTGGTTCCATACCACCAGTGTGAAATTTGCTCGGCCGGTGAGGCGTGCGAGTCGGCATTCCGGAACTTGTAGACTTTATTCATTCCCCCGCACCAAACTGCGAGAGTGACGCCTAGTCCTAGTCGGGAGGCCCTAGGCAATATGCATGTTAGCCTGAGGCCAATGCCTCCGACCTTTCAAGAGCCAAGGCCAACGCCGGTTACCGTGATCGGGTGGGCGTGGATTGTGATCGGCGCACTGATGCTCGTCAGCGCGACGATCAGCTTCATCGCCTCCATGGCGGTCGGCCTGCCCGCGCCCCCGCCGCCGACGGCTGGCACGCCGGAGCTCCCCTTCTCCAGTATCTGGAAGTGGTTCCCGGTGCTCGTTGCCGGCCAGTGCGTGTTCAGCATCGTCGGCATCGTCGCTGGCCGAGGGTTCCTGGCGCTCCAAGCCCGGGCCCGCACCACCCTCGAGATCCTCAGCTGGATCCTGTGTGTGCTGTTGATCGCCTTCGCGGTCAGCTGGATCGCCAACTGGGCCGCCGTCGGCTCCAGCGATGACCCCTTCGGACCTGGCATGATCGGTGCGGTCATGGGTGTCTTGATCTGCTTGATGTATGGCGCGCCGGTGGGCCTGATGATCTATCACCTGCGCAGCCCAAAGGTCCGCGCGGCGCTCGAGCAGCGGGCCAGCGACGCACAGCCTGAATCGCAGTAGGCTTGGCGCATGAGCGAGCCCCTTCCACTGACGGCCGCGCAGCAGCTCGAGCTGCGCGCCAAGCTGCGCGCCCTCGACGAGGAGCTGCTGCAACTGATCGAGCAGACGGCGGAGGGGGCGGCGCCCGTGGATCTCGACGAGCCGATCGGTCGCCTGTCGCGGATGGAAGCGATGCAGCAACAAGCAATGACCGCCGCGAACCGACGCGCGAGCGAGCGACGGCGCGAGATGATTCAGCTGGCCCTGAGCCGGCTCGAGCGTGGCGAGTACGGCGAGTGTCAGTCCTGTGAAGAGCCGATCGGCTTTCGTCGACTCGACGCTCGGCCCGAGACGCCGCTGTGCCTGATCTGCCAGCGCGCCCTGGGTGGCTGAGTCGCGCTGGGGTCTCGCGCTAGAACGCCCGCATCCAGACCGACCCGCTGACGGCCGCTCCGACCGTTGTCGACTTGGCGCTCGCGATGTGCCGGTAAGGTTGGCGATGGCGAGCTCAGATGAAGGTGTGGCAAGCACCCCAGAAATCGAGCTCGATGTGGCTAACGGCCGACAGCTGAAGGTCGTGATTGAGCTCGCGAGGCACGCTCACGCGCCAAAGCGTGAACGGTCCGATGGTGGCGTAGGGCGTGGTTGGCGAGGCGCTGCCGATTGTGCCGTCGATCTCTATCGCGCCCGTATCGAGGCGGTAGCGAAACACGACAGCGACCGGCGCGTGGTGAAATGATCGGGACTGACCGTCGCGGCCAACAATGACCTCTGCGCCGCTGTGTTCGATGCGAACGTAGAGCCGGTTATCGGAGGTCCGAGCGCCCTCGATGCGCGCGCGCACGTCGGTCAAGCGGATATTGGCGAGGCCGGCGAAGGGGCTCTCGGCGACGGAGGTCGTCGGGGTGACGGGGCGGAGGTTCACAAGGATCTCACCGGTGTTGCGAAACGTCTCGAGCTCGTCCGGGTGGCTGGCTTCGGTGATCGGTACGAACACGCCGCGAGGTTTGGTCCGGCTTCGCGCGGCCGCGTCGGGGAATCGCTGAGGAAGGCTGCCGATCGCCTCGACCGCGTCCTGGTACGCGTCGAGCACCTTGGCCGCCGCCGCCGAGAGCACCCCGTGGTCAATCGCGTTGGGCGCGTCGAGGCGCAGCGCTTGATAGAGCAGCGGGAAATCTGCGAGGGCCCAGAACGAGAACGCCCGGCTCGCAAGGTAGATATGTCGAATAGCCCGGTGGGTGGCGCCACGATAGAGCTGGGCCATGAACGCGGTCATGTGGGGGAGGTCCATGCGGACCGAACTAGCGAGCGCGTGCCCGATCCCCCGGGCCTGGACCGCGAGCTGGGTAATGCTCCCCTGCAGCTCGAGGCGACGGCTGGCGAGTTCATTCAGCTCCATGACCAGGCCATTGCGACGAACGATGATATCGACGTAGTCGCGCATCGCTCGGCGCGCGGCCCTAGCCTCGACGACGTCCGCGTACTGCTGAAATGTCGCGTCGAATTGCTGTTGCATCATCAGAAGCTTTTGACCGTAGGGATCATCGATGCTGATGTGGTCTCGGTGGGCCTGATAGCCGTCCGCGAGCGAGGCAAAGTCTTCACCAATGAAGTCGAGCTGACCCAGCAGTAGCTCGCGTGGCACCGATCCGTGACCGACGCTGGCGTAGCGTTGGTCGCGGGCGATCAGGTCGCCAGCGGCGTGACTGATCATCAACGCCGCGCCCAGCTTCGCGCCCCGTCCACCACCCCCCATCATCGGCAGGAACGAGAGCGTGCCCGTCGCGGCGAACAGATCGGTCAAGCCGCAGCCACCGACACGCTCGATGGCACCCCTGAACTGGCTCAACCTCTGCTCGAGTTGACTGCGGAGGGTGAGCGAGTCGTTGTGGAGAGCGTCGATGCGGCGGCGGAGATCGGCAAAGTCCTTGTCTGCCTGCTCGAGTTCGAATTCATGCTGACCGGCGAGCGTCTCGGCCTGACGTCGACCGTCCTCGAGGGCCGCCCGCGCGGCGCGATGGTTAGCGAGCTCCGCAAAGTAGGTCGCGTACGCGCGCTCGATGGTCCCGAGCAGCGCGAGGCGCTCGGCGAGCGAGCGTCGGTAGAACTCGAACGAGGCTGCGGGGGCGTAGTCCTCGGCGTTGCCGAACACGTCGAGCCCCTGGCTGAGCTGGGCGAGCCTGGCCCGTGCTTCGAGGTAGACGGCGTCGAGCGTCTCTTGGTCTTCGAGCGAGCGACCCTCGATCGGCGGAGCGCCGTGCACAGCTCGGGTCCCAAACTCGATCCACGACAGCAGCACGGCGGCGCGGCGGTAGCCGTCGACGTTGTGGACTGGATCGCCGCTGAGGTAGTACCCTACGGCCTGCTGCAAGAGCGCGATTTGATGACTGGTGTCCACGTGTGCCGCGAGCTCGCGGTCGGTGAGCAGGTGAACGTCGGGAGCGTGTCGCGGTCCCTGTCCGCCTGGCGGGCCATTTTTACCCGGCGTGCCGGTTATCGGTAGTGACGTTTCGCGTGCCGGTGTCGGCTCGCCAAGCTGATTGATGAAAATGAGAGGGCGGCCCCAGGGTCCGTACGGGCCATTGACCCCGCCGGGTCCGCCCGCTCCACCGGGCGCCTGTGGTTGTGCGGGGCCGCCTGCAACACCGTGGAAGGTTAGCGTCTCGTCGCCGGCGCTCGAGCGGGCGATGATTGCCTGGCCACCCGGCCCTGAGTCGCCGCCGCGACCACCGTTGCCCCCGGTCCCACCCGTTCCTCCCGGGCTCCCTCGCCCGGGCGGTATGGGCCTGGCACGTTTTCCATCCCACCGGCCCGGGCTGCCTTCGCCGCCGGGTCCCCCGGGCTGACCGGGTTGACCGGGTTGACCTGGCTGACCAAGGCCTCCGTCGACGCGCACGGTCAACGATGCGGTGCAGCGCAGGGCGAGCAGCGTGAAGTTTCCGCCAGGACTGCCCGCGATTCCCGGCTCGCCGTGTCCAGGCAGGTGACTCCCCGGCCTGCCGTACCTTCCAACTCCCGCGGCTTGCGGTGGGGGCGTCGGAGCCAGCGCTTCGAGTGCCGGGGGCGGAGCCAGGCCACTCAGGTCGATCTCGATAGATGACTCGGCGTCGCCCATCGCACGCAGCTCGCGGGCAATGATCGTCACGCTCCGACCGGGCAGCCGAAGGTCACCCAGGATCACGACCACGTCGGCGTGAACCACCAGATCCAGGTCTTCGACCACCTCGATAGACCCTTCGATGCCAGGTTGCTGGGTCAGGAGCAGGGGGTCGGCCACGGACAGGATCGTGACGACTCCCTGCGCGACGTCGACATCGACGTTGACGAGCGGGGTCATGAAGCCAGCGGTCGCTGGGGACGCAGCACGGGCTTGCGGCTCCGAGGGCGCGTTGGGTGGGGCGTGTTGGTTATCCTCGTTCATCGTACGACGCTCCCGAGTCCGAGCTGAATTGACGTCATGTTCGCGGTCAGGGTTGGCTTGATCGACGCGTCGCGGTGAGCCGGTTCACGCTCGCGCCGACGCGTCAGCGGATCGCAGGGCAGCAGCGGGCACGGGACCGTTCGATCGTGAAGTCGAAGCAAGAAATTGCCGATTCCGGCGACGCCGAGCATCAGCCCTGGACTCGCCCCAGCACCGGGGACGCCGCAGCCCCAGCTCATGCGTCGCTGGCTCATGCGGGCGACGATGTCGCTGGCGATCCGCTCGACGTGCTCGCGCAGCGAGGGCCGGTCGAGCTGATCCGCGGCACACAACAACAACTCGGCGGTGCCGAACGATCCGTGGCACAGCGAGTAGTCACCGTCGGCGCCGCCTTGCTCGAGCGCGCGGGTGGTCGCGATGAGGGCGAGCTCGAGATCAGCGCGCAGATCCTCGTCGTCACCGAGGCACGCGAGCATGCCCAGGCGCGCGAGGCCAACTCCGGGCGCGCCGTGACACCAGGCTAAGATTGAGTGGGGGGCGGCCTGTTCGCCCTGTTCAGCCTGTTCAGCCTGTTCAGCCTGTTCAGCCATGACCCAGGCCCGGCGGTCCGGCCAGTTTCCGACGCGTGGGTCGAACTGCGCGCGCTCGTATGCAGCCGCTGCCCTCGCGGCCGTAGCGAAACACTCGTCGTCGCTCGCCAGGTAGAGCTCGGCCAGAGCCCATGCGATGCCCGACACGCCGTGGGAGAAGCCCAGCAGCGGGGCCTCCTGAGGGTTGGTCGGGTTCGGCCACGCGAGCCCGTCTTCGTTGACGCGCGCTGAGCCGAGTAGGTGCTGCCCGTGGCCGTCCGCGGCGTCGACGAGGTCGCCGCGCCCTAGCGCTTCGGCGGCGTCGAGCAGGGCCAGCGCAGCGCCGGCGCTGCCGTCGATGATGTCGAAGCTCCAGCGATCGTCGGGCTCCGCGTCGACCGTCAGCCGCCCGAGCAGCTCGCTCGCGCGCACGACCAGTCCCTCGTGCTCGAACACCCGGCCAAGCTCGAGCAGCGCGTGGGCCACACCCGCGTCGCCACCGTAAAATCCCCGCGGGCCGAGCTCCCGATCGTCGAGCCACCCCAGCGCTTGCTGGATCGCTCCAACCGCGGCGGTCCGCTGACGTCGGTCCCCCGTCCGCTTGGACAGGTGCGCGAGGAACAGCGCGATGCCGAGGCCACCCTCGTAGAGGTCCGAGCCAAAGCTGCGGTAGGCCGGCGCCATTTGACCGTTCGCATCGGGTGCGAGCGACCAGCCAAGCCAGGCGCAACGGGTCCCTGACCACACGGCGTTTCGGCACAGCCCGTGACCGATGCGATCGGCTTCGAGCAAGAACGAGTCATGGGGCGATTGTCGGGTCATGCCAAAATCTCCAGTGTTTGAGGCCAGGGTTGGATCTCGGCCAAGCCCGGGCCGAGGTGAGGGCGCGCGAGGTCGAGGCCCTCGGATGCGAACGCGGCCCGAATCGCGCGCATGCGCTGGTCCGGGTCTTCACCTCGCTCACGCCAGGCGTCAGCGAGGGCCTGGGCGACGAGTCGACAGCGGTTGGTGCCGAAGCTCTCCGCCGCGCCCGGGTCGTCCGCGAGACCGATGCCCGCAGCGACGGGCAAGCTGAACATCGGCACGCCGGGATCGAGCAGCCGGTCGCAATCGGGCAGCTCGACGACTAGATCGAGGACCAGAGGCGCGTGGACGCGCGCGACATAGAGCACGGTCGCGTCTGTCCGTGCGTAGCCGACGGCGGAGCACGGCGTCTTGGCGCGGAACGGGATCTCGAGTCGATTGAGCGCGGCCACCAGGGCGCGAAGCAAAATCTGGACCGAGCCTGGCCGGGTGTTGAAGTAGAGCCGGACGCAGTCGAACCGCTCGAGCGTGTCACCGAGGACGCGGCCAAGGACGTGGTAGTAGCCCGGCTGAATCTCGAACGTCCCGACGGTCACGCGCAGGTCGACCGTCGCTCCGACCCGGACCTGAACACCCGGAGCCGCCGCCTTGAGGTACTCGCCCGCGAGCGCGACCTGATGGCAGTCACCCTTGCGCACACGAACGAGCCCGTCGCGCTCGACCTGGTAGACCTCCCAGCCTGGATCCCAGCCCGCGGTCCCATCGGCGATGGTCTGCAGGTCCTCGCGCAGGCTAGAGACGAGCGCGACTGGGCTGGGTGGTCGAGCGACGAGCGTCGACATCACCGCGCGAGTGAGCTCGGCGTCGAGGCGCCGACCGTGCATGTAGCAGCCCTGGTAGAGCAGGCCCCACAGCGCCAGCGTCAGCCGGTCGCGCGGGCCGGTCTCGCCGAGATCGCTAGCGATGGGTCGCGTGAATTCGACGAGCGGCTCCACGTCGACCTCGACGTCGTCAACGCGGAGATCGTGCTCACCCTTGATGCTCAACACCTCGCACAGGTGCGCGAGGATGTCCTCCTGTGGCGTGCTCATGCGCAAGCCTCCAAGGTGCTGATCCGGTCTCCGACGCCGAGCAATCGCCGGCGCGCGCGGTCAGGGTTGCGCATCACGTTGAGCGCGAACTGCAGGAGCACGATCGTCGGCGGGGCCAGAGCCAGATCCGGCGGTTGAGCTTCGATCGCCGACTGGATCAGGCGGGCTCCGGCCAGGCGGGTGCTCCGGTGGAGTAAGGTCGCACCATGGGGCGCCTCGAGCCCGCGTTGGTCGACGTACGCCGACCAAAACGCGTCGAGCTCGGATCGGCGGAGCTCGGCCGCCGCAGTTGCGTCCGCGCTACCAAGCTCTCGCACCCACGCATGCAGAAACCACTGGAGGATTCCGGCAATGTCCAAGGCTTCATCGCCGACGTCGGCGAGCTCCCAGTCGACGATGACCATCGACGCGCTCCCGTCGAGACCACGTGTGAGGACGGCGTTGTCCCACTTCATGTCGCCGTGGATCAGCGCCTCACCTCGCCACTCGTGTCGTAGCTGCTCGAGCTCGCGCCCGAGGGCCGGGAGCTCCTGGATGGCGCGTACGATGTCGACGTGGACCGACTTCGACGGGACCGTCGTCGGGTCGGCCAGCAGGAGCACGGACGGCGGTATCCGGGGCAAACGATCGTCCGCGCGCTGCACGATCGCCTGGCCGTGGGTGTGTGCGACCGCGAGCGCGCGACCTAACGCCGCCGCGACGGCGGGCGCCTCAATCGCTGCGGAAGTCGGACTCACCAGCTCGGTCACCAGGACCGAGCGTTCATCCGCGTAATCGAGCAGCCGCGGGGCGACTGCGACAAGGCGCGGGTGCCCGTGCGCCGCGATCATCCGGTAGACCCAGGCCTCACGCGCGAGCGTCTCGCGGTGCTCGGGGGCCGCGCTAGCGACCTGCTTGAGGAACAGTCCGCGTCGACCGGCGACGGTGATTACCAGGTTGTTGTTGCGGCGACGCTGCTCGTGAACCACCACCCGGCCCGCGACCACGTCGGCGGCGTCGAGTAGGTCCCGCGCCAGCAGGTGGTGAATGACGGTCTGTGCGACGACAAACATGGCGTGTCCTCAAGCGCGGCCGTCAGCCCCGGGGCAGGGGAAGTTCATGGTCCAACCGCAGCCGACCTTCGTGCGCGTGCAGATCAAGCTCCGCGTGTATGGGACGCACACGGGTGGATTGGTCTTCTGACACCAAGTTGCTCGCGTTGGCGGGATCTGCGGCCGCTGGCACGCCAACGGGTTCTGGGTCCGACAGTTGAGGATCGTGATCGCACAGGTCTTGGTGAGGTTTGGCGGTGGTCGGAGCCCGCCGATCTTCGCCTCGGGTTGGGCCATGGGTGGCGGTGCCTCGGCGAACTCGGACTCGCCGAAGTTGTAGCCGTAGCCGTGGTTCATGGCGGCCGCGACGGCCGCCTCACCCAGCGCGCAGATCGACCCAGCCGTGCTGGTCGGTCTCGGCCCAGTCCTCGGCTTCGACCGCGTCGCATCCGGCGAGTTCCGCCGCCGTGCCCTTGACGCCCAGATCTCCCGTTGGCGTCCGCGTGTGATGGGTGAGCCGCGCGTCGTCCCGGACCCAGACGAGCACGGCGGGGAGCCCATATTCGCCAGAGACAGCCTGCTCATGCACGACCGCGTCGCGCTGCCGGTCGACGTACTCGGTCAGTGCGATGTCGAGATAGAGGCGACGTTGGGTCGGCGCGGCCGCTGCCCCGGGATAGCCAACCAGCGTGGTCAGCCGGGGAGGGTCATGGGGATCGACGACGACGACATCGATGAATGAAAGAGTCGGATTTGAATTGCTCACGATTTACCTATGTTGCTTTCGATGGTTCGCCGCCGTCGGCGGACCATTGTTCGGCGGGTGTCTCTTGGGAGTAGCGGAGAGCGTGGACCGGAGCCCTGAGGCGTTTGGCCGGGCGACGTTGAGGGATTGACCTCATTGCGAGAACGAGCGAGCGCGTCCCGCGAGTGGTCTGCTCGATCAGCCTCATCGAGCCGTGACAACGTGCGCGTGATCGGAACTTCGTCCGGGCATGAACCCACGCCCGTGGCGGCTAAGAGATCGCTGCCCAAGGTGAACCAGTCTACGAATGGCGCCTGCAAGCGGGGAAGGAGCCTCGTCCGAGCTGAAAACAAACATGCCTGGCGTCTGGAGCGAGCGGACGGCCCCAGCCCGCTCCACATCACGTGCGCCCGCGTGTCCGCCCCCGAGGCGTTCGACCACGCGCTCACAAAGGCCCCTCCGGTTTCTCCGAGACCGACGTCTGACTCGGATTGGGCGCCCTTGTCACGAGCGGCTCAAAATTGTGCGAGCCCTATCGAATAGCTCGCAATCATGGGGATGTTCGGCGTGTGGGCAGGAAGTACCAACTTGTCGCGCTCGAGGGAGAGGGCCCGGTCCGCGTGGCTCGCATCTATTGTGGTGTCGCTATGATCGCGGGACACTGTTCGACTGCCGCGACTTGCTTGTCTGGTGGAGCTTGGCGACGAGCCCTCCCAGCGGCGACCCGCCCAAACCGCAGACATCCATCGCGGCGAGCGAGCCGAGCACGCCTACTCACCCGGCGCCAACTCGAGCTCGAGCACGCGACCCCCACTCACGAGCTCAACCCCAAGCTCATGCGGCGTGATCGACAACCGCTCCCGCAACAGCGCAAGCCCCGGCCGGCTCAGCAGCTCCCCCGGCAGCGGCCCCGAGGGCACGGCGACCTCGAAATCATCGATCTCACCCTCGACGCTACCAGGCGCCGCGAGCTCGATCGCCATCAGCACCTGCGGCAGCCCGGTCGCTCCCGCGAACAAGCTCTGCTCGATCGGTCGCCCCCGCAACATGAACAGCTGCGCGGCGCCGGCTTGACTGGCCGGCGTAAACTGCGGCGTAAAGTCGGCCTGGCCGAGCCCGGGCAGAGCCTCGAAGGCAGCGACATCCCCAGCCCCGGCGATCCACTCGCGGCCTTCATCGGTCAACCGCGTCCGCACCCGCAGAACCGTGCCCTCGGTCCCATACGGGACCTGATGCGCGAATCGATCGATCAGCAGCGGCGGCAGCACGCGGACCTCTTTGGTCTCGTCGTAGTGCTGCCCCGCGAACCGGGCCGCGAGCACCATGCCCCGATCCACGCGCTCGAGCCCGGCCCGATCGAGCTCGACCATGTAGCCCTTGCGCGGCTCGAACATCAGCTCGCGCGACTCGGTGGGCGGCTCGAGGGCGGCGCGGTAGCGGCTGATCTGCGCGTCGTCGAGGTGCGGGAGCAGGGCGCTGAGCTCGAGGTCGAACCCGCGGGCGCCCGCCGACAGCCAGTCGGGGTACGCGAAGTGATCGAGGATCAGTTCGTCGTCGATCTCGCGGACCACCAGCACCGCGCGCCCGCCATCTTGGCGAACGACGGCGACGACGTGGTCGATCGCCAGCAGCGCCGAGACCAGCTTCATGCCCGCGTGGGGCGGCAGCGGGGTCTTGCGCAGGTAGACCTCGGAGCCGCCGGGGTGACGGCCGAGCAGGTCCTCGTAGCGGGCGACGAACCGCCCGATCCGATCGGTGCGCCCAGACAGGCGCCAGTGCACGCGGGGGACCTGCGTCGTCTCGAGCTGGGCCCGCAGCGGAGCCAGCAAGGTCGAGAGGGCGGCGACCTGATCGGACTCGAGCTCGCAGTCGAGGCGGGTGGGCTGGTCGGCGCAGCCAGGCACGATCGTGCGCGAGTCGAGGGCGTCGGCGTAGCTGCACAGACACCGCCCGAGCTTGCGCGCCTGCCGGGACAGCTCGCTGCGGGTCGTGTGCAGCTCGTCGATCGCCTCGGCTGCGGCGTCGAGCTCGGCGGTGTCGGGCGCCTGCAAGGTCGCGCACACGGCCCGATCGCGCTCGTAGCCGAGCTGATCCAGCGCGATCGGATCCATGGTCCGCGCGTACAGACCAGTCGGCACGGCGGGGCTCGGCACCTCGTCGAACAGGCGTGGCAGCGAGAGGTTGGGGCCCGCGACGGTGCAGCGGACGATCGCAGCGTCGGCGCCGATCCAGTCTGGCGCGCCCTTGCGAACGCCGCAGCTGGCCAGCAGCGCGGCGACACCCAGGATTGCCAAGCTGTGCGCTCGCGGGTTTTGGGCCACGGACGCACAGTAACAGAAGTCCGCCGGCCGCTCGTGTCGGGACTCGGCTGGTGGCCGGCCTGCCTGATAGGCTGCGGGTAGTGCTCCTGCGCTCTCTCGCCGTACTCGCCGCGATCGCGGTTCCGCTGCTGCTGACGATCAGCGCGGTCTCGAACCTGCACCCCGCGATGTTCTGGATCGGACCGCTCGCCGCGATCGCGTGCGCGGTTCCGATCGCGGTCAAGGCCACGACGGCGCGCACCCAGGCCTTGGTCGGGGCCGGGCTCGCGGCGATGGCCGCCGCGTCGAGCCCGGAGCTGCCCGAGCTCCTGCGGATCACGGGCAACGAAGACGCGATGCCGATCCACGATCTGCGCGAGGGTCCGCTGCCCGAGCAACGAGAGGGCTACGTGGCGGTGCGGGGCTACCTGCGCAAGGAGTGGGTGGTCGACGAGTACAGGGTGGCCGACGGCGAGCGACCCGATCAAAACGAAGCGGCCAGCGCCGCGCTGTTGCCGTTGCTCGGGACCAGCGCCGTGATGATCCAGGCCGACGAGCAGCTCGGTCGAGTGATCGTCGCTCGGGTCAGCCCGGCGCAGCTGCCGGGTGCCACGCTGGTGACCCTGCGAGGTCGGCTCGCGCCGGTTGGGCCGGAGATCGTCGACTCGCTGTTCGCCGTGCAGCTCGACGATCAGGGCATGGCGAGCGGGGTCCAGCTGCGGCCCAAGGCGATCATGCTCGACACCTTCGACATGCCCACGCGCGGGCAGGCGCTCACGCGCACGGGGTTGGCGGTCGGGGCGGCGCTGCTGAGCCTCGTGCTGCTGTTGCTCGCAATCCCGCGCTCGCGCGCACCGTCGGCGCCGCAGTCATGATCGCGCGAACGCTCACGGCGCGTTGACCGGACCGGGCGCCGGTCGCTCGTCCGGGGCTCGCAAATTAGCTACAACGCCGCCCGATGGCCGAACCCAGCGTGCCCTCCGGCGAAGTCTCGGGGCCCACCGAGGCCCAGCGCAACGCGATTGGTGTGCGGGTGCTGGTGATCATTGGCGTGGTCTTGACGGTGTTGATGGCGGTGTTTGGGCGGGCGACCTCGAAGGGCTACGACCAGTTCACCGCCTACCAAAAGGCGACCCTCGAAGATCCCAACAACCCGCCGCAATGGCACGTGGAGGGCCTCGACGTCGATGGCTGCGTCGACGCGTCGCTGGCCTGGATCGAGGCCTGCCCGGGGGTGTCGAGCTGGTGCGAGAGCTCGCTGCCGGACGTCATGAACCAGTGCCTCGACACCCGCGATCGCACGGCCTACTGCGACTCGGTCGGCGACGCGGTGCGCTCGACTCGGTTTGGGTTCGAGGAGTGCTCGGCTCGCTACGATCAGATCGAGGGCCGCTACGCGCGGCGCTACGCGAAGAAGCATTGCTCCTTGATCTTCCGGGTCATCGCCGGGTACTGCGCACCCACGGGTGGTTGACAAATTGGCAGCGGGCTCCCGACAGCGTGACAAGAGTGCGCCGACGGGAGCTCATGTCACGCCTCAAGTATTTGATTTCACATGTAAAAGCCATCGGTGTCATACTTGCTAGACGGACACCCGACGATGCACGAAGCCACCGCGCAGACCGTCCTCGTCGTCGACGACGAGGCCAACATTCTCGAGGCCCTGCAAAAGGTGCTGACCAAGGAAGGCCTCGAGGTCCTGACCGCGGGCAATGGCCGGCAAGCCCTCGAGATCCTCCGTAAGCAGCCGGTTCGCGTGATGATCACCGACCTGCGGATGCCCGGCATGACCGGCGACGATCTGCTCAAGGCGGTCAAGGCGATCACCCCAGAGGTCGAGGTCATCGTGATGACCGCCTACGGGACGATCGAGAACGCGGTCGAGGCCATGAAGCTCGGCGCGTACGACTTTGTCAGCAAGCCGCTCAAGCGCGCGTCGGTGATCTCGGCGGTCCGCAAGGCGCTCGACAAGCAGGCGTTGGTCGCCGAGAACCGCGAGCTCAAGGCCCAGCTCGCGGCCGCGACCACCCGCTCGATCGTCGGCAACTCGCAGGTCATGCGCGCGACCCTGGAGATGGCCCGGCAGGCCGCGAACTCGTCGGCGACCGTGCTGTTGCTCGGCGAGAGCGGGACCGGCAAGGAGCTGCTCGCGCGCTACATCCACGAGCACAGCCCGCGGGTTCGCAAGCCCTTCGTTGCGACCAACTGCGCGGCGCTGCCCGAGTCGATCCTCGAGTCCGAGCTGTTCGGCCACGAGAAGGGCTCGTTCACGGGCGCGGTGCGGTCTCGGGCGGGTCGGTTTCAAGAGGCGGACGGCGGCAGCTTGTTCCTCGACGAGATCGGCGAGATCCCGCTGCAGGTCCAGGTCAAGCTGCTGCGGGCCCTGCAAGAGGGCGAGGTCGAGCCGGTCGGTGGTCGCACGACCTCGGTCGACTTTCGCCTGGTCTGCGCGACCAACCGCGAGCTCGTCGACGAGGTCAAGGGCGGGCGGTTCCGCGAGGACCTGTACTACCGGATCAACGTGGTCCCGATCCGGATCCCGCCGCTGCGCGATCGCCTGGAGGACGTGCCGCTGCTCGTCGATCACTTCTGGCGGATGTACGCCGTGCGCCACGGCAAGGCGATCGAGGGCATGAGCGACGAGGCCGTCGAGCTCATGACCTGCTACGGCTGGCCGGGCAACGTCCGCGAGCTCGAGAACGCGATCGAGCGGGCGGTCGTGCTGTCCCGCGGGCCGGTGATCCAGGCCGATGATCTGCCGCCAGAGTTGCGCGATCCTCAGGCGGGCCACGGGCGACAGTTGACCTTCTCGGTCGGCACGCCGCTCGAGGAGGTCGAGCGCCGCATGATCATGGAGACCCTCAAGTTCACCCGCGGCGACAAGCGCCTGGCCGCCGACCTGCTCGGCATCGCGACGCGCACGATCTATCGCAAGCTCGAGTCCGGGCAGATCCGCGACGAGAGCTACACCCCGCACCGGGACAAGTCGCCGAGCGGGGGCCAGACCGTCAGCACCGACGAGACCGATCCCAAAGGCGTGATCCACTGAGTTCCTGACCGCTGCAAGCGACGTTTCGGGGTCCAAGAGAACGGGACACGGCGATGGAGAACCTGCTCAAGAAATACTTTTGGCTGATCAAGCTGGTCGGCGTGGCGATCGCGGTGATCTTCGCCGCGAGCGCAGGCGTCAACATGGTGGTCAGCAAGCTCGCGCTCGAGCCCGCTGGCGAGACCATCGCCGAGGAGTCGGGGGAGACCGAGGGGGAGACCGAGGGCGACGACGAGGACGAAGACGAGCTCCGCGCGCGTCAGGCCCGAATGCTGGACTCGCTCGCCGGGGTGAGCGATACGACCGCCTCGCGCAAGCAAGCGGTGGCCAACATGGTCGTGACCGGCAACATCTTCTGTCCCACCTGTGCGCCCGAGCCCGAGCTCGACGAAGACGACGATCCCTCGTCGCTCTCGGGCCCAGTGCGACCCGGCGAGATCAGGAGCCGACTGCCCTTGATGTTGCTCGCAACCATGGAGTCCGACGACCCGGCCTACTCGATGGCGACGATCCTCCACACCGACAGCAACACGCTCGCGCCCTACAGCCCGAACGACACGGTCCGGGCTGGGGTGGTCGTGACGTCGGTCGAGCGCGGTCGGGTCGTGTTCCGCAACGGCGCGCAGATGGAGTACATCGAGCTCGGCGCCGCCCCGCCGCCTCAGGTCACGGCCACGGCCACGGCCGCGACCTTGCCCAAGCCGCCCGACCCCAACAGCCGGGAGATCGACGGCGCGCTCGAGGCGATCAGCTGCGACTCGGACTTCAACAGCTGCACGGTCGACAAGGCGTTCGTCGAGAAGCTGCTCGCCAACCCGGCGCAGCTGACCAAGCAAGCCCGGATCGTGCCCGCGGTCCGCGACGGCGAGACCAAGGGCTACAAGTTCTACGGCATCCGACCTGGAAGCCTCCCCAAGCTGCTCGGCATGAAGAACGGCGATCTGTTGACCTCGGTAAACGGTCAGCAGCTCGAGTCGCTCGATCAGGCCATGGACCTGTACACCAAGCTCCGTCGCGCGTCGCACCTGTCGGTGACGATCGAGCGCAAGGGGCAGCAGGTTCAAAAGGAAATTGACATCAAATGAGCATTCATCGAACCGTTTGCACGCCGCGAGGCTCGGAGCCGTCGTTGCGTCGGGTGCTGGCCTGCTTCATCACGGCGCTGGCCTTGTGCGTGACCTCGCTGCCTGTGTTCGCGGCTCCACCCGGGCGCTCCACGGCCCCGCCAACCGCGACGGCGCCACCCACGACTGGGACCGCTGGTACCGCGCCGAGCGGCGGCGAGATGAGCGGCGACGAGGCCGGCCTCGGGCCCAACATGTGCAAGAAGTGGCCGGCCGACAAGAAGTTCACGATCACGATCCCGCGTGAGGCCGAGCTCGAGCAGCTGGTCCAGTGGATGATGACGATCTCGTGCCAGAAGTTCATCTGGAACGCGAAGATCCGCAGCGGCAAGGTCACGATCCTGTCCCCGGTCCAGGTCTCGCTGCGCGAGGCGTACGCGGCCTTCTACGCCGCGATCGAGAGCATGGGCCTGACCGTCGAGCCGGCCGGCGACTACTTCAAGATCGTCGAGAGCACCGACGCCAAGTCGCTCAACCTGCCGGTCTACGAGGACGGCAAGCCGGTCCCCAACAACGACCGGTTCGTGACCCAGCTGATCCAGGTCCAGCCGGAGAACGTCAAGGACATCACCGACCTCGCCAACAAGCTCAAGGGCAAGCAGGGCGACGTGCAGGTGGTCGGCAACATGTTGATCGTCACCGACCGCGGCTCGGTCGTGCGACGGCTGCTCAAGATCATCACGGAGGTCGACACGGGCGCGGCCGAGAACGGCGAGAAGATCTTCTTCTATCAGCTGCAGTACGCCGACGCCGAAGAGGTCGCGCAGATCATCCGCGACGTGTTCGGCGAGGGTGCCGGCGGCGGCGGCAAGGGTGGCAAGGGCGCGGCCGCGGCGGCCGGCGAGGCCAACTTCTCGCGGGTGATCGTCGACGAGCGCACGGGCACGCTAATCATCACGACCACGGCGAGCGACTACGTCACGATCTTGCGCCTGGTCCAGCAGCTCGACGTGCGGCTTCCGGGCGGCGGCGGGCGCATCCACGTCAAGCGCCTGCGCAACGCGGATCCCAAGGAGCTCGCCACCGTGCTGCAGAGCCTGGTCCAGGGCGGGCCGGGTGGTGCGGGCGCGGCCCAGACCCGCGGCAAGGGGGCCAGCGAGGGCGGCGTGGGCGTCGAGCTGTTCTCGGGCGACGTCAAGATCACCGCCGACGAGGCCACCCGCTCGCTGGTGATCGTGGCGTCGGCGGCCGACTACACCAGCCTCGAGCCGGTCATCGACGAGCTCGATCGCGATCGCAAGCAGGTCTACCTCGAGATCTATCTGCTCGAGGCCTCGGTCGGGCGCACGCTGACGACCGGCGCTGGGGCTCACTTCGCCGGCCAGTTCAACACGGCCGGCGGGCAGGGCGTGGGCCTGGTGAGCTCGTCGCCCTCGGCAGACGTGAGCTCGCTGGTGCTGTCGCCCCAGGCGCTCCAGGGTCTGGCCGGCGGCGTGCTCGGTCCGCTGCTGACTGGCTCGGGCCAGCTGCTCGGCACCCCCAACGACATCCCCGCGTTCGGCGTGGTGCTGCAGGCGATCCAGAGCAACGAAGACGTCAACGTGGTCGCCGAGCCGCACATCTACACGGCCGACAACAAAGAGGCGCAGATCGAGGTCGGTCGCAAGGTCCCGACCCCGGGCGCGCTGCAGTTCGGTGGCGGTGGCCAGGGCACCTCGCTGACGCCGCTGCAGTCGATCAGCCGCGAGGACGTGACGCTCGACATCAAGGTCACGCCGCACGTGAAGGACGACACCTCCTTGACCCTCGACATCGAGCTCGAGGACCGCGACCTGGTCAGCACCCACCCGACGCTCGGCGTGACCACGACCAAGCGTCGGATCAAGCTCGAGAACGTGCTGGCCCGCGATGATCTGCCGCTGGTGCTCGGTGGCTTGATGCGCGAGCGCGAGATCGAGAACACCGAGCAGGTGCCTGGGCTCGGCTCGATCCCGATCCTCGGCTGGCTGTTCAAGCGACGGGTCAAGAAGAAGGAGAAGATCAACCTGTTGATCATCCTGATCCCGCACGTGGTCGAGACCGCCGACGACATCCGCAGGATCCACGAGCGACGCACCCGCGAGCGCTACGAGTTCCTCGAGCGCGAGACCAGCTTCAAGCGCCGCGACCTGGCGACCAACGTCAACTACCGGAGCAAGGCCGGGCTGCTGGCCAACATCGACCGCGAGGCGCGGCGCCTCGAGTCCGAGGAGCTGCTGCTGCGCCAGGCCGAGGCCGAGCTCACCGCCGATCGGATCACCGGTGAGATCGGCATGAGCCCGCGCCCCGCCGACGAGGGCGAGGACGAGACCAGCGCGGCCAAGCCCAGGCCCAAGCCCCGGCCCTCGGCCGGCACCACCAAGTAGATGAGCGAGCCCAAGCAAGCAGCACGGCGACCGCCGCCACCACCGCCACCGCGACCTCCCACGCAGGCCAGCGCAGGGGAGGCCGCGTCGCCGTCGTCCACGCCGTCGCCGTCGCCGTCGTCCTCACCGTCGCCGTCGGCCTCGTCCTCGCAGGTCGCCGCGCCGACGAGGTATCAGCTCGAGCGTCGGCCGATCGGCGAGCTCCTGCTCGAGGCTGGCGTGATGCGCCCCGAGCAGCTCGCCGAGGCGCTCTCGGCCCAGCACCTCGAGGACGAGCGGGTCGGCGAGACTTTGGTCCGGCTGGGGCACTGCACCGAGCTCGACGTGACCCGGGCGCTGGCGAGGCAGTTTGGGCTGCCGGTCAACTTCGAGCTGAGCGACGAGGACGTCGACGACTCGCTGATCGAGCAGCTCCCGATCGGCTACGCGCGCGGCAACCTGGTCCTGCCGTGGCGGCTGGATCGCGGCGATGATCGGCTCGATGTGCTGGCCGCCGATCCGCTCAAGCTCGACGAGATCGACGATCTCTCCACGGTCTACGACGCCGAGGTCGAGGTCTGGCTGACCACCCAGACCCGGGTGCTCGAGCTGATCAACAAGACCTACTCGAAGCGGACCAAGGACGTCGACCTCGAGAAGAAGGCCGACGAATACGGCGAGGAGGACGAGGACATCCTCCACGCCTCGGCCGAGGACGCGCCGATCATTCGGTTCGTCAACTCGCTGATCTTCAACGCCTCGAAGGCCAAGGCGTCGGACATTCACATCGAGCCGGGCGACCGGGAGATCGTGGTCCGCTACCGGGTCGACGGCGTGCTCAAAGAGGTCCGCCGCGCGCCCAAGGGCCACATGTCGAGCATCATCGCTCGCGTCAAGATCATGGCCGGGCTCAACATCGCCGAGAAGCGGCTGCCGCAGGACGGCCGGATCCGCCGCAAGATCGCCGGCAAAGAGGTCGACATGCGCGTGGCCTCGGCCCCGGTCAGCCACGGCGAGCGGATCACGATTCGCTTGCTCGACAAGTCGGCGGTCATGCTCGATCTCGACAGCATCGGGATCGCCACTGACCACCTTCGGATCGTGCGCGAGACCATCCACCGGCCGCACGGGATCTTCCTGGTCACGGGTCCGACCGGCTCGGGCAAGACCACCACGCTGTACTCGGCGCTGTCGGAGATCAACACGCCCGACCTCAACATCCTCACGGTCGAGGACCCGGTCGAATTTCAGCTCGAGGGCATCTCGCAGGTCCAGGTCAACTCGAAGATCGATCTGACCTTCGCTCGCGGGCTGCGCTCGTTCCTGCGCCACGACCCCGACGTGATCATGGTCGGCGAGATCCGTGACATCGAGACCGCCGAGATCGCGATCCAGGCCTCGCTGACCGGCCACTTGGTGCTTTCCACGATCCACACCAACGACGCGGCGACCGGGATCACCCGTCTGGTCGACATGGGCGTGCAGCCGTTCCTGGTCGCGAGCTCGCTGGTCGCCCTGCAGGCTCAGCGCTTGATCCGGCGGGTCTGCCCGCTGTGCTGCAAGGCCGTCGCGCCGGATCCCAAAGAGCTCGAGATGATGGGCGTGATCCCAGACGCGTTCTTCGCTGGCGAGCCCTCGCTGCGGGTCCCCGTCCGCGACAAGCATGGCGCCGCGATCCCGATCGTCGCGCCCGACGGCTACGAGTTGCCGCCGCGCGGGAAGCTGTGGTCGGCCGTCGGCTGCGACAAGTGCAACGACTCGGGCTATCGGGGCCGAACGGGCGTCTACGAGGTGCTGTCGGTGACCGAAGAGATCCGCCGCCTGGCGATCCGCAACGCCAGCGGGGCCGAGATCAAGCGCGCCGCGATCGCCCAGGGCCTGCGGACCCTGCGGGACGACGGGGCGCACAAGGTGCTCTCGGGGATCTCGACGATCGACGAGGTCCTGCGCGTCACCGCGGAGGAAGCCTAAATGTTCACCTCCACCAACCGCCTGGGGGGAGCCGCCTGAGTCATGCCCGCGTACGCCTATACGGGACTCAACCCGGGTGGCAAGACCATCAAGGGGATCGAGACGGCCGACAGCGTGCCGGCGCTCAAGGCGTTGCTCAAGCGCCAGGGCGTGTACCTGACGGCGGTCACCGAGGCCACGCGCGGGGCCTCGGCTGGCGGCGCGACCGGGGCCAGCGGCGGCGGGCGCGAGATCGATCTGGGCCAGCTCTTCGATCGGATCCGACCCAAGGACGTCGCTGGCGTGACGCGGCTGATGAGCACCTTGTTGTGCGCAGGCGTCACGCTGCCCGAGTCGCTGCTGGCGCTGACGGATCAGGTCGAGAGCCCGCGGTTCAAGAACGTGCTGTCCGACGTCGGCACCAAGGTCAACGAGGGCTCCTCGCTGGCCGACGCGCTGGCCGGCCACCCCAAGGTGTTCAGCAAGCTCTACATCAACATGGTCCGCGCGGGTGAGGCCTCGGGCTCGCTCGAGACCGTGCTGATCCGCATCGCCGACTTCATGGATCAGCAAGAGGAGCTGCGCGGCAAGGTCACGACCGCGATGTTCTACCCGCTGGCGATGGGCCTGGTCGGGGTCGGCGTGGTGACCTTGCTGATGGTCAAGGTGGTCCCCGGGATCGCCGAGATGTTCGCGGGCCAGGGCGCCGAGCTGCCGTTCACGACCCGCTCGCTCATCACGATCTCGGCGGTGGTCTCGGGCTACTGGTGGCTGCTGATCCTGCTGCTCGTCGGCGCCGTCTACGGGTTTCGAAAGTGGCACTCGACCCCGACCGGCCGCGAGCTGACCGATCGCTTCATCTTGCGGATGCCGGTCGTCGGCGGGCTCGCGCGCAAGATCGCCATCGCTCGGTTCGCGCGCACGCTCTCGACCATGCTCGCGAGCGGCGTGCAATTGTTGCAGGCGCTCGACATCGTGCGCAGCCTGCTCGGCAACGTGGTCCTGGAAAAAGTGCTGACCACGGCCCGCGACGAGATCCGCGAGGGCGCTGGCATCGCCCCCTCGCTCAAGCGCAGCGGGCAGTT
This sequence comes from Enhygromyxa salina, assembly GCF_002994635.1. Taxonomy (GTDB): domain Bacteria; phylum Myxococcota_A; class Polyangia; order Nannocystales; family Nannocystaceae; genus Plesiocystis; species Plesiocystis salina_B. The sequence goes on along the minus strand of NZ_PVNL01000042.1, from coordinate 109,132 downwards.
CCCGCCGCTCGTGACCCACATGATCGCGGTTGGCGAGCGCTCGGGCCAGCTCGAGCAGATGCTCACCGATCTCGCCAATGCCTATGACCGCGAGACCTCGGCGGCGATCACCCGCGCGACCGCCGTGCTCGAGCCGATCATGATCGTCGCAATGGGCGGCAGCGTTGGCTTCATTGTCTTCGCGATCATGACGCCCATCCTACAGATGAACCAAATGGGGGGTCAGTGACACCCCGACAGCGCGCGGACGTCCGCGCCGACGATTTGACAAACGACCGCGAGGACGTTGCATCCGCGCAGCACCTTGCCACGATCTCAACCAGCGCAGTCAGCCCCTTGGGCTTGGAGACAGACGCCATGCTGAACACCGTGATGACCACCGAAGCCAACCCCACCCTCGAGTTGGGTCTAGAGCCCACCTCCGACGCCTCTGACCTCACGCCCACGCCCACGGCGCTGTACCGCGCAGCGGCAGCCCGCAGCAGCCGCGGCATGACGCTGATCGAGATCCTCGTCGTGTTGGCGATCATCGGATTGATCATGGGCGGCGTGGCGATCGTCGCGTTCAACGCCTTCGACGACGCCAAGACCAAGACGGCCGCCAAGGACATCGGGACGCTGGCGCAGAGCGTGGAGATGTATCGGCTGCAGAAGAACAAGTGCCCGAAGACGGCGCAGGACATCAAGGCCGCAGGCATCCTTCAGAAGGTCACCAAGGACCCGTGGGGCGGCGACTACGTGATCAAGTGCCCCGGTGAGCACGGTCCGGTGGACATCTCCTCGGGCGGCAAGGACGGCGACATCGCGACCGAAGAGGACAACATCAACTCTTGGGACGAGAACATCGGCGAGACCCCCGAAGAAGAGAGCTGATCACCGCGAGCTGATCATCCGGGCGCAATTTAGCAATGACGACGATCGACGACAATCAGCCAGGGCTCGTCTCGCGCCGCCGACTATCGGCGGGGCGCGGCCGGCAGCGTGGCTTGACGTTGATCGAGATCCTGATCGTCTTGCTGATCATCGGCCTGATCATGTGGTCGGCGTCGATGAGCATGGGCGCGGCCAGCCAGGCCGAGGTCGTGCGCACGACCAACCAGCTCGCGTCCACGGTTCGGTTTGCCTACGACCGCGCCCGCTTCACCGGCTACTACTACCGGATCCACATCGACTTCGAGCAGCGCAGCTTTCAGCTGCAAAAGGCCGAGGACGCGATGTATCTGCCGTCGACTGACCGCAACGGCGAGCTGTTCCGCCAGGACGACGACAAGCTGCAGGATCAAGCCGAGCGCGACGCCCGGGCGGCCGACAGCTACTTCAGCTCGGTCGCGGCCGCGGTCTACAGCGCCGCCGGTGAAGCCAACCCCTACGACCCCTACACTGTCCAGAAGCAAGAGGTCCCGCGCCAGCGACCGCCGCTGTTCGAGGCGTTCGAGGCCGACGCGACCTTGGGCGACCTCGGCGAGCCGATCGTGTTTCCCGACGGCGTCGAGATCCTCAGCGTGCAGACCGACGCCGATCCCGACCCGATCACCGAGGGCGAGGCCGACCTCTACTTCTTCCCGCGTGGTCAGACCCAGCTCGCGGCCATCCAGCTCAAGGGCAAGCCCAAGCTCGGCGCGCGGATCACTGGCGAAGACGACATCGAGTACACGATCTTGGTCCAGCCGCTGACCGGCAAGGTCACGGTCGAGGCCGGGATCGTCGATCTGGAGCTGCCCGCGGTCATCGACGACGTCGAGGACGACCTCGGTGACAAGGCTGACCGGAGGAGCTTCTGATGGCCGCTCGCGACACCCAGGGTGGGAGTGCGGGTGGGAGGCAGGCCAAGCTCGGGCAGACCGGCTTCACGCTGCTCGAGGTGCTGATCGCGGTGGCGATCCTCGCGGTCTCGCTGAGCTCGCTGATGGGCTCGCAGATGAACAGCATGGCCGCGACTCGCTACGCGCGAGACATCACCGCGGTCGCGCTGCTCGCCGAGCAGCAGATCGTCGAGCTCGAGTTCTTTCACCGCCGCGAAGGGTGGGTCAATTCCGACGTCGAGCTCGAGGGCGACTTTGGCGAGCAGGGCTACGACGACATTGCGTGGGCCTGCACGATCCACTTCATCGAGCTGCCCGAGTACAACCAATTGCTCGAGTCCAAAGAGGGCGCCGACGACATGTCGGGCGCCAGCGACGACAACAACATGGACGCGGGCGACCAGGCCTTTGGCGCGCTCGGCATGGTCTGGCCCATGGTCAAGGCCGCGATCGAGAACTCGATCCGCAAGGTCGACTGCACGCTCACCTGGAACCAGGGCGAGATCGAGCAAGAGTTCACGATCCAGACGTTCTGGACCGATCCCAACGCGCTGCAGGCCCTGTCCGAGGCGGGCGGCGGCGAGTTCAGCGAAGAAGACGACGACTCGGGGACCAGCGAAGAGAGCGGGTCGAGCACGGGTGGCGCGGGCGGCAGCGGCGGCGGCGGCCGTGGTGGCGGCATGCGCCCGCCGAGCATGGGTGGCGGCGGCGGCGGAAACATGGGGGGCAAGTGAGGGCGAGCAGCCGCCAGCGCGGCATGACCCTGATCGAGGTGCTCGTCGCCATGGCGATCGTCACGATCATGATGCTGTCGGTCTGGAACAGCTTCTCGGCCACGATCACCGCGACCGAGATGACCGAGGACATTCAGGTCCGCTACGCCGCGATCCGCAACTCGATGGATCGCATGTCCTCGGAGGTCGCGTCTTCCTACCTGTCGTTCAATCGCCGCCCCGAAGAGGTCCGTCACTTCACGATGTTCGAGGGCCGCTCGAGCACCAGCGGCGACAGCCTGACCTTCTCCAGCTTCTCACACCTGCGGATCCGCAAGGACGCCAACGAGAGCGATCAGACCGTCATTCAATACTTCCTGGCCGACGACCCCGACGACAGCTCGCGCACCCACCTGTACCGGCGCGAGACCAAGCGCCTGACCGGCGACCTGCCCGAAGATCTGCGCCGCTACGCGCCGGCCTACGTCATGTGCGAGGACGTCGACAGCCTCGAGTTTCGCTACTGGGATCCAACCCGCGAGGAGTGGCTGGACGAGTGGCGGACCACCGCCGTCGATCAGCAGCCCGATCGCCTGCCGCCGCGGGTCGAGATCAAGCTTGGCATCATGAACGACGATCGCGAGGTCCAGTACTTCGTGACCCAGACGACCCTGCCCATGCAGGAGAAGATCGACTTGGGTAAATGATGGCCGCGACCGATCAGAGCAAGACCAAGCGCAAGCGCAAGAAGGGCCAAGAGGGCATTGCGATCCTCATGGTCTTGATCGCGCTGGCGATCTTGTTCCCGTTCACGGCGTCGTTCAATTACAAGGCCCGCGTCGACTGGCAGTCCGCGATCAACCACGGTGACGAGGTCCGCGCTCGCGCGGTCCAGCGAGGGGCGATGCAGCTGTCGGTCCTGATGTTCGAGCTGCAGCGCATGGTGTTCAACCAAAAGCAGTTCCGCGACATGATGGGCGCGATGGACATCACCATGCTCGCGCCCTACCTGATGTCGATCTTCGGCACCACGGACGGGGCCGAGGGGCTCGGCGCGCTGGTCGGCCTCGACACCAGCTCGCTCAACGAGCTCGCGCTCGACGGCGGCGGCAGCTTCGAGGTCCGGCTCGAGGCCGAGAGCGGCAAGATCAACGTCAACTGCCTCGCGATCGAGAAAGACGGCGACAACTCTCCCCGCGCACGCGTCACCGAGACCCTCGAGGCGCTGATGCTGCCCAAGCTCTACGACCCGCTGTTCGACGAAGAGAAGAGCGACGGCGAGCGCTACAACCGTCAGCACGTGCTGCAGGCGATCGTCGACTACATCGACGACGACACCAAGCGGTTCGACGCCTACCGGCTGCGCCAGAGCTCGCAGGACGAGCGCTACGGCTACACCGAGCTGCACGACCCCTACGAGTCACGCGACGCCCGGCTCGACTCGGTCCTGGAGCTGCACCTGGTCGAGGCCGTGGACGACGACTGGATGGCGGCGTTCAGCGGCGACCTGACCGTCTACGGCGGCTGCAAGGTCAACCTCAACTTTGCGAGCCCCGAGCAGATCGCCCAGGTTCTGCGCCACGCGGTCTCCGGCGCGGATCGCTGGAAGACCGAGGGCGACAATTTCTTGATGATGACGATGCCGCTCGCGAACTTCGTGGTCGAGTCGCGTGAATTCAGCCTGTTCGACAAGCTCGAGGACTTCAAGGCGCTGGTCGCCAAGCCCGACCAGTTCGTCAACCCGATGAGCCTGTTCGGGGACAGCAGCGAAGACGACGACTACGCCGCCAACCTGCCGAAGGTGCCCGACGGCATGGAGGTGCGGGTCAAGGGCGGCAGCAACAACGACGGCGCGAGCTGGGGCGGCCTGCAGGACGTCGCCACCGTCGAGCCCGAGCGCATCTACCGGCTCGAGATCATCACCACGGTCGGCAGCGTCCGCAAGCGCCTGACGGCCGTCTACGACATCCAGTACGCCCGCAACCAGAGCGCTGGCAAGGGTACCTGGCTATATTATCGGGAAGACTGAGCAAGCAGCATGGCCCAGAAGTTCGTAGGAATCGATCTCGGAAACCGCAAGGTCAAGGTCGCGGTGGTGACCGCCGGACTTCGCGGTGCCCAGGTCATGCATGTCTGGGAGCAAGAGGTGCGGCCCACGTCGTCCAGCGGCGCCTCGCAGGGCCCGGTCGATCCGCTCGACGCGGCGATCGACACCGCGCTGCGCATGCTCGACGAGCGCGGGCTTCGGCACCTGCCCACCGGGATCGCGCTGCCGGGCGGCTCGGGCAGCTATCGGGTGCTGAGCTTTCCGTTTGACGACCCCCGCCAGATCGCGCAGGCGATCAACTTTGAACTCGACGGGCAGTTTCCAGTCTCGATCGAAGAGCTGGCCACGGATCACCTGCCGATCAAGCTCGGTGACGGGCGCGGGCGTGCGTTGGTCGTGGCGGCCAAGCGCGCGACGATCGAGCACGTGAGCGCGCGCCTGCAGCTCGCGGACGTCGACCTCAAATTGATCACCACGGGGGCCCTGGCGATCGCCCAGGCGCTGGCCAGCACGCCGGTTCCGGGGCTGCGCCCGGGGGCTGCACCAGGCCTGCAGCCAGCCAGCCTGGTCGTCGACTTTGGCCACAAGAGCACCGAGCTGGTCGCGCTTGGCAACGACGGGCCGATCGCCGCCCGCAGCATGCGTCGCGGTGGGCGACAGCTGCTGCGTGAGCTCGGGAAGGCTTGGGGTCTGGACACCGTCGCCGCCACGGTCGCGCTCGAGCGCGACGGCAACACCGAAGATCCGCAGGTCCGCCAGGCGCTGCAGCCCCTGCTGCGGGAGATCGAGCACACCCGCCAGTGGCTGAAGTCCGAGTTTGGCTGCGAGGTCGTCGAGCTGCGCCTGTCCGGCGGGGTCGCGCGGCTGCGTGGGCTGGACCGGTGGCTGGCCGGCGAGACCGGGCTCGAGGTCGGGGTGGTCGCGCCCAAAGAGAGCGGCGCGCTGCGTCAGGTGCAAGGCCGCGACTGGACCGGCTCCCTCGTCGCGCTGGGGACCGCGGTCGCAACTGGGCGGCGCCCGCTGATCCAGCTGCACGACGCGTACGATACCGGCGGCGGCGAGGGGGCATGGTTTCAGCAGCACTTCTCGACGGTCGCGGCGCTGGGCATTGCGATCTTGGCGTTCGCTACCGTCGACAGCATGGTTCGGGTCAAGGCGGCCGAGCGCGAGCTCGACGCGTACGCGGCCGAGCTCGAGCATGAGACCCGCAGCGTGTTTGGGACCGTGCTCAACAGCAGCGGCGCCGTGCGAACCAAGCTCGGCGAGGCCGAGGGCGGCGACGTGAAGGGCCAGATCCCCGAGCGTGGGGCGCTCGAGGTGCTCGAGCTGGTGACCAAGGCGGCGACGCCCAAGGCTGGGGCAGTCGCGACCGCCCCCGATGGCAGTCAGCTGCCGCCCGGCTACACGACCGGGGTCGGCAGCGACGGCGCGCCCGCGATCATCGGCCCCGACGGCGCTCCGCTCCCGCTCGATCCCTCGGGCAATCCGGTGTTCCCCACGGATGTCGTGTATCCGTCAGGCGGGCTGCTCGGCGGGCCTCCGGGTGGCGACGACGAGGGCGAGACCGAGGGCGCGGTCGAGGCCGGCCCCGCGCCGATCACCGACAGCAACGCGGGGATCCTGGCCGACGATCAGCTGCTGCTGGCCAGCATGGAGATCCGCAACCTCAAGATCGAGCTGAACCTGTCGGCCACGCGCGCGACCGCCCAAGATCGACTCGGGGTCCGGCTGCGCCAGTACGGGTGCATTCGCGGGATCACCAAGGGCATGATCAAAGATCGCAACGGCCGGCAGTCATTCGAGATGTCGGTCGACCACAATTGCTTTACGGGCAGCGTCGCGCTGCAAGGAGCGAGCGACGATGGCGAAGGTTGACGCGAAGCACAAAGGCCCGGGGTTCTGGGAGCGACTGCAGCCGCGCGAGCGGGTGCTGGTCATGGCGCTCGTCGGCGTGTTCTTGCTGATGGCGACGGGCGTCATGATGTTCATGCGCCACAAGCGGCTCTCGGACATCGACGACGAGATCGCCGACAAGCGCGAGGGTCTGGAGCTCACCCGCACCTTTGGGCCCTCGTATCAAGAGAAGCTGGCGCTCAAGGCCGAGGCGCAAAAGAAGATCTCATCGACGCCGCTGTTGTTCAGCACGCTCGTCGAAGAGGCCCAGACCGTCGCCGAGGTCACGGCCTCGAATCAGGCCGAGAAACCCGCGGTCGAGGTCGCGCCGGGCCTGCAGATGCGCACCTACGAATTCGACCTGCGCGGGGTCACGCTCGCGCAGCTGACCAAGTTCTTGAGCACCGTCGAGAGCAAGGAGGGCCACGTGGTCCTGACCCAGGGCTTGACGATCCGCTCGCCCAGCGGCAGCGAGGATCGGCTCAACGTCGACGTCGTGCTCGCCACCTGGGAGCGCGTGACGCCCGAAGACGACCAACAGCAGGAACAAGAAGGCTGAGCGATGAGCGACGAACTCAACCCCCGCGAGCCCAGCTACCCCCGCGAGCCCAGCTACCCCCGCGAGCCCAGCCAGACCCTGGGGCTCGGCTCGGGTCCTGATCTGCCGCCGCTCGACGACCTGTCCCCGGCGCCGGGCGGCACCGGACCTGGCATGAGCGCGACCGGCATGAGCGGCTCGGGCCTGCGCCCGAGCGCGAGCCTGGCCGCGGGGCTGACCCCGGGCGGCATGGGCTTCGACCTGCGCGCGATCGGTCGCAAGCTCGGGCGCGTGGCGATGTGGGCCGGCGGCCTGTTGTTGGTGTTCATCATCTCGGCCTGGGTCAGCCTCCCGACCCGCTCGATCGCCTGGCGCATCTCGCATGAGGCTCGCAAGGCCGGGTTCAACATCACGGTCGAGGACGTCTCGATTCGCCCGTGGGGCTCGGCCACGCTCGAGCAGGTGGTGTGGAGCTTCAAGCCCTCGCGCCCCGACTCGACCCCAGTGCCGTTCGTGATCGAGGAGCTCGACGCCAGCTTCTCCGTGCTCAAGTATCTGTTGTTTGACGAGATCGACGTCGAGTTCGAGGCGACGATGGACGAGGGCACGATGAGCGGCGCCTACTTTCAGGGCGACGAAGAGTCTCACGTGGCCTTCAACATCGCCGACCTGCCGCTGTATGGCGTGCCGAAGCTGCAGGACGCGGTCAACGCCCCCGTGCGCGGCGTGTTCGCGCTCGACGTCGACATCACGGCGCCGAACAACGAGTGGGCCAAGTCCAGCGGGCGGCTCGAGGTCCACTGCTATTCATGCACCGTGGGCGACGGCGAGACCAAGCTGTTCGTGCCCGGGTCCAAGAAGACCAGCATGCTGTCGAAGGGGGTCACGATCCCCGAGATTGACCTTGGGACCCTCGATGGCGTGCTCGAGATCGTCGACGGCCTGGCCGTGGCCGAGGAGTTCGGAACCGAGAGCGACGACATCGTGTTCAAGATCTCGGGTGAGATCGACTTCAACGACCCCATCGCCAACTCGCGCCTGAATCTGCTGATCAAGGTGTTCATTGATCCGTCGCTGCGTCAGCGCAGCGACAACGTGGATCTTCTGGTCCTGACCGCGAGCCCCAAGGTGCTGATGGATCCGCCCGACGAAGGCTGGATGGGGGTCGTGCTCGAGGGCAACTTCAAGCATCGCCGGTTCCGCGGGGTCAAGTCCAAGTCTCGCCAGGAGCAGCTGCGAGAGAAGCGTGAGGCCCGGACCAACCGGAGCAAGGACCGGGCCGAGCAGCGGGCGGCGCAGCGCAACGCCAAGCAGCAGGCCGCGCAAGAGGCCGCCGCCGCGGCGACCGGCGACGAAGAGATCGAGATCCCACCCCCCGACGAACGCACGATCCCGGCCGAGATGGGCGTGATGGTCGAGTCGGGCGAGGGGGACGACGAGGGTGGCGAAGGAGGCGGCGAAGAGGGTGGCGAGGACGAGGGCGTCGTCGAAGAGGAGCAGCCCGAGGAAGAGCAGCCCGAGGAAGAGCAGACCGAGGAGGAGCAGCCCGAGGAAGAGCAGACCGAGGAAGAGCCAACTGAGGAGTCGAACGAGGAAGAGCAGCTTCCGCAGTAGTCCTGCGCCTGTCGGTCATGAAAAACCAGCATCCGCTCGCGCGCTTGCTCCGATATGCGCGTCCGCACCGACGCGCGATCGGAGCGGCGACGCTGTTCTCGTTCTTCAACAAGCTGTTCGACCTCGCGCCGCCGATCCTGATCGGCGCGGCGGTCGACATCGTGGTCTCGCGCCAGGACTCGTTCATCGCCAAGCTGGGCTGGGCGAATGTCGACACGCAGCTGTGGATCCTCGCCGGACTCACATTGGCAGCCTGGGGCGCAGAGTCGGTGTTCGAGTACGCCTATGCCCTGAAGTGGCGCCGCCTGGCCCAGACCGTCGAGCACGAGCTGCGCGTGGACGTGTATCGCCACGTCCAGGAGCTCGAGCTGGCCTACTTCGAGGATCGCAGCACGGGCGGGCTGATGTCGGTGCTCAACGACGACATCAACCAACTCGAGCGGTTCTTGGACGACGGCGCCAACCAGCTGATCCAGCTGCTCACCACCGTCACCCTGGTCGGCGGGCTGTTCTTCGTGGTCGTGCCCTCGGTCGCGTGGATGACCCTGCTGCCGATGCCGCTGGTGATCTGGGGCTCGGTGTCGATCCAGCGTCGACTCGAGCCCCGCTATCGCGAGGTCCGCGAGCAGGTCGGGCTGCTCAACGCGCAATTGGTCAACAACCTGGGCGGCGTCGCGACGATCAAGAGCTTCACCGCCGAGGCGCACGAGGTCGAGCGCATCGCCACGCTCAGCCGCGCCTACGAGGCCGCCAACAGCCGCGCGATCGAGCTCAGCTCCGGCTTCGTGCCGCTGATCCGCATGATCATCGTGCTCGGCTTCGTCGCGATCTTGGTGTTCGGCGGTCAGATGGTGCTCGCCGGCCAGCTGAACGTGGGTGTGTACAGCGTGCTGGTGTTCATGACCCAGCGGTTGCTGTGGCCGCTGACCAAGCTCGGGCTCCTGCTCGATCAGTATCAGCGGGCGATGGCCTCGACCACGCGCGCGCTCGATGTGCTCGACACCGAGGCCAAGATCCGCTCGGGCACGGTGAGCCTGGCGACCGAGGCGATCCGCGGTGAGCTCAGCTTCGAGGCCGTCGACTTTCACTATGACCCCGGGCTCGGCGGCAACCTCGAGCCCGTGCCGATCCTGCGCGGCTTGTCCGTGCGGATTCCGGCCGGTGACACGGTGGCCTTCGTCGGCGCCACGGGAGCCGGGAAGAGCACGCTGATCAAGCTGATCTTGCGCTTCTACGACGTCAAGGCCGGGCGCGTGTGCCTCGACGGTATCGACGTGCGCGAGCTCGAGCTCACCAGCTTGCGCCGCGCGATCGGGCTGGTCAGCCAGGACGTGTTCTTGTTCCACGGCAGCGTGCGCGACAACATCGCCTACGGCAGCTTTGACGCGTCACTCGACGCCGTGGTCGCGGCCGCGAAGGCAGCCGAGGCTCACGCCTTCATCATGGCGCTGCCGGACGGCTATGACACGATCGTGGGTGAGCGCGGGCAGAAGCTCTCGGGCGGCCAGCGGCAGCGGGTCTCGATCGCGCGGGCGCTGCTCTTGGATCCCCCGGTGCTGATCCTGGACGAGGCGACCTCGAGCGTCGACAACGAGACCGAGGCCGCGATCCAGCGCTCGCTCGAGCGCATCACCCAGGGCCGCACGACGATCGTGATCGCTCATCGCCTGTCGACGATCCGCCGGGCAGACCAGACCTTCGTGCTCGAGCAGGGGCGGATCGTCGAGCACGGCCGGCACGACGAGCTCGTCGCCCAAGCTGGGATCTACGCGAGCTTGTGGCGGGTCCAGACCGGCGCGGCCGAGTAACTCGGGTCAGCGACACGCGTATCCACGCGCATGCGAGCGACCTGGAACGGCGAGACCATCGCACACAGTGACGACACCGTGGTCGTCGAGGGCAATCACTACTTTCCGCGCGACTCGATCGTGTCCGCGTATTTTACCGAGAGCGACACCCAGTCGGAGTGTCCCTGGAAGGGCACCGCGCACTACTTGACCGTCGAGGTGAACGGCCAGCGCAACGTTGACGCGGCTTGGTACTACCCCGCGCCAAAGGAGGCCGCCAAGCAGATCGCGGGTCGCGTCGCGTTCTGGCGCGGGGTGAAGGTCGAGTAGTCGAGTCGTCGAGTTCGTCACCTGGCGTTGGCGCCCGGGCGCAGCTCGCCAGCTTGTGTGTAGACCAGTTCACTCGTTCCACCCTCGGCCCAGATCACCACGCGCCACACCAGCGCACCGTCGCGCCGCTCGATCGTCGCGCTGTTGGGGGTCCCGCCGCTGCGCTCGCTCGCGGCCGCCAGGATCACGGGCAGCCCGGCGAAGTCGACGTCGCCGACGGCGAAGCTGTCGGTCGGCACAGCGACCTCGCCGCCGCGGCGCAGGTTGGTGCCGTCGGGGTTGATCGTGTAGCGCTGACCCGCGTGATCGTGGACCTCGATCCCGGCGTGGCTGATCTGGATCCGCCGAACCTCGGCGCTGATCACCTCGACTCGCTCGGGCACGGTCTGTGGCTCGCGCAGGTAGTCGTCGACGATCGGGAACACCTGCTGCTCGTCGGCGCCCAGGCTGGAGTAGAGGGTGAAGGCCACGGCGAAGATCGTGGCCAGCGCCGCCAGGGCGATCACGACGAACAGGCGCGCGGGGACGCGGCCGGTGGGTTGTTCGGGCTGGCTCATGGCGGGGAGTGTGCCACGCGCTGCGCAGCGGTCATCAACCCAGGCATTTCGCGGGTGGCAGCGAGATCTGGGGCGAGGTGAAGGGTTTTGGCGATGCCGACGTTCAACGCTAGCCGCCATGCACGACCCTGACCGTCCCCGTGTCCTCGTTGGTCTGCCTCCGATCCGCTCGGCGCTGACGGCTCCGTTCGCGGTCGCCCGCCGCGACCTGCAGGAGGTGGTGTCCCGACCGGGACCGTTCGTTGGTGGGGTGCTCGGGTCGCTGCTCGGATGTCTCGCGCTGACGGGCGCGCTGCTGTGGATGCCGAGCTCAGCCGCGGCCGATGACCAAGATGCGCTGTTGGTGGTCGAGTTCATGCCCGCGTCGGTGGTCGCGTCCGGTGAGCCTGACGCCGAGCCGGCCGCCGCGGCCGAGCCCGCCAGCGAGCTCCCGGCGGACGCGCCGGAGCAAGTCAGCGATGAGCCAGGCGCCAGCGTGAGCGAGGACGCGCACCAGCCGAGCAGCGAGGCCGACCCAGGCGCGACCGAAGCGGGCGAAGTTCCGCCCACGCCCACGCCCAAGCCCAAACCCACCCCGACCCCTGGACCGGCGCCCGGCCAGGATGTCGACGACCCATTTCACGACGCCAACGCGTGGTCGGATCTGCTCGCCGACGGCGACCCATGGGCGAGCGAGGTCATGCGGGCGCTTCGCTCGATGAAGGTCCCCGCGTGGGCCGGCCAGGTCTCGAGCTCGAACCCCTACACGTTTCGCCTGCGGATCTGCACCGACGGCAGCGTCGACAAGGTCCTGCGCAAGGCCTCGAGCGGCGACGCCAACCTCGACGCCGCGCTCGAGCACGAGCTGACCCGCCTCGATCTGCCACCGGTCCCACCCGCGATGGCGGCGGCGATGGGCAAGCGCTGCGCGGTGCTCGACTACAACTTCGCGTGGCTGCCCTCGGGCGTGCGCTGACCCGGCTCAGGGGCTCAGGGTGATCGGCGGCCCGCTCGCCGCGTGGATCGGCAAGCGAATGCGAAAGGTCGTGCCCTTGCCGACTTCACTGTCCAACGAGATCTGACCGCGGTGCTCGCCGACCGCCCCGTAGACCGCGGCCAGACCCAAACCTGTGCCCTTGCCAGCGGCCTTGGTCGTGAAGAACGGCTCGAACACGCGGCGGCGGGTTGGCTCGTCCATGCCCTCGCCCGTGTCACTGACCACGACCTCGATGTAGGGGCCGGGCGACAGGTCGACCGCCGCGGTCGCGCAGTCGTCTGCGCTGAGCGTGAGGTTATGAGTTGCGAATCGAAGCTCGCCGCCGTGGGGCATGGCATCGCGCGCGTTGACGCCGAGGTTGAGCAGCGCGCTCTGCAGCTGCTTGGCGTCGCCGTAGATGTGATGTGCGGGGGCCTCGAGCTGGGTCACGACGCGGATGCTGCGGCTGACGCTGGCCTCGAGCAGGCTGACCGAGGTCGAGACGACGTCGTGCATGTCGACGTCGGCGGCGGCGGCCAGGCCAGGGCGTGCGAAGTCGAGCAGCTTTCTGATCAGCGCCGCCGCGGTGTCGCACGCATCGAGCACCGTCTCCGTCAGGGGTTGGAGCGGCTGCGGGACCTGGATTGCCAGCAGATCGGTCGCGCTCATGATCGCGGTGAGCAAGTTGTTGAAGTCGTGGCCGACGCCGCTGGCGAGCTGGCCGAGCGACTCCATTTTCTGTGCTTGGCGCAGCCGCTCCTCGATCGCGCGCTGCCGCGTGAAGTCTCGGACCACGACGGTGAGCCCGTCGAGCTCGCCGTTGGCCGCTTGGCGGGGGGCGAACCGGGCTTCGTAGCGACGCACCTCGCCGTCGAGGGTGAACCCGAACTCTTGCGACCCCGGCTCGATCTCGTGACCAGCATCGATCGAAGCAATCGACCCGATCGAATCGATCGAATCGATCGAAGCGATAGCCTCGCCCAACACGGTCGCGAGGGCTTCGCCGAACGCGTCGCCGACTGTGTGGCGTAGAGCAGCCTCGGCCGGCGGAAACGCCGAGGCGGCGCCGCGCGGTGGCAGGTAGTCTTCGATGACCAGGTTGGCGTCGATCGTGAACACCAGATCGCTGAGCGACAGCAGCACCGCGCGCTGGCGATCCTCGGACTCGCGCAGCGCCGCGGTCTTGCGCTCGACCTCGCGGGCCAGCTCCCCGTCGCGCTCGCGCTGACGTGCCGCCCGCAGCTGCGCGAGCTCGACCGCGATCGTTCGTTGCGAGCGGGCGATGTGAAACTCGATCGAGCAGTGGGCGCCGTCGCGCTGGATGTTCTGCTCATACGCCCAACACGTCACCCCGAATGCCTCGCTGAAGATGCCGATCAGCTTGCCTTGCAAGAACGGACAGCCCCAGGTCTCGGGCGTGTCGGTCTGCATCTGGAGCTCCCATGGGTTGATGACCCGGACGATCGCTTCGCAGCGCGCTCGATCGTACTTGGGCAGGGAGAAACGTCCCCAGCCGGCGGCCGCGACCGCCTCGCCCCAGGTCAAGAAGCCCTCCTCGAAAGTCGAGCCGAACTTGGTGATCAGATTCTGGTAGTACTGCTTTGTGCCCTTGGTGCTGGACAGCGCGACGAGCAGGCGAAACAGCTCCTCACCTGCCTCTTCACGCAAGGGGCCGACGAGACGCTCGAGCGACGGGAGTGCTCCGAACGCGACAGCTGGCTCACCGAACAGCAGCAGGTTGCCGGCGGCGACGTCCCACTCCCACGGCATACCGTTGACCGTGAGCGCGATCGGATCGCCGGGTCGTTTGTCATCGCTCGTCATCGTTGGCCATGGGTGGTCAGAGTCGGGAGCGGCCTCATTGTGACATGACAATCCAGGTCGGTGGTGCTGCGCTCGCTGCTGGCTCGGGCTCTGGTCACAAGCCTGGCCCGCGCTGAAACAAACAATGTCCTGCTCGGCGGTGCCCACGAAGCACATTGCCGAGCAGCCGGACGCGAGCGCCGAACGTCGACCGTCCAAAAAAATATGCGTTCGTCCTTGACCGCGAGAAGCCGACGTGTACACTGCCCAACATTCGCTGAGGTATCGAGATGGCCCGCCAAGCACAGACCTGCCGATCGCAAGACGCCACCCCCGCTGTCCAATGGACCGCCGGGAGTTGCTCGCGGTCTACCAGTGCTGGGGCGTGTCGCTGTCCGAGTTCCTCGCGATCAGCCTGACCCGGCTTCAGCAGCCCCCATGTAGGGCATGCAGCCCTGCATGGGTATTGACGACGCATCGAGCCGTATTGGGCCCGACGTGGCGAACATGCGCGGACCAACACGGGCCGCACACCTCACGGAGAGACAAGCCGAAAGCTGGCGACGGCACTCGATTCGAAGTCGGGCGAGATCGCAAGGTCCTTGGGAGTTCGACCCTCCCTCTCTCCGCCAACGAGCGCTCCGGTCCGCAAAAAGCGCCCGCAAGCGGGCCAGAAGCCTGGCCCGAGCTGAACACAACCTCTGGAGAGGCAAGCCGAAAGTTGGCGACGGCACCCGGCCGCTACCCGGACGAGATCGCAAGGTCCTTGGGAGTTCGACCCTCCCTCTCTCCGCTAATCAATCGCCTCGCTCGCAACGAGCACAGCGCCCGCGAGCAGGCCAGAAGCCTGGCCTGAGCTGAAAAACAACCCTGGAGAGGCAAGCCGACAGCCGGCGACGGCACCCGGATGGAACCCGGACGAGATCGCTAGATCCTTGGGAGTTCGACCCTCCCCCTCTCCGTTTTCACCATCACACCAATTGGAGAGACAAGCCGAAAGCTGGCGACGGCACCCGATTTGAACTTGGACGAGATCGCAAGATCCTTGGGAGTTCGACCCTCCCTCTCTCCGCTCAACGATACGTACATGAGTTATCGCTCCGCCAATCAACATAGGCGAGTGTGGTTCTCGATGCAGTGGCCGAAATGGATAGGCGCACGGCTGCAGTCTGTGTTCATGCGGGTTCGAGTCCCGCCTGCATCTTCAGCACCCGCGGGTGTTATGCTTGGGCATGCCAAGGCCGGCTCGGGGGGACTGGGTTGCGCTGGGGTTCGTCTTGCTCGGCGTTCCCGTGGCGTTTCTTCAACCCGCCGCTGGTGCGATCTGGATCGCGCTGTGGCTCGGGACCGCGATCATGTTGATCGCCAGCCGCCAACAGCTGCCCCGGTTCTTGCCGCGCAAGAACCCCATCGTCATGCAAAACCTCGATCCGACCCGGGTCGAGCGGGCGCCCACCCCCTACGGTGGGTGGTGGCTGATCTTCCCGTTCACGCTGACTGGCACGGTCGCCCCCGCCGCGCTGATCAGTCCAGACGGTGGGGTCATGGCGTTCGCGGTGCCGAGCGCGCTGATGCTGATCACGTGGCTGGGCTTTGCCCTCGCGCATGAGCGTGAAGCGAGCAAGATCGTCAGTCGGATCCTCCGGGCGAGCTCGAAGCGGCGCATCGTCGGTGCGGTCAGCGGTCTCGGGGGCAGGTTCGCTCGGGCCATCTCGTGGCACTCGTGGAGCGGGGTCCACCACGGCACCGCGGAGGTTGCGTCGGTGCACGGGGGTACGCAGACCGTGGCGACCGTCACCCACACGACCAACACGCTGGGTTACCGGGAGGAGGTCCGCCACCCGTTCAACCTCGCGGGCACACGGATCGCCGTCGACACCCAACACCTGCACTGGGCCTCGGAGTCGCGTGGAGGGCCAGACCAGGACTCGCCGCTGCGGACGAAGACCTCCAGCGAACGCGGGATGCTGGCGATGCTCGCGCAGGTGGGCGTCGATCGCGAGGTGATCGGCAAGGGCGATCGGGTCGTCGTGGTCGCGCCCGCGGAGGAGATCGCGCAGGGGCAGCTGCGAGGGTCGACGAGCGACCCGCTGCTGGTCTTCGCGGTCCCGGGGGACGCCGATCCGATCCGACGGCTGAAGCAGCTGCGAGCGGTCCGATCGGGCAGCGCGCTGGCGATCGCCGCTTGCCTGGCGGCGGTCATCTGGGCGGCTGTCGCCAGGCCGGCTTCCCCTGCGCCGGCCGAGCCACAGCCGCTCGCGCCCACGCAAAATTCGGCGACGGTCCCGAGCGGGCCCGAGTCCTGAAATTTTTTCACCGACCCCCAACCCAGCTCGACCTGAGTCGGCTAGGGAAGGGCAGTGCCCACGGGACCCACGCAAGTCGAGCGAGCTGAGCTCGCCCCGAATGGCTGGTCGAAGGATCTGCTGCGCGGCTTCAAGGCCGGCGAGCGGGCCGCGCTGACCGAGGTCTACCGGCTCCACGCCGAGTCTGTCGCGCTGCTGCTGCGCCACGGGTTCTCGTTCGAGGCCAGCGGCACCCGCCACCGGTTCGCGGGCTACGGCTCGGGCTTCGAGCTGCAGGACCTCTTGCACGAGACCTTTCGCCGGGCCTTTGAGCCGCGGTCGCGGGCGAGCTACGACGGGATTCGCCCCTACGGCGCGTACGTCAGCACGATCGCCCGCAACCTGGTCCTGCGCTCGTTTCGGGCCCGCGAGGTGCTGTTCCCGCTCGCGGACGGGGAGCACCCGACCGCGGCCACGCTCGCGCCGATCGACGATGGCCCCAGCCCCGAGCGCGAGGTCCACGACGCCGAGGTGCGCGAGCTGGTCGCGGCGTTCTTGGCCAGCCTCGATCCCGAGCAGCGGCGCCTGGTCCAGCTGCGCTTCGTCGACGGTCTGTCGCAGCGCGACGCCGCCGAGGTGCTCGGGCTTGGGCGCCAGCGGATCCGCACGAGCGAGAAGCAGCTGCGCCGGGCCCTGCTGATCTACCTGCGCGAGCACGGCGAGGCCACGCTGATCGAAGGTGTGGTCGCGGCCGTGGGCGTGCCCGCGCTGCTCGGCTCGGAGCTGCTGCGCGTGCTCGATGAGGTGACCCGATGAGCCGACCGAGCAAGCTGCGACGGGTGATCGAGCGCGAGCTCGTCGACGGTCTGCGGCCGGGCCGGCGACGGGCGCTGGTCGAGCGCCTGCGCGGCAACGCGAGGGAGCGGCGCGGCTGGGATCGGGCGATCGCGGCCTTGCGGGTGCTCGAGCAGCGGCCGGTCTCCCGCGCGGAGATCGACCAGGTCGAGCGCTGGCTGTTTGACGATCTCGCGGCCGAGGGCGTGGTCGAGGCCGCGCCGATCGGGCGTGGTCGGGGCTGGACCTGGCTCGGCGCGACAGTGGCGACCCTGGCGACGGCGGCGACGCTGCTGTGGTGGGTCGGCGCCGACGAGCGCGGGCCGGCGATCTCTGCCGGCGATGCGGGCGAGGTCGGCGAGACGGGCGAGCTGGCGAGTCGGGGTCGCCACCCGATCGCGCGGCCGCTCGGGCTCGAGCCGGTCTGCGGCACGCCGCCGCGGCCCGCGAGCGACCGCGGCTGCGAGCTCGACGAGCTGCTCGGCTTCTCAGTCCGGCTTGGCGACGAGGCGCTCGATCCTCGCGCGGCCGCGTCGCTGGTCGCGGCCCCGCTGCACCTGAGCGTGTTCGGGATCGCCGAAGACGGCGAGGTCCGCTACTACCTGCCCAACCCCGACGCCCGCGAGCTGCCGGCCCTGGCCGTGACCAATCGCTGGGCGGCGCTGCCCGTGTCGGTCCGGCTCGCGGTCAACCATGGCCCCGGTCGCGTGCGGGTGTTCGCGCTGGCGAGCGAGCTGCAGCCGAGCACCGCCGACATCGATCGCCTGGCCGCGGCGCTGGCCGAGCAGCCGCGCGCGAGCGTCGACGATCTGCCCTGGCACCTTCGCCTCGAGGCTGCCGAGCTCGCACCTCTGTGCCGCGACCTCGATCGCTGCGCCTCGGCCGAGACTGAATTCCTGCTGCTTCACACTGATCCCGCGAGGACTCGCCCATGAACGCCGCCGTATCTCCCGCCCTCTTGCTCCTGGTCTCCAGCTTGTTGGCGTTGCTCGGCCCGCAGGCGGCCCACGCCGGGCGTCCCGAGGGCCCGATGCCGCTCGCCGCCGTGACCCCCGCGACCGCGGAGCCAGCCCGCTTCGCGCTGGTGATCGGCAGCAACGAGACCACCAGCAAGGACCAAAAGCCGCTGCGCTTCGCCGACGACGACGCGGCCAGGATCGCCGAGCTGTGGCTCGAGCTCGGGGCTGACGTCGAGCTGCTGACGGTGTTCGATCAGGCCAGCCAGGCCCGGTTTCCAGGCCTGGTCAAGGCCTCGCAGCAGCCGACCCAGGCCAAGCTCGACGCCGCGTGGGCCCGGTTGCTGACCAAGATGAACGCCGCGGCCGCGGCCGGGCGCGAGGTCGAGCTGACGATCTACTACGCGGGCCACGGCGACGTCGGCCCCGACGGTCAGGGCTTCTTGACGCTCGCCAACGGCGACACGCTGACTCGCCATGATCTGTTCTCCAAGCTGCTCGGCGCGTCGCCGGCCGACCACAACCATGTGATCGTCGACGCCTGCCGCAGCGAGCAATTCGTGCTGTCGCGGGGCGAGTGGAAGCCCGACGTCGGGCCCGCCGACTACGGTGACAGCGTCCGCGAGTACCTCGACGACAACCACCTCGGCGCGCACCCAAACACGGGCGTGGTCCTGGCCCACTCGGCCGATCAGCAGACCCACGAGTGGGAGCGCTGGGAGGGTGGGATCTTCACCCATCAGCTGCTCAGCGGGCTGCGTGGCGGGGCCGACATCAACGGCGACGGGCGGATCGAGTACTCGGAGCTGGGCGCGTTCGTGTCGGCGGCCAACAGCGGGGTCGGGGACACCCGGGCGCGGCTCGAGGTCGCCGTTCGTCCGCCGCGTGGCGACGAGCGGGCGCCGTTGCTGGTCCACGACCGCGTCACGGAGCAGCGGGTGTTGCTGCTCGCCGGGGGCGACGCCGGGCGCTACAGCCTCGAGGACGCCCGCGGGGTTCGGCTCGCCGATCTCAACCATGCCAGCGGCCAGCCTGCGTACCTGCGGCTCCCAAGCGGGGCGCTGTTCTTGTATCGCCACAGTCGCCGCGACGGCAGCCGCGACGGCGAGGTGAAGATCGCCGCCAACGACACCGGCCTGGTCGCGCTCGGCCGCCTCGAGTTTCACGAGCCGCAGTCCGACGCCCGCGGCCCGCTCGACGACGCGCTGCGGACCGGGCTGTTCAAGGTCGCGTACGGGCATGGGTACTACGCTGGCTACACCGATCAAGAGCAGCTGCTCGCCGTCGCCGATCCCGACTGGGAGGTCCACGTGTGGCAGCGCGATCCCGAGACCGGTGAGCTGATCGAGGTCGCGCGGGTGACCGGCGAAGATCAAGGCGACGCGGCCCAACACGACACCGTCGTCATCGAAGAGATCGAGGTCGACAACGACTGGGACTGGCAGTGGGATCGGACATGGCTGTCGTTCTCCGTCGGGGCCGAGTTCAACGTGCTCGCGCCGACCGGGCGGATCCAGCTGCCGGACGCGCGGATCAAGGCCAACGAGCTGCCGGGCTTCGACGCCAAGGGCTTCCCCTCGGCGCTGCGCGGCGCCGATGTTCGGGTAGGTGCGTTCTCCGGGCGCACGCCGACCCGCTATCCCGTCGTCGAGGGCTTCTTCCGCACCGGCTACACCGAGGGCCACGCGAGCTTCATCCCCGCCGACGCAGACGGCGGCTTTGCGCGCGGCGACGCGATGCAGCTCGATTACCTGACGGTCCCGCTGTTCTTTGGCGGCAACCTGTACTTCCCGCGCAGGTGGCCCGTGCGGCCCTACGGTGGGTTTGGAGCGGGGTTTGACGTGATGCGGCTGCGCTACGCTCGCCACGACGCCGGTGACTACGTGGCCGCCGGGCTGCGGATCGGCTTCGAGATCCACGGCGGGATCGACATCAGGATCACCAACTACTTCGGGCTGTTCGGCGAGGTCCGGCAGCTGTGGAGCGCCCGGATCAAGACCGGCGCGGCGCTGCCAGATTTTGGCAACACCGGGTTCTCGGTGATCAGCGGGCTCAAGTTTGGGATCCCCGTGGGTCCCGGCGCATCGGCGACGCAGCGCGAGGCGGAGCGTCGGCGCGGGCGCAAGGTTCGGGTGATCAAGCACGTGGAGACCAAGCCGGCGCCGAAGGTCCACACGATCGTGCTGCCCGGTCCCGCGCCCGCAGCAGCGCCCGCGCCCGCAGCAGCGCCCGCGCCCGCAGCAGCAGCAGCGCCCGCGCCCGCAGCAGCAGCGCCCGCGCCCGCAGCAGCGCCCACGCCCGCAGCAGCGCCCACGCCCGCAGCAGCGCCCGCACCGATCGAGCCGCAGCCGCTCGCGCCCGCGTCGAGTGAAGCGATCGACGTGGACGCGAGCCCAGGGGAGTAGCGCGACCGCAACGACTCAGGCCGCGTCGAACTGCGCGACCTCGGTGCTGCCCTGCATCGCCAGCGTCGACGCCTGGCCGCCGCTGATCACCTGCGTGACCCGGTCGAAGTACCCGGTGCCAACCTCGCGCTGGTGCCGAACGGCGGTGTAGCCGTTCGCCTCGGCCGCAAATTCCTCGGCCTGCAGCTGCGCATACGCGCTCATGCCCGAGGCCTTGTATCCGCGGGCCAGCTCGAACATCGAGTGATTCAGCGCGTGAAAGCCTGCGAGCGTGACGAACTGAAACTTGTAGCCCATGGCACCGAGCTCGCGCTGAAATACGGCGATCGTCGCGTCGTCGAGCTTGCGCTTCCAGTTGAAGCTGGGCGAGCAGTTGTAGGCCAGCAGCTTGCCCGGGTACTCGGCGTGGATCGCCTCGGCGAACCGGCGGGCCTCGTCGAGGCTGGGGGTCGAGGTCTCGCACCACAGCAGATCGGCGTAGGGCGCGTAGGCGAGCCCGCGGGCGATCGCGGCCTCGATCCCGTCCTTGACCCGAAAGAAGCCGTCGGGGGTCCGCTCGCTGCCAAGGATGAAGGGCCGGTCGCGCTCGTCGACATCGGAGGTGAGCAGCTTGGCGCTGTTGGCATCGGTGCGGGCGATCAACACGGTCGGCACGTCGCAGACGTCGGCCGCGAGCCGGGCCGCGACGAGCGTGCGCACGAACTGACCGGTCGGGACCAAGACCTTGCCGCCGAGGTGTCCGCACTTCTTCTCGGACGCGAGCTGGTCCTCGAAGTGCACGCCCGCGGCCCCGGCCTCGATCATGTTCTTCATCAGCTCGAACGCGTTGAGCGGGCCGCCGAACCCGGCCTCGGCGTCGGCGACGATCGGCGCGAGCCAGCGGCGGGTGGTGGTGCCGCTCTCGCTGCGCTCGACCTGGTCCGCGCGCTGCAGCGCGTTGTTGATGCGCTTGACCACGGCGGGTACGGAGTCGGCGGGGTACAGGCTCTGGTCGGGGTACATCTGACCGGCCAAGTTGGCGTCGGCGGCGACCTGCCAGCCCGACAGATAGATCGCCTCGAGCCCGGCGCGAACCTGCTGCACCGCTTGGTTGCCGGTCAGGGCCCCGAGCGCGTTGACGTAGTCACGCTGGTTGAGCAGCTGCCACAGGTGCTCGGCGCCGACGCGGGCGAGCGTGTGCTCGACGACCACGGACGGGCGCAGGCGCTCGACGTCAGCGGGGGTGTAGGGGCGGGTGACGCCGACGAATCGGCTCGAACTGGAAAATTGATCTTGGGTGTTCATGCTTCGGCTTTCGTTCAGCGCAGGTGGGGATAGGCGTAGAGGGTCGAGAATTCGGCGAGCTCGTCGGCGAGGACCAGCTCGAGCAAGAGGTCACGAGCGAGGTCGAACCGGCCGGCGTCGAACCGCGCGTCACCGATCTCGGCGCGGATCGTGGTCAGCTCGTCAGCGACGACCGCCCGCAGCAGCGCCTCGTCGACGCGCTGTCCGTCGTCGAGCACGACGGCGTGGTGTCGCCACTGCCACAGCTGCGCGCGCGAGATCTCGGCCGTGGCTGCGTCCTCCATCAGGTGATAGAGCGGCACGCAGCCGTGGCCGCGGAGCCAGGCCTCGAGGTACTGCAGGCCCACGCGCACGTTGAGCCGCAGGCCAGCCTCCGTGCGCGCGCCGGTTGGGGTCGCGAGCAGCTGCGCTTCGCTCACGTCGACGTCGTCACGCAGGCGCGTGAGTTGGTTGGGCGCTGAGCTGACCGCCGCGAATGCACGACGTGCCGTCTCGATCAGGCCAGGGTGGGCCACCCAGGTGCCGTCGTGGCCATCGGCGGCCTCGCGGCGCTTGTCCTGCGCGACCTTGTCGAGCGCGCGGCGATTGGCCTCCGGGTCGTCCTTGCGGGGGATCTGCGCGGCCATGCCACCCATCGCGTGGGCGCCCCGGCGGTGACAGGTCTTGATCAGCAGCTGCGAGTACGCCCGCATGAACGGCTGCAGCATCCCGACCTCGGCCCGGTCCGGCACGATCCGGCTGGGGTCGGCGCGGAAGGTCTTGATGTACGAGAAGATGTAGTCCCAGCGCCCGCAGTTGAGCCCCGCCGCGTGCTCGCGCAGCTCGTAGAGGATCTCGTCCATCTCGAACGCGGCGGGCAGGGTCTCGATCAGCACGGTCGCGCGGATCGTGCCGCGCGGGAGATCGAGCAATTGTTGCGTGGCGACAAACACCTCATTCCACAGTCGGGCCTCGAGGTGGCTCTGCAGCTTGGGCAGATAGAAGTACGGGCCGGTGCCGCGCCGGGTCAGCTCGTGGGCGTTGTGGGCCATGAACAGGCCAAAGTCGACGAGCGCCGCCGGAGCCGGGCGGCCGCGCCAGCGCAGGTGGGCCTCGGGCAAGTGCAGACCGCGAGGGCGGACCAGCAAGGTTGCGAGCTTGGCGGCCTGCGGGTGCAGCCGATAGTGCTTGCCCGTGTCGGCGTCGCGGTGCTCGAGCTCGCGTCGGACCGCGGCCCGCAGCGCCACCTGACCACCGATCACGTTGGCCCACGTCGGCGCGCACGAGTCCTCGAAGTCGGCCATGAACAGGTCGGCGCCCGAGTTGAGCGCGTTGATGATCATCTTGGGTTCGACGGGGCCGGTGATCTCGATGATGCGCCGCTGCAAGTCAGCGGGTGTCGGAGCGATCCGCCAGTCGCCGCGTCGGACCGACTCGGTCTCGGGCAGGAACCGCGGGAGCTCGCCCGCGTCGAACCGGGCCTGCGTGTCCCGCCGACGGGCGAGCAGGCTGTCGATCGAGTCCGTGAACTTTGCGCAGAGCTGAGCGACGAGCGTGAGCGCCGCTGACGTGAGGATTTGGGCGCTACCGAGGACCGCGGAACCGGCGCCCTCGGCGATCTCGAGGCTCTCGCTGGTGACATCCGACATGGTTTACACAGCATATGAGCCACGCTAGAATTTTCAATAAGGCACGGAGTTTCAACTAGTTAGCGCTGTAAATCCAAGTCACGACAACCTTGTGAACTTGTAATGCTTGTAAATTTGCGGGCCCGGACCCGAGCCAACTCGCGGTAGCCTGGGTCGGTGGTGACCACGACCAACCTGGGCTCGAAAGTTCGCTCCAAGCGTCGCGCACGAAGGATGACCCAGGCCGAGCTGGCGAGGCGGATGGGCATCTCGGCGAGCTACCTCAACCTCATCGAGCACAACCAGCGCCCGCTGACGGCGACGTTGTTGATCAAGCTCGCCCAGGAGTTCTCGCTGGAGCTGAGCGAGTTCGCGGCCGACGAGGATCAGCGGCTCGCCGCGCACATGCTCGAGGCGTTCGCGGATCCGGTGTTCGAGGAGCACGGGCTGAACTCGGCGGAGGTCCGCGAGCTCGCCAACAGCTCGCCCGCGATCGCTCGCGCCGTGCTCACGCTCTACGAGCAGTTTCAGCGCGCGCGCGAGTCCCTGGTCGAGCTGGCGGAGGTCAGCTACGCGACCCAAGAGGGACACGCGGAGGGAGCCATGAACCTGCGCGGCGAGGTGCTGCCGTCCGAGGAGGTCAACGAGTACATTCAGCATCACATGAACTACTTTGGCGAGCTCGAGCAGCGCGCCGAGCAGCTGTGGGTCGCCGCCAAGCTCAAGCGTGGGGCTCGGTTCGCGGGCATGGCCGAGTGGCTCGAGCGCCAGGGGATCGGCGTGCTGCTGTCGATCGACGAGCAGCGGATCGTCCGGCGTTACGACCGAGACTTGCGGCGGATCAACCTGTCCGAGGCCCTGCCGCCGTCGAGTCGCAACTTTCAGCTCGCGACCCAGATCGCCTTGATCTGCCACCACGACCTGCTCGAGCAGCTCAGCGAGGACGACCCGATCCTGACCAGCACCAACTCGCGCACGCTCGCGCGCCTGGTCCTGGCCAACTACTTCGCCGGGGCGGTGCTGATGCCCTACGCCAGCTTTCATCAGACGGCGGTGACGCAGCGCTACGACATCGAGCTGCTGGCGAATCGGTTCGGGACCAGCTTCGAGCAGGTCTGTCATCGGCTCACGACGCTGCGCCGAGCGGGCGCCGAGGGGGTGCCGTTTCACATGTTGCGGGTCGACATCGCCGGCAACATCTCCAAGCGGTTCTCGGGCTCGGGGATTCAGTTCGCGCGGTTCTCGGGGGCGTGCCCGCGCTGGAACGTGTTTCGAGCGTTTCAGACGCCCGGGCTGATCCGCGTGCAGACCTCGATCATGCCGGCCGGCGATCCCAACAAGTTCTTCTGCGTCGCGCGCACGGTCGCTCACGGACGCGGGGGGTATGGCGCGCCACGGGCCACCTTGGCGGTCGGGCTGGGGTGTCCGATCGACCGCGCGCCGGAGCTGGTCTACGCCGATGGGGTCGACCTCCAAGATGAAGAAGGGATGCTCGCGGTCGGGGTGACGTGTCGGCTGTGCGAGCGGCGGGACTGCGAGCAGCGGGTCTTGCCCTCGCTGCGGCAGCCCCTGCAGCTGCGCGAGGACGTTCGCGGGGTGTCGATGTACACGGACCCGGAGGGCTGACCCCTTGCGTGCGCGAGCGCGCTGCGGCTATCTACCCGGCGTGCGTGAGCGCTGCGCCGACCACTCCTGGCCGCTGGGCGTGGCCACCTGCGAGGCTCGCCCGTGATCGCGCAGGCCTGGATCGCGATCGCCGTCGTCGCCGCCGTGTTCGTGCTGCTCGCGGTCGGGCGTCATCCTCCGTATCTGATCTTGCTGGGTGGGCTCGCGGTGTTGCTGGTCACCGGGGTCGTCGAGCCAACGGCGGGCTTCTCGGGGTTTGCCAACCCCGGGCTGATCACGGTGGCGATCTTGTTCGTGGTCGCCGCGGGCCTGCGCCAGACCGGGGCGCTGGCGTACCTGGTTCAGCGCGCGCTCGGTCGGCCGCGCTCGGCCACGCGGGCGCAGCTGCGGCTGGTGCCGCCGGTCGTGGTCGGCAGCGCGTTCGTCAACAACACGCCGGTCGTCGCGATGCTGATGCCGGTCGTCATGGATTGGTGCAAGACCACGCGGATCCCGGTCTCGAAGCTGCTGTTGCCGCTCAGCTACATCGCGATCTTGGGCGGCCTGTGCACGCTGATCGGGACCAGCACCAACATCGTCGTCAACGGGTTGCTGGTCGCGCAAGGCATGCCGGGTCTGGGCATGTTCGACATCACCTGGGTCGGGCTGCCCTGCGCGCTGGTTGGCGTCAGCTTCTTGTTGATCGCGGCCCGGTGGCTGCTGCCCGACCGCGACAGCGAGCTGGGCGTGCCCGACGATCCACGCGAGTACACGGTCGAGATGACCGTCGTGGCCGGGGGTCCGCTGGTCGGCAAGACCGTCGAGGCGGCCGGCCTCCGGCACCTGCCGGGGCTGTACCTGATGGAGATCCATCGCGGCAACAACATCGTGCCGATCGTCAACCCGAGCGAGCAGCTCGAGGCCAACGATCAGCTGGTGTTCGTCGGGGTGTTGGACTCGGTCATGGATCTGCAGCGGATCCCGGGGGTCGGGCCCGCGACGCGGCAGGTGTTCAAGCTCGACTCGCACCGGGCCGAGCGCTGCTTCGCCGAGGCCGTGGTCTCGTGGAGCTGCCCGCTGATCGGGCAGACGATCCGCGAGGGCCGGTTTCGCAACAAGTACGACGCGGTGGTGATCGCGGTGTCGCGCAACGGTGAGCGGATGCCCGGGCGCATCGGTGACATCGAGCTGCGCGCAGGGGACACCTTGTTGATCGAGGCGCTGCCGTCGTTCGTCGAGCAACAACGCAACTCACGGGACTTTTACCTGGTCAGTCGGCTCGACGGCGCCGGGCCGCCGACCAACGCGCAGGCGCCGATCTCGTTGATGATCCTCGCGGGCATGGTCGCGCTCGCGACTACGGGCTTGCTGACGATGTTGCAGGCGGCGTTGGTCGCGGCGGCGACGATGCTGCTGACGCGCTGTTGCTCGGAAGAGACCGCGCGCCGCAGCATGGACTGGCCGCTGCTGCTGGCGATCGGCGCATCGTTCGGGCTGGGCAGCGCGCTCGAGAGCACGGGCGCGGCGCAGGCGATCGCGGAGCTCGGGCTCGGGTACGCGGGCACCAACCCGCTGCTGGCGCTGATCGTGATCTACGCCGCGACCACCAGCTTGTCGGAGCTGGTGACCAACAACGCGGCCGCCGTGATCGTGTTTCCGATCGCCATGTCGACGGCGGCGCAGCTGGGTGTCAACCATATGCCGTTCGTGATCGCGGTGATGATCGCGGCGTCGTCGAGCTTCGCCACCCCGCTCGGGTATCAGACCAACCTGATGGTCTACGGGCCCGGCGGCTACAAGCTGTCGGACTTCTTGAAGATGGGCGTGCCGATGAACCTGCTGATGTGGGTGGTCACCTGCACGCTGGCGCCGCTGGTCTGGCCGTTTTGAACCTGATGTTCTGGGTGGGCGCCTGGCGCGGCCCGCCGACGCGATCGAATCAAAATCTGCCGCGCGCTGGATCGGGCGCGCATCGCTGCTTGTGCTATGTAGGCCGCATGATCGCAGTCGGAGCTCAAGCGCCCACCTTCACGCGGATCGACCACCTGGGTCGTGAGCAGAACCTCGCGGCGATGCGGGGTAAACGCCATTTGGCGCTATTGTTCTACCCGCTCGACTTCACCCCCACGTGAAGCACGGAAGTACCAGCGCTGGAAGCGTTGGCTGACCGACTTCGCGCCGCCCACACCCTCGCCATTGGGGTCTCAATTGATACAGTTTATTGTCACGCGGCCTGGGCCGAGCAAATGGGCGGTGTCTCGTTTCCGCTGATCTCCGACTTTCACCCCAAGGGTGAGATCGCCACGTCAATGGGGGTGTACCTGGCTGACAAGGGCATCACCGATCGCGCGACCGTGCTCATCAACGCGGGCGGGACGGTCCGCTACACGCAGTCGGTGGGTCCGTCCGGCGAGCGCGACATGGAGGCGCTGGTCGCCGAGTGCGAGAAGATCGACGCGAGCTGGCCGAGCGAGCTGCCCGAATTCGTCGCGCCGCAAGGGCTGCCTGCGGGCGCTGAGCTGTACATCAAGGACCGCTGCTTGTTCAGTCGCTGGGCCATGTACGCGCGCAGCAACCTCCACATCGAGTCGAGCTTGGCGGTGCGCAACGTCAGCCAGGATCCACAGGCGCGTGAGCAGCTGGTGCGGGTCGGCGGCAAGCCGCAGGCGCCCGCGTTGGTGATCGGGGATCAGGTCATGTACGAGTCCACGGACATCGCCGCGCACCTGGCCAAGACCTGCAGCTGGCTTTAGAGCTGGGTTTAGAGGCCGGGTTTAGCAGAGGTGCGGGGCGCCGTTAGCTTGATTTGCTGACGAGCGCCTCGCGGCGATATGCTGGCCGCGTGGAGTCCGACCAGCACCCTGGCCTGACGACGACGAGCGGCGGGCCGCTCGCGATGGTGCGTGACCTGATTCTGGCCGGTCGCTCGCGGCACGAGCACGCCGAGCCTTCGGCCCCCACGGATCGACCTGGCGAGCTCGCGCCAGCGATCCCGCTTCCGCTGCCCGTGGACGCCGATCCTGCCTGTGATCTGCGCAGCGTGATCGCGAGTCGACGCAGCACCTCGCTCCGAGACAGCGGCTCGCTGCCGCTGTCGCAGCTCTCGCTCCTGCTGCGCAACGCGGAGATCGTCGACGCTGGCCCGTTGTGCCCCGATGCACGACTGCGAGCTCAGCTATTTGTCGTGGCCCTCGATGTGCCCCCGCTCGAGCCGGCCGTCTACCGCTACGACCACGCTGGCCACCAGCTCGTGCTCGTCGAGGGCGTCGCGCGGGAACAGCTCCGCGCCGAGGTGCTGCTGCAGCACGATCAGGGCGACGCCGCTGCGCTGGTGTTTGTCGTCACCCCCCTGGCTCGCTGGCTTCGCATGCATGCGGACCGCGGTTATCGGGGCGCGATGATGTCGGTGGGGTGGGTGATCGACAGTCTGTACCTTCAAGCGGCGCAGCTGGGCCTGCAATACTCGGCGACGGGGGGGTTTGCCCTGGCCCGCGCCAACGAGCTACTGCAGCTCGACGGCTACGAGTACACGACCGCGCTGGCGTTCGCCGTTGGTGCGGGCGCCTCCGCACTCGAAGAGCCCGGATGAGTCGGCGCTGGGAGCCACGCCCGCTGTTGGGGGTTCGCATCGCTGGGCTGCCGCTGTCGATCCTCGATGGGCTCGAGCTGTGCGAGAGCGCCGCCACGCTGGGGGAGCTCGACGTCCTCACTGACGCGATCGCCCCGCAGCGCGACACGGCGATCGAGCTGCTGCACGCGCTCGTCGGCGAGTGCGACGACGAGCACCTGCGCAGGCGCGCGCTCACCCTCAAGCGTCGCCTGTTCAACGCCAAGCCGCTGCGCCGCGCCGATCTCGACCATGCGTGGCCGCCGGATCTCCGCGAGCGACTGGCCTCGATTCACGCCCAAGAGGCGCAACGGCGCGCCGTCGAGCGCCGCCTGGTCGACACCGTCGAGCGTGAGCGACGAGACATCTCCAAGCGCCTGTGCGCACGCCTGGATCACCCGCGGCTGCTCGGCGGGGTGCTGTTGTCCAGTCGAGACCACTTCGACGTGGCTCGCCAGCTCCATGAGCTCGCCGACAGCGATCACCACCCCGCGTCGCGGGTGATTCGCGAGGCGACGATCGCCCGCTATCTGCTGCGCGCGACCCTGCGGACCACCCCGTTCAGCAGCTTCGCGGGGGTCGCCGTGTTTCGGTCGGATATCGACAGCGAGGCGCCCGAGAGCCCGTCGCCCACGTGGGTGGGGATCCCGCAGCTCAACGCTGCGCTGCTGGGCGAGCGCCTGTTTCCGACCCTCGATCCGCAGGCTCGCGCTGGGTTGTCGCTGCGCGTCACGCCGCTGCGCACGATGGTCGCCGAGCCCCGGCCGCATCTGTTGTTCGCCCGTCAACTCGCGGGGATCGGCGCCGACGGAGCACCCTCGACCGAGTGGGGCCGGCTCGAGCTGAGCCTGCAGATCGCCCAGCTGATGGACGCTGTCGAGGGGACGACCGCGGCCCAGGCGATCGCAGCGCTCGCGTCCGCGCAGCTGAGCGCCGAAGTCTGGAGCGAGGCGCTCGACGCCCTCGTCGCAGCGGGGGTGATCGAGCGGCTGTATCCTGCCGTGCGGCCGACCGCGTCGGGGCTGGCGAGCATGGCTGCCGAGCTCGAGGCGCTCGGCGACCGGACCTGCTCCGCGCGGCTGCGGGCCGTCTCGACCGACCTCGAGCGCTACGCGAAAGCGTCGATCACCGAGCGCGCCGAGCTGCAAGAACAAGTCGCCGAGGCGGTGGGCGTGACGCAGCTGCGCGGGTGTCTGTTCGAAGATTACTCGGTGCATGGGCTGCGTGCCTCCGATCTGCCCTTGTCGGTCGAGGAGCTCACGAACGAGCTTCGACCGGCCGCCGCGCTGGCCAGCGCCAGCGCCACGAACATCCAGCATCGGTCGGTTGCCCAGGCGTTCTGCGAGCGCTTCGGTGCGGATGGTCAATGTGACGATGTCCCTGGGTTCATCGCAATGGTCATGGCCGACGGCGCGCTGCTCGAGGGTCTGCGTCGGGTCGACGCGCCCATACCCTGGCAACACCACGTCGAGCTCACCCGCGCGCTCGAGAGCACGGCGAAGGAGCCGATCGAGCTCGACGCGGCGCTGCTCGAGGGGCTCCCCGGTGCGCAGCAGCCCTGCTCGATCATGGCCTTCGTTCAGCTCGCCACCCGCGACGGCGCGACGGACGGGGCGGTCGAGCGCATCGTGCTCAACGGGGTCCAGAGCGGGCGCGACAAGTACTTGTCTCGCTACTTGGCCGACCCTCAGTTCGAGCGAGACCTGCTGCCCACGGCGCGAGCATGGTTCGACGCCGCGGAGCCGGTCCCGGTCGCGGTCCACGTGGGGATGGGGCTCAACTTCCAGCTCCACCCTCGCCTGACCCGCTACGCCCTGGACGTCCCGCTGGAGGTCTGCCGACCCCCCGGCGGCGACCTGCTCTCACTTGGCGAGCTCGAGCTGAGCTTCGACTCGAGCCGTCAGCAGCTGCGGCTCCACGCGCCCCGGTTGGGCAAGGACATCGAGCCTGTACACCTTGGGTTTGTCCGCGACCAGCTGCTGCCCGATCCCTTGCTCGTCATTCGGGCGCTGTCGCCACGCATCGGCGAAGAGACGATCGCCGAGCGTGCTGCGATCTACGCCACGCTGGACGCCACGGATCTGCTCGGCGGTGTCAGCCTGCGTCGATTCCGTCCACGCCTGCAGGTAGGTCGCCTGGTCCTCGAGCGCGCGCGGTGGGCGATCCCGGTCAGCGAGATTCCCTCGAAGGAGCCGCGCGAACCCTACTCGCAGTACTTTGTCCGACTCGAACGATGGCGGCGCAGTGAGGGCATTCCCCAGCGTGGCTTCGGCCGTCGACTGAGCCGCGGTAATTACCCGCTGGATATCTCGCGAAGCCAGCAATACCTCGACTGGCGCAACCCCCTGGTGCTCAGCAACCTTCGAAGGTTGCTCGGTGAGCTCCGCGACGACAGCTGGTTGTCGATCACCGAGCTGCTCCCGACGCCAGCGCAGAGCCACATCGACATCGATGGTCAGCGCCACTGCGCGGAGCTCCTCGTTCAGCTCGACTGGAACGGCTCATGACGGACCCTTGGCTATACCTGCAGTTGTTCCACGAAGACCCCGCCGACGCCGACACCATCTTGACCGATTTCGTGGCGACGACCTCGCGTGAGCTGCTGGGCGATGCGTCGGTGGATCGGTTCTTCTTCCTTCGCTACTTCGAGGGCGGCCACCACATCCGTTATCGCCTCCGCGTGACCGATCCGACGCGGCTCGACGCGCTCCACGACTGGTTGCGGGTCCGCGCGCGCGACACACCGAGCATCGGCAGGATCGAGCGGGCAGCGTACGAGCGCGAGCTTCACAAGCATGGCGGCGCAGCGGGGCTCGAGATCGCCGAGCGCCAATTCTTT
The DNA here is from genome assembly GCF_002994635.1 of Enhygromyxa salina. Taxonomy (GTDB): domain Bacteria; phylum Myxococcota_A; class Polyangia; order Nannocystales; family Nannocystaceae; genus Plesiocystis; species Plesiocystis salina_B. The sequence goes on along the minus strand of NZ_PVNL01000042.1, from coordinate 77,671 downwards.
GCGTCGAGTCAATTCGCGCTGTCGTGCATCGAGGCGACGGCGGCCGATCCCCAGCGCCGTGCGCTGATCGGACTCGGCGCCCTCGATGTGCTGCTGCGACGCGCCGGCCTCGATCGAGCCGCGCGCAGGCGCTGCAGCCTGGCGTACGCCGCCCACTGGAGCGCCCTGCTCGCGCGCGGCATGGACGAGTGGGCTCCCGCGTCGCCGGACCCCGCTCAGGTCGAGCTCGCCCGCGCGTGGCTCGAGCGCGCCGACGGTGGGCTGTGGAGCCGGGCGGCTCACTCGGCGGACGTGGACCGGCGTGGAGATGTCGCCACGGCCCAGTGGCTCGAGTCTGTGCGCGACGAGGTTGCAGCCCTGCGCGCGCTGGACAGCCAGGGCCGCCTCGACGTGCCCATGCAGGTGGTGCTGTGGAACCTGATCCACACCCTCAACAATCGCCTCGGGCTGGGCATCGGCGCGGAGGTTGCGATCGCAACGCTGGCGAGCGTCGTCCATGCGCTCCCGGCACGGCCGACGCTCCCGGTGGCGCTCGACACCGATCGCCCCAACGCGATCTGGGCTGAGGTCGTCGAGGGTCTGGCGAGTGGCCGCCCTACCGCGGTCGCGGTCGATGGCGACGTCGACTCGACGCTCGTCGAGTGGCGCGCGCAGGCGAGCAAGCTCGGCGCGAGGTGGGTCGTCGCCCCGCGCGATGAGCCCGACGGGCCTCAGCCGTTCGCCCTGTGGCGTCGACTCGCACGGGGCTACTCCAGCGATGGCGCCGACCGCCTCGACCGCCAGCTCGCGGACGCTCGCCAGCCCTGGTCGGACCCCGAGTGCCCGATGCTCCCCGATCCGCAGGGCGTGTACGACGTGATCGCAGCGTTCCTGCTGAGCGCTTCGACCGAGCCCACGATCATCGTGGTCCGCGACGTCGCGGCGGCGAGCCCCGAGTGCCTCGCGGCGCTCTCGACGATCGTCCTTCGTCGGTGTCGCGGCGCCGCGGTGTTGGTGCTGGTGGCCGACGCCGATCTCACCCAGGGCGACAGTGTCCCGGGTCGGCGTTGGGTGCAGCTGGTCCGTCAGCTTCACGAGCGGGCGGGGCTCCATCACCTGCGGCTGCCCGGTGGACCCGCCGCGCCGCGGACCCCCGACCCTTCGACTTTGACGGACCACGCCCGAGTCGGGCTCGACATGTGCCGAGCAGGCGCGCTCACGACCGGCGTCCATCATCTCGCCACGGCGATCTCGAGGGAGCCGAGCCACGGCGCCGACCCAGAGATCCTGGTTCACCTCGCGATGGCGACCCTGCAGCTTCGTGAGCTCGACCTCGCGGCCCAGGCCGCCGAGGCAGCCTATCGGGTGGGCCCCAGCCCCCATCGCCAGCGTGCGCGTCGGGTGTGGATGGCGACGATGCACACCAACGACGACGCCGAGGGGCTCGAGCGCTTGGGTGCTGACGTTCAACACGATCTCGAGCAGGCCGAGCGGTCGAGCCAGCAGCACGCGTGGCTGCTGCTCGACGCGGCCCTGTGCACGGCGCTGCGCATGAGTCGACGTGACGAGCACGTCCGGTACCTCGACGCGATCATCACAAAACCCGTCGCCATCGTGCCCAGGCAATGCCTCGCGACCGCGCACATCTGGCGAGCGGCTCCCTGGTTCACGCAGGGCCAGCTCGCCGAGGCACTTCCCCATCAACGAGCGGGTGTGCAGCTGCTCGAGACGCTGAGCGATCCGACCCGCCTGCTGTTCACCCGGTTGCGACTCGGGGGAACGCTCGCGCAGCTCGGCGCGTTCGACCAGGCAGCCAAATTGTTCGAGGAGGTCACCGCGGCCAGTCTTTGCCAGGGTGGCTTCGACACTGCGTTGGACGCAGCTTCACGAGCGGTGCTGGGCTACATCGAGGCCGAGCAACCACTCGCCGCGGCGGCGCTGCTCCACAGCGCCGAGCCGACGGTACGGCACATGTGGAGTCAGAGCCCGTCAGTCACACTATTGTGCGAGCTGGCCTTGGCCCTCGCACGGGATGACCACGAGCGCGTGCGCGCCATCGTGGTGGTGTTTCCTCCACCGCTTTGGACAACGACGCTCGTCGACATACCAGACCTCACAGCCAAACGAATGGCCGCGATTGATACCAGTTATGCCGTTTAGGTGTTCTGAGATACGAAAAAGGCTGTCTAGCCTTTCACTTTTCCGATATCGCGAAGGAAGTCCTTTGGTGCTGCCTTCGCGTGCTCAGCTGTCATCTTGACCACGCCTTCTTGGCCGAGGACGCTGACCGCCTTTTCATGCAGCGCGACCAGAGACACCAGATCTTCCTTGCTGAGGGTCTTCTCGCTGATCGCAGCCTTGGTCATGCTGCTGATCGTCGAGAAACAAGCGCTCGTGCACAGAGAGCTGACCGGAACGCTGGTGAGCGAGGTCTTCTCTCCGAATCCAGCTTTGGTGATGGTGACGTCCAGCCGCTTGAGACCAGCGTCAATGTTGACGCTTCCCTCGTCGAGGTCTTTGAGGCCGAGTTCCAGAAACCGTTTGACTTCAATGCTCATTGTTGTTTGCGATCCCAGTGGATGTGCCACCAACCCTATCATGACATTTCGTGTCGGACTACACCCAAATCCGGTCGTGAGACACTAAGATTCGGGCTGCGCAACTCACGCAGCGTGTGGATCGGTCCGCTCGCGTGAGTTGCCCCCCCGTTGCCCCCGCCCTAAGCTGTGGGTGGCCAAGCGCCAACGAGCGCCTCCATGCCCGACGTTTCTCCGCAAGCCCGCCCCCGGGCGCTCGTCGTCCTGCTGTGGGCAATCGTGGTCGTCGGGCTGATGCAGACACTCGGCGCCACGTTCGAGGCACTCAACATGATCGTGCCGTCCCTGCTGCCCAGCCTACAGGCGAATGAGGTCATGCAGCTCCACCACGACCAACCGCTGGTCGAGGCGTGGACGACGGGCGGAAACCTCGCGGGCATGGTGCTTGGCGTCGGGTTCATCGTGGGTGGAGTTCGCCTGCTTCGTGGCGACGCTCGCGGTCTGGGCCTCACCCGTGCCTGTGCCCTCGCAACGCTCATCTATGCCGTGATTGGAGCGGTCGTGAGCGGCGTCTTCCTCGTGCCGATGTTCATCGCTCAGCTCGACGCGCCCGATCCCGAGCAACAGCAACTCGCGCTGGTGTTTCTCATCTCTCTGGTCGGCGCGAGCGGCTTCTTCATCATGTTCTCGACCCTCGTGTTCGTCGTCTTCGGTCGGCCCAAGGTCCGCGACTCGTTCAAGGCGTCTGTGTGACACCCAGGGCGGAGCCCGAGGCTCGCCGGTAGCAGTACTCACGCAGCAAGGCCCGACGAAACGCGTCGAGATCTTCGAACCCCGTGGCTTGCAGCGCGGCCTTCCAGTCGAGCTCGGCCCCCTCGCCGAGGTGCCAGCGAAGCAGCTGCATCTCGTCGATGTCGGCCTCCACCAGGCCTGGGTTGACGAGGCCGAGCCCCTGCAGGACCTGCTTCTTGTCGCGGGCCCGGTCGCGCAGTCGCGCGTAGTCCCCGGAGATCCTCAACTCATTGGCGATCTGGGCCTGGGCCACCTCGGTCAGCGACCCAGACATCACTTGGATCACCGCCTCCTCCAGGACCAGTTGCCCGTAGGTTTGCTCGTCGAGCTCGTTCGCTCGAAACCAGGCTTTGAGGCTGTCCAGGGTCAGCAACCCGCGCTCGCGTCGAAGCCGATCGGAGACGGGCTCGAGCAGCTCGGGCTCGAGCGAGATGCCCCGTCGATTCGCGTCGACGAGCAGCAAGTGACGCAGCATCGCCGCCCGCAGCGCCCCGCGCTCGGTGGCCGCCTCGAGTCGCAGCTCGTCGAGGAGCTCATCGAACGAGACGGAGTCTCCGTGCGATTGTTGCGAGGAGACCTCTAGCCGGATCTCGCCGGCAGCTTGCTGGGCCCGCAACCACCACTCGGTCTCCTCGAACTCGTAGTCGACGGTCTTGGGCTCGGGGTCGCCAGCCAAGAACACCTGCACGGCCTCGAGCATGGCGACGGCGTCGTCCCGCTTTTGGTTTCGCTTGCCGTCAGGCAGCCACTGGGACAGGGCCACGAGCTCGTCGTGCGCGAGCCCCTGGGCTCGCGCCTGGCTGAGGACTGCGGCGTACGTGCGCTCTGGATAGAACAGCCCCTTGCCGATCTCGACGAGGGCATCGTGAGCCGTCCGGCTGATGATCTGGGCGTCGACCGCGGCCGCCAAGCTGGCGCGGATGTTGACCATCGCGTCGGAGATCACCCGGAAGTCGTCGTCGGCGCTCGCGTGGACGACGGCGACCTCGTCATCGTCTTCGTACTCGCCCGTGTTGAAGCCCTCGAAGATCCGCCCGACACCCACCATGCCGAACGCGCTGAGCTCGGCGGCGCGGAGCGCCCCCATGCTCGACGCCCCAAACACGTGAATGCCCTTGCTCATCGCGTACAGGATCTCTTTGTGCCACACCGCCGGCACCCGCTCGAACAACCCGTCGATGATCCCGATGACCCGGGGGCTCTTGAGCGTGACCCGGTAGACGTCGCCCTGCGACACCGGGGGCAAGTAGACCGCGTCGAGGTGCTGGCGCGCGTCGGCGGCTGACAGGCTGGGCCCGGTGAAGATGACGACCGTCATGCTGCGACCGCCCTGGCGCGCTTGCCCAGCTCGTACTTGGGGAAATCGTGGTTTCCTTCGAGTCCGGGGATGACCACCTTGACCACGGGAATTCCAAACCGCTCCTGGCTGAGGTCACAGACGACGACCTGGTCGAGCCCGACCGATCGCAAGCGCTCGAGCTGCCACGAGATATCCGCGGCGAAGGTCTCCCCGGAGAACGTTGGCACGGCTTGAAATGACCGCTCTCCGGCCCGTTGATCGTGGACCAACTGCCGCACATAGCGAAGCTGGTCGGGGTTCCGGTGGCGATCGTACTCTCCGCGCATGACATCGTCTCGGACGCCCGAGATCACCGTGAGCCGAGTCTGGGCCGCCTCGGTCAGCGCGCGGAGCAGCGCGATCTCTCGGGCGCAGTGGCAACCCTGGCCGGACGCTGAATGCAGCGAGCGAAGCGCGTCCTCGTCACGCTCGACGATCAGGCAGGTGAACGCCGGGACGCCGAGATCGGAGGTCGTCTCCCAGACCGCCGTGGCGACCCCGGCGGCGGCAAATTTGTCGAGGACTCGTCGGCAGCGAGGATCGTCGACGGTCTCGAGATCAATGCGGGTCGCGTCGCGGCGTGCCGGCGTTGCCAGGCCCCACAGCGTCGTCGAGTCTCGCTCAATCACCTCGGCGATCCCGTAGGAGATCGCCTCTAGCAGGTGATTGCCCGAGGCCAGACCGTTGGTCGAGCAGCAGAAGATCCCGGGATTGATCCGACCTTGGAGGGTCGAGTCGATGTGCACGGCCTCGTGTGGGACCCAGGCGCTGTCCCCCGTCACGATGTCCACGCCCTGGACCCACAAGAACTGGATGTGGTGATTGAGGGGCATGGCCGACGTTCGCGGGATCGCCATGATGTCGACCAGGTTCAGCGCGTGGGACAGGTCGTTGGCGCTTCCAAGCCGCATGGGCAGGATCACGCGCTCGGCATGAAAGGCCTCAATGGACTCCATCACCCCAGACACGCGGGCGGCGTCGAGCGTCAGCCCCTTGCCCTGGCTGACCGCGAGCGATCGGGCATTGGGGCGATACACGACGACCGTGGGGACGCCGATCCAGTCCAGGCCCGTCACATTCCCAATCCGCGTGATCCCCATTGCGGGGAGCATCGGACGCAGGCGCTCCATGGTTTGCGCCGGCGTCACGACCCGGTGGGTCTCGGCCCGAAACATCTTGACGCCTGGATCGTCGCTGCCCACGAGCGAGCAGCGCGCGGCCAGGCTCTGGGCTTGATGATCTGACGACAACATGATCGAAGCGGCGGTAGGGTAGATCGCACATCGTGGGTCGCGCAAGGGTGAGCTCGGTGAGCCCAACTGGTCGGCACCCTCGTGATCTGTTCGCATGTTTGGTACAAACACGCGTGTCCTCAGTCGATTTGCAAGCGCTGCTTGCGCGCATCGATCCACTGATCGACGAACGCTGCGGGGTATTGGCCGGTGTGGGCCCATTGACGTTCCCGCCCGGCTTCACTGGCCAGATGTATGGATTTAGCTCGTGCGTCGCACGACCGACGGAGCTCCACCCTTCACATTCCGCGACGGACCCAACCTTGGGCGCCCTCATGGGCTACGGGACCGCGCTCGACGAGCCCTTGGCTCGCGTGCGCGCGGTCTGTGAGGCCTTGGAACGCTATTGCTCGGTCATGTACCCGCTCGCGGGCGTACGTCTGGCCCGACCCGGTGAGCTCGACGGCGCGATCTGTGAGCACTCGCGGTTCCCCCAGTGTTCCGACCGGGAGCGTCAGCTGGGCCGCGAGCAGGTCAGGCTCCCCGATCCCTCGCGCGAGGACTACTGGATCCGCGGCTACTCTCTCTCGCGGGGAGAGCCGACCTGGCTGCCGCTCACCGCGGTGCACTTGGGCCTGCCAATTCCCGTCTCGGAGCACGTGACATGGCCGATGTCTACCGGCTTCGCAGCCGGCTCGACCTACGATCAGGCGGTGTTGTCCGGTCTGCTCGAGGTCATCGAGCGCGACAGTCTGGCGCTGTGGTGGCTTCATCAGCTGCCCATGCCCAGGCTCGAGCTGCAGCTCGAAGCCAACAGTCGGCTGAGCACGCTGCTCGAGCGCGCGCGCGAGATCGGTCTGGAGACCCACCTGTTCGATCTCACGACCAACCTCGACGTGCCGGTCATCGGGGTGGTGCAGGTCGATCACCACGCGAGGCCGCACGTCATCACCATGGGCGCGTCTCGGCCGCGGGGGATCGACGCCGCGATCCGGGTGCTCGAGGAGGCGGGGAGCCTGCGCATTGCGATGGCCAACCAGGCTCCCATCACGCGCAGCAGCTTCATGTCGCAGCCGCACCGCACCCCGGAGGAGTTCGGCGCCCTCTATATCGACCGTGACGCGATCGCTCGATTTGGCTTCGCCACGGATCATCCCAATGTCCGCCACGACGTCCCTCCGGCAGTCTCGGACGACCCACTCGACACGATCGTCGGGCGCCTCAGCGCGCTTGGGATGGAGGTCCTGGTGGTCGACGTCACGCTCCCGGAGGTCCGGCAGTGCGGTATCGTCGTCGTGAAGGTCATCGTCCCCGACTTGATGCCGATCAGCTTTTGCCACGATGTGCGGTACCTTGCACACCCACGCCTCTACGCCGCTCCGCGCCAGCTGGGCTATGGCCAGCGTCTCGAAGCCATGATTACCAGCGATCCCATCCCGTTCGCATGACCACGCCCACGAAATTATTGATGCTCGGCAGCGGCGAAGTTGGGCGACGATGCGCAGCCCTGCTCGGGGACGCTCCGGGTCTGGAGGTGACGACAGATGAACCTGGCGCCGCGCTCACGGACTTGGATCAGGTCCTGGGTGATCATCAGCTCGTCGCGCTCGTCACCGAGCGTCCGAGCCCCGCGGTCGCGAAGATTCTCGACGAGCGATGCTGGTCTGGGAACATCCCGTGGATCCAGGCGGAGCTGTGCGGGCACCAATTTCGGGTGGGGCCCACGGTCGTCCCGCCCACGACGCCTTGCTGGGAGTGCCTCCAGCGGCGTCTACGTTCGCTCGTCGTCGATCAACCCGCGCATCAGGCGACTCAGGCCGCGGCCGAGTCCGAGCCCAGCGAGCCGTGGTTCGCCGGCCAGCTCGGCGCCCTGACCGAGCAGGTCGCGGCGCTCACCGCGATTCAATGTATCAACATGAGCTCCGGTCGATATGCGCCGCGAGCCGACGGCATGGGCCAATACTGGGAGGGGGACGCCGTATTCGGGATTCTTCGCCAGCGCCGGTTTGCGCGGATCGGGCTGTGTCCACGCTGCGCTCCCCAGGATCCACGAGCCAGCTTCGAGCGCGCGGCCAGGTGGTTCGGCCAGCGCTTTGTCGCAAAGGAGTTGGCTTCCCGGACTGAACCAGTCGACGAATGGCGTCCGCAAGCGGGCGAGAAACCTCGCCCGAGCTGAAAGGAGAATTGCGCGATGGGTACCGACGGACATGTTGCATCCAAGCTCAGCGCCCTCACCGATCAGTTCGCCGAGCTGCGGTTGCCCACTCAGCCGCGCCTGGTCACCGATCTATACCCAGTGGTGCTCGCGGACGGCGGCCTGCACCTGGTCGGCGCTGAGCCCAAGACCTTGAACGGTGGCTCGCTGGGTTGGATGGTGCGCACGATCTTCCCGCTGCTCGATGGCACACGCACGATCGAGGCGCTCGCCGAGGCGCTGCCCACGGTCGCGATGGTCGATCTGCGTGACGTCCTCAGCTTGTTGTACATGCACGGCATGCTCGAGGAAGGTTGCGACGCTGGAACCGAGCACGACCGCACGGCGCTCAGTGACGCGCACGGTCCCCAGATGGCGTTTCTTAGTCGCTATCTGCGACTGACGGGCAGGCACGCGAGCCGGTTCGGGGCCCAGCGCGCGCTCGGGTCGGCGCGCGTCGCCGTCGTGGGGGCCGCCGAGCACCGCGCCGTGATGGCGTCGTTGCTGCAACCGATCGGGCTCGGCGGCTGCGTCGAACTGGATCTCGAGATGGAGAGCGAAGTCGACGCGCTCGAGGTCGCCCTCTATGTGGTGATCGGTGACGTCGACGCGCAAGAGCGCTGCGCAGCCCGGCTGCGTCGCTCGACCACATTGTTCGTGGACCCGCATGCGTGGAGCATCGGGCCGCTGACCGTGTTCGGGCACTCCGCCTGCGTCACTTGTGTGCGGCTGCAGCAGCAGGGGGCCCCGTCTCCTCGGCCTGTCGCGGGCGACCTCGATCAGCACGAACGCGACCTGTGGTGTCGCGCGTTGTTCGGTCGCGCGGTCCAACATGTCATCGCGTACATCACGGGGGTCTTCCAATCCCCGGCCCTCGAGCACATCGAATGTTGGGATCCGGTGACCGGCGCCACCTCGCTTCGGGCCCACGTCCTGCAGTTGCCCAATTGTCCCACCTGCGGTGAGGAGCTCCCACCGTTCACCGTCACGCTCGCCAGCGGACACCGTGAGAATCGCGCGCTGTGCTTTCATCGCAGCGCGCTGCTCAAGCCGTGGCATCTCGAGCAACCCTCCGCCATTCAGGTGCACTTGAGCCGGGACGTCTCCGACCAGCTCCGCCACGCGCGGCTGGTGCCCCGTCGGGTCGCCGCCGCGGACTCGCACGAATCGGCGTCGTCTGTCAGCGATTCGTCATCCCCGTCATCCCCGCAGGCCCAGCGCCTCGCCCAGCTGTTGACGCTGAGCTTCGGGGGCCGGGTGCGCCCGGCGGCGGAGGGTGGTCACCACTTCTATCGCAATACGGCGTCGGCCGGGAACCTGGGCTCGGCCGAACCATACGTGATCGTGACGGCGATCGACGGCCTCGCGTCGGGCGTCTACCACTACGACACAGCGCTCGATACGCTCGACGTGCTTCGGCATGACGACCCCGCTGGGCTCCGCGCCCTGCTCGCGCCCGTGGAGCGAGCGGGGGCGGAGACGTGCGCCGTGATCGTGATCGTCAGCGCGGTTGCGCGACTGTGCGCCAAGTATGAGGCCCGTGGGTACGTCTACAGCCTGCTCGACGCCGGGATCATGGCGCATCGCATCAACATCCTGGCGCGGTCGCTGGGACTCGAGGCGTCGCCACAGCTCGACTTTGACGACGACGCGTGGTGTCGGTGCTTGGGTGTCGACGGTGTCGACCTCGCGCCCGTGCTCGTGGTCGGCTTGCACGCCGAATCACGCGGGTGAGGGAGCAGCCGAGTCGGATGGCGTCGCTCAGGCGCGGGCCCGCGACAGCCACTTGCCGCCCGCGACCTGATACACCAGCGCGCCGACCAGCAGCACGCCGTAGCCAACCGCGGCCTGCTGCAGCAGCGCGTTGAACCCAATGTTGATCATCGCCGCGAGCGCGTAGGCCGACCCCACCACGCTCGACAGCGTGCTCAGCCCGTAGCTGATCGACACCGTCTGGGCCCGATCCTGGTCGACCAGGCACGAGACCACGTGCGGGTAGAACAAGCCGAGCACGATCCCGAGCGGCGCGGTGGCCAGCGTCGCCAGCACGAGCTTGAGGGCGACCGGCAAATGCAGCAGGTTGCCGACCATCCAGTCGAGCGTGAGCATCACGAACACGACGGCGAGCACGGCCAGGCCGGCCAGCGCGCGGGTGTCGTGGAGCTTGGTGAGCCGTGGATAGATCGCGCTGCCGACCCCGCTGGTGAGCAGGAACAGCGACAGCACCGCGGCCATGCTCAGCAGCGGCTGGGTCAAGAACAGCTCGAGCTTGGCCATGATCGCGACCTCGCAGAGCATGAAGCAAAACCCGGTGACCAAGAGATACAAGAGCACGGGGATCGGCGCTCGGGCGTCGCGCTTGAGCGCGGCCACGCCGATGAACAGCAGCGCGATGCCGGACAGCACCACGACCGTGGTGATCTTGATCCAGGTGACGTACCACCCGATCGTCTTGGCCTTGCCCTCGGGCGGGGTCAGCTCATACGACTCGAGGTCGAGGTCCTTCATGAAGGGCCGATCGTCGACGAAGGTCTGGCCCATCTCGCCTTCGATCGTGTCGCGGTACTTCTTGTCGCGCAGCCGCTTTTGGTGGAGGTAGCGGATCCGCCGAGCGTATTTTCGCTTGTTGCGGCCCTCACCCTTGGCGACCGCGACGACCCGCTCGACCTCCTCGGGCGTGAAGCCGTCGGGTGACAGCACCAAGTCGTCGTCGCTGCGGGTCTTGTCGTCGATGATGATGAGGCGATCTTCGAAGTTCTCGATGCCGCGCTGCGCGAACACCTCGCGCATGTTGTAGATGCGATCGTGCAGGGGCTGGTGGTCGAACACCATGATCCCGCCAGGCGCGAGCAAGTCGAGGTAGGTGTGGTACGCCTCGACCGTGTCCAGGTACTTGGTGGTGTGGCCGGTGACCGCTGTGGTCGCCGCGTTGGAGCCGAGGTAGATCAGGTCGTACTTGGTGCCCTCGGGCCGGGTGGTGAGGAAGTGCCGGCCCTCGTCGATCACCAACTCGATGTTGGGCTTGTCCAGGAACTCGGCGATCCGATAGCTGCTGATGTGCTCGCTCTCGCGGCCGAACTTCTTGACCAGCCCGTTGAGCTCGACGCCCGTGATGTTGGCCTCGTGGTGGGCCAGCTCGTCGAACCGGATCATCTCTGCGCCGGTGCCGGCGAACATCACGAGGATGTTCTTGGGCTCGCGGCCCAGCGCCCACGCGGCCTCCATGCCCTGCAGGACATTGGCCTCGCGCACACGATCCCGGTAGCCCCACACGTGCACGTTGCTGCGCGAGTTGTTGTGAATGATCGCGTGGGACGTGGAGCCGCCAGAGCCCGAGACCCGCTTGACCACCGCGACCCGCGAGTGCTCGTTCCAGGCTCGATCGAGCTCCTCGTAGGTGCCCGCCGCGCCCCACTGCTCGTAGGACACGGTGCGATCAGCGTAGTCGATCAGCCGCTCGGACCCCAGCGCGACGACCAGCGCGACGACACCGACGATGACCCGCGAGCGCGACGCGGTGCTGGCCAGCAGCAGCGGCGCGAACGAGAGCACGATCAGCACGACCACGACCGTGGGTAGCCCGCCAAAGTGAAACGCGACGGGCGTCAGCGCGCAGGCCAGCGCCGCGCCCAGCAGATCGGCCGCGTAGATCGATCCGATCTCGTCGCGTCGCAGCTGGTACATGGAGGTCAGGATCCGCCCAAAGCTGAAGAAGGGCAGGACCATGATGATCACGAACACCGCGGTCTTCTTGGCCAGGTAGTCGAGCTGCTTGGCGATCACCACCGACGAGGTGACGGGCATGATCCAGCTGAACAACACGAACGCGAACAGCAGCCCGCCGACGCACAAGATCGCCAGCACCATCAGCTCGCGCTGGATGTTGAACTTCTCGAGCGTGGCCGGTCGGAAGTGGACGTAGAGGCTGCCCAGCGCGAGCCCGAGGAACGCGATCGGCAGCGCGAGGTAGGCGTTGTCGGCCCCGAGGTGGAAGTCCACGAGGCGCGAGAGCACCAGCTCGAACATCAGGCAGCACAGCGCCGTGGCGAACACGAGGCGGCGGTAGTCGAGGCGGGGTGCAGGTGTGGACGGCGTCATGTCAGGGCTCAATTATTCGGCGGGGTGGTCGCCGGCGGCAAAAGTACCCGTTTGCCAGGGGTTTACGTACACTCCGGGAGTGAGGCGACTCCTCCCCCGACGCGGCCGCCTGGCCTTGGTCTGGTCCGCGGCCGTGGCCGGGTCGGGGGTCGTGGCGCTCGGGTGTGGGGCGGACGATGTCGAGGTGGCGGACCCGGACGAGGGTGAAGACGAGCCCCCACCACCGCCCAGTCTGGATCTGCCGGTTCCAGAGCTGGTGGTGAGCGCCGCTCAGGTCGAGGACCTCACGCTGGCCGTGAGCAACTTGCGGTATGACACGCGGGTCGAGATTGACGGCGGCTCGTGGGCGCTGGGTGGTTCCGGGCCGGCTGCGCTCGAGGGCAAGGAGACGCTGCGCCTCGCCCTCGGGGGGGCGATGGTCGTGGGTCGACACGAGCTGTCGTTGGTCCACCAGCTCGGCTCCGTCGAGCTGCGGTCCGAGGTCGTGGAGATCCAAGTCGTGCCGAGCATGCCGGGCCCGCTGACCGCGACGCTGCAGCCCGAGCTGCTCGACGAAGGCGATCGCCTGGTCGTGCACGGGCAGGGCAGCGAGGCCGTGCTCGGTGTGGTCGACTCCGCGAACGCTCGCGTGCAGGTGCGGGCCGGGGCGTGGTCGTTGGCTGGCTTCGAGCTCGAGCTGCCGGGCTTGGTGGCGGGTGGCGTCGTCGAGGGCCGGGCGGAGCTCGATCTGTCGGTCGTGCCGGGGGTGACCGTTGGCGACGCGCAGGCACGCTGGGTGGTGGCGGCGTACCTGGCTGACGGCGGCGCCACGGTCTACGCGAGGATCGTCAGCGTCACCGGTCCGGGGGTTCCGCTCGCCGAGCCAGGTGCGCCCCTCGAGCTGTGGAGCCTCGACGACGAGCAACAGCGCGCCGCCCTCGGGCCGCATGAGCTCGCGCAGATCCAGGCGGTCACGCTGCTCGATCGCATGGTGGTGCTCGGCGTCGAAGCGCGGCGCGACGCCGAGACCTCGAGCCCGGGCGACCGACTGCTGGTCACGCGCTGGCTGGCGTCGAACGGTGAGCCGGCGCTGCCCGTGCTGCTGCGGGGGCCGGCGTCCAGCGATCTGGACTTACCCGCTGACGCGCGGCTGTGGACCTTTGCGGGCCACGGATCTGCCCTGAGCGTCCGGATGGCCCTCGGGTTTCCGTGGTTGTTGGCGGTCGGCAGCAACGGACTGCCGAGTCTCAGCTCCGATCCGGGGCAGCTCGCCAGCGTGCCGGTCGCGACGACCTGGCTGCGCAGCTGCGACGGGGCGTTCGGCTCGCGCCACGCGTTCGCGCTCGAGGGCGGTCCCGAGGCGCCGCGCGTGCGCGTGCTTCGGATCAATCGGTGGTCCGAGCAGCTCGAGGATCCCAGCGATGTCACCGACCTGGTCGAGCTCCCGGCCATGCCCAGCGGCTCGCCGAGCCTCGCGCTGCTCGACGGGGTCCCCACGCTCGTCATCCCGATGGGCGCCGATCTCGACGTGTTGGCGCTGCGCTCGACCGGCGTGGACGTGGAGCTCGAGCCGCTCACTGGCCTGCGCTGCGACGATCTCGCGGTCGTCGGGCCCAGCTTCGACGGCGTCGGCGACACGCTGCCGCTCGCGTGTCTGACCGACGGCGAGCTGCGAATGGGCGTGCTCCACGTCGACTGAGCGCTGCTTGGCGCCTCTATCGTCGCGGGTCGTTGTGGATATACTCCGCGCCGTGGCAGCCTGGACCAAGCGCAAGATCCTCAAGCTCGCGGCCGGGATCGTGGGTGTCGTGGTGTTGGGACTCGGCGCGGTGGTGTGGTCGATGTGGCCCGAGGTCGACGACATCCCTGCGCAGCTCGACGAAATAAATCCGGAGGTCTCGATCGCCGAGCTCGAGCTCGACGCCCAGGGTCCCGTCCCGGCCCTGCGCCTCGGGGATCTGCAGGGCAAGACCGTGTTCATCATGATCGAGGGCAAGGAGAGCATGACCGGCGGCGAGGGCAAGCTGCTGCGCCGCGCCCTGCATCGCTGGACCCTGCCCGCTGACGTCGTTGGGTTCAGCGTTGGCGACGCGCCGGCCGGGGCCATGATCATGAAGGGCAAGATCGAGAGCGACTTCGTCGGACCGATGCGCGACGAATTGAAACTGCCGATCTACGTCGACTTTGGCGGCAAGTTCACCGACGCGTTCTCGCTGCCCAAGGGCCACCTGGGTTTCGTCGTGATCGACGCCAAGGGCGAGGTCGCGCTGCGTCACGCGGGCGACGCCGACGAAGCCACGCTCGCCGAGATCAAGTCGCTGCTGCGCGCCGAAGAGCCGCCCCCCGGGCCGCCTGCGCCCAAGTTTGCGATCGGTGAGCTCGACAGCGACAGCTGCGCGGGCCGGTTCTGCGTGCTGGTGTTCCTCGACACCAAGGTCGCGCGCGCCGAGATCCCCGGCCTCGAGGACGGGGGCTTCGATGGCGAGATGCAAGCGGTCTTCGAGCAGATCAAGAAGCCTTCGATCCGGCTGGCGCGGATCCTCGCCGCCGACTGGGAGCCCGAGCAGCGGGCCGGGATCGGCGGCGTGATCGTGGGTGAGGCCGAGGGCTGGGAGGTCGAGGGCTGGGCGTTCGTGCCCGAGGCCGCCGAGGCACGCGCGGCGTTCGGCATCGACGGAGCGGGGCTGGTGATCATCGATGATCAGGGCCGCGTGGCGTTCTCGGAGGCGGGGCGGGTGCCGTTTTGGAAGCTGTCGCTGGCGGCGGATGTGCTGGGGATCGAGGCCAAGGAGTTCCGCGGCCGCAAGCGCGACGACAAGTGAGCTGGCCGTTGCTCGGCACCCGCGGCCGAGGAGTCTGGGTCAGCGCTCGAACTCAAACCGCCAAAGTGGTTGGTTGGTGCTCTCGCTGAGCGTGAAGTAGCCCATGCCATCCGGGTCGATGCCCAGCGTCTCACCCTGGGGCTCGATCGCCAGCGGGATCGCGCAGGCCTGCCCCAGCATCGCCTCACCGACGCTCTGATCTGGCCCACGAACCCACAAGAACGCGCTCAGGTAGCCGCGCACCACGATGAAATCACCGAGCGGTGAGATGTCGCCTGCGGTTGCATACGCGCTCGGGAAGGTCGGATCGTCGAGCTGCTCGAGCACCTGCGCGTCGTCGCTCGGCTCAAACGGCGCCGCGAGCCGAAACAGCCCGGTCTGCTGGCCCTTGGTCACGATCAGTAGATCGCCGCTGATCGGATCGACGAGCAGCGTCTCCGCGTCGTGGGCCGCGTCGGGGTAGCGAAGCACGATCGCCTCCCAGTCGTCGACCATGATCGGCAGCTCTGGATCGCCGAGATCTTGGGGCTCGGGCAGGCGGTAGATCGTGATGTCGGGGCGGGCCTCGGCGTTGTCGCCGATGTCACCGATGTAGAGCCAGTCGCCGGGAGTCGGACCCGGGCCGATCGTCATGTCCTCCCAGTCGGTCGCGCTGGCGCCGGTGAGCTCGACGGTCGCCAGCCGCTCGCCCGCGAGGTCGAGGGCAAACACGCGGGCGCTGTCGCCCGAGTCGTTGTGGGCCCACAGCAGCGCCGCTGTTCGGCTCGCGGCGAGGCCGGATGCCTCGTCGAGCTCGTCGATGTCGACGACGGCCTGCACGGTGGGGTCGGCGACGGTCGGGCAGGCGTCCAGCCAGGGGTCGCCGTCGCCGTCGCCGTCTCCGTCTCCGTCGCCGTCGCCGTCGCCGTCGCCGTCGCCGTCGCCGTCGCCGTCTCCGTCGCCGTCGCCGTCTCCGTCTCCGTCTCCGTCTCCGTCGCCGTCGCCGTCGCCGTCGCCGTCTCCGTCGGTCTCGGTCTCGGTCTCATGGACCACGTCTTCGAAGGGGTCGGTCGAGACCCCGCCACAAGCCACGATCAGTGACGACGACGCGAGGACCCAGGAACTCCACATGTGGCGCACGGGGGGAACTTACCTCTGATCAGCACCGGATTTGGGTCGAGCGTGGGTCGAAACTGCACCGGATCCGAGACGATGTTGCTCCCAACCCTCGTCGCGCGCTCGAATGATCGACGGCAAGGAGCGCATGATCGGCGGCGAGGGGAGGCTGGTGCGTCGCGCGCTGCACCGGTGGGCTCTGCCCCACGACGTTGGTGAGTTCAGCGGTGGCGACGCGCCCGCTGGGGCCATGATCATGCAGGGCAAGATCGCGAGCGCCCTAAAGCTGTCGAACTACGTCGACTTTGACGGCAAGTATTCCGATGGTTCTCGCTGTCGAAGGGCCACCCAAGCTTCGTCGGCGTGATGCCAAAAGGCCTGCGCCAGCCTCCCGCGTCCGCTGGTGGCGTTCGTTGAGCGCACCCTCCACGTCCGCGCGAATTAGCTGGTCCAACTCGTGACCCACGCGCCCGTGAGGTGACCGGGTCGGTCGAGTCAGCCGTGGCTGCACTCGGTGAGGAGATCTATCGGTGGGAGTGGACGGTGGTGGCGGAGCACTACCGCTACATCGAGCGTGGGAGGTTGGACGATGGGGGCCACCCGACTACAGAAAGTTCACGAAGTCGCGTCAGGCGGCTGTCAGCGGACGTTCTCGATCCACAGGCAGGAGATCTTGTCTTCGTCTTTGTCAACTACACCTGACGGACGGTTCAGTGCCATAGCGTCGGATTACGGAGGCAAGCGGTGGGGGCCGGTGGTAGGTTGGCTCATGAGTCGGCGAGCGAAAAAAAAAGAACGTGCCACCACACGCAGCTCAGGCATCAAGCCTCCTCCACTGCCCGATACCTCAAAGTGGAAGCCACGCACGAAGGTTTCGCACCGATTGTCTACGGCGTTTCAGGGGCAGTGCGCCGCTAGCGAGGAGCTAATTCGCCTGCGCGCCATGCTTGAGCGCCAGTTCAACATCGATAACTATGATTCGGGGCCAGGGGTCGAGGATGTGATTCGTGAGGAGTTTCGGCGCCTGGTGCCTAGTCGCTATTCCATCCGTCCCGGAGTCATTATCGATCAACGGGGATATACATCCGGAGATTTCGACCTTGTCCTTTTTAACGACTTTTGGTTCACTGCGGTGAAATCTGGCGCGACGTCTGACTCGCGACGGTTTCATTTGCCATATGAGGGGGTTTATGGTGTTGTGGAGGTCAAGCAGACGTTGACCTGGGCCAGTTTCGATGAGGGGATGGCCAAATTGGTGACGGCGCACAGGCTATATCGGCCCTTCACCGGGGCCCATCGCCAGACAGAGAATCGGGAAGGGTCGAGCTGTGATCATGGACTGACGAACCCTTTGTACTCGGCCATTGTGGCGACGGGGCTTGCTGACAACGTTAATATCAACGAAGTGGCAAACCGGTTCTTTGATATATGTAAGACGCTCGGGCGCCTCGATGTTGTTCGGGCAATTTGTGTGCTGGGTCACGGGACGGTGTTCTGGGGGTGCCGACATCCGAATGGCGATATTGCTCCTGCCCTCTTCATGAACGAAGACTTGTGCTACCCGATTGTCCCGATGTTTTTTGCATCGCAGAAGGGCCGGGGCTCGGCGCTATACTACCTCATGTATAATCTCCTTCAGCATCTGTATCATTCAATTCTAGGGCCAGAGGATCTCGCAGCGCTGTACGGCGGCACGTACAAGGTTATGGTGCCAGCAGCGTCGGAAATTGCACTTCAGCCAGATCCGAAGTGGCTCGAGAAGTATGCGAATCCGTGTCCTCACTAGTTGGACGATCCATCTGGCTGCGAGATGTGTTGCCCTTGGGCGATTGTCTCCCCGCTCCTTGAGCGATTCGCGTGCGAAACGGAGTCGTCGCGGGTTAGTGCGGAGCAGCCGAGGCGGCTGTTGGACCAGCGCTACGGCCAAGCGCTCGATGCGTCAGCGGCCGTTGCTGGAGTTCGTTGGCCAGCACGAACCCCGCACACGGCCGGGCCATCTTAATAGCGAGGCCTACCGATGAGGGCAGAACCGCTCAGCAGTTGGTCAGGGCGAGCGCCCGTAGCTTGGGGGCTCGGGGACAGGCTGTACGAACCTCGCCGTCATCGGATCCCGAGCACGTTCAGGAGTGGTGGCCGCGGCTAATGCGCGTGCTTCGCGGGCGGGTAGGCCCGTCCCAGCGGCCAGTGCCCTGAGCGGTCCATGTAGGCCCGCTGCCCAACGAGCGGCCCCGTATGCACAGGCGTCCGCAAGCGGGTCAGAAGCCTGACCCGAGCTGAAAACAGAGGCAGCGGAGGGCCGGCGCTCCTGGTACCGTCCCGCCCATGCTCGGCCTGTTCGACCTCCTCGACCACCAGATGAACTGGCCCATGTGGGCCAGCATCGTGTTCGCCTCGATGTTCGTGGGTGTCGCGGTGTTGTGGATCGTCGCCGGCTACTACCACATCCGCTACTACGTGCTCCGCCGCCACGAGCCCGAGACCTGGAAGTGCCAGCCCAAGCGCTTCTTGCGACCGGACCAGTCCCGCGAGGCCGCGCTGCTGAGCAGCTTCAACCTGGCGCTGGGCGGGTTCGTGTCGGGCAATCTGGTGTACGCGTACCTCAATGGCTGGAAGGCGCCCAAGCTATACATGGACGTGGCGGAGTACGGCTGGGTGTATACGCTGTTCAGCACGGTGCTGCTGTTCGTGTTGATGGACGGCCTCGCCTATTACGCGCATCGTGGGTTCCACCTGCGGCCGCTGTTCAAGCGGATTCATCGGCACCACCACCGCTATATCGCCACGTCGCCGTTCGTGGTCGTGGCCATGCACCCGCTCGAGCTGCTGGGGCTGCAACTTGCGACCTTCTTGCCGCTGTTCGTGCTGCCGTTTCATGTGGTGTCGGTGATGGTCGTGCTCGGCTACATCCTGGTGTTCAACATCATCGACCACTCGGGCGTGCGGCTGGTGTCGCGCTTTCCCTGGCAGGGGCCGAGCATGTATCACGACGATCACCACGTGCACTTTCACGTGAACTTTGGGCAGCACCTGATGCTGTGGGATCGCATGCACGGGACCCTGCGCCGCAAGGGTCGCAAGTATGGGATCGACACCTTTGGCGGCAGGGGCTCGCCCACTGGCGGCGACGGGGACGACGACTTCGTCGACTACTGACGGGCGGGCTCGGCTGCCGAGCTGGCGGCTTGGCCAGCCGCTTGGTCAGCCAGTCGGTCGCGTAGCTGATCTCGCAGGTGGCCGAGCATCGGCGACAGGTCGTGCCGCACATCGGGGAAGGTGTGCAGCTCGACGTCGTAGCCAAGCCGGATCAGCTGCTCGACGCCGGCCTTGTCGGCGTCGAACCCCACGACAGTGTCACGCGCGCCGTGCAGGGCAATGAGCTTCAGACCCTTCGCATCGGCGTTGGCGTTGTGCTTGGGCCACAGCGGCTTGGGCAGCCACCCCGACACGGGCAGCGCGGCGGCGAACAGCTCGGGGTGCCGGACCGCCAGGCCGTAGACCAAGATGCCGCCCTGCGAGTGACCGGTAATGATCGGCTTGCCGATTGTTGGCCGGGCCGCGGCGAGGGCCGTGATCGCTGCGGCGACCTCGTCGGAGCGATCTGCGATCTGTGCACTCAACGCGGCGAGCTGCTCGGGGCTAGCCTGCGCCTCGTTGGCGGTGATCGAGAACCACCGCGCGTGGCCGGGAGCCTGCGCCGCCTGGGTGCCGCGCAAGAAGATGCAGCGAGCGGGACTGTCAAACCGTGCGGCCGGGTGCGTGGCCGTGCCGGGGTTGCGAAGCAGCGCGTGCTCCATCAGCCGCGGGAACGCGCCGTTGCCATGCAGGGCGACGATCATCGGGAGCTCGGCGTCGGCCGAGGCCCCGCCCGTGACGACCTCGAGGTACTGAATCCCCGCGATCGCGGGCAGCTCGAGATCGGGGATCAGCGGCGGCTCGAGCTCGGGCTGCGCGGGCGCAGGTGCGGGCGCGGGGGCAGGGTCCGCAGCTGCCGGGACCGGTGCGTGGGGCCTTGGCGTTGGCGCGCGATCGCAGGCGAGCGCTGTGGTTGCCAGCGCGAGCGCGAGCGTGGCGACGAGCGAGCGACAGCGAGCGCCGATCATGACCGCATGCTCTCACAGGTTCCTGACCGCGCGGGCGGGGACGCGGCGTCACACTCCTTGCTATGCTCGCGCGGCCGCGGGCGCGTGGCGCTTGATCCGTTCGCGTGATCGCAGGCTCATGGACCTCATCAATCAGACCCCCGTCGTCGCCGACGTTCGCGTGGCGACCCTCGACGGGACCCGGCATCGCTACGGCCTGCTGACCGCCAAGGCGACCTTCACCGTCGCGCCCGATGGCAGCACGGCGCTCGACACCCAGGCACCCGTGCCGCTGTTCGAGGCCGACGAACCGACCGAGCTGGGGCTGCTCCCCGGCGACGGCGTGCCGCGCCAAGATCGCGTGTTCGAGGTCATCGCCCTGGCCAACGCGTACGGCGCTCACTGCCGGGCTGGCCGCGCGCAGATGATGGTCGACATGGCGGTCGGCAGCCACCACCGCGCGCTGCTGGTCTCGGGTGATCGCTGGTGGGCCCAGCACGCTGGCAGCGCGCGGATCTCCGAGCCCAAGCCGTTCGACACGCTGCCGCTGACCTGGGATCGGGCCTACGGGGGCTCCGCCGAGTGCTGGATCGACGCCGAGAGCGTGATCGATCTCGACCACGGCATGAACAAGTACGGGCGTGGCTTCGACGCCCACAAGCTCGCGGTCGACGTTGGCAAAGCCTTCTCCGCCCCGGCTGGGTTTCCGCGGCTGGCCCCCGATCACTTCCGCCTGCTGCCCAACCTCGAGCACCCCCAGGCGCAGATCCAGCGCTGGGACGACGAGCCGCGGCCGTACTGCTGGGCGACGATCCCCACCGACATCGGCACGCACGTGCAGCGGGCCCACGATCACATGCACCAGACCGGTCAGCCGCTGGCGCAGGCCGACATGCTGCGCATGGCCTACCACCGCGCGCACCCGGACTGGATCATCGACATTCCGCCGCAGGACGCGGTGGTGATCTTGCGGGGCATGACCGCGAGCGCGCGCTGGGCGTTTCGGATCCCGCGCTTGCGGGTGCTCGCCGACTACGAGCTCGGCGATCGCACGGGCACCCGCGAGCTCGAGCCGCAGCTGCTCATGTTGCTGCCCGAGCAGTCTCGCTTCTATGTGGTGTATCGCCACTTCTTCACGATCGACGAGGTCACCCCCGACATGAGCCGCTCGTTTCGCCTCCGCCTCGCCGAAGGTTGGTTTCAGCCATGACCAAAGTGACGATCCAACGCGACATCTGCCTGAACATGGTGGTGCCGCTGACCGCGACTCACGACTTCATCCCGCTCCCGCCGTTTCCACCGGTGCCGCCGCCGATGCCTGCCGCGCCCCTGGCCCTCACGGCGTGCGCGATCGAGTCGCCGGTCAACGCCTGGTGGCCGCCAGGCTACGCGCTGGGCGGCAACAAGTTCACGACCAGCGTGGTCCACTGCGGCATGACGATCTGCCAGATGGGCCATGACTGCGGCAAGTTCATCCCCCACGTGCAGGTCGCCCCGGCGCCCAACAATACCCTGACGCTCCTGCACATCCCGCTGTCCTCGCGCAAGGCCAACTTCAGCGCGAGCACCGTCAAGATGAACGGCAAGCAGACCGCGTGCATGACCATGATCGGCTGGCCCCCGACGCCCATGACCTACTGCTCCAACCCCATCAAGATGCCGCTTGCGAGCGCGCCCACGAGTCATCTCAATTCGGTGACCGTGGGCATGACATTTGGAGATTGGTTCGCGGGCGCGTTTGCGATCGCCGCGGGGATGCTGCTCGACTGGTTGATGTTCAGGATGGGCGGCGGGACCAAGGGCTTTGGCCAGGGCGCGGGCAAGATGATCGCCCAGAGCCGCGCGGGCCAGTACGTGTATCAGATCCTCGCCAGCAAGTTCATTGGCAGCATCACCACCGACGCGACCAAGTGGGCGATCAAGCAGGGCGTCGGGATCTTGACCGGCGCCGTGCGGATCGCGGCGACCGGGGAGGGCGAGATCGGCATCAGCCACACGATCGGCGGGCCGTTCCTGGGGCTCAAGTTGGGGGTCTCGGCCACCTACAGCAGTGCCACGGGCTGGTCGGGCAAGGGCGGGGCCAGCGGCAACGCGGGTCCGATCACCGGAAACCTCGACACCAACGGGGCAGGGATCGCGGGCAATCACCCGCTCGGGCTCGGCTCCGAGAGCACATCACACAGCTGGGAGAAGGGCACGACGTCGACCAGCACCGACATCAGTGATCCATTCGGTGGCTTTCACAATCGCACCACGACCACGGGACCCGACGGGACCACGTCGGTGTCCGACACCCGCCCGTCCTCGGTCAGTAATCCGCTATGAGTGAAGCGAGTGAATCGGGCGGGCGTGAGCCGATCGCCGAGGCCTACGACGCGATCGTCGACTTCTACCCGCCCGAGTCGATGCCGGACATGGTCTACGGGCTCGTCAAGCTCAGCTATGATCTGATCGGTGAGCAGGCGATCCCGGCCAAGGTCGAGCCGCTCTATCACGACATTCGCCTGCCGGAGACCGAGCCGCGCTGGTCGCCGGGCAGCGACTTTTGGCCGATGAAGATGCAGACCGACGTGATCGTGCGAGGCAGCGCGTTCGCGCCAGGTGGAAGCCCGGTCCGCTCGCAGATGATCCGCGTGACCGTGAGCGGGCAACAAAAGCTGATCGCGGTATTTGGTGATCGCGCCGTCGAGTGGCCGGCGCGCGGGGATGTCCGGTTTGGCGCGCCCGAGCCCTACACCCAGATGCCGATCGTGTGGGGCAACGCGTATGGTGGGTTTGATCCGCGGGTCCCGGTCGGCGCCGACGAGATGACCGTGGCCATGCGCGCGCGGCTGGAGTTCGACCACCCGGGCGTGTACCCGCGCAACCCGTTTGGCAAGGGCTACGTGGTCGTCGACGAGCCAGCGCAGGGCCTGAGCTTGCCCAACCTCGAGGACCCGCAGCAGCTGCTGCGACCGGAGTCGCTGATCACGGGTGATCCGCGTCGCTGGTATCTGCAGCCGCTCCCGGCCTGCTATGAATTCACCAACGCGATGATGTTCCCACGCAGCGCGTGGCTGGGCATCGAGGCGTGGTTCCACCCGCCGAGCGACGCCCCGCTGCGCGAGGTCTTGCTCAGCGCGCTGCCGACCAACTGGCACGAGCTCCCGGTCGTCGCGCCGCCCGATCCCCTGCCACCGCCGGTCTTGCAAGAGGGTCCGATCGGGCTGGTGTTCCCGCCGCTCGAGCCGGGCACGCCGATCATCGTCGAAGGCATGCACCCGGACCGGCCGCACGTTGGCTTTCACTTGCCACGCGCGCCAAAGCTAGACTTTTATATAGAGGGCAAGCTGTTCCCCGCGCAGGCACAGCTGACCTGTGTGTTGGTCCAGCCAGATCTCGGCCGCGCCTCACTGACCTACGTGGCCCGCCACTTCGATCTACCGCGGGTGTTCGTGCCGGGGATCCACGCCAACATCCCGCTGGCGCTGATGATCGACGACCAGCACACGGTCCCGTATCTGTGTCCACCCACGCTGCGCTCGCAGGTCGAGGCCGGGTCACCCGGGCAGGCGGGGCCCAAGTAGGATCGGTCAGTCAGTGAGTCAGTCAGTCATGGTCGAGCTCGCACAAGCTGTCGCCACCGCCCGCAGGCTCGCGGGTGCTCACCCACAGGCAAGCTTGCCGTGTCCGGGGTGTGCGGCGAGCGTGAAGGGCCAAAATCTCGAGCGGCACCTGACCAAGCTCCATGCGCCGCTGTTGCAGACAACTGGCGAGCCGGCAAGCGTGACCCTGCGCGGCGCGGATCGCTGGATCGTGCGACCTGCGATCGGGCTGTTGGTCGGGTGGGCGGTGGTCGTCACGGGCGTGTTTACGGTGAAGGTGCAGCTCAGCAATCAGCTCATGGCCGGCGTCGGGGCGTCGCTGCTCGTGGTGTTCACGATCTTGTTGCTGGCGCTGTTGGGTGTGTTCAAGGCGCAGCTGCGGCTCGAGCACGATCAACTGAAGCTGCGCTGTGGCTTTGGGCTGATGTCGCGCTCGCTGCGGCTGCCGGTCGAGCTCGAGGTTGGCAGCTTGATCGAGCGCAAGGACAGCTCGCTGACCAACCTGAGCAGCAACATGGTGGCCGAAGACAAGCGCGTGGGCAGGTACCTGCGGCTCGTCAGCGGCGGGACGGCGATCACGGTGGGCGCATCGAAGGCCGCAGGGCTGGGACAGCACTGGGCGGATAGCGGATGGCGGGTAGGGGCCAAGCGGCGGGCGTGGAATATCAGCGTCGATCGTGAGTCGATGGTCGCGCTCGAGTACTACCTCGCTGGACGCGGGCTGCTGCAGCCGAAGCGGTGACCGTGGCGGTTCCATCAGGGTAGCGGCTGACCTGGCGCTCCCATCCGAGCAGCGGGTCAGGCGCCTACTGGGGACCGACGCGCGGCGCCGCCGGACCCGGTCGGATAGGGGGAAGCGTGAGCCGGCAGTTGGACTCGCTCGGCATCTTCTCGGAATTGCTCAACTTCTTGTTGGGGTGTTCGTGACGGAGCGTGTTTCATGGTCGCAGTGAGTGTGACCGCACGTCGCAGCCGCGCTGGAGGGGGCTACCGCGTCAGCAGTGTCGGCATAAAATGCCTGCCGGATTACCAACATGAAGACAGCCGCGATCGTATGTGTCATGGGCCTGGGCGTTGCGCTAGGTGGATGCGGTGGTAACACCGGGGCCGAATCGAAATCTGGCGTCGGTGACGAGACGGGCAATAGCGATAGCAATAGCAACAGCAACAGCAACAGTGCGGAAGGCGCCGAGACCAACGGCGACGACGATCCTGGTGATGGAGATCCCGGCGACGGTGACGGAGATCCCGGCGATGGCGATGGCGACCCCGGCGAAGGGGACGCGGAAGGTGGCAGCAATCAAAAATTTGACACGCTGACCGTGCCGGACGCAGCGTTCAACTGCGGCAGCGGTGGCAACGAAGACCCAGAGTTCTCGTTCTTGTGGGCGGCGAACAGCCAGCAAGGGACGATCAGCAAGATCGACACAAAGACCGTCACGGAGATCGGTCGCTATATTGTCCGGCCCGACAGCAACGGCTCGCCCTCGCGGACCTCGGTCAGCCTCTCGGGTCACGTCGCGGTCGCCAACCGCGATGGTGGCGTGACCAAGATCTACGCCGACGAGCAATTTTGCGAGGAGTCGAACGGGGTGCCGGGCATCCAGACCTCCAACAGCAACCAGTTCCTGCCCTGGGGCACGGAGGAGTGCATTGCCTGGTACAAGCCCATGCAGTATCAGTCGCAGCGGCCGGTTGCGTGGGGCCCCGGCGAGTTCAACGAGGGCAGCTGTCAGTGGGAGAACGAGGAGCTGTGGACCGCCGCGACCAACGGCGGGACAATCGACGTGTACGTGCTCGATGGTGACGATGGGTCGACCAAAGAGATGATCACGCTGCAGGGGATCGCGCCGGAGTACTTTGGCATCTACGGGGCCGCGGTCGACGGCAACGGCGACTTCTGGGGCTCGCAGCTGGGCTGGGGCAAGCTCGTTCGGGTCAACCGCAGCGACATGACCTACGACATCTGGCAGTCCCCGCAAAACGGCTCGTGGTACGGCATGACCGTCGACTCCGAGGGCTACGTGTGGCTGTGCAGCGATCACGTTGGTCGCTTCGATCCCGCGACCGAGACCTGGCAGACGGCTGCGGTCGGCGGCTACACCGGTTGCATGGCCGACGCCGCTGAAGACGGCCTGCTGTGGATGTCGGACGGGCAGGGCGTGATCGGGGTCAACCGCGACACCTTGCAGGTCGAGAAGCAGTGGAACGCCGCCGGCTCGTACGGCGTCAGCATCGACTTCGAGGGCTACGTCTGGACCGTCGCGTACGGCAGCAACGTCAGCAAGATCGATCCCGTGACCGGGCAATTCTGGACCTACAACGGTCTGGTTGGTGCGTACACCTACTCGGACATGACCGGCTATGCGCTGAGCAACGTCGGCTCACCGAGCGGTTGATCGCCTGCGGGATGTCATCGATCCCGCTCGAACGCGGTGGCATCCCGAAGCTCGACGACCCGAAGCCCGAAGGTCTGCAGGTCGCGCACGATCGCCGGTCGCAGCGTCGCCGCCCAGCTTGGCGCGTGGGTGCGCCACTGCGACTCGGGCGGCAGGTAGACCTGCGGTGGCGTGACGCCGAGCCCAGCCTGGAAGCCCAGCACCCGGTCGCCGTCGGTCCAGGTCGCGGCGTCGCCTCGATGCACCGCCACGCGCGAAGGCTCGCGCGAGAGCAGCGGAAAGCTCGGCAACAGTCGCTCCCACGCCAGGTCGATCTCGCTGCACGGCAGCGGGCCCGCGATCTCTCGCGCGATGTCTGGCCACGCATCGGCGACCGAGTCCTCGAGCCAAACCCAGATGATTGGGTGGCCGTCGGAGGTGAACACGCCCGCCCGATGCGGCTCGCCGTGACGATGCGCGGCCGCGCCAAACCCAACATGGGCGAACGCCGGTGGCTGATCGTCTTGGGCCGCAGTTTGGAGCGCCAGCGTCGGTGTGCGCGCAGTCGGCTTGGGTCGAGATCGCCACAGCAGCAGACCTCCCAGGAAGCTGTCGAGGCGCTGCAGCCACGGCGGGTGGGTCGGTGGCTCGTGAACGGTGACGTCGGGGTCGCCAAACCGGACAGTCATGGTCGTCACGGTCGTCGAGATCAGGGCCTCGAGCTCGTCGTCCCATGCGTCCTCGGAGTCAGCGAAGTCGGCGAAGCCGGCCTCGGCCAGGCACGCGTCCGCGTCCACGGGAGCCGGGAGCAGCGCAAACAGGGAGCCGCGACGTCGACCCATGTAGCGCCGTCCGAGCGCCCCTCGATGAACCGCGCGGATCGGCATGGGCGGTACTCTCACGGGACCAGGCGGCCCCGTCAACGTGGTGCCTGCGCATGAGCGGCTGGGCTGGGCGACTCGTGGTGCGTGGCCGTGCACTTTCGCGACGTGAGTTGATATCATCCGGTCCAGTCATGGACCGTCTTCGACTCGAGTTGTGGCGCTCTCTCAGTCTGGGCGCGTGCCTGGTTGCTTCTGGTTGCGCCGACGATGGCGAGTTCAGCGAGGGCAGCACCAGCGACACGAGCACCACCGAAACCAGCGGGGACGGGGACGGCGACGCTGGAGATGGCGACGGCGACGGGGATTCGGGCGACGGCGACGGCGATCCAGGTGACGGCGACGGCGATGGCGATCCAGGTGACGGGGATGGCGATGGGGATGGCGATGGGGATGGGGATGGCGACGGCGATCCCCCGCCGATGGTCCCGCTGTGCGGCACCACGCCACCCGATGGGGCCGAGCTCGCGCCGCCGCTGCCGACCTACAGCGGCACCTGTCCCGTGCTGGAGTCGGGCATGCAGAACGTCATCGCGACCGGTGGTGGTGATCGCAGCTTCATCTTCGTCGCGCCCACGGATGTGGAAGAGGATGAGCAGCTCCCGGTCATCTTCTTGTGGCACTGGCTGGGTGGCAGCGCCAACGCGGTCTATGACAAGGCCGACGTTCAAGACGCCGTCGATCATTACCGGTTCTTGGCCGTGATCCCCAACGGGCGCGACATTGATGAATTCGTGCCGTTCAAGTGGCCGTTCGCGGTGACCGACCTCGACTTCTTGATGGATCAGGACTTTCAGATGTTCGACGATCTGCTCGCGTGTACGGCCGAGCAGTACAACGTGGACAAGGAGTGTGTGTCGTCCATGGGCGTCAGCGCGGGGGCGCTGTTCACCAGCATGCTGGCGAGCCGGCACGGGGATCGGTTGGCGAGCATGCTCTCGCTGTCGGGCGGCGTCGGTGGGCTGGTCAAGAACTGGCAGACGGGCGGCAACATCATGCCAGCGATGGTGCTGTGGGGCGGGCCCACTGACTTTTGCATTGCGATCGACTTTCAGATCGGGTCGCAGGATCTCGAGCAAGAGCTCGAGAGCGCCGGGCATCCGGTGATGGAGTGCATTCATAATTGCGCCCACGCGACGCCGCCGCTGGAGCCGCCTGTGGACCAGCCGGATCTGCCGGTGTTCGGGATGGTGTGGGAGTTCATGTTGGCTCACCCGTACTGGCTCGAGGACGGGTACTCGCCGTATCAGGACTTTGCGGAGCTGCCTTCGCCGTTTCCGGAGTGGTGCGCGATGGGGGCCGGCAACGCGGCGCCGCGAGTCGGCGAGTGCGGACCGTCGGAGTGCTAAAAACCTGCCCGGGGTGGTCCCTGCCCGAAGGTCCTGTACCTCTATATTTGCACAGGTTGACAAATGACCAGTGCCAGGCGAATGCCGCGCGGCCCCGGCTCGCCTAGCCTTCCGTCTTCGCCCGGCGGCGCCTGGCGAAGCTCATGTACAGCACCGGAAGCACGAGCAAGGTCGCGAGCGTAGAGCTGATCATCCCGCCCACCACCACGGTGGCGAGCGGTCGCTGAACCTCCGCACCAACGCCGAGGTTGAACGCCATCGGCACGAACCCGAGCGCGGCAACCAGCGACGTCAGCAGGACCGGCCGCAACCGACTCTGCGCTGCGGCGACGATCGCCTCGCGCTGCGCCAGACCGCTAGCGAGCAGCTGCTTGGCCCGCGACACCAACACGATGTCGCCGAGCACGGCGACGCCCGACAGCGCGATGAAGCCGACCCCAGCCGAGACCGAGAACGGCATGTCTCGCAGCGACAGCGCGAGCACCCCCCCGACAGCGCCGAATGGCACCCCGGTGAACACACGAATGGCGTCGCTCACCCGCCCGTAGGTCAGATACAGCAGCCCAAACACGAGCGCGAGCGCGAGCGGCACGACGATCATGAGCCGTCGCTGGGCGCGCTCGAGCTGCTCGAACTGGCCGCCGAGCTTGGTGTAGTAGCCGGGCGGAAGCTCGATCTGCTCGTCGAGCACACGACGGACATCAGCGACGAACGAGCCGAGATCCCGGCCACGAACGTTCGCTTGCACGTTCACCCGACGCTTCGCCCACTCACGCTGGATCGTCGACGGACCCTCGACGACTTCGATCCGCGCGAGCGCGGACAAGGGCACGCGTCCGCCCTCACGGGTGTGAACCAGGAGCTCGCCGATTCGCTCGGCCGACCGTCGAACCTCGTCGTCGAGACGCAGCACGAGGTCAAACCGCCGCTGGCCCTCGACGACCTCGCCGAGCTTGCGGGTGCCGAGCGACTCGACGACATCGAGGACCTCAGCAACCGCGATCCCATGGCGTCCGGCGGCGTCGCGGTCGACCTCGATCGTCAGCATCGCCTGCCCGGTCAGCTGCTCGACCGTCACGTCGGCCGCGCCCGGGATCGTCTCGATCGCCCGACGAATGACGTCAGCCTCGTCCTGCAAGACCGCGAAGTCGTCGCCGAACAGCTTGATGCCGACGTCGGCTCGGATCCCCGCGATCATCTCGTTGACCCGCATCTCGATCGGCTGGGTGAACACGCTGCGCATGCCGGGCATGCCCTCGAGCTCGGTCGCGATAGCGGCCGTGAGCTCGGCCTGAGTCGCGCCCCGCGTCCACTGCTCGCGCGGCGTGAGGGTGATGAACACGTCCGAGACCTCGAGCCCCATGGGATCGGTGGCGACCTCGGCGGTCCCCGTCCGCGTCCAGACGTGCTCGATCTCGTCGGGAAAGCGCTCGAGCAAGCGGCGCTCGATCTGGGTCCCGTAGCGGACCGACTCGTCGAGCGAGATGCCAGCGACGCGCACGGTGTTGATGACGACGGCCTGCTCGTTGAGCCGCGGCACGAATTCGGATCCCAGCCCGGTGGCCACGAATCCACCGCCAAGCACAGCCGCGGTTGCGAGCGCGAGCACCAGCTTGCGCTGATCCAGGGCGCGCTCGAGCACCCAGCGGTAGCCAGCCTCGAGCGCCGCGACCACCCGTCGCTTCGCGGTCTTGCGGCGGCCCGACTCGAGCGCGTAGCTGGCCAGGACCGGCATCAAGGTCAGCGAGATCAGCATCGAGCCGGCGAGCGCGAAGATCACCGTCAGCGCCATCGGCCGAAACAGCTTGCCCTCGACGCCCTCGAGCGTCAGGACCGGCAGGTAGACGATCGCAATGATGAGCTCGCCGAACAGCGTCGGCCTGCGGACCTCGACCGCGGCGTCGCGGACGATCTCTCGCACGCTGCGCCCGGACATGTCTTCGTCGAGCCGCCGCGCCGCGTTCTCGACGACGATCACCGAGCTGTCGACGACGAGACCAAAGTCGATCGCGCCGAGGCTCATCAAGCTTCCGGCGATCCCGACCCACAGCATCGCGTTGAACGCGAACAGCATCGACAGCGGAATCGCGAGGGCGACGATCAACCCGGCGCGGAGGTTGCCGAGCAACACGAACAGCACGGCGACGACCAGCAGCGCGCCCTCGAGCAGGTTGTTGCGGACCGTGTGCAAGACCTCGTCGACCAGCGCGGAGCGGCTGTAGACGGGGGTGAGCTCGACGCCCTCGGGCAGGCTCGGGCGAACCTGCTCGAGCCGAGCCTCGAGCGCGCGGGTGACCTCGCGGCTGTTCTCGCCCATGAGCATGAACCCGAGCCCGAGCACCGCTTCGCCGCGCCCCTCGGCCGTGACCGCGCCGCGCCGGAGCTCGTGGTCCTCACGAACGTCGGCGATGTCGTCGAGGTGGACGAGCGTGCCGTCGACCTCGGCGACGACCATGGCCTCGAGATCCTCGATACCGGTGACCAGGCCCAGGCCCTGGATCAGCTGGGCCTCGCCGCCGACGTCGAGCACGCCACCGCCGACGTTGCGGTTGTCCTGGCGCACGACTCGGGCGACGTCCTCGAGCGTGAGCTCGTGCTTCACGAGCCGGTAGGGATCGACGACGACGTGATACTGCTTTTGGTGGCCGCCCCAGGTGTTGATCTCGGCGACGCCGGGGGTCTGGAGCATCTGCGGGCGAATCACCCAGTGGTGCAGCGTGCGGAGCTCGGCCGGCGACATGTCGTCGGCGCGGACGATGTACTGAAACACTTCGCCGAGGCCGGTCGCTACCGGGCCCAGAGCCGGGCCCTCGATCCCCTCAGGTAGGTCCGCGAGCGCGAGCCGCTCGTTGACCACCTGGCGGGCGAGGTAGATGTCGGTGTCGTCGTCGAAGATCGCGGTGACCTGCGAGAACCCGAACTTCGAGATCGAGCGGACCTCGACCAGGCCCGGCAGACCCGAGATCGCTTGCTCGACGGGGAAGCTGAGCTGGCGCTCGACCTCGAGGGGCGCCAGCGCAGGCGCGCTCGTGTTGATCTGGACCTGGACGGGGGTGGTGTCGGGGAACGCGTCGAAGGGCAGCCGGCGAAAGCTGGCGAGGCCCCAGGCGATCAGGATCGCGGTTGCGAGCAGCACGACCGGTCGGTGCCGGAGGCACAGGTCGATGAGTCGGGTCAACATCACTCACCCCCTGGTGCTTCGACCTCACAGCACCCGGCGCCGATGCTGCCGGGCATGATCTCGGTCCGCAGCAGCACGGCGCCCGTGGTCACGATCTCGTCGCCGACCGCTACCCGACCTTCGATCTGGACCAGGTCGCCGCCGCTGAGCCGACGAACCACGCGCGGCTCGTAGACGCCGACGTCGGTGCGGACGAACACCAGCTCGCGGGCGCCGACGCGCTGAACCGCCGCGCGCGGGACCGCGACGACGGCCTGACTCGGGCTCGTGGTGATCTGTCCGCGCATGAACTGGTTGGCGCGCAGGTTGCCGTCGGGGTTTGGGATCTCCGCGCGGGCCGTGACGGTGCGGGTCCGCGGGTCGACCTCGGCGGCGATCCAGGTGATCGGCCCCTCGAAGCTCAGCTCCGGGTTCGAGTCGGCCGAGACACGCAGGGTCTGACCAAGCGCGATCCGATCGGCGAAGGTCTCGGGCACCTCGCACAGCGCCCACATCACCGAGGTGTCGCCGATCGTCGCGAGCGAGGCGTCGTCGCCAGCGATCATCCCGAGCACTGCCGGTCGGCGCAGCACGGTTCCGGCGATCGGGGCGACGATCGTGTAGCGACCCACCCGGCTCGAGCCCCCGGCCCCGGCCATGTCGAGCGCAGCCCGAGCCGCGCGACCTTCCGCCTTCGCGGTTGCGAGCTCCTGCTGCGCGAGCTCGACCTGGCGGGCCGAGGCGATGTCGGATTGGCGGAGGTCGAGCTGCCGATCCAGGTTGGCCTGCGCCGCTCGGACCCGCTCGCGGGCGGTCTGCAGCGCGGCTTGGATCGCGCCGATGTCCGTGCTCTCGAGCTCGAACAGCGGGTCGCCCGGCTCGACCCGATCGCCGACCTCCGTGCGAAGGCCACGGACGAGGCCCGGGACGATCGCGCGAATGTCTGCGAGGCGATCGGCGTGGAACTCGAGGTGGGCCGTGCAACTCACGAACGTGGCCGCGGCCATCCGGCGCGCCGCCGTGGTGCGGAGCCCTGCGGCGGCCTCGAGCTCCGGCGCACGCAGTCGGACGATCCGAGCCTCGAGCGCGGCCTGCTCGGCGTTAGGCGGCGGCGTCGCGGGGTTGCACGACGGACACACGGACTCGGGGAAGCCGTGCTCGTCACACCAGTCGCCCGCGGCCTTGAACTGGGCGATGAGCTCGGGGTTGCACTTGGTGCACGTCGACTCGGGGAGGGCGTGCTCGAGGCACCAGTCGCCGGTGACGGCTGGCTCCGCCTGGGGGCTGCAGGTCGGACACGCGGACTCGGGGAAGCCGTGCTCGTCACACCAGTCGCCCGCGGCCTTGAAGTCGGCGATGAGCTCGGGGTTGCATTTCGTGCACTTGGACTCGGGGAGTCCATGTCCGGCGCACCAGTCGACGGCGACGGTGGGCTCCGTCTGGGGGCTGCAGGTCGGACACGCGGACTCGGGGAAGCCGTGCTCGTCACACCAGTCGCCCGCGGCCTTGAACTGGGCGGTGAGCTCGGGGTTGCATTTCGTGCACTTGGACTCGGGAAGCCCGTGCCCGGCGCACCAGTCGTCGACGGCGGGGGGCTCGGCTGGCGCTCGCGCGGTCTTGGCCTCGCGTGGCGAGGGTTCAGCTTCGGCGGCGGGCCGCTCGGCGTCACAGCCGAGCAGCGAGAGCAGGACCAGCGCCAGGCCAGCCAGCGTCGCGCGGAGCGTTGACCCGTGGTTTCGACGGCTCATTGGAACGCCCCCGTGGCTGCGCTCAGCTCGACGCGGCCGGTCGCTGCTTCGAGCAGCAAGCCCGCGTAGTTGAGCTTGGCGGCGACGAGCCCGAGCCGAACGACGAGCACTTCGTCATACGCGACCGCGCCCTTTTCATAGCTCACGGTCACGAGCTGCTCGGTTCGCTCGAGCTGCGCGAGGCCGTCTCGCTCGAACTGCAGCGCGACGTCGGTGGTGCGTCGCACGACCGCGTCTGCGGTCTTGGCTGCGATCGAGGCCGCGTAGCGCGTCGTTTCGAGCTCCACGCGGGCCCGCGCGCCGCGGGCCTCGGCCACGGCGACGCTGCCCTGGCCACGATCGAACACCGGAAGCGTGATGCCGACGGTCCCGAGCATGACGTGCTCGGACTCCTCGAGCACGTAGCCCACACCAACGGCGATGTTCGGCGCGCGGTTGGAGCGACCGAGCGCGCCCGCAGCCCGAGCCTCGCGGGCATCGGCCTCGAGCGCGCGCAGGTCCGGGCGCTCGTCGATGTCGATGTCGATATTGGCGTCGATCGGACCACCGGGGATCGCCAGCTCGCGCAGGTCGCCGACGGTGACCAGCTCGGTCTCGGCCTCGACGCCGAGCAGCGCCGCGAGCTGACCCTCGGCTCGATCAACCGCCGCATGAGCACGCTCGACGTCGACCCGGGCGTCAGCGACCGCCAGCGCCGCGCTCGACTCCTCGAGTCCGCCGACGTCGCCGAGCTCGTGCCTGCGTCGCGCGACGGCCTCGACCGCGCTCGCCAGCTCGAGGTTCTCCTCGGCGATCTCGACCCGTCGTTGCCAGTACAGGGCGGCGACGAACGCGAGGCTCACGTCCCGCAGGAGCAGCCGCCGCGTGTCCTCGCTGCGCGCCTGGCTGGCGTCGACCCCGGCCCGCGCCGCGTCGATCCGATGCCCGCGCTGGCCGCCGACCTCGAGCCACTGCGTCGCCCGCACGGACACGTCGACGTTGGTCTGGTTTGCGCCGAACCGCGGGCCCGCGCTCGCCATGATCTGCGGGTTGAGCCGCCAGACCTCCGCGGCGTCGACCTGGCCCTCGGCCTCGCCGACTCGCGCGCGCGCAACTGCCAGCGAGGGCGCCTGCCCACGAGCGAGCGTCAGCGCCTGCTCGTAGGTGATCTCCATGATGGGTGGTGCCGGCTCGCCTGCGTGAGCGGGC
Source organism: Enhygromyxa salina (assembly GCF_002994635.1). GTDB lineage: Bacteria > Myxococcota_A > Polyangia > Nannocystales > Nannocystaceae > Plesiocystis > Plesiocystis salina_B. The sequence continues at coordinate 43,237 of NZ_PVNL01000042.1, read as the reverse complement.
GATGCCCACAGCAACACGCAGACAGCCAGGCCCATGAGCCTCGTTCGAACCATTTTAATTCTCCCCGGGAACGCGAGGCCGCGCCGCAGCGCGAGCTCGCCGACTCACTAAGACCGAATACGGACGGACTCAGGTCAGGGAGCGGGGCGGCCGAAACACGCCGATTGCGACGCGACAGCCGGGCGCGTCGAGTGGCGGCAGCTCGCAGCTCGCGGCGGCGCCCAGATACATGCTTGGGAGCCCCGTGAGGCTGACCAGCGCAACCGCCACGCGTGCGTCGCAGCACCCGGAGCAGTCTTCGGCGCAGTCGTCTTCGCACGGGAGCTCTTCGTCGGCGTGGGTCTCGCCAGCCTCGGCGTCGGCGACATGCTCGGCCTCGTCGCATGGACACGACGACTCACAGCCCTCCGCGGGTTGCTCGAACGGCGAGCCGCCGAGCGGCACCACGATCAGCACCAGGATCCACACGAGTGCGATCCGCAGGGCGCTGAGCATGTCGTGGGCTCGAGCCATGACGGGCGGCGACTATACCAGCTGCGATGCGCGGGCGCAGCCCCGGGCCGATCCTCGCAGTGCTGGGTGCGAGTCGGAGGCGACGGCGCACCCGCTAGATCGAGCCGTGACTCCAGAAAAACCGAAGGCCCCGGGGTTGTCTCCCCGGGGCCTTCGACGTCAAGGGGTCACCTCCAACACGACCCCTGCACCCACGGTCTTGCCACCCTCGCGGATCGCAAACCGCATTCCGGCCTCACAGGCGACCGGCTTTTTGAGCGAGAAGCTGATCTCGGCCCGGTCGCCCGGGTTGACCGATCCCACCGCGCCGACATCGACGATCGCGGTCACGTCGCCCGCACCAAAGAAGAACTGCGGGCTGTATCCGGTGCCGAAGCCAGTGTGACGACCGCCCTCCTTCTCGGTGAGCGTGAAGATCTCCGCCTTCCCGAGCTTGTGTGGCTGGATCGAGTTGGGCGCGATCGCAACCTGTCCTCGCTCCACGGCGTCGCGCTCGACGCCGCGCAGGAGCAGGCCCACGTTGAGCCCGGCGTCTGCGGACGGGATGTCCTTGTGAAACGCCTGGATGCCGGTGATCACGGCCTCGATCGGCTTGCTGTCGCTGCGGCCGACGATCTGGACCTTATCACCCAGCTTGGCCGTGCCACGCTCGACGCGACCCGTCACGACGGTCCCGCGGCCAGCGATGGTGCACACGCCCTCGATCGGCATCAGGAACGGCGCCTGCAGATCCCGAACGGGGACCGTGAGGTGTTGATCCATCGCGTCGAGCAGCGCGACGACACACTGCGTGTCGTCACCCTGGAGCGCCAACAGGGCGGAGCCCCGAATGAAGGGCGAGCCCTCGAATCCCTGGGATTCGAGCATCTCCGTGACCTCGAGCTCGACGAGCTCGAGCATCTCGGGGTCGGCGATGTCCACCTTGTTGACGAACACGACCATCTGCGCCACCCCGACCTGGCGGGCGAGCAAGATGTGCTCACGCGTCTGGTGCTGAGGTCCCTGGCTGCCGTCGACGAGCAGGATCGCCCCGTCCATCTGCGACGCGCCCGTGATCATGTTCTTGATGTAGTCGGCGTGACCGGGGCAGTCGATGTGCGCATAGTGGCGGCTGTCGGACTCGTACTCGACGTGCGAGGCCATGATCGTGATGCCGCGCTCTTTCTCCTCCTTGGCGTTGTCGATCTGATCGAAGGCCTTGGCGGTCCCGCCGAACTTCTGCGCGGCGACCTTGGTGATCGCCGCGGTGAGGGTGGTCTTTCCGTGATCGACGTGGCCGATCGTGCCGACGTTGAGGTGCTGCTTGATGGACATTGGACTGTTGCGTCTACTTTCTGCTCATATTGTGAATGGTTGGCGGAGCTGTTGTGTCCGCAATCAATTGCAGTAGTTGGCGGGGTGGGAATCGAACCCACCGTGCGCGACGCGCTGCGGATTTACAGTCCGCTTCGCCACCTTGGCTGTTCCCGCCAGCGGGCCGGTCGATGAGTTGGGCGGTCAGGCGGGTGTCACCACGCTGTCTGACCACGCAATTATCGACCGGGAACGAGGGTGTCGCTCCGCGAGGTCTGCCAGGTTCGCTCTCGGCGGTTCTAGCCCGAGATCAGCCCGCACAACCCACGGAGCGGCAAATAAGCTCGATACGTCACGTTCATTCGCTTGGCTCCTTTCTTGGGTCGGGGTTGATGCTCAGGCCGCAACAACGGCGAGTGCTGGGACTATGTAGTCGAGCACATTGGCGAAGTCAAGGATGACAACGTCGATTGATTGGGGGCAATGGTCGCGCGTTCACTCACACTCAATTCAAACGTACGACCTCGCCGCGAACGACCACGTCGGCGCTAGCCTTGATCGAGACCTCGCCCTGCTCGGCCTCGAGCTCGATCTGATTGGCCTTGATCGCCAGCTTGCCCGCGAGCTCGACCCGGACATCGGGCTCGAGCAGGCGCACGACGGGACCATCTTGGTCGTGCGACAGCTCGAGCAACGCCTGACCCTCGCGCGAGACCACGCGGACGGCCTCGTCGGGCTGTAGCTCGATGTTGGCGGCCGCTTGCTTCTCGACCCTGGGCCGCTTGGCGAAGCCGTCGACGACGCCGGTGACGATCCACTCGTCGCCCGTCTCTTCGCCCCACGCCGCGCTGTTGTCGGGGCGGATCATCAAGACCCGATCGCCCACGCGGACCGCCAGGCCCTGCAGCCGCGGGACCCAGCGCTCGCGCGGGTCTGGATCGCTGAGCCGCACGCGGATCCGGCCTTGCAAGCTGGGGTGGCGGTCGTCGACGCACTCGCCGACCAAGCACGTGGAACGCTGCGCTGCCGGGGGCTCACGCCGCGCGACAGGTCGCTCGAGGAGCTCTTCGAGGGTCGCGTCCGCCGAGGCTTGTTCGGTGATCGCGTCGCCCTCGGCGGCAGCCTGGGTGGGATCGTCCATTGGGCTCAGCATGGTAGGTGGAAAGCCGGACAGCGACCAGCGCCTGTCCTCGGGGTTGGCTCGCTCGGAGGGTTGTCAGCTGACAGCGCGGCGCAGGTGGGCGCGCAGCAGCTCGCCAAACCCCGCGCGCTCGAGTCGCTTGCACAGCTCTAGCTTGTCGGTGTTCATGGCTTTGGCCGCGGCGTCGAGGTCCCAGTCGTGGCGGGCGAGCACGCTCAGCAGGTAGCCGCGGCGAACCTGCGCCTCGGACAGGCGGAAGGTCTTCAAGTACGCGGTCTCCCCGTCGCGGCCGCTGATCAGCTCGCCGATATGGTTCTCCGTCTTGAGCCGAAACTCGGGCAAGAACCGGTGCAGCCGATAGTGCTTGCCGAGTCGGTACACGTGCTGCATGTGAACCTCCTGCTCGAACAACCCGCCGGCCATGTTGTGCAACTGGGCTGTCCAGTCGGCGCGGGCGCGGGCGAGCTCGACTCGCAGATCCGCGATCGAGCCGATGTTCTCGGCGCGAAACGGTCGCACCAGCGCCGCGGCCCCGTCGTACAGACACGCATAGCAGTAGACCAGCTCGCCGTAGCAGTCGGTGAGCAGCGTGCGATGCAGCCGTCGGTAGTCTTCCGGGTGCGGCACCACGAACGCGCCCGCGAACGCGTCGGCCACGAACAGCAGCACCCCGACTTGACCGTCGCGGATCTCGAACACCCGCAGCGCCTCTTCGAGACCTGGCAGCCACGCGCCTGGGGTGACCATCTCCACGCGCGGGCTGAGCCCGCTCGACAGCACCTGCGCCGAGTACTCGCGGCGCAGCACGTCGGGCCCGGCGAAGTGCAGCGCGAGGTAGGCCTCGAACGCGGTGTGCAGCGGCAAGAAGCGCAGGCGCGGCACGGCGACCCCACGTTGGCGCTCACGCTTGGCCATGCGGTGGGCGAGCCGAACCTGGAAGTGCTGGTTGTTGGTCTTGCTCGTGGAGGCGTGGGCGAGCTGGGTGCCGAGCGAGGCCACCGGGGTGTTGTCGTGCGACCACGACGCGACGAAGGCGTGCGGAATGAAGGCCGAGTAGGTGGTGTGATCCGGCAGCGAGACCGCGGTGGGCCCACCCCAGCACTGCGGGCTCAGGCGCAGATCCTCGATGGGCTGGTCGCGCAGCAGCGGGACCAGGCGCACGGACCCCCACAGCTGCGAGGCGCCGAGCGACAGCCCGTTCAGGGTGATCGTCGCTCGCGACGATGACGTGGGCGCGCTCATCGGGCTCGAGCCTCGCGGGTGAGCAAGTCGTGGGCGCAGGCCTCGAGGTAGGCCTGCAGCTCATGCAGCTTGGCGCTGCCAGACGCGAAGCGCACGAAGCTCAGCAGCGTCGGGACGCCCTCGACGTCGCGGATCCCCAGGCTGTGCATCGCCGGGTGGATCGATTTGACCGCGTAGGAGCCGGCGTCGTACGAGGGGCTGAGGTGGATCATGGTGACGGCGCCCTCGGGGTCCAGGCGCGCTCGAAACACCCGCACGACCTCGGCGGCGGCTCCTGGTGGGTCGTTGTCGTAGCCGTCGGACACCGCGATCAACAGATCGGGGCGCTGCGCGAGCGCGTCGAGGATCGGGGTGGCCAGATCGGTGTGGCCCCGCGGTCGCAGCTCGGCCAGCGAGGTGATCGGCGAGGTCCAGTGGGTGGTCAGCTCGGTCGCCGCCGCGCTGAGCAAGTAGTGGGTCGCCAGGGCCAGCGCGAGCGGGCGCCTGCGCTTTTGACCGGACCCGGTCGCGGAGTAGCTGTTGTCGGCGACCAGGGCCACGCGGCCGAGCTTGGCGGTTGCGTGGCGCAGGATGTGACGCGCGGCTGCGGTCATGGCCGCGTCGAGCTGCTCGAACCGATTCGTGCGCTCGCGGATCGGGAGCGACAAGAAGTAGATCGCGAGGCGCGTGAGACTGTGCCGCGAGAGCTCGGTCTCGGCGACCGCGTCGACCCCGAGCGCGGCCGCGCTGGACTGCAGGCGCAGGCGCTCGCGGGTGGTCATTCGCGGCGCGATGCCACGCACAAAGGTCTCGCGGGGGATCCGGTGGCGCGCCGCGAGCCCCTCGGCGACCGTGTAGGGCAGCTCGTAGATCGCTCGCTTTTCGTAGTGCGCGCGGCGAAAGGTCTCGAACAGCGGGGTCTCGTACCTGCGCAGCCGGCCGATGTCGAACAGCACCGCCGACTGCTCGGCGTCGAGTCGCAGGTGAAAGTGGGCAGCGATCTTGGCGACGCGCCGCCGATACTTGAGCGCGTGCAGCTGCGGATCGCGTCGGCCCGCCAGGTAGTCCGAGACGATCTTGCGGGTCCGCCGGTTGTTGACGCGGCGGTGAACCAACGCCTCGAACAGTCGATACACGCGCGGCGGCGGCAGCTCGGGCAGCGCGGCCGCGATCAGTTGGCCCTCTTCGTGGCGATCTGGCGCCGACACACCCGCGCTCGTCGTCAGCAAGTTGAAGATGATCTTGGTGCGATTGAAGTCGTTGATGCCCGCGGCCAGGCAGTGGGCGTACATCCGCCGGTAGTTGCCGAGCACGTACTCGTGAAAGAAGCCGATCGACAGCGCCTGGCCGGTCGCGTCGCCATAGAACTCGTCCTGGCCCGTGCACGCGAGCGCAGCGTTGATGAACGACAAGAGGTCCTCGCGCTCGAGCTCGAGTAAGCGTGCAGACATCGACTCGCGGGCTGTCATGGTCAGGCTCGAGTCGAACGGAGGGAGAAGCGCCGGTCGGGGCGATGTGGAGCGACAGCGAAGTATCCGCTTCAGATGCGAGGTCCGGAAGTCGCAACCGAGTCCCGCGACCGGCCGGTGGATTGTATACCCACTCAGGCGCGGTCGGGGTCAGGAATGGCTGAGGCGCTCGAGGGGGGCGCGGCCGTGCGCGGCGCTGAGCTGCAGCAGCCGCCACGCGGGCTCGCCCCCGATCGTCTCCCAGCCAAACCGCCAGGTCCAGCACTCGGTCTGGCCCGGCACGTTCATGCGGTGCGCACCATCGAGGCCGAGGACGTCCTGGAATTGATAGATCGCGAGCCTGGCGGGTGACGCCGACGCGGCGCGGATCATCGCCCAATGTAGATCGTGACCGCCGCACCCCAGGTACGCCCGCGCGAACGCTTGATCCCGCGGCAGCGCGCCCTCATACCAGCCCCGCACCGTGTCATTGTCGTGAGTCCCGGTATAGACCACGCAATTCTCGGGATAGTTGTGGGGCAAGAACGGGTGGGTGGCGTCGTCGAAGAACGCGAATTGCAGCACCTTCATGCCGGGCAGCCCAAGCTGGTCGCGCAGGGTCTCCACGTCCTTGGTGATCACGCCCAGGTCTTCGGCGATCACGGGCAGCTCGCCGAGCGCGGCCTCGAGGGCCTCGAACAGGGCTGCGCCGGGCCCGGGGACCCAGTGGCCGTCGGTTGCGAGCGGGCTGCTCGCGGGGATCTCCCAGTAGCTGGCGAACCCACGGAAATGGTCGACCCGGATCAGATCCGCGAGCGCGAGCTGCCGCCGCGCGCGGGCGACCCACCAGGCATAGCCATCGCGCGCCATCGCGTCCCAGTCGTACAGCGGGTTGCCCCAGCGCTGACCCGTCTTCGAGAAGAAGTCGGGGGGGACGCCCGCGACGACCCGGGGGGTGAGATCTTCTGCGAGCAGGTAGAGATCCGGTCGGCTCCAACAATCGGCGCCGTGACCCGCGACGAAGATCGGCAGATCACCGATGATCTGCACGTCTCGCTCGTTGGCGTAGCGCTTGAGCTCGCGCCACTGCTGGTCGAAGCAATACTGCACGAAGCACCAAAACGTCACTTCATCGCGGTGTTGCTCGCGGGCGGCGGCCAGCGCCGCGGCCTCGCGCCGGGCCAGCGCGGGCGGCCAGTCGGTCCACGCGACGAACGTGCCATCCGTGGGCTGGTGAAGCCCGTCGAGGGTCATGAACAGGGCGTAGTCGTCGAGCCAGCTGGCCTCGGCCTCGGCATAGGCCGCGAACGCGGCGCGCTGCTCGGGGCTGGCGTGGGCGAAGAAGCCGGCCGCGGCCTCGCGCAGCTTGGCCATGCGCCACGGGATCACGCGCTCGAAGTCGACCCGGTGCGGGTTGAACTGCGCGAGCTCGTCGTGGTGCGGCGGCGCCAGCCAGCCCGCTTCGATCAGAGGCTCGAGCGCGACCAGCAGCGGGCTCCCAGCGAACACCGAGACGCTGGCGTAGGGCGAGTTGCCGGCCCCGACCGGGTTGAGCGGCAGCACCTGCCACAGCCGCTGCCCGGCGCTGACCAACCACTCGACGAAGTGCCGCGCGGATGGACCGAGGTCGCCGATCCCGTGGGGGCCGGGGAGCGAGGTTGGGTGCAGCAAGACTCCAGAGGCGCGTTGATTGGTCATGGTTTGATGTCGTGGTGAGGGTGGGCGAGCACGATGACGGACTGGGCCCCAACCCGCAGCGTGCCGGGCCGACGGTTGGCGTGAGCGCCGAGCTCGTCGCTGCACAGCGCGATCGCCCACGGGCCGGGCGGCAGCGAGAACAGGACCGGCTCGAGCGAGGGATTGAACAACAAGAGGAGTTCGTCGGTGCCCTGGCCCAGGCGCACGCTCAAGGCATGGTGAGCGGTCGCGTCCCAGTCGGCGACCTGCATGAGCGGGCCGTCGGGGCGGCGCCACTGCACGGGCGGTCCGCTCGAGTCCGCCACGCCTGACTCGACCATCGCGTCGACGTCGACTCCGGCCTGGCCCGGGTGGTCGGTGAGCCAGCGATCGCAGCCCAGCATGGCGTGTTCGCGGCGCAGCGCGATCAGCTTGCGAACGAACGCGAGCAGCTCGAGGTCAACGTTGGCCCAGTCCAGCCAGGTGCTCGGGCCGTCCTGACAGTAGGCGTTGTTGTTGCCGCCCTGGCTGCGCCCGAGCTCGTCGCCGGCCAGCAGCATCGGGGTGCCCTGCGACACGAACAGGCAGGTGAGCATCGCCCGGACCAGGCGCCGACGCTGGGCGAGGATCGCCGGATCGCTGCTGGGACCCTCGACGCCGCAGTTGTCGCTGAGGTTGTGATCGTGGCCGTCGCGGTTGTTCTCGCCGTTGGCGAGATTGTGCTTGCGGGCGTAGCTGACCAGATCCGCGAGCGTGAAGCCGTCGTGGGCGGTGATGAAATTGACGCTGGCGCTGGGCGTGCGCAGGCCGTGATGAAAGCGATCGCTCGAGCCCGCGAGCCGCCGCGCGAGCTCGCCGCGGTGCCCGTCCCGACGCAGCCACGCCCGGCGCATGCCGTCGCGGTAGCGATCGTTCCACTCGAGGAAGCGACCCGGGAACCGGCCGAGCTGGTACCCGTCGGGGCCCAGATCCCACGGCTCGGCGATCAGCTTGGCGCCGGCCAGCACCGGGTCCTGCTCTAACGCGACGAGCAAGGGCGCGCGCGGATCATAGGCCGTGCGCGCGCGCCCGAGCGTGGTCGCGAGATCGAAGCGAAACCCGTCGACGCCCATCTGCTCGACCCAGTAGCGGAGCGAGTCGAGCACCAGCTGGGTCACGCGTGGGTGGCCGAGATCCAGGCTGTTGCCGCAGCCGCTGAAGTCCTGCCGGCGATAGTACAGCGAGTTGTCGAGGCCGCGCAGGCTCAGGGTTGGGCCGCGCTCGTCGGCCTCGGCGCTGTGGTTGAACACGACATCGAGCACGACCTCGAGGCCGGCCTCATGCAGGGTCTGAACCATCGCGCGGAACTCTGCGCGGGTCGCTGTGGGATCAGCTGGCGTGCTCGACCAACGCGGATCCGGGCAGAACCAACCGAGCGTGTTGTAGCCCCAATAGTTGACGAGCCCGAGCCGGCTCAGGTGCTGCTCGGACACGCAATAGTGAACCGGCAGCAGCGAGAGCGTGGTGACCCCGAGCTCGCGCAGGTACGCGACGCTGGCCGGATGCGCGAGCCCAGCGTAGGTGCCCCGCAGCGGCTCCGGGATCGCCGGGTTCAGCTTGGAGAAGCCCTTGACGTGGAGCTCGTAGAGGATGGTGTCGGCAATGGGAACCGGGGCAGACGCGCGCCTGGCTGGCGCGAGCGGGGCGGCGACGCGGGCCGCGAGCATGCGGGCGGCGTTGTCTCGGGGGTCGAGCGTGCCGTCGCGCTGGTAGCCAAAGTGCAGCTCCGACCACTCGAATTGGCCGACGATCTCGCGCGCGTAGGGATCGAGCAATAGCTTGTGGGGATTGAAGCGGTGGCCGTCTTGCGGCGCATCGGGGCCGTGGGCGCGCAGACCGTAGACCATGCCCGCGCCCGCACCCGGCAGAAACCCAAAGTGAACGCCGTGGGCGCGGCCGGGCAGCGTCAGGCGGCGCTCGCCATTGTCGGGTTCGAACATACACAGCTCGATCTTCGTGGCGTGCTCGGACATCACCGCGAAGTTGACCCCTCCGTCGCGGATCGTCGCGCCGAGCGGGTAGGGCAGGCCCCGCGCTGGATCGAAGCGGCTCGTCATGTGTTGGGCTCGAGGATCACCGTGGCCAGCGGCGGCAGATTGAGCGTGATCGACTGCGTGTGTCCGTGCGCGGCGATCGGCTTGCTGGTGATCGGCTTGGGTTTGGCGCCGGGTCGCTTGCCCGTGCACGGATAGTCACTGCCGGCATAGCGGCTGGCGTCGGTGCTGAGCGAGACCCGCCAATTGCCGGGCACGGCCACGCCGATCCGGTAGTCGGGCCGCGGCACGGGCGTGAAGTTGCAGGCCACCATCACGCACTCGCCCGCGCCAGCCTTGCGCACGAACACCAGGACCGAGCGAACGGTGTCGTCGACGACGATCCACTCGAAGCCCTCGGGCTCGCAGTCGAGCTCGTGGAGGGCCGCCCGGGTCCGGTACAGCTGGTTGAGATCAGTGATCAGCGCCTGCACGCCGCGGTGCTCGGCGCTGCCTTCGGTGCTGGCGTCGAGCAGCTCCCAGTCGAGCGCGCGATCGTGGTTCCACTCGCGCCGCTGGGCGAACTCGCCGCCCATGAACAATAGCTTCTTGCCGGGGTGGGTCCACATGTACCCGAAGAACGCCCGCAGGTTGGCGAACATCTGCCAGCGATCACCGGGCATCTTGTCGATCAGCGAGCGCTTGCCGTGCACGACCTCGTCGTGGGACAGCGGCAGCACGAAGCTCTCGTCGAACGCGTACATGATGCTGAAGGTCAGCTTGTCGTGGTGGTGCTTGCGGTACAGCGGGTCGTTGGCGAAGTAGCCGAGCGTGTCGTGCATCCAGCCGAGGTTCCACTTGTAGTTGAAGCCCAGGCCGCCGCTGTCGGTTGGGCGCGAGACCCCGGGCCACGAGGTGGACTCTTCGGCGACGGTGACCCGACCGGGCGCCTCGGCGCCGATCACCTCATTGACGCGGCGCACCAGCGAGATCGCCTCGAGGTTCTCGCGTCCGCCGTGGATGTTGGGCACCCACTCGCCCGGCTCGCGCGAGTAATCGCGGTACAGCATCGACGCGACCGCGTCGACGCGCAGGCCGTCGAGACCCCAGCACTCGAGCCAATATAGAGCGCTGCCGACCAAAAAATTGCGGACCTCGGTCCGGCCAAAATTATAGATCAGCGTGTCCCAGTCCTTGTGGAAGCCCTCGCGCGGATCGGCGTACTCGTACAGCTCGGTCCCGTCGAAATGGACCAGAGAGTAGGCGTCGTTGGGAAAGTGCGCGGGCACCCAATCCAAGATCACGCCGAGTCCGCTCGCGTGGCAGGCGTCGATCAGCTTGGCGAGCCCGGCCGGATCGCCAAACCGGCTGGTCGGCGCGAACATCCCGGTGACCTGATAGCCCCACGAGCCATCGAAGGGGTGCTCGGCGATCGGCAGCAGCTCGATGTGGGTGAAGCCGAGCTTGGCGACGTACGCGGGCAGCTGCTCGGCGAGCGACTCCCAGGTGGGGAAGCTGTTGTCGGGGCCGCGCCGCCACGAGCCGAGGTGGACCTCGTAGATCGAGACCGGCGCGGTGCGGGCGTTGGCGCGTCGGCGTGAGTCTGGCAGCGGCTTCGCGCGCGGCTCGGGCCTGACCACGCTGGCGCTGGCCGGGCGCAGCTCCGAGCCGAACGCGTAGGGGTCGGCCTTGCCCGGCAGCACCCGGCCGTCGCGGGTGCGCAGCTCATACTTGTACGTGGCGCCCGCGCGCACGCCGGGCACGAACAGCTCCCACACGCCGACGCTGGGGTGCAGGCGCATCGGGTGGCGACGGGGCTCCCACTGGTTGAAGTCGCCGATCACCGCGACCCGAGCGGCGTTGGGCGCCCAGACCACGAAGCGGACTCCGGCCACGCCCTGCTGCTCGCACACGTGGGCGCCGAACACCTGCCACGGGCGCAGGTGCGAGCCCTCGCCGAGCAGGTGACGATCGAGCTCGCCGAGCGTCGAGCCGAATCGGTAGGGATCGTGGATGCGCTCGGTGTGGCCGTGCGGGTAGTGAGCCTGGAGCTGGTAGGCCCAGGTCTGCGCAGGCGGGTGAGTGGTCAGCAGCAGCTCGAACAGGCCGTCGGGGTGGATTGAAGTCAGCTGCGAGATGACCGTGCCGTCGGTGTCGAGCAGCTCGACAGCCTGCGCGCCCGGCAGCAGCGCGCGGATCCACAGCCCATCGCTCGATGGGTGTGGCCCAAGCACCGCGAACGGGTCGTCATGCTCGGCGCGGACGAGCGCGGTGATCTCGGCTTGCGTGAGCATGCTGGGGCGCGTGAGCCTATCTGACTTCGCGGTCTCATACACTGTCGGTCGACGTGTGACGCGTCGTTCTGTCATGGCTCGATGGCTCGCGGGCGAGTTGAATCGAGAGTAGACATCCGTGTGCGCAAGCAAATACTGACTTCAATCACGATCTTGACGATGACTGCGAGCTTCGCGTGTGCGGACGATGTGCCCTCGACCGACGCCGGCGACACGACCGGCGACACGACCGGGGACGGCGACGGAGACGGAGACGGCGACGAGACGACTGACACCGGCGACGGCGACGGCGACGGAGACGGCGACGGAGACGGCGACGGCGATCCTGGCGACGGAGATGGCGATCCCAACCCGATCTGTGGCGACGGAGTCGTCGACGACGGTGAAGAGTGTGACGACGGCAACCCCGACGACACCGACGCGTGCACCAGCAGCTGCCTCAACGCGACATGTGGCGACGGCTTCACGCAAAGTGGCGTCGAAGGTTGCGACGACGGCAACGTCGAGAGCGGCGACGGCTGCTCCTCGACCTGCGAGATGGAGACCTGCGGCGACGGAGTCGTGGACGATGGCGAGGACTGTGACGACGGCAACGACGTCGACACCGATGCGTGCACCAGCCTCTGCGTCGCGGCCGCGTGCGGCGACGGCTTCATTCAAGACATGGTCGAAGGTTGCGATGACGGCAACGTCGACGACACCGACGACTGTACCTCGATGTGTCAGCCCGCCGCTTGTGGCGACGGGTTCCTGCAAGCGGGCGTCGAGGACTGCGACGACGGCAACATGGACGACAGCGACAGCTGCGTGGCCGGATGCCTCGTCGCAACCTGCGGCGATGGGTTCGTCGAGGCCGGTGTCGAGGACTGCGACGACGGCAACATGATCGATGACGACGCCTGCGCCAACGCGTGCACCCTCAACCCCGGCGAGGTCACGTTCGAGTTCACCGGGGAGTTCGAACAGTTCGTGGTGCCCAACGGGGTGGTCTCGGTCCACATCGTCGTCGCTGGTGCCGAAGGTGGGACCCCGACCAACAGCCTCAACAACTGCGGCGGAAACGGTGACCTGGGCGGCCTCGGTGGCATGGCCGAGGGCGATCTGGACGTCGATCCCGGCGACACCCTGTTTGTCTACGTCGGTGGCGCTGGCGCCCCGGCGGTGGCTGGCTGGAACGGCGGGGGCCCGGTCAACCAGTGCCTGCAAGCCACGACCTGCAGCGGCGGTGGCGGTGCGTCTGACGTTCGCCTGGGTGGTCAGGAGCTCGCCGATCGGGTCATCGTCGGCGGCGGCGGTGGTGGTGCGGAGTGGTCTTGCGGTGGGCTCGGCGGCGGCGACGGTGGCGGCCTGACTGGCAGCGCGGGTTCGGGCGGTGACAGTCCCGCAGCGGACGGCCAGGGCGGCACGCAGAACGCAGGCGGCGCGGCTGGTGGGAACAACCCCGCAGGCAGCCCCGGTGCGCTCGGTGTCGGTGGCGGCTCGAACACCACGCTGCACGCTGGCACCGGTGGTGGCGGCTACTTCGGCGGTGGCAGCGGCGGTCAGGACGGCCACGGTGGTGGCGGCTCGTCGTACATCGGCGGTGTCAACAACGGAATGACCTCACCTGGCGTCCAAAACGGCGACGGCACAATCACGATCACCTGGCAGTAGCCTCGAGCTCAGCGGTCCCCTGGATCTCGGATGTCGATCCGGATCCAGGGGACGGCGCCTACACGAGCTCGGGCAGGCTCAGAATCCGGCTTTGATGGCTTCGGCGCAGGCCGAAGCTTTGATCATGGCGCCAGTCTGGGCGTCCCACTCGGTCTGGTGGGCCTCGATCAGCTTGTCCTTCGCGCCATCGCCGAGGGCGACCCACCAGGTGTCGAGCGCCGTGAGCCTGTCGGCGTTGGTCGACTTGAACTCCGTGAGGCTGACCTCGAGCGCCTCGCAGTCGGTGGCGGTGAGCATGAGCTCGGCGCGGGCTGACTCGAGGGCCATCTTCTCCTTCATCTTGACCTCGTCTTCGGCAGACGGGCCACAGGCGGCGAGGGTGAGCACGGCGAGCAGCAGGGAGGCGGAGAGTCGGTTCAGCATGGGGGCCTCATACACGAGCGCGCGTCTGCGCGAAACCCTTCGCGGCTGACTGCAGGCGAGACACGGGTTCAGCCGTGCACAGGCATGTTCCAGATCGTCCGCGCATACTCGCGAATCGTGCGATCCGAGGAGAATCCGCCCATTCCGGCGATGTTGAGGATCGCGTGCCGGGCCCACTCGTCGGGCTGCCGGAACAACGTGTCGACCCGCTCCTGGGCCGCGAGGTAGTCCGCAAAGTCAGCCAGCAGCAGGTACGCGTCGCGGTTGAGCAGGGTGTTGACCAGGCCGCGGTAGCGATCGGTCTCGTTGGGCGAGAAGCTGCCCTCTGCGATCGCGTCGAGCACGGCTTTGAGCTTGGGCTCGTTCTCGTAGTGGGCTCGCGGCTCGTAGCCGTTGGTTCGCAGCTCGCTGACCTGATTGGCGTCGAGCCCAAAGATGAAGAAGTGCTCGCGGCCGACGGCCTGGGCCATCTCGATCGTGGCGCCGTCCCAGGTCCCGATCGTCAGGGCGCCGTTGAGCGCGAACTTCATGTTGCCCGTGCCCGACGCCTCGGTGCCGGCGGTGGAGATCTGCTGCGAGAGGTCGGCGGCAGGGAACAGCACCTCGCCAAGCGAAACGCCGTAGTTGGGCAAGAACACCACGCGCAGGCGGCCGTCGACCCGAGGATCGCTGTTGACGACCCGCGCGACGTCGTGGATCAGCCGAATGATCGTCTTGGCGATCACGTACGCCGAGGCGGCCTTGCCCGCGAACACGACCGTGCGCGGGACCCAGTCGGCCTCGGGCGCGGCGCAGATCGCCTGGAAGCGCGCGACCACGTGGAGCACGTTGAGCAGCTGTCGCTTGTACTCGTGGATTCGCTTGATGTGGACGTCGAACAGGCTGTGGGGGTCGATCGGCAGGCCGAGCTCGCGGCGGACCAGCTCGGCCAGGCGCTGCTTGTTGTGGAGCTTGGCGGCGAGCACCTCGGCCCGCAGCCGCTCGTCGTTGGCGAGCGGGGCCAGCTCGGACAGGCGCTCGAGGTGGGTGCGCCAGTTGGGGGAGGTGCCCAGGCGCTGGTCGAGCAGGCTGGCCAGCGACGGGTTGGCCTGGGCCAGCCAGCGCCGCGGGGTCACGCCGTTGGTCACGTTGCAGAACCGGCGCGGGAGGATCTGCGCGAAGTCGGCGAAGATGGTCTCGACCATGAGCTCCGAGTGCAGCTGCGAGACCCCGTTGACCCGGTGCGAGGCGATGATCGACAGCGGCGCCATCCGAACCCGACGCTCGCCGCGTTCGTCGATGACCGAGACGCGAGCCACGAAGGCGTCGTCGTTGGGATGGCTGCGACGCACGGTGTTGAGGAACCACGCGTTGAGCTGAAAGATCAGCTCCAGGTGACGCGGCAGCAGCTCCTCGAGCATGCTCAGCGGCCAGGTCTCGAGCGCCTCGGGCATCAAGGTGTGGTTGGTGTAGCTGAGCGCCTGTCGGCACTGGGCCAGCGCGGCGTCCCAGCTCATGCCGTGCTCGTCGATCAGCAGGCGCAGCAGCTCGGGCACGGCCAGGGCGGGGTGAGTGTCGTTGAGGTGGATCGCGGCCTTGTCACCGAGCGACGTGAGCCGGCCGTGGTCAGCGAGGTGGCGGGCGATCAGATCCTGCAGCGACGCGCTGACCAGCACATACTCCTGGCGCAGTCGCAGCTGCCGGCCCGCGGGCGTGGAGTCGTCGGGGTACAGCACCCAGTTGATCCGCTCGGCCGCCTGCTTGGCGGCTCCGGCCGCGGCATGATCCCCGCGCGAGAACGCGGCGTAGTCGATCGGCTCACTGGGGGCTGCCTGCCACTGCCGCAAGACCGCGACCCGACGGGTGCCGTGGCCCGGGACGATGAAGTCGTAGGCGGTCGCGTGGAGCTGCTCATTGGGGACCCAGCGGCGTCCGGGGCCGTCGCTGACGACCCGGCCCCCAAACCCCACGCGGTAGCGCAGCTCCGGGCGATGCAGCTCCCACGGGTTGCCGTCGCGCAGCCAGTCGTCGGGCTCCTCGGTCTGGCAGCCGTCGTGGATGCGCTGGGCGAACATCCCGTATTCGTAGCGAAGCCCGTAGCCAAATGCGGGCAGGCCGAGGGTCGCCATCGAGTCCAAGAAGCAGGCGGCGAGGCGACCGAGGCCACCGTTTCCAAGCGCCGCGTCCGGCTCGCGCTCGAGCACCGCGCCGGGATCTCGGCCGGCGGCGCACGCTGCCTCGCGAAAGGCTGTCTCGAGCCCGAGGGCCGCCAGCGCGTTGCTCAGCGCCCGACCCATCAAGAACTCCATCGAGAGGTAGTGAACGCGCTTGGCCTTGGCCTGGCGATCGGCGCGCAGGCACTGGTTCATGCGCTCGGCGAGCTCGGCCCGACACGCGTGGGCTGCCGTTCGCATCCAGGTGTCGAGCGAGCTCAGATTGGGCGTGCGCCCGCTCTCGCGTTCGATCCGAGCGAGCAGTGCCGCGCTCGCGGCTCGCTTGTCCGCGTCGGAGAGCCCCAGAATGTCGGGGTCGGTCAGGGACTCGTTCAACGCAAGATCCTCCGCATCGGGGCGAAGCTACACCGAAATTTCGAGCGCGCGCAGTGAGCGAGCCACGCGGCGCTGAGCATGGGAACCACTGCGGCTAGCGTGCTTCACGCGACGTGAGCATGCACGGTCCGGCCCAGTTTGTGGGATTCATTGCATCTTGGCGACGGACCAAACCTCGAAAGGCCCAACGCCACACGAATCAGTTGCATTGGCTCGCAATTCTGGTCTAAGCCACGCGACCCATGTACAGTGCGCGTCTGAATAGATCACATGCAACGTAAACAACTTCATGTTCTCACTGGCCTGCTTTGCGTGCCCCTGATCCTCTCCACGGGCTGCCCCGCTGACGATGTCTCCGACGCTGGCGGAACCGATGACGACACCAGCACCACGGGCGACGGCGACGGCGACGGCGACGGCGACGGCGATCCAAGCGGTGACGGCGACGGCGACCCGACTGGTGACGGCGACGGTGATCCTGGCGACGGTGACGGCGATCCAAGCGGCGACGGCGATGGCGACCCAAGCGGCGACGGCGACGGCGACGGTGACGTCTGTGGCGACGCGGTCATTGGTGCGAGCGAAGACTGTGAGGGCGACGACCTCAATGGAGCGACCTGCGTCGACCTGGGTTACGCCGGCGGCGATCTCGTGTGTGGCGGCGACTGCAGCTTCGACACCACCGGCTGCTTCGACGCGGTCTGTGGCGACGGGATAAAGGCCGGCGGCGAAGCCTGCGACATGGCTGACTTCGGCGAGGACACCTGCGAGTCGCTTGGCTACACCGGCGGCGAGCTGGCCTGCGGCGACGACTGCGTCATCGACGAGAGCGGCTGCTACATGGCCGAGTGCGGCAATGACATGATCGAGGGCCCCGAGGAGTGCGACGGCGCTGACCTCGGCGGCATGAGCTGCGTCGACGTCGGCTACGACGGTGGCGAGCTTGGCTGCACCGTCGACTGCACGTGGGACATCGGCATGTGCACCAGCTGCGGCAACGACATGATCGAGGGCATGGAAGTCTGCGACGGCGCCGAGCTGGACGGCGAGACCTGCGAGACCCAGGGCTTCGATGGTGGCGAGCTCGGCTGCGCCATGAGCTGCGACGGCTTCGACACGTCGGCCTGCACCCAAGACGGGTGGGGCGACGACTTCGAAGGTGGCGCCCAGCTCGGCAATGAGTGGGTCCTGACCGGCACCGCGAACTGGTTCGGCAGCCAGACCATGCCGCACGCGGGCATGTTCAACGCGGAGTCCGGCAACATCAATCACAACCAGCTGTCCCACATGGAGGTCACGCTGGACTTCCAAAATGCCGGCAGCGTCACCTTCTGGCACCGCGTGAGCACGGAGGAGGACTGGGATTACCTGCAGTTCTTCATTGACGATGTCCTGCAAGACGAGTGGTCAGGCGTGATCCCGTGGACCGAGCAGACCTACCCGATCGCGGCCGGCCAGCACACGCTGCGCTGGACCTACGACAAGGACGGCAGCGTCGACGAGAACTCCGACACCGTGTGGATCGACGACATCACCACCGCCGGCGGCCAGCTGCCCTAGCCGGCATGTGACCCCACGAGGATCGCTTCGCTCCTCGGGGGTCGATCAGCCTCGGCTCCGCCTCACGCCTGTCGTGACGCGGGGCCGATCTCGTTGCGCATCACCGCCAGCAACACGCTCGCGCGGACCTCGACGCTCGCGGGCGCGATCCGGGTCACGTCATGGCCCGCGTGCAGATACAGCCGCTCGAGCCGTCGATTGATCGCGACCGCCTCTGCCGCGCGCTGGGCCGCGCTCTTGCCCCAGCGGGGCCGCTGCAGCTGTGGCATGACCTCGAACAAGAACACCTTGGCGTAGCGGGTGATCGGCGTCCACGCGGGCCGTGGCGCGTCGTCGGCTGCGTTGGTGTTGCGCAGCAACATCTCGATTGGATCGAGGTAGCCGCGCTCGAGCACGTGACCGGTCTGGGCGGCGCGCTCGATGTCTCGCTGGTGGTCGAGGGTCAGCTCGGCAAACCGCCACGGGCAGCACATCGGACACAGGTGGTCGGGATCTTCGATCGGCGTGAACGCGGTGTTGGGCGGGTGACCGGCGCTGCGCGTCCCCAGTGAAGCCAGCGCGCGCAGGTGGGCCTCGGCGTGGATGGTGATCGTGCGGTGGGTCTGCAGCCACTCGAGGGTCGTGGTCTTGCCGCAGTCGAACGCGCCCGTCGCGATGTACACGCAGGGCGTGGCCTCGGTCATGCCTGCACCCACCACAAGCTGCCGGGGCCGCGCTGGATCGGACATTCGAGCGTGGCCGCGGCCTGCTCGACGGCCGCGACCACGCCCGGGTGATCCTCGGCGAAGTCGTGACCGGCGAGGATCCCCCCGCTGCGCAGGCAGGGCAGCCACGCGTGAATGTCCGCGCTCACGGCCGCTCGGTCGTGGGATGCGTCGAGGAACACGAGATCGACCGCGCCCGGCTCGAACCTGGCCGCGGCCGCGACCGAGGGCCGTCGGATGCATTCGGCGTCGACTCCGAGCGCGGTGAGGTGCTGGCGAAACTCGGCCTCGATGTCGCGGGTGGCCAGGCGCTCGCGGTACCCGAGGTCGAAGCGATCGCTGGATCCAGACCAGGTGTCGACGCAGCTGAGCCTGGCCTTGCGCGCGCGGCATAGCCCTGCGATGTACGAGGTGCTGCGTCCGAGCCAGCAGCCGACCTCGACGATCTGGCCGCGGCTTGGCCCCGTCAGCGCGCGCTCGACCAGATCTCGATACGCCATGCCTTCGGCCGCACGAAACCACCCGTCGGGCAGCGCGAGCTTGGTGACCGGCACCACCGCGCGCAGGGCCGCGAGCTTGGCGTATGCGTGGCGAAACCGAAATTCGGTCGGTCGCAGCTGCTCGAGCGCGTCGGCCTCGTAGATCAGCAGCAGCGGCTCGTCGATGCCCGCGAACTTCTTCAGCGAGCTCGAGCGGGCAGGGTCGGCCTCGGCGGCCTGGTTGTGCGCTGGCGTGGTCGCGAAGATCACGTCTTCGTGGGCGACGCTGGGATCGTGGCGCCAGCGTCGATCGCCCGGGTACCCGCCGCGGTCGGTCCCGTGGGCGAGGATCCGCTCGAGCTTGTTCGACTCGCTGGCCCGCAGCAGCACCCGCCCGCGCATGTCGGACTCGAGCGCGCTGCACAGATCAGCGAGCAGCAGCAGGTTGTCGCCGAGATAGGGCAGGGCCGCCCGGACCAGGCTCACGCAGGCACCCGCGCTGGCGGGCCGAGCACGCCGTCCCAGGGCTGCCAGGTCGAGGCGAGCTTGGCGTTGGGGTGAAAGATCAGCTCGTGGATCACCCCCGGCATGGTCTGCTTGGTGCGCTCGAGCTGGGCGAGGTCGGCCTCTTCGAACACCACGTCGATGCCCCGATACCGCCAGACCTCCACGTAGTAATAATAGCCAACGATCTGCCGCTGAAATTCGAAGTCGGGCGCGTCGCTGATCTGATCGAGCAGCGGCTCGAGCTGGGTCCGCATGCGATCGCTGAACGCGACGACGAAGTTCTGCGCGACCGACTCACGATCGACGTGCATCAGCTGGCGAAAGATCACGTTGTCGACCCCGAGCTCGGCGGCGAAGTCCAGGTACGCGCGGATGCCCGCGAGCGAGTCGATCGCCCGCTCGACCAACACACACGACAAGCGCGTGCGGCAGCCCCCGGCGCTGGCGAAAGCCACGACCTCGCGCAGCTGCTCGAGCTGCAAGCCCTCGCGAAACACCATGAGCCGGGCGTTGTGATCGTGATCTGGGTGCGCGCGGCTGATGTTGAGGTGCTCGACCCCCGCGTTCACGATGTGCTGGATCAGCGGCGCGCCTGCGTGGACGTCGAGCAGGCCCGACCCGTTGGTGGTCAGCGAGCGCCGCTTGGACGGGTAGCGGCTGCACAGCGCCAGGATCTGGGGCAGGCGGGGATCCTTGCTGGGCTCGCCCCCGGTGATCGAGATCGTCGGGGCGAGCGGGCGCAGGGCCTCGAGCGAGGCCTCGAGCGCGGCGAAGTAGGCTGCGTCGTCGGACTCGACCGTGCGCTGGCGCGCCAGCTCGTGCCCGCGTGAGGCGGGGCGCAGCTCCTCGACGCAAAACCGGCAGCGGGCGTTGCAGACCTGCGCGCTGTAGACCGAGAAGTTGGCGTTGCCATACACCGAGACCGCGCGGCCCCACAGCTCGAGGTCGACCGCGGCACCGGCCGTGCTGTTGGCGCGGAGGTCGAACGCGGCGCTCTTGCGTCGCCGCCACTGCGAGACGAACCCGCGTGGATCGACGACCTCGCTCACGGCAGCACCCGCATGGCCTCGGACCGCCCGACGAGATCGGGGCCGTGGGTGCGGCCGTCGGGGTTGACCAGCGTGAAGTTGGTCCCGACCACGAACGGCGCCGCCCAGCCGGCTCGCTCGCTGGCGAAGCCGTAGGCCTGCAGGTGAAACACGTTGGCGAGCTCGAGCAGGCCAGCTTGGGCGACGGCCTCGCGCACCCACACGTCCTGTCCGGGGGCGTCGGGGCGCAGGCGCACGTTGAGCACCAGCTCGCGCTCGGCTCCGAGCGAGGCCAGCTCGTCGTGCAGCAAGGCCGCGAGCGCGAGCAGCTGGTCGTCCTGGGCGAGCAGGTGGTGATTGATCGACAGCTTGATCGTCAGCGGCGCGCCGAGCTCGAGCAGCCACGCGCGCAGCGGTGCACGCGTGCGCGGCAGCACCACGCCGTTGGTGACGATCACCACACGCGCGCACCGGGGCTCGGCCCGAGCCAGGCGCACGAGCTCGGAGAACTGCGGATGGATCGTCGGCTCACCGCCCTCGAGCTGGACCTCGAACGGACCTTCGCTGGGGAAGCTGGCGGCGTAGTCCGGGAGCGAGATGAAGCTGTTCCCGCGCGGCGATGAGCAGGTGCTGCACCATGGGCACGCCCGATTGCAGTGGTTGGTGGTCGCAACATAGACGCGATGGGCTCGCGCGTCGGTCGGGCGATCCCGCGGCAGCGCGCCGGTCAGCGTCAGGTTTTGTGGCCTCAGCTCGACCATGGCTGCGTCGATCGTACACGACGGTCCCCGCGCCCAGCCAACCCCCAACCGGGCCCCAACCCGCGCCCCAACCCGAGTCCGGCCTCGCGGCCCCAGGTGACCCAGCCGTCGGCGCGCGAGTGTGGCACCATCGGCGCATGAGCGGGTTTCGGACTGGCCGCGCAGGTCGGTTGGCGCGACTTGGCGGGCTCGCAGCGCGGGTCGGGGGCGCGGCCGCCAGCGCCCTGGGTACGCGGATCTCGAGTGGAAGGGACGCCGCGCTCGAGGCCCTGCATCGGCGCACGGCGGAGCAGCTGTTCGAGACGATGGGTGAGATGAAGGGCCTGCCGATGAAGGTGGGGCAGATCCTCTCGTTCATGGACGGGGTCGTGCCGCCGGAGTACCAGGGCATCTACGCCGAGCTGCTCTCGCGCTTGCAGGTCAACGCCCAGCCGCTGGGGTGGGATCCGATGCGCGCGCTGCTCGAGGCCGAGCTCGGGCGCCCGTACACCGAGGCGTTTGCGAGCTTCGAGACCGAGCCGATCGCCGCGGCCTCGATCGGCCAGGTCTACCGAGCGCGACTGCCCGATGGTCGCGCGGTCGCGGTCAAGATCCAGTACCCGGACATCGGCAAGGCGGTGACCAGCGATCTTCGCAACGCCGGCTCGATCGCCCGGACCATCCAGGCGATCGTGCCCAATGTGCAGACCGGCGTGATGGTCCAGGACTTTCTCGAGCGGATCGGCGAGGAGTGCGACTACCGGCGCGAGGCTGCGAACATGGCGACCTTCGCCGCGCGCTGGGCCGACGACGAGCGCGTGCTGATCCCCGCCGTGTACGAGCCGCTGTGCACCGAGCGGGTGTTGGTCACCGAGCTGATGGCCGGGCAGCACCTCGACGAGGTCGTGGCCACGGCCGACGACGCGCGGCGCACGGCGATCGGCGAGGTGCTGTTTCGGTTCGTGTTTCGCTCGCTGCTGCGCCACGGCATGTTCAACGCCGACCCGCACCCAGGCAATTTTTTGTTTCCTGGCGACGCGCGCGTGGTGTTCCTCGACTTTGGGTGTGTGCAGTACTTCGACGAGGACTCGCGCGCCGCGTTTGGGCGGGTCATCGAGGCGATCCTCGACGGCCGCGAGGGCGACTCGCTGTGGGCGGTGCTCGCCGACGCGCTCGAGTTCCCGGACGACACCTCGGCGCCGCTGCGCGGGATCATCGAGTCCTACGTGCGCTACTGCTTCGAGCCCGTGCTCGCACCACAGCCCTACCGCTACACCCGCGACTACACCACGCGGCTGGCCCAGGTCACGCTCGAGGCCAAGCTGACCGTGGCCAAGAACCTGCTGAAGATCGGCTGGCGCGAGCCCAAGCGCCATGGCCTGGTCTTGCTCAGCCGGATCCTGTTTGGCATGAACTCGCTGCTCGCGGCGCTCGAGGCCGAGGCGGACTGGCGGTCGCTGTTGCGCGAGGCGTGACGACGGCCGGGCTCCCGACGCTACTCGTCATCGCCGTCGCCGTCGGCTGATACGTCGCGCTCGCCGTCTTCGAACTTCAGCGCCCCGCGCAGCGCCTCGAGCTTGGCGACCGCGGCCTGGTGGGCCGCCTCGCTCTCGTACCCCCAGCGCTTGTTGCCGTGCACGATCGTGAACGGGAAGCCCCCCATCGCGCAGAACAAGACCTCATACAGGTTCTTGATGTGCTGATCCTCGATGAACAACCCGCCCGGTGAGCTGGGCGCGACCCGAGTGCCGACGATGCCGCGCTCGACCATGGTCTTGTTGACGACCCAGTCCTCGCCGATCTTGCCCTTGGTGCCGACGTCGGGGAAGTCCTGCCACAGGAAGTCCACGGCCTCGAGACCGCCGTTTTGGGGCGCCGGGCAGTAGGACTTGGGCGTGCCGTCCTCGGCCCGCGCGACCAGGTACGCGAGCCCAGCCCGGCCAAATCGGGCGTCGACCTCGACCTTCCAGGCTTCGACCCGGCTGTCGCGGTTGACCCCGGTGCGCTCGCTGCTGAGCCCGAGCACGACGCCGTTCCAGACCGCGGCCTGCATGTCGGTGTCGGCGCAGATGTTCTGGCCCGTGCGCAGCGCGACCTCGATCAGCGACTGGAACATGGCCGGATCGTCGTACTTGGCCTCGCGCGAGAGCGTGCAGCCGAGCGGCTTGGCGAGCGGGAATGTGACGGTCTTGTCTGGCTGCGGGACGGCGACCCAGGCCTGGCCCTGCTTCTCATAGCGGTCGAGCTCAGCCACGAATTGGTGGTGCTCGCGGTCGAGGTAGACCCGGTACAGCTCGCGGGCCGCGGGGTCCTGCACGTGAGTACCCATGAAGTAGCGCGCCTCGGTCGGGCTGGGTCCGAGATCGATCGTGGTGGTGTCGCGCTTGCGGACCGGGTACCCGGTGTGTGGGTCGATGCTGTCGAGCTCGAGCTCGACCTCGAGCGTGGCCCCGCTGACGTCGATGAGGTTGTAGTCGCCCTCAATGACCTTCAAGAACCGCGGGTTGTCGTGGAGCTCGAGCGCGTCGAGATCGGGGAGCTGCGCAAAAAACACGGTGTCGAGGTCGACAGGCTCGCCGTCGATCGTCATGCCGGTCACGATGAAGCTGTCTTGCCGGCCGGTCAGCGGCCACCGAACATGCTTGCCCTCGCCGAGCCCGGTCAGCTGGATGCGGTCGGGGCGGCTGTCGTTGCGGGCCCCGCCAAATCGGGTGATCCCGCGCTTGATCACGCCCGAGCCGTCAAACCGCTGGTAGATCGAGCCGAGCTCGAGCACGCTGGCGATCGCCTCGACGAGCAGCGGCTCGGTCCACACGGTCGTGGCCCCAGTGTCGCTGCGGTACTCGGTGACCGTGCTGGCGTCGTCGAGCGTGACACCGAGCTGCTCCATGATCGCCTTGATGTCGCAGTGGCCGGCCCAGCTGACCCAGTCGATCTTGCCGTTGGCGACGTAGCCGTTGTTGTCCCAGTCCAGGCGCATGTGTTTGCGCAGGCGAGGGTCACCGTTGGCCCGGGCGAAGCTGATGTTGTGGGTGGCGACCGCGACCCGGCGCAGCTGATCCTCGCTGACCTGGATCTTGGTGCCGTCTTGGAGGTGGATGCCCGCGCCCGAGCGGTAGACCCAGGCCGCCGCGTGGATGTGATCGGAGCCCGGCTCGACGCGCAGCAGCTCGTAAGCCGGGAGCAGGCTCTGCGCGGTCTCGGGCGTCTCCGACACGATCTTGCGGGTGTCACGATCGATCATCAGGCCGCCGAGCGTGCGCTCGATGTCGGTCTCGGCGATGCCCGCATAGGCATACTTGTGGCGCATCAGGTGGTCGAGGTGGTGCTGGGCCTGCTCGCGCTGCAGCATGATCGCGTTGGCCTCGCCCGAGGGCAGGACCGCGAGGGCCTCGCTGCCCTCGGGCGGGAGGCTGGCGAGGATCGTCTCCAGATAATGAACGAAGGGCGCGTCTTTCTCGTAGCTGTGATAGGTGCCCGTGTCGACGTCGTCGAATTGCATCCGGGTCGCGTAGGCCAGGTCTTCGAGCTCGGTGATCACATAGTCCCCGGCTGCGCCCAGCCCGGCCTTGGCTGCGAAGCTGCGGATCTCGGCGAACAAGCCGGCGATTCGCTGGGTTCGCACGCTGTTGCGCGCGTACTTGCGGCTGTTGGGGTGGGCGAGGTCGAGCTCTGGATCCTTGGCCGCGAGCAGCTGCGCGTGGTCGGCGAGCGCGGCCGTGATCGCGTCGCGCAGGCTGTCCGCGTCGGCTGGCGCGGGCGCTGGATTGAACAGCTGCGCGGGCGGGTTGGGGTCGTCCCACGGCGGCATCTCGAATTGCATGCGCGGGTGCGGCCGGCCGCCATCTTCGCTGACGAACAGCGAGACGTGCGTGCGCCCGCCCGGCACGAGCGGCGACGCCCGGACTTCCTTGATCCGCACGCCGCTGAAGTCGTCGGCGTCCGTGGCCGCATTGAACGTCATCCAGGCATCGTCTCGTCGAACTTTCACGCGGTCTCCTCCCGCCAATGGGAATGGCATCATACCTCGCGAATATCGGCGCTGCGACCGTTCGTGGCACTCCAGTCGGCTGCCAGACCCAGGGTTTGGTCGAGCGGGGCGGGGGACTCAGCGGTCAGTCGGGAGCGGAACTTTGCGATAGATGTCGTCGATCAGGATCGCCCCGGCGACGCCCGCGAGGTGCAATTGATCCCCAGCTTCCAGCGCTCGCAGCCTCCAGCTGCCGTCGTTTTGCCGAACATAGTGCTCGACCAGGATCCGCGTCTGGGCGACCAGAACATGGTCCTCGAACACCTCGCCACGCCACAGCTCGTGCTTGGCCGAGGCGGCGCGCTCGAGCTCGAGGTACTGCGCGGCGCTCATGCGGGAACCCGTGCCTGAACCGGACACGGACCCACTCTACCCGATCCCGAACACGTCGCCGTGGCGCACGCGGCGGTCGTCAGTTCTGGTTGACCTTCTTGGCCTTGAGCGTGATCGAGTCTTTGCCCTTCACGCTGATCTTGGTGCCTTCGAGCTTGATCTCGCCGTTCTTGCTGAGCGTGATCGAGGCCTTGCCGACCTTGATCGTGAGGTCGGACTCGAGCTCGATCAGCCCCTTCTTCTTGCCGGCGATCGAGAGCTCGCCCTTGGCGGTGATCGCCATGTCCTTGCCGGCTGAGACGCTGACGTTGGCGCCAGCGGTGGCGCTGAGATCACTGCGGGCGCTGTGCTGAATCGAGGCCGCGTCGACGGACTTGGGCCCGACCACGCTCTCTCCGCTCGCGCCGCCCACGGCGACTGTCTTGATGCCGCCGACCTCCTCGAGGAGCGCGGCGCCGACCGAGGTGTTCATCGCGCCGCCGACGATCGTGGCCAGCATGCCGCCGACGGTCACGGTCTTGGCCACGAGCACGGTCTGGGTCGCGCTGGCGCCGATGCTCTCGCTGCGGCTGGCGCCGACCGTCACGCTCTGGTCTGCGCCGATCTCCACGGCTTGGTTGACGCCCACGGTCAGCGTCATGTTGGCGCCGATGACCTCGAGTTGATCCTCGCCGACGGTGACGTTCTTGTTGGCCCCGATCGACTCGGTCTCGTTGGCCTGCACGGACTTGCGGCGGTTGTTGCCGACCCGCAGCGACTCGTTGTTGCCGACCGTCTGGGCCTTGTCGTGCTTGATCTCGGTGTTCCAGTCTTTTTGCCCGTGGAGGTAGATCTCCTCGGAGCCGGCGGCGTCCTCGAAGCGCAGCTCGTTGCTGCCGCCGCCGCCCGGCGAGCTGTTGCTGCGCCAGCCGCTCTGGGTCGAGTTGCCGGGCAGCGCGAACGGTGGCTCGTTGGCGCCGTTGTAGACGCAGCCGGTCACGAGCGGCCGGTCGGGGTTGCCCTCGAGGAACTCGACGACGACCTCCATGCCGACCCGCGGAATGAACTGCGCGCCCCAGCCCGGGCCGGCCCAGCTCTGCGCGCAGCGGAGCCGACACGAGGTCCCGCCCGACCCACCGCGCTGCTCGGGGTTCTTGGTCCAGTGGAATTGAACCTGGATCCGACCGCTGGCGTCGACGTCGATCTCGCCGCCGCCGACCACGGTCGCGGTCTGCGGGCCGCGGACCTCCGGCTTGGGGGTGAGCTCGCGCGGGCGAATCACGACCGTGGCAGGGACACAGGTCAAGGTGTTGCGATAGACCTGCGCGCCGCCGGCCCCATCCCCGCCGTAGTCGTGCAGCATGCTGGTCACCAGCCACTCGCTGGGCGTGCCGTCATGGTTGGCGCCGTCGAGCATGAACCGATGGCCGATCCGAGCCGATGAGGCGTTGCTCTCACAGGTGGCGAGCGAGCCGGACATGCGCAGGCTCTGCTGCATGTCCTGGGCGCGCTGGCCGAGCTCACCGGTGCCGAACCGACGCTGACCATGATCGACGATCTGGCGGCTCCGACCGCGGGCGTCGGCCTCACCCTGGAGATCGGCCGCGCCCGCGGAGGGGCTGCCCGCGTCGAACTCACTGAGCGAGACCGAGGTGGTCGTCAGCTGCTGGGCCCACTCGAACGCCTGCAGCGACTCGATGTCGGCCTCGTCGGGGTTGTGCGCGATGATCGGGAGCGTGGCCGTGCCGTCGACGTTGGCGTGCTTGGGGTAGTCCTCGTTGTCGTCGCACAGCGTCAGGACCTCGTGGCCGCGCTCACCGTCGTGGACGAAGAACCACGCGATGCCCTCTTCCTCGAGCAGGCGACACACGAAGTCGTGGTCGCTCTCGCGGTACTGCACGCAGTAGTCGCGGGTCGAGAGCCCGCGCTGCAGGTGGCCAAACTCGACGCTGCGGCCGTACTCGTCGAGGGTGTTGGCGAGGACCTCGCGGACGATGTCCTGGACCGACATGTCCTGCCAGATCCGCGAGTTGATCCGCGACTTGGCCAGCGCGAACGCGGGGACCACGGTGACCCGCGCGTGGACGTGGTGCTCGTGGTGGCCGAGGTAGTCGACCCGCGCGACCACGCCATGGACGAAGCGCGGCGGATGCTCACCCCGCTGCATCGAGACCTCGCAGGTGGTGCCGAGCAGGTCGCTGGTGTCGGCGTGGGCGTCTTCGGTCTCGACCTCGATGCTCGCGGTGTAGTGGTCGTTGATCGACTCCGTGAGCGAGAGGTTGACGACCTGCCAGTTGGCATCGGGGTCGTTGTCGAAGCTGACGCTGAACTGCAAATTGGCGAGTCTGGACATGATGCTGAGCTCGAGGGCGCGGGCGCGTGCGCGTGCCCGGCGTGGACGCAAGCCTACAGCATGCTCGGCATGTCGGCCGCAGTTCGCGTGCGTATTAATGCTCGCGTGAACCCGGACCCGGGTCACTGCGGTGCGCGGTAATCACGCAGGCTTCACGCTCAACCGTCGCTGAGCTGGATTTAAACGCAGAAGCAATCACCTCCGCCGACGCTGAACCGCCGCGCCCAACACCAACAACCCGAGCCCGAGGCCGCCCCAACCACCGCCATCAGCATCGCTCGAGCACGCGCACGTCGAGCTGGCGCCCATCGTGGGACCCAACCCCGGGTCACCAGACTCGCTATGTGAATCATCGCTGCCGCTGCCGCCGGACTCGCCCGTGTCTGCGCCACCGCTGGTCTCGCAGGCAGACCCGCTGTAGTTCGTCTGGGCCCACTGCTCGACCTGGACTCGATTGTCGACCGTCACCTGCGGCGGCCCCATGCTGGGGACTTGCTCGACGCGCAGGGCCATGGGCAGGTCCTCGAGGCTCGGCCAACCCGCGGCACGATCGACGCACACGGACGCGGTCGCGGCCCCCTGCCCACCCGCGAACGGGACCTCGTAAGTGGCCCAGTCATCGTCGGCGTGCACGAGCGCGGTCGCTGTACGGCGCTCCCTGACGTCGGGCAGATCCGGCGCCGGGTGGAAGGTGGGATCGAGGGTCATCTCGGCCGGCGAGATGGTCGTGTGGAGGCGCGTGAGGTAGGGCGAGGCGTCGAGCAGCTCGACGGCGTGCAGGCCAGGCGCGAACACCCGCTCGTCGAGCCGAGCCGCGAAGCCGACGGCGTCGAAGTCGATCATGTCGAGCAGCGCCGGGTGGCGGGCGTGGTCGAGCCAGAAGTCGAGCTCGGGGGCGCCCCAGTTGGGGTGAACCGGGAGGAACTCGCGCAGGGCCGCGAGCACGTGCGGATTGATCTGGCTGGCGACGATCAGCTGCATGTCGACCAGCGCGTCGAGGGCCATGTTGGCGTCCATGCCCGCGAGGCTGTCCGCGTCCCACTCTTCGCGCCACACGCCGTTGGTCGAGACGGTCCCGCTGGTGCCGGCGTAATCGGTGACGAACGCGTGGCCGCCGGCCTCGTCGATGGCGAGGCTCAGCAGCTCGCCGTAGGACCCGAAGCTCTGCCCGCTCCAGTCGTACGCGAGCGGGTTGAGGACCACGTGCTGATAGTTGCTGGGCGCCCACCGCTGCTGGCCCAAGAAGTAGGCGCGCACGCTCAGGTCGTCGGTCGCGGCCACCGCCGTGAGCCGCAGCGGGATGCAGGGCTCGTCGGTGACCAGGCGAAACGCGAGCGGGTGGATCTGATCGACGCTGGCGCCCGCGGTCAGCTTGACGGCGGTGATCAACGAGCCGTCGTCGAGGTAGGACTGGATCAGCGGCGTGGCGGCCGGGTCGTACGCGTAGTCGTTCTGGTCGAAGAAGTCGATGATCGACGCGACGCTGTCGCTGTCGAGGACCACGACTTCGTACGCGCCGATGATCTCCTCGTACACGACGTCGGGCGGCGGCGGATCACCGCCGCCGTCGAGGTCGAGGCAGCCGCCTGGCGGGCAGCCGTCGTTGGGCGGCTCCTCGAAGCTGGTCACGGTCGACCAGACCGGGATCGTCGCGTTCGCCAGCGCGACGAACAGCGGGTCGGAGCCGACGCTGACCTCGGGGATCGCGGGCAGCGGCAGCAACCACACGAACCGCTCGGCCTCGCCCTCGTACTGGATGCGAACGTGGATCTCGAGCTCGGCGCCGTCGCGGATGAACAGGACGTCCTCGCCGGTCTGATCGACGGGCATCGGCACCTGGCCCCCGTCGCAAAAGGTGCCGCCGCACGCGTCAGCGCGGGCGCTCGCCAGGCCAGTGGCGCCAGCGATCAATAGTGGACACAACAACAGGATGCGGCGCATGAGCTTGGACTCCGCTTGGGGTGTGCGGCCGAGCGCCGCTTGCTGACAGCACAGAGGTTGAATTAGAGGGTACCCCGGCGCGGCGAGATCGGTCGTGCAAATCGCAAATTGCGCGACAACCCGCCGGATGCGGGTGTGGCCGTCCAGAAGGCCATGCTCGCGCGGCGGGATCTCGCGACAACGGCCGCTCATGGCGGCCGTCTCGTCTCACTGGTTGCCCAGAGCCCGCTAGAAGTGCTCGTCGAGCAGCTTCTCGAACCGGCCGGCGTGGGACTTCTCGGCCTTGGCCAAGGTCTCGAACCAGTCCGCGATCTCCTCGAAGCCCTCTTCGCGCGCGGTCTTGGCCATGCCGGGGTACATGTCGGTGTACTCGTGGGTCTCGCCAGCGATCCCCGCCTTGAGGTTGTTGGCGGTGTCGCCGATCGGCAGGCCGGTGGCCGGGTCGCCAGAGCGCTTGAGGTAGTCGAGGTGGCCGTGCGCGTGGCCGGTCTCGCCCTCGGCGGTGTCGCGGAAGTTGCCCGCGACCTCGGGGTACCCCTCGACGTCGGCGATCTTGGCGAAGTAGAGGTAGCGGCGGTTGGCCTGTGACTCGCCCGCGAAGGCGGCTTTGAGGTTGTCCTCGGTCTTGGATCCCTTGAGCTCTGGCATGTCTGATCTCCGTGTCCCACTTATCATGCAGGCGTCCGCCTTGCCACAGGTGCGGCGCCCGACTGGGCGGGACCGTGCATTTCGCGTGATGAGGCTCTCGCGCAAAAGCTCACGCACCGAGCTCCGGCGCGAGAGATTTCGGGCGAGCGGGCTCAACACGTGGGTGGAGGGACAACTGCGTCGGCGTTAGCCTGCGCGCCTCATGCCCGACATCGGTTCCGACGCTCCCGACTTCACCCTCCCCAACACCAAGCGCGAGGCGGTCACGCTGTCCGAGCAGCGCGGCAAGAACGTGGTGCTCGCGTTCTTCCCGGCCGCGTTCACGGGTGTCTGCGAGAAGGAGCTGTGCACGTTCCGCGACTCGCTCGCGGCGTTCAACGAGCTCGACGCCGCCGTCTATGGCATCTGCGTCGACGCGCCCTTCTCCAACGCCGCCTTCGCCGAGAAGAACGGCCTGAACTTCCCGATCCTGTCCGACTACGCGCGCGCGGCCGTCCGCGCCTACGGGATCGAGCACGCCGACTTCGCGGGCATGGCTGGCTACACGGCGGCCAAGCGCTCGGTGTTCGTGGTCGACAAGCAGGGCAAGCTGCGGTTCGCGTGGGTCGCCGACAACCCGGGCCAGGAGCCCAACTACGACGACGTGCAGGCCGCGGTCAAAGCTCTCTGATCTCGATCTGAGCTGCGGGTGCCCGCGCAAAAAACGGAGCCTCCGGCGTCGCCGGGGCTCCGTTTCTTCATGCCCTAGCGAGCGCGGCCGGGGGCTACATCGCCGGGATCAAGTTGCTCTCGAGCGCCGTCATCGGCGTCTCCCAGCTGGCGATCGCGCGGCGCATCGGCTCGTCGAACTCGACGGTGACGATCTTGAGCGCGGCGGCGGTCAGCTCTTCACGAGTGGGGCGGAGCACGGTCGCAATGCACACGAAGCCGCGCAGCTCCAGCATGTCGTCGGGCTCGGCGTGAAACAGCTGACCATTGTCGCCGAGCCACACGGTGCGGTAACCGTGGAACTGGGCCAGTTCAGACACCATGTCGTCGATCCGGGACTCGAGGGCGGCGAGCAGCATGTGGGCAAGGTGGCACAGCGCCATCGGCCGTCCAAAAAACGCCCAAAAATCTGCTCGGCCGGATTCAGGCGCCGGGTGTCGACAGCACGCAGTGCTCGATGTCGCGGCAGTCGGGCAAGCTGGCGCACTGGCCCAAGATCAGCTCTTGCTCGTCATCGAGGATCTGTCCGCACTTCTCGATGCACCGCTCGATGTTGCGTTCGTCCTCGTCGGTGTCGGCCTTGTCCTCGCAGCGGGCATACGCCCAGCAGGCGCGCTCGCAGCCCGTGGCCTCGATGAGCGGGATGCTACCGCCCTCGGGCAGGGGACGAGCCTTGCTCGGCCACGCACCACCGACACACTCGAGAAAGGGCGCGCAGCTGTCTGGCTGCGAGGGTGCCGGGGGTAGCTCGCAGCCAAACAGCGAGGTGCCGGCGTCGGGGCCAGGGTCTTGGACGCAGGCCGCGAGGCAGCCGAGCTCGATCGAGGCCGCCGCCGCGACCCCGCGCTCGCCCTGGGCGATCACGCAGCCGTGCAGCCGGGCGCACGACCGCTCGCAGGGCGACCCGCTCGCGACCGCCGGCAGCGGCTCGAGCTCCGATGTCTCGGAGGTGCCAATCGTGGGCTCCGGCGTCGGATCGGCAGCCGGCGTCGCCACCAGCGGCGGCGGCGTGGGGGCAGCAGGCTCGGCGTGACACCCACCCACGCAGCCCAGCAACACGAGCCAGGTCAGGCGTGTCATTCGAGGCCGAGCCGCTCGACGTCGTCCTCGTCGAGCCCAAAGAAGTGACCGATCTCGTGCAACAGCGTGATCTCGATCTCGTCGAACAAGGTCTCGTCGTCGGGCGCGTCGGCCAGCAGGTTGGCGTAGAACAGCACGATGCGGGTGGGAGCCTGGGATGGCTCGCCGGCCGCGAGCCGACCCTGCTCGAGCCCCTCGAACAGCCCGAGCGCGCGGGGGTCGAAGCCCTCGCGCACGACCTCGGGGTGGGGGCGAGGCTCGAGCACGATCGGGACGTTGCGCAGGTGCTCGCGGAACTCCTCGGGGATCTGCGCCATGACCTGCTCGGCGGAGGCCTCGATCAGGTCGAGATCCTGCTCGTGGAAGCGATGGTCCTGGTCGGCGTCGGCGAGCGTGTCGAGCCGCAGGGTCTCGAGGAAGTGGATGATCATGCCCTCGCGATCATCGGCGGACTCGCAGGCGATCGCGCGCATGTAGTGCGCGTCGGCGTTGGTCGGCTCGTCGCGCAGGAGCTGATCCAGCACCGCGATCGCCGACTCGGGCCCCTCGCGCTCCCAGGCCACGAGCGCGCGCTCGTGTAGAATTCGGGGGTGTCGCTCGCCGATCTGCGCGGCGAGCTCGTCGAGCGTCGAGCTGGCCCGGTCGAGGTCACGCAGCTCGAGGGCCTCCGCGATCACGAGCCAGCGCGGGTCGGTGTCGATGTCGTCCACGAACACGCTGGCAGGGTAACCGAGTCGGGCCGCGCTCGCGCGGCTCGAGCCCGATCAAGTCGCGCGCGCGCGCTGAATGCCAGCCGCCATGATCCGCGCCGCCTCGAGCATGCGTGGCCCCGGCCGACCCGAGAACCGCTCATCGAGTGGATACACGTGCTCGCGCAGCCCCGCCTGCAGCTGCTCGAGCCCGGGCCGGTCGATCACCCGCCGGGTGTCGAGGTTGGCGAGCGCGACGCCACACCACGACACGAAGCACACCTCGGGCTGGGCGGCGGTCAGCTGCTCGGTGGTGATCTCCACGCTCGAGCCGGGTTGATCGCCGAACACGTTGACGCCCCCCGCCAGCGCGATCAGCTCGTTGCTGTAGCAGGCGGAGCCGGGCGTGAACATGGGGCGTGGCCACCACTCGAGGTAGACCCGCGCGGGCTCCCGCTGACCCGCCGTCCGCTCGAGCTGCGCGATCTGGGCCCGCATGTCCGCGACCACCTTCGCCGCCCGGCGCTCGACGCCAAGCGCCGCGCCAAGCAGCTCGAGCTCGGCGAGCACATCGGCGATGCTGCGCGGCGCGAGCACCAGCTGCGGAATCCCGCGCGCGCGCAGGCCCGTCACGTTGCGCTCCATGCCCGGGACCGTCAGCGAGGACACGACGAGATCGGGCGCGAGCTCCCCGATGCGATCGAGGTCGGGACCAAGGTCGGGCCCGAGCCGCTCGAGCTGGGTGACCTCGGGTGGATAGTCGGAGCTGTTCTCGCAGGCGATCACCCGGTCGAAGCAGCCGAGCGCCGCGATCGCCTCGAGGTTGGACGGGCAGATCGAGATCAGCCGAGCGACCTGACCCAAGCTAGGCCGCTCGAGGGCAGCGGGTGAGATCGGGCCAGCCGCGAGCGCCTCACCCCCGGGCCCGCACAGCGCGATCTGACGGGCGCCCCTGGCGATCAGCCAGGCCGAGATCGCGTGGGTCATGTCGGGGTCGGCGGCGCCGTGCTCGTCGACCTGCTGGCGCGCGAGCCCACACTTGGCCCAGCCCCGGTGCCCGTCGCGGAACACCAGGGTGAACGCCTCGGACCGCGGGTCGTCCTCGAACGGACGCTCGGGCACCCGGAGCGCCTGGTGCCGTCGCGTCTCCCACTGATGTGCGGGCTTGCCCAACGCTAGCTGATCTTGTCGCCCGGCAGCGAGCGGGGGTCGAGCTCGATCACGGTGACCTTGTCGTCGGACTGACCGGCGGCCATGATCATGCCCTCGCTCACGCCAAAGCGCATGGTTCGGGGTTTGAGGTTGGCGAACATGACCACGTGCTTGCCCAGCAGCTGCTCGGGCGCGTAGCTCTGCGAGATGCCCGAGAACACGTTGCGCTGCCCGAGCGGACCGAGATCCACGGTCAGCCGCAGCAGCTTCTTGGCCTTGGGCACGGGCTCACACTCGACGATCTTGCCGACCCGCAGATCGATCTGGCCCAGCGCTTCAATGCCGACCTCCGGAGCGAGCGGCTCGACCTCGTAGGCGAAGCTCGGCGCGTCTTCAGGGGCGGCGCCCACGGCCCGATCGGCCGCGACGTCCGCTTTGCTGGCCTCGATCAGCGCGTCGAGGGTCGCGCTCTGCAGTCGCTCGGCCAGGGTCTCGTAGGCCCCGAGCTCGAGCCCCTCGGCGAGCGGCTCGGCCGCGTTGGCGAAGGTCAACGGCTGCTCGAGCTTCAGCATGCGCCCGATCTTCTCACCCCACTCGGGGATCACGGGCTGCAGCACCGCGCCGACCATCTTGCTGACCTGGACCCCGACCGTGAGGATCGCCCGCGCGCGCTCGGGGTCGGTCTTGATCACCTTCCAGGGCGCGTGCTCGTTGATGTACGCGTCACAGGTCTCGGCCATCTCCATGGCCAGGCGCAGGGCCTTGGCGCTGTCGAAGTTGCGGTAGAGATCCGGGACCTCGAGCAGCTTCTCGCGCACGGCGTCGATCACGGGCACGCCGTCCTCGGGGATCGGGCCGAGCGTGCCGCCGAGCTTGGAGTTGATGAACTTGATGCTACGGCTGGCCAGGTTGGCGGCCTTGCCGACCAGGTCCGCGTTGACCCGCGCCACGAAGTCGTCCATCGCCAGGTCGAAGTCGTCTTGGTTGCTCGACAGCCGCGCGGCCAGGTAGTAGCGCAGGTACGCCGGATCCGCGTGCTCGAGGTAGGTGTTGGCCAGGATGAAGGTCCCGCGCCGCTTCGACATCTTCTCGCCGTTGACCTTGAGCCAGCCGTGGACCTGAACCCGCGAGGGCACGGTGTAGCCGGCGGCGTGGAGCATCGCCGGCCAGAACAGGCAGTGGAAGTACACGATGTCCTTGCCGATCACGTGGACGATCTCGGTCTGACCGTCCCCGCGCCCGGGCGGAGCCTTCCACCAGTCCTGCAGATCCTGGCCGTGCAGCTCGCACCACTTCTCGGTCGCCGCGATGTAGCCGATCGGCGCGTCGAACCACACATAGAAGTACTTGCCGGGGTACCCCGGGATCTCGATGCCGAAGTACGGCGCCTCGCGGGAGATGTCCCAGTCGCGCAGCCCGCCGTCGACCCAGCTCAGCACGAAGTTGCGCACGCTGTCTTGCAGGATCGTGGTGCCGCCGTCCGAGACCGGTTTCAGCCACTCGCGCAAGAACGCCTCGTGCCGGGCCAGCGGCACGAACAGGTGCTCCGAGCTGCGCAGCACCGGGGTGTCGCCCGAGATCACCGAGCGCGGCTCGATCAGCTCCGTCGGACGATACGTGCTGCCGCAGCTCTCACACGAGTCGCCGTCTTGATCCGGCGTCTTGCACACCGGGCAGGTGCCCTGAACCATGCGGTCGGGCAAGAACATCTGATCGACCTCGCTGTAGAGCTGCTCGACGTCGCGCTCCTCGATGTCGCCGCGCTCGCGCAGCGCCTCGAAGATCGCCGCCGCGTGCTTGCGGTTCTCTTCGCTGTGCGTGGTGTAGAAGATGTCGTAGCCGATCTGGAACCCGTCGTAGGCCTTGACGTGCTCGTCGTAGACCCGCGCGATCAGCTGCTCGGGATCGATGCCCTCACGCAGCGCGCGGATCTGGATCGGCGTGCCGTGGGTGTCGTCGGCCCACATGAAGATCACCTCGTCGCCCATCATCCGCCGGGCGCGTACGTACACGTCGGTCTGGATGGCCTCGAGCACGTGCCCGAGGTGGGCGGGCCCGTTGGCGTAGGTGAGCGCGGCGGTGACGAGGACCTTGTTGGCCATGCGGGAGCGTTTTTAGCAGCTGAGGGGCCTGTGTCTATGCCTTGCGTGGTTCGTGGTAGCCTGCGGCCGCAATGGCCACGGCGAAGAACGCCTCCAAACGGTATATGCGGCCGCCGCCGCAGTACGTGCACGACTGGTTCTCGCCGCTGCGCTCGAGCGACGTGGTCGCGGGCAAGATCACCAACTTCACGTACATGGGCAACGAGCTGATCGCGTTTCGCGATGCGGCCGGCAAGGTCGTCGTGCTCGACGCCCAGTGCCCGCACTTCGGCGCGCACCGGGGTGTCGGCGGGCGCGTCGTCGACGGCTGCGTACGCTGCCCGTTCCACGGCCTGTACTTCAACGGCGACGGTCAGTGCGTCAAGGGAGACTTCGTCGCCGACGCGACCAGCTTGCGCCACGTCAAGTCGGTGCCGTGGACGGTCCACGAGGTCGCCGCCTCGATCTTCATCTGGCATGGCGCAGATCGCGCCAATCCGGACCGGCCGCTGCGCTTCCTCGAGCCTGACTTCTTCGACGGCTGGAGCGAGCCGGTCACCAACGCCGGGCGCCCGCTCAAGCCGACCAACGTGTTCTTCCCGACCGAGAACATCGTCGACATTCAGCACTTCTACGCCGTCCACTTCTGGCAGCTCGACGGGATCGACCGCCACCCGTCCGAGGACGAGGACGGCGACTTCTCGGCGATCCTGCGCGTGACCTGGACCCTGGGCGCGCAGAGCCCGAGCCCGCTGCTGCAGCGGCTTGGCAAGTCGATCAAGACCCCGTTCGAATTCGACATTCGGGTGCTCGGTCCGGGCATGGCGCTGTCGCTCGCCACGCTCGGGCCCGAGCAGGGCAACCTGCAGATCATGAACATCATCTTGATCACGCCGGTCAGCCCCACCGATTGCCACATTCGCGTGGTCAGCTCGGTCAAGCGCACGATCGACAACCCGGTCAACAAGCTCGCGCGACGGGTGATCAGCCGCGGGCTCGAGGATCTGCTGGCCCGGGTGTTCCTGGCGATCGCCACCAAGGACTTCGACGGCGACGAGATGATCTGGACCCGGCGCAAGTTCTTGCAAAACCCCAAGCCGCTGGCCGAAGACGGGCCGATCATCGAATTTCGGCGCTGGTGCGAGCGGTTCTGGCCGCCGGAGTACCTGCCGGGGTAGCGGCCCGAGTCGCGGGGCAGCTCAGTCGCTGCAGCCCTGTTTTTTGAGGGCGGCCAGTGTCTTGTTGGCCTGCTTCAGATCGTCGCCATACTTGTCGGCCTCGGCGTAGGTGACAAAGTGCTCGAGGTACTGGGTCGCCTTCTTGCAGTCGCCCGCCTTGTCGGCCGCGACCCCGACCTTGAACGCGAACCCGTGCTTGCCGGGGACCAGGAAGTAGGCCTGCTCGTAGAGGTCGACCGCCGCGGTCCAGTCCTCGGCGGCCGCCTTTTGTTCGGCCTGGATGTAGAGCGCCTTGGCTTGCTCGAGCCGCTCTTCTTCCGAGAGCTCCGGCGCGGCAGCGGTGGGGGTGGCCGCGGGCTCGAGGCTCTCGTCGGGCACCCACGTGTCGTCTTCTGGGGCCGCGGTCGGTTCGTTCTTCTTGCAGCCTGAGCCGGCCAAGACCAGCGTGAGCGCGAGAATGGAGATCGAGGTGGAGTGCGGCTGGCGCATCGGGATAGTGTCACACACACGCCGATCAGGTTGCAGACTCAATGACGGCTATTAATTCCAACAATCCCCCGCGCCAAGCCAACGAATCGTACAAATATCCTGATCGGAGCCGCTGATGTCACGTCGAACCCTCATCTTCCCTTGTGCCCTCGCCGTCCTCGCCTGTTCCCCCGACACCAACGACGAGAGCAGCGTGTTCACGAGCGCGGACGCGGGCGTCACGTTTGGCGCGACCGCGGACGAGTCGGGCACCCAGGGATCCGGCGCGACCAACGGCGACGGAGACGGCGACGGCGACGGCGATCCTGGAGACGGAGACGGTGACGGCGACACCGACGGCGGCCCCAAGCTCGACGTGCTGCCGGCCGACACGGGCGTCGACGATGGGCCCGGTGGTGACGAGGGGTGTCAGTACATCGACGTGCTGTTCATCGTCGACATCTCGGCGTCGATGAGCGAGGAGAAGGCCAACCTCAACGCGAATTTTCCCAGCTTCGTGCAGGTGCTCGACGACTACGTCAATGATCCCATGACCGCCGCGCTGGGCTACCGGCTGGGCCTGACCAATTCGTCGATCGTCAACAACCTCGACGGCCAGTCGACCTTCGGCCTGGACGGCGCGCTCTACGACGGTCAGGGCGGCGGCGGACTCTGGCCCAACTGCGACATGCAGGGCAAGCTGTGGATCGACGGCCCCGCGCCCAGCGTCTCGGACACGTTCAGCTGCGCCGCCCCGCTACCCAAGAGCTCGTGCAACAACTGCAGCGACATTGGCAAGGAGCGACCGCTCGACACGATCGAGCAGTTCATCGCCAAGTCGGGGCCGGGCGGCGTCAACGAAGGGTTCTATCGCGGGGACCAGTCGCTGTTCGTGATCGTGATCTTGACCGACGAAGACGACGACGCCAACAACACCACGACCACGCCGGCCGACACCAAATTCACCCTCGACGAATTTGCGCAGGGCGAGGATCGCTATGTGATCGTGACGATCGCGGGCCCGCAAAACGGCAGCTGTAATTCGAACTTCGGCAGCGCCACCGCGGCGCCGAGCCTGCATGCGTTCACCAACCTCGCGCCCAACGGGGTGCTGGGGGACATCTGCCAGGGTGATCTCTCGCAGGCGCTCGATCAGGCGCTGTCGGTCATTCAAGACTCTTGCGACGAGCTGCCGCCGCCGGTCGGCTGAGTGGTGGCGTGCGTGCGGCCAAGCCGGAAGTCCGGTCGTTGTCGAGCCTGCGCCTGAGCCCAACGATCGCGGACTCGCACGGGGGGCGTGCACTGCGCCAGGAAGTGAGGCGGTTTCAGGCCCGCTCGCCCTGAGAAGTGAGCTCGGTGCTCCGCACGCGCTCGTCCGCTTGCTACCATCGCGCCGTCACGCGCATGACCCCGGATGAACTCTACGCCCTGATCAGTCTCTGCGACCCTCACGAGGTCCTCGAGCCGGGCGCCGACCGCTACGTCGATATCGATCGCATCGAGCGCGACGAGGCGCCGCGTCGGCACGCGTGGGCCCGGCGCATCGCCAACGAATTCGCGGGGGCGGACCAGACCAAGATCTTGTTCTTCACGGGTGTTCCCGGCGCGGGGAAGTCGACGGAGCTGCGGCGGATCGCCGAGAAGCTGCGCGATCCCGCGGGCGCGGCTCTGTTCCCCGTGCTCATCGATGCGGGGTCACGGATCGATCGCAACTCACCGCTGAGCATCGTCGATCTTCTGTTTGTCATCCTGTACGAGACCGAGCGCGCCGTTCTCGAGCTCGAGGCGCTCGATCCGGACGCCACGGGACACGAGTCCGTGATGGCGCGGTTGTGGCACTGGCTCAACGGCACGAGCGTCGAGCTTCAGAAGTTCGACGTTGGTGTCGACGCCGGGAAGTTGGTCTTCGAACTCAGCAGCAATCCGTCGTTTCGTGCGGCGATGCGAACCCACGTCGCGTCCTCGCTGACGGAGTTCGTCGAGAAGGCTCGGGCACAGATGCGGGGCCTGACCGAGCGGGTGAAGCGCTACGATATTCGGCGAGATGGGCGAGTAGCGACGATGATCCAGGCGTCCGCCGGCTATCCCCGCGAGCTCGTCGCCATGCTGCAAGAGATGCTTCGCCAGGCGCGGGACTGGGGCACGCCGCTGAGCGACAAGCGCTTCGATGCCGCTCTAGGTGAGCGCGCAGCTCGGTATACGCGGGTAATCTCGCAGGCGGACTACCCGACCCTCGTTCACGTTCACAAGACCAAGGATCACCTGCCTCCAAGCGAGGACCAGCTTCAGCGCTTCGGGGTGTTGCTCAGCAACAGCGTGATCATGATGTATCAAAACGCCGACGACTGGGCGGACCTCAACCCTGCCCTTTATCGTCACCCCGAGCTGAGCGCGCAGCTCGGCTAGAGCGGAGCCATGGGTGACCCACTCGCCACGCTCGAGGCCGCAGCTCGAGGTCTCGCAGCATCTCCGATACCCACGACTGCGCTCGTGATCATCGACGACCCTCGGCGCGGGCGCGAGGCTGTCGAGCGTCTCGTTGGAACCGTCTTGCTGGACTCCAGGACAACCTGGCGGGTCCAGTGGCTGGATCTGGCTGTCGAGCCCGCGACCATCGACGAGGCTCGGAAGGCGTGGAGCTCAGGTGCGGAGCAGGACTCACGGCCGTTGTTGGTGGTTCTCGATCTATCCCAGGCTGCGCCAACGCAGGCCGAGCGTCACGAGGCCCAGCTGCGCGACCTCAACGCTTCGCGTGATCTCCTGCCCCACTGGGGTGGCCTCGGCGCGCTGGTCTTCGTCGTGCCGAGCTGGCTGGGGCGCCGCTTCGCGGATCTCGCCCCCGACACGTACTCGATCCTCGGTCCGATCGTTCAAGTCGAATGGCATCGGCCGTGGGGGGAGGTCGACGGAAGCGGGTTTCTGGAGGCGATGCGCAAGCGCTTCGAGGCGCGCCTCGATGAGCACGCCGACGCCCCCAGCCGCTACGTCCACGGCACCTACGAGCTCGGCTACCGGTTTGAAGCGCCGCACCCGCGGCTCCCCGGTGACGAGGTTCTCGAGCGGCTCGCCGCGATCCACGGCTATACCGGCTGGCGGCCGTGGTGGGTCCCGACCCGCGACGAGATCCGCCCGCGAATCGTAGATCACGGGTCGGGCCTATCGGAGGTCGAGTGCTGGATGTTCGAGAACCAGGACCGCAGCCCCGCGCACTCGGACTACTGGCTGACATCCAACGACGGCAATCTGTACTTGCTTCGCGGTTACGACGAAGACAGCCACCCCGATCGGATCGAGCTCGGGACCGCGTTCTCTGTGAGCCTGCCCGTGTGGCGTGTGGGCGAGGCTCTGTTGCACGTCGCGAGCTACACCGCCGCGCTCGGCGTCCCCGAGGCCACGGTCGATTTTTTCGCGCGATGGTCGGGCCTGCGGGGTCGCAGGTTGACGGGCTGGCCGGACGCGTGGGACCACGCACAGGGGCAGTCGACAATCGATACGGTCAGCGCCGATGTCGAATTCGTGGCGA
The DNA here is from genome assembly GCF_002994635.1 of Enhygromyxa salina. Classification (GTDB taxonomy): domain Bacteria; phylum Myxococcota_A; class Polyangia; order Nannocystales; family Nannocystaceae; genus Plesiocystis; species Plesiocystis salina_B. The sequence goes on along the minus strand of NZ_PVNL01000042.1, from coordinate 1,853 downwards.
GTTCCGTCGAGTCGCTGTCGACCCTGACGAGCCTCGTCTGTGAGCTCACGGCCCCCGTGCTCGCCGGCTTCGATGGGCATCGCTTGACGCGAGGTCACGTCCAGAAGCACCTCGAGCAGCTGCTCACGCGCTGAGTGGGCGCAGGTCATCAGCACAGGTTCCTGGCGACGCAGCATCGCAAACGCGACTCGCACTGGTCAGCGTCGCTTGGGCGCGCGGCGGCGGCCCAGCCAGATCGCGTGGGTGCTGCCGCGATCGCGACCATGGTTGGGGACCGGATGCACGGAAGCCTCGAAGCCAGCGCGCTCGAGGGTCCGGGCGAAGCTGCCAGCGCTCGAGTACGACCACACCGCGTGCACGCCCGAGCTGCGCAGCGCGAGGTGGGCCGCGCGCAGGCCCGCGGCGCCGTACAGTCGCGCGTTGTGATCGTGCGCGAGGGGGTCGGGGCCGTTGTCGACGTCGAGCAGGATCGCGTCGAAGTGATCACGAACCTGCTCGATCCGCGTGGCGACGTCGCCGTGGTGGACGCGGACGCGGGGATCGTCGAGCGGGCGACCAGCGAGCGCGGCGATCGGGCCCTGGTTCCACTCGACGATCGCGGGAACCAACTCGGCGACCTCGATCTGCGCGTCGGGACCGAGCAGCTCGCAGGCCGCGGCGAGCGAGTAGCCCATGCCCAGGCCGCCGATCAGCACCCGCACGCCCGCGCGGCTCGTGAGACCCGCGCACCCGATCGTGGCGAGCGCCCGGGCGGAGCTGTCGTCGCGGCTCGACATCAGATCCCAGCCTCCCGCCCGGATCAGGTACTCGTGCCCTCGCCGACGCAGCTCGAGGCGCGCACCATCGGGCGCGTCGGCCTCGGCCAGGGTCTCCCACGGCTGCATCGGCGGGGTGTATCGCCTTGCCCACGGGCCAACAAGCGGCGCATCTTTCGCGCGTCCGCGCCGCGGGAGATCTCCGCGCAAATGAGATTAATGATCTTTGGGTGGGGACGCCCACACCCATCACAGTGGGGCGATTTGCCCCACCCGCGAGGCCGCGTGAACGCGCACCTATCCTGTAAATATATAACCTCCATTGGAACATGTGGTCGGTATGAGTCATCACCGTAAACGTCCCCAACTTTGGGTGTGGCATATCCACTATTTTTGGGACTGGTGATAACATCAATTGGACTTTAGTACGCTCATTGGTAGCCAACCCTCCCACCGTCCCAAACGGCATGGGGCGGTCCTTTGGCCGGCGTTTGGGGTGGATTCGCCCTCGAGAATTTTTCTATACACCTTCAGTAAAACATGTCATGCATGACGGCATGTCGACGGTGAGTCCCTTGGTGTCTGTGTTCGTGCTCGGTGGCCGGCTCGGCGAGGACGAGTTCTCCAGCTACCTGCGCAGCCTCGACGCGAACCTGGCGAGGGGGAAGCCCTTCGCGATGGTGATCGACGGCAGCGCACCTAACCTCGGAATCGTCGAGGTGCCGAACCAGCGGTGGCAGCTCAGCCGCGCCCAGGCGATCGGTCAGCTGCACCGCGGCATCGCGTTCGTGACTGGCACCATGACGCGCGAGCGAGTCCGGGCGCTGTACGCGTTGCAGCCGCCCGCGGTCCCGTATGGGTTCTTCAACGAGCGCGCCGACGCCATGGTATGGGCCCAAGCCGCGCTCGACGGCGATCAGAAGGTCGCGATGGGCGCTCGCAAGACCCAGCCCCTGATGCGGGCTCTTTAGACCCCAGTCAGCCCGACGCGACTCGTGCTCGGCTTCGCCTCCGCGCGTGTCGCCACCTCGCTTCGCTCGGCTCGAGGTCGGGCTGACTGGGGAACGAGGCGGTCAGCAAATCACGAGTGATTTGCTG
>NZ_PVNL01000041.1 GCF_002994635.1 Enhygromyxa salina | reverse complement strand
GACGATGTAGGCCGCCGCGCCTGCGCCCGCCGACCCAGCGCCACCAGCTGCCCCGCTCGAGCCCACGACCCCCTCCGCGCGTCTGCTCGCCGCGCTCTACGAGCAGCTGCAGTGGGCGCGAGCGCGCCACGGGGCGGTGCTCGATCAACTTCGCCTCGCCCACCTCGAGCTGCGCGACACGGGCGACGACACCATCGCCAAGATCCGGATGTCCGACATCGCGGTCAACACCGGGCACCCGCTGGTCGCGCGGCTGTTGGCCTCGACCTCCGACGCGCTCGACCCGATCGATCTCACCTTCGTGGTCGCCGCGATCTACACGCTGATTAACCACTACGCCGAAGAGGTCACCGACGATGACGAGCGAGTGTTTGTCGCGCAACTGGCGGAGACCCTGGCCCTGTCGCAGCGAGCGAACCCGACCGTGTGAACAACCTACGTGTGGGCTGACTTCTGGCGCGATCGCTGCTTCATTCCGTTGCCAGCGGGTGATACCGTTCGAACATGGCTTTGCGTCCAGATCACCCGTTCGCGGCGGCGCTCGAGCGTACGGCCCGTGCGCCGTTCTTGCTCGGGCTCACGCTGCTGCTCGGCAGCTGTGGCCCGATCATCGTCGAGTCCGCTTCGGCCGGCACCGAGGCCGAGACCGACGCCGGGTGTGTCGACGGGGCCGACGGCTGCCCGTGCGACGCCGGCAGCTGCGACGCTGGCCTGGCCTGCGTCGACGGCGTGTGCACGAGCGGCGAGGGGACCTGCGGCGACGGGATCAACGACGCCGACGAGGAGTGTGACGACGGCAACACCTCCAACACCGACACCTGCGTCGAGGGCTGCAAGCTCGCGACTTGTGGCGACGGCTTCGTCGGCCCCGGCGAGGGCTGCGACGACGGCAACACCGACGAGACCGACGCCTGCACCAACGCCTGCAAGCTCGCCAGCTGCGGCAACGGCGTGCTCGACGAGGGCGAGGCCTGCGACGACGGCAACCCCAGCAACAACGACGCGTGCCTCGACACCTGCACCGAGGCGATCTGCGGTGACGGCCAGGTCTACGACGGCGTGGAGGAGTGCGACGACGCCAACCCCAACAACACCGACGTGTGCCTCGACACCTGCGAGGTCGCCAAGTGCGGTGACGGGTTCGTGTGGGCCGGCAACGAAGAGTGCGACGACGCCAACGGCGACGACGCCGACGCGTGCCTGAGCTCATGCGACAACGCCACCTGCGGCGACGGCATCGTGTGGGTCGGCGAGGAAGAGTGCGACGACGCCAACGACGTCAACACCGACACCTGCGTCGCCGGTTGCGTGGCCGCGGCGTGCGGCGACGGGTTCCTGGGCCCCGGCGAGGGCTGCGACGACGGCAACCAGGTCAACGACGACGCCTGCACCAACGAGTGCAAGTCCGCCAACTGTGGCGACGGCGTCAACGACCCCAACGAAGAGTGCGACGACGGCAACCAGAACAACAACGACACCTGCACCAACGCGTGCACCGACGCCACCTGCGGCGACGGCTTCACCCAGCCCGGTGAAGAGTGTGACGACGGCGACGGCGACAACGGGGACATGTGCACCAACATGTGCACCACCGCCGTGTGCGGCGACGGGATCTTGTGGGCCGGCAACGAGCAGTGCGACGACGGCAACAACAACAACACCGACGGGTGCATCAACACCTGTAACCATGCAGTCTGCGGCGACGGCTTCACCCGCGCGGGCTGGGAAGAGTGCGACGACGCCAACAACATCAACATCGACGCCTGCACCAACTCCTGCGACCTCGCCGCCTGCGGCGACGGGATCGTCTGGAACGGCATGGAGGAGTGCGACGACAACAACAACATCAACACCGACGCCTGCACCAACATGTGCACCGACGCCGCGTGCGGTGATGGTGTGATCTGGGCCGGCATGGAGCTGTGCGACGACGGCAACCTGCTCAACACCGACGCCTGCGTCGGCGCGTGCGTGCCCGCCGAGTGTGGCGACGGCTACACCAAGGCCAACGACGAGGAGTGCGACGACGGCAACGGCAGCAACACCGACGCCTGCACCAACATGTGCCTGGACGCGTACTGCGGCGATCAGATCGTGTGGGAAGGCGAGGAAGAGTGCGACGACGGCAACCAGGCCAACAATGATGGCTGCCTCAACGACTGCACCGAGCCCATGATGGGCACCACCGGCTGAGCGTGGCTCGGTCTGGCGCCCCGCCGTGGGTGGAGACGGCGGGGCTCGAGGGGGGCAAGAAAAACTCGGGGGATCGTGGAACCGCGCCAGCGTCCGGTGGTCCGGGCGCCCAGGTTCCTCGCCATGCCTCGACTGCTCTGCTCCGTCCTCACTCTGCTGGCTGCCTGCGCGTTCATGTTGTCGTGCGGCGCCGCCGAGCCGACCCTCGCCGCGACCGCGCAGGACCGACCACCCCCGCCCAACCTGGGCAGCAACGTGGTCACGCACGACCGGGCGGAGCTCACGCCCCGGGTCGACTGGCGAGCGGCGGCGATCGAGCGGGCACCCATGGCGCTGACGGCCGGCGACGGCTCGGGGCTGCGCCTGGTGTCGATCTCCGGATCCGTCGTGATCGCCGATCCCTTCGCGTTCACCGAGCTCCACCTGACCTTTGAGAACCCCGAGGCCCGCCGCCGGGAGGGCCGCTTCGAGTTTGATCTGCCGCCCGGCGCGGCGCTGTCACGGCTGGCGATGAAGATCGGCCAGCGGTGGATGGAGGGCGAGGTCGTCGAGCGCAGCGCCGGCCGCCGGACCTTCGAGACCTACGTGCACGAGCGCCCGCGCGTGGATCCGGCGCTGCTCGAGCAGGCCGGGGCCAATCGCGTGTCGGCCCGCGTGTTTCCGATCCAGCCGCACGAGCGCAAGCAGATCATCGTCTCGTATAGCCAGCCGCTGATCGGCGGCGGCGAGGGCTACCGACTCCCACTGCAGGGCCTGCCGGAGCTCGACGCCCTCGACCTGCGGGTGATCGTCGAGACCGCTGGCGATGCCCGTGACTCGAGCTCGTCGCAGCGGGTGCTCGAGGTCAGCGAGCGAAGCTTCGCGCCCACCCGCGACCTCGTCGTCGCGCTCGACGGAGCTGGTGACGTCGGCGCGCTGCGGGCCGACGAGCTGGTCGCCGTGCGGGTCCGACCGCAGCTCGCCGACGCGGACAGCGTCGACCCGGTCGACAGCCTGACCGTGCTGTTCGACACCAGCGCGTCCACGGCCCACGGCTATGATCGCGAGGTCGATCGGCTGGGCGCGACGCTCGAGGCGCTCGGCGACGTGCCGGTCCGGGTGCTGGCCTTCGATCAGACGACCGCGCTGATCCACGACGGCCCGGCCGCTGCGGCGCTGGGTGAGCCGCTCGCAACCCTGCGGGCGCGACGGGGCTTTGGGGCCTCGGATCTGCACGCCGCCCTGGCTCACCCGGCCCTGCGTTCGGGGGTCCGAGCGGCGGGGAGCCACCGCCTGCTGATCTGGTCCGACGGCCTCGCCACCGCCGGCGAGATCGAAGCTGCGAGCTTGGCCGCCGTCGCGCAGGCGCTCCGCTTCGATCGCGTCGACGCCTACGCGAGCTCGACATCGGCCGACCGCGACCTGCTGGGCACGCTGGCCGCCGCGGGGACTCGGGTCGGGTTCGTGGTCGGGCCGGACCTCGCGGGCGCGAAGCTGGTCGAGACCCTCGCGCGGCCAGGGTTTGACGCGGTCGAGGTCAGGATCGCGGGCGCGGACTGGTCGTACCCGCGCTCGCTCGAGGGCTTCGCGCCCGGTGACGACATCGTCGTCGTCGCAAGCTTCCCCGACGCCGCACCCGAGCAGGTCTACGTCGGGTTCACGGATCCGCGGCTGGCGGATCACGTGGTCCCGACCTCCAATGGCGCGGTGCCGCTGTTGCTGCGTGCGGTCGCGCGGGCACGGGTCGACGAGCTTCAGCGCCAGCTCGAGCGGAGCACGAACCCGGGTGAGGCCGCGCAGCTGCGCGAGCGCCTCGTCGAGCTCGCCGTCGACAACCGGCTGCTGACCCCCCACACCGCGCTGCTCGTGCTCGAGAGCGAGGCGGAGTACCGGCGCTACGGGATCGACCGGGCCGCGCGAACCGATATTTTGACGGTCGGACCAGCTGGCGTCGAGCTCGTGCGCCGCGGCGCCAGCTCGGGTCCAAGCGCTGCGCCAAGCGGCGACGATCCCCCCGTGGACGCGCTGTCCGTCGACGAGGTCGCCGAGCTCAGCCGCGACGCCGGAATCCTCGGTGTGATGGCCCAGACCGACACAGACGCCGACGTGTGGGGAAGCCTCAGCGGCACCGAGATCGGCGAGGCGTTCGGAGCCGGAGGGCTGGGCCTGGTCGGCACCGGCCGTGGCGGCGGCGGCTCCGGTGAGGGCACGATCGGCCTCGGCAACACCGGGTTGATCGGAAAGGGTGGCGGCGGCGGCTCCGGGTCCGGCTACGGTCGTGGATCAGCGGCGGGCTTCGGCGGTCGCGGCATGCGAGTCCCGGCCGTGCGTCAGGCCAAGCCAACCGTCAGCGGCTCGATGGACCGCGACATCATTCGTCGGGTCGTCCGCGCCCACCTCAACGAGGTCCGCCATTGCTACAACGCCGGGCTCACGCGCAACCCGAGCCTCGGCGGGCGCATCGAGATCCAGTTCTCGATCCTCGACACGGGCATGGTTGGCGCCGCGTCGGTCGCGAGCAGCTCGCTGGCCGATCCACAGGTGGGCACCTGCATCGCCAACGCCACGCGACGGTGGCGGTTCCCCCATCCGCAAGGTGGCGGCTCCGTCACCGTCAGGTTCCCGTTCACGCTCGACCCCGGGACCGGCGGGTCGATGTCCTCGTGGCGGTCCACCCCGAGTCGTGGCGCGCGGCGGCGCCCGGGTGATCCGAGCGACGCCAACGGGGCCAAGTGGGCCGGCTCCGCGCAGTCGGGTCGCTACGGGGCGCTGCGCCAGCTGGTCGCACAGGGCCGGTTCGAGCTGGCCCGCGCCGACGCCTGGGAGTGGGCGACCACCGAGCCCGACAACGCCCTGGCCCTGGTCGCCCTCGGCGAGCTGCTCGAGCTCGACGGTCAGCGCGATCTCGCCGCGCGGGTCTATGGCTCGCTGATCGATCTACACCCCGAGCGGGCCGACATGCGTCGCGCCGCCTCGGCCCGGCTCGAGGCCCTCGATGAGTCGGCCCGCGCGCTCGCGATCGACAGCTACACCAAGGCCGTCGAGCAGCGGCCGGACCAGATCAACGGCCACCGTCAGCTCGCGTGGGCGCTGGCCAAGGACCGCCGCTACGAGCAGGCCTTCGAGGTCCTGACCGACGCGATCGACACCCAGATCCCCGCCGGCCGGTTCAACGGCGTCAAGGCGCTGCTGCGCGAGGATCGCGAGCTGGTCGCCGCCGCCTGGCTGGCCGCTGGCTCGACGCCCGCGCTCGCCCTCGAGGCACGGCTTCGCGCCGCCGGGGTCCGGCCGGCGACCAGCGCCTCGCTGCGACTCGTCGCCAACTGGGAGACCGACGCGACCGACGTCGACATCCTCGTCGTGCCCGAGGGTCGCGGCGACGGCCAACGCCACGCCGACGTCCGCACGGGGTTTGGGCCCGAGGCCTGGATCTCACGAGCGGGCCGCTGCCCCGACGCCGTCAACGCTCGGGTGCGCTACTTCAATCGCGGCGCGATGGGCTACGCGCTGGGGACCGTGGCCTCGATCGGCCACGATGGCGCGGGCAACCTGACCTTTCATGAGCGGCCCTTCGTGCTGATGAACGGCGAGGGCTCGGTCGAGCTCGGTCGCTTCGGGGCCTGAGCCCAGCTCCGGGCTATGCACGGCACTGAGCCCCGATGGCTGTGTCGCCGCTCCTCGGAGTATCCGAGCGCGAGCGGACACAATTTTCGCCCCCCGGAATAGCGGGGAGGCGACGCGCGTCGAGGCCCGATGAACGAAAACGCGCAGACTTCGCCGTCGTGGGTTCGCAGCTGGCTGGGGCCTCAGGTGATTGGACGTTGCTTGATCTCCGCGGCGGTCGTCGCCTCGACCACGATCGCCGCGACGGCGTGGTTCAAGGTCAAGTCGCCCCGCGACACGATCCGCGTGACCGGGTCGGCGACCCAGCGGATCGTCTCGGACTTGATCGAGTGGGACTCGACGATCCGCCACACCGCGTCGACCCGCGCCGAGGCGTACCGGGTCGTGCGCAAGGACGTCGACGCGACGGTCGCCTATCTAGAAGACAAGGGCATCGCCGCCGAAGACATTCGCGTGTCCTCGGCCTCGGTCAACGCCTACTTTGATGTCGAGTATGAGCAAGTGGGGAACGAGGCGGTCTCGCACAGTCGGCTCGCGGGGTTTGAGGCTCGGCAGACCGTGACCGTGACCAGTCATCAGGTCGAGCTGGTCGAGCGGGTCTCACGAGAGGTCAGCGCGCTGCTCGACCAGAACATTCCGATCGAATCCTCGGCTCCGCGCTATCACTACACCGGGCTGGAAGATCTGAAGATCGAGATGCTCGCGGCCGCGGCCGACGATGCTCGACTTCGCGCTGATGAGATCCTCGCGGCGGCCGGGGACGCTGAGCGGGGCGACCTGGTGGCTACGCAGATGGGGGTGATCAATATCAACCCCGCGAACTCGACCGCGACGTCTTGGGATGGGCAGAATGATAAGACTTCGCTGCATAAGGACATCATGACGATTGTTCATGTGGTCTATGAGGTCGACTGAGAGCGTTAGCGATCGTTAAATGAGCTAAAGACTTCGCTGTCAACGAGCGCTCCGGTACATGACGGGTCAGAAGCGAAATCGAGCTGATAAGAGTCAGCTAGCGAGCGCCAATGACCCTCTAACAGCGACCTACTCGGTTAGGTTCAGTGCTCGACGGGTACCGTGATCATCCTCGTTGGACCCAGCATTCGTGTATCATCCCCGCGTGACCGTGTCTCGCTATCTCACGCCAACATTCGGTTTGGTCCTCGCAGTCGCCCTGTTCGCACCGCCCTCCGAAGCCGCCCAGCCTGCACCGCGCCAGCAGACGGGGACGACCGCCGTCAAGAGAGCGCCACCGCCTCGCAAAGAGCTCAGCTTGTCGCCGGCGGTCCGCCAGCGTCTGAACCGGGCGACGGACACGCGAAAACCCGTGCGCTACGTCCCACTGAGCAAGAAGGACGTACGCGCGCAAACCTCTACGGAGGAGCGACCGACGCGAGCAAACAAGCAGGGCAAGCTCAAGCGGGTCTCGAGCGCCGAACTCACCGATGAACTCAACGCGCTCGAGCGCAAGCTCGCCAGCCAAGGCCACTCGCTGCGCGACAATCGTACGGTCGTCTATCACGAGCATCGGCCCGACCGCGCCAAGCTCGACAAGCAAGTTCAGCGGGTCCGCGAGTCCGTGCAGACCAAGCCCGCGCGCGCTCCGATGACGCGAGAGCAGCTCCGGACCAAGGTTCGGCGCTCGGTCAAGGCCCCCGCGCGGCGCTCGGTCAGGGCCGGCTCGGCCACCAATGGATTCTGGGCATCGGGCTCCGGTCCCGCCGCGCACACTGACTTCGCGTGGGCGCCAAGCATCGGTGAGACCGAGATCGGCGCCGGCTACGTAGAAGCGCGCGCCAGCTTCTCGGCCAGCCTCGGCGGCGCTGATCCCGGCCTGCACGGCAGCGCTGTCATTCGGGCGGGCGGCAGTGTGCTGAACGAGCGCTTCGAGGTCGTGCGCTTCGACGCAAAAATGGATACGTCTTCAGATGGGACCTACGCGGCGACATTGACCGCGACGCTCGTCGACGGCTTCCAGTACGACATCTACCAGAAAAACGGGAAACAGCCGATCTCCGTGGCCAAGGCCATGCATCTGTTCGACGTCGAGCCCAAGTTCCACACCAAGCTGTTCATCATTGGCTACCCCGTCGACATTGACGTGATCATCACCCCGACGATCAACGTCGACTTCGACGTCCAGCTCGGCGAAGGCTATCTAGTTGGGAGCTTGGCTCCCGAGATTCGCGTTGACGCGAAGCTCGAAGCCTATTTCGACGCGATGCTCATCCAGGCCGGCGCGGGCGGAAGCGCGCTTCTACTTCAGGCCGCGCCCGATTTTCATGGCGCGGCCTTCTTCGGCGACAACAAAGGTCAAGCGACTGCGCAGGCGTATCTAAGCGGACAGCTGAGCGTGCAATTCCTCCAGGGGCGACTCTACGCGTTCATTGATACTGGTTGGGGCCGCTGGACCAAGCGCTTCGAGACGGAGCTGTGGAACTACGCCGGGTGGGCCTACAACTATCCCCTGTTCGAGTGGGACAGCTCGGGCGAGCCTTGAGCCGCGCGCTCGGGCTTGGACTCGCGGTCGCGCTGTCGGCCTGCGGCTCCGAGCCCGCGCCCGTGTCACTGGTCTCCGATGACGCTGCACCTGCGCTGCGGTCGCTCGACTACGATTTTGTCACCTACAGCGCTGGACTGGCCAACTCGACGCAGGCGCTCGCGCTCACGAGTGTTGCGCTCGGACGGATTGGCTTTGTCTCGATCGACGAGCCACCGCTGCTCGTCAGCTCGATCGCAATCGAGCACATGCAGCTGCGCTCGGACGGACACACGCTCTCGAGCCTCGAACCCGACACCTGGACGTTCCTCGCGCGCCGGACTGACGAGGGCGCTGTCGATGCGCTGTGGTTTCCCGCGGACATGCCCTCGGAGAGCCAGAGCTTGGTGCGTTTCTTGGTCGCTCAGCTTCAAGTGACGACGGCGGATGTCGAGCCTGCTGAAGAACAGGCACCGCTCGGGCCGTTGCTCGCCCGCTACTACACACTCTCCCACTTTGTCCTTCGGGCTGTGCTTCGGGTGCGCTGCTCTGTGTCGGGTGTGCACGTGCGAGATGCGACGCTGTTCCTCGCGGACCAGCTCGGCTCGATCGTGGTCGGCTCGGGACAGCTCGTGCTTGCCGAGGTCGGCGAGCGCGACGACATCGCATCCGTGAGCGTCGCAGTCGCTCGACGTCGGTCCGTCGCTGTGCTCCCCGCGTCGGCGCTGCCCCAGCTGCGCGCCGAGATAGAAGCGCTCAGCCTGACGCCGCCGCTGCCCTTGCTCGAGCTGCCGATCAGCGAAGCGGACAAGATCGCAATGCGGCGCGACGCCGAGTCCTGGGCGTCCATACGCGCCCGCCTGCTCGTTGTGGGCGACGTCGTCGATCCCCAGTTGGTCAGCCGCGCCGCGGCTCACCTCATGAACGACGAGGCCCTCGTGTTCGAGCTGCGACAACTCGCGCACGACCCCGCCACGTCGAAATCGGCGGCCGGGGCCATGTCCATCGCGCTGGGCGAGTGCGGCACGCAGGCGTGCCAGGATGCGCTGGTTGTCATGCTCGCGCGTGAGGGGCAGGTGCGGGTAGACGTTCTCGCCGGGATCACCCGCGTGCTCGCGCCCTCGGCGAGCGTCGCTGATCGGCTGATCGAGCTTGGCGAGGACGGCGACGACATGACTCGTGCCGCGCTCGGGATCGTGCTGGCCCGCTTGTTCGTGGTGGATCCCGTCGCAGCCACGACCCGTGTCGAAGGGATTGTCTCTGGGCTCGACCGATGTCCGACTCAGCTCGATCCCTGGTTCGGGACGCTCGGGAATGCAGGGCTGCCAGCAGCCAAGCCGGCTCTGCTGGCGTGTCTCGATGGTGATGACGTACCCGACGCACGCCGGGCCTCCGCGGTGTCGGCCATGCGACGGATCCCCGGGGCGGATGTGACCAAGACACTCGTCCGGGTGGTCGTAGAGGAGCCGGGGTTCGCGGTACGAGGCGCGGGTCTGCGCGCGCTCGCCTCGCGAGATCTTGGTGACGGCGAGCTCGCGCCGTTGGTCGCAGTGCAAACGAGCGACTGGGGAGTGTCAGAGCAGGGATTGTTGCTCGATGTGATCGAGCGGGTTGCCGAGCCTGGGGAAGTGGTGGCGGTGCTGCTCGAGAGGGGCCGGCAGTTTGAGAACGATGAGATCGCAGCTCGGGCGACCCAGCTCGCGGCGATGCTGAGCGAATAGCTCAGCGTCTTGTCGCCTGCGGTGTCCAACGTTCGCCGGGCGCCAAATTTGCCAGCTAACATTCTCAAAAGAGCTTGAGCTTCACGACTCTGTGTTCGTACAATACTCGGGCGTCAAGTATATCTGAGAATCGCCGCCGTTGTGCATGTCTGCGCAGGCTGTGGTCTCTCCCGCGTCGCACTCCCGCGAGACGAGGCATGCATGAAACCCCGATGTCATTTTGGACCTGTCGTTCTATTGGCAGTGCTCACGCTCATGGCCTGTTCCCAAGACGAGGTCATTCCGCCGTTAGGGGAGTCTGGCGGCACCGATGGTGGGGACTCGGGCCCGCCGCTGCCGGGTGGCGACGACTGTGGCGAGAACTGGTACGCGATCGACGGCGCCCCTGTTCCGCAGGAGCTGAATGGACCCGAGGCGTTCGGCGGCTCGTTGGCCAACCATCAAAGTCGGATCGAGTTTACGGGTCCAGCCAGGCAGCCCGACCACGTCGTGCCTACACCGATCAACGCAGCGTTCGGTCAGATGACCTTCGAAGAGTTCGCCGCGAGGTACGCCGAACGCGTCGGCAACTACTGGTTTGTCGAAGGCGACCAGGCCATGACAGACGCCGACCTGCACGCGCTCTACGACAGACTGCACGAGCAGGCGAGCAAAGGCGCCCAACCGCCCGTCCCAACCGCGGCCGCCTACGATGAAGGGGGCTTCGACGCCGCGTGGAGCTCGGGCCGCAAGCTCACGCTCACGTGGTGCGTCGGCTGGGTTCTGCCATCATTGTCCGCCAACGAAGAGCTCCACGCAGAACACGTCGCGCTGCTGATCGAGACGATGGAGTGGGCCACGCGGGCCTGGGAGCGGGCCGGCGACGTCAACTTCGTTCACCTGGCGCAGTATGACAGCCCGGAGGCGCAGGCCTCGGGTCAATGTCAGCCCGGCGAGAATGGCATACACTTTCGTGTGCGCACCGGACCAGAGTGTACGGGGGCTTGCGGGGGTCGGGTCTTCATCGAGGCGCTCCCTCAGTACGAGTTTGAAGATCCGGCCAACATCGACGGGGACGCCGAGATCGTGTTTGGACTGCAGCGCTTCTTCGACAACGAGGACGAGGCCCGCATCAACGCGCTGCACGAGCTGGGCCACGTGCTGGGCTTCACCCACGAGCACCTGCGCTGGCCCGAGGAGCAAGAACCCGAGAGCGGCTGCAACGGCCTCGGTGAGATCCCCTGGCGCGGCCTGACCCCACCCGACAGGAGCTCTGTGATGGCCAACGACTTCTGTGCGGGCGTCAACACAAACGTGCCGTGGCTCTCGGCTTGGGATCGACTGGGCGCGTACTATCAATACACGTGGGGTCGGCGGCGTGCATCGATGATGGGTCTGGTGAGCCAGGTCGATGACTACGCGTACGATGGCCTCGGGCAGACCGGAATCCTGTGGCAGACCAGCCGCAGCGCCCGGATGCAGCGCTGGTCGTCGACCGGGGCGCCAGGGCAGCCGATCCAGTTCGCGGTGGAGGAGCTGTGCGCGGACGGGGGCGCGCCTCCGTGCATGGGGGCGTTCGACAGTGAGGGTAGGGTGCGGCCGAGCCCAGCGCTGCTGAGCGGCGGGGCGTTCGATCTCGACGTACTGTTTCACGGGCCGGGGTCAGTGCTGGCGGACTCGTTGCTGCTCAACGACGGCGCGGGGCTCGACGCGGTGAACCTGGATCTGGACTGGTTCTCGGTGCCGGTCGTCGGCAGCTTTGGGCCTGGGAACGCAGATCAGATCCTGCTGTACCGGCCCGGGGCCGAGGAGGACGCGCTGCTCGTGCTCGAGGACGGCGACGTGGTCACGTACCCGATGAATTTCCCCGGGCACGCGTACCCGCTCGCGGGTCGCTTCCGCGGGTTCGAGGGCGGGCGGAACGACATCGTTTGGTATGATCCACAGAATGATCAAGTCTCGACCTGGCGCTGGACGGGGCTCCCGGACTACGATTTTGCTGCGAATGGCCCTGCGGACACCACTGATTCACTCGGACTCGATGCGGCCGTCGAATACACGCCTATCATCGGTGATTTCAACGGGGACGCCAAGACCGACATACTCTGGTACTCGGCCGGTGACGGCGCGGACATCATGTGGTGGTCGGAGAGTAACAATATTGGCATATTCTTCGCTGCATCCACTACGCAAGTCACTCACGACTATCGCCCGTTCGTCGGTGACTTCGACGGCAACGGTGTCGACGACATTCTCTGGTTTGCTCCTTTCGCGGAGGTGGTTGGGGTGACGTCCAAAATCTGGCACTTCGCCGAGAACCAGACTTACACGTCCCGCGTGTTGTCGACACGGAGGGACTACAGCCCCTACGTGGCGGACTTCGATGATGACGGCTGCTCCGACATTCTATGGTACAAGCCGGACGACTCGGGCCAAGGGAGCCCACTGTGGCGCTGTCTGCCGAACGAGGCCGATTTCGCCTGCGAACCACCGCTCACCACACCAGAGGGGTCCTATCCCGTTGGCTTCGAAGGAGGATACTGATGCGGGGTAAACTCTTGCTCGCGATGAGCCTACTAGTTGCGTGCGGCCCCCCTCGGGCGGACTCCGACTGCGACGGTATGTGCCAACCCGCCGGTCCCGAGTTCCCCGGCGTTGGCGAATGCAAGGAAGGCGTCTGCTCCCCCAGCTTTGCGGAATGCTCCGCGCAGAGCGACATTTCGACCTGCGCGGAGGCGTGCAAGGCGCAAGGGACCACATGCGCCGCCAACGGCTGTGGAGGGTACACGTACCTACTTTACTATGACATCGGACTTTGTGAAGATCATGGCCTGGCCGGTCTCCCATTTGAGCGAGAATGTGACGGTCCGATCGACTGGCAGGTCAACGAGGCGGTCAAGTGCTGCTGTGAGCAGGAGTAGACGATTTTCAGCGCCTGTGAAGTCGCCACCGCAGGTGGCGAGGCGCCCGTGGTCGAGCGCCTCGCACCCAAGTCGAAACCCACGCTAGCGCTCAGCTCCGGGCAGCAACCCGAAGCCTCGCCCCCTCAGGGCATCGGCGCGAAGCGGTCGGCCGCTTCGGCCTGCTTCGCGTGAACCCCCTCGAGGACAACCACGCTCGTCCCCGTATGCGGATTACTCGACTCCATCCGATACGGCAGGCGCATGCCATTCGTGGTGCGGTAGTCCGACAATTTCACGGTCGTCGGAATCCGCAGCCCCCCCGCCGCGATCTCCTGGCCGTGCACTTCGATCACGTCAAAGGTCTTCGCGTCGACGTGGATCCACGTGCTGGGTAGCTGACCGCCGCGCAGCTCGATCACGTGCACGTCCCCGCCCTCGCCCGCCTCGGTGCGCACCAGCGTCTCAGACTCGAAGTGGTCGCGCCAGTCCCCAAACAGGACCCGCGGGTGACTGAGCACAGCTTGGGCCAACAGCACCCCCTGTAGCTGCTGGCTCGGCTCGAACGAAGAGTCGACCCAGCCCTGGATCGTGGCCGGCTCGCCCTCGCCCGCATACAGGACCAGCAACGACTCGCCCACCTGGCCAAACGTGGTCTGCTGGCGCAGCCGCCCGCTGGGGTCGAACCACAGCTGAGCTGTCCCGCTGACCCCCGCGTTGATCAGGTCCACGGTCTGCTCGAAGTGCACCAACCCGGCTTTGCTCAGCGCCCGCTCGCGCTTGTCGGACTTGCGCTTTTTATGCAGCTGCTCGAGCGTGATACCAGGCTTCTTGCCCGCCTCGCGCTTGAAGCTGGTCGGCTTGCCGTCTTGAAACAGGTTCAGACCCACGACCTCGTTGGCGCGCTTGCCCTCACCCATCACGAAGCTCACGAACAGGTCGAAGTTGACGCGAAAGTGATAGTCTCCCTGCGCGTCGGGGAGCTCGAGGTCGAACACCATCTGCCCGGGGATATCCACGGCCAGGCGACCATTGTGGATCAGGACCTCGACCGTCATGCCCTGCTCGGCTCGATAGTGGCCGAGGTAGGGCCCGACCTGGGCGGCGTCGACCTCGGGCGGCAGCACGACACCCTCGCGCAGCAGCTCGAAGTCCATACCCCCTTGATGCAGGCGCAGGGCGATCACGTTCCCGTCGGCGTCCTCGTCAAACGAGATCGCGATCTCGTCGGTCTGCTCGAACACGCGCCAGTCTTCATCGTCGGGCGGGTTGAGGGTGTAGACCGTCTGCCCGGGCACGTCGACCGCGAGACGGCCGTCCTTGATCACGACCTCGAACGGCTCGCCCCCGAACCCCGGCAAGCCCGAGCCCGTGTCGTACTTGCCCAAGAACCGCGAGAAATCCTCACCGCTGCCGGCTTCGACGGGCAGGTAGGCGTCGGTCAACAACGCCTCCCAGACCAGCGCCTGCCCGCTCTCTTGCAGCGGCGTCATGCCCACGTTGGTCAGCAACACCATGCCCAGGCCGTCGTCGGGCAACATCGCGACCGACGCAGCGAAGCCGTCGATGTTGCCGCCGTGCTCGACCAGTCGGTGCCCATGCCACTCGCGCAGCATCCAGCCCATGCCGTAGTCGATGCCGGGCGCGATCTCGATCTGGCTGGACTTGGTCTGCGCGAGCGCGGCTTCGCTGACCAGGCGCCGACCGTTGAATTCGCCGTTGGCGAGCTGAAGCCGCAGCCAGTTGGCCATGTCCACGACCGAAGAATTGATCGATCCGGACGGCGCGATCGCGGTTAGGTTGCGCATGGGCGCCGGCTCGAACGCGGCCAGGTCGTCGCGCCAGGTGTAGCCGAGCGACAGCGCCGGGTCGGCCTGGGCGCTTTCGTAGTCGATGGTCGTGTGGACCATGCCCAGCGGATCGAGCAGCCGAGTCTGCAGCAGCTCGTCCCAGCTCATCCCCGCCACCTGGGCGCTGGCTTCGCCGGCCGCCATATAGGTGACGTTGTTGTAGTGAAACGACTCGCGAAACGGTGCGACGGGCAAGGCCTTGGTCGCGTAGCCGAGCACTTGTGCGCGCGTGATCGTGTTGGCCGCCCACAGCACGCCCATGCGTGCGAAGCCCGAGCGGTGCGCGAGCAGGTCGCGGATCGTGACGACCTCGCCGTCCTTGCTCGTGTCGATCTGCAAGGAGAAGTCCGGGAGGTGCGCCGTGATCGGGTCGTCCCAGCCCATCTTGCCCTCGTCGACCAAGATCCCGACCAGCGCAGACGTGAACGCCTTGGTCGACGAGCCGATCGCGAACACGGTCTCGGGTGTGACGGGGGTGTTGGCGTCGAGGTCGGACACGCCAAAGCCGTGCGCGTAGATCAGCTGGTCATCCTTGACGATTGCGACTGCCATGCCCGGGACGTGGTTCTCGATTCGCGCGGCCTCGAGCCGCTGCTCGAGATAGGCCAGGCGCGCGTCGAGCTCGACTTGCTGCGGATCCACGGCCACAGCGGGCGTCGCAGCCGGGGTCTCGACTGGCGGCTTGGGGGTACATGCAACGATCCAGATCAGACCGGCGGACGCGGCCACGAGTCGAACACGGCGGCGCACGAGCAGCTTGGAAGCAGGCATCGCCGCGGAGTATATGCCGCTTTACCGATACATGCTGGCGGGCGGTGTGCCGAGCAGGCGCTCGACGTGGCCGAGGTGGGTGGCGGCCTCGTGGCGCTGCTCGTCGGACAGAACCTCCTCGGACTCGACGCCGGCCAGCATCGAGGTGATCGGGCCCAGCCCGACGCCGAGCTCAGCCAGCTGCTCGCGGTCCGCGGCAGCAAGAGACTCGTATCCCCGTCGCCAGTCCCACAGCATCCGCACCCCCTCGCCGGGCTCGACCGCGTCGCTGAGCCCAATCCGAGCCAGACGAGTCTCGGTGAAGAAGTTGGCGAGCGAGCCTTGAAGGTGGTCGGGGGAGGCCCGCTCGTCCTCGGCCTCGGCGATCGCAAGTCGGGCGGCCTTGAAGTTGATGTTGATCCGGCGCAGGGCCAGCAGGGTGATCGGCGAGAGCAGCACCGCCACGCTCATGATCGCCAGCCACCCTGCGTGGACCAGCGAGCCCGCCCCCTGCTGCAGCACCCCCAGCGCGATCGACATCACCACCCACACCGTCACGACCACGGCGCTGCGTGCTTTTACCCGACGCCGGAGCTGCCGCTGGGTCGCGTCCCGTGCACGAGCGAGCGCCTTGGGGTGCTTGGTCGCGCGGTCCAGAGCCGTGGACATCGGGCTGTATAACAACCGGCCCGCACCAATGATAGTTGCGCTGAGGTAGCATCCATGGGTGAGCGATTCTGGTGACGAGCTCGAGCGGCAACTCGCGGTCGGGCCGACGCTCGCGGTCGGCTCTGGGTCTGGGCCGGGGGCTCGGGAGATCGAAGCAAACGTAGTGAGCTCGACGTCATCGATCATGCTCGGTGAACAGCCGACCCTGGGCGCGGGTGAGCTCGGGGACCCGGGCGCGATTCCGGCTCGGATCGGCCGCTACGTGGTCATTGAGCCGATCGGCGAGGGCGGAATGGGGTTGGTGTTCTCGGCCTACGATCCCAAGCTCGATCGCAAGGTCGCGGTCAAGCTGGTGCGGCCGGCCCTGCGCGAGACCGATTCCGGCGGGCCGGGTGATCCGCATCGTCGGTTGCTGCGCGAGGCCCAGGTCCTGGCCAAGCTCTCGCACCCCAACGTGATCCACGTGTATGAGGTCGGCGCCCTGCAAGATCAGGTCTTCATCACGATGGAGTACTTCGAGGGCCCCACCCTCGAGCGCTGGCAGGATCGCACGAATGGGAGCTGGCGGGAGACCCTGGCGATCTACCGAGCGGCCGGCCGCGGGCTCGAGGCGGCCCACGCCGCCGGTCTGGTCCACCGCGACTTCAAGGCCCAGAACGTGCTCGTCGGCGCGGACGGACAGGTTCGCGTGATCGACTTTGGGCTCGCGCGCGAGGGCGACTCGGTCCCGCTCGCGACCCAGCTGGGCGACGAGGCGGCCGCGGCGACGCTCGAGCAGCTCACGATGACCGGGGCGATCATGGGCACGCCCGCGTACATGGCCCCAGAGCAGCACGCCGATCGTGAGCTCGACGCCCGCACGGATCAGTTCTCGTTTTGTGTGTCGCTCTACGAGGCCCTGTACGGCGAGCGCCCGTTCGCCGGATCGACCCTGGCCGAGCTCAGCGCCAACGTGCTGGGCGGCAAGATCCAGCCGCCGCCGCGCTTCGAGGAGGTCCCCGCGTGGCTGCGGCGGGTGCTGCTGCGGGGCCTGGCGGTCAACCCCGACGATCGCTACCCCAGCATCACGCAGCTGCTCGCCGAGCTCGGGCGTGATCGGGTTGCATGGGGCCGGTGGGTGGTCGCGGGCGTCGGCGTGGTCGCGCTCGCCACGTTGGGTTGGTTCGGGTGGGGGCAGGTCAGCGAAGCTCAGCGCGCGCGTGCCCAGGGCGAGCATCTGCGCGTCGAGTTTGGTCGGATGCGGGCGTCCAACGCCGAGGACGAGCTACATCGGCTGCGCGCGCGCACCAGCACCCAGCGCTGGGACGATCTGGTCCTGGCCTGGGCCAACGAGGAGGTGTCGATCGATCCGACTCGGGCGCTCGCGTCACTCCGGCACTTGCAGGATCTCGAAGCGAACCTGGGCGCGGCCCGAACGATCGCCGCCAACGCGTGGCAGCGGGGAGTCGCCCGCACGGCGACGCCGCTGTCGGGCGACGTGGTCGCGCTCGCGGTCACGGATCTCGGCGACTTCGTTGCGACGCTGGACGACGCCGGGGTCGTGCGAACCTGGGATCTGGGCGGACAGCTGCGCGAGTGGCCGTGCCCGGAGACCGCGAGCGCGCTGGCTGTGGCGAGCGGCTCGCACAGCTTCGCGGTCGGGACCAAGGCCGGGACGATCCACCTCGTCGACTCGACCACGGGCGCGCCCGCGGTGGTCACGATCGCCGCCCACGAGGGCACCATCCACGCGCTGGCGTTCGCGCCCGACGACGCCGCGCTGGCCTCGGCCGGTCATGATCACGCGGTCCGTCGCTGGGCGCTGCCAACCGGCGAGCGGATCGACGCGATGACCAACCACGACGCGGCGGTCGTGGCCCTCGCCTACGAACGCGGCGGCGTCGGCCTGGCCACCGCCAGCGTCACCGGACAGCTCGGTTGGTGGGATCCCACGACCGCCAAGGTCCGCATGGTCGACGGTGGCGGCGGCCGGGTGAGCAGCCTCGTCGTGTCCAAGGCGACCGTGTGGGCGGTCGCCAACGACGGCGTGATCACCTGGCGCCCGGACTCGACCCCACGCCGAATTTCGCTCGCCCACGTCGCCGCGCTGCAGCTCACTGATGAGGGGGCCGTGATCGCCGTGCACGACGATGGCGCGGTCACCTGGTCCGACGACAACCCCGACAGCCCGCCGCGACCGTTGATCGTCAGCGCCCCCGCCACCCGCGTCGCTCACTCGGCGGGCGACGGCGGGATCTGGCTGGCCGGGCCCGAGCTCGGTGTCCAGCGGTGGGACGCGACGCCAGCGAGCGCGAGCGTCTCGCCCTTCGCAGAGGGTGCTGGCGCCCTGAGCTTCTCGACCGACGGCCAGCTACTCGCGATCGTCGGCAACCGCGGCGGCCTGCGCGTGCAGCAGAGCACGGGCGAGTCGGTGCTGACGACCAGCTTCGACGTCCGACCGGTGCGCGCGAGCTTCTCACCCACGGCCGATCGCGTGGCCGTGCAGTTGATCGACGGCAGCGTGCAGCTCGTGACCACGCAGGCTCCTGCGCAGACCCGGACGCTGATCGAGCTGAAGGTCGGTCCGCTCGCGAAGCCGCTGGAGCTGGTCGGCAGCTCCGGCGGCGCTCCTCACCCGGAGCTGGTGTGGACGCCAGACGGTCGCGCGCTGGCGTTCGCTGCCTGCTTCTACGTGGACAACTGCAACGTCGTGGTCGTCGACGCCGACACCGAGGCCATGCGCGGCCCCGTGGCCCAGGTGCCCTACGTATCCACCCTCGCGCCCACGCCCAGCGGCGACGCGGTGTTGATCGGCCGTCGGGATCAGCCGGTCGTCGCGGTCCTCGACGTCGCCAGCGGCGAGCTCTCGGACACGAGCTTCGCGGGTATGCGGCTGCTCGGCCAGGCCTGGACGGAAGACGGCCGGGTTCGGATCGCGACAGCCGAAGCCGAGACCTCGAGCATCTGGTCGTGGGATCCAGAGTCAGGTCAGCGCCATCGCTTGCTCGACGAGGCCGGGTTCTCGCAGCTCACGGCGACCGAGGACGCGACCGCGGTGTACATGCGCTCGCAAGACGACACCGCCGTGCTGTGGTCGATCGCCAGCACCCGGTTCGCGCTGGTCCCCGTGCTTCCTCCGGGCGTCGACCGGATCTACCTCAGCGCCGACGGGCAGACGCTGCTCGCCCGCGGCTTCACCGAGCGGGACAACGCCGGGTTCAGTCAGGTCTTGGACGTTCGTACCGGTCAGGCCCGCCGGCTCCCGCGGCTGCTCGACCCGATCGACGTCTCGGTCGCGGGCGTGGTCGCGGATCACCAGTACGGTGTCGGCGTGCGGATCTGGGACGACCCTACGCCCGATCAGGCCGTCGAATTTCAGACCTGGCTCGAACACGCCACCAACGTGGAGGTGGGCGTCGAGGCGCTACGAGCGGGTGGTTGAGCGACCCAGCTGGGCTTGCCAACGAGTCGAGATCCGGTCCGCGCGGGCCTCGTTGCCCTGTGCTTCGAACCAGCTGCGAAGCACCAGCAGAACCCGGCTTGGCACATCGTCGAGGTACTCGACGCGTCGCCAACACGCTTGCGCTGCCTCATCGGCGTCGTGGAGGCGCGCGACCTCGTCATAGATGACCACACCACGCGCGAGCAGCTCGAGCGTTCCGGGGTGCAGCGGACCGAGCAACTCCTCGGCCCGACGCCGCGCCTCGGGAACCAGCTGGGCGGCGCGCTCGACGTCTCCCCGAGCCATTTCGTACTCGACGCCCAGCAACACGCAGCGGAGCAACGCGTGAGGGTCACCCCACGCGCGAGCCGCCGTCTCGGCCTGCTCGAGCTGCACGCGCGCCTGCTCCCACCGCGACGCACTCAGGTGAATCCAGCAGCGCGCGCTGGCGACGAAGTGCTCGAGTATCGCCGAGCCACCGCGCCAGCTCTCGCCAAAGCGCACAGCTGCTTCATCGAAGGTGTCAGTATTGACGCTGGCGAGCGCCAGGAGCTGCTCGGCGAAGCTGAGATCTGCTGGATCGGGTGGGTCGGCCGCCGCGATGACGCGACGGAGCACGCGGCGACCCGGGTCGTCGAACGAGAGCTGCGTGTCGAGGGTCTCCCACCGGTACAGCGCCGCGCGAGCGGCAGCGCGGTCTGCCTTTCGTAGCGCGACCAAGAACCGCAGCTTGGCTGCGGACCCAGCGACATCGTCGAGCTGCTGCAACCACGCATCGACTCGGTCGAGAGAGCCGCCCGCGAGCGCCGCCTGGATCGCTCGGACGAAATAGGCACTACGAGCCTCAGCCGGCTCGTGTAGCGCCGCGATTCGGGCCAACAGCCGCGCGGCGTCGCTGGCTGGACCGACGACCGCAGTCGCGGCGTCGATCGCCGCCGATGAGAGTGAACGCAAGTAATTCTCAGCGTGGTCAGCGTCATCCGGGTCCGTAGATGCAAGCGCGCGCCGGACCACGAAAGCGAGTTCCTGGCGATCAAAGCGGGTGAGCTGGTTCAAGTCGCCTGTGAACGACTCCCAGAATGGCTCCAGGAACGTCGGCCTGTGCATCGAGTCATCGGCGAAGCCGGTCTCGGTCACGCGTAACTGTGCCTCGCGCTCGGTGACCAGACCCGATCGTTTCAGCTCTTGGAGAACCTCGTCGAGCATGCCTGCGCCCTCGGCCAGCAAGAATAACGCGCGCCGAGGCTGCCTCGGCGTCCACGGACTGTGACATCGGTAGCTCGCCAAGCTCACGAACAGCACCCACGCGTCCGAACCCAGCGCGTCGGTGACCACGCGCGTCCACTCGCTCAGCCCGCCGGCCCGATCCAGCGCGAGTCGATCGCGGTGAGGTGTCTGCGTCGCCGCCGCCAACAGCTTGGTCGCCGCGGGCACGCCTTTGGTGAGCTCGTGTAGCCGCGGCATCTCACCGCCACCGAAAGCCGTCCACAGCTCCAGCTCCACCGCCCGCGAGAGCGGCGCGACATGAAAGCTGTCCCCCACCGGATCCACGGCCTCGATGATCTCGACGATCTTCGAACGACCGCTCGGGGCAGGCAAGCTCAGGTTCAACCTGGCGTCATCGACGACCACCAGCACCGGCGTCTGCGCCGTGAGCTCACGATAGCGCCGCTCGAGGTCGAGCTGTGCTGCAGGCGGCCGCTCGGGCGCAGGTGCGAGCGCGCGCACGATCTCGTAGAGGACATCCCGGGCACGGAACATCGAGAGGCCGTTGATCCAGTACACGCCCTCCCACTGGTGCTCGCACTGCCGGATCGCCGTCGCCACCAGCGTCGACTTGCCGACCCCCGCCACCCCGCTCACGCGCAGCCTGTTCGACCCGCTCGCAAGCGTGCTCGAGAGCGCCGACAGCTCACTCGCGCGCCCGAGCAGCGAATCGGGCAACTCGGGAAGCTGCTCGAGAAAGCTGGGAATCGCGTGTTCGTCCCAGCAACGAAAGCTGGGATCCAAGCCCGTGAGTCCGACCGCCTCGTGAGCGAGGACCAACCACGACGGCTGCGTGCGCTGCTCTGGGTCCGACAACGCATCAAAGCGAAAGTACGCCGAGTAGACGCTGTACAAGTCCGGAGCGACATCGACAATTCGGCGCAGCCCGTCGGGCCGACAGACGATCACCAACGGCCCGTCGTGGCGCTGGACGATCACGTCACGGCGGGGGTTGAGCTCTTGAAAGCATCGCTCGAGCGCGCCCACGTCCCGCCTGCTGGCCGTGAGCGTTCGCAGCACGGTGAGCCGACGGCGCGAGTCTTCGGCGAGCAGCGCGTGAACGGGCGCGGGAGACGACGTCTCATCGGAACCGAGAGCCCACAGCTCGGTCCACTCGAGGCCCGAGCGGATCGCCTCGCGTCGAAGCCACTCGACGACGGTGGCCTCGCTGTCGGAGCTCGTGACGAGGATGAAGTACAGCGCAAAGCCCTGGCCAAGGCTCAGGGTGTCTGCGATGCGCTTCCACTCGCCCAGCTCACCCGCGAGTGATACTTCCCTGATTGAGTCCTCTTCACTCATGCCCCCTCGGGCGGGTCCTCGCCACTCGAGGGCCCGGCGATCTCCACGGCCCGTGGCCAAGTGATGACGTCCTCGACGTCATCGAGCTCGAGCACGGGCCACAACAACGGATGCGCGTCGTACCAGTCGCGATCGTTGTGATAGCGGAACATCTTGAAGCCCTGCAACAGCGAGTCCATGCGCTCGCGCGCATCCTCATGCTCGGGAAATCGCTTGCTTGGGTGCAACTGCTGCAGCACGCGCTTCTCTTCGAGAACCAAGCCCAACCCCTGGGTGTAGCTCTGGCGCACTTGCTCCACAGCGTAGCGCGCGTGCTCGCGGGTGAACGCTGGCTCGTCGCCGACCGCGTGGATCATGAAGTTCATGAAGCGCATCAGGTCGCGGAAGTATCCGCCGCTGTGCGCCGCGAGCCAGACCGGCACCGCCGGCTCGGCGAAACACTCGAGCGGTACGCGGCGGCCGAGCGCCGCCACCATCGCGCGCAGGCCCGTCTCGTTGAGCCCGCCCGCGTGGCTGAGCACGCGCACCATCGGCAGAAACTGCAGCTCACATCCAAAGTTCGCGGCGAGCTCCGAGGTGCGACGCACCATGAACGGCGGCACCGTGTAAATTGTGTGGATCGGCGGGCGAAGATCTCGACCTTGCAGCACGAACGCGCCAAACCACGCGTTCTGGAACAGCGCCTTCTTCCCGTGATCGAACAGCTCGCCGGTCGCACGCTTCTCGCCGCCGTCGAGGATCAGCACCAGCTCCTCGCCCTGCGCGAACGCGGCGGCGGCGGCTCGCTCGAGCAGCTCGAACACGTCCTCCCGCAGCCCATCGCGCTCATGTAGGCGCTTGGCGACGCTCTGAAACAGGGTCTCGTCTGTGGTCAGCTTCGCTCGAATTCCAGCGACGCCGCCCTCGAGCGCGACGTCCGAGCCGAAGAACTTCCCAACCTGCGCCGCATAGTCGCGCAGCCACCCAGACGTGCCGCTGGGCGTCCCACTCGGATACAGCGCGAGCACCAGCGCCAGCAACAAGTCCGTCGTCGTCAACGGCGCCGCGTCGCTGAGCCACGCGCCGATATCCGCATACACGACTCGATAGCCCTCATCGGTGAGCAACTTCTCGAGCTGCTTGAGCTCCGTGGTCTTGCCGCTGCCCCGCAGCCCGGTGACGAGCTGCGCCGTCGGCGAAGTGGACAGACGAATCTCGTCCGCCAACCACGCTCGCCACGGACGCCCCCGCAAGTGCAGCTCGGGCGCGTCGAAGTCGTAGTGCCGCGGGTCGCCCGGTTGCACTGGCTCGTCGGGCCGGCATGCCGCCTTGAGTTGGCGCTTGAACTGGAGGTCCATGGTCGGGGCACAGAGCATAGCCCGTGCGCACCGGAGGCGCGCTCATGCTCGCGCGCCTCCAGGCGCCACCTAGTCACACGTCGAAAAGATCAAATATATGAGTAAAATCATATAGATGCACGGTGTCATCCACAGCCGCACGATTCCTGTGGATAACCCCCTGCGCCGAGCTCGGCGCCACTGCCACCGCTGTGCGGTGTCAGTTCCAGGTCGGCAAGAACGAGTAGCGATCCGCGTACTCGAGCATCTGCCCCGCGAAGTCGGTCGGGTACTCGAGCACCACATCGGTGATCGCGTCCCCGTCCATGACCGGCACCAGCCGCGGCTGAATGAACCCGCTGTACGGCGGAATGTTCAGCGCGTCATACCTGCGCTTGACCTCTTCATGCAGCGCCCGATCGACCTTGACCCCGTAGGTCTCGATCAGCGCCTTGCCAGCCGCGAAGTCACCCTTGGACTTGATCCGCTGGATCTCGCGCAGCAGCTCGCCAAACAGCACGCGCAATTTGTCGTAGTCGTTGATCACGAAGTAGGTCTTGCCGTCGCGGACCTTCTTCTCGATCACGTTCTCGGCCTGGCCCTTCTCGTAGGCCCACGCGGCGACCATCTGGCGGTTGCGCATGTGGGACTCCTCGACCTGCTCACCGAGCTCGAGCCGCGAGAGCTGGACCATGAGCCCGCCGCGGATGTAGCTGTCGTACTCGGCCTTGCCGACCTCGACCGAGGGCATCAGCCCCAGCTCGATCAACCGCGGATCCATGGCGTAGTACAGCGCAACGAGATCCGCGCGGCCCTCTTCGAGCGCGCTCGCGTAGCTCTTGAGCGTCTCTTTCGGGGTGCCGACGCCGGGCTCGATCTGCCCAGAGGCGTGGCCAATGACCTCGTGCATGTCGACGTGGAGCTTGTGGGCGAGCGGCCCAAACTCCCGCGCGCGCTCGAGCTCGGCCGCGTCCCAAGTGAATTCTTCGAGCAGCCCGTTGCCCTTGCCGGCCATGTCGTAGGCCTCGACGATGTTGCCGAGGTTGACCGACTTGCTGCCGTGCTGGGCGCGGATCCAGTTGGCGTTGGGCAGGTTGATGCCGATCGGGGTGCTCGGGGCCGCGTCGCCGCCCTCGACCACGACGGTGATGACCTTGGCCGAGATCCCGACGACGTTGGCCTTCTTGTGCTCGGGCAGCAGCGGCGAGTTGTCCTCGAACCACTGGGCCTCGGCCGAGATCGCCGAGATCCGCTTGCTCGCTTCCTTGTCCTTGAACGAGACCACCGCCTCCCAGCTGCCGCGGTAGCCGAGCGCGTCGTCGTAGACCTCGATGAAGCCGTTGACGGTGTCGACCTGCGACTCGGTGTCGCCGACCCACGCGATGTTGTAGGCGTCGAACTTGGCGAGGTCGCCCGACTGGTAGTACGCGATCAGCTTCTCGAGCACGTCGCGCTGCTTGTCGTTCTCTGCGACCGCGCGGGCCTTGACCAGCCAGCCGACGATCTCCTTGATTGCGGGCCCGTACATGCCCTCGGCGTACCAGGTCCGCTCGACCAGCTGCTTGCCGTCCTTGACCAGCTTGGAGTTGAGGCCCCACGAGATCGGCGTGGGGTTCTTGGCGTCGCCCTTGCGCTTGTAGTAGGCCTCGACGTCCTTGGCCTTGATCCCGTCACCGTAAAAATTGTTGGCCGAGTCCGCGACCGGATCGGCGCCGTCGTCCCGATTGGTCCGCTTGGCCGCGACCTTGGGATCAAACATGATCGGCCCGATCTTGGTCAGGAATTGATCGACGGTCTCGCCCTCGGACAGCGGCAGCGTGGCCGGATCCAGCCCGCGCACGGTCGCCTCGAACCACTCGCGCGAGAACCCCGGGACCAGCTTGCGGCCCGAGTAGTGGTGATGGATCCCGTTCGAGAACCACACCCGCTTGGTGTAGACGGTGAGCGCCTCGAAGTCCGGGCTGGTCCGCTCGGCCTGGTAGCCGGTGAAGATCGCCTCGAGGGTCCGGCGCACGGCCAGGTTGCCGGCGAATTTTTGGTCGTAGGCGATGTCGCGGCCGGCGAGCGCGGCCTCGTACAAGAAGTACAGCAGCTGCTTGCGCTGCAGATCCAGCTCGTCGAAGCCCGGGACCTCGTAGCGCAGCACCTTGATGTCGGCGAACTGATCGACGGTCCACTCGGCCTGCTCGACCTCGGCGACGGGGTCGGCGTCAGCGGAGTCGGCGGGCGCGGCGTCTGGCGCGACGGCGACGGGATCGGGCTTGCACGCGAGCAGCGTGAGGGCCAGGGGGACACACGACCAGCGAAGCGACGAAGCGCGCATGCGGGATCGGTGCCATCGATGCCGGCCCGAGTCCAGCCGCGAGCCCCTCGTGTTTACCCGGTTGGCTCACTTGCCGCGCAGGAGCCTGGTAGGCAGCATGGCAGCATGCTGGACTCGAGGTCATCCATGCTCGGACACGCAAAGTCTTCCAGTTCTCGTGTGGCGACGCTCGCCGTCGTGGTTGGCGCCCTGACCCTGGCCGGATGTTCGCTGCGCGGCAGCGGCACGCAGATGACCGAGCAGCGTGAGCTGGCGAGCTTCGACGAGATCGAGCTTGGCGGCGTGTTCAAGGTGGTCGTTCACGTCGCGCCGGGAACCACACAGAAGGTCGAGGTCAGCGGCGACGACAACATCGTGCCCAAGATCCTGACCACGGTCTCCGGCAGCGAGCTGGATCTGAGCGTGGATCACTGGATGGTCCGGCCCGAGCACCCCGTGACGGTCGAGGTCTGGGTGCCGTCGCTGACCAAGATCGAGGCCAGCGGCGCCGCGAAGATCGAGGTCACCGGTCTGCACGGCGAGGCCTTCGAGCTCGACCTGTCGGGCGCGAGCTCGTCGACGCTGGCCGGGATCGTCGATCGCTTCGAGATCGACAGCTCGGGCGCGGCCAAGCTCGACGCGCGCGCGCTGCAGGCCAAGACGGTCGACGTCGAGCTGTCGGGCGCCGGCAATGCGGAGGTCTGGGCCTCGGAGCAGCTCGACGCCGAGGTCTCGGGGGCCGGCAAGGTGCGCTACTGGGGCGCGCCCGGCACGGTCAACGAGGACATCTCCGGATCTGGCAGCGTCGAGCCCGGCTGAGCTGGCTCGGGTTGGGCGCCGTCAGAACACGCTGACGGTGATCCCCGACAGCGCCATGATCAGCAGCACCAACATGTGATCGGCGACCTTGGTGGGCTCGACGTCGGGTTTGCGACGCAGCTTCCTCCACTCGAACAGCGCGACGAGGGGGACGAGCGCGCCGTAGATCACGGCCATCGTGATGTGGTCCATGCTGACGAGCACATAGGTGTTGGCGGCAGCAACGAAGACCAGGGCAGCGACGAGGAGGCCGCGCATCACGAGCACTCGTTCAGCTGGGGCTCAAACAGCGGCACGCACGTGCAGGTCGCTGCCAACGCCGCGAGCGGGCAGATCGGGCTGACCGCGAAGCAGGTGCTCGCCGTCGCGACCACGCTCACCGCACACATCATGCCCTGTGCGTCGCGGTCTCCAGGCGGGTCCGGCTCGGGCGCGGCTGGACTCATCGCCAGCGCCGTTGCCAACAACAAGATGGAAGCCGGGAATGGGCTGGTCAGCATATCAAAACGCTATGCCCACCCACGTGAACGGCAAGCGCTCGATCGCCGCCCCCCGCCCGAGTTGTTTGCGCTGCCGGGTTGCGGCTCGCCGGGCTCGCGCGTCCGAGCGCCAGGTCCCTCGCGCGCTCGCGGCCCCGGAAGCTGCAGTCCCTTCGCGGTCGCTAGATCCGGTCCAGAACCCCCACCGGGGCCGAGCTACGGCGGAGCGCGATTCACGGCCACACTCGGCTGGCGACTGTCAAGGCCCGTCGCTTAGAGTGTGCTCAGTGTCACAACTTCGACCGTCTACTTCGATGCGCGAGGCCACGTACCCGCGAGGCTTTCCCGACAGCTGGTACAGGCTCGCCGCCTCCAGCGATCTCGCCGCGGGGCAGATCAAGTACGTCGAGTGCCTCGGCAAGCAGATCGTCGTTTACCGGAGCGAAGACGGGCGGTCGGTCAGCGCGATGTCTGCGTTCTGCCCTCACCTGGGCGCAAATCTGTCGGGCGGCTGCGTCAAGGGCGAGCGGCTCGAGTGCCCGTTCCACCACTGGCAGCTGTGCTCGGATGGGCGCGTCGGCAAGATCCCCTATGCCGACAAGCTGCCCGCCCGGGCCCGACAGGAGACCTGGCCGATCCGCGAGGTCTACGGACAGATCTTCATCTACCACCGCGGCGGTCAGTTCAACGACTGCGAGCAGGCCCCACCCTATGAGATCCCAGCGATCCCCGAGGTCGACGACGGCCGCTGGGCCTACCGCGGCCGACACGACGGCAAGACGGTGCGCATGCACCTGATCGAGTTCGCCGAGAACAGCGTCGACTTCGCCCACTTCGCGCCGATCCACAGCGGGATGTTCGTGCCGTGGACCGCGATCAAGGTGCCCGGGGTCAAGGTCGAGCACGAGGCCGACTGGGAGCCCGACGCCGACCAGCCCCACCTGGCCTACTTCAAGAACAAGGCGGTCCTGCACGTGCTCGGCCGGCTCGTCGAGCGGACCCGGGCCAGCGCGCTGATCACCTTCGTGGGGCCCGGCAGCGTCGTCACGTTCCGGTTCAAGATCCCCGACGTGGGCGAGATCATCATGTTCCAGACCCACCTGCCGATCAGCGCGATGGAGCAGAAGGTCGACTTCCTGTGGTACGCGGACAAGACCATGCCGCGCATGCTTGTCTCGTATGTGGTCGGCAACTGGGTCTCGCAGTGGGCCGCCGACATCGACATCTGGGAGAACAAGGTCTACCTCGACAAGCCCACGCTGGCGGCGGGCGACGGGCCGATTCACCGCATGCGGCGCTGGTACAAGCAGTTCTACTCGGCCGACGACGCGACGGACGACCCAACGGACAACCCGACAGATCTGGCCCCCGCGGTGTTGGCCTCGGCCTGAGCCAGCGCCCTGGCGGCGAGCGATCAATTCGCCGACAATCAGCGGGTGGACGCCGGCACCCGCAATCGACTGCGCGCGCGCCTCGTGAGCCTGCGAGACGAGCTGCTGACCCAGGGCAGCATGAACATCCCGCCCGCCCGGACCGACGTGGTCAGCACGCCCGATGACGACGAGGCGCCGCTGACCCACATGACCCAGGCGATCGCCTCGAACCGCAACCGCGAGCGCGCGGATCGGCTCGAGCAGATCCGCGACGCGCTCGCGCTGGTCGACGAAGATCCCGAGCAGTTTGGCCTGTGTGAGGTCTGCGAAGAGCCGATCAAGCCGCGGCGCCTGGAGCTGATGCCGTGGGTGGTGCTGTGTGTGGCCTGCCAGGAGAAGCACGAGCACGAGCATCGCAGCCCAGGTAGCCGCAAGCACCTCGGTGATTTTCAGTAGGTCTGCACGTAGAGGCGATACGCGCTGCCGTCGTGCAGCATCGCCGCGCTGCGCAGGTTGCTGTTGGCTGGCGTCCCCTCGAGGGTGAGCACCGGGATCGAGGCATGGCCGTACGCGTACGAGCTGCCGTTCCAGGCGCCCTGGTAAAATTGCGTGTTGCTGCCCAGCTTGAACGCGTAGAGCCGGAACGCCGCACCGTCGTGCAGCATCATCCATCGGGCCCAGTCGGTGTCAGCGAGAAACCCAGAGATCTTCAATGTAGCGATCGCGGGCGGCTGCCCGTACTTGTAGTTGGTCGTGCCCGGCACGTACAAGAACTGGTAGAGCGTGGTCGGGTCGCCGAGTCGGCGAAGGTAGAGATGGTACAGCTTGCCGCTGTGGACCATGCTGAAGCTGCTCGCGTCAGCGTCGGCCGGGATGTTGGTCAGGCTCAGCTCTGGGATCGAGTTGTGGCCGTAGGCATACGACTTTCCGTTCCAGGAGAACTGATAGATCTTGTTGTTGGTGCTGCCCTTGAAAGCATACATCCGATAGGCGCTGCCATCGTGCAGCATTGCCCAGCGGCGGCAATTGGTATCGGACGGGGCCCCGGTGATCGGGATATTGGCGATTGAGTCGTACCCAAACCGATACGCGGTCGTGCCCGGAACGAATGCAGCTTGATTGACTGAGCTCATCTGAAAAGTCCTCGTTCTTCACAATGGGCACCACCGCCCGAGCACGTACGCTAGACGCTCGGCGTCGCTGTGGCCATTGAAAACGCGCAACACGCACGATTTGCACGCGCGCTGCCGTGATTGCTCGCGAATCGCACGGTCGGTCTCTCCTCGAGCCTCGCGCTGGCTCGCGGTTGGGGGCTGAAGTGATCGTTTTGGCATTGGCCGCATTGCCAGTGCGTCTTTGGCGCGACACCCCATCGGTGACCAGCACACCACCCCCCGAGCCGGGTTCTCCACGCCTCGGGGTTGGTCGGGTCGCACGACCGGAGCGCGTCCGCGCTGGCGCTCGTCGAGTTCTGAGCCCGATATTGTTTCGCGCTGCTCGGCCGTGGGTGTTACGGTCGTCGAAATCTTCGATGAGCCTGTGTGGCTCGCCCCGCGCTCGACGAGACCCACAGCGATGCCCTGCGACTTTCACGGCTGCACCCAGCCCGACCACCTCACGATCTACGGAATCGCACACTGCCCGGACGGCGCGCCGCATGTGATCCTGCGCTACTGCCGGGCTCACTACGAGGAGCGCCAGCAGCAGCCCCGGGCCTGCCTGGACTGCGCGTCGCCGCTGGTGTGGATCCACGATGGCGACGCGATCGACCGCTATGTCAGGGGCCTCGGCCCGCAGGTCAGCGGTCGGGCTGGCGCGAACGTGCCCCGCTACGAAGGCATCGCGCCGCCGCCCGAGCCCGTAGAAGACGACAGCGAGGCCCAGCTCGAGTCGCTCGGGCCCAGCGTCCACTCGTATCCGAGCCCGTATCGGAAAGGGAGTCCAAGCCCAGCCCCGCCGCCGGAGCAGGTCGAGCAAGAGCAGCATGAGGAGGAGGCCCGGGTCCGCAAGAAGGCCGTTCAAAAGCTCAAGTCCCAGCTCGCCGACGAGACCCCCGTGCACCTCACGGGCGCGGCGACCTGTCCCAAGGCGAGCCCGGCCACGCTGGTCGTCACGCTGGTATCGGAGACCCCGAAGACCTACGAGCTCGAGGGCCACCCGGGGATCTTGTCGGGCGGCTGGTGTGGCCGGATTGAATTCACGATCAAGGGCCAGACGATCACGCGAAAGGGCCTGATGAAGGTCGACGCGCCTGGCCGCACGTTCGGAGCTGGCATCAAGATGCAGCTGCTCGAGTCGGTCACGATCGACATTCGCGTGACACAGATCCACCACCAGGCAGAGTTCGCCGAGTCGAGCAAGACCGCCCAGGTCGTGGTGGATCCCGGCAAGAGCGTAGATGTCGCGGTCACGTTCGCGCCCAAGCCCCCGCGCCGGATCTTCCCCCGGTTTCTCGCCAAGGACGCCGAGGACAAGCACCATCCATTTCCGGCCGACCTCGACGTGGAGTTCTACTTCGACCCCAACGAGGCGGGCAACGAGTACGCGGAGATCCGAGCCGCGAAGACCGACGCCGACGGCAAGTGCATCGACGACGTCGACAAGCAGCCCGGCGTCCGCATGCTCTACCAGTACGAGCAGGTCGAGCCGCGGTTCCCGGCGGTCAAAGATCAAACGGCCCCGCGCAAGTGGCTGGTCGTCGCGACCCCGCTGGTCGATGGCTCCCAGCCCGAGCTGGTCGACGACGGCACGGATCCCGTCGAGGGCAAGGAGCGAATTCACCTGTTGCCCAAGCGGCCGTGGATCCCGACCTCGCGGCGATGGACGGTGCCAGACAAGCACCCCGTAAATGGCAAGGGGGTCGCGCAAAAGCACATCGACATCACCGACGGGCTGGACGTCGGCACCAACGACGCGCCGATCGACTACATCCTCGACGTCACCCACGGCATCTACATCAATGAAAAGCGGATTGATCACGTCGTCGTATTGATGCTCGAGAACCGCGGCTTCGATCACTTCATGGGGTTTCTGTACGAGGGCAGCGATCAGCCCAAGCACCACGTGCCGCCGCTGCGCGATCTGCAGGGCAAGCATCGGGATCTCGGCGCGTTCCGGGGCCTCGCTGGGCGCAACCTC
Organism: Enhygromyxa salina; assembly: GCF_002994635.1. Taxonomy (GTDB): domain Bacteria; phylum Myxococcota_A; class Polyangia; order Nannocystales; family Nannocystaceae; genus Plesiocystis; species Plesiocystis salina_B. Next base: position 200,353 of record NZ_PVNL01000041.1, on the reverse strand, counting down.
GACGAGCTGTCGAATCGCTTCGACTACGACTATCACACCGAGACCAAGGACCGGCTGCGGCGCGTCACCAGGCACCCACAGCACATCGAAGGGGTCATCGCCCCCAAGCGGGGCGCGCGGGCCAGCAACATTCCAACCACCAACCCGCACGAGGACTTCATTCACATCTTCCAGGACATGTACGGGCTCGACGTCGTGCCTGACCTCGAGGACATGAAGACCAGGGACCGGCGCGAGGCTCGGGTCAAAGAAGGCGGCCAGTACAAGGTCCCGGCCATGAACGGCTGGGCCCAGAACTTCTGTGATGGGATTCGCCACCACCGCGGCGAAGAGACCACCGTGCTCACCCGCGAGCTGGTCTCGGAGGTCCTCGACATGTACGTGCCCGAGCAGATCCCGGTCATGAGCGGGCTCGCGCGCCACTACGCCGTGTCGGATCTCTGGTTTTGCTCGGTCCCGAGCCAGACCAACACCAACCGGGCGTTCTGGGCCGCTGGCACCGCGGCCGGGCTGGTCACCAACAACTTCTACGACGCGTTCAAGGACAGCTGGGATCCGCGGGCGATCCTGGTCGAGCACCAGGGCCTCAAGCTGTGGTCGGAGCAGCACGGCTCGCACTCCGACCGCCTGCCGCAGGGCACCCGCACGATGTTCGACATCCTCGAGGAGGACGGGATCGACTGGAAGTACTACTGGGAGGCGGCGTGGCCACCCGGCGGGCTTGGCCAGTACTTCCGCGTGGCCTTCGAGCAATTCTCGGGCAAGAAATTCGACGCGCACTTCCCCAAGCTCGACGCCTTCAAGTCCGACGCCGCGGCCGGCTCGCTCCCGGACGTCACTTATATCGAGCCAACCTGGGGCGGCGGCACCCACTGGGAGAACAAGCTGCGCGGCGTGGGCAACGAGTTTCACCCGGTCGCCGACATGTTCCCGAGCGAGTTCTATGTGCGCTCGATCTACGAGGCGCTGAGCCAGGGTCCCGCGTGGGACAAGACCTTGCTCGTCATCACCTTCGACGAGAACGGCGGAACCTATGACTCGTACCCGCCGTGGGAGGCCAAGCCGACCGGCCGCGAGCCCGCCAACGAAGATGATCGACAGTTTGGGTTTGGCTTCGATCTATATGGTGTGCGGGTGCCAACGCTGATCATTGGCAAGTACGTCAAGCCGCAGACGATCTTTCGCTCGAACACCGCGGTGCCCTACGATCACACCTCGATCATTGCGACGATCCTCAACTGGCAGGGCATCGACCCCGAGGCGTGGGAGCTGGGGGTTCGCGTGGCCGAGGCGCCAACCTTCGAGGCGGTGCTCGACGGTGACGGCGCGGTCGAGGACGAGCGCAAGAACGAGGCGCTCGGGCTGGCGGCGTTCAACACGGCACGCAAGGCCCGCCAGGACAGCCTCGCGTATGACGAGCCGCTGGTGCTCCGCTACATCGGCAATCGCTGGCCGTACAACGCGGAGTTCGACGCGACGCCCCGCTACATTGGGGATCCAACGGTCTACGGGTCGTTTCTGGGCAAGGGCGGGTGGTGGTATCCGATCGTGACCGACAAGGCCCACGCGCTGACGTTCAAGCTCTCGGCGCCAGGTGCCAGTGGCGAGGTCAAGGCCGGGCAGCCGCTCAAGATCATCGTCGCGGCGGACTACGGGACCAGGAAGGTCACTGACTACGGGCTCGCGGTGCCGTCGTCTCCCGGCATGGGGACAGGGCTCGCGTCGACGGTGTATCTGTTCGACGGGCCGCTCGCCAAGCAGAGCGGGTTTGTGGTCTGGCCCATGAACGATCGCGTCGCCGACGGGCCGCTGTTCCCGGGTGAGGATCTGCTGATCTTTCCCGAGCGGTACCTGCCCGAGAACATCAAGACCGGGGCCTGGGTCTACGATCCGTATCAGAAGCTGTCGGTTCAAGAGGGGTTCGTGAAGTGGCGGGCGGGGCAGTGGGACATCTGGCAGCTCGAGCGCTGAGCTGTGTGAATCGGAGATCTCGGCTCGTACGCTGGATGCGCGGTGGCGCTGCGATCTCGGCGCCATTGCGGCGGGACAAGTTTGCGGGCGGCCGAGGCTTGTGTCGCTTCAGCGGGGTAACAAAGTGATTTCGAGAGCATCCAATGTCCCGGCTTTTAGCAGCGTTCATCGCCGTGTGTGTCGCGGGTGTCGGAGGCACCATCGCCGTGCGTGCAGCGCTCGACGGCGGCTGGGTTTGGTCGGGCATGGTGGTCGTGTTGTCGATCGCCGCGCTGTTTGAGTGGTGGAGGCAACGCGGGCGTGGTCCGGATGTCGCGGATGCGGCCGACAACATGCTGGTGCTGCTGTTGATCGCGATGACGGTGCTCGGTCTCCGGTAGGAGGTGGATCCGGGGGGGCCGGCGGGGTGATTGTTCGGGCGCGATTGTGTGTGGGTCCGGCGGGGCAGCGCGCACGGGCTGGACGGGGTCCCAGCCCGAAGATTGGCTGAAGATCGGGGGCCGATTCCTTGGGGATCGGAGCTGACTTCGGTGCGGCGGTTACTTCGCTCATCTAGCCGCCGCGCCAGAACGTTCGGGCTGGGACCCCGTCCGGCCTGTTGTGCGCTCGACGTTTGCGGAGGGGGGCGCCGCTTGCCGACATGCGGTCGGCGGGGACGGGGCGCGTGCTCGAGATGGTGGGGGCGCGTACCAAGGTGGTGGTGACGGACCTGCAAGGGGGTCAGAAGCCCGGTTGGGGCTCTGGCCGCGCGCGGGTGAGTGGGGCTATGCTCGCGCCGATGCCAGAGTCCATCGTGTCGCCGATCGACGGCCAGGTCGCCTATGAGTTCGAGTACCTCGACGAGAAGGCGGCGTTTGCTGCGGTCGAGCAGGCCCACGTCGCGCAGGGGCAGTGGCGCAGCACGAGCGTCGAGGAGCGCGCGCGGCTGTGTCTGGACATGCTCACGGCGTTCGAGGCCAACCTCGACCAGTACACCCGCGAGATCAGCACGATGATGGGCAAGCCGCTGGCCGAGGCGCAGGGCGAGGCCCGGACCATGCGTGGGCGCGTCGAGGCGCTGATCCAGCTGGCGCCCGCGGCCCTGGCTGACGAGCTGCTTCCGGAGCTGCAGGGCCTGCGGCGGGTCATTCGTCATGAGCCGGTCGGGGTGGTGCTCGACATCGCGGCGTGGAACTACCCGTTGGTGGTGCCGATCAACGTGGTCGCGGCGGCGGTGCTGGCCGGGGACGCGGTGCTGATCAAGCACTCGCCCCAGACGGCGCTGTGTGGGCGCCAGCTGGCGCAGAGCTTTGCGACGGCTGGGGCGCCCAATGGGTTGGTCACCGATTTCATGTGCACTCACGAGACGGTGGCGCGGGTGCTCGACGGTCGGCGGGTGAACCATGTCTCGTTCACTGGGTCGGTCCGCGGGGGGCACGAGGTCTACCGGGCCGCGGCCGCGCGGAGCTTCGCTGGCGTCGCGCTCGAGCTTGGCGGCAAGGATCCGGCGCTGGTTCTGCCTGACTGCGACTTTGAGTTCACCGTGCCGAACCTGGTCGAGGGGGCGTTCTACAACGCCGGTCAGAGCTGCTGCGCGGTCGAGCGGATCTATGTGCACGAGGAGATCTTCGAACGCTTCGTGGAGGCCTACGTCGCCGAGACCTACGCGCTGAAGCTCGGCGATCCGCTGGCTGAGGGCACGACCCTGGGGCCGGTCGTCGACGCGCGCGCGGCCGAGCGGGTCGGGCGTCAGGTTCGAGATGCGATCGCGGCTGGGGCCCGGCCGCTGATCGACGCGAGCAGGTTCGAGGTCCCGGATCGGTCGCCTTGCTACCTGGCGCCGCAGGTGCTCGTCGACGTGGATCACTCGATGGCCGTGATGCGCGACGAGACCTTCGGGCCGGCGATCGGGCTGATCAAAGTTCGCGATCATGCGCACGCGGTCGAGCTCATGAACGACTCGCCCTACGGCTTGACCGCGTCGATCTGGTCGCGCGACGACGAGCGGGTCGAGCAGCTCGCCGACGCGCTCGACGCCGGGACCGTGTTTCAGAACCGATGCGACTTCCTGGATCCGGAGCTGCCGTGGGTCGGCGTGAAGGACTCGGGGCACGGGGTCTCGCTCTCGCACTTGGGCCTGCGCAGCTTGACCCGGCCCAAGAGCCTCCACTTTCGCCGGCGCTAGAGAAACTTTGCCGCGGGTGGGGTATGCACATGGGCCCCTCACCCTCGGCAGGCGGACCCACACCATGCACTTCCAGGACGTCGATCAACTCACCAGCTTTCTCGACGAAGAGTCGATCCGCTTTCACAAGGTCGGCGTGTTCGACATGGACGGCGTGTTCCGGGGCAAGTACATGGACCGCGACAAGTTCGAGTCGTCGCTGCGCAAGGGGTTCGGGTTCTGCGACGTGGTCCTGGGCTGGGACAGCAACGATCAGCTGTTCGACAACACCGAGGTCTCGGGCTGGCACACGGGGTACCGCGACGCGCCGGTCTCGCTGGATCTGAGCACGGTCCGCAAGATCCCGTTCGAGGACGACACGATCCTGGTCATCGCCCAGTTTGACGGCGACTACGAGGCGGTGTGTCCGCGGCGGCTGTTGGGGCGCAGCATCGCCAAGGCCAAGTCCATGGGCTTTGGGGTCCGCGCGGCGCTCGAGTACGAGTTCTTCATGTTCAAGGAGACGCCCGAGAGCGCGCGGGCGAAGGGCTATCGGGACCTCGAGCCGCTGACGCCGGGCATGTTTGGCTATTCGATGCTGCGCTCGGGCGTGCACGCCGAGCTGTATCACGAGCTGCTCGAGAGCATGGAGCTGCTCGAGTGCCCGATCGAGGGGCTGCACACCGAGACCGGTCCGGGCGTGATCGAGGCCGCGCTGCGTCACGACGAGGCGCTGGCGGCCGCTGACAAGGGCGCGCTGTTCAAGACCTTCACCAAGATCCTCGCCCAGCGCATGGGGCTGATGGCGACCTTCATGTCGAAGTGGAGCAACGAGTACCCGGGTCAGAGCGGGCACATCCACATCTCGCTCGAAGATCACGAGACCAAGCACAACGTGTTCTACGCTGGCGATGATCCTGACGGGCTGTCGCAGACGATGCGCTGGTTCATGGGCGGCCAGGTGACGCTGCTGCCCGAGCTGCTGCCGATGATCTGCTCGACGGTCAACGCCTACCGGCGCCTGGTGCCAGGCATGTGGGCGCCGACCCACGCCAACTGGGGGATCGAGAACCGCACGACCGCGATGCGAGCGATCCCCGGCGGACCCAACAGCACGCGCAGTGAGTGTCGGGTTGGGCCCGCGGACGCCAACCCCTACCTGGCCCTGGGGGCGGCCCTGGCGAGCGGGCTGTGGGGGATCGAGAACAAAGTCGAGCCGCCGCCCGTGATCGTCGGCAGCGCGTACGCGAACCCCAGCGACGCTGGCGTGCCGCTGCCGGGGACCCTGGGAGAGGCCACTCGCAAGTTCAGCGCGTCCAAGGTCGCGCGCGAGCTGTTTGGCGACGCGTTCGTGGATCACTTCGCGGCCACGCGTGACTGGGAAGATCGCCTGGCGCGAAAGCACGTGACGGACTGGGATCTGGCTCGCTATTTCGAGATCATCTAGGCGCGGGTCAGCACCATGAGCACCAACGAATCGGTCGGCAACTTCAACTACCCCACCCCTTACCGGATCGGTCGGGGTCGCATCCGCGAGCTCCCCGATGCGTGTCGGGCCCTGGGGATCAAGCGCCCGTTGATCGTCACCGATCCGGGCATCGTCAGCCTGCCGTGGTTCGCGGAGATCGAGCGCAACCTGTCGCGCCCGGCGGACCTCAGCTGCAAGGTGTTCTCCAAGGTCCAGCCCAACCCGACCGGCGACGACGTCCGCGCAGGGGTCACGGCCTACCGCATGCACATCGCGGATGGCCTGGTGTTGGTCGGCGGCGGCTCGGCGCTCGACGTTGGCAAGTGCATCGCGCTGATGGTCGACAACAAGGGCACGGTGTTCGACTACGAGGACGTCGGCGACAACTGGACCCGCGTCGACGCCAGCAAGATGCCGCCCAAGATCGCGGTGCCGACCACCGCGGGCACCGGCTCCGAGGTTGGCCGCGCCTCGGTGATCGTCAACGAGCAGCATCAAAAGAAGGTCATCTTTCACCCGCGCATGCTCCCGGAGCTGGTCATCGCGGATCCGGTGCTGACCTTCGGGCTGCCCCCCAAGCTGACCGCCGCGACCGGCATGGACGCGTTCGCGCACTGCTTCGAGGCGTTCTGCGCCCCCGGCTACCACCCGATGGCCGACGGCATCGCGCTCGAGGGCATGCGGCTGATCAAGAACAATCTGCTCACAGTCTACGAGCAGCCGCAACACCTCGAGGGGCGCACGAATATGCTGATGGCCGCGACCATGGGCGCGACGGCGTTTCAGAAGGGCCTGGGCCTGGTCCACGCGCTCAGCCACCCGCTGGGCGGCGCGACCAACGTGCACCATGGCACCGCCAACGCGATCTTCTTGCCCTACGTGATGATGTTCAACCGCAAGGCGATCAGCGAGAAGATGGACCAGCTCGCGCGGGTGTTGGAGATCCCGACCGCGAGCAACGGGTTCGACGCGGTGCTGGGTTGGATGATCGAGCTGCGCCGAGCGTTGGACCTGCCGCACACGCTCGAGAGCGTGGATGGCTTCTCCGAGTCAATGGCGGCGCGCCTGGCCCCGCTGGCGGTCGCGGATCCGACGATGGGCGGCAACCCGATCCCCGCCAACGAGCGGGACTGCGAGCGGCTGTTCATCAAGGCGCTCGAGGGCGATCTCTCCGCCTGAAGGTTCGGGGCCCGGAGTCGGGCCAGCCTTCGCCGTAATCACCCGTCGCAAGCACAGCCCGCGGGCTTCGTGCAATTCGACGACGCGGCGATACACGCGTCACCGCAGGCCTTGCCTTTCTTGCAGACCCGGCAGCACTCACCCGCAGCGCGGGTGTCTCGCTCGCTCGCCTCGACCTCTGTCGCCCCGGCGCGGTCGTTCGGGCGTTGCGTCTGCGGCAGCGCGGGGATCAACCCGGCGTTGCATGCCTCGAGCGCCCCGCGGACCGCGGCGGCCTCGGCCTCGTTCATGCCGAGCTGCCAGCGCTGCTTGATCGCCACCCACTCGCGCACGTAGGTGCAGCGATAGTCCTCACTGGTCGGCAGCCACGCCTCGGGTCCCTTGTCGCCCTTGGAGCGATTTGCGGTGTGGTCGACGGCGATCAGGTGCTCGGCGTGGTCGAGGTCGTTGGCGTAGCGGCGGCGCTGGTCTGTCGTCCACGTCGCGCCTCCGCTGCGGTGAGCGTTGGCGAGCGGGACGAGGTGGTCGACGTCGAGCAGGTGGACCTCGCTGACGATCTTGCCCGAGTAGGGACACTGCCAGCGGCCGGTTGCGACCTCGCAGCTGCGGTCTTCCTCGAAGACGATCGGCTCGTAGGACTCGGCGATCAGCACCTCGGTGCGGGTGTCCTGGCAGTCGCGGTCGGCGTCGATCCACTGCGGCCAGTCCCCGCGCTCGTAGGCGCTAGCTGGCGCTGGCACGCGCAGCTCTGCAGGCACGACAGCGCCCTCGATTAGCAGCGCCTCGGCGACGGTCGGACTCGGCGCGGGCGGTTCCGGTCGCGTTGTGGTTGGATCGCAGGCTGCGACGGTGAGCAACGCGACGGCGAGCCCGCGAGTGGTGAGCATCACCGATCCTATCTCGGCGCCGCGGCGACGGCAGCTCCGAAGTCACGGTGCCCGCTCACCGGGCCGTGCGCGAGAGCCAGCGGCCCCCCGCGAGCCCATACCCAACCGCAAACACAAACAGCGCGACATACCCCAGCGCAGCCTGATGCAGCAGCCGGTCAAACCCCAGATTGATCATCGCCGCCAGCGCGTAGGCCGAGCCAACCACGCTCGACAGCGTGCTGAGCCCATAGCTGATCGAGACCGTCTGGGCCCGGTCCTGGTCGATCAAGCACGAGACGAGATGCGGATAAAACAGCCCGAGCACGACCCCGAGCGGCGCAATCGCGACAGTCGCCAGCACCAGCTTGAGCGCGACCGGAAGGTGCAGCAGGTTGCCAACCATCGCGTCGAGCACCACGGTCACCAGCACGACCGCGGCCGCGGCCAGCCCCGCCAGCACCCGGGTGTCGTGCAGCCGCACGAGCCGGGGATAGATCGCGCTCCCGACCCCAGAGGTCAGCAAGAACAGCGACAGCACCGCGGCCATGCTCAGCAGCGGCTGCGTCAAGAACAGCTCGAGCTTGGCCATGATCGCGACCTCGCAGAGCATGAAGCAAAACCCGGTCAACAACAGGTACAGCAGCACGGGAGCAGGCGCCCGCGACTCGCGGCGCAGCGAGGCCACGCCAATGAACACGACCGCGATCATCGACAGCACGACCACGGTCGTGACCTTGATCCAGGTCACGTACCACGCCAGCGACTCGCGCTGCTCGGCGGTCGGGATCAGCTTGTAGTTGGGCAGATCCAGGTCGCGCATGAACGGGCGATCGTCGGTGAAGACGTCGTCGTGGATGTCGCCCTCGATCAGCTCGCGGTACACGGCCGTGCGCTTGTAGCCCTCGCGCGGGAGGTAGCGAATGTGGCGGGCACGCCTGGCGTGGTTGGCACTCACGAACGCGATCGCACGATCGAGCTCCTCCTGCGTAAAGCCGTCCGGCGCGATGATCATGTCATCGTTGGAGTGCCGCGAGTCGACGATGATGACCTTGTCCTGAAAGTCGGGAATGCCCCGCCGCTCGAACACATGCCGCATGTTCGAGATCCGCTTGTTGAGCGGCTGGTGGTCAAACACGATCAACCCGCCGGGCGCGAGCAGGTCCAGGTAAGTCTCGTAGGCTTCGATGGTGTCGAGGTACTTGGTGGTGTGCCCGGTGACCGCGGTCGTCGCGGCGTTGGAGCCCATGTAGATCAGGTCGTACTTGGTCCCGGGCGGCCGCGTGGTCAGGAAATGCCGGCCCTCGTCGATGACCAGATCAATGTGATCGTTGTCGAGAAACTCGGCGATCCGGTGGTTCTTCAGCTGCGGCGTCTCGCGTCCGAGCTGCTCGACCAGGCCGTTGAGCTCGACGCCTGTGATCGGGGTGTCCCCGCCGGAGAACCGGTCGAGCGCGATCATCTCGGCGCCAGTCCCCGCGAACATGACGAGCATGTTGGTTGGCTGGCGCCCCAGCACCCACGGGGCCTCGCGGCCCTCGAATTGCTTGGGCACCGCGGGCTTGTTGACCGGCTTGTAGCGCCACACCCGGACCGCGCTGCGCGAGTTGTTGTGGATGATCGTGTGGCTCTTCTTGCCCTTGCTGCTGGTGACCTCGACGACCGCCACGCGCGAGTGCTCGTTCCAACCGTGGGCGATCTCCTCGGTCGCCCCAATCCCGTCGAAGCTGGCGTAGTCGACGCTGCTGTCGGCCCACGCGATCAAGCGCTCGGCCCCGCCAGCGAACACGACGATCGCGACGGCGGCGATCAGCTTCGAGCGCGCGCTGTCCAGCGACAGCACCAGCGGCACGAACGACAGGACGATCAGCACGACGATGACGGTCGGCAGCCCGCCAAAGTGAAACGCGACTGGCGTCATCGCGCAGGCCAGCGCGGCGCCGAGCAGGTCGGCGGCGTAGATCGAGCCAATGTCGTCACGCCGCAGCTGGTAGATCGAGGTGAGGATGCGCCCGAAGCTGTGAAACGGGAGCAGCATGACGACCACGAAGATCGCGGTCTTCTTGGCCAGATACCCCAGGTGCCCGACTGTCGCGTTGGTCGCGGTCACCGGCATCACCCAGCTGAAGAACAAGAACGCAAACAGCAGGCCGCCGACGCACAGCCCAACCAAGACCGCGAGCGCCCGCCGCAGCGAGAACCGCTCGATCGAGCCCGGGACCAGGTGGACGTGCAGGCTGCCCAGCGCGAGCCCCAAGAACGCGATCGGCAGGGCCAAATACGCGTTGTCGGCTCCCAGGTGAAAGTCGACGAGCCGCGCGAGCACCAGCTCGAACATCAAGCAACACAGCGCGGTCGCGAACACCAACCCGCGATAGTTGGAGGGCTGACGATCTGTGGATGGTTCGCTCGATTGGGCGTGCATGGGAGGGCAAGTCGGCCTATCCCGGCACCCTACCCCAAGTCGTCAGGCCAGCAGCGGGCCAAAGCGAGCGCGATATGCGGCAAAGTACTCGTCGATGACGTCCTCGGTCAGACCAAAGTCATCGAGCGAGTACTGGTGGCGGCCGAGCTTGTGTTGACGGTTGCGATCGAGCCACTCGCCCGCCTCTTCGACAGCGACCCCGGTCGCGTCGAAGCCCAGCTGGGTGCCCAGCTCACGCAGCACGGCGCCGGGCGAGGCGACCAGCTCACGGTAGGACAGATCGATGAACCGCGCCGCGGGCAGCTTCTGGCGGGCTTGCTCGAGCGCCTTGAGCCCGTGATCGAGGATGTACAGGCAGAACCGCCCGATCTCGGCGGTGCGTCGGGGCGAGTCGGTGTCGACGCTCTGCAGGCTCTCGCACAAGCTCGCAAACGAGGGCACGACCTGGGCCGGCTCGCGATGCAGATGGATGATCGTCGCGTCCGGGTACACGGCCAGCAACGCCTCGGTGTGCCACATGTGAAACGGATCTTTGAGCGCCAGCCGGGGCAGATCGCCCTGGGTGCGCTGGCGTCGGTGCAAGAGCGCCCGCAGCCAGCGTTGGTGGTCGGCGTAGGCCGGCCGCATGTCACAGGTGCTCAAGAACTGCACGTAGCCCGGCACGTACCAGGTGAACGCGTTGGCCATGGTCGAGAAGCTCTTGCGCAGCAGCAGGTTGCACTGGTCGGGCCACTCGGGGTCCATGGGGTGGATGCTGCGAAAGCTGGGCGCGGCCGCGTAGAGCTCGTCGATCGTCGCGCGGGTCTCATCGCGCTGACGCTGGGCCCACTCGTGGTCGTTGGCGTCGGCGGGGGCGACCGGCGAGCGCAGCTGCCACATCGGCGGCGCCCACAGCCCGTCGACCCGGGCGAGCAGGTTGTGAAGCAGCGTCGTGCCGGTCCGCGGGAACCCGGTGATCACGATCGGGCGCGACACGGGCAGCGAGGTGATCGAGGGCTCCCGACGCTCGAGCTCGGCCAGCGCGACGCGATCACCAAGCAGCCCGACGAGCCGCTCGTGGGTCCGCGCCAGCCCGGCCGGGGACAGCCGGGCCTCCTGCGTCAGCGCCTTGGTCAGGGCCGCGAGCGCGGGCGCGAACCACTCCTCGAGCGGCGCGTCGACGGCCAGGCGCTGGGCGGCGGCGCCGAGGAGTTGCTGCGCGTCGAGGGAGAGGGGCACGCCAAACTATACCGGACCCGCTGCGGACCGAGGGTATGCTGCAGCGTGCTCGCGGCGACATGGGTCTGGGCTGCGATCACGTTCGCGCCGCCAGACGCTCCGGACCGATCGAACCAGCTCGAGCAACCGGACCACTCGATCGCGGGCGGGACCCTTCAGGTCTCGCCGCTCGGTGTCGCGGTCCCGGGGTTCGGCGCGAGCGACGACTCGCGCGTGTTCAATCGCGCGGTGACGGCCGGGTATCGGTGGGGGTTCTCGGTCGGGATCGCGCTCGAGCCCGTCGAGCACCTGCTGATCAGCGTCAACGCGGGCCTCAGCCAGAGCATCTGGATCTTCGACAACGACGCCCCCGAGTTCGAGCTGTGCTTCGCCAACGACTGCTACGCGACGAGCGAGCGCGGGCTCGGCCAGCTGCTCCGAATTGGTCCCGAGCTCCGCGTGGGCTGGACCAGCCGATGGTGGATGGCGTGGGCGTTGGGGGGTGCCCACGTCGGCCTCTCACGGGTGCGCTTTTACTGCGACACCAGCCTTCAAGCGCGCTGCGACGACCCGCGCCAGACCGACGTGGGGGCGGGGCTCAGCGGCGGCCTGGGGCTGGCGATCAGACCGCTGCCCCGCTTCGCGATCGGGCTCGAGAGCGCGGTCGTGCACACTTGGCTCGATCGTCGAGACGATCCGTTTCAAGCCGCGCGCGCGTGGGAGCTCGGCCTGATCACCGTTATCGGATTTTGAGCGCAGACGCGTGATAATGTCGGGCGATGTCAGTCACCCGAGATCGCTGGATGACGCGCGTGAGCGCGCTGGCCTGTACCGCCGCGCTGGGACTGGGCGCGTGCCAGAGCCACGGCAAGAAGGACGAGGGCGGGAACGCGGAGGCCGGCGACGCTGGCTCGCCAGACGGGCGCAGCGCCCCGGCCAAGGACGACCGAATCCCCGCGATCTCGGGTTCAGCCGTGGGCCTGCAGCCGGGCTACCTAGAGGGCGCGCTGATGTCTGCGAGCTGGCGAGCGGGTGCGATGCAGGAGGTGCTGCAGTCGCTGCCGATGTCGCCGCGCGAGGCCAAGGACCTGGCCGAGATCGGCATGGTGCTCGGCGCCGACCCGCGAGTGGACGACGTGCTCGCCCACCTCGGCATCGATCCCAACGCGCGGATCAGCATGTCCGCGCGCCCGGTCGTGACCTGGGTCGCCGAGCTTCAACAGGCGGTCGCAACCGACAGCCCGGCGCTGCGAGAGCTGCGGGAGCACGCGCGGGGCGGGCACCACGAGTACGACGATGTCATCGAGGAGATCCCAAGCCAGCAGATCGAGCCCGTGCCCACGCCCGAGCCCGCGGTCGTGCCGTTGTCGCCGGCCGCCGTGGCGCTCGATCGCAAGGCCAAGAGCCTCGGGATGCACGTGCGGGTGCACGTGCCGATCGCCTCGCCCGGAAAGCTCGATCATCTGATCAGCCTCACCAACCAGCAGCTTCAGAGCCCCAAGTGGGCGACCACCTGCGCGGCGCTCGGTCCGGTCCGCGCGTGCGGAGGTCAGAGCGACGGCGTCGTGGTCCTGCGCGACGTGCCGGGGGGTCTGCAAGTCGACTTGCTGTTGGCCTTCACCGGTGACTACGAGCACCCCGACGATGAATTTCGGCGCGCCGCGATCCAGCAGGCTCTGGCCGCTCCCGCGGTGAGCGCTGCGCCGACGCTCGCGGCCCTGCGTGGGGACGGCGTGCTGCTGGTCGACGGGCCCAACACAGTCACGCTCCTGCAAGCGGCCGCGCTCAGCAGGGCGGTGCGGAGCCTGACCGACGACTACGACGATGGCGAGTGGGCTCAGCATCTTCGTGAGCGCAGTGACGTGATCACGCGCCTGCACGAGACCGAGCGCATGTTCGAAGGCGTGAGCGTCGAGCTGCAGCTCGATGGCGACAGCGCGGTCGCAACGGGCAAGTGGCTGCCGACCGCGCTCGGCCGCCAGCGCATGGCCGAGGTGTTCGAGCTGACCAAGATCGACGCCGACGTGCCCAGCGTCGCCGCGCTGTGTGATGGCGCGCTAATCTGCGGCCGCAGCCGCGGACTCCCCGATCGCAAGCGCTTCGCCAGCTTGGCGACCGGCATCTACGCCGACCCCGAGCTGCTCCAGCGCAGCTTGGATCGTCACGAGAACGACGGCGCCGCCGTGCTGTTCCTCGAGACCTGGCCGAACGCGATCGGGACCCTCGCGCGGCTCCCCGGCAACACCATCAAGCCGCCCGAGTCGTTCGTGGTTCAGAACGTGATCGACGTGACCTCGCGGGTGCTTGGGGCCGGGTTCTCGATCCGCTCGCTGCACGAAGCGCGGCACACGGTCACCGGCGACTGGGTTGGCTACGCGCGCATGAGCGCCGCGGATCTCTCGGCCGTCACCGGGTTCTTGCAAATGGTCGACTCGCGCCTGTCGCCCGCGTCGATCCCCGAGGTCCCCGGTCGCGTCGAGTTCACGCCGATCCCCGACAATGAGGTGCCCGGCAATTTTTATGCGATCTACGATCCCTCGGCCGCGACCGGCGACTGGGGCTGGGCTGCCCTCGCCGATAGCGATGATCGGGTCCGGTGGCTGGCCGGGCTCGCGCATGACGACGGCGCGGCGCCGCTGCTCTACCTCGAGATCGGGGATCTGTGGCGGCTCGTCGCGTCGTTCGACGAGGGCCGGCGCGAGCTCGGGTTTGCGCAGAGCTGGCTGTCGCGCCGTTGGGTGCGGGGGCAGGTCAACCTGGGTGAGGGCGGCGCCCCCGAGGTCCGCATGGCGATGGGCAAGCTCGATTGAGCAGGGTCTCGCTGCTGGCGGCGTCGATGGCCCTGCTCGGGGCGCTCGGGTGTCGCCGCGCGCCGCCGCAACCCGAACCACAGACCGAGACCGGGCGAGCGACGGTCGTCGAGGCGCCCACGTCCGACGAGGCGCTGAGCGGCTATCTCGACGGCGCGGTGATCGACGCCAGCTACGACACGATCACGCTCGCGCGCCTGCTCCGATCGCTGCCGCGCCCCAGCCCGACCCCGTCGCCGCTGGTCAGCGTGTTTGGCGGGCTGGTCGACCACTTCTCAGCGCGCGGCGACGCTCGGCTCGACGCGATCGGGTTGCAGCAGGACGCCCGGATCCGGCTGTCGATCCGACCCCTCGACGGTCGCGCGGCCGCAGTCCGCAAGCTGCTCGGTGAGCTCGAGAGCGATGGAGCGCCCGCGCCGGAGTTGGTCACGCAATTGTCGAGTCAGGGGCGCACCTTGGGTGTCCACCTGCGGGCCTCGCTGCCGACGAGTGATCGCGCCCGGCTGTTGCGGGTGCTCGAGCGGCTCACGATCGGCGATGACGACGTCGGCGACTGGGCCCAGGCCTGCGAGACGCTGGACCGCGTGGCGCTGTGCTCGGGGCGACCGCGGCTGTTGGTGTGGGCCCGCAGCGAGGGTGAGGATCGGCTGCGCGTCGACGGGATCTATCTGTTCTACGCAGGGGCCGAGCCCGCGGATCTGGCCCGGGCGATCGAGCGGGCCGACACCTGGCCGACCGCCGCCGCCGCGCCCGAGTACCCAAACGATCCGGTCGAGCACGATCGTGCGCCGATCCAGGTCCTCGTTCACGCTGGCCCCACGCTCGCGCTGCTCGAGGCCGAGGCGCTCGCTGACGCCGTCGTCCGAGCTGGCGCAGACACGCTCGACTATCACGAATACCTGGATCTCGAGCGGGCGCTGAAGGACAGCTACCCGCAAGCGCGCGTGTTCGAGGGCGTGGGCATGAACATGGACTACGCGGACGACCGACTGAGCATCGACGTGCGCTGGATCGCTGCCGAGCGTCCGCCCGCGCCGCTGCCCGAGCTGTTCGCACCGATCATCGAGCGCGGCGCGCTGCCGGTCACCCACGGGGACTGCGAGGCCGCCCAGGCGTGCGTGCGGATCGGCGGGCTATCCATGGTCACTCGGTTTGCGCCCCTGGCAGACGGGCCGTTCGCGGACACCGTGGGCGCGGCGCGAGTGCTGCGACACGCGGGAGATCGCGGCTTGGTCATGCTGGGGCTGTGCTCGTGGCCGAACTTACTGGGCACCGCGGGCGTGATGGCGCAGTCGAGTGAGGGCATGATCGGCCGGGCTCAATCGGCGCTGCTCAACGACAGCTACGGACTCGGGCTGATGCTGCTCGAGCTCGGCGACGATCCCAGCGCCAGCGTGGGTGAGCGGTGGGTCGGCTACCTGCGAGCTGGACCCGGCGTGCTGACGGCGATCCGTCCGGTGCTCACGCTCGCTGGGTCCTCGCCCGAGGCGGTCGAGCTACCGGGCGTCGAGGCCAGCGTCGAGCGTGGGCTCTATGAGGAGGTCGCGGTGTATCTCGTGGACGAGGCCGCCCGCCGCGGTGGCCATGGTGCGTGGATGATCGCGGCCGACGCGGACGAGCGGGTTGGGTGGCTGCTCGAGACCCCGCGGGATGACCCGAGTGAGCATGAGATCGAGCCGCTGTGGCTGCTGCGCGTCGCCGCGCTCGGCCCGCTCGCCGCCCGCGAAGACGTGCCCTACGCGGATGATCCACCGGTTCGAAAGTGGCTCGATCGTCGCAGCCTCGAGCTGCGCGGCCGGTTCACGCCGAGTGGACCCCAGCTCGAGCTTCAGCTCGAGTCGCGCTAGACCGCGCGAGTCGGCTCGCTCTCGGGATCGTAGATCTCGACCCGATCCCGCCCATTTCGCTTGGCAATATAGAGCGCCGCATCAGCGGCCTCCACCAGCGCAATCGCGCTCGGCTCCAACAGCATCGAGAGATCCGCCACGCCCAGCGACACCGTGATCTCGACATCGCGGCCAGCCAGCTTGAACGGCTTGCCGCCGACCAGTTCCTTGATCCGGTGAGCTGCCCGCGCGGCCCGCAATGCGTCGACGTCGCGGCAGATCAAGACAAACTCCTCGCCACCGTAGCGCGCAAAGATGTCCTCTGAGCGGGTCGTCCCCTGCACGCGCTCGGCCAGGTCCCGCAGGACCGCGTCTCCGGCCGGGTGGCCCAGCTCGTCGTTCACGTTCTTGAAGAAGTCGACGTCGAAGATCACCAGCGACAGCGGCTTGCCGTGGCGCAGCGCGAACGCGACGTCGCTCTCGAGCCGGTTGTTGAAGTACCCGCGGTTGAACACGCCGGTCAGGCGGTCGCGCAGCGCCGACTCGTACAAGCTGCGCTGAAAATCCTCGTCGATGTCGTCGTTGTAGGTGAAGCGCAGCACGCTGCTGGCCCCGATCTGGATCTTGTCGCCCTCTTGCAGCGGGTAGCGATCGACGCGCTCCCCGTTGGCGAAGGTCCCGTTGGTCGAGCCCGCGTCGGACAGGTAGTGCTCGCCGGCGTCGAACTCGATCTGCGCGTGGGCGCGCGAGATCCCCTCGTCGTTGATGCGCACGTCGGCGTGCAGACCCCGACCGATCGATGTGCGGCCGTCGTTGAGCTGAAACATCTCGCCCATGCGATCGCCAGCGAGCACGACCACGAACGCCCGCTTGATCCCCTGCTGTTTATTCTGGGGGAGGTCCTCCGAATCCAGCACGACGGTCGACTTCGACATTCGGTCGACGATCCTAGGTGGGACGTCGCCTGGATCGCAAGCCTGGCTTTCGCCGCGCGGGCACGAGCACAGCGGAGATCACGCTCAGCGGTCTCCAAACTCCGCTCAGACCCACTCAGGCCGCCGACACGGACAATCGGCCGAGCCGGCCCGCCCCGCGCCCGGCCCCCGACCGATCAAGCCAGGTCTTCGCCAGCCCGCGCTCGCGCGGCCCGCTGATCGATCCAGTCGGCGATCGCCGCCAGCGGTCGCCCGGCCGCCGCGAAGGCGCTGGCGATCTCCCGACACTCGTCGGTCAGCTCGCGGATCCGCACCGCCGCCGCGTCGCGCAGCGCCGGCTGGTCGTTGTCGAGGATGTCGTCTGCGTGCTGAAAGGCCACGCCGAACGCGAGGCCATAGCGCTCGAGCTTGGCGACGACGTCGAGATTCGCGCCGCCCGAGAGCGCCCCGAGCCCGCCCGCGGCCGCGAACAGCCCCCCGGTCTTGAGCGCGTGGACCTGCTCGAGCAGGTCGAGCGCGGGGATGTCCTGGCCGACCTGAAGATCCAGCCCCTGACCCCCGACCATGCCGTCGATCCCGGCGTGGCGCGCGAGCATGGTGACCGCGTGGGCCACGAGCGCGCGCGGGATCCCCCGCTCGCCGGACACCAGCACCCGGAACGCCTCGGTCAGCAGCGCGTCGCCCACCAGGATCGCGTTGCCTTCGCCAAATTCGACGTGGACCGTGGGCTTGCCCCGGCGCTCGATGTCATTGTCCATCGCCGGCAGGTCGTCGTGGACCAGCGAGTAGGCGTGGATCATCTCGAGCGCGCAGCCGGCCGGGAGCGCGTCCGAGACCTGACCGCCGACCGCCTCACACGCGGCGATCGTCAGCAGCGGGCGCATGCGCTTGCCGCCGAGCAGCACGCCGTAGCGCATGGCTTCGCGCAGGCGCCCGGGATCTTGGCGGGGCGCGGGCTCCGGCAGCGCGGCGGCCAGGGCGTCGTTGACCGCCGCTTGGCGTTCGGCGAAGTAGGCGTCGAGATCGAAGGTAGTCATGGCCTCACTCTGGTTGCTGATCATCGTCGTGATCGTGATCGTGGTCGGCGTAGTCCTGCTCGTTGGCGAACGGCGCGACGCGATCGTCGGCGAGCAGGATCTCGATGCGCTGCTCGACCGAGGCCAGCAGCTGCTCGCCGTCTCGGACCAGCCTCACGCCCTCTTCGAACCGCGCCAGCGCCTGCTCGAGGGGCAGCTCGCCGGTCTCGAGCTCGCGCACGACCTCGTCGAGCCGACCCAGCAGCGCCTCGGCGCTCACTCCGGCACCCGGGGCCGCGTCCGCGTCCGACTTGGGACGCTTGCGCGGCGCCTTGGAGGTCTTGCCTGGGCCCGCCATCTTCGCGGGGTGTACCGACGCCCGCTGGCGTCGTCAACGGCGTCTCAGTCGATCCCGCGCGGGGTGTGACCTGCCACCCCCTCTGGCTTGTGTTCGCCGTGGCCAGCATGTACCGAAGCCCGTTGGTCGAGCGCCGCGAGCCGCGAGCCACGACGGTGGTCGCGGTTGCCGAGCCCCGCCCGCCGGTATAGCCTGCCCCCGCGATGGAGGCTGCAACGGACGAGCGTGACGTGGACGAGCTCATGGGGCAGTTCCACGAGTACCTCAGCAAGAAGCAGCTCAAGTCCACGCGCCAGCGGGACATCATCGCCCGGCAATTTTTTTCGGCCGACGGGCACCTGTCGATCGAAGAGCTGCTCAGCCTCGCGCGCGAACAGAACCCACGGATCGGCTACGCCACCGTGTACCGCACGCTCAAGCTGCTGACAGAGTGCGGGCTCGCGGCCCAGCGCCGGTTTGGTGAGGGCCAGGCGATCTACGAGACCGCCGGCGACACCCAGCACCACGACCACCTGATCTGCCTCGAGTGTGATCACGTGCTCGAGTTCACCAACGACGACATCGAGCGGCTGCAAGATCAGGTCGCGCGCAGCTTTGGGTTCAACCTGGTGCGGCACAAGCTCGAGCTGTACGGGATGTGCCCCAAGGCGCGCGGGATCAAGGGCGGGTCGTGCCCGCGCGAAGAAGAAGAAGCCCGCGACTCGGCCTGAGCGCGGTCAACGGCTACCGGGCTGACAGGTCTGGCTCTCGACGTGAAACTCGACCCGCCGATTCTGGTGGCGATGGCCCGCGCTGTCGTTGGGCACCAGCGGCTGTGAGCTGCCGTGCCCAACGCTCGACAGCCGACTCGCCAGCACGCCGTGCGCGACCAGCCAGTCCACGACCGCGTCCGCGCGCGCCTGACTCAAGCGTAGATTTTGCTGAGCGCCGCCGACGTCGTCCGTGTTGCCCTCGACCCGCAGCAGCTCGATCTCGGGCTGCGTGGCCAGCACCCGCACGACCGCCAGCAACAGGTCTTCGTCGTCCTCACCGATGACCGCGCTGCCCGTCCTAAACTCGATCTTCTCACCCAGGCGAACCTGACAGTCAGCGACCTCGACCTGGGGCGGCAGGTGTGGGTGCAGCTGAAACTGAAACGACAGGTCCTCGCTCTGGGCGATCATGTTCGGCGTCGTGAAGTCCATGCGAGCCTCGAGCGAGCTGAGCAGCCCCGTGTCGACCACCACCGACCACGGCGCCACATCGAGGCCCACGCCACTGTCGTGGTAGGACCACGCGACGAACTCGGAGCAGATCATCTTGGCTCGGCCACCAACGACGAAGGTCACGAACGTTCGCGTCGCCCAGCCACCAAGGTTGCCCGCCACGCGCTCCCACCACGACTGCGAGCCGTCGAGCCGGACCTCGTCAGCGTTGGAGATGGCCGCGATGCTGCCGATCGCCGCGAGCTGCCCCCACGAGTAGGGTACGCGCCCGTACTTCGACAGCTCGACCACCAGGTCCTGCTGCTTGGGCGTGATCCCATCGCGGCGATACACGTCCAAGGTCGTGCAATCGTCGATCGTGTCCGCGAGCGTGTGCGTGACCAACCCCTCGCGGAGCATCTCCGCTGTCTGGTCATTGCCCAGATACAGGGCGACGTGCGAGTACCACGGCCGCCCGAGCGGATTGGGCTGGCCGAGCTGCCTGCGCTCCGCCGCCAGGATCCACGGGCTGATAACCGTGTTTCCCTGACACAACAGCACATCGCCCGGGCGCAGTCGATGATCTCGCAGCGGGTACTCCGTCCCACCCACGATCCGCACCGCCGTCGGCGCAAACCCGGGAGCGGTCGCCGCGAGGTAGACATCGGCGTCCCGCTTCACCCGGACCCTGAATCGCGCGAGCCCGTCCGAGCCGGTGCTCGCCTCGGCGCGCTGACCCGCTGCGAGCCGCACGGACCCGTTGAACCCGCTCAGCGTAATCGGGATCACCCGACCGTCGGGCACGGGTCCATGCAGACCAATTTCAACATTCACGACCACGCTCGGGAGCGCGTGAATGACCGATTGTGCCGGTTGCAGCTGCGGCCGAATCTCTATGCTGGTCCACTGCGAGGCCTCCGCGTCGGCGGGGTTGAGCAGCACGGGGCCGGACCCCTCGGGCTGCCCGCCCACATACCAGGCATCGTAGATCCCCTGGGGCAGCTGCGGGACCTCGAATCCTATGACGTTGCCGGCCGGACTCGGGAGCAACACCGGCTCGATCGTCCAGACCTGCGCGTCTGGGGCTGCAGCGCCGGCTTCCGCGTGAGGCTTGATCTGAATGTTCTCGGGAACCTGTGCATCTGGACGGGGGAACGACATTACGCTCCCCGGGGGCACCGACGCGACGACGAGCGGCTCGCCGTCGATCCCCGTCACCTGTGGAATCCCAAAGTCCTGTCCAGGCAGCGGCACCGGACCGTCCACGAAGATCGGAGCGTAGCGCGGGCTCGGCAGCGCAGGTCCAGCGGCTCCGTGGCAACCTGTCTCGACCGCGACGGTGAGCAGCAAGCCAAGGATGATCGGCTGTCGCTTCATCTGCGGCGAGTGTACAGTGTGTCAGCTCGGCGTTCGCTCGCGCGGAGTGCGAGGCCGCGCGCGGTTCGTAGTTGCCACGCGCGTCGTCGCCGATCCGCCAGCTTGATTGGGGGCGCGATACTCCTGTTCGCGCTTATGTGGACACAAAGACCGCCCGCGAATTCAACGCAGATACTTGCCGCACCGCGGATCGCCGTCTTCCACGTCCGCCTTCGAGGCCCCGGTCGCCGGGTACACCTCGCGGTCACACAGCGCCGCGAACACGTCGAGGATCCACGCGGCCTGCTCCGCGGCGGTCAGCCCGTCGGGCACCTGCGGACCCATCAGGCTGCCGGGGTGCCCGACCAGCAGCTTGAACCAGCCCTCGTACGCTTTTTGGCGTGCGAAGCTTCCGAGCGTGTACTCGCCGTCGTCGAACAGATACACAGTGCCGTCCACGCCGTGGCACTGGGCGCAGGTGCTCGCGTAGGCCGCGTGACCGGCCTGAACGTCGCCGCCCGGCAACAGGGTGTAGGAGCTGGGTGCCGTGGCGGACAGCGCCCAGATCTCGGAGGCGCGCGGCAACTGGCCAGTGCGCATGGCGAGGACGAAGGCGGCCATGTCGTCGATCTGGTCGGCGCGCAGAACATCGCCGTAGGCCGGAAGGCCGTCGCCGCCGCCCTCGAACCACGTGACCAGCTCGGCGTGCGAGCGGGGTAGCGCCAGGAGGTTAGTCGACAGCGCGTAGGACTTGTCGGCGTAGCCGGGGCCGTAGATGCCCTCGGTGCCCCGGAGATCCCAGCCGAAGAAGTTCTTGAGCCGGTAGTCGTGCCCCTCATCGTTGGGGAACGCCGCGCCGTTTACGTCGGCGAGCGTACCGTCGCCGAATGGGCCGCCCTCGCTGCCCGGGGTGAACATGCCTTCGAAGCTGGAGTCAGCGTACCACTTGTCGAACAGCCGACCTCCCCGTGCGAGGTCGTACTCGGACAGCTCGGTGCTTGGATCGGTGTTGGCCATCTCGTCGTCCGCGTCCGCGCAGGCGGCCAGGAGCGAGCATGCCAGGAGTGCGTGCAGTTTTTTCATTGCTGGATCCTCATTGAAGATTTGCGACAGCAAGTGTCAATTGGGTCATGACACATTGTCTTCCGCAATAGCACCCACTGAGCCCGAGCGAAACCATGCCCGTCAGCGCCAGCCTGAAGCCGACGCCGCATACCTTGCTCACCGACATCCCCAGCATTTGCTGCTTGGTGTATGCAATAGATACGGGGCCAAGCCGGCTGAATCCGCCGCACGTCGCTGCACCAACCAGCATATTGTGCGCCCGTTCGACAATGCTCGGCGAGCCAGCGCCCGGCTTGCTCGAGATCATCGATGCTGGCGTAGCCGCATGGACGTGGCCTGTGGCTCATGCGAACTCTCATGGACGATATTTTACTGACACGCCGCCCCGAAGGAGGTACATCTGTTATCCTGCAAGTTCGCTTCCCCACTGAGACCGTCATGAAAATTGAGATACGAACCAACGGCAACGTCACTATCCTTGGGCATGCGCGGCAAGCTCACCATCGGAGAGGGCGACATTACCCTACGTCGGACCGTCGCAGATGCCCACGAGTCGGGCGCTTCGAATATCCTGCTCAACATGGCGGACGTGACCTACATCGACTCCTCCAGAATCGGAGAACTTGTGAGCTGCCTCATCCTAGCAACTGGCGGGGGGGAAACTCAAGCTGCTGTCGGTTTCTCCCAAAGTCCACGAGCTCTTGTGTCTCACGCTGCTCATCAACGTGTTCGAGACCTTCAACGATGAGGCCAAGGCCGTAGCCTCGTTCGCCGCCTGAAGTGCGGATCAGTTCGGAGTCGCGGCCCTGGCGGGCGACCCCCCTCGCCAAGCGGCGGGTTTCGGTTAGATCGCGCGAACTCCCCCTGCCCAGCACCCGCGGGCACAGTTGTTTGCAGGTCCACAGCTGTGATCCCACCGAGACGTGATACTCAGGGGCGATGCTTCGCTCAAAAATCGCTGTCGCGTTTGTAGGGTCTGCGTTGATGCTCGGAGGGTGTGTCCCCACGCCCAGCTCGGACACGGGTGCCAGCGGGAGCGAGAGCGGCGACGGCGACGGCGACACCGGAGACGGAGACACTGGCGACGGCGACGGTGACACCGGAGACGGCGACGGCGACGGCGACACCGGGGACGGCGACGGCGACGGCGACGGCGACACCGGGGACGGCGACGGCGACGCCGGGGACGGCGACGGCGACACTGGGGACGGCGACGGCGACACCGGAGACGGGGACGGCGACACCGGAGACGGGGACGGCGACGGCGACGGCGACGGCGACACCGGCGACGGGGACGGCGACGGCGACGGGGATCCCAACCAATGCCCGGACAACGACGAGTTCGAGCCCAACGACCTGCCCGAGGCACCTACCGACCTCGCCTGGGAAAGCAACGGCAACTTCTCGGCCCGCGTCGATATCGACGCGTTCTTGTGCGCGCAGGAGGATGACTGGTACCTCATCGACGGCTCGGCCCTCACGCTCGAGGAGAACGACGACTTCGAGGCGTACACGTTGTTCCTCGATGCCTGGGCGCAAGGCAGCAGCTTGTGCGGGGAGAGTTGCGATAGCCCGTTCTTGCCCGACGCACCGGAGAACACGATGACCATCGAGGTCCTCAATGCCGAGACCCTCGAGCTGCTCGGCACAGGCACGGGGACGGATGGACGTGTCGACATTGGCGGCATGGGTGCGCAATTCAAGCAGATGCTGCTCGTACACGTGTTCGGGCCGCCCGAGGCGTCCTACCCCTACTACTTGAGTTTCGAGCTCCGGGCGCTGAACGCCGAAGACGAATGCGAGTGCTGAGGCGCGTCGCGCCGGTCGTACTGACGCTGCTGCTCGCGAGCTGCCAGCGAGAGGCGCCCCGGCCCGAGCCCACACGAGCAGCGCGGGAGACACCCGCGCCTCGGAGTGGGAACGACGGCGAGAACCCGGCCGCCGAGCCAGCCGCTCGACCCAAGCCCGAGCGCCCCGAGCCGATCGACGTGCATGTTCACCTCGTCGGAGGACACGTCGACGAGCTGCTCGCAACCCTCGATCGTCACCAGATCAGCGCGGCCGTGGTGCTGGCCTCCCCGCACCTCGACCCCGACTTTCCGCCGCCTCCGGGGCCCGACAAATTCGCGGGCTGGCGGGCGGCAAACGAGCGCCTGCTCGAGCAGACTCGAGCGCACCGCGACCGCCTGCTGCCCTTCGTGAGCGTCGACCCGGCGCAGGTCGAGGCCGAGGAGCTCGAGGGCTGGTTCGATCGTGGTGCGTGCGGGGTCAAGCTCTACATCGGCCACCACAGCCTCCACCCGCGACCCCTCGATGATCCGGCCTATGCCCCGAGCTTCGCGCTGCTCGAGCAGCGTGCGGTCCCGGTCTTGCTGCACGTCAACACCGTGCGCTACGAGGACGAATTCGACGCACTCCTGCGCGCATACCCAAACCTCGAGCTGGTCTGCCCGCATCTTTGCGGGAGCCGGACGGATCTCGATCGGCTCGAGCGGCTGTTGGCCAAGCACCCCCGCCTGCGGGTCGACACCAGCCACGGTGAGGGCCGACCGGGGGTCGACGGGTTCACCAACCTCGAGCGCGAGCGCGAGCGGCTGCGGGCGCTGATCACCGCGCAGCCGCAGCGGTTCTTGTATGGCTCGGATCTCGTGACTCTGGTCTCCGCCGGGACCCAAAAAGACGCCTCGCTGAGCCGGTGGCGAAGGCAGATCGACGCCAACCTCGGCCTGCTCGCGGCCGAGCGGTTCGAGTTCCTGCGCGACGGTGCAGGGCCGGCGATGCTCACGACCGCGGAGTATCGCGGCCTCGCGCTCGCACCCGAGCTGCTCGAGTCAGTCCTCGCTGGCAACGCGCGCAGCTGGCTAGGCGCCTGCCTCGAGCCCGCCGATGCCAAAGACAGCGGGTTACCCCCCGCAGGGGCAGGGCGACGTAGTCATCGGCCGTAGACTCCGCGCGACTTCTACCTTGCGCTGTTCTGGGCTCATGCTGGCTGCGCCGAGCGCCCGAACACCGAGCCTCAGCGATCGCCGTGTTGATCGAGCAGCGGCGCGAGCCCGTCGATGACCCGGGCAAGACCGAACTCGAACGCTGCGAGCGGGTCCCAGGCGGCATCCTGAGCGGCCCCGGCCGCCGACCCGACCCGCACGGCGAGGGGGTAGTCCTCGGCCGGCATCAGCTCGGCGAGCGTCGCCGCTCGGGCAGCCCACCACTGCTCGTCGGTCTCGCTGTCCGCGACGGTGTTCTGGGCCGCAATTCGGTCCCGGGCCGCCCCGCGGACGAAGCCGAGGACGAAGCTGAGCGCAGCATCGAGGGTGATGTCGTCGAGGCCCAGACCATCGAGCGCGGTGAGCTCGCGCTCGTACTTGCCGGTCGTGCCCGGTCCCAGCGGCGGACGCCCGGGCGGCTGCTCGACCAGCCATGGGTGCCGAATCAGGAGGTCGAGGTTGGTCCGCGCGATCTCGGCGATCCGATCCTGCCAGCGCTCGGCCACCGGCCCAGGGTCTGCCAGCTCACCGTGGGCCGTGTCGGTCATCAGCTCGAGCAGCTCGGCCTTGGTCGCCACATGGGTGTACACGGACATCGGCGAGATTCCGAGCTCGGTGGCGACCCGACGAATGCTCAGCTTGGCCAAGCCCTCGGTGTCGGCGATCGCAATGGCCGTGGTCACGAGCGCATCGAGGCTGAGGGCGGAGGTGGGCCCAGGACGGACGCTCGGCGTCGCTCGCCATAGCGAGCGCAAGGTCCGGACCGCCTCGGTGCTCGGGTCGCGCTTGCCGGCCACGGGCGACATCATCCAACATTTCTGTTGACACGACACCGTACACCGTACAGAGTTACGGGCCAACCTCATGCGTATCACCAATTCGGCCCTCTCCCTCAACGTCGCGGATCCGCGAGCCTCCGCCGCCTTCCTGATCAAACACTTCGGCTTCGCGGTGGCCATGGAGGCCGACGGGTTCGTCTCGCTCGCCCGCGAGGACGCCGGATTCAACCTCATCTTTTTGCGGGTGGGCCTGCCGAGCTTCAAGCCAGCCTCGCACGCGGCCGCGGTCTCCGGCGGCCTCCTGATCGCGTTCGTGGTCGACGCGATCGACGAGGAGTACGAGCGCTTGCGCAGCGCCGGCGTGCCGATCGTGACGCCCATCGAGACGGAGTCGTGGGGCGAGCGCTACTTTCAAGTCCGCGACCCGAATGGCATCCTCGTGCAGTTGGTCCAGTGGTTTGATGCGCCGGGGTGATTGAGTCATCCCCGCCTACGCCGCGGCCTGCCCTGCGTGTGATTGGACATGGGAGAGACATCGGGGTGTATTTGTGGTGCGCAGGGCAACGGACCGGCCAGGTTGCTGGGTCGCCAATTTTCATGTGAGCAGTGGGCCAAATACCCCGTCATACGACGTAGAGTGAGCGCGATGAGGAGCTTGATGACTCGATCGCCCGTCCACGCTCTGGTCGGCCTCACTTGCGTAGGCGTGCTCGCGTCTGATGCCGGTTGCACCTCCGATGACGGCCCGACTATGGCCGCGGAGTCGACCGACGGCGATGGCGACAGCGACACGAGCGGCGACGGCGATGGCGATGGCGATGGCGATGGCGACGGCGACGGCGATGGCGACGGCGATGGCGATGGCGATGGCGATGGCGACGGCGACGGCGATGGCGATGGCGACGGCGACGGCGATGGCGATGGCGACGGCGACGGCGACGGCGACGGCGATGGCGATGGCGACGGCGACGGCGATGGCGACGGCGACGGCGACGGCGACGGCGATCCGCTGCTGTGCGAGATCGGCGAGAGTCAGGGCGACGTGGCCTATGCTACCCACGTCGCGGCGCCCGGTAGTGAGCAGCAACAGGGCATCACGATCGACAGCGCGGGTCGGGTCTACACGGCCGGAACCGTCTCCGTGGGCGGCAATGTCTACAAACTCGAGGTCCACGCGTTCGATGTCGACGGCACCATGCTGTGGTCACAAGACATCTCCCCCTTGTTGTTTAGCCGCGTGACGATGGCCAGCGCCGACAACGACGACTTGTTGATCGCGGGCAACTTCGGTCTGATGCGGCTCGCACCGGACGGCAGCGAGCTGTGGTGGCGTCAGCCCACGTCCGGCTCGGTCAGCCAGCCCACCGTCGCGGTCGCGCCCTCGGGCGAGCTGACCTACGGCGGGTGGTTTTGGGGCGACGTCGACATGGGTCTGGGCCCGCACGCCTCCGCTGGCGACACCGACATCTATGTGGGTCGCTTCGCGAGCGACGGGCAACCCTTGTGGGATCGGCGGTTCGGGACGTCCGGGGATCAGAGGCTGCTGAGCTTGGATGTCGACGCTGATGGCGAGATCGTGATCGCCGGCTACTTCGCCGAGCAGCTCGACCTTGGCGACGGACCGCTGGTCAGCGCCGGCAACAGCGACATCTTTCTGGCCAGGTTCGACGCGCAGGGCGACCCGCTGTGGTCGCAGCAGTTTGGAGACGGCGCCGACCAGACGGCCTATGGCGTGGCCTTCGATCCTCTTGGTGACATCGTGATCGCCGGGGCGCTCGACGGCACCGTCGACTTTGGCAGCGGCCCGCTGGTCGGGGCCGGCAGCGTGGACGTGTTCGTCGCCAAATTTGATGGGGCCGGGCAATCGCTGTGGAGCAACCGCTACGGCGACAATTGGCCGCAGCGCGCGTCCGACCTCGCCATCGATCCCTGCGGGCACATCGTCGTGCTCGGTTCGAACAGCGGTCACAGCGAGCTCCCGCAGCCACCCGGCGTCGTCGATTTTGGCGGTGGGCCGCTGGCCAGCAACGGCTCGGGCATCGACGTGTTCGTGGCCAGGTTCGACGAGGCGGGCAATCACCTCTACAGCCGGATGTTCGGCGCGACGACCAATGAGCTGGCCTACCGAGTCGCCGTGGGTCTCGATGGACGCGTGGCGTTTCCGTTCTCGATCAACTCGTTCGCCGTCGACTTTGGGTTTGGGCCGGTGCAGGCCCAGGACCCGTTCGATCTCGTCGTCGTCAGCCTCGAGCCATGAGCGGCGCTCGATCACGCTTGCGTGTCTCACCTCTTGGACGGGCAACGATGATCGCGACTAGCTCCCGCTCCTCACTCGAGAGCTGCCGGCAGATCCGCCGCTCGCTGACCTGGGCCTCGCAGACCGGGATGCCGCCGGAGGTAACGCACCGCGTACCATTGAGGCTGCAGCGTGCCACTGGCGCGCATCGAGCCCACGCACGAGCAGCCAGCCGCACAGGGCGAGCTCGGCGAGCACGGGGATCCCGTACAGCGGCGCCACAGCGTCCACGAATTGCGGAGCGACCACGTGCACGGTGCTGCCGCCGAGGTACACGAGCCCGGCGACACCCACACCGATGCCGAGCGCCCGAGGCAGGAAACCGGAGCGCGCGATCAGGGCCCCCACGAGCAGACAGTTGACGCCGAAGAAGAACAGGCTGAGGTCGTAGCCCGCTCCGTGCGCCTCGAAGAAGGCGGAGGCGAGCGCCTGGCCCTGCGGATCCGCAAAGGCTCCCTGCCCGGCGAGGGTCACCGCCACGTGCAGGTTCAGCAAGTTCACCCCGATCGCCGCAGCCTGGGCGAGGCGGAAGGCCATCGCCATCAGCGACAAGGTGCTGCCCGCGGGGCGGAGCAGCACGTACATCAGCACGCCCAACGCCACGTCGGCGAGAGCCATGACCACGTCCGCGAGGATGCTCAGACGAAACGGCAGCTCGTGGGCCACGAGGTTGGCGGCGGTGAGGGCCGGGTCGTCCGGGACGAGCAGCGGGCCGCGGACGAGGGCAGCGCCACCGATCCCGGCGACGATGATGATCAGGTACAGAGCACCCGCCTGGCGGGCGAGAGCGATGGGGCGAGGTGAGCGGTCGAGCATCGGGTCGGTCCTTTCGCCATGGTTGTATCGCTACGTAAACGCATGCATAAACAGCCAATGACGCACGCACCGCATGCAAAAATGCATGGACCATGCTCGAGCAGGCCGAGAAACTCCTCGTCGACCCGACTCAGAGCACCCTGCCGAGTGGCGCTCTTGATCAATCGCTGTCAGCGGGCGGCACCAGCACCTCGAGATCCGGGCGCGGGGGCGCCCCTACTCGCAGGCCAGAGCTTGCTCTTCACACCCCGGCGGCTCGGGCAAAAACAGCCCAAGCCCAATGCAGCCGATGCACTCCTCCGCGGTGAAGTCCGAGAACGTGCACTGCTCCTTCTCGATGCAGACCTGTCCGATGCAGGTGACGAGCGCACCAGCCTTTTGAGCCTCGACGGGATCGAAGCCCTCGCCGCAAGCTTGCAGACACTCGAGGCCGAGGTCGCCAAGGCACTCGAACACGCAGTCGAGCATTTCTTGGCAGGTCAGGGGCTCCGGCGGCTCGCCGGTCTCCGTGTCCGTCTCCATCGGGACAAAGTTGCCCTCGTCGTCGCTCGTGTCGATCGGATCGTCACCGCTCTCCGCCGAGCTCGTGTCCGAATCTCCGGCGCTCTCGGTCCCGCTCTCGCCTCGGTCCGCACCGATCGCAGCGTCTTTGCCGCAGCCCAACCCGACGCTGGGCAGCACACATAACGAGATGAACGCGGACCTGAGAGGGGCGGACAAGCGCATGGCTCGACGGTACCAACGGGGCCATGCGCGCGCACCCACGGGCGTGCTTCGCCGCCTGACCGCGCTCGCTGCTATTGTAGGACCGTGAAGTCGCAACCGACCGCGCGGGTCGTCCAGGACAATACGGGGAGATTCGGCTCCCCAACGGGCGCACCGCGCGTGAGCCGAGCTAGTCGCGCTGTTCGAAAACGCCGAGGGCACCGCGCGAATTCGCTGCCCTTCGGGAACTCGAGGTCGCGGCGCACGTCGGTTGCGCGCTCAGTGTGGCTACCTCGGCCCGCTGTGCGCGATTAACTTGCTTGACTCGATGCGGTCGTCCGCCCAAGCTAATCACTTCCTGGAGGATTCACGATGTATCTACTAAATCTGACGCTGTCTCTCGTCTGGGCTACCCTCGGATGGACGGGTGGCCCCATGGTCCCCGTCGAAGCCACGGTGACCAGCAATTGTGCCTACGTCGAATCCGGTCCCGTTCACAAGTGCGAATCCACCGTCGAGGATTGGCGGTCATTTCGGGCCCTGCAAGACGAGCACATCCTCAACGGAACCTTCACCCTACCCGAGATCTGGGAGGAGTTCTTCTCGGCCGACGTCGATCAGATCTCGTTTACCCCGGGAGAGGCACCCACCCTGGCGCAGGGCAGCGAGGCCGTCCGGCTCGCTTCCGAGCAAATGGGCCAAATCCCCATCGTGGATGTGATCGACCACTTCACCCACGTGCACGTCATCGACGGACACACGGTCACAGAGACCTTCGACTCGACATTGGTCACCGACGATTCGTTTCCGTTCGACCTGCGGATTAGCGGCACCGAGGTCGCCCACCGCAAAGGCGGCCAGCAGGATTGGAAAGAGGACCTGGTCGTGGTCAATGTGGCCTTCGTGCCAAAGGCCGACTGAGCGCACAGCAATTGATTGATCGATGCGCCGCGTAGGCGCGCAGATCGTGCTCTCGAAGATCATGATCTACTCTCCCTCGATCAGCGCGAGCTCAGGTGTTTCGTGAGCTCGTCGATCGTGCGGTGATCCTCGAATATCGTGGAGCTGATCGTGGTCCCGAGCTCCCGCTCGAGGAACTCGATCATCGACACGGCCACGAAGGAGTCGAGCCCGAGCTCGGTGAACGGCTGACGGGTCGAGATCGACGCAACGTCGAGCTGTTCCTCGCGGGCGATCCACTCGACCACGAGCTCGGCCAGCTGGGCCTGGGTATGCGTCTCATCGGAGCGCGCGCTGGAAGGAGACTCCGACACGAGCTTCGGCTGGCCCCGGCGCCAGCGGTGCTCGAGCGCGAGGTCCTCGAGCCCGGCCTTCATCTGGGCCGCGCAGGCTGTGCGCATTTTCTTGCCGCTCGAGGTCTTGGGCACGCTCGATCGGACCAGCGCGATCTCCCCAAAGCTGAGCTCGAACTCGGCCAGCGCGCGGGCCTGGATCGCCTCGACCAGGCGCTCGGCGTCGTAGGCCGGGTTGTTGCGCCGGGCGACCTTCACGATCAGCCCGCTGCGCTCTTGCTGTGCGTCGGGCAGCGCGAACGCGACGTTTTGGTTGGCGACGATCTCGGGGAACTCGTCGGCCATCGAGTCGACCATGAGCTCGAGGTCCTGCGGGTAGATGCAGCGTCCGCGGACCAGGATCAGCTCCTTGATCCGGCCGGTCACGAACAGCTCGCCGGCGATCGAGAACCCGAGGTCGCCTGTGCGCAGGAACGGGCCGTCGCCGTCGAGGGTCGTCGCCGCGAAGGTCTCGGCCGTGCGCTCGGGCTCGCCCCAGTATCCGCGCGCGACGTTGTCCCCGCGGACCCAGATCTCGCCGACCTCGCCCTCGGCCCGAGCGCGTCGGCGCTCGGGATCGACGATCGCAATGTCCTGGTCGAGCTTGGTCGAGCCGCACGAGACCACGCTGTGCGCGTCGACCCCCTCGCCCGGATCTTGGGCCACGCCCTGCTCGAGCTTGGTCTTGTCGCAGTCCTGGATCTGGTAGCTGCGCCCGGGGGTCCGCCCGCTGACGACCAGGGTCGCCTCGGCCAGTCCGTAGCACGGCAGCAGCGCCTCGCGCCGGAGGCCGCACTCGGCGAAGGTCTCGTAGAAGCGCGCCATCGTCTGGACACGCACGGTCTCGGCTCCACAAAACGCGCTCTGCCAGCGGCTGAGATCCAGGCCCTGCTTGTCGGCGTCGGTGACCCGGCGCAGGACCGCGTCGAACGCAAAGTTGGGCCCGCCGCTGATCACGTCGCCGTGGTCGGCGATCGCCCGCAGCCACCTCATCGGTCGCTTGAGAAACGACAGCGGCGACATCAGCCGGGTCTCGGTGCCCGCGTAGAGCCCGTAGAGCACCATCCCGATCAGGCCCATGTCGTGAAACACCGGCAACCAGCTGACCATGTTGCACCGTTTTGCGGACCCCATCGTCTCGCGCAACATCGCGAGGTTGCTGATGATGTTGTGGTGGCTGACCATCACGCCCTTGGGCGCCGAGGTCGAGCCCGAGGTGTACTGCAAGAACGAGAGCTCGTCGGCCCCCAGCGTGGGTGGGGTCCAGACCGCGGCGCGGCCAAGATCAACGCGGTCGCTCGCCTGCCAGATCAGTCCCGCGTAGGCGGCCTGACCCCGGGTCGCGCTGCGCAGGGCGGGCAGCTGGGCCGCGGTCGTCAGCACGATCGCCGGCTCCGCGCTGGCGACGATGCCCGCCAGCCGAGTGATCGTCGCCGCGGCTCGGTTCATGTTCGGTGGCGGCGAGGGCACGGCCACGACCCCGGCGTACTGGCAGGCCAAGAACGCGACGACGAAGTCCAGGCCGGCCTGATAGAGCAGCAGCGCACGATCGCCGGGGCTGGTCAGGTGCTGGAGGGTCGCGCCCAGGGCCCGCGCGCGGGTGTCGAGATCGGCGAAGCTGAGCTGCTCGCCGATCGTCTCGCCGTCGCGCAAGAAGGTGTAGGCGAGGGCTTCGGGCCGTGCTTGGGCGTGGCTGCGCAGGATATCGACGAGGTTGTTCGGGGCCATGTCTCACCCAGCCTTTCGTGCGATCGAGTCGATGACCGACAGGTTGAAGTGATCGAGGATCTGCATGTAGACCCGGGCCGAGCTGGCCACGCCGCCGACTTTTTTCTTGACCGCGCTGGCCGTGAACGCGAGGTCGAGCGAGGCGCAGCCGAGCGCGCGGGCACGCATCACGGTCTGAAACAGGATCTGCTTGTAGGTGTTGAGCGGGCGGACGTAGCGGTAGTCGAGGCCGACGATCAGGGCGTTGTACTGGGCCGCGTCGAAGCTGCTGAACATCACGGCGATCGGCGCGGCGCCGGGGTCTTCGGCGAGGTCCTCCCGGCGATACAAGCGAATGAAGTCGTAGCTGGGGTTGGCGCAGATCTCGGCGAAGAAGCGATAGGGCAGCGGGAACACGTTCATCTCGAGCGAGCGCTCGAACACCTCGAGGTAGAGCCGGTAGCACGCGCGCAGCTCGGCGGCCGAGCGCGGCGGCGAGGTCACGACCTCGAGCTGATCCTCGAAGCGCAGGACCTCGCGGCGCAGATCACTGCGATAGCGCGAGCTCAGCCGGCGCATGTACGCGTCGCGGTCGGCCCAGTCGAGTCCCTCGACGCGCGAGACCGCGGGCACCGAAGCGGGCGTGAACCCGAGCTCGTAGAGCGTCGCGCTGAGCTCCTCGTCTTCGTCGCCCACGAAGTCGCGCAGGAGCATCTGGGTCGCGCCGTGGGTCTGCATCGCGTCCTCGAGCTCGCGCACGAGCAGGCGCAGGGCCTCGGCCCAGGCCGGGTGAGCACGATCGAGGACCAGGTGGCGGCCGCGGGTGATCGGCGCGCCAAGGCTGATCGTCGGCGAGGTCAGGTACAGGGGATCAGCGGCGCGTCGGGCCTCGATCTGCTCCGAGACCCCCGCGGGCGCGAACAGGTCGTCCTTCATCAGCGCGTGGGTGAACACGGTCGCCAGGACCGGGTGGCCGTCACCGTCGCGCACGATGCAGTAGTAGAAGTCGGCGCGCTCGCGGGCATCGTTGGCGTCGGCGAACACCCGCTCCATCGATCGCAGCGAGCCAACGCCGAGGTTGCCCGCTCCCGCGAACAGGCGATCCCACTCTTCGCCATCGAGCTCGTCGACGCTGCGCACGAGCTCGACCTCGAGCCGCTCGGTGCTGGGCGAGACCACGGTCAGGGGCGCGCTCGCCTCGACCGTAAACGCCGCGATGCCGAAGTGGCGCGCGACCTCGGGTCCGCTCGTGCCCTCCTCGGCCATGATCATCGGGTAGTGGTAGCGGATCCGCTGGAACAGGCGGAGCACGTCGGCCTCGCGCTGGTGGGCGTTGAGCATGAAGCGCAGGCCCGACTGCTTCATGGGCGTGGCCGGGAAGCTGCCGCCGTGGGTGTAGAAGCCGTCGGCCTTGAGCCGCTCGACCATCTTGAAGGTCGCGGTCGGCAGCCCGAGGGGCACGAAGAACACGGGCGTGTCCGCGACCTCGTACTGCGGCACGCCCAGCGCCTGCGCGCTGCGGTTGGCGAACGCGATCAGCTCGGCGAGGCGGGCCTGATGCTCGCGGATCTCCGGGCTCGCGTGGAGCCGCGCCGAGGCCAGCGCCGCGCCCAACATCGGCGGTTGGATTGGGCCGCTGAAGGTCATTGGCCCCCCGCAGTCGCGGATCTGCCGGGCCATCGCCTCATTGGGCAGGACCAGCGCGCCGCCGGCCGCCGCGAACGACTTGTTGAGCGAGACCGCGAGGACCATGCGCTCGTGATGGGCCATGCGGCCGCGGACCCAGCCGCAGCCCTTGTCGCCGGTCCAGCCCATGCCATGGGCGTCGTCGATGTAGAGGTGAAAGTGCGGGTGGCGATCGAGCAGGCGCTCGAGCTCGGCGAGCGGCGCCGAGTCGCCGAAGATCGAGTACACGCCGTCGGCGAGGTACCAGACCTTGTCGTACTTGCCCTTGTAGGCGTCGAGCTTGCGCTCGAGCGCGGTCATCGAGTTGTGACGGATGACCTCGACGTGGACCCCATCGGCCTTGAGCAGCTGCACCGCCGTCTGAACCGAGTTGTGGACCTGCAGATCGATGATCACCGCGTCCTTCTCACCGACGATCGTGGGCAGGGCCGCGAGGTGGCCGAGGGTCGTGGACGGCGTGACGATGACCGGCTTGGCGAAGATCTCCGCCAGCGCGTCCTCGAGCTCGTCGTAGAGCGGAATCGAGGTGAACGCGCGCGACGACGAGAACTGGGTCCCGTAGCGCTCGAGCGCGTCGCGGACCCCGGCCGCGAGGGCCTCGTGGTGTTCGAGAGCCAGGTAGTTGCAGGTCCCGAAGTTGAGCAGGGTCCGGTCGCCGCAGCGGATCGTGCGGCCGTCGAGGCGCTCGTCTTCGATGGTGTGGTGGACCAGGTCGCGCGCGCTGGCGTCACGCATGACTCGGGAGATGGTGGCGATCTTGTTGTCCTTCATGGCCGCTGGCTCGAGGGGCCGTTGTGCACGTGGCGAGCCAGCGTGGATCGGTATATTGGGTCGTGAAGGACGGTGCCACGGACTGTCCGGGATCGTCGGCGGCTGTCGGCGTCAGTCGAGATCCGTCGCCGACAGCTCACGAAGTACTGAACGGTACTTCGCGTATCAGTCTTGTTCGCAGCAACACCCACCAGATCCAGTCAGACCCCCAGCCGTCGCTTGAGCGCGCCGAGCATCCGCCGACTGACGGTCGCTCGCTGGCCGTCGCGCAGCTCCAACCACGCGCCGTGGCTGTCACCATGAAGCGCCCGCACCCACTGGAGGTTGACGAGCTCGGATCGATGCACGCGCATGAACCCGCTGTCGCCCAGGCGCAGCTCGAGCTCGCTGAGGCTCTCGTCGAGCACCTGCTCGTGGTTGCCGTGCACGAACAGCGTGTACTTGTCCGAGGCGTAGAAGCGACCGATCTCGCTGGCTTCGAACAGGCGCACGCTCGAGCCGTCGCGGGCGCTGACTCGCGGCGTGGGCTCGACCGAGGCGCGCCCGACCAGGCGGGCCAAGGTCGCGTGCAGCTCGGCGTGCTCGGCCGCCCGCGCGGCCTGGTCCGCGCGGGCCAGCAGCCGCACCCGAACCCGCTCGATCGTCTCGAGCAGGCGGGCCTGGCTGACCGGCTTGAGCAGATAGTCCGCCGCGCCGACCTCGAAGGCCGCGAGCGCGTGCTCGTCGTGAGCAGTGACGAACACGAAGGGCGGCAGCGAGGTCGAGCGCGCCAGCGCGAGGCCGTCGAGCGCAGGCATCTGAATGTCGAGGAACACCAGGTCGGGCGCGTCGGCGGTGATGCGCTCGAGCGCCTCGATCCCGTCGGCCGCCTGTCCGCTGACCTCGACCCCATCAACGCGCTCGAGCATTCGAATCAGGCGGCGCCGGGCGGGAGCCTCGTCGTCGACGACCAGCGCCCGCACGACCCTCATGACGTCACCCCCTGCGGGATGGTGATCGTCGCCTCGTAGCCACCCTCGGCGAGCGGCCCAGCCTCGAAGCGCGCGGCCTCGCCGTAGAGCAGGCGCAGGCGCTCGGCCAGGGTGCGGTGAGCCGTGCCCGTGCCCGCGCGCGAGCGAGCGAGCGCAGCACCGGGGCCGTCGTCGCGGACCACCACTCGCACGGCCTGGAGCTCGCTCCGCACGATCAGCGAGATCGTGACGGGGGTGCGGCTGAGCGCGACGCCGTGCTGGATCGCGTTCTCGACCAGGGGCTGGATGACCAGCGGCGGCACCTCGAACCCCGGGGCGAGCTCCTCGAGCTCCGGCGCGAGCTCGAGCTGCACACACAGACGATCACCAAACCGGGCGCGCTCGAGCTCGAGGTACTCGCGCACGCAGTGCAGCTCGTCGCGCAGCGGGACCAGCCGATCATCGCTGCGCTCGAGCGTGTAGCGAAGCAGCTGCGACAGCCGCTCGATCGCCTGCACCGCTGCAGCGGGATCCTCTTCGATCAGCGCGGCCACCGTGTTGAGGCTGTTGAACAAGAAGTGCGGGTTCATGCGGCTCGACAGCGCGTCGAGCTTGGCCTGCATCGCCTGTCGCAAGGCTTGCTCCTCGCGCAGCTCGATCTTGCGGGCGTGGTCGCGCAGTCGATCGAGGGTGATGCCGACCGTCGCCAGCACGGCAGCCGCGACCCCGCCGATCACCCAGAGCCCCCGACGCATGCTCGGCGCGTCGAAGCTCGCGAAGCTGCTCAAGATCAGCAGCGTCAGCTCGGTCCCGATCGCGACGCCAAGCAGCACCAGCACCGGGTTGTGCAGGCCGTAGGGCAGCGTCCACGCCCGTCGCTGCGCGAGCACGAACATCGACTGCGTGCTCACGCCGATGCCCACCGTCGCGCACAGGTTGACCAAGAACACCGTCGCCAGCTGCTCGTTCGCTCCCCAGCCGCGCAAACTCAGCACCGTCAACACCACCGGCACCACCGCGTAGATCCACCACGAGTCGCGCAGCTCGATGAGCAGCGCGCGGATCAGCTTGGATAACTCAGGTTGTGGCACTGGGCCGACCATAACCGAGACGACGCTGCCAGATGCGGGTCCACGCGATCGTGCCAAAGGTCCCGAACGCGACCGGCACCAGCCAAAACGCGAGCTGGAACCCGCCGCTCGGATCCAGGTAGCGACGCAGCACCAACACCGCGAACGCCGTGATCGCCACGGTCGCGCCGCCGAGCATCGCCTGCAAGTGACGGATCAGCCAGGCGCTCTTGCGGTTCGGCGGGCGCAGCAAGAAGCGCGCGTCGGAGACCGCGTTGAACAGCGCGAGCGCGCCGAACAGCGAGAACAAGGGCATCGACACGCGGAGGCCGAGCAGCAGCAAGGCCAACCCGAACAGCCCGAGCAGCGCCCACGCGAGGTGATCGATGATCACGAAGGTGGCCCGCGCGGTCTGGGCCTTGTTGATCCGGATCGCCGAGATCCCGTGCCAGACCGCCGCGCCGGACATCAGCCCGATCGTCGCAAAGAACAGCCCGAAGGCCCGCAAGCTGCGCGTGGCCGCGGCGATCCGCTCGGCGCTCGCGTCGGCGTCGAGCGGCTTGACCTGGAGGGGCACCAGCGCCCAGGCCAGCGCCAGGCCCAGCCCAGTGAGCGCGACCACGGCCATGGCGATCGTGAACACCCAGCCCGCGCGGCGATGCAGCTGGCCGCCCTTCTTGGCGACGAGCGGGATGGCGAGCACCACCAGCGAGAGCAGGCCGGCGGCGGCGTGGATGAACAGGTTGATGTCGTAGACGAGCTTCATGGTGACCTCGACCACGATTGTGGGCCGCCCACGCCGGCTCGCTCGCGCGCTCCGATGAACGGGAGCATCGACCGACGAACGGTCGCGCAGAGCCGACGAACGGTCAGGCTTCTCGGCGCGTCCGCGCCCGAGCAGCACCAGCGCGTCAGACAGCGACCCCCTCAACCATCGGCCGGGTTGTCGTTGCCGCCGTAAGAGGTCTCCGAGCCCTGGTCGTCGACGAGCTTCAGCGCGGCGCCGAGCTTGGTCCGGAAGTGGTCGTCGACGCCCGCTGCGACCCAGGTCCAGTCGGGCACCATCGTCCGCGGCATCCACGGCTTCGGCGGGTCGCCGCCGGGCAGCTTATACTGCTGAGAATGCGCAGAGTGGACAGCACACAATCGACACAGACATCCCAAGCGGCCGCTGGCTGCCCGGTCAACTCTCACAACGGCTGGGATCCGCTAGAAGAGGTCATCGTGGGCCGGTTGGAGGGCGCCACGATCCCGCCCGCGCATCCCTCCGTGACGTTCACCCTGCCAAGCACCAGCGCAAAGCTGCTCGGCCTCGTGGCCGGGCGCCGCTACCCGCGGGCGCTGGTCCGTCGGGCCCAGCGGCAGCTCCAGGCCTTCATCGGCATCCTCGAGGCCGAAGGTGTGAGGGTTCGCCGTCCAGATACTCTCGATGGATCCGTCGAGATCGGGAATCACCACTGGAGCAACCGTGGGTTCTGCACCGCCTGCCCCCGGGACGGCTTCATCGTGATCGGCGATGAGATCATCGAGACCCCGATGGCCTGGCGCTCACGCTTCTTTGAAGGCTACGCCTATCGCCCGCTGTTCAAGGAGTACTTCGCTCAGGGCGCTCGCTGGAGCTCGGCGCCCAAGCCACAGCTGAGCGACGCGCTGTTCGACCCCGACTACACGCCGCCCGCCGTCGGCGAGCCGATGCGCTACCTGCTGACGGAATTCGAGCCCGTCTTTGATGCGGCAGACTTCATCCGCTGCGGTCGGGACATCTTCGCGATGCGCTCGAATGTGACGAATCTTTCGGGGATTCAGTGGCTGCAGCGACACCTCGGCGACCGCTACCGGGTCCACACCCTGGAGTTCCGCTGTCGCACGCCCATGCACATCGACTCCAGCTTCATGCCGCTCGCGCCGGGCAAGCTTCTGGTCAACCCGGACTATCTCGATGTGACGAAGCTCCCTGCGATGTTCGATTCCTGGGACATCCTGGTCGCGCCGCGGCCGGTGCCCCCACCGGGGCTGCTGTTCAAGCTCGCCTCGATGACCAGCGCCTGGATCAGCTTGAACGTCCTGATGCTCGACGAGCAGCGCGTCATCGTCGAAGAGAATCAGCTGCCGCTGATCAGGATGCTCGAGGCCCACGGGTTCAAGCCGATCCCGTGCGGGTTTGCGGACTATCTGCCGTTTGGCGGGGCGTTCCACTGCGCCACGCTGGACGTGCGGCGACGCGGCGACTTGCGGTCGTATTTCTGACCGCGTACCCGGCTCGGAGAACACGGCGATGGGACCGGCCAGACCAGGCTTCTTCTCGTACTTGGCCCGCTCACCCAAACGGGTCGAGCCCGAAGAAGCCAACCACCAACCACCCAACCAAGCCCACGCAAACCGCAAACCCCAGCGCATAGACCAACCCCGCCGCGGTCAGCCGCTTGAACTCGATCGCATCGATCTTCGGCCCAACGACCAGCCGCACCGCGCCCATGTAAAACAGCACCATCCCAAGCGTCAGCCCGAGCGCCAGCGGAGCGCCAGCATGGCCGATCGCATCCCCGCTCGAGCGAGCGCCAACGTCGACGGCCCCGGCAGCGGCGTGCACGAAGTAGCGAAGGCCCCAGTAGCACGCAACCATCAGCATCGCGCCGCCGAGCGTGAACCACACGGCCTTGCGCGCGCCCTTGGTCTCGAGATCCGCGAACATCCGGGGAGTGTCGCACGCTCTTCGTGTAGTGTTGACCGGTGCCCCCGCTGTCCAGTCACCGGATCCGCGCCGCGAACCTCGACCTTCACTGGCTCGAGGCTGGCGAGGGCCCCGTGGTGCTATTCGTGCACGGCTGGCCGACCAGCGCGCAGCTGTGGCGGAACATCTTGCCGGTCGTCGGCCAGACCCACCGGGCGATCGCCCTCGATCTGCCGGGGTTTGGGCGCTCGGACAAGCCGCTGGACCAGCGCTATGGGTTTCGCTTCTTCGAGGCCGCAATCGAGGGGTTCCTGGCGGCGATCGGCGTGGAGCGCCTGAGCCTGGTCGTCCACGATCTGGGCGGGCCGGTCGGGCTGTACTGGGCTTGCCGTCACCCCGAGCGGATCGACG
The DNA here is from genome assembly GCF_002994635.1 of Enhygromyxa salina. Lineage (GTDB taxonomy): Bacteria > Myxococcota_A > Polyangia > Nannocystales > Nannocystaceae > Plesiocystis > Plesiocystis salina_B. The sequence goes on along the minus strand of NZ_PVNL01000041.1, from coordinate 160,416 downwards.
CGCTCGCGCTGCTCAACACGCTGGTGTTCCCCAAGCCTTCGTGGGCGGTCGTGGCGTTCGTGGCGGCAACCTATGCCCCCGGTGTCCGTCGGTTCCTGGCGAGCCCGGCCGGTATCGCGGCGTCGATGCGACTGGGCGTGGTCAACCGCGAGCGGATCACCGACGAGGTCGCCCGCATGTATGGCGATCCCTTCGTTGAATGGGCCGCTGGAAAGGCGTTGCTGCGCACGGGCCAGGGGCTCGGTCCGGGTGGCATGCGCTTCATCGTCGAGACCCTGCCGAGCTTCGCCAACATTCCGGTTCGCATGATCTACGGCGAGAAAGATCGGATCTTGCCCGACGTCGCAACGACCATGGCCAAGGTCGGCGAGCTGCTGCCCCACGCGGAGATCACCGCGATCCCCAATTGTGGCCACTTCCTGCAAGAGGACCAGCCCGACGAGGTCGCGCGCCTGCTCAGCGAGTTCCTGATCACGGCGACCGGCGATCAGCACTAATTATTTTTCGTCGTGCATCAGCTTGCGCACGAACGGTGAGATGGCGATCAGCACCGCCCCGCAGATCATCGCATACAGAGTCAGCTGCTGGTATCCGTTTGTGTAGCCCTGCAACCGCTCGATCGCGGGCGCGTCGTCGGAGACGCTGGCCATGCCCGCGCCGAGCAAGCCCGCCAGATATTGACCATACGCGCTGGCCAGGAACCACAGCCCCATGATGATCCCAAACATCCGCTTGGGCGACAGCCGAGTCATCGCCGACAGCCCGATCGGCGACAGGCACAGCTCGCCGACCGTCGTGACCAGCCACGCCAGGCTGAACAGCGCCAGCGACGAGATCCCGTCGGAGTCGGCGTAGTAGATCAAGCTGTGGAACAGGTAGAACCCGCCACCGAGAAAGAAGAACCCCAGCCCAAATTTCACCACGGTGTTGGGCTCGGTCTTCTTCATCCACAGCCACAGCAGCCCCAGCAGCGGGCTCAGCACAATCACGAAGATCGAGTTCGCGGTGTTGTTGACCTCGATCGCGTCGACCCTGGCGCCCAGCACCTCGGTTGATTGGACGTGGTACTCGGCGACGATCGCCAGCGAGCCGCCGCTCTGCTCGAAGAACGCCCAGAAGAACACCGAGAACACGATGAACACCAGCGCGGCCATGAGCTTCTCCACCTCGACGCGGGTACACCCGCGCATGTCGTAGAGAAAGTACAGCAGCGCGGCCGGCCCGACCGTGTACATGAAGTAGTCCGTGTACTCGCTGTTGCTGACGAGCAGCAGGATCAGCGGGACCGACAGCAGCGAGCCCAAGTAGACGGCCAGGATCTTGTTGCGGGCCGAGGGGCTTGCGACCGCGCCCTCGGGGACCAGCGGCGAGAAGCCGAGCGGGCCGAGCGACTTGGCGGTGAGCCCAAAGATCAGCACGCCAGCGGTCATCGCCAGGCCCGCGCTGATGAACGCCCACTCCCAGCCGTACGCCTTGCCCAGATACACGCACAAGAAGCCCCCGAGCGCGGCGCCAACGTTGATCCCCGAGTAGAACAACCCAAAGCCGGCGTCGCGACGCGGGTCGCCGTCGTTGTAGAGCAGACCGACGATCCCGGAGATGTTGGGCTTGAAGAACCCGGTGCCGACGATCGAGATGCTGGTGCCGATATAGAACAGCTCGCGCGGCGCCGCGGCGACCGTGAAGCTGCCCACGATCATGAGCAGCCCGCCCCAGGTGATCGACTTGCGAAAGCCCAGGATCTTGTCGGCGAAGAACCCACCGACAAAGGTCATCGCGTACACGAACGCCTGGATCGCGCCGTACTGCAGGTTGGCGTCGGCCTTGGTCAGCGCCAGCTGCTGGATCATGAACACGGTCAGCACCCCGCGCATGCCGTAGAAGCAAAACCGCTCCCACATCTCGGACAGGAACAGCCACCAGAGCTGGCGCGGATACCTGCCCTTGAAGTCGCGGAGCGCGGCGAGTCGGGGATCCACAGCCGAGGGCTCGGACGTCATCGGCGAACTGTCGCCCGGGCGCCAGACGTCGGGCAAGCTGGGTTACCCGCCCGACTGACCGCTCGGATCCCCGCATGTGTCACGGTCGGGTCAGGGTCAATCCGGGGATCGATGAGTCGTTCATCGATCTGGTAACTTCCTCACCACCGATGCGCACGCTCCTCACCTGGTCCGACCGCGGCCGCGACGGCCCGGCGCCCGACCACCAAGGCCAGCGGCCGCGCAGTGATCGTGGTCCGCTGATGCGGCTGCTCGAGCACGGCGAGGGCTGGGATCGGGTGGTCGTGCTGTGTCTCGAGGACGGGGGCCGGGCTGCGGCCGGGTTGGTCCGCGAGCTCCGCGAGCTCGACCACGCCCCGGCGGTCGAGCTGCGGATCCTCGAGCTCGATGATCCCTCGGACCACGCCCAGCTGTTCACCGTGCTCGGCCCGACCGTCGCGCAGTTCCGCGGCGACTCTGGCAGCCTCGACGTGTGTCTCTCGGCCGGCACCCCGCAAATGCAGACCATGTGGGTGATCCTGGTCGCGGCCGGGCTGCTGCGGGCGCGGATGCTGCAGGTGATCCCGGCCGTGTTCGTGCCCGACCCGCACCCTCACCCGATCCGCGTGGTCCGGCTCGACATCGAGGGCTTCCCGGAGATCCGAGCGATGCGCGAGGAGCTCGGCCGGCTGCGGGCCGAGTCGCGCGCCCGCAGCGGATCGCTGGTCGGCGAGAGCGAGTCGATGCGCGTGTTCCTGCGCCGCCTCACCCACGTGGCCCGGGCCGACGTCCCGGTGTTGATCACGGGCGAGACCGGCACGGGCAAGGAGCTGGTGGCCCGGGCCATCCACGCCGCCAGCGACCGCGCCCGCGGGCCTCTGGTCGCCGAGAACTGCGGCTCGTTCTCCGAGGGTGTGCTCGCCAGCGAGCTGTTCGGGCATGAGCAGGGCGCGTTCTCGGGCGCGGCCCGGCGTCACCGCGGGCTGTTCGAACAGGCCGACGGCGGCACCTTGTTCCTCGACGAGATCGCCGAGACCAACCCGCGCGTGCAGGTGATGTTGCTGCGTGTGCTGCAAGAGGGCCGGCTGCGACGGGTCGGCGGCGAGTCGGAGATCGCCGTCGACGTGCGGGTGATCGCGGCCACCCACCGCGACGTCCCAGCCATGGTCGAGCGCCAGCAGTTCCGCGAGGATCTCTGGTACCGCCTGCGCGGCGCGACCCTCGAGCTCCCGCCGCTGCGCGAGCGCGGTCGCGATCTCGAGCTGCTGGTCGGCCACTTCGTCGCCGAGACCCAGGGCGACGGCGGCGAGCGGGCGTGGCCAACCGCGCAGGCGTGGGCGGCCCTGCGAGCCTATCGCTGGCCGGGCAACGTTCGGGAGCTGCGCGCCGAGATCGTCCGCTGGCGGGTGTTCTACCCGGACGAGGACACGATCAGCCTCGATATGCTGTCACCGGAGATCGCCGCGGCGCTGGGCCACACCGCGAACGTCCAGCAACCGGAGACCGTGCAGGCGCCCGGCGTCGACGAGCCTCCGCGGCCGCTGCTCGAGCAGCTTGGGGTCGTCGAGGCGCGCGCGCTGCAGGCCGCGCTGAGCTGGTCGTCGGGGAATTTGTCCAAGGCTGCGCGGGCGCTGGAGATCGATCGAAACACGCTCAAGGCCAAGCTCGCCCGCCACGGGCTGCGCTGACATGGACGCTGCATTGCCCATGCCCCTCCAGCGTCAGCGCCAACCACGTCCGGCCCCGCAGCTCACGGGTCCGAGATGATCACGCGCAGGCCCCTGCCACCCACGAGCACGTCCTCGACCCCGTCGGCGTTGAGATCGGCGACAATCACCGTCTCGAGGTTCGAGAAGTCGTCGAACCACACCAGCGTAGTATAGCTACAGAAGGTCCCGGGCTGGGCGACGCTGCCGAACAGCACCCCGACGTCACGACTGTCAGCGTTGGCGACGATGAGGTCAGCGGCGCCGTCGCTGTCGAGGTCGGTCGTCGCAACATCGATCGGCTTGTCACCGACCTCGACCACGAACGGAAAGTCGCTCAGCGAGCCACCGCCATCGCCAAACACGACCTGCACCGCGTCGCTGCCCTCGAGCACGGCGGCGACGTCGCGCCAGCCATCGCGGTCGAGATCGGTAGACACGAGCGCCGCGGGCTTGTCGAGCAGCGGGTAGTTCGCCTCGGCCAAGAACGTTCCGTCGCCCGCACCGCGCCGGACCGACAGCGACTTGTCGCTGTAATTGCTGACGATCAGATCGAGCTGCGCGTCGTGGTCGAGCTCGACGAGCGCGATGTCGTTGGGCTCGTCGCCCATGTCGTAGTCGATCGCTGCGTCGAGCAGACCCAGGCCCTCGGAGAACAAGGTCGAGATCGTGTCGTCGGAGTGGTTGGCGACGACGACGTCGAGCGGGTGTCCGCCGGTCAGCGGGGCGAGGACGACCGCGCGTGGTTGGTCCCCGACGGCGTAGGCCCGCAGCGGCCCGAAGCCGCCGTGGGTGTTCGAGACAAACACGAGCACCGCGTCGCCGGACTCGCGCGTGAGCACCAAATCGTCCACGAGATCGCCGTCCACGTCGCCCGCGGCGACGCCATGATAGTCGCTCTCGGGGACATCGAGCGACGACTGCAAGGGAAAGCTCCCCTCGCCATCACCGAATAACACGAACGCGGTGTCTTTCGCGGTGATCGCGATATCCGCTTTGCCGTCATCATTGAAGTCAGCAACCGCGAGCGCCTGGATATCCAGACCGTGAAGCAGCTTGATGCCAACGAAGCAGAACTCGCCAGGATCGACGTTGCCGTCGCTACAGCTGGGATCCTCATGGTGGTTGGGGCTGACGTCGGGGTCGGCGTCGGGACCATCATTGCCGCTCCCCTCATCGTCGTCGCCGTCGTCGCCGTCGTCGCCGTCGTCGCCGTCGCCCGCTTCATCTGAGCCGTACGCGGTCTCACTGTCGGCCTGTGACGGTCCCGTTGCCAGACTGTAATCTGGATTTGGTACATAGCATGCCCAAAGGATCATTGTGGCGAGGCTAATGACGGTCACTCTCACGGCCTGACTATAGCGCCTGTCCGCCAAAATCCACGGGTCGCGAACGAGCCCTTACCTCTCGCGGTGGAGAGTCGACCCGGCGCGGTCCCGCCCTAGAACATGTCTCGCCGGGCGATGACGGACGTTTCACGCAAGTTCGTAACGTGCCCGGCTCCCCGGAGGCGGCAAAATTGGCGCTCTAGCGCTCAGCCCCGTCGCCGATAGAGCGGCCGCGGATCTTCCGTGTTGCCCTGATAGCTGACCGAGAACGCGTCCAGGCAGCGCAGCCCGGTCTCGAGCGACTTGCCGCGAGCGAGCTCGAACGAGGTGTAGCCGCAGCGTCGCATATACGACAGCTGATCAGGCAGGACGTCGCCGAACGCTCGGAGCTCACCACGAAAGCCGTAGCGCTCACGCAGCAGCCGTGCCAATGAGTAGTGGCGCCCGTCAGTAAACTTTGTGACCGCAATTGCGACCAAAGCTCGATCCAGCACCCGCGCGGCAACTTGCTCTGGATCGGCGTCACCCGCGAGCCAGATCCCCCACGTGCCGAGCCTGTGCTCGAGCGCCGGCCGCTCCTGTTCGGCGCGCTCGAGCGAGACCAACACGGGGAGCGCGTTGAGGCTGGGAAACGGATCACCGTCGACGAGCCGCTGCCAGTGATCGATGACGATCTCGGGCTTGCCAGCGGCGCCGACGCGAATGATCCGGCGCGCGCCTGGGTGCAGCTCCGGGGCTTCAGGCGTGCTCGGGTTGGCCATAGAGTTGCTCCTTGAACGGCTCGAACCCGGCGCGGCGCACGTAGTCGAGGAAGCGCTCGTCGGCGGACTCGCGGTTGTTGACATAGGTCTGCAGCACGTTGGCCACGGCGTCGACGATCTCCGCGCTCGGCAGCGCCGGCCCCAGGATCTTGCCGATCGAGGCGTCGTCGCTGGGCGAGCCGCCCAGCATCAGCTGATAAAATTCCTCGCCCTGCTTGTCGATGCCCAGGATCCCAATGTTGCCGACGTGGTGGTGCCCGCAGGCGTTGATGCAGCCCGAGATGTTGAGGCTGATGTCGCCGAGATCGTGCAGATAGTCGAGATCCTCGATCCGCTCGCTGATCCGCGTGGCGATCGGGATCGAGCGCGCGTTGGCGAGGTTGCAGTAGTCCAGCCCCGGGCACGCGATGATGTCGGTGACCTTGCCAATGTTGGGCTCGGCCAGATCGAGCGCGCTGAGCCGGGCGTGGAGCTCGGGCAGGTGGCGGCTCTCGATGTCGGGTAGCACCAGGTTCTGCTCGTGGGCCACCACGATCCGGCCAAACCCGTAGGTGTCGGCCAGCTCGGCGACCAGCTCCATCTGCTCGGCCGTGGCGTCACCCGGAGGCTTGCCCTTGGCCTTGAGCGAGATCATCACGATCGAGTAGCCGGGTCGCTTGTGGGGGAGCACGTTGCTCGCCACAAAGCGCCCGAGCGCGCGGTCCTTGCTGAGCGCGAGCGACTGAACGAACAGATCACTGGGCTCGAGCGCCGCGTAGTCGGGATCGCTGAAGTCGGCGGCCACCCGATCGAATTCCTCAGGGGTCAGCTGCATCGCGCCGTCGCGGATCTGGGCCCACTCGGCCTCGACCTGCTCGCTGAACGCCTCGATGCCGAGCGCGCCAACTAAAATCTTGATCCGCGCCTTGAACTTGTTGTCGCGGCGACCGTAGCGGTTGTAGACGCGCAGGATCGCCTCGAGGTAGCTCAGCAGGTGCTCGCGGGGCAGGAACTCGCGGCAGACCTCGGCGATCCGCGGGGTCCGGCCGAGCCCGCCGCCAACGAGGACCTGAAACCCGTGTGGCTCGTCAGCGGTGCGACCTGGGACCGCGCGGACGCCAATGTCATGCACCCGCACGGCGGCGCGGTCGGCCGTCGGCGCGCCGGTGACCGCGATCTTGAACTTGCGGGGCAAGAACGCGAACTCGGGGTGCAGCGTGGACCACTGGCGAATGATCTCGCAGTAGACCCGCGGATCCACGAGCTCGTCACGCGCGACGCCAGCGAGGTGGTCCGACGTGGTGTTGCGAATGCAGTTGCCGCTGGTCTGGATCGCGTGCATCTGCACGGACGCGAGCTCGGCCAGCAGATCCGGCACGTCCTGCAGGCGCGGCCAGTTGTACTGGATGTTCTGCCTGGTCGAGAAGTGCCCGTAGCCGCGGTCGTAGGTGCGCGAGACCTCGGCGAGCTTGCGCAGTTGATCGCTCGACAGCAGCCCGTAAGGGATCGCCACACGCAACATATAAGCGTGCAGCTGCATGTACAGGCCGTTTTGCAGGCGCAGCGGCTTGAACTCGTCTTCGGTGATCTCGCCGCTGAGTCGGCGGGAGATCTGGTCGCGAAACTGCGCGACGCGCTGGTCGACGAGGACCTGATCGTAGTGGTCGTAGCGATACATCGTGGGTCTCGTCAGGCGCTGGCGGCTGCCGGTCGCGACGCGGGCGTGGTGCTCGAGAAGGGCGTCGAGACCAGCGAGATCGTCGGGCCCTCGGCGCGGATCTTCTCGCGGAGGCTGACCGGCGCGAGGTGGCCGAGCTCGGCGCGGCGGACCTCGATCCAGTACGGGTCGCAGACCTTTCGCTGCTGCGCCTTGGCGGCGTCGAGCAGCGACTGACGCTCGGCCTCGCTGGCGATCGGGTGACCCGCGCTCAGCTTGTGGGTCCAGCGGTTGTTGGTCTGGAGGTAGATCGGTGCGCCGCTCTCGGTCGCGCTGCCTGTGATGATCCAAAGCTTCATGGTTGGCTCCGTGGAGCGCGAAGCAAAGCACGCAAGTACTACGGCAATCCACGTGATAAATGGAGTTTGCCTGCGACTGAGCGCCATATACGTCACAAATCAACGTTTATGACGTAATTCAGCGCTTCTGAATACTACTGCCATATACCGTTAATAAGATGACGGGAAGCTCGCGCAGGTTCCGCTGGGGTGGTCTACGCTGGTGACCATGTCGCGTCGATCGATCCCCAGCGCCGCGCTCACCCTGGTCGGTGTGCTCGGGCTGGCGTGCGAACCAGCGGCGGGCGAGTCGTCGATCACTCCCGAGCAGCCGCCGGTCGCTGGCGCTCCCGTCGTCGCCCAGGTCTGCGGCGAGCAGGATGGTCAGTGGCGCTTCCGCATCCTTCACATCAACGACGTCTACCGGATCGAGGGCTTGCTCGACGGCCGCGGTGGCGTCGCGCGGATCCGAAGCCTGCGGACCCAGCTCGAGGCGGACTGCGACGCGGTCCTGGTGACCCACGCTGGCGACGCGCTGTTTCCCTCGCTGTTGTCCCGCAAGTACCTCGGCGAGCAGATGGTCGACGCGCTCAACCTGCTCGACGGCGACCCCGAGCGCCCTGACCCGCGCATGTTTGCGACCTTCGGCAACCACGAGTTCGACAAGGACAGCTGCGACGACGCGGGCACGCTCGCGGCCCGGGTCGAGCAGAGTCAGTTTTCCTGGCTGGCGACCAACGTGGTCTGGAAGCCCGAGGGCGAGTGCGCGACACCCAGCGACGCCCACGGACCCTGCCCGAGCCCGCCTGCGTCGCCGATCATCGATCCAGCCCGCGCCAACATCTTGCCGCACGAGCTGATCACGCTGGGCGGCTTGCAGGTGGGTCTGTACTCGCTGATGACCGACACCAAGCGGCCCGACTACGTCGCGTGCATCGACACCCGCTACATCGAGCGCTCGCACGAGACCGTCGCCATGTTGCGGTCACAGGGGGCGGACGTGGTGCTGGCTCTGACCCACCTCGACGCCCGGAACGACGCGTCGCTGCTCGCCGGGGACGGGCGCGAGGACTACGCGCGGCCCGACCTGGTGCTCGGCGGTCACGATCACACGGCGATGACTCGCGACGAGCACAACGTCGAGCTCGGCGGCGCGGGGCCGATCATCGAGGCTGCTCAGCCCGCGGTGATCAAAGGTGACGCGGACGCGGTCAAGGTTCGGGTGATCGAAGTCTCGATCACCGACAAGCGCCCCGGCGAGGCTCCGGACATGCGCTGGACCGCGAGCACCGTCGAGCTCGACGACAGCGTCGAGCCCGACCCGCAGCTCGCCGAGCGGGTCGCGGCCTGGCTGAGCAAGCACGAGCAGTGGTTTTGCCAGGCCACCACCCAGCCGCCCGGCTGCCTGACGGCCGAGCTGGTCGAGGCCGGGACCACGCTGGTGGCCGAGGAGAACGAGATCCGCATGTACGAGACCAACCTCGGCAGCTGGATCGCCGATCAGATGCTGCGCAGCTTCGCGGGCGAGGCCAACCCGCCCACGATCGCGCTGATCAACTCGGGCAGCCTGCGGCTCAACCAGACCATCTCAGCCGGGGCGTTCATCACTCAGCAGATCGTCGAGGAGCTGTTTGCGTACCGGACCGAGCTGACGGTGCTCGAGGTCAACGGCTACGCGCTGCGCAAGGCGATCGAGCGGTCCGTCGAGGGCTGGGAAGCGGGTGGCCACTGGCTGCAGCTGAGCGGGATCGCGTTTTACCACGCCAACCTGGCGGGGCGCAGCGAGGCTCGGAGCCCGTCGGTCATCAACGCCAACGGCGAGCTCACTTTGCTCGATGACAAGCAGCGCTATCGCGTGGTCGTGCCCACCTTCTTGGCCCAGGGCAACGACGGCTACTGGATGCTCAACCGCGAGCTGGTCGAGCAGCGGGCCAAGCGAGACGCCGACGCCAAGCGGGTCGAGGTCGTGACCAGGTATCCCGGCGCCGACGGAGCTGCGCCGGGTCCTGATCTCAAGACATTCGTGCTGGAACAGCTGCGCGAGCTCGACGGCCGCGGCGAGGCTCTGTCGCCGCAGCTGGCCGGGCGGATCTGTTCGGCGGACCGGCAGGCTGCCGGCCTCGCCTGCCTGGTCGCGGGCTGACTACTGCGGGTTGGGGTTGATCACGCCGGTCCCGGTCCCGCCCAGGTACGCGTAGCTGTCGGCGAAGTCGTACCCGACGACCACGACCGAGAAAGGCTGGGCGCCATCGAGGTAGTGCACGCCGTCGCTGGCCGGGACCCGGGCGACCTCATAGTCGAGGCCGACCGGCACCCACAGATCATCGTTGACCGCGACCCCGTCGACGGTGACCTCGGCGTCGGTCTCGCGCGTGAGCACCAGAAAGTCGTTGTCCCACAGGTCCGGGACCAGGACCACGTAGCGGGGCAGGAACTGCTCGACGGGGCTGAGCTGGACCATCGCTGGATCGCCGCTGTTGAGACCCACGAGGTTGCCCCAGCCGGTCATGAAATTGACGACCGCGATCGGCTTGTCGGCGCTGATGAAGAAGTCGCCTGGATCATCGATGTCGCCGCCCGCAAAGAACTGCAGCTTCGCGCCCTTGTCGAGCACGGCCGGGGTATTGGGGAGGCCGGTCACGGCGTCGGCGGCTTCAATGTTGATCGTGGTGTTGTCCTCGCTGGCGTAGATCATCCACAGTGAGGTCTCGACCGGGTCGTTCTGGCGGTTGGGGACCCGACTGGCCACGAAATTCTGGCCCCAGAGCTGCAGGCCGGCGATCTGATCCTCGAGGTGGTCGCACGCGACGATGTTGTTTGGGATCTGAACGCACTCGTGCCCAGAGAAGACCGCGACCGGGTGATCCTCGTCGCTCAGGATCCGCGTGCCGGTCATGTCGACGTCCTCGACCGCGGCCTTGACCTCGGCGACGTCACCCTCGTTGAGCCCGTTGATCATGAACGGGACGCCGTTGGTGCCAGCTGGGACTCCGCCCCCGCCTGCGGTGTTGGTGGTGGGGATCACCTGGACGTTGGTGCCGTCGTTGAGCGCGACGATCGTGACGTAGCCGTTGCCGAACCCGTCACCCCAGTGAATGGTCTCGTTGAAGTGATCCCAGGCGTGGGCCGGGTACAGCAGCGAGGCGTCGGAGGTGAACGATGACTGCAAGAGCGGGTTGAATTGATAGGCAATAATTGGCTCATCCGAGGTCACGCGATAGGCCCCGCCGACCAGGACACCGCTGGACTTGAGGCTCAGATCCGGGAGCGGGAAGACGTGGAGGTCGAGCGGCGCGACATTCTGCGGGCCCGCGACGACCTGCCAATTCCCGTTGACCTTGCGCTCGACGGTCACGCTCGCAACGTCCATTTCCTGAACGTTGGAGACGGCGATCGCATACTGATCACCGTTGCCAGCTGCGTGGGTGTCGAGGTCGACGCCGTAGAACAGACAGCCCACGGTCGTCGGGGTGATCTCTGCCTCCGCGCAGGTCCCGGGGATGTTGACCGGCGGGTCGCCGTCGCCGTCTCCGGTCGGGTCGCCGTCGCCGTCTCCGGTCGGGTCGCCGTCTCCGTCACCAGTCGGGTCGCCGTCGCCGTCTCCGTCACCAGTCGGGTCACCATCGCCATCGCCATCGCCATCGCCCGGGTCACCGTCGCCGTCGCCCGGGTCACCGTCGCCGTCGCCCGGATCACCGTCGCCAGTCGGATCACCATCGCCGTCGCCGGTCGAGATACCGCTGGTCTCGGGCACGTTGGTGTCGGTCCCGACTGCGTCATCGCCACACGCAGCAAGCCCGGCGAGCAGAAACGTGGACACTGTGAAGTGAGAAAAGCTGTAGCGCATTAGCCGAGAGTATCACCGAAGCTGCCCTCAGCCGGGCCGTGCTCGCTCTCACGGCCCGTTCAGGCCACCGGACGGCTTCGCGACGTCGATGTTGCACTCGCGCCCGCGAGTTTGTTGATATCAACCCATCATGCGCTGTCTCCCTTCGATCCTCACTTGCCTGACCCTGTGCACGACTGGACTCGCCTGCAATGACCCGATGGAGGCCGCGGACACCGGAGCGACCGGGACCACGGGGACCACGGGCGACGACGTCGTCACCGAAGACGGCGAGGCGAGCGGGGACATGGGTGACGGCGATGGCGATCCCGGTGATGGCGATGGCGACCCCGGTGATGGCGACGGCGACCCGGGCGATGGTGACGGCGACCCGACCGGTGACGGCGACGGCGACCCGACCGGTGATGGCGATGGTGATGGTGATGGTGACGGCGATCCCGACGCGATGGTGCGCTTCGTCGCGCTTGGTGACGCTGGCGAAGGCAACATGGGCCAGTACAACGTGGCCGCGGCCATGGAGATGGTCTGCGCCGAGCGGGGCGGCTGCGACTTCGCGGTCTACCTGGGCGACAACTTCTACAACGACGGCGTGGACTCGGTCGAAGACGAGCAGTTCATGACCAAGTTCGAGATGCCCTACGCGGACATCGACTTTCCATTTTATGTCGTCATGGGTAACCATGACTATGGCGAGCTCAGCTTCGTGTGGGACAAGCTGGAGTACGAGATCGAGTACACCAACTACAGTGACAAGTGGATCCTGCCGGCCAAGTGGTACTCGGTCTACGACTTCCCCAACGTCGACCTGTTCGCCATGGACACGACGCGGCTGATGTGGAACCACGAGACCGGCGCCCAGCAAGCCTGGCTAGACGCGGAGCTCGCAAACAGCGACGCGCCGTGGAAGATCGCGTTTGCGCACCACCCGTACTACTCGAACGGCGAGCACGGCAACGCTGGCAACTACGAGGGCTGGCCGTTCCCCCCGCAGCTGGCTGGGACCACGGTCAAGAAGGTCATTGACGAGTCGGTCTGTGACAAGGTCGACCTGGTCCTGAGCGGGCACGATCACAACCGAACGTGGAACCAGCTGACCTGTGGCGGTGGCGAGCGGACCACGTATTTCATTGTCTCGGGCGCGGGGTGCAAGAACACCGACTTCGCCCACCACGACGACAACCCGGTCCACTGGGAAGAGGACACTACCCCCGGGTTCTTGCTGGTCGAGGTCGAGCTCGAGAAGATCCACACCGCGTTCTACGACGAGACCGGCGCCCTGAACTTCGAGCGCGACATCGTCAAGTGACGGTCGAGGGCGCCCGCGAGCCAACCCGCGCTATGCTGGGCGGGCAATGACCTTCCCCGCTCCGTTCTACCGCTGGCGCCCCCACCCCTGGCACGGCCTCGAGCTCGGGCCGCAGGCGCCTCGCCTGGTCACGGCCTACATCGAGATTACGCCGTTCGACGCGGTCAAGTACGAGCTCGACAAGACCACGGGCTACCTACGCGTGGACCGACCGCAGCGTGGATCCGCGATGCCACCTGCCCTTTACGGGTTCATTCCCCGCACTTATTGCGGGGAGCGGACGGCCGCCCTGACCGAGGGCGAGGCGACCCGAGGCGACGCCGATCCCCTCGATATTTGTGTGCTCAGCGAGCGACCGATCATGCGCTCGGACATCATCTTGACCGCGAAGGTGCTCGGCGGGCTCCAGATGATCGACGACGACGAGGCCGACGACAAGATCGTCGCCGTGCTGCAGAACGATCCGGTGTGGGGTGAGTGCGAGGAGCTCGACGACTTGCCTGGCAACCTGGTCGAGCGACTGACCCACTACTTCTCGACCTATAAGCTGGTCCCCGAGGCGGACTCGCGGGCCCGGATCGCCCGGCGCTACGGGTTCGAGCACGCGGCGAAGGTGATCGCGGCCGCGGTCGATGACTACGCGGCGACCTACGGCGAGTAGTGGTGGTCGAGACTTCGCCTCGTGGGCTGCCGCGGTGATAGGCTGGACGCTCATGCGCACCTGGATCGCCGCCGCGTTTGTCCCGTTCATCGGTCTGGGCTGCGCTGGCCCGGCGCCGAGTTCGGGGGACGCTGGCTCTGGCTCTGGCTCTGGAGACGAGTCCGGGTCAGGCACCGAGTCGGGGGACGAGCTCGGCACCGACACCAGCTCGAGTGACGAGACCCAGGGTCCGGACGATCTGCCGCCACCCACGGATCTCCCGCCCGAGCTCGACGCGTGCGACCTGCTCGAGCAGCTGATCGACGCGGTCGCGGCTGCGCCCGACCCCGACGCGCGCCAGCAGCTGGCCGACAGCTTCGTGCGCGAGATGACCTACGGCGCGGACGGCTTCCCGATCGTCGCCGACACCCGCCTGTGCGTGTTCCACCAGGGCAGCGAAGGCCTGCCGCTGACGGTGACCGGCGACTTCGCCGAGTGGCAGGTGGATCTGCACCCGCTCATCGAAGCGGCCCCAGGTTTTTACTACGCCATGATCGAGCTGCCCGCGGCGCCGACTGGCCTCTACAAATTCGTGCATGATCAGACCGACTACTTCGCCGATCCGCTCGCGCGCCGATTTGGCTGGGATCAAATCGGTGAGTACTCGCAGATCGACGCGATCAGCGGACGCAGCCACCACGAGCGCTGGCCAGACTTCGACGAGGCGATCGGCGCGCTCGAGCCCCGGGATCTCACGGTCTGGATCCCGGCCGACGGCTTTGACGCGCCCGCGCTGCCGGTCCTGTACATGCACGACGGCCAGAACCTGTTCGCCCCCGACGCGCTGTTTGGCGGCTGGCAGGTCAGCGCGACCCTCGACCAGGCGGTGAACGACGGACAGCTCGCGCCCGTGATCGTCGTGGGCGTCGACAACACGGCCGCGCGGTTTGACGAGTATACTCAGGTCACCGACGTGATCGACGGCATGACCTTCGGCGGGCGGGCCGACGAGTACGCCGACTTCCTGGTCGACGGCGTCGTGCCCTTCATGGCCGAGCGCTACCCAGTCACCAAAGATCCAGCCTCGGTCGGTGTGATGGGCTCCTCGCTCGGGGGCTTGGTCAGCCTCTACATCGGTCTGCGTCACCCAGACGTGTTTGGCCAGGTCGGCTCGATGTCGGGGACGATCAGCTGGGGCACGATCGGCGCGGATCCACCCAATCCCACGATCATCAGCGAATACTCGAACGCCGCCCCGGTCGGCGCGCGGATCTATCTGGACAGCGGCGGCAGCGAGGGTGCGGGGTGTCCGGGCGATGGGTCCGACAACTACTGCGGCACCGTCGAGCTGGCCGACACCCTGCGCGGGCTCGGGTGGGTCGACGAGCAGGATCTATTTTATCGCTGGGATCCCGGCGCGCCCCACAATGAGGTCGCCTGGGCCAATCGACTGCTGCCCGCCCTGCTCGACTGGTTTCCAGGTTGAGTGTTCGACCCAGCCGCGCGGCGCGTCCTCCCCTTTATTCGCACCAACCTGCGCGGGCATGGTGATTGCAGACTCTGTCCGATTGCCATGAGCCATACCGATAAACGTCTAAGTACAATCAATTGGACTCCAGCCGCACTGCTCGCATGTTGTGTGCTCGCATCATGCAGGGGCGAAGATCCCAACCTCGCTGGCGTGACCCCGCCTGGCGAGGAGGCCGGCGCGATCACACAGCTCCTCAGCGCTGGCGCCGAGTTGTTTCAGGCCGATTCACCGATCGACCAGCTCAATATCCACCTGGTCGGTTTCCATCCAATGAAGGAGGATCCCTACCATCAAATGGACGTCCACCACTTTTGCCACCAGGTCAACGAAGACTTTGCCCAGTGCGCGCTGTGGGACGGCGACACGGCGCAGTCCAACCTCAACGGGATCGAGTACATCATCTCTGAGCGGCTGTTCGAGGGCCTGCCGGAGCAGGAGAAGCAATATTGGCATCCCCACAACTTCGAGATCCTCTCGGGTCAGCTGGTCGCGCCGGGACTGCCGCCGGCCGCCGACCTCGCGCTCATGCGTGGCAAGATGAACAGCTATGGCAAGACTTGGCACACCTGGCTCACCGGCGGCGGCACACGCCCCGGTGACGGGCTGCCGCTGGGTGAAGCCCGGCTCGCGTGGTCGTTCAACGCCGCAGGTGAGCTCGAGCCCGCGCTGCTCGAGGCGCGCGAGCGGATGCTCGACATCGACACCCAGCAAAGGCGGGTCGAGCGGAGCGAGCTGGTCGAGCTCGCGCATCCGCAGCGGGGTGTCGACGCGCTCGCGCAGTTCTTTCCGGATCGTCACAAACCCGAAGGGGTCGTCGACGACGGCGAAGCCACGCCGATCGAGATGGACCCGCAGGAACAGCCGTGAGATCGCCGGGATTCAGAGGTCGGCATGGACCGTGCTTGTTCCAGCATGCATGGGCGAGCACGACCAACCGAAACCCCCGTTTCCCAAGCAACACCTGGATCCGCCGGGCCTCGAGAGCGAGCTCGACCCCGAGCCCAACTGGCAGGCGCCGGACTATCGCGCCGCGGGCAAGCTCGAAGGCAAGCGCGCGCTGATCACAGGCGGCGACTCCGGCATCGGCCGGGCCGTCGCCTACCTGTTCGCGCGAGAGGGCGCCGACGTGGCCATCACCCACCTCGAGTCCGAAGCCTCCGACGCCGCGCGCGTGCGCGAGGCGATCGAGCGCTGCGATCAGTCAGCGCTGACGATCGTGCTGGATCAGCGCGACTACGCCGCCTGCGAGCAGGCCGTCGAGCAAGTCGTCGATCGCTTCGGCGGCCTCGACATCCTGGTCAACAACGCCGCGTTCCAGAACCACTGCGAGCTCGACGAGCTCGACCTCGAGCAGTGGCGCCAAACCTTCGAGACCAACATCTACGGCTACTTCCACATGACCAAGGCAGCCCTCCCCCACCTCGGCGAGGGCGCCGCAATCATCAACACCGGCTCGATCACCGGAATCGAAGGCAGCCGCGAACTCGTCGACTACGCCTCGACAAAAGCAGCCATCCACGCCTTCACCAAGTCACTCGC
The DNA here is from genome assembly GCF_002994635.1 of Enhygromyxa salina. GTDB lineage: Bacteria > Myxococcota_A > Polyangia > Nannocystales > Nannocystaceae > Plesiocystis > Plesiocystis salina_B. The sequence goes on along the minus strand of NZ_PVNL01000041.1, from coordinate 143,805 downwards.
ACAATCCCTGCTCCCACGAAAGATCCGAGTCAACTGTGTAGCCCCAGGCCCAGTCTGGACCCCCCTCAACCCCGCCGAGCGCGCCCCCGAAGACATCGTCAACTTCGGCGAGTCCCAACCAATCGGCCGCCCCGCCCAACCCGAAGAGATCGCCCCCGTCTACGTATACTTCGCCTCGAACGCCGACTCCAGCTACGTAACCGGCGAAGTCTTCACCCTACTCGGAGGCCAAACCCGAGGCTAGCAATTATTGAGGCTATAATTATTGAAGCTCCCCAAAGTGCCAAACCGCCGTAGAAGTATCAAGCCCCACCCAAGCGCAGATGCCCAGAAAGAGCCCCCTTCGAGGGGGCCAATCATGCCCCCGCACACAACCAGCCAAAAGGGAGCGAGCGAAGCGAGAGACCCCGAAGTGCCAAGTCGCTCGTGGGGGTCTCAAAAGAAGCTTCCGAGGGGGAGATCAGTCGCAACACCGAACAGCATCGCGCACATCTCCTCGAGGCTCGACTCGCCCACGTTGATCGTAATCGGCTCGCTCAGCCCCTGCTGCGCGAGCGCCTCGACCAAGGCCGGATTGTTCAGCGTGTTGTCGTAGGTGCAGCGCAGCTTGATCACGTCGCCGCCCTGGACCTTGGGCATCTGGCCGATCGGCGCGTCGACATCGTACAGGCGCTGCCAATTGAAGTCCCAGCGCGGGGTCTGCAGCCAGCACAGCTCTTGCCCGCCCCGCTCGATCCAGATCTTCATGTCGACGCCGACATAATGCATGTGCGTGCCGATCGTGAACACATCGACCGGGGGCAGGAGGTCTGGGACCTTGTAGGTGACCGTCTCGACGTGGTTCGAGACGTTCGGGGGGATCTGGAACACGGGCACGCCGTCGGGGTCGTTGGGTCCGGGGTCGACGCCGTTGCTGCTGAAGATCGCGCCAAGCACCCCCATGTAGCCGGTCAGCGCGGGCGCCTCTTCGGTCCAGCGCAGCGCGACGGCGCTCTGGTCGATCTCGTCGCCAGCTCCGGTCGGGTGGTAGTGGTAGGCCATGATGATCTTCGAGCCGACGGGCATCGGGAACCCGACGTCGGGCGGGGTCTCGGTCGGCACGCCGCCGGGGACCCACGTGCTGATCTGCGAGGTCCCATTCAAGGACACGAACCCACCGGGGCAGCTGAACTTGCCGTCCGCGTCGACCAGGTCGTCGGAGGCCGACTCGCTGTCGATGTAGGTCAGGACGTGGTGCACGACCTCCGCGTTGTCGGCGATGATCTGCACCCCGGTGACCCACACGTCGGTCTCGTTCCCGGGATCGACGACCATGCACACGAAGCTGTCCGAGGTGCCACCCACCGTGTACGGCGACGGGTTTTGCAGGACCACCGTGGTGTCGGCGAGCTCGAGGCTGGGCGGCTCGGGCAGGGGCACGGCCGCGTCTGGGTCGCCCTCGGGGGTCCCCGCGGTGACCCAGTCAGCGAGCAGCTGTCGCTGCGCGTCAGACAGGCGGACGTCGTCGAGCCAGGTGTGGTCCGGCTGGCACTCCTCGGTCTCGAGCGCCCCCCATGGCGGCATCACGCCATCGTTGACCGCCTCGCTCATGAGCCCAGCCCAGGGCGCCGCTTGCTCGTAGGTCTCGAGCGCGAACGGGGCGATCCCACCATCGTAGTGACAGCCGACGCAGGTGCCGTACACCAAGGGCGCGATGTCCTCGTGCCAGTTGGGTCGCAGCGCCTCGCCGTCTCCGTCGCCGTCGCCGTCGCCGTCACCGCTGGTCTCGGCCTGGGTGTCACCAGTGTCGGCGGGCATCGACTCCGCTCCGCCACACGCGAGCACAGGGACAGCCAACATGAAGCACGCGTATCGAGACTCAGCCCAACTGATCACGCGACCATTGAACCCGACTCTTCGATTCTGCGCAACGTGATTCCCCGCGCGAGCGCAGGAAATGGGCTCGCAGCCCCTCGCAGCGGAGGGTCCGTCCGGGGCTCAGTGTCGGAGAGCTGGAGCGCGTAGGCCGCTACACCACGAATCTTCTGCCTCAGCTCGCAATTGGGACCGCCACTACACGGCCAATCATCCTGGTCATCCTGCTCATCCTGCTCATCCCGGTCGGCAGCTACACACAGCCACGTCGACACCCCACCCACCACCGCCAACACGAGCAGCCCGATCGCGAGGAACACGACGCGTCGACGCCCAACGCCGATACTTCTGGTCACGCTCACCCACAGCGCCTATCTGGGATGAATTCCAGGGTCGGTCCCGTCAGGCAGACGCCCGATCACGAAATCCCAGAAACTTCTGCTTGAACACCTCTTCATCAAATGCCGGGTCCGCGTCGTCATGCAGATTCATCCACGCCTGCATGCGCTCCTCGCCTGATTTATCAATATCACCGAACGCGAGGGTCATCGTGCAGCGCAGCGCCGGCTCGTGATGTTCGTTGGTCTCGATGTCGATCGTGCATTGAAAGCAGACCCCGTAGTGGGTGACCACGACCTGCTCCGCGTCGGGCTCAGCCCGCCGCCCGAGCGTCAGGAACTTCGGCTCACCATCGCAGGTAATCGAGTTGATCCGCGAGTCCGGGACCTGCTGGCAGAACATCTTCTCGAGCTCCTCACGGATCATCACGAAGGGCGCGTCGATCCCGAAGAACATGTGCGCGGTCTCGGCGAAGCTGCTGAAGTCGTCCCTGGTGTCTGTCATGGCCAGTGAACTCATACATGAGATTTGCACCCGGTGGGCGCCTGCCGGCGGCTACACCTCGCTCCTGCACACTGGCGCGGCGCTGCTGCAGCCTGGCGCGCTGGCGAGGCGCCGAAGAAGATCGAGGACTGGTGCGACAAGAAGCTCCCCGAAAAAAGACCCCGTGATGAGAACACGTGCGCCGGAGCTCTTCCCCGGGCGCCTAACCCTGCGATGCGAGTGTGGCGAGCAGCTCCGAGAGCCGTTCATCATCGTCCGGCGCCTGGGCGTGATGGGGGAGCGCGACCTCTCCCTCGACGACCGTATATACCGCCACGCGCAGCAGCTTGTCCGCCAACCCGCTCGCGGGCTCCTCGTATGACGTGGGCTTGCGGACGCCCTTGGCTACGATGCTCCCCTCGCGCCACCACCAATAATACAGCCGATCGTGGGCCGAGGTGCTGATTCGAGGCCCCGGCGCGCTGTCGAGCGAGCAGGTTCCACTCAGATCGAGCCCCGGGGGCGCGTCGAGAGCCTGAAATTGGGCGACCTCCTCGGCTTGCCCGGACAGCAAGGCCACCAGCGCGAATTCACGAAACCGCTCGACGCTGCCGTGCCCGCGGCGCACTTCGCATTCGCTGGCCGAGAGCATCTCTCCGGTCTCCAGGTTCAAGCCGTAGTAGGTCGGGCACTCGGGTACCAACATTCCGCCGAGCTCCGCGAACAGCCAGCCCGAAGTCGGGAACCGATAGTCGCCCAGCGGGAGCTCCGCCTGTGCGGACCTCCAGAACGAGAGACAGCTGAGCCACGCGGCCGCGTTGCTTGCATCGTTACATTCATGCTGGCGTGAATTGCCGCCCGTAGACTCATCATAAAAGTAGCGGCGGCGCTCGTTGGCCTCGAGCTTCAGACCCAGGCGACGACCGTGTTGATGAAGCCCGACGCAAGAGGATCACAGTTGGCGCTCGCGCACAAGATTTCGGCCGGGACCGTGTCCGGGTCGATCACGGAGCGCACGCCCGGTGGAATCTCCGTGCGCGTCGCGGACCGGTCGAGCCAGTGTTCCGTCCTCGACTCTCCGCCTCGATGCCACCAATCGACGATGGCGCGCGGCTGGGTCGACATGACGACCGCCGGCCGACCCTCTCGAGTGAAAAACGCGGGGTGCTCCAGCAGCGCCGCCATGCGAGTGGTCGCGCGTCGGGTGTTTTCGGGGTTGTCCTTCTCGAGCTCGGCGGCGACCTCCCGAAGCTCCGCGCGCAGGCCCTCGAGCTCTCGCGCGTCCACCTGGCAGGGTGCCGGAGCGGGTGCTGGTGCTGGTGCTGGTGGCTCGGTCTGAGTCAGCGCGGGCTCGCAGCCAGCGAGACCCAGGGCCAGGAACACTTCCGCAGATCGACCGCCCATCGCTCGAAGGACCGCAGCCTACCACCGCACGAACCCCTGATGCGTACCGCAGAGTCAACGCAGAATTCGCGCACCGGCAGCTCTAGTTGTCGTCGACCGGCAAGAACAAATGTCGTCGATCAAGCCCGCGGCGCTAGTAACTAGCAGGTTCGTAGTCGGGCGCCGGGTTCTCGAACCGGGTGTGCTTCTTCATGAACGTGAGGTGCACCGTCCCGATCGGCCCGTTGCGCTGCTTGCCGATGATGATCTCGGCCTTGTTCTCGACCTCGCGCCGCTTCTCTTCGGGGGTGTCGGCGTTGAGGTAGCGCTCTTCACGGTAGATGAACATGATCACGTCGGCGTCCTGCTCGATCGCGCCGGACTCGCGCAAGTCCGACAGCTGTGGTCGGTGATCCGCGCGCGAGTCGACCGCGCGGTTGAGCTGCGAGAGCGCGATGACGGGGACCTTGAGCTCCTTGGCCAGGGCCTTGAGCCCGCGAGAGATCTCTGAGATCTCCTGCTCGCGCGAGTCGTAGCGGGCCTTGCCGCCGCGCGCGAGCTGGAGGTAGTCGATCATGACCAGGCCCAGGCCCTTGTGGTTGGCGTTGGGATCTTCGGGGTCGGGCTCGGGGAAGATCGAGCGGTCGTCTCGCCAGCGGCGGGAGCGGGCGCGGATCTCGAGGATGCTGGGCGCCGCCGAGTCATCAATATAGAGCGGCGCGTTGGAGATGCGGTCCGCGGCGGCGATCAGCCCGCGAAAGTCCTGCTCCATCATGCGGCCGCCGCGACGCAGCTGCGCGTAGTCGACCCGGGCCTCGCTGCACAGCACGCGCTCGATCAGCTGGGTCGCGCCCATCTCGAGCGAGAAGAACAGCACGGGAAACCGACCCGGCCGCTGCTCGGGCGGCGCGTTGGCGAACTTGGCCGGGAGGATGCACGCGTTTTGGGCCAGGTTGAGGGCGAACGCGGTCTTGCCCATGGACGGGCGCGCGGCCAGGATGATCAGATCGCTGGGCTGCAACCCGGCGGTCATCTCGTCCATCTGGGTGAAGCCGGTCGAGATCCCAGTGATCGGATCGGTCTGGCGCTGGCGCTCGGTGATGCCCTGGAACACCTCGAGCATCAGCTCGCGGGAGCTGCGGTAGGTGCTCTTGCGGCCGCGCTCGTTGACCTTGAGGACCCGCTGCTCGGCGGTGTCGATGTAGGCCTTGGGATCCTCGACCTCCTCCATGCCCTCTTCCGCGATCTCGCGGGTCGCGACGACGAGGTTGCGGACCTGGGCCGACTCGAGGATCAGCTCGGCGTGGGCCTTGATGTTGTGCGCGGTGGCGAAGCGATCGAGGCGGGCCAGGCCCTCGATCCCGCCTACGAGCTCGAGCTCGCCCGTGCGACGCAGCTGGGCCTCGAGGGTGATCACGTCGATCGGCTCGCCGCGCTCTTCGAGGATCCGCATGGCCCGGAACACGGCCTGGGCCCGGGGCTGGTAGAAATCTTCCTCGGTGATGTGCTCGAGCACATCGTTGAGCGCCTCGCGGCCGCGCAGAAGGATCCCGCCGAGCACCGCGTTCTCGGCTTCGGGACGATGGGGGAGCGTTCGGTGCTGAGCCATGGCTGCGGTGAGATCCCGTGTGAGCGGCCGGTGCCAAGACCCCGTGCCTACGTTCGCTGTCGAGGTCCGCAGCCAAGCCCGAGGCCGAGGCCGAGGTGGACCCGCCGGTCACGGCTTGGGCAGGCGGTCTTGTCCAACCCTCGTCGCGGGCCGCCCACCGTCGCCCGCCCTGCACCGCCCGGCAAGGGGAGCCCGGCCAGCATGCCACCGCTTCGACGGCTGGGTTGATCTCGTCGGGATCATGGGCCCCGAGCGCAGTCCGCTCGCTCCCCCGGGGCGTTCACAATCACCAAAACATCAATATAATCATATGGATACACGACAATGACCGAGTCCGCTCACCGACGGCGGGACCCGGGACTACGCGTGTGATGCGCTCACTTGCCCGTGTCAAGCACGCTCCTGGGGGTGGTGGCGCGGCGGGCGATGGGCGGCGTGCCCTTCCCATGATAGGTTCTCGCCGCATGGCGCGGGTGCCCGAGAAGATCGGCCACTACCAGATCCAGGGTTTGCTGGGTAAAGGGGCGATGGGCGAGGTCTACGAAGGCCGTGACCCAAACCTCGGACGTCGAGTGGCCCTGAAGGTCCTTGGGCGAAAGCACCAGGAGTCCTCCGAATTTAAAGAACGCTTCCTCCGGGAGGGCCGGTCGTTGGCGGCCATGAACCACATCAACGTGGTTCAGGTCTACTTCATCGGCGAGTTCGAGGGCCGGCCCTACCTGGCCATGGAGTTCCTCGACGGCGAGGACATCGGCGGCGCGATCAAGAAGAACGGCCCGCTGGTGCCCGGTGACGCGGCCGAGGTCGTGCGCCAGGCCTCGGTCGGCCTGCTCGAGGCCAAGCGCGCGGGTGTCGTACACCGCGACGTGAAGCCCTCGAACCTGGTCGTGACCAAGGCCGGCGAGGTCAAGGTCACCGACTTCGGGCTCGCCAAGGCCCTCCAGGAAGACCTGTCGATCACGGCGACCGGCGTGTTCGTGGGCACCCCCGACTACCTCGCGCCCGAGCAGGCCATGGGCGAAGACGTGGACTCGAGCGCCGACGTGTACGCGCTCGGCTGTTCGCTCTACCACATGTGCACGGGCAGCCCGCCGTTTCGCAAGGGCGGCAGCGACGACCACTACACCGCGGTGGTCCGTCGTCACCTCAAGGCCGAGCGACCGGTGCTCAAGACCCAGATCGCCGGGTTCGACGAGCCGCTCAGTGATCTGTGCCGCCGCATGATGAGCCGGCGGCCGGACGTACGGCCATCCCTCGAAGAGTTGATCGACGAGCTGCCCGCGATCATCGGGCGGATCGGCGGACAGATCCCCCCGCGCCACGCCGCGGTCGAGGTCATCACCGAGGCCCCGCCAGCGGCTGCAGAGCAGGCCGCCTCGAAAGCCGAGGACGTCCGCGCCGCAGAGGCTGCCCCGTCCGCGAGCCAGAAGACCTGGGTCCTGGCGATCGTGATCGGCATCGTGATCGGCGTGGTCGTCTCGCTGGGCGTGATGTTGATGGTGAACTAAGCTCCCGAGTCCCCATGCAATTCGAGCCAAATTGGCATCCCGAAGGTGCGCTGTGCGAGCGGGCCCTGCGTGAACGGCTACCTGGGCTCGAGCCCGTCGACTGGATGATCGTCGGCGGCTCTGGGATCGGGAAGCCGCTCGTCGATCAAGCTGGTGAGCACGCGCTAGGTCTGGTGATCCAGCACGAGATCCCGCTCGCCGAGCTCGGCCTGCCCGCGCCCTCGGTCGCCGGACATGGAAGCTCGCTGGTGTTCGGCGAGCTGCCGGCCGCCGACGGCCACGCCCGCGTGCGCGTGTGCGTGCAGACCGGTCGCATCCACCCCTACGAGGGCCACCCGGCCAGCCTCGCGACAGCCCCGCTCGGCGCGGTGCTCAGCCTCGGGGTCAAGCGGCTGCTGCTGACGTGCGCGGTCGGGGGCATCAACCCCGATCTGCGGGTCGGCACGATCGTCAGCTTGCGCGATCAGATCGGCCTGTTCGGACCCACGCCGCTGCGCGGTGCCGCGTTCGTCGACTGCTCCGACATCTACTCGGCGAAGCTGCGGGCGCAGCTGCAAGCCCAGGTGCAAGCCGGCGCCGAAGCGGTCCCCGAGGTCGTCTACGCCCACGCTCGCGGGCCGCAGTACGAGACCCCGGCCGAGGTCGCGGCGCTGCGGCTGCTCGGCGGCGACGTGGTCGGGATGTCGACCACCTACGAGGCGATGCTCGCCGCCGCTCACCGCACCCCAACGTGCGGGCTCGGGGTCGTGACCAACGCGGCCGGCAGCGAGGCGCTCTCGCACCTCGAGGTCCAAGAGGAGTCGGCGCGGGCACGCAGTCGGCTCTCGGCGTTGGTCCGAGCACTGCTGCGCGCCCATGTCGAGTGAGCGTGGCGGGGGCACGGGCCGTGACCAGCCCAGCGGGGCTAGCGGCGCGGGTGCTCGTCCACCGGATCCAGTTCGGCCCGAGCGGATCGCCGCGGTCTCACGCGCGCTCGGGCATGAGCTGCTCGAGGCTGTCGCGCTCGCAGCCGACAGCCTCGCCGAGGATCTCGCCGAGCGACTGGGCATGGTCGCGTGGGAGCGCGAGGATCAGATCGGCACGGCGCAGCGTCGCCTGCTGGCCCTGCGAGAGCGTCGCTTCCATCGCTACGGCGGCGAGCCGGCCCTCGTTCGCGAGCTGCGCGAGCAACCACTCGAGGCGCTCGAGTTGGCCTGGCGTGCGCTGCGGCGCGGGCGAAGGGTGCACGTGGAGTCCGAGCCCGACGCGTGTCCGGGCGTGTCGCGGATCCTGCAGGAGATGGCCGACCTCCTCGGCGAGGCGCTGCTCAGCGTCTCGCCCCCCGGTGTCCTGGATCATGAGCACGCGAGCTGGCAGCAGATCGGGGTTCGCCAGCGGCTCGAGCGGGTCGCCCTGATCCAGCGAGACGCCGACCACGAGCTCGCCGCCTACGTGCTCGCGCGCGCATGCCTGCGCCGAACCGGCTTCGATCCCCGCGTGGTCCATCGCGTGATCGTCGTGGGCCCCAGCGAGCGGCTCGAGCGAAACCTGCGACGGCTCTGGGTCGGCACCCAGATGGGCCCCGTCGACGACGAGCACGCCTTCGCCGGCCCAGTCGACGAGCCACGCTCCCACCAATTCTTGGTCGACGACGCCGCCTGGCAAGCCCGCGACCGAGTCACCACGATCTGCCCAGGCGGCCGCCTGCGCCGCGCCAACGCTCCCGGCCTGGCGTTCTTGGCCCCCGCCCTGTTCCGCGTACGGATCCCCGACGACCAGCTCCCCACCGACGAGCCCCCGCTCCACGGCCCGATCCTCGTCATCTACCCAGTCGGCAACGACCCCACCGCCGAAACCCGCGCCGAGCGACTGCTCCAACACTTCGCCCCCCGCGGCCACGGCCACCTCCGCTTCGGCAGCAAACCCCGCGACCTCACCCTCCGCCGCAGCGATCGCCAAGTCCACGGCGCCCTCCTCGTCGAGCGCCTCCCCCCCGGCCTCCCCGAACCCAGGCCCTAAACTCCAACCACGACCGCCACGCAGCAGCCCGCGTAGCAACCCACCCCTACAACCACCAAAGACCACCACGTAGTTGGGCACCCACTGGCTGGCAGTAGGTGCCCAGACAAGAGCCCCCTCCTAGGGGGCCAATCATGCCAGCGCGAACAAAGGGCCCGAGCGAAGGCCCAGGCGCCTGTGGGGGTCCCGACTAGGGCCCGAGCGAAGGCTCAGGCGCCTGTGGGGGTCCTCAAAGGCACCCCACGCAAACAAGCAGCTCGCCCTGCTTTTGCTCGGGCAGCGGGTCCGTTTCGAAGTCTTCCGGCCCGTTGACGTAGCGAATGTTGGCGCACGACTCGCTGACCAGCGCGATGCGCATGCCTGCGCCCTCGATCGCCGGGACGCCCGGGTAGTTGACGTCGGCCCGCTCCTGGTTGGGCAGGTCCGCGTACGCCGGGTCGATGATGCAGTTGTTCCCGAAGTCGCCGCACTCGATCGTGGCGTTGCACACGAACTCGTCGCTGGACGAGAAGATGCCGCGGTTCTCGAGGATCATCGTGTACCAGGCGTCGGGGTTGCCGACGTCGACGGTGATGTTCGAGGACTGGCCCTTCTTGTTGGCGATGTTGATGTTCGTGGGCTCCGAGCAGCCACAGCCCATCGCGTAGTCCATCTCCACGCAGGTGTCGTTGTTTGCGCAGCCCGCGTAGTGCTTGGTGTTCGGGTCCATCCGGACCTGGACGTTGCCCGAGTCGAGGTCGATGTCGAGGTTGCCAGCGACGCCGTCGACCGTGATGTTGCCGCGGTCCGGGTAGCTGTCGATGCCCTCTTCGAGGTTGTCCGAGGTCACCAGGAGCAGGTCGCCATCCCAGCCGGTGGGGATCGTGACCCGGAAGTTGGCGCCGTCGCGGACCGGCTGAAACTGGCCGTCGTAGTAGGCGCGGATGTAGCACCGGTCGACGACGTCTGGATCGGGGTTCGCGCAAGAGTCGACCATGTTGTCGTCTGATGGCGGCTCGGGGGTCGAGATCGCGTAGCCCCAGTACTGCATCTTCTCGAACGCGAGGTCGGCGGCCGCCTGATTCTCGGCGACCGTGAAGCGCTGCATCTCGACCGTGATCTTGTCGGTGCCGTCCTTGTAGAGGACCTCGATGTTGCCGCGGTTGGCGAAGTTGTCCGACGCGATCCGGTCACCGACGCTGAGCAGCTGGAACTGGGCGGCCGGCAGCGAGGCGACCTCCTCCCACTCGTCGTTGATCGGTTTGCGGATTTCCGGATCCTCGTTGTCCGGTTGGCAACCGGTGAGCGATGCGATCGCAGCGACGGCGAGAAATGCGGGGAAGAGCAGGCGCTTGGTCATCTGAAGACTCCGTGCGGGGGCCAAAAGCGAGTGATGAGCGTGGGGGGGGAAGGATGCCCGTCTCGTTTTCGTGGCCAGAAAGCCACGGCCACTTTACCGGTCGCGGGCCAAGCCGGCAATGCGGTCGAAGGGGTTGCCGCCAAGAATGCGTGTCTTGGGTCACGAGCGTCTGAGCGGTCTGAGTGGGCGTTGCCGCGATCCACGGGCCCGTATAGGTTCGAGCGGGTCCCAAGGCCAACATGACCAAAGCACCAGATACTGGGTTCGTGGCGCCTCTTGCACCGTTCGACCTGCCGGCGATCGAGCGACGCATCATCGAGCTGTGGGGCACCTACGAGGTCGAGTACCGCAGCTTACATGGGCGGCGGCCCGGCGAGGACGCCGGCGGCGGCCCGCCCAAGCCGAGCTTCGTGTTCTTCGACGGCCCGCCGTTTGCGACCGGTCTGCCCCACTACGGGCACTTGCTCGCCGGAACCATCAAGGACGTGGTGCCCCGCTACTGGGCCATGAACGGCTACGCGGTCGAGCGCAGGTTTGGCTGGGATTGCCACGGTCTTCCGATCGAGAGCCTGGTCGAGGACGAGCTCGATGTGCACGGCCGCGCGGAGATCGAGGCGCTCGGGGTGCCAAAATTCAACGCCGCGTGCCGGGCCGGCGTGCTCCGCTACACGCAAGAATGGCGCAAGGTCGTCGAGCGAATGGGTCGCTGGGTCGACTTCGACGACGACTACAAGACCATGGACCCCACGTTCATGGAGAGCGTGTGGTGGGTGTTTGCGCAGCTGTGGGAGCAGGGCCGGATCTACGAGGGCCACCGAGTGCAGCCCGTGTCTCCGCTGCTGGGCACGCCGCTGTCGAACTTCGAGGTCGCCCAGGGTCCGCAAGAGCGCAACCCCAAGACCGGCAAGGACGGCCACAAGCTCCGCGACGATCCCAGCATCACGGTTCGCTTCGAGCTCGAGGACGAGCCCGGCACGTTCTTGTGGGCCTGGACGACGACCCCGTGGACGCTGCCGAGCAACCTCGCGCTGGCCGTCCACCCCGACGTCGTCTACGCCAAGGTCCGGGTCGTCGAGACCGGTGAGCTCGCGTGGATCGAGCCGGGGTTGCTCGCCCAGTACCAGGAGCGCAAGCGCGTCGGCGAGACCCAGGAGCTCGAGCGGCGCAAGGGCAGCGAGCTGGCGGGCCTCGCCTACGCGCCGCTGTTTCCCTATTTTGCCGAGTACCGCGAGCGCGAGGACGGCTCGCGCTGGGCGTTCAAGGTGGTGGTCGCCGACTACGTCACGACCGACACGGGCACCGGGATCGTCCACCAGGCCCCGGCCTTCGGTGAGGATGACTTCGAGGTCGGCAAGCGTGAGGGTCTGCCGCTGGTTCGGCCGATGGACCTCAACGGCGTGTTCGACGAGCGGGTCCCCGAGTTCGCCGGGCAGCGGGCCAAGCAGGCTGACAAGGGCATCGTCCTGAAGCTCAAGGACGCCAAGCAGCTCGTCGATCAAGACGTCTACCGCCACGCCTACCCGCACTGCTACCGCACCGACGAGCCGCTGCTGTACATGGCGATCTCGACCTGGTTCATGAAGGTCGAGGACATGCGCGAGCAGCTGCTCGCGAACAACGATGAGATCCACTGGGTGCCCAAGCACGTCGGCAGCGGGCGGTTTGGCAACTGGCTGGGCGTGGCCCGCGACTGGAACCTCAGCCGCAACCGCTACTGGGGTACGCCGCTGCCGATCTGGCGGTGCGACGAGGACCCGGCCGACATGGTCTGCATCAGCTCGATCGCCGAGCTCGAGCGACGCGCCGGGCTCGAGCCGGGCTCAATCACGGACCTGCACCGCGAGAGCGTCGACGACATCAGCTTCGCGTCGGAGCGGACGCCCGGCGGGACCATGCGCCGGATCTCCGAGGTGTTCGACTGCTGGTTCGAGTCGGGCTCGATGCCCTACGCGCAAAACCACTACCCGTTCGACCCGAGCAAGAAGCAGTACGTGGAGGACAACCTCCCGGCCGACTTCATCGCCGAGGGTCTGGATCAGACGCGCGGCTGGTTCTACACGCTGCACGTGCTCTCGACCGCGCTGTTTCAGCGGCCGGCGTTCAAGAACGTGATCGTCAACGGGCTGATCCTCGCCGCCGACGGCAAGAAGATGTCCAAGCGGCTGCAGAACTACCCCGACCCGCTCGGCGTGGTCGAGGCGTTCGGGGCCGACGCGCTGCGGGCCTACTTGATCTCGGGTCCGGTGGTTCGCGCCGAGCCGATGCGCTTTGGTCGCGACGCCAAGGACACCAAGGGGCTGATCGTCCGCGACATGGTCAAGGCCGCGATCTTGCCGCTGCAGAACGCCTACAACTTCCTGGTCACCTACGCCCGCGCCGACGGCTGGGTGCCCACGCGCGAGACCCTGAGCGCGCGGCCGACCAGCGAGCTGGATCTGTGGATCCTGTCGCGCGTGCAGAGCTTCGTCGCCCGGCTGCGCGGCGAGTTCGAGGCCTACAACCTCGACAACCTGGTGCCCGAGTGGCTCGCCATGTGTGACGAGCTCAACAACTGGTACATCCGCCGCGGTCGCCGTCGCTACTGGCGGGGCGCGAGCGAGGACGATCAGGACAAGCGCGAGGCCTACGCGACCTTGTATCGGGTGCTGGTCACGATCGCCCACTGCATGGCCCCGGTGTTGCCGTTCTTCTGCGAGCACCTGTACCAGCGCCTGGTCGTCGACGTGGGGCTGGCCGAGGGTCCCGACGGCGACTCCGTTCACCTGCAGCGGTTCCCGGTCGTCGATGAGTCGCTGATCGACCTCGAGCTCGAGCGCCAGGTCGCGCGCGCGCGCAAGGTCGTGGGTCTGGCCATGGCCCTGCGCGAGGCCGAGCGGATCGGCGTCCGCCGACCGCTGCCCTCGCTGACCGTTGCGAGTCGTGACCCCGAGGTGCGCGCGGCCGTCGTGCGCTTCGCCGCGGAGATCGAGAGCGAGCTCAACGTCAAGACGATCGAGGTCGTCGAGGACGACGCCGGGCTGGTCTCGCTGTCGGCCAAGGCCAACTTCAAGGTGCTCGGGCGCAAGCTGGGCAAGAAGATGAAGGTCGTCGCGACGGCGGTCGAGCAGCTCGAGCCCGCTCGGCTGCGCGAGATCTTGGAGGGCGGCAGCGTCGAGCTCGAGGGCGAGCCGCTCAGCGCCGAGGATCTGTTGTTTCACCGCGCGCCGCTGCCGGGGCGGGTGGCCGACAGCGCCGAGGGCATCACCGTCGTGCTCGACACCACGATCGACGTGGCGCTCGAGCAAGAGGGGCTGGTGCGCGAGCTGATCAATCGGATCCAGAACCTGCGCAAGGGGTCGGATCTGGATGTCAGCGATCGCATCGAGCTCGCGGTCACGTGTGCGGAGCAGACCAAGCTGTTTGGGGCGCTGGCGCGTGAGGATCTGCGGGGGTTGATCCAGGCGGAGACCCTGGCGAGCGTGCTGGAGGTCAACCCGGGGAGCGGCGGGCACACGCACCAGGGCGAAGACGAGATCGACGGCGAGCAGCTGGGGCTCGGGATCACGGTGGCGCCGGCTCGGTGAGCTGATCAGCGACGGCCCGAGCTACCCGGCTCAGTCCCGCTCGAGCCGAGATCGCACCACCATCGGATCGATCTGCTCCGGCTCCCACAGCCGCCGCCCCTCCATGCCACCCGCGACCGTGATCACCTCCCCCGACACATGCCGAGCCAGCGCGGGCGAGCTCAAGAACACCACCGCCCGCGCCACATCGGCCGGCCGCGCCAGCTGTCGCAACGCCATGGTCGCGCACACGCGATCGACCGTCCCCTCCTCCGCCAGCGCCGCCTCGGCCATCGGCGTCACCGTCCAGCCCGGCTCGACGAGGTTGACCCGCGCCCAGGGATCGAGCGCGACCAGCTCGTTCTTCAAGCTGCGCATCAGCCCGTACATCCCGGCCTTGCTGACCGCGTACTCGAGGTGGTGCGCCTCGCCAAACCGCCCGGCCGTCGACCCGATCAAGCACACGCTCGCGCCGCGCCCGTCCGCGCGAGGCCCATACGCGGCCAGCTGGGCCGCGAAGCTGCGACACGTGACGATCGTCCCGATCAAGTTGACGTCGATCACCTCGCGGATCCGCTCGACCGAGAGCTCGTGCAGTGGCTTGGGTTCGGGCGGCCAGATCCCGGCGTTGGCCACGACCACGTCGATCCGACCAAAGCGCTGACGCCCCTGCTCGAACAGCTCGTCGAGGGTCTCGGGCTTGCGCAGATCCGCGGTGCCGACCAGCGCCCGCTCACCCCACCCCTCGAGACCCACGAGGTCCTCGAGCTTGTCGGCCCGGCTGTGACCGTGCAGCACCAGGTTGGCGCCCTCGTTGGCAAACTCCTCGGCGAGCGCCTCACCGATGCCGCCAGACGCTCCGGTGATCAGCACGGTCAGGCCCTTGAGTCGGGTGTCCATCCGGTCGTTCTAACCCGGGGAGTGCTCCGAGACACCGACCGGCTGAATTTCACGCTCGGCGAAGCTCAGCGGCCCCCTCACCGGGGATCGCCGCGAAAGCACAGGCGCAGACCGATCGCCCCGTGGTTGTGCTTCGTCCACACGCCGGTTCGCCAGCTGACGCGCGCGCTGGAGACCATGAACGGGCTGCCACAGATCGAGGCCCGGACGACGTAGACATCTTCCGGGTCCTCGGCCGTCGGGCCCACGGGGTCGGTGCACGCAGACGGGGTGAGCGAGTAGGCGTCACCGCGGTAGCGATCGGCTGTCCACTCGCCCGTGTTTCCGACCATGTCGTACAGCCCAAACCCGTTCGGTGGGTAGCATGCGACGGGCACGGGCCGCTGGCCCACGGCGTTGGCGAGGTCCGGGGTCAGCGGCGCGTCGCCCCACGGGTAGCGCTTCGAGTCCAGCCCGGCCCGGGCCGCGAGCTCCCACTGGGCCTCGGTCGGCAGCTGGTACGCGACGCCATCGAGCTCGCCGAGCTGGCGGGCGGCGGCCTGGGCCTCTGGGTAGGTGAACTGGGTGGCCGGGAGCTCACCTGCCAACCCTTCGGACGCCGCCCCGGGCCAGCGCGTGGTGTCGACGCTCGCCCAGACCGCGCGGGTGACCGGCCACAGCGACAGCCAAAACGGCTCGCTGATCGTCACGCGACGCAGCGGCAGCTCGTTCTCGAACACCGCGGGCGTGCCCCCCATGGTGAACGTTCCGGCTGGGATCTTCACGAACGGGAGGCCGCTGCGGGACCACCAGACATTCGGATCCGTGCGGGCGCGCTCGAGCGCCGCCTGCCTGCGTGCCGGGTTGGGCACCACCGGTGGGTGGTGCGATGGCCCGGGCACGGGGGTCCCCGCCAGCTGCGGCGAGGCCCCGGTTGGCCACGCGTTGCGGTCGCGGAGGTTGTAGTAGGCCCGGTGGCGCAGCGGATGGGCCGGGTAGACGTCGAGCATGTCCTGCCACATCGCCTCCGCCTCGAGCACCTGCCCGGCGTTGTAGAGCGCCTCGCCGAGCAAGACCCGGGCGAGCGCCCCGGTCTGGTGGTGGACGTCGGGGGTCCGCGTCAGCCAGGCGCCGAGCGGAGTCACGAGCGCCGCCCGGGCCGCCACGTCGCCGGCCTCGAACGCGGCCTCGAGCGCCAGCAGATCACGCTGAGCCGAGTCCCCGCGGTCGTAGGGATCGAAGCACAGCTGGTCCTCGGGGAGCTTGGCGTGGTCGCGCAGGACCTGCTCGAGCATCGCCAGGGTCTCCTCGGCCGAGGCCCACGCGTGCGAGAAGCCCAGCACGTTGCGGTTGGTGTCGGTCGCGAGGAGCCCCGGGAGCAGGGCGTCGCGCGAGTAGGTGTTGACGACATTCCTGCCGACGGGATCCACCCCGATCTCCTCGTGCTTCCACATCGCGAAGCGGACCGGGATGAAGTGACGGTTGATGCACGTCGTGACGGCAGCGTTCGAGAGGCTAACTGCCCTCGTGTAGCTCCCGGCGGGTCACCAGTGCTGCTCGCAGGACAGCCCCTGGCCGAGCGGCTTGAGCACGATCAGCTTGCCCTGCTGCTGAGCGCGGGGAATCGCGCTATCGAGGCTCTCTAGCCAGTCGATGTCTGCAATGGGGACGCCCACCGCGTTCACGATACACGCGGCGTGACGCTGAGTCGCCCTTCTCATCGGCCGCGCAGGCCGCGAGGGCCGACCCCAATCCGTCGACACAGACCTCGCGGCAGGGTGCCAACGAGGATCTAGCCGACGCCCGCGAGGCTCTTCTTGATGTCTTTCTCGCGCGGTGTGCCCGCGGCGAGCTCGAGCGCTCGCTCGAACGACTCTTTCGCGCGATCTTTGTAGCCAAAGCGCAGCCACACCTGCGCGAGCACCTCGTGCGCGCGCGCGTTTTCGTCGTCGAGATCGACGGCCTTCTCGGCGCTCGCTTTCGCGTCGCTGCCCCGGTTGGTGCGCATCTCTGCGTCAGCGCGGATCACCCACGCGTCGCTGTGAAACGGCACCAGCTCGGTGATCTCGCGGCCGATCACGGCGGCCGGCTTGGGCTGCATGTCGCGATTGAGCAAGCGGATCGCGTCCTCTGCGTGGAGCAGGAACTCGGCGACCGAGACGTCCGACTGCTTGGCGAGCTTCTTCCACCCGTTGTTGGCGTAGTTGGCAGCTGGGCGACGCTTGCCGCCGCGCGCCATGACGTTGGCCCAGTCGAAGTACAGCCGGCCCTTGACCTCGTCGGGCAGCACCCCGAGCCCGCGCTTGACGACCGCGAGCGCGGTGTCGCGGTCACGCAGATCCATGTGCGCGTGGACGATGTAGATCCGCGCGTCGAGGTCGGCCTCGTTGGCGGCGAGCAACGGCTCGAGCTTGGCGAGCGCCTCTTTGGGTTGTTGGCGCGCGAGCATGGCCCGCGCGGCCAGCAGATCCAGGGTCCGAGGGGGGACGCCGCCGCGGGTCTTGGCCTGCTCGAGCCACTCGTCGAACTTGGGCGGGAGCTCGACGCG
Source organism: Enhygromyxa salina (assembly GCF_002994635.1). Classification (GTDB taxonomy): domain Bacteria; phylum Myxococcota_A; class Polyangia; order Nannocystales; family Nannocystaceae; genus Plesiocystis; species Plesiocystis salina_B. Next base: position 126,323 of record NZ_PVNL01000041.1, on the reverse strand, counting down.
GTCACCAAATTCGATCTGTCGCAGCGCCAGCTGGGCGAGCGCGAGCGGGACCTGGGCGGTGGTGCCAGGGCGATCGAGCACGGCCTCGAGCTTGTCGATCGCCTGGGTCCGGAAGTTGAGCTCGGCCAGGTACAGCGCCTCTCGCTCGGCGTAGCGCGGGAGCTTGGGGTTGGCGGCGACCGCCTTGGCGAACAGGTCGAGCACCTCGGGGACCAGCTTGGGATCTTCGCGGCGCTTGGCGTCGGTCAGCTCCGCGAGGTGCAGGTAGGCCTCGGACGGCATCCGCTCGATCTCGACGGCCTTCCTGAACGCCCGGCGAGCGTCGCGGAGCGCCGTCGCGTCGGGCTTGCCGCCAGGCTTGGTCTTGCTGTCTCGATAGGCGACCGCGACGTTGGCCTCGCCGAGCCCAGTCCACGCCCGCGGCGCGAACGGCTCTTCGGCACTGAGCGCGTCGAGCTTGCGCCGCGCGGCCTCGGGGTCACCGGTGTGCACCTCCACGCGGGCGCGCGCGACCTCGACGTCGACGCGACCCGGGATCAATTTGTCGGCCCGCTCGAGCCACGGCTGGGCCTCGACGAAGCGATTTTGCTCGACCAGCGCCAGGCCCTGCAGCAGCGCGACCCGAGGGTGCTCCTGCGGCAGCTTGGCGAGATCTTCGAGCGCCGACATGACGTCGCCCTCGACCAGCTTGACCCACGCCTCGTAGATCTCGGACTCGGACGCGCGCAGGCCGGCCTCGTCGATCCACTTGCGCGCGCGAGCACCATCGCCGGCCTCCATCGCCATCTCGAGCGCGAGCGTGCGCGAGAGCTTGTCCCAGCCGGGCAGCATGACCCAGGCCTGATCGACGAGCTTCATGCCCTCTTCGATCTCGCCGGACTGGACCCGCACGACCCCGCGAGCCAGGAGCGCGTGGGCGCGGTCGCGTTGGGCGATCTCGAAGCCGCCGCCGAGCAGCTGATCGGCGACGTCGGCCACGCCGGCCAGCTTCTGCCGCAGCAGCGCGTTGTAGAGCGCCTCGTCGGCCGCCAACCCAAGATGCGTCTGGCTGCGCGCGCGCGCGTCGACGAGCTGGGCCAGGGCCGGCGCTGGGTCGCCCGCGTGCATGTGCAAGGTTGCGAGCAACCGGCGGATCGAGATGGAGCCGTCGTCGGGCAAGGTCGCGGTGATCGTGTCGATCGCGTCGTCGATGTTCGCCTCTGGGTCGGCGATCGCCAGCATGCCGCTCACCCAGACCTCGTGGTTCGGCGCGATGCTGCTCGTGTCGTCCATGTCGGCGATTGTGGGCAGGCGGTCGCGCGCCGAGTCGAGGTTGCCGTCGTCGAGGTCGAGCATGACCTGGGCGAGCTCGCCGTCGTGGGTCGGGAATTCGAGGTCGGCGAGGGCGGCCACCGCGTCGTGGGCCTCCTCGTCCGACTCACCAAACTCGGCCAGCAGCTGGGCGCGGGTCAGCGCGAGCGCGCCGTGCAGCAGCGGATCTTTGGGGTGCTCGCCGATGCAGGTCTCGAGCTTGGTCGCGACGATGACGAGCTCGGCGGAGGTCCCCAGCGAGAAGCCCTGGGTGGCCTCGGTCAGGCACGCGTCACGATGGCGGCGGTCGGCCAGAAACTTCAGCGCGATCGCGATCAACAACAACATCACGAACAGCGCGACACCCAGCGCCACGCGACGAAACAGCTTGCGGCGCTGCTGTGCGTGAATGTCCCCGATTAGATCACGCGGCTGGGTGAGGCGGGAGTCGGCCACAGGCTTTAGGTTGCTCCTGTGTACGCCGAACCACAGGCTCGCGTTCGAGATCCGTTGGTGGTCAAAGACACGAACACTGCACGGTGGCTGGGGACGCTGCACGGCTCTTGGTTGCAGTGTCCGCTCCGCTCGTGGCGAGACCACGGAACCGAGTCAGCGGGAGCAGCGAGATCGATTGGATGGTTGATGAGCACGATCGTCATGCTCGAGTTGATGGCGGGCAGCATCGTGCGTGGGGCGATCAGCGCCGCGTCCCGGAGAGTCGCCACGCGCGGGCGAGGTCCGAGCGACGTGGGCCTCATCCTATCCGTTGCTGGGCTCGCTTGCACCGTGTACCTCGCAAAAATTGGCCGAGCGAGGATCGGCCCACGCTGTGGGGTCGCTCAGTTGAAGCTGGGCGGCCGCTGGTCGATCGGCATGCTATGGAGATTGTCGAGCGAGTACTTCTCGGCCGGATCCGACGCGGTCGCCTTGTCGGCCTTGCGCTTGGCCCGGTCACGTTTGCGCTTCTCGCCGTCGTCCATGCCGATCGCGTTCTCCTCGCGGTAGGCCTCGAGGCCCGGCAGATACGGGTGCGTGTCCCCGTCCTCGACCTCGGCAAAGATCGCCAGCGGCTTGCCGCCGTTGCGGCGCTCGTCGACGAGGACCCAGCTGCCCTCATGCCACTGCCACAGATGGTTGACCGTGGTGGTCCGGACCACGAGCTCGGTTTCGGTGTGCCAGCTGATCGCAACCTGGGAGATCGCGATGCCGTTGACCTTGTCGACCTCCATCCGAGTCATCTCGTAGTCGATCACGACCAGGCGGTCTTCCACCGCCTGATGGGCCGCCATGAAGGCATTGGCCGATTCGGCCGGGAGGTGCTCGGCCGCCCGGTCCCAGTCACCCCAGCGGAGCGAGCGGTTGTAGGCCCGGGTCGAGTCATACAGCTTGTCGACCATGCCGTCGCCGGACGCACACCCGGACCCGGCGATGCCGCCACTGAGCACCAGCGCAGCGATCAGTCCGCTCGAAGCCAGGCGCGAGACCGGCGTCCGAGAGCGGGCGAGAAGCACTCGAGAGCGACAAAACCAGGCGACGAGACGCGGCATGGCGCCCACGCTAGGCCGAGCACCCCAATTCGAGCGAGTTTTCGACGATTTTGGCTACTGCGCGGCCGGTCGCGCCCCCGACACCACCCGTGGGATCCGGGCGTAGTCGGACCGCGACTGAACATCGGAGAAGCCCGCGTCGTGCAGCAGCGCCTCCACCTGTGCGGCCTGTCCGATGCCGATCTCCAGCAGCAGGCGGCCGCCCGGGATCAAGGCCGAGCGCTCGACCACCGCGCGGATCAACCGGCGCACGAAGGTCAGGCCGTCGGGGCCGCCGTCGAGCGCCGAGCGTGGTTCCCAGATGTGAACCTCGGGCTCGAGCCCGTCGAGGTCGGCCGTGGGGATATAGGGCAAGTTGGCGGCGATCGCATCAAAGCCGGGTTTCGGGACGGTCACGGCGTCGAGCAGATCAGACACCACGCAGCTGACCCGGTCCTCGAGCCCGAGCCGCTCGACGTTGTGCTGGGCCAGCTCGAGGGCCTGCGTGGAGATGTCGACGGCGGTCGCGTTCACCTCGTAGCGCGCTTTGGCCACAGCCAGGGCGATCGCGCCCGACCCGGTCCCGACATCGAGGATGTGCATGAGTGGAGCCGGCGGCGGGCGCAGCGACTCGAGCAGCCAGTCGACCAGGTGCTCGGTCTCGGGCCGCGGGATCAGGGCCCGGCGGTCGACCGCGAGATCGAGGTCGAGCGCGTGAAAGCCCCGGGTGCCCTCGATGTACGCGACCGGCTCGCGGGCGAGGCGACGGCGGACCAGCTCGCGAAACCCGGCCCGATCCGTCTCGTCGAGCAACCGGTCGTGCTGAACGTAGAGATCGATCCGCGCGCACCCAAGCGCGTGAGCCAGCAGGTGCTCGGCGTCGACGCGCGGGTCCGGGATCCCCAAGTCGGCGAACCGCTCGCTCGTCCAGGTGAGCAACTCTCGCACCGTCCAGCGAGCGCGGCGGCTTTCCTCGGCCATCGTGGGGGGATGTCACACGCTCGCAGGTTTTCGGCAAGCGCCATTGCGGGCCGCCGCGGGGGCTGCTTGGATGCGCCATGGCTGTCAACGCGCGGGCGCTGAATGGTGGCTGGGGTGCCCTCGTGGTCGTCTCGGCTTGTCTCGCGCTCGGCGCCTGCAAGGACGACGGCGCGGGCTCCGAGCTCGGCCCGACCACCGAGAGCACCGCCGCCGAGGCGCCTGAGACCGGCGGTGACGGTGACGGCGACGGCGACGGTGACGGTGACGGCGACGGCGACGAGATCGTCGGACTCGAGCTGATGACCGCGCTCGGCGGGCTGTGGACCGGGCCCGCGACCATGACTCCGCTCGGGGTGTTCGATCCCATGCACATGGACCTGCGCGCCGCCGACGGCCACGTGTTGTTCTCGCGGGTCGACCTCGACGCCGAGAACTCGCTGCGCTTCATGTTCTCGATCGAGGCGATCGCCGGGCAGGATCGGCTGGTCTATCGCAACGGCGGGTATTTTCTCGGGCAGCTTCGCGACACCCGAACGATCCTGCAGGACCACACGCCGCTCGATCCGGCCGGGGTTTCATCGTGGCGGTTCTGTGCGATCGACGGCGGGTGTGACTATGTCGACGCCCGCTGGGAGTTTCAGAGCCCGTCCGAGCTCGTGCTCGACGTCTCCGTCAAGGGCCAGCAGCACGTGCTGTGGATCGCCGATCGCGTCGAGGCTCGCGACCTGCCGGATCCCTTCCCCGTCGACGCCACCGCGCAAGGCAGCGGCGACGCCCCGTTCCCGCCGATGCCCACGCTCGAGGTTCAGGTCTCCTGGCAGGACCCGCTGGCCGACCCGGCCGACGTCTGGGTGCTGCTCTCGGTCCAGGACTGCCCGCTGGCCGATTTTTGTGACTACGCCCGATCGCTGCGAACCACCGCCGAGGCGGGGGCGACCAGCGCTACGCTGACGATCGATCAGGTCCACGCGGGGGGCTACAAAGGCAACGCGATCCTGGATCGCGATCAGAACCTGCAAGCGACGCTGTTCCCCGGGACCGGCGACGCCGTCTCGCTGCCGAATCAGGCCGTGACGATCGCCGCGTCCGGGACCTCGATGGCGGCGTTGGTGACGCTCGTGGAGCTCTAGTAAATGACCCCCACATGGACCTTAGACTTCGCCGACTGCAGCCGCTGGCGCGTCTGGTCGCTTCGCTCCTCGGGGCTGTTTGTTCGCAGGCGCATGTGTGGCCCCCTGGGAGGGGGCTCTGAACACATTTCCTGTGTCCATGGGTCGCACGACGTGCGGAAAAATCTAGCTAGACCCCGCGCAGATCTCCCGAAAATTTCCCGCCGCTGATCGCCCGTGCTACCGGCGAATCAGGACCATGACGGCGATCATCGAGCTGAACCGCGTGACCAAGACGTATGGTCACGCCCCTCAACCGGCCCTCCACGACGTCAGCGTGCGGATCGAGCAGGGTGAGTTTGCGCTGCTCATGGGCCCCTCGGGGGCGGGCAAGAGCACGCTCTTGCAGCTGGTCATGGCCATGCAGCAGCCGGACCGCGGCACGATCCGCGTGGCCGGCCGCGACGTCCACCGCCTGACCCGCGGCTCGATCCCGTACCTGCGCCGCAACCTTGGCGCCGTGTTCCAGGACTTCAAGCTGCTGCCCGAGGCCACGCCGCTCGAGAACGTTCGGCTGGCCCTGCAGGTGCTCGGGCTGCGCCGCCGTGACGTGGTCGGCCGGGCCCGCGAGGCGCTGTCTCGGGTTGGCATTGATCCGCGCAGCCGCAAGCCCGTCCGCTGCATGTCAGGCGGCGAGCAGCAGCGCGTGGCGCTGGCGCGAGCGCTGGCCGGGCGTCCGCCGATCCTGTTGGCCGACGAGCCGACCGGCAACCTCGACCCCGCGCTGACCCGCGACATCCTGCGCTCGCTCGAGCTGATCCGGGCCGCGGGCACCACGATCTTGCTCGCTACCCACGATCCAGTCGTCTACCACCACGCCAACGCCAGCCGCGTGCTGCACCTGGAGATGGGCCGGCTGATCGAAGATCGCGTGCTCGCGCGGACCCCCAGTTTTGTCGCCGAGCTCGACGAGCACGGCGAGCCGATCGACCTCCTCGCGGAGATCGAAGACGACGAATTTTCCGACGAGCCGCTGTTCGCCGGAACCACCCAGCTAGGAGAGGTGGCCTGATGAAGACCGCACTGATCATTTCCGAGCTCCTCGAGCTCCATGACGACACCCTGATCGCCGACATCGAGCGCGCCTTTGATGAGGTCGATCGCCTGGTCGAGCCGACCCCACCCGGCGAGCGCGTCGAGCTGATGCTGCTCGTTGACGATCTCCTCGACGAAATGCTCGCGCCGGCTCCGACCGAGCAGCTGTCGATCGAGCTCGAGCTCGAGCTTGGTGACGGGCGAGCCGCCTCCACTGAAGATCGCGACGAGGTCGCCGAGGTCGCGTGATGCCAGCCACCGAGCGCCAGCTTCAAGTCGAGATGGGGCTCGAGATCGCGGTCTCGGACTCGCCCCAGCGCGAGCCCGCGCGCGAGGCGACGATCTCGCTGTTCCCCGGCGCGTGGGTCAACGAGCTGCAGGACCACGAGCTCGAGGACCACGAGGACGAGTGGGACGAGGACTTTGAAGATGTGCTGCTCGAGGCGAGTGATCTGATCGAGGTCGAGGCCGCGCGGACCGGCGCGGGGCTCCCGGCGCTCGGCGCTGTCGAGCCCGAGGCCGATGACCCGGCTCCGGAAGACACGATTCAAGACCGGATCTTGGCGGAAGAGACGGTGCAAGCGAGGGTCGAAGATCCCGCGGAGTTCGAGGCGGAGGTCGAGATCGACCCCGAGCCGGAGGCTGAGGTCGCCGAACCCGAACCCGAACCCGAGCCCGACCCCGACCCCGAGCCCGAGCTTCAGCAGCCCGCGGCACGCCAGAGCACCGACCCGATCCGCGTGCCCGCGTGGAGCGGCGTCAACGGGTTCGCCTACGTCGTCTCGCGAGGCCTGCGCGGCATGGGCCAGAGCCCGCTCGTGCAGCTGCTCGCGATCGGCACCATGGCCGTCTGCATGCTGCTGCTCGGGACGACCATGCTGATCTTCCAGAACGCGCAGCGCGTGGCTCACGACCTCGGCGTCGACTCGCCAGTGACCGTGTACATGCAGCCGGGCGTCGACCCGGCCGTCGCGACCGAGCTGCGCGAGCGGATCGCCGCCCTGCCCGAGGTCGAGCGAGCGGTGCGGGTCACCCCCGAGATCGCGCTCGAGCGGCTGCAAGCCGGGCTTGGGCAAGGCGCAGACCTGGACGCCGAGCGGGCCGAGCTGCTCGCGGGCGTCGACGCCAGCACCCTCCCGGACAGCATCGAGCTGTCGCTGATCGCCGGCGTCGAGCCGGGCTTCGCCGACGCCTTAGCGACTCGCGTGCAGGCGATGGACGGCGTCGACGAGGTCGCCGTGCTCGGACCATGGGTGCAACAAGTCGAGAGCATGTTGACGACGCTGCGGTGGTTGGCGTTCGGCGTGGCGGCGCTGGTCAGCCTGGCGTGCCTGGCGATCGTGTGGAGCACGATCCGCCTGGGTGTGTTCGCGCGTCGCTCGGAGATCCACATCTTGCGCCTGGTCGGCGGCACCGCCCGGTTCGTCCGCGGCCCGTTCCTGATCGAGGGCGTGCTGCAGGGCGTGCTGGGGACCGCGCTGGCGCTCGCGTGCCTGTGGCTGTCGTTCGAGCTGGTCCGACCGTTCCTCGAGCGCGGCATGTCCCTGATGTTCGCCGCGGGCTCGCTGCACTTCTTCACCACCGTTCAGATGATCGTGGCGCTCGGGTTTGGGGCGCTGCTCGGGGTCATTGGATCACGGGCGGCCGTCGCTCGGCACACGGAGGCCTGAGCCATGCGCAAGCGCTTGACTCGGATCGCCCTGCTCTCGCTCGTGGGCCTGCTGTGTACCGGTGAGGCGCTCGCGGGCGACCCCGCCGAGCGCGCCCAGCGGCGCGCCAAGAACCAACAGGCCGAGCAGCTGCGCGACGCCGTCTCACAGGAGCTCGAGCTGACGCAGGCCGCCAACGAGGTCGCGCGGGGTCAAGCCGCGCTCGGGCGCGAGCGCGAGAGCCTGGACTGGGCGACCGAGCTGCTCGCCCATCGCGGCCGCGACAGCCTGCGCAGGCTCGACGTCTACCGCGGCCACCGGGTCGAGCGCGAGGCCATGAGCGTGGTCCGGGCGCGCAAGCTGTACAAGCTCGCGCGTGGCGGCGGGATGCTCGAGCTGATGTTCGAGGACGGCGCCGACGGCCGACTGACCCCGCACGACCGAGTGCTGCGCGGCCGCACGGTCCGGCGCCTCGTCGATCATGATCTCGAGCTGTTGCAGGTTCACGCGCAGGCCGAGACCAAGGCCCGCGACGAGCTGCTGACCACGACCCGCGAGCTCAGCGTGCTCGCGGCGCTCGAGTCTGTCAGCCGGTTGCAGGCCGACGCGCTCCAGCTGACCAGCACCCAGCTCGACCCGGCGCTGCGCTCGACTCACGCCCGGCGCAAGTCTCTACAAAAACGCCTGGGTCGGGCCGACAAGCGCGGGGATCGTGAGCTGATCCTCGAGCTCAACCAGGCGCGTCGCAAGCTGATGCGCCACCGCGGTCTGGATCTGCTCGAGCACGACGCGCTGGTACGCCCGGTCAAGGGTCGCGTTCGTGGCGAGTTTGGCACCTACGAGGATCGCTCGCTGGGGATCTCCATGCACCGCAACGGGGTCGAGTTTGCGGCCGCGGCCAATGATCCAGTGCGGGCGATCGCGCCGGGCCAGGTCGTGATGGTTGGCGCGCTGCCGGGCTTCGAGCGGGTCGTCGTGGTCGATCATGGCGGCGGGTATCTGTCGTTGACCGCCCGGTTGCTGTCGGTGCAAGTCAGCGAAGGCGACGAGATCGAAGCTGGCGCGGTGGTCGGTCGTGTGGGGGCCAAGGCCGTGCCCGATGGGCTCGGGACCACGGCTTATGTCGAGATCCGCCACGGCCAGCGACCGATCGATCCTGGCCCGTATCTGCGGCCCTGATCGGCGCTCTAGAACCGCATCACCACGCTGGCACCCGCGCCCCGACGCTGCCACCACGGACTCAGCGACAGCTTGGTCCGCTGGTACCGCCGCGCATCCCCAGCGATCCGGGCCCCGCGAGCGAACAGCATCCCGGCCCCAACCAACAGCGGCAGCGAGAACCCCCACGACAGCCCCGCCGAGGCGAAGCCCAGCGGCGGCGGGTCGAACATGCACGGGTCGATTCCGGTCGGACCCGACTCATCGATGATCGGCGCCGCTCCCCGACAGTACTCGACGTGCTCGCGGGCACGGATGAACTGCTGGGTGCCAAACCCGATCAGCCCCGCACCCGCGCCGGTCAGCAGCACGCCGATCCCCAGCTCGAGCACGCCCTGGCGGGTGCCCTGCTGCGAGAGCGTCCCAACTGGCGAGGGATCCGGTTCATCGGCGTCGGCGGCCGCGCGCGGGCCCTCGACCGGCGGCGCCGCGATCGCCACGCTCGGCAGCGCGAGGCCAGCGGCGACGATCCAGCCGACGATCCGAGTCACGCGGCGAGTATATCGTCAACCGGGCTTGGCGTCCGCCCCGGCCTTTTTCTTGGGTCGGTCCCGCTTGGGTAGCCCGAGCACGTCGAAGTCCCGGGCCGCGATCACCTCGCCGTCGGTGAACACCTCGCGGGCCTCGTCCACGAACGAAGCCGTGCGCTCGTAACGGCGCGAAAAGTGAGTGAGCACCAGCGTGCGGGCGCCGGCCTGCTTGGCGATCTCCGCGGCCTGCTTGGCGGTCAAGTGCCCATTGTCCTTGGCCCGCTGTCGATCTTCCTCGAGGTAGGTCGACTCGCAGATCAACATGTCCGCGCCGCGGGCCAGCTCGAACGCGTTGTCGCACAGGCGGGTGTCCATCACGAACGCCACCACCTGCCCGCGCCGCGGCTTGGCGACGTCTTGGATGTTGACGCGCTGGCCCCCGTCGAGCTCGACGAACCCGTCGAGCTGCAGCTGCTTGATCACGGGCCCGCGCAGCCCGGCGGCGGCCAGCTTGTCGGGCAGCATCGTCCAGCCCGCGCGCTCTTCGATCCGGTAGCCGAGGGTTGGGACGCCATGGCTGAGGCTGAGCACCGACAGCGCCAAGCCCTTGCCGCTGACCTCACCGCTCCAGATCTCGTGGAGATTGGTCGTCGCGGCGGACTCCGTGATCGGGTGGCCGTGGACCTCGGCCCGGTCGTGGTAGATCGACGCCCGACGCAGCCGGTTGTAGTACTTCTCGCCCGACGCCGGGTAGAACACATGAACCGGGTGGGGGCAGCCGTCGAGCGAGAGCAGCTGCGAGATCCCAGCGAGGCCCAGACAGTGGTCGCCGTGGAAGTGGGTGATGCAGATCTTGGTGACGTCCGTGGACGACACCCCCGCGTGGATCAGCTGCCGCTGGGTTCCCTCGCCGGGATCGAACAAGAAGCCCTCGCCGTCCCAGCGCAACAGGTAGCCGTTGTGATTGCGGTATCGGGTGGGAACTTGGCTGGCGGTGCCAAGGACGACGAGTTCACGCACAGACATGCGAGCGGAGCATAACCGCTGGGTGCCCTGGTGCCATGGGGATCCGGGTGGCGGTCGACTCGTGGTCGCGCATACAGCGGATTCCACGCACCCGGCGGAGCACATGCAGGACCTTCGGGCGGGCTCACCGTGCGACGACCAGCGAATCGTTGTCTCGGCTATTGTACAGGTTCGGGCTGAGAAGGTGAGCTCGATCGTGATAGTAAATACCTCGCCGACGATTACGCTGTAACCCGCTCCTTTAACACTGCTTTCAAGTCAACTCTTTAGATTCTGAGTACACTTCGCTGATCACGGTGAACAAGCGGGCGAGGAGCCTCGCCCGAGCTGAAAACACTTCCCTGCCACCCTCCTCGCGAGCGAACCGCCCGCCGCCGCCGCTTGCTCCGGCACCTCGCGCCAGCGGACGGCAGCCCAGGCCAGGTAGCATCCCGGCAGCATCCGGCGTAGACCTTCCGGAGTGAAGGCCGCGCATGAGTGAACAGCAGCTAAAAGTGGACGTCGCCGTGATCGGAGCCGGCACGGCGGGCTTGGTCGCGCATCGGCAAGCGCGGGTCAACGGGGCCGAGCGGGTCGTGCTGATCGAGGGCGGGCCCTACGGCACCACGTGCGCGCGGGTGGGCTGCATGCCGTCGAAGCTGTTGATCGCCGCGGCCGAGGCGGCCGAGGCAGTTCGGTCCGCCGAGCAGTTCGGGGTCAAGCCGGGCCCGCTCGAGATCGACGGCGCCGCGGTCATGGCCCGGGTCCAGCGCGAGCGCGACCGCTTCGTCGAGTTCGTGGTCGAGTCGACCCAGCGCCTGGATCCGGCGCAGCGGCTGCGCGGGTGGGCGCGGTTCGTGGGGCCGACCACGCTCGAGGTTCAGGCCGATGATCGACAACCGGTCCGCGTGGACGCCAAGGCCGTGGTGATCGCGGCCGGCACCACGCCGTGGGTTCCGCCGTCGCTGCGTGGTCTGGGCGACCGCCTGCTGACCAGCGACAGCGTGTTCGATCTGCCGCGCTTGCCCAAGTCACTCGCGGTGGTCGGCGCCGGGGTGATCGGGCTCGAGCTCGGCCAGGCCATGCACCGGCTCGGCGTCGAGACCAGCATCTTGTCGATCGACGAGCGCATGCCGTTGGTGTCGAGCGCGGTCATGCAGGATCAGGCGCGCGAGCTGTTCACCGCGCGCCTGGATCTGCAGCTGGGCATCAGCGAGCTACAGGCGCAGCGGCGCGACGACAGCGTGGTGGTCAGCTGGAACGACGCCAGCGGGCGCGCGCGCGAGGGTACGTTTGAATACGTGCTGGCGGCGACGGGGCGTCGCGCCTCGTACGACCGGCTCGAGCTGCAGCACGCGGGGATCGAGCTCGACGACCGCGGGGCGCCCAAGTTCTGGGACGAGCGTACCACGCAAGTCGGTGACGCGCCGATCTTCTTGGCGGGCGACGTCATCGGCGATCGCCAGGTTTTGCATGAAGCGGCTGGCGAGGGCCGAATCGCCGGCATCAACGCGGCCCGCTACCCCGAGGTCCGTGCCCATCCGCGTCAGGTGCCGATTGCGATCATGTTCAGCGATCCCAATGTTGCGATCGTCGGCGAGATCCCCGACCCCGACAGCGAGGGCTGCGAGTGGGAGGTCGGAGAGGTCGACTACGCCGACCAAGGCCGCGCGCGCGTGATCGGCCAGAATCACGGGCGCGTCCGCATCTACGCGCGCCGCTGCGGTGAGCTGATCGGCGCCGAGCTGATCGGGCCGCAGGCCGAGCACATGGCCCACTTGCTCGCGTGGTCGATCGAGCAGGGCATGACCGTCACGCAGGCACGGGCGATGCCGTACTATCACCCAACGGTGGAGGAAGGGCTGCGCACGGCGATCCAGGCGCTGGGGCGCAAGCTGAAGATGGTCAGCAAGCAGGGGCCGCTCGACTGCGGGCCCGGGACCTGAGCGAGATCGAAGCTGGTCGACGCTCGGGGTGCACGGGCACGTTCGCTGGCGAGCACGAGATCGGCAGAAACCTGAGCCCCGTCACTCGCGCTCGAGCGGCGCGTCAGCGCCCGCTGGCGGTAGGTTCTGCGGCGGCCGCGACTGCCCGCGGTGGGTCGGCCCGGGCTGGTTGTACGCCTGCCCAAACGCCCGCTGCAGCAACGTCCGGGTCCGCCATGAAAAGTAGGTGCTGATGAACGAAGGAAACAACTTCAAGTCATAGTAAGGATTGGTGAGATCCCCGTGCTGAACCAGCGCCAGCACTTGCTCGGCGACGCTGACCGGACACCCGGTGATGCGAATGAAGTCCTCGCGTCGCAGCACCTTCAGCTCGCGCCGCACGCTGATCATCTTGGCAAAGATGTCGTCATGCTTGGCGTCGAGCGGGCTCATCTTGCTGCGATCACGAAACAAGCTCTCAATTGAAACAGCGCCCGAGCCCCCGAGCGGGCCGCGATACTCCGCGCAGTCGCCCATGAAGATCACCTTCTCACCCGGCTTGACGTCGAGCGGCTGATCCCACTTGCCAAATACGATGTGGGTCGGCGGCAGCTTCTCGCTGGCCGCGGCGTCGTACAAGCGCAGGATCTCGATCGCCTCCTCGAGCGCGCCCGGGCACCCACCCCAGCAATAGTCGCTGCCGCCCTCGGCGCCGCTGGGCCCCGGCGGCGTCCCGCCATACGCCTTGATGTTGGTGTCGGCGAAGTACTCCTCGACGCGGATCAATCCGACCCGAAAGCCGCTCGCGCGCTGCTGGGCGGCGGTCAGGCTGACGTCGCCCTCGACGTTGATCTCGTCGAGCGTGACCGGCCCAAACCCACGCTCCCAGGCCAGGCGAATGTGGTCGACGCTCAGCGGATCGAGCCCAATGATCCGACAGCAGACCGCGTCGATCGCGACCTGATTGTCACCCATGATCACCAGGCCCAGATCAAAGGGCACCGGGGTGAGCATGCGGCCCTCTCCGGCCGTGATCGCGTCGATGGCGATGAACTTTGGCTGCACCACATACTGAAGATCCGCGACCTTCTCATTGAGCTTGTGGTGGTGATCGATGAGCCGGTGGCGGTCATCCTGGATCCCAATATAGGACTTGAGGCTGAAGGTCACCGTGGTCCAGGGGTGGGCCTTGAATTTGGGGCAGTTGACGAAGAAGTCGGCCTCGGCGACCACCTTGGGGGTGTACAGGCTGTCGCGCAGGCGCTGCGGGTGATACAGCGGGATCTCGACCTGCGGGACCTCCTCAAAGTGGACGAGCGCCACGCCCGTGCGCTTGGCCATCTCGCGGTAGCCGGCCTGCCCGAACGCGAACCGGGTTGGCATCGTGATCCCCGAGCGCTCGCCGACGGACAGCGTGCGCATGGCCCCCTCGTCGCGGTCGCGCAGCGCCCCGACGACGCCCTCGACGAACTCTGGGCGGGTGTACGCGTGGGGGAAGCGGGCGCCCGCCGCGACCACGTTGGGCTTGATCAGCGTCTGGCCCCGCGGCCGCAGGTCGAGCCGCTCGAGTCCGTCGCGGGCGATGCTGCGGATCCGATCGGCGTCGTACTCACGGCAGTCTCGGAGGATCACCGTCGGTCGCTCGGAGCTGGCCATCGGGCGGATCGTAGCACCGGTTCGAGCGCGGGCGCGGCCGACCCCACCCGGCCGCGGTCGTTCGGCTCACACATGCACCGGGTCGCAAACACGGGCGCGTCTGAGCGAGGCGACACGCTCGCCGATCCCCGCCCTTGTTGCCCGCGCCGCGCCCGTGGCAGGCTCTGTCAGCGTGACCGAGCCGAACACCCACCTGAAGATCGACCGCGGCTTGTGTGGCGAGATCCTCGAGCTCGGCGAGGGCCGTGCCGAAGTCGAACTAACGACCGACGCCCGGATGAGCGCCGACGATCGCGGGCTGGTCCACGGTGGGTTCATCTTTGGCGCGGCCGACTACGCGGCGATGCTCGCGGTCAACGATCCCAACGTGGTGCTGGGGGCGGCCAACGTCACGTTCACGGCGCCCACTCGAGTGGGCGAGCGGGTCCACGTTCGGGCCACCGTGCGCGCGCAAATCCGGCGCAAGTACGACGTTGGCGTGCAGGCCCACGTTGGCGCCGTGCGGGTATTCGAGGGCAGCTTCACCTGCTTCGTGCTCGATCACCACGTGTTGGACAAAGAGGGATAGCAAGACATGGACGGCGGACAGATCATTGCGAGCGTGCTCGAGCGCCAAGGCGTGCGGCAGCTCTACACGTTGTGCGGCGGGCACATCTCGCCGATCCTGGTCGCGGCCAAGCGCGTCGGCATCGACATCATCGACGTGCGTGACGAGGCCAGCGCCGTGTTTGCGGCCGACGCGACCGCGCGGATGACCGGGATCCCCGGAGTCGCAGCCGTCACCGCTGGTCCCGGTCTCACCAACACGATCACGGCCGTCAAGAACGCGCAGCTGGCCGAGTCGCCGTTGGTGATCTTTGGCGGCGCGACGGCGACCGTGCTCGAGGGCCGCGGCTCGCTGCAGGACATCGACCAGGTCGCGCTGATGCAGCCCCACGTCAAGCAGGTGTTCACGCCTCGCTCCGTGCGCCAGCTGGTCCCGACGATCGAGGCCGCGTTTCGGATCGCGCAAGCGGGCGTACCGGGTCCGGTGTTCGTCGAGACGCCCGTGGATCTGCTCTACCCCGAGGCCACCGTGCGCGAGTGGTACATCGATCAAGGCGGCGTCAAGCAGCCCAAGAACCTGGTTGGTTACGCGACCCGGGCGTTCCTCGAGCAGCACCTGGCCCGGCAATTTTGGGGTGCGCCCGGACCCAAGGCCCAGGCGCCCGAGCCCGTTCGCATGCTCGACGCCAGCCGCCGCGACGTCGACAAGGTGGTCGGCTGGCTGCGCGAGGCCAAGCGCCCGGTGTTCGTGGTCGGCAGTCAGACCGTGTCCGTCGCCGCGCAGGCGCCCGCGATCGCGGCCGCGCTGGAGTCGATCGGGGTGCCGGTCTGGCTAGCTGGTGGGGCGCGCGGGTTGTTGGGCCAAGTGCACCCCGTGCAGTACCGACACAAGCGCACGGCGTCGCTCAAGGCCGCGGATCTGGTCGTGGTCTTTGGGTTCCCGCTCGACTTTCGCCTGGGCTATGGGCGCTCGATCGGCAGCAAGGCCAAGCTCGTCACCGTCAACCTGGGCGTCGACGCGCTGACGCAGAACCGACGGCCGACCCTCGGCGTGCACGCGCACCCGGGGCGCTTCATCACGCAGCTCGCCGCGGGTCTGGCTGGCGGCACCAGCCAGGCAAACGCCCAGCGATGGCAGCCCTGGTTTGACGAGATCAGCGAGCGCGAGCAAGCGCGAGACGCCGAGATCGTCGAGCAGGGTCAAGCGAAGGTCGAGGGCGTCAACCCGATCGATCTGTTCTTGCGCCTCGAGCAGATCATGGCCGAGGACAGCGTGTTGGTCGTCGACGGCGGTGACTTCGTGGCGACCGCCGCGTACATCGTTCGCCCGCGTCGACCGCTGTCGTGGCTCGACCCGGGGGTGTTCGGCACGCTCGGCGTGGGTGGTGGATTCGCGGTGGCGAGCTGCGCGGTGCGGCCACAGGCCGAGGTCTGGCTGATCTACGGCGACGGCTCGTCGGGCTATTCGCTGGCCGAGATCGACACCTGCGTGCGGCGGGGCTTGGCGCCGATTGCGATCATCGGCAACGACGGCTCGTGGCAGCAGATCGCCCGCGATCAGATCGAGATCCTCGGCGACGCCTGCGGGACTGAGCTGCTGCGGACGGCCTACCACACCGTCGCGGAGGGCTACGGCGGTCGCGGGCTGCTGCTCGATGATCCGGCCAAGATCGACGAGACCCTGCGCGAGGCCCAGACGATCGCCAAGCAAGGCACGCCCGTGGTCATCAATGTGATGATCGGCAACACGGACTTTCGCAAGGGCTCGATCTCGATGTAGCGGGGTCAGGTCTGGCTCGCGGCCGGCTCGAAGCTGTGGAAGCGGAGCTTGCCCGGGGTTGGGCGGGACGCGGGCACTCGCTTGGGCTGGCGGCCTCGGAGCTTGCGCAGCTCGGACTGGATCAGCTGACGTCGCGGCAAGTACCAGGCGACCGCCTGCGGGACGACGAGTCGAGCGAGCGCGAGCCCGAGCGACGCGCCCGCCGGCCCACGGCGCGTGGTGGAGAGGTTGGTCTGGTCGAGGAGCGGGGTCGGGAGTTGGCGGGACATGTGGCAGCTCTGACCACCACCATGCGATCGCCACCCGCGGACCGTCAGGGACGGCGGTGCCACCGAGGCCAGCCTCGCTGGTGGGCCCTCGGCTCACGAATTCGCGCGCGTGGGCGGGCCGCAACCAAGCGTCACCAACCGTCACCGAGACGCCACGCTCACCTCTGCGTCGGTGAAGTCCCGCCGACCTCGACCCGATCTCGCCCGCGCCCCTTGGCCTGATACAGCGCCGCGTCGGCGGCCAGCACCAAGGTCTCTCGATCGGGCGGCGCGTCGATCATGTCTGTGCCCGCGATCCCCACCGAGACTGTCTGCGGTCCGGCTGGGCCGTCCACCGTGGACCGAGCGAACTCCCGGCGAACTCGCTCCGCGAGCACCCTGGCTTGGTCCGCGGTCGTCTCGGGCGCGATGATCATGAACTCTTCACCGCCGTAGCGGCACGGGACGTCGGTGACCCGCAGCTGGTCGCGCAACACCTGCCCGAACAGCGCGAGCAGCTGATCGCCGGCCATGTGCCCAAACTGATCGTTGACGGCCTTGAAGCGATCGAGGTCGAACATCAACAGCGCGAGCGGGCGATGGTGGCGGGTCGCCCGGGAGATCTCGACCGCGATCCGCTCATCGAACACGCGACGGTTGCCGACGCCCGTCAGCGAGTCGGTGCGGGCGGCGTGCTCGAACTCGCGGCTCTTGACCTCGAGCGCCTTGGTCAGCGCGCGGATCCGCAGCATCGCCTTGAGCCGCACGCGAAGCTCCAGCCGATCGACGGGCTTGGTCAAGAAGTCGTCGGCGCCCGCGTTGATGCACTGCTCGCGCACCTCTTTGCTGGTCAGCCCGGTGAGGAACACCATCGGCACATACGACGCCGACTGCTCGCGCAGCAGACGGGTCAGCTTGAGCCCGTCGACGTTGGGCATGACCGCGTCCATGAGCACGAGATCCGTGGAGCCCGGATCGAAGGCACGCAGTGCATCGGTCCAGCCGTGGGCGACCGTCACCGCGTAGCCGAGCTCGAGCAGCAGCGAGCTGGTCGCGGTCGCGGCGGTGGGGTCATCATCGACGACCAGGATCTGCGCGCGGACCTCGTCGCGGTTGGGCTTCAACTCGAGCCACTCCCGCTGCGCGACTTGTGTTTGGACCTTCGGTTCATGCGAGCGCTGGGCGGCCAAGCTCGGGTGAGCTCCGCTCGAATGGTCTCACGGCGAGACGCGACCGTGGAACTAGCGAGCTCAGGCTTGGGCGGGTCCGTGGGACGAAGCGTCGTGACGCCCGGTCTGACGCCCGGTCCGGTAGTGACGACGCAGGGCGGTCACGCAGGGTTGGATCACGCTCGCCACGCCCTCGCGACGGACGTGTGTGCGCAACGCGTCATCGAGCACGCCATGGACGCGCAGGCTCGCCGGTAGGCCCCCCGCTGCGGGCGCAGTGGCGGCCTCGTGCGTGGCCGCTTCGAGCCTCGCGAGGGCAAAGTCGACGAGCGCGGGGTCGGCCGCGTCGAGCATCCACCGCAGCGCTCGCCACCCGAGCTGGGCGTGACGAAGCTCGTCTCCTGCGATCTGCTCGAGCATGGCGGCGACCTGCCGGTCAGCTGCATGGGCGGCCGCCTCGCGGGCCTCGAGCGCGGCCAAGGTCTCGCCGACGCAGGCCTCGAGCACCAGCGCTTCGATGACCTCGTGGATGCCAAGCGGACCAGGCGGACCAAGCGAGTCGCTGACGTCGAGCGCGGCGGGCCCGACTCGCGCGCTGGCGTAGGCGCTGGCCAGCCCGAAGGCCAGGCGCGCGTGCTCGATCTCGTCGGCCATGGCGCGGTGGGTGTCGAGCAACAGCCGCGGCGGTGCCCCGAGCTCGAGCAATTGCGTGGCGAAGCGGGCGAACGACGCGACCGAGGCGTGCTCGAACTGGCCGACCTGCGTCCAGTACTGCGCGAGTTGCTGGCGCGTGCGGGCGTCGAGCGGCTGCGGGTCGATGCTCGCGCACCAGTCATCGCGCTCGGTCGTCGAGGCCACCCGGGCGCGCCCACCGATCAAGAACGGTCGGCCGCAGTCACCCTCGCACCAGCCCGGCGGCTCGCAGGTGAAGCCTGGCGCGCCCGCGGCTGAGCAGTAGAACTCCACGTCGCCGCCCTCGGGGTAGCTGGGACACGGCGCGTCAGGGCAGTCGGCGTGGACGTGACACTCGTCATAGGGGTCGGCGCAGGCCAGGCTGTAGCTGTCGTCGCAGATCCCCGAGTTGAAGCTGAGCCCACACAGGCCGTCGCCGCAGTCGTCGGTGGTCAGGCACCCGGCCGGGATGCACTGCGCGACGTCGCCAGCCACGCCCGCACACGCGCAGGCAAACCCTGGGTCACAGTCGGCATCGCTGGCGCAGCCGTAGTGACACCCGCAGCTGCCCCAGATGTCGAGCGTGCAGCTGCCGTGGGGTTGCTCGAGGCAGTCCGCGCTGGTCTGACAGCCGCCCATCGGGTCGGCGCAGGCGGGTGCGTCGGGGCCCTGCGGCGCGACGCAAACGACCGCCTCGGTGCGGTGGATGAAGCCGCCCTCGCACGCGACGAACCCGCTGGGGAGCTCGGTGCCAGCTTGCATGATCGGGGTGGCGTCGATGCACTCGAAGGGGTCCGGCGGCGGGCCGGTGTCGGTGTCGTCGCCGTCACCGTCGCCGTCACCCGAGTCTCCGTCGCCGTCGCCGTCACCCGAATCGCCGTCGCCGTCACCGTCGCCCGTCGAGGTGCTGGTGCTCGTCGACGCGCTGTCGCTCGAGTCCGAGGCGTCGCTCGTGCTCTCGTCGCCCACGTCGGATCCGCTGGTGCGGCTCACACAGGCGAGCTCGAGGCCGAGGGCGGCGATGAGGCTCAGATACGCGGCGTCGAGCTTGGTCTTCATGATAGGCGGGTATGGTGCCACGAACGGGGGTGATCGATCACATCGAGCTGCCCCCGAGCTTTTCTCGCCTACTATGTGCGCGCAGGTTACAGCAGCTCTGTTGGACAACAGATTTGTTGTACACCCGCGCATATCGAACGCAGAGGGCGTTTGGAGGCACGGCAGCGAAATCCGCGCACTCCGAACGACGCGATCCGCGAGTGACAACCCCGACTGCCCCCGCCAAACTCGCAGGCAATGCGACTGGCATCGCCCCGATCGTTCGTGCTGCTCTCGATCGCCTGCCTCCCCGCGGCGAGCTGCACGACGCCCGCGGCTGACGACGGTGAGACCTCGACCGAGTCCGCCGCGGACTCGAGCACGGGCGAGAGCGGCGAACCCACGGCGCCCACCGACACGGGCACCGACACGACCAGTGACACCGACGACGATCCACCCCGCCCCGCGCGTCTCGCCATGACCTCGGACTGGCGTGCCAAGCGACTGTCGCTGCTCGACTACGAGGCCCTGCGTGGCGGCGCGCAGACCCGCGAGGACGCGCTGTGGAAGAGCATTGATCTCGGGGCATACGAGCCCGGTCCGCTCGAAGCCGAGATCAGCCCCGACGGCGAGCTCGCGGTCGTCGCCGTGAGCCCGGGCTTCTTCGCGAGCGCGGTTGGGGGTCTCGCGGGCGCAGGCCAGGGCACGGTGCCCGAAGGTGGTGGCCTGCTGATCGTCGAGATCGACACTGGCACGGTGCTCGCCGAGCTCGACATCGCGCAGTACCCCATGGGCATTGCGATCACCGAGGACAGCAGCGCGGCGTGGACGGCCAACTACGGCGGCAACGGGCAGTCGGGCGCGACGATGAGCCACATCGACCTGACCTCGCTCAGCATCGTCGAAGAGTTCGACATTGGGCCAAGTCCCGAGCAGATCGCCCTGCAGGGCCAGCTCGCGATCATCAATACCGCGGGCGATGGCTCGGTGCGTCTGTTTGGCACCAACGATCCAATCGGCACGATGTCGGTGCCCGCGGTCGTATCCAATGATCCCTCGTGGGTGCTGTTCGTCGGCCCCGGCGACTCCGAGGCGATCGTCGTCAACTCGGTCGGCCCGCCCGGCTACTCGCTGCTCGACATCGCCGACCCCAGCACACCGACCGTGCTCGACACGGTCGAGGTCGCGGGGATCCCGTACGCGGCTGCGCACGGCAGCACCGACACCCAGATCATCCTGTGCGTGCTGGTGGGTACCGAGGTCTCGCTGCTTCGCTACGAGACGACGACCAGCACGCTCATCGATCAGATCGACATTCCCGCGATGGGCTTCCCGCTCGGGATCGTGTTCGACCCCGCCGACGAGCTCGCGCTCGTGCCGATCCCCGGCGCCAACGTGCTGGCGATCGCCGACTTCGGGACTGGGGAGGCGCGCGAGATCGACTGGCAGAACGACCCCGGGCCGACCTACGTGGCGCTCGAGCCATAACCCCGCGCCGTTGTCATGGCTGATCCGCTACCAGCTACTCGAAGAGCTGGTCGAGCGCCGCGTCGGTGGGAAGCGTGCGGGCCGCGGCGTACCAGCGCTCGAGCGCCTCGAGGTCCTCGCAGCTCTCGACACGGGCGCGATGCGCTGCGGTGACCGTGAAGCCGCGCAGCTCGAGAATGTCGACGATGGTGCGGTGCAGCAGCTGAATCTGCCCGTGCTCCCGGCCTTCTTGGACCCCGTCTCGGCGCCCGATCCGATGGGCCTTCTCGTACAGGTAGCTGCCACGCTCGACCGGAGAGATCTCATACTCCTCGAAGGTGATATAGCGGCTCTCATTGTACTCACCGCGCTCACGCATTTCATCGAGGGCACGCTGGGCGATATCGGCGGGAGTGAGCGTCAACATGAGTACAGTGTAACTCCGGCACTCCAGGGGATCCAGGCGCTGTGCCGCAAGAAACGCGGCCCGGATCCCGGCCACCCGTTGCTCGACGGGTCCGGCTCCGAGTGCGTGGAAAACGGCGCCGAGGACCGCCTCGTGCGGTTGGCGATGCGCTTGTTGGATGTCGTCGATCAGCTCGAGATGATCCGGCTCGACGAGTTTAGGGGGCGGCAAGATCTTCGGGATCATCCGGCGAATGCGTGCTCGCAGGGCGGGATCAGGCACGAATGCGGCTACGACCGCTGGCTTCTTCGTTTCTGCGCCGACGGCGGCCGAGTACAGTGACCAACTCCATAGCTTTTCCACGTCCCAGCAAAGCTGCACCTCGAGGATCCAGTGCATCAGCACGGCACCGTCGCGAGTCCGGACGGTCAGCAGGAGATCGATCAGCCCCTTCCGCGCGCGTCGATTCAGGCCGGGGACTTCGAAGGCCGGGGAGCGCTCGCGGATGTCGTCGTGATCGTGCAGCTCGATCCCCGCGGCGGCGCACATGATCCTGGTCAGCGCCGCGTGGGGCATCTTGCTCAACAGCAGCACCATCGCGTCGTGTGCGGATGCGAGCTGCTCGAGTTCCGCCATCGTCCCCGCCGCAATCGCAAGCACCGGGCCACGTGGCATCTTTAGTCATCTCGATGACTTGCGGAAAACTCGGTCGTACCGAGTGGCCCGTGAGCGGGACGGTGGCCCGTCAGCGGGCCGCCACGCGTGACCCATCAGCGAGCCACACTCTGGAGTTCCTGCTATCAGCCGAGAAAAGATCACATGCTCGCGCCCTCGTGCTATGGCGAGTCCATGCCGCTCGTGCCCCCGGCCCTCGATCCTGACTCCCTCGTGCCCCGCACGGACTCCGGTTACCCCGAGCCGTTTCGCTCGCGCGTGCTTCCTCGCGAGAAGCGAGCCCTCGGCGACCCGCTCGGCTTGACCAAGATCGGCGTCAACCTCACGACGCTGCCGCCTGGTAAGGAGTCGTCGATGCGTCACTTCCACACCCGCGAGGACGAGTTCGTGTTCATCGTCGAGGGCGAGGTCGTGTTGGTGACCGACGAGGGCGAGCAGCTGCTTGGCGCAGGAATGTGCGCCGGGTTTGCGGCCGGCGTCCGCAATGGGCACTACCTCGTCAACCGCAGCGACCGGCCGGTTCGGTATCTGGAGATCAGCAACCGCGACCGCGAGGACACGGCCGAGTATTCCGACGTCGATCTCGCGTTCAGCAAGCACGCTGACGGGCGCTTCGTGTTCACCCACAAGGACGGGACGCCCTACTGATCCAGCAGGCCAGGGACTCACGACGGGTGGACCATGCTGGTGTCACATAGTTGTCACTTCTATATCGACGACTTTCGATGTAGATCATCGCCATGCCGTCCCGGCCCCGCCGCGGCTCGCCTCGCTTGACCGTTCTCGCCTCGTCGGCGGCGGCCACGGCGGCGGAGTGCACCCCGCGGCGACGGGCCAAGGCTCGAGATCTGCGACCCTACATGACGGTGTTCAAGGCGCTCGGCGACGCGACCCGGGTCGAGATCGTCGCGTTGCTGGCCGAAGCCCGCGAGCCCGTGTGCGCCTGCGACATCGAGGGGCACTTCGAGCTCGCGCAAGCCACCGTCTCCCATCACCTCAAGATCCTGCGTGAAGCCGGCGTGTTGGCCTCGGAGCGGCGCGGGACCTGGATCTTCTACTCACTCGAACCAACCGCGCTCGACCGTCTGAACGAGTTCGCAACCCTGCTGGATCGCTGAGCGGCTCGAGCGACCCGGAGCACGACTTCCCCATGTCCAATACATCGAAGATCATCGATACATGTCTCGCGCTGAGTCTCGGCGCCCTGCTCGCGTCATCACTCGGCTGCGCCGCAACGAGCGAGGCTGAGCCGGACGCGAGCCCGCCAACCTCGACTGAGACGACTGAGACCGCCACGCCTGAACCAGCACCCACGACCGAGAGGACCGCCGTGACGTTTCACCCCCAGCTCCACGCGTACGTCGAGCGTCTGCTGCCCACGCTCTCCACGATCCCCGAGGACCGCCGTGAGACGCTCGATCGCATCGCGGCGTTCGTGCGCGAGCGCGGAGCCGCGAGCCTGCCCGCCCGGCTGGTGTTCATCTGCACCCACAACTCGCGGCGCAGCCACATGAGCCAGATCTGGGCGGCGACCGCAGCGGCCTGGTACGGAGTCGACGGCGTCGAGACCTACTCCGGCGGGACCGAGGCGACCGCCTTCAACCCGCGCGCCGTCGCGGCGATGCGCCGAGCCGGGTTCGAGATCGGCGAAGTTCCCGACGACGTCGCCAACCCCCACTATGCCGTCAGCTTCGCGGGTGACGACACGGCCCTCGACGCCTTCTCCAAGACCTACGACGCGGACGGCAATCCGCGCGAGGACTTCGCCGTGATCATGACCTGCAGCCAGGCTGATCAGGCCTGTCCATTCGTGCGCGGCGCCACGCGGCGGATCTCGCTGCCCTACGACGATCCCAAGCTGGCGGACGGCTCGCCCGAGGAAGCAGATCGCTACGACGAGCGGGCCCTGCAGATCGCGGGGGAGATGTTCTACTTGTTCTCTCAGGTGCACGGCTGAGCTGCTGGGACGTCTCGCCCACCCTCATCGACCTCGAAGCAGCGAGTCCGCGAGGACCTGCTCGAGCGCCGCTTGCGAGATGCCCAGGCGATCCGCCGCGCTGGTGCGAGGATCGGCTTCGGCGGTCGCCAGCGCGGCCCGGATCTTCTCGGTCCACCGAGCTGGGTCGCGCTCGCGCAGGCTCGCTAACGCCCGCTCGAGCGCTTGCTCGAGCAGCTCGTCGTCAAGGTCAGCGCCGTCGACGTACCACCAGTACGGCCGGTCCTGCTCTGGTTGCACGTGCTCATAGACCGCAGTCAGCCCGAGCAGCTCGATTGGGTTCTCAGCAGCAAACGTGAACCCATCCTTCTCCGCCATGTACATGAGTTCGCCGTCGCTCTCGTAATAGTCGACGTCGATGCGAAGCGTGTATCCTCGCGCGGCGAGTACTCGCAGACAGGTCGAGTGGACGTTTCCCGCGGTGCTCAGGGAGGCCATGCCTGCAACAGTATCGCTCCGCGGACGCCACGGTGGTCAAAAGTCGTCTGGTCGCGCGTCCTTCCGGCGCGAGAACGGCTTGAACCCAGGCTCGAGCTCGCCGCCAAGCCGAACATAAGCCTTGCAGTACACCTCGTTGCGCATCCGCTCACACACGTCCTGATAGATCGCCTTGGCCGCGTCGGTCTTGCCTTCTTTCTCGAGCGCGACCGTCAGCTCGTCACACGCCTGCTTGGAGTTCTTCTCGCACCCCTGCTCCAGCCGCGCCCGGCGATCTGTGTCGTGGCCCAGCACGCCCGCGACCCGAGCCGCGTGCCAACACTCGGTCTTTTGATTGTGCTGACACGCCGCGTTGTAGGTTGCATAGGCGCGCTCGAGGTCCTTGGGCACCCCGTCACCGTGCTCGTAGCGACGCCCCAGCTCCTCACAGGCGCCGCGCCCCTTGGGGCAACCCAGCTCCAGCAGCTCGACGGCGCGGGGGACGTCCTGGGTCACGCCGCGCCCGTCGGCGTAGCGCTTGCCCGCGTTCACGCACGCGCCGACAAAGCCGTCCCGACAGGCGCGCTCGAACGCGACGGTGGCTCCAACGGTGTCGGGCTTGGGAAATTTTTCGCAGGTTGCGACGTCACGCGGGACCATGCCGGGGGCGCGCCCATCTTCGCAGCGCGAGAGCAGACCACCGAGCAGCGAGCAGGCCTGGCCGTTGCCCTGACCGCAGTCGCGATCGAGCACGTCGCGGGCGTCGTCGTGGCGGCGGTTGGCGAGGTATTCCCAGGCGAGCACACCGGAGGCGTAGCGGTCACCGAGCTCCATCGCGCGGGCCAGCAGCTGGATCGCGCGGGCCGGATCGTGACCGAACGGTTGCTCGTCGAGCAGCGGCCGGCCGAGCGCGCGACAGGCCACGCCGTCGCCCCCATCGCAGGCACGCTGCAGCAGCGTGGCGCCCCGCTCGGGCTGGGTCTTCCAGTCGACCATGTAGGCCAGGGCCGCGCAGCTGTCGGTCACGCCAGCATCGCACGCGCGCCCGAACAGCTCCTCGCTGCGCGGGCGGTCGTCCCGACGGACCTGATAGGCGAGGTTGTGGCACGACTCGAAATTTCCAGCCCCGCACTGCGCCTCGCACTGGGCTTGATCCTTGGGATCACAGCGAAACCCGCTCGCGCTCGCAACCGCGCTGCACTTGGCCCCCTCCCGCACGAACCCGTTCGGACAGACCTGGTCGAGCGGGGTGGCCTGGGCCGTTTGGCCGCCGCCGCCGCCCTGCTCGGCCTGCTCGCGCAGGGCGACCAGCTCGACGCGCAGCAGCGACTGGCACTGCGCGGGCGGGCTGGGGTCGCTCGGATTCGACGCCGCGCAGGCTTGCAGATCTCCGTCACGATCGAGGCTCTGGTGCTCGGAGCTGCTCGAGCCGCCGATCTCACCGATCTTGAACACCTCGGCGACGGTCCCGACGTGGCCGCGGGTGCCCGTGCCCATGGCGAAGGCGCCCACGAGCGCAGACTTGACGAAGTGGGTCGCACCCGCGCAGTCGCCCTCGAGCTCGGCCTGGGTGACCTGGTAGGCGGGCGTTCGGTGCTTGCCGACCGTGACGAGCGCGATGTCGATCGTCGAGCCGCGATCGATCACCGCCGAGAGCTTGACCTTGCCAACCGGCAAGTTGGCGTGGAGCTCACCTTGGCCAGTGATCTGGACCATCTCTTCTTTGCGGCTGACACCCGCGAAGCTGTAGCCGCCGTGGACCCTGCAGCTGTCGAGCACGCGCAGGCGCTCACAGTCGTAGGCGACGACGACCAGGCCATCGCGCATCGCGACCTCGAGGTCGGTGCGATCGGCCGAGGGCCAGTCGACGCTCAGCGGTTCGGCGCGCTCTTGCTCGAGATCACAGCTGAGCTCACCCATGGCCTCGCCGGCCGCGGGCTTGTCAGGCTCGATGATCTCACCGACCGCGCCGGCCTTGCAGGTGAGCAGACACAGCGGCGCGAGGGCGAGCGCGAGGCGAAGCTTCATGGGCTCAGTGAACCACGCGATCACCACGCGCAACAACATAAACCGCCGCTCCCCCGACGAATCACTGCGCCGGGTAAGTCTGCGCCAGATAGGGCGCCAGGACCATCGCCTCGTCCTCGGTGATCTCGGCGCCCTCTTCGACCATGTCGGAGATCACCTTCGACCAGTTCGCGACGTCGCCACCACCGTGGGCTTCGACCTCGTCGAGCTCGTGGCAGTCGGTACAGCGACTGGTGAGGATCGCCTTGGCCTTGTCAGCGTCGACCGCCAGGCTTGGGCCGCTCGTGTCCGCGCTGGCCTCGGCCGCCGCGGGGGCCTTGGCCATGGCCGCGACGGTGGCCTCTTGCACGGCGTCGCGCTCTCGCTCTTGCTCGACCTTGCGCTTGCGCGAGGCCTGGATGTCGGGCGTGATCGCGATCAGGTACGCGGTCACGTAGGGGACCTCTTTTGTCGCCAGCGGGTTGCTGCTGAACGGATCGGGCTTTTCTTGCATGCGCACGACCAGGTCGTGCCAGCGCGCGCCCGTGCGAGGTGTGCTCAGGATCGTGCGCATGTCGTGGCAGCTGACGCACTTGTTGACGAGCAGATCACGGCCTCGCTGCAGGCCCTTCTTGGCGACCAGGTCCTCGACCGTGGGCGCGCCCTCACCAAATTCGATCTCGGCGAGCACCTTCTCGACCCGGGCGATGTTGTCTGGGTCGCCGATCCGGCCCTGCAGATCCAGGGCCCGCGCCGCGTGGGGAACCGACAAGGTGATCAGCAGCACGCTACACAGCAGCAGCCCAAACCCAAACCTGGGCAGGGCCTCTTCGAAGTGGCGGAAGAACACCAAGATCATGATCTTGGTGATCAACAGGACCCCCAGGGTGATGGCCACGACCGCGTGGATGACCGTGCGAGCCGGGAGCTCGTATTGGTACTGCCACAGGCGCGGAAACATGTTCCACATCATCACGACGTAGATGATCCCGTAGACGTAGCCGACCGCCGCGTGGACCCGCAGCCACGCCTTGGGAGCCTCGGTCTTCTTGAGGGTCTCGTTCCAGAATTTGGGGCCCCACAGCCACGCCTGGAGCAGCACGGCGACGATCGCCAGTACGAGAAACAACACTCCCAGCCACATGCTCACGCTCGTGCTCATCTTGATCGCTCTCCAGGTGCAGTTCGCGATGTACCACGTTCGGGCGCGCGAGTGGGAGCGATGCGGGCACGTTCTCGCCCACTCAGCCGGCGACGCGCCGGGCCATGATCACGACCGGCAGGCCCTCGAGTCGGCCCAGCGCCCGGACGATCTGGGTGGCCTGATCGACCTCGAGCTCGAGCGTGAGCGTCTGAGTCCCCGGACGCTTCTTGCTGCGCGAGCTGTGGGTCGCTCGCATGTTGATGCCCATGTTCGAGATCACGTCGGCGATATCGCGCAGGACCCCGGGCTGATCGACGACCTCGAGGCTGAGCTTGACCGGGTAGCGATGGCGATGCTTGCGGCCCCAGTCGATCTCGACGATGCGCTCGGGCTCCTGGTTGTGCACCATGTTCGGGCAGTCGCGCCGGTGGATCATGATCCCGCGGCCGCGGCTGACCCAGCCGAGCACGTCGTCGCCAGGCACGGGCGAGCAGCAGCGCGCAGGCTGACTCATGATGTTGCCGACGCCCCCGAGCGAGACCCCAGCCGCGTCGCGCGGGGTCTCGGTCGGGCTGGTGATCGGCTCGGGCTCGGGCTCGGGCTCGGGGCGCTGGCGCTCGAGGATCTCGGCGGCGAGGCCCTGCGGGTTGAGATCGCCAAACCCGATCGCGGCCAGCAGATCGTCGCCAGCCTTGAAGTCGTGCGCGACGGCGAGCCGGTTGAGCTCGTCGAGGTTGGGCAGCTCGAGCTTGCCGACGCCCGCGCGGATCAGCTCGCGCTCGAGCGCCTCACGGCCGCTGGCGATCGCCTGATCGCGATCTTGCTCGCGAAACCACGAGCGGATCTTCTGTCGGGCGCTGGCGGTGTGCAGGTAGCCGAGGTGGGGGCTGAGCCAGTCGCGGCTGGGCTCGGGGTGCTTCTTCTTGAGGATCTCGACCCGGTCGCCCGTCGTCAGGGTGTGGCTGAGCGGCACCATCACGCCGTTGACCTTGGCCCCGCGCGTCCGGTGCCCGACGCCCGTGTGGATCCGGTAGGCGAAGTCGAGCGGCGTCGCGCCCTCGGGCAGCGCGATCACGTCGCCGCCGGGGGTGAACACGTGGACCTCGTCCTCGAACAGGTCAGTCTTGAACGCCTCGGCCAGCTCGCGGGGATCGACCAGCTCCTTTTGCCAGTCGACCAGCTGCCGCAGCAGGTTGAAGCGCTGCGACTTGCTGGCGTCGCGCTTGCCCTCTTTGTAGGCCCAGTGCGCGGCGACGCCGAACTCACCAAACAGGTGCATGTCGCGGGTCCGGATCTGGACCTCGAGCGGCCGGCCGCCGGGGCCCATGACCGCCGTGTGCAGCGAGCGGTAGCCGTTTGGTTTGGGGCGCGCGATGTAGTCGTCGAACTCGCCAGAGATCGGCGCCCACAGCCCGTGGGCCAGGCCCAGCGCGGCGTAGCAGTCACGCTTGCCGATCGCCTCGTTGTCGGCCTCTATGATCACGCGGACCGCGGTCACGTCGTAGATCTCTTCGAAGCTGACCCGCTTGCGCCGCATCTTCTTGACGATGCTGTAGATGTGCTTGGGCCGCCCGTTGACCTCGGCGATCAGCCCGACCTGATCGAGCTCGAAGCGCAGGCGGTCGACGACCTCGTCGACGTGGCGCTGGCGCTCGTCGCGACGGGTGTCGAGCTTGGCGGTGATGTCGGCGTAGATCTCGGGTTCGAGCTCGCGCAGCGCCAGATCTTCGAGGACCCACTTGAGCTGCCAGATGCCCAGGCGGTTGGCCAGCGGCGCGAACACCTCGCGGGTCTCGCTGGCGATCCGTCGGCGGGGCTCGGCGTCGCGCAGCAAGTGCAGCTCACGGATGACCTCGAGCCGATCACACAGGGTCAGGAGCACCACCCGCACGTCGGCAGCCATGGCCACGAACATGGTCCGCAGCGACTCGGCCGACTCCTCGTCGAGGGCGTTCCAGTGGATCGCGGCGAGCCGCTCGACCGAGTCGATCAGGCCGCGGATCTCGACCCGACGCGTCAGCTCGAGCTCGTTGACCAGGCCGGCCGGGTCAGTCGGCTGCGGACCGACGCTGGCGCTGGTCTCGGGATCTCGGCCGCCGTCGAGGCCCACGCCGATCAACGCGACGCTGCTGGCGATCAGCGTGGCCGGGTCGAGGCGCAGTCCGGCGAGCGTGGCCGTGCGTCGCAGCGCCCGCGCACAGCCGCGATCGCCCAGCGCGAGCCGTCGCTGCAGCGCGGCCTCGAGCACGTCGAAGAGCGTGTCGCCGTGGTGCTCGCGGCAGGTGGCGAGGATCTCTGCGATGATCTCAGCAGGCAGCTTGCTGGGCCGGCGGCCTGGGGCCTCGTCGAGCTCCGACATCGGGCGGCAGTGTAGTTCCTCGCGGCGCCCACAGACATCCTGCACATCGCCGCTCCCTCGCTCCCCGGAGGCCCCCGACCCGGTTCGTGTGGGTATGGCGCCGATGAACCGTCGCAACCCGAGCGCCGTTTGACAGCGCCGCGCGACGCCCACAAAATTTCGTAGCTGTGGGCGCCGCTCATCTGCGCTGTAGCCACCGACCTCCCCATGCAGATCCGACCGCGTACGCGTCTTCTCCTCCTGTCCCTCGCGATCACCGTCGGTTGCAAGACCACCGACACGACCGAGCCCAACGCCAAAGCCACGGGCGCCGAGGTTGGTGAAGACGGGGCGTCCTCGGGTGGCGAAGACATCACGATCGATCCCGACGCGCTCGCCAGCGGGGTCGACGCGGAGATCGAAGCGGCCCCCGTAGAGGCCCGCGCGCGCGAGAAGCCTGCCGCCCCACAGACCCGCGACGCCGCGCTCGTGGCCGTCGCCCACGGCAACCCCGATGGCGCCGTGAAGTTCTTGCTCGAGGAGCTCGGCAACAAGACCAGCGACCACGAAGCCATGTTCGCGCTCGCCCGTGGCCAACGCCTGATCGGCCAGCTCGACGCCGCCGAGGCGACCGTCACCAAGGTCTACGAGTCGGCCAAGGACGCCGCGGTCAAGGCCAGCGCGCTGCGTCGGCTCGCGCACCTTCGCATTGCACGAGGTGACATCAAGACGGCCGAGCAGCACATCCGAGACGCGCGCAAGCTGGCACCCGACGACATCCTCCTCAAGGGTGAGCTCGTGCGCCTGATGTTTCAGACCGGCCGCGCGGGCGAGACCGAGGCCCGCCAGCTGATCGACGAGCTCTACGCGTCGTACAGCGACGGCACGGCCCAGTCCGCCGAGCAGCTGCTCGGCACCGCCTACGCGGGCCTGGCCGAGCGCGCGTTCAAGAGCGCCAGCCGGGTGTTGCAAGAGGCCGAGCACGCCGCTCCGCCCAGCAACGGGACCGAGCTGGGCGACGAGATCTCGATGGAGCTGACGGCGCTGTTCCTCGAGAAGTACAAGCCCGACGAGGCCGGCCAGACCCTCGCGCAGGTGCTCGAGCGCGATCCCTGGAACCCCGAGGCGCTGGCCAACATGGGCTGGGTGCACCTCGATCAGTTCCAGCTGGCCGCGGCCTCGCGGACCGCCGACGAGGCCCTGCAGGTCAACCCAGAGAACGCCGACGCCCACGCGGTGTTGGCCTGGGTCGCGCTGATCGAGGGCCACCGCGACGTCGCGCGAGCCCACATCGTCGACCACGTGATCAACGTCAACCCCGCGCACGCGGGCGGCCAGATCGTCCTGGCTGCGCTGGCGATCTTCGACCGCGACAAGCCTGCGTACGCCAAGGCCCGCGACGCGGCGCTGGCCTTCAACCCGCGTGACGGGCAGTTCTACTCGAAGCTGTCGGATCTGCTCGGGTATCTGCACCTCTACCCCGAGGCCGACACCGTGCTGGTCGAGGGGGCCAAGCGGCTGCCTGATGATCCGTACATTCAAGGCGCGCTGGGGCTGTCGAAGCTGCGCCTGGGTGACGAGCTGGCCGGCCGCGAGGCGCTCGAGAAGGCCTGGAAAAAGGACAAGTACAACAATCGCACGCTCAACGTTCGGCAGCTGTACAGCGAGCGGATCGAGCCCCACTACGCCGAGCGCGTCTCGGGTGATCTGACCTTGCGGCTGCCCGCGGAGTCGCAAGAGATGCTGGCCCCGGGCTTGAGCGCCGCGATCGTGCGGGCTCGCAAGGCGCTCGACAGCGGCTACGGCGTGAAGATCAGCCCGCTGCGCATCGAGGCCTACGCCGACCCCGACGAATTCTCGGTCCGCACGGTCGGGGTCCCCAGCCTCGGCGCGATCGGGGTCTGCTTTGGCCCGGTGATCACCTCGCTCGGGCCGTACAGCGGTACCCACAATTTCAATCAGGTGATCTGGCACGAGATCGCGCACAGCTACGCGATCCAGCTCAGCGAGGGCCGAGTGCCGCGGTGGTTCACCGAGGGGCTGTCGGAGTGGGAGTCGGAGGTCGCGGATCCCTCGTGGGCGCGCGAGAGCGCCGAGCTGTTGTTCGAGGCCCGCCGTCACGACAAGCTGCGCAAGCTGTCGGAGCTCGAGCTCGCGTTCTTGCGCGCCGAGAGCCCGCTGATGATGGAGGTCGCCTACGCGACAGCGGCCTGGGCCATGCGCTACCTGGGTCAGACCTATGGGCGGCCCAAGATCGTCGCGCTGCTCGAGGGCTACGCGACCGGCAAGTCGACCGATGAGCTGTTCAAGCAGATCCTGGGCAAGGATCTGCTCACCGTCGAGGCCGAATTCAGCAAGTGGTTCGACAGCGAGCTCGATCGCAAGCTCTCGGGCTGGCGGCCGAGTCAGGACCAAAAGGACGACCCCCGCGTGAAGTCGTTGATGAAGGCGATCGAGACCGCGGCCGCGGGCAACCTCGACCAGGCCAAAGAGATCCTCGAGAAGCTGATCGCTGCGAACGGTGACGGCTTTCACACCCGCACGACGCTCGCCGCCGTGCTCGAGCAAAAGGGTGACAACCAGGGGGCGATCCAGCAGTACGAGAAAGCCGCGACGTTCGCGTTGGAGTCGCTGGATCCGTGGGTCGGCATCGCCAAGATCGCGCGCGCACAAAAGGACATTCCGCTCGAGCTCGATCAGCTCGAGAAGATCCTCGCAATCGACGCGATGAGCTTCGACGCGCCGCTGCGCATGCTGGTCCTCGCGACCGCGACCGGTGACCCGCGCATGTCGGCGGCGCTGGACCGGGTCAACGCGATCGCGCCGCTGTACCCGGCCGCCCTGGCCGCCAGCGCGCTGCGACTGCACCGGGCCAAGGGCGACAAGAAGCTGATCAAGTCAATGCTCGACGAGGTCATGGTCACCGCGCTGCGGCCCGACGCGACCATGGACGTGCTCGTGATGGCTGCGATCGCAACCGACGAGATTGGGGATCCGCGGGTCGAGGATCTGGCCCCGCGGGCGCTGCACAGCGAAGAGCTGCCCGATGCGATGCGCAAGCGGCTGAAGAAGCACGCGCCATGAACGAGTTGGTGTTTGTCGGCACCGGTGAGGCGCTGGACCCCGCGCTGCCGAACACGAGCCTGCTGTATCGCGGGCCGCGGACGCTGCTGCTCGATTGTGGGTACGCGGTGCCCCACGCGTTTTGGCGGATCAGCCAGGACGTAGACTTGCTCGATGGCGTGTGGATCAGCCACGGTCACGCCGATCACTGCTTTGGGTTGCCTGCGCTGTTGCTGTGGATGCGGCTGGGCGGACGCACGCGAGCGCTGACGGTGTTCGGCGGACCAGGGTCGCGAGCGCGGATTGGGGTCGTGCTGGAGTTGGGCTACCCCGGCAGCTACGCCGCGTCGAAGTGCTACCCGATCAATTTCGTGGAGCTCGAGCCGGGGGCGGTCGGGGAGTTTGGGCCGTTGGAGCTGCGGATCGCCGCCAGCGCGCACTCGATCGTGAACCATGCGCTGCGGGTCGAGACGCCAGGGCTGCGGTCCGTGATGTACTCGGGGGACGGGGCGATCACGCCGGGGACCCGCGAGCTGGCGAGCGGGGTCGATGTGCTGGTTCACGAGTGTTTCTTTGCGACGCCGGGTGGCCAGCGCAAGCACGGGGACGTGGAGGGGTGCATCGCGCTGGGGCGCGAGGCTGGAGTGCAGACGCTCGGGTTGCTGCACTTTGCGGCCGAGGCCAAACCCGAGATTCGTCGGCGGGTCGAGGAATTGGATGATCGGAGCTTCGAGGTGTTGATGCCGGACGTCGGCGATCGTGTTTCGCTTGGGTGAGAGCCGGAAGGCCGCTGGCAATTTGTACTGGGCCGCAATGCGTCGTCATGATGATTCATGTCATCTGGAGTTCGGCGTGTAAGACACCCAATGGCTGGCGCTGTGCCAGCCTGACGTGGGCTTGGTCACTGAACCGCGCTCGGGAGAATGGGATCGGCATGGCGAAACGTCTACACTCATGAGCGCGAGCATGTCGACTCGGCGATGCCACACGACGTGGCCCGCTCGATCGCCGCGACCGCCATGACCACGACCGACGAACCGTCCAAGCCCGGCACCCGCTCCAATGACGAGCGCGAGCACGCGAGCACGCCTCCGGGCGATACCGCGACCGTGCGGCGGTCCCCGGACGAGACGACGCTGGTCGACATCCTGCGCGAACGGGCGCGGTCGCAGCCGGACGCGATCGTCTACACCCACCTCGGCGCGGGCGAGACCGGGGCGATCCACATGACCTTCGCGCAGCTGTGGGCGCGGGCGTGTGCGATCGCGGCGGCGCTGTCCGAGCGGGGTCTGAGCGGGGAGCGGGCGTTGCTGGTGTACCCGCCCGGGCTCGAGTTTGCGCCGGCGTTGTTTGGTTGCTTGCTGGCCGGGGTCGTCGCGGCTCCAGCCGCGGGCGAGGCCCCGAGCCAGGGCGGCCGAGCGGCGCAGCGGCTGCGAGCGATCGTTGACGCCGCAGCGCCGCGGATCGTGCTGACGGTGTCCGAGATGGCTGAGCTCGTGAGCGGGCTCGAGCAGCTCGCTACGGATCAGCTGCCACCTGTCGGGTTCACGCCGGGTCCCATCAAGCCCGCGTCGTTGGCCTATCTGCAGTACACATCGGGCTCGACCTCCGACCCCAAAGGGGTGATGGTGTCGCATGCCAACCTCTACTGGAATTGTGTCGAGAACGATGATGTGTACGCAATCCGCGAGGGCTCGACGATGGTGTGTTGGGTCCCTCCCTTTCACGATATGGGGCTCTCCTATGCCGTGATGATCCCGGTGTTTGGTGGGGCGCGCTGTGTGTCGCTCGGGGCGGACGAGTTCCTGCGCAGGCCAATTCGCTGGCTGCGAGCGATCTCTCGCTATCGGGGGACCCACAGCGTCGCGCCCAACGCTGCGTACGACCTCGCGGTGACCAAGACCTCGGCCGCCGAGCGCGAGGGTCTCGACCTGCGCACCTGGCAGATGGCGCTCAACGGCGCCGAGCCGATCCGTCGCGCGACGGAGACACGATTCTTGGCCACCTATGCGCCGTTCGGATTTGCCGCCGAGGCCTTCTCACATGCGCTGGGCATGGCCGAGGCGACGGCGCTGGTCAGCGCGGAGCAGGTCGGCGACCGGATGCGCTTCTTGGAGCTCGACCCGGCGGCGCTGCAGCGGGGGCGTGTGCAGGTGGTCGTTGGCGAGGCCCAGGGGCTGGCGGTCGCCAGCTGTGGCGTGGCCAGCGAGCGCACGCAGGTGCGGGCGATCGATCCGCAAACCTGCAGTCCGGTGGCGGCGGACGAGATCGGGGAGCTGTGGGTCCGCGGTCCCTCGGTCGGGGCCGGGTATTTTGACCGCGACGGCGGCCTCGGCGAGGCGTCGGCTGCGACCTTCGGGGCGCAGATCCATGGCGAGGGCTCGGGCCCGTGGCTGCGGACCGGCGACCTCGGGTTTGTCCGGGATCGTCGGATCTACGTCACCGGTCGGCGCAAGGATCTCATCATCATCCGTGGGCTCAACCATCACCCGCAGGATCTCGAGGCCTCGCTGCTCGATGCTCACGACGCGCTTCGACCTGGGCTCGCCGTCGCCGTGGGCGTGCCCACGGAACAGGGTGAAGCGCTGGCGATCCTCGCCGAGGTCCGGCTCGATCGCCTGTCCGATCCCGAGCCAGTGTTCGAGCGGATCCTCGGGCGGATCGCCGCGCACGGGCTGCGGCCGCGCGTGATCGTGTTGTGTCCGCCCAATACAGTGCGCAAGACCACCAGCGGAAAGCTGCAGCGCGGCGCGATGCGGCAGCTGCTGCTCGACGGGGCCCTGCCAACGCTGCATCGGTGGGACGCACCGCGCGGCGATCAACGAGACGGTGGGCCCACGCCGATCATCGCGCTCGCCGACATCCCCGAAGCGCAACGCCGCGCGCACGTGCTGGCGGGCGTCCAGCAGATCATCGGCGAGGTGCTGGACGCGCCTGGCGACGAGCCGGTCTCGGCCGAGGCGTCGTTGCTCGAGTTGGGCCTCGACTCGGTGGCGCTCGTCCAGCTCATCGTTCGACTCGAGGATGTGTTCGAGGTCGAGCTCGACACGAGCGTGGTCCTGAAGTCGCCGGTCCCCGGCGACCTCGTCGAGCTGGTGCTGGCGGCGAGCGAGCGGCGAGCGCAACACCCGATCATTGTCGCGCCCACGCGCAGCGACGAGCCGACGCTGCATCCGCTGTCCCCGGCCCAGGCTCGGCTCTACTTCCTCGACCGTGTGCTCGCGCGACGCGAGACCTACAACATTCAGTTCGCCGCGAAGATCGAGGCGGCGATCGACCTGCGGCGGCTGCAGACCGCGGTTGATCTGCTGGTCGCCCGGCATGGCCAGCTGCGCATGCACGTCGTCGAGGGACCGCAGGGGCCCCAGCAAGAAATCTTGCCCGCGCTCGACGTGCCGGTCGACGTGGTGGTGTGCGCCGACAGCGAGTTCGCGCGGCTCGTGCAGGAGCGGGCGGCGGTGTGCTTCGACCTGGGTTCGGCGCCGCTGCTGCGCGTGACGCTGGCGCGGCTGGGCGAGCACTCGAGCGCCTTGCTGATCGTGTGGCATCACATCGGCACGGATGGCTGGTCGTTCGGCCGATTCATGCACGAGCTCGAGGCGCTGTACTCGACGCCCGCGCTGCGGCTGCCGGCCGCGCCGTCGTACCCGGAGCTGATCGCGGCGCGGCGCCTGGAGCCTCGGGCGGCGGACGAACATCGGCGCTGGTGGGCGGCCTACCTCGACGGCGCCGAGCCCCTCGACCTACCCACGGATCA
Source organism: Enhygromyxa salina (assembly GCF_002994635.1). GTDB lineage: Bacteria > Myxococcota_A > Polyangia > Nannocystales > Nannocystaceae > Plesiocystis > Plesiocystis salina_B. Next base: position 89,676 of record NZ_PVNL01000041.1, on the reverse strand, counting down.
CCCGCCCGGGCGGCGCGAACCAGGTGGCGGCCAGGTCAGCTTCGCGCTCGCGGCCGCGCTGTCCGACCAGATCGACGCGCTCGCGCGGGGGCTCGGAGTGACGCCCTTCGTGGTCCTGCTGACCAGCTGGGCGATCGTCATGCACCGCTACAGCCGCCAGCGCGACGTGGTGATCGGGGTGATCAGCAGCGGTCGCACGGTCAAGCACGCCGAGCACACGATCGGTCTGTTCGTCGAGACCTTGCCGGTCCGCTGCGTGCTCGAGCGAGCGGGCTCGCTCGCGGCGAACATCAAAGCGGTGGGCCAGTCGATCTACGGCGCGCTCGGCCACGCGGATCTGCCCCTCGACGAGATCCTCGGCGCGCTGCCGGGTCTGCCCCGCGGCGAGGTGGGGGACACGCCACTGCTGCGGGTGGCGTTGGTGCTCGAGCAGGCGTCGTGGTTTAGCGAGCAGTTCGCGGGTGCGAAGCTCTCGCAGGTCGGCGAGTCGGTCGGCGGCGAGGTCGAGGGCACCAACAAGTTCGATCTCGGCTTGACGTTGGTCCGCGGCGCGGCGGGCTATCGGGCGTCGCTGGAGTTCGCGGCGGAGTTGTTCGAGCGCGAGACGGTCGAGCGGCTGACGGGCCATCTGCGCCAGGTGCTGGCGGGCATGGTGGCGGAACCCTCGGTTCGGCTGAGCGCGCTGCCGATGCTGACGGCGGCGGAGCGCGAGCTGTTGCTGGCGTGGAGCGAGACCGCGCGGGTCGATCGGGATGAGCTGTGCATTCACGAGCTGTTCGCGGCGCAAGTCCGGCGGACGCCGGACGCGGTGGCGCTGGTGTTCGAGGGGACATCGCTGAGCTTCGCCGGGCTGGCTGCGCGGGTGAATCGTCTGGCGCATCACCTGCGCGCGCTCGGGGTGGGGCCGGAGGATCGGGTGGGGATCTGTCTCGAGCGCTCGGTGGAGCTCGTGGTCGCGCTATTGGGGGTGCTGAGCGCCGGCGCGGCGTACGTGCCACTCGATCCGAGCTACCCGGACACCCGGCTGCAGTTCATGGTGAACGACGCTGGGCTGCGGGTGTTGTTGAGCGACTCGAGGGTCGCGCTCGAGTGGCCGCAGGGGACGAGTCGGCTCGACCTCGACACGCTGGACGAGGTGCTGGCGGGCATGCCCGCAGGCGCGCCCGCGCAGCGGATCGACCCGGACAACCCGGCGTACGTGATCTACACGTCGGGTTCGACGGGCCAGCCCAAGGGCGTGTGTGTGCCGCATCGGGCGGTCGTGAATTTGTTCGCGGCGCTGCAGGACAAGCTTGGCTACGGCCCGGGTGATCGGTGGGTGACGGTGGCCTCGCCGAGCTTCGATACTTCGGTGCTCGAGCTGCTTGGCTCGCTCGTCGCCGGGGTGACGGCGGTGGTCGCGAGCGCCGAGACGGTCCAAGATTGCGTCGCGCTCGCGCGGCTGCTCGAGCGCGAGCATGTGACGATCATGCAGGCGACCCCGAGCGGCTGGCAGCGCATGTTCGACGCCGGTTGGACCGGCGCGCCGTCGCTGCTGGCGCTGAGCGGCGGGGAGGCGCTGCCGCTCGAGTTGGCTCGGCGCATGGTCAGCCACACCGGCCGGATGTGGACGTTGTATGGCCCCACCGAGGTGACGATCTACATGACGGGCACGGCGCTAGGCGCCGATCTCGAGCGGGTCAGCGTGGGCCCAGCGGTGGCAAACGTCAGCATGTACGTGTACGACGAACACCACGGTCTACGAGCGCTCGGCGTGCCGGGCGAGCTGTACGTCGGGGGGGTCGCTGTCACGCGTGGCTACCTGGGCCGGCCAGCGCTGACAGCCGAGCGCTATGTACCGGATCCGTTCGGGCCGCCGGGTAGTCGCATGTATCGGACCGGGGATCTGTGTCGCTGGCGAGCAGACGGCAGCCTGGAGTGTCTCGGCCGTCTGGATCACCAGGTCAAGATCCGTGGATTTCGCATCGAGCTGGGTGAGGTCGAGTCGGTGCTCGGCGGCCACCCGGCGGTGCGGCAGTGTGTCGTGGTCGCGCAGCGTGACGACCCAAACGAGGCCCGCTTGGTCGCGTACCTGGTCGGCGAGCGGACACCGGTGACGGAGCTCCGGGCGTGGGTCGGCGCGGCGGCGCCGGACTACATGGTGCCGTCGGCGTTTGTGTGGCTGGAGGCGCTGCCGTCGACGCCGAACGGGAAGATCGATCACAAGGCACTGCCCCCGCCCGAGCTGGATCGCGCGGCGCTGTCGGGTGGTTTTGTGGCCCCGCGGACGCCGACCGAGACCGCGCTGGCGAGCATCTGGTCCGAGGCGCTGGCGCTCGACGACGTGGGGATCCACGATGATTTTTTCGAGCTCGGGGGCAACTCGCTGCGCGCGACGACGGTCGCCAGCCGGATGGTCTCGACGCTCGGGGTGGAGATGCCGTTGCGCGCGCTGTTCGAGGCGACGACGGTGGCCGAGCTGGCGCGTTTGGTGGAGGACGCAAGGGCCGATACAGATGGCGAACAGCTCGCACAGCGCCGGCCGATCGAGCGTGCGCCGCGAGGGCAGCGACTGCCGCTGTCGCATGCACAAGCGCGCATGTTGTTCCTCGATCAGCTGCGGCCGGGCACGTCGGAGTACAACATTCCGCTGGCGCTGCGGCTGACCGGGCCGCTGGATGTCGAGGCGTTGGCGTCGGCGCTGACGTGGTTGGTGGCCCGGCATGAGGCCCTGCGCACGAGCCTGCCGAGCGACGCGGATGGGGCATACCAGCGGATCGCCACCGCCCACACGCTGACGCTGGTGCCGGAGCAGGTGGCCGACGACGCGACGTTGCTGGCGCGGGTCCGCGAGGCCGCGGTCGGGGGCTTCGATCTGGCCGAAGGTCCGCTGCTGCGTGTGCAGCTGTGGCGACGCGACGAGGGGTCGCACGTGCTGTTGCTCAACGTGCACCACGTCGCGTTCGACGGCTGGTCGACGGGCGTGTTGCTGCGCGAGCTGAGCCATGCCTACAGCGCGTACGCTGGCGGCGGGGCGCCGAGCTTGCCTGCGGCGCGCATCGACTACGCCGACTTTGCCGTGTGGCAGCGGGCCTGGCTCGAAGCGGGGGCGCTCGCGCGGCAGCTCGAGTACTGGAAGGCGACGCTGGCGGACGCGGAGATGCTGGAGCTCCCGACGGACCACCCGCGACCAACGATGCGAGCGAGCCGGCCCGGCACGGTGCCGGTCGGGTTCGACGTCGAGTTGAGCGCTGGGATCGAGGCCCTCGCCCGGCGGGCTGGGGCCACGCCGTTCATGGTGCTGCTCGCTGGGTTCGCGGTGGTGCTGGGTCGCTGGGCCCAGCAACAGGACATCGTCGTGGGCAGCCCGATCGCAAACCGCAACCGGGCTGAGTTCGAGGGCGTGGTCGGCTTGTTCGTGAACACGCTGGCGCTGCGGGTGACGCTCGAGGGAGACCCGACGACGCAAGAGTTGGTGAGCCGAGTGCGACAGACAATGCTCGACGCCTACGCGAACCAGGACGCGCCGTTCGAGCGTGTCGTGGACGCGCTGGCGGTCGCGCGCGACACCAGTCGGACGCCGGTGTTTCAGGTCATGCTGGCCCTCGATGACGCGCCACCCGAGGCGGTGACGCTCGGGCCTGTCGAGCTCGCGACGCTCGAGCTCGACAGCGAGATCGCCAAGTTCGACCTGACGCTGAGCCTGGCGTCGACACCTGGGGGGCTGCGCGGCGGGCTGGAGTACGCGGCGGACTTGTTCGAGCGCGAGACGGTCGAGCGGCTGACGGCGCACCTGGGCCAGGTGCTGACGGGCATGGGGGCGGATCCCTCGGTTCGGCTGAGCGCGCTGCCGATGCTGACGGCGGCGGAGCGCGAGCTGTTGCTGGCGTGGAACGACACGGCGCGGAGCAATCGGGATCACCTGTGCATCCACGAGCTGTTCGCGGAGCAAGTCCGGCGGACGCCGGACGCGGTCGCTGTGGTGTTCGAGGGGACATCGCTGACCTACGCCGGGCTGGCTGCGCGGGCCTATCGGTTGGCGCATCACCTGCGCGAGCTGGGCGTGGGCCCGGAGGATCGGGTCGGGATCTGCCTGCAGCGCTCGGTCGACTTTGCGGTTGCGATGCTGGCGGTGCTGAGCGCCGGAGCGGCGTACGTGCCGCTGGATCCCAGCTACCCAGACAACCGGCTGCAGTTCATGGCCCGCGACGCTGGGCTGCGGGTGTTGCTGAGCGACTCGACGGTGACGCTCGAGTGGCCCGAGGGGACCAACCGGCTCGACCTCGACAGCCTGGGCGACGCGCTCGCGGGCATGCCCGTCAGCTCGCCCGAGCAGCGGACGAGCCCGGACAACCTCGCGTATGTGATCTACACGTCGGGCTCGACGGGCCAGCCCAAGGGTGTCGCGCTCGCGCACCGCGGGGTCGTCAACCTGATCGCGGACGAGCTGCGCCGGTTCGAGCTGACGGCGGGGACACCGTTCTTGCAGTTCGCGTCGTTCTCGTTCGACGCGTCGGTCTCGCAGCTGTTCGTGCCGCTGTCGATCGGCGCGCGCGTGGTCTTGGCGAGCGCCCATGAGCGGGGGTCTCCCGACGCGCTGGTCGAGCTCCTGCGGGCCGAGGCGGTCGAGATCATCGACATCCCGCCAGCGCTGCTGCCATTTGTGGATCCGAGCGAGCTGCCCGCGCTGCGGGTGGCGATCGTGGGTGGGGAGGCGTGCCCGGTCGCGGACGCGCGGCGCTTCCTCGCGGCGGGCGGCGGCGGGCGGCGCATCGTGAACGCCTACGGGCCGACGGAGGCGACGGTGTCGGTCGCGTACTGGGAGGCGCGCGAGCTGGACCCGGACGCGGACAACCTGCCGATCGGGCGGCCGAGCGCCAACACCCAGCTGCACGTGTTGGATCAACATCTGCGGCGTGTGCCGATCGGCGCCCGCGGTGAGCTGTACATCGGCGGCGTGGCGCTGGCCCGGGGCTACGTGGGTCGGCCGGGCGTGACGGCGGCGCGCTTCGTGCCGGATCCGTTCGGCCGCTCGGGCGCGCGAATCTATCGCACGGGGGACCAGTGCCGGTGGCGGCGCGACGGCGTGCTCGAGTACCTGGGGCGGGTCGATCGTCAGGTCCAGGTTCGCGGGTTTCGGGTCGAGCTGGGCGAGATCGAAGCAGCGCTGCTCGAGCAGGCGCAGGTGCGGCAGTGCGTGGTCGAGGCCCGGCGAACCGCCGAGGGGGCGACGCAGCTGGTCGCCTATGTGGTTGGCGGGGGTGCTGGTGATCTCGAGATGGCGCAGCTGCGGGCGGCGCTGACCGAGCGCTTGCCGAGCTACATGGTGCCGGCGTCGTTCATGCAGCTCGACGCGCTGCCAACGACGGCGAGCGGAAAGATCGATCGCCGCGCGCTGCCGGAGCCACGCCTGGATCGCGGGGCGCGAGCAGCCGGCGTCGCCCCCCGGACGCCGACCGAAGCCGCGCTGGCGGGCCTGTGGTCGCAGCTGCTGGGGCTCGACGACATCGGTGTCCACGACAATTTTTTCGAACTCGGGGGCCACTCGCTGCTGATGGCGCGGCTCAGCACGCAGGTCCAGCTGACGCTCGGCGTCGAGCTGCCGGTCCGCGAGATCTTCGCAGCGCCGACGATCGCCGGGCTCGCGGCGAAGCTCTCGACCGGCGTCGGGCCCAGCGCGACACACGAGGCGATCCCACGCGCGCCGCGTGACGTGCCCGTGCCGCTGTCGTCCTCGCAGGCGCGGCTGTGGATCACCGCGCGCCTCCAGCCCGACGACGCGGCCTACAACGTGTTCAGCGCGCACCGACTCGACGGACAGCTCGATCGCGGTGCCCTCGCGGCGACGCTGCGGTGGCTGGTCGAGCGGCATGAGTCGCTGCGGACCAGCTTCGTCGAGCACGAGGGCGCGGTCGTGCTGCGGATCGCCGAGCCGGACGCCGCCAAGCTCCACGATCACCTCGACGTCGAGGTGATCGAGCCGGCGTGCTTCAGTGACAGCCAGGTGATCGCCGAGCGCCTGCGTGCCCGGATCAGTCAGCCCTTCGACCTCGAGCGCGGGCCCCTGATCCGCGTGCATCTGATCACCGACGGCGCGCGCGCCCACGTGCTGGTCATCGTCATCCACCACATCGTGGTGGACGGCGCGTCGATCGAGGTGCTGCACCGCGAGCTCGGGGCTGGGTACGCGGCCTTCGTTCGGGGCGAGCTGCCCACGCTCCCGCCCTTGCCGATCCAGTTCAGCGACTACGTCGCGTGGGAGCGCGCGCGCTATGTCGGCCCAGCGCTCGATCGGGATCTCGACTACTGGCGGGCCCAGCTCGCCGACGCGCCAGTGCTGAGCATGCCAACCGACGCCCCGCGCTCGGCACACGTGGCGGCTCGCGGCGGCCAGCACTTTGGGCGGCTCTCGGAGCCGCGCTACACGGCCCTCCAGGCGCTCGCACAGGCCAACGGGGCCACTCCCTTCATGGTCCTGCTCGCGGCCTGGGCGGCGCTCCTGGGTCGCTACGACGGTCAGCAGGAGATCGTCGTGGGGATCCCGGTGTCCAACCGCGAGCACGCCGACGCGGCGGGCTTGATCGGCCTGTTCGTCAACACGCTCGCGCTGCGCTGCGACCTCGGGGGCGCGCCGAGCTTCCTCGAGCTGCTCGCGCGGGTGCGGGCCACGCTCAGCGCTGGCCTCGAGCACGGGCGGGCGCCCTTCGATCGGGTCGTGGCGGCGCTCGAGCTCGATCGGGAGGCCGGTCGCGCGCCCCTGGTCCAGACCATGTTGGCGCTCGACGAGGCGGCGACCCAGCAGCTCGGCTTGCCTGGCCTCGAAGCCCGGGAGCTGGTGGGGGTCGGCCGCGACGGGGCGGCCTTCGAGCTGACCTTGGGCCTGACGCCGCGGGCCGGCGGCCTCGAGGCGGTGCTCGAGTACCGCGCTGATCTGTTCGCGCCGGAGACCATCGCGCGGGTCTGGGATCAATTCGAGCGCCTGCTCGCGGCGGTCGTCGAGGACCCGCGAGTGAGCGTCGAGTCCATCGCGCTGCTCGACACCCGTGAGCTCGCCCAGCTGCGGGCGTGGAACGACAGCGCGCGCGCGCTCGCCAGCGATCGCCTCGTGCACGAGCGGGTCGCGGACCAGGCGGCGCGATCCGGCCACGCGATCGCCGTCGAGTGTGGTGGGCAGGCGCTCAGCTACGCCGAGCTGTGTGCCCGCGCTCATCGGCTCGCGCACGCGCTGCGAGCCGCGGGGATCGGGCCGGAGGATCGCGTCGGTGTCCTGCTCGACCGCTCCTGCGAGCTCGTCGTCGCCGTGCTCGCCGTGCTCGCGGCGGGTGCCGCCTACGTGCCCCTGGATCCGGAGTACCCGGCGCAGCGACTGCGGGCGATGATCGAGGACGCCGAGCTCGCGGCGCTGCTGACCCGCAGCGTCGACGCGCCCGCGTGGACAAACGTGGGCGCCCACGTCGACCTCGACGAGCAGCACGGCGACTGGCCGATCGTCGCGCCAGACGTGGTCGTGGCGCCCGAGAACCTCGCCTACGCGATCTTCACCTCGGGCTCGACGGGCCGGCCCAAGGCGGTCGCCGTCGCGCACGCGGGCCTCGGCAACCTCGTCGAGGCCACCGCGCGCGAGCAGGGCTACGCGCCTGGCCGCCGGGCGATGGCGTTTGTCTCGGTGTCCTTCGACGGCATGGTCCACGAGCTGTGGAGCACGCTGAGTTCAGGGGCGACCCTCGTCATGTTGACGTCGGCCCAGCGGTTGTCGCCGGTGTGCATCGCCGAGCAGCTGGCGACCGTCGACGTCGCCACGCTGACCCCGAGCGCGCTGGCGACCGTCGACCCCGATGCAGTGTTTGCGCGTCGGCCCGCGCACGCAGTGAGGCTGTGCTTGGGTGTCGCGGGTGAGGCGTGCTCGCGTGCGCTCGCCGATCGTTGGGCCTCGCGCTGCCGCATGCTCAACATCTACGGCCCGACGGAGACGACGGTCACCTCGGCCTGGTGCTCGCTCGAGCCGAGCACGGACTCGCACAGGCCGCCCCCGATCGGGCGGCCGATCGCCAACACCCAGCTGCACGTGCTCGACGCTGGCCTGTCGCCCGTGCCGATCGGCGTCCCCGGTCAGCTCTACATCGCGGGAATCGGGCTCGCGCGCGGCTACCTGGGCCACCCTGGGCTCACCGCCGAGCGCTTCGTGCCCGACCCCTCGGGCGGCGTCGGGGCCCGCATGTACCAGACCGGGGATCGCTGCCGGTGGTTGGCGGATGGGACCCTCGAGTTCCTCGGTCGCACCGACGCCCAGATCAAGATCCGAGGCCAGCGCATCGAGATCGGTGAGATTGAGGCGGCGGTCGAGCGCGCGCCGGGCGTGGTCGAGGCCGCGGTGGTGCTGGCGAGCTTGCGTGGCGAGCAAGCGCGCGCGCTGGTGGCGTTCGTGACCGTCGACGCGGGCGCGCCCGCGGACACCGGTGAGATCGCCGTGGGGCTGCGTGAGCAGCTGTCTGCGGCCATGCTGCCGGCGCTCATCGTGGCCCTGCCTGCGCTGCCGCGGACCCCCAACGACAAGCTCGATCGCCGCGCGCTCGTCGAGCTGGCGGCTCAGCACGCGCGACCCGAGCGGACCTACGTGGCGCCGCGCGGCCCCGTCGAGCTCGCGCTCGCCGAGATCTGGGCGAGCGTGCTCGGGCGAGCGCGCGTGGGTGCCGACGACGACTTCTTTCAGATCGGCGGCGACTCGCTCGCGGTCATGCGGGTGATCAGCCGGGCCAGCGCGCGCGGCTTGACGATCTCGGCCCAGCAGGTGTTCGCGCATCCGATCCTCGTCGAGCTCGCGAAGGTCGCGGTCTGGGCCCAGGTCCGCGACGAGCCGGACGAGTCGCCGGGCGACCCCGCGAGCGCGGGGGTCTTGTCGCCGAACCAGCGGCGGATCTGGCGGCTGATGCAGCGACCGAGCTGGACCGGGAGCTACAACATGGTGCTTGGCCTGCGGCTGCTCGGACCCCTCGATCACGCGGCGCTGCTGACCGCCCTGGGGTCCCTCGTCGCGCGCCAAGCCAGCCTGCGCACGGTCCTCGAGCTGGTCGACGGCGAGCCGCGGCAGCGGGTCGTGGCCGCCGAGCGGGTCGTCCCGGTCCACAGCGATCTCACGCATCTCGATCGGGCCGGCCGCGAGCGTGCGCTCGCCGAGCGCCTGGAGGTGGCGCTCACCCGCCCGTTCGCCGACGCAGTCCCGCTCGCGCGCATCGAGCTGGTGACCCTCGCCGCCGAAGAGCTCGCGCTGATCATCGAGGTCGAGCACATCGTGTGCGACGGCTGGTCGCTGCGCGTCCTCATGGACGAGCTCGGGGCGCTGTATCAGCAGGCCCAAGGCGCAGGAGCGATCGAGCTGGAGCCGTTGCCGACGAGCTTCGTCAGGTTCGCGCGGGCCCAGGATCGAGCGCTGCGCACCGGCGCCCACGCGGCCGCGATCGCGCGTGGGCGCGAGCGTCTGCGCGATGCCCCGCGTCTGGCGCTGCCGATCGATCACGCTCGGCCCGAGCCCAGCAGCGACCGTGGGGCGCTCGTGCGGCTGCGCTGTCCGGTCGAGCATGCGCGCGCGCTCGAGCAGCTCGCCGAGGCCCAGGGCACGACCATGTTCGTGGTCCTGCTCGCCGCATGGCAGCTGCTGCTCGGGGATCTGTGCGGCGCCCAGGATGTCGTGGTCGGCACCATGAGCGCCAACCGGGCGCACCCTGACGTGGAGGCGCTGATCGGCTGCTTCATCAACCCGCTGGCCGTGCGCACCGATCTGTCGGGCGACCCCAGCTTCGTCGAGCTCCTCGCCCGGGTCCGCCGGGGCAGCCACGAGGCCGTCGCGGATCAGGCCGCGCCGTTCGACGCGATCCTCGAGGCCCTCGGTCACGACGACGGCGTGGGGATCCCGCTGGTCCAGAGCACCTTGATGTTCCATCAGGGCAGCCCGTTCGAGTCCACGCTCGGTGCCGCGATCTCCGTCGAGCCGCTGCCCCAGCCCGAGGTCGAGGAGCTCAGCCGATTCGAGCTGACGGCCTCATTGACCCACGACGAGGCGGGGTTGCGCGGGTTCTTGCGCTACGCGACGGACCTGTTCGAGCCGACCACGATCCGGGCGATCGCCGATCGACTGGTGGCCTTGCTGGCGGTGATCGTCGCGGATCCTCGCCAGCCGAGCTCGGCCCTGGTCTCGGCATTGGGCACGGTCCTGAGCTCAGGCCACTCGCGCGAGGGCATGCAGGATTGACTCGCAACCCAACGCTCGGGATCGATCAGCAGCGCTCAGGAACCATCAGGGCGCAGGGGTGGCCGAATTGGGCTGAACGACGACGGGTGTCTGGTCCTGCTCGGGTGCGGTGCTGAGGCTGAACATCAGCGGCGGCTGCCCATCCTGACTCGTGCCGCCGCCGCCGAGCATGATGATCTTGGCGTTCGGGGACTCCGCGAGCGCCTTGACTGCCTCGATGTCACGCCAGCGCAGCGAGTCGGGGCCGATGATGTCGTTGTAGTCGGCGATGCCCTTGGCCTCGATCCGCTTGCGCTCGGCCTCCTTCTCTTCGCGCAACAGCCGGTCGTCGTACTCGAGCCGAAGCTGCTCTTGCCGGTAGCGATCGGCGATCGCCTGATCGACGATGTCGGGCAGGTCGACGTTGACGAGCTTGACCTCCTGGACGATGACGTAGGGCTTCGTGGCGTCGCCGATGCGCGTGAGCGTCGTGACGTGGTTGAGCTCCTGGACGAGGTCTCCGGCGCTCGAGTAGATCTCGTGCGCCGGGCGGTGGCCCAGGGTCTCGCGGACGTGGGCCTCGAGTTGCGGCCGGATCAGGCGCTCGTAGTACTCGGTTCCAATGTCCTGGTGGAGGAAGCCGAGCATGTCGCGCTCGGGCCGGTAGCGGACCGAGATCACGATTTCGAGGCTGAGGCCCTCGTCGCTCAGCATGTTGAACTCCAAGAAGCGCTGCTGCAGCCGGGTCTCGTAGATGTACAGCGAGTCCCACGGGACGATCACGTGGATGCCCTCGCCGTAGAGGTGCTCGGGGTTGGTGACCGTGCCGCCGCCGAGCGGCTCGTACTTGACGGCGTGGTGACCGGACTCGACGACGATGAACACCCGGGGCCAGAGCATGCCGAGCGCCAGCAAGACCACGATGATGATCGAGTAGACCAGGAAGCTGACCCGCTGAAACCAGTTGTAGGTCCGGTCGCGCCAGGTCAGAGGTTCGAACTCGTCGTCCTCCTGATCTCCAGTGTTGTCGTACTCAGCCAACCTCGAGCCCTGTCGTCTGGTTGGGCGGCGCCGCCGCCTGGTTAGTGATCGGCTCACGCTGGGTTTGGTTGGCCTCGGCTGCTGGCGCGCGCCTGAACCACGACCAGCGCCGCTTGGGTTTGGGCTTGCGCTTGGGCTTGCGCTGGCGCGCCCCCGACAGCATCGTTACGATGAAGCCGCCGATCGGGGTCAGCACAATTGACAACAGCAGCGTCAGCCCGAAGCCAAGTCGCCTCGTGCTGCCCGCGAGCGCCACGACCAGGATGGTCAAGATGACCAGCCCGACGTGGAGGAAGGGCCCGATCTCCAAGGTGGCTCAGGCCGACTGGGTCGCGCCCTTGGGTTTTTGCATGTTCTCGACCACGTCCTTGGCGTTGCCGTACTCCTCTTTGAAGTAGGCGCGCATTTTCTTGGCGTCGAAGTCGAGCAAGGTCCCGCCAGCTTCGAAGTGCATGACGAAGGTGCGGCCAACCGCGTGGGTCAGCATGCCCGAGACCACGGGGACGCTGACGACGCCGAGCGCCGGGCCGACGAAGGGGACAAACTTGAACATGCTCAACCCGATGACGCCGCCGATCCCGACGCCGCCGATCCCGACGAGCAGCGAGGTCACGGCCTTCTTGGCCACGCCTTCCTTGAACGCGACGTCGTAGATCTTGGAGAGCTCGCGCAGCATCTTGAGCTGCACACCGGTGATCGCAACGAGGTCGAAGAGCGGCAGGGGCAGAACGCCCGCGCCCATCGCCCAGTAGACGTTGCGCTGGACCGAGAGGTTGGCGAGATCGAGGCGCGCGGCCGGATCGACAGTGACTTGCGAGGTGGGAGCGGAATTCGAATCAGTGATCATCGACCAGGTCCTTTTCGAGTGAGAGAGACTAACACAGGCGCGGCTTGGCGCGCCGACTGAGGGTCGTGAGAGCTCACGAGATGCTGGGTTCAGGTCGTGAACCCACCATCGCGCAAGGCGAGGAGGCTGCTCTGAAGTGCAGCCTCGAATTGTTGCAGTTGGGTCTCGCTGTGGGCCGTGGACACAAAGAAGACCATACCGTCGAACGCAAACACCCCACGCATGCGCAGCTCGGCCATGACCGGCCACAGCTGTGGGGGGGCACACAGGCGAAACAGGGAGCCACAGCGGACCAGCTCGACGGGCAGTGAATGGTTGCGCAGCCAGGTGTTGGTGCGATCACACAAGCGCGCTGTCGCGTCGTTGAGGCCGAGCTGGAGCTCGGGGCCGGCGGCCAGGAGCTGCTCGGTCACCGCGTGGGCCGCCGCCATCGTCATTGGGTTCTTGCTGAAAGTCCCGGCCAGCCAGATCTTGTCGCCACCGGGCTGGCTGCTGTCGTGGGCAGACCAGCGGCCGCCGTCGAGGGCGTCGAGGTAGCGGGCCGAGCCGGCGACGACGCCGATCGGCAGCCCACCCCCGACGATCTTGCCGAAGGTGGCGATGTCGGCCCGGATGTCGAAGTGGGCCTGACTGCCGCCCGCGTGGATCCGAAAGCCGAGCAGGACGTCGTCGAAGATCAGCGCGATGTCGTGCGCCGAGGTCAGCTCGCGCAGCTCGTGGAGGAACTCGGCCGGCTGCAGGCCCGGGTTGCTGGCCTGGACCGGCTCGACGAGCACGGCGGCGAGCTGGTCGGCGTGGGCGTCGATCTGAGCCAGGCTGCGGGCGTCGCCGTACTCGAGCACGAGCGTGTCCGCCCGCTGGTTGGCCGAGACCCCGCGGGTTTGGCCGAGCGGGAGCACCGAGTCGTGTCCGCCATGGTAGGCGCCGGCGAACACGGCGATCCGATCGCGCCCGGTCGCGGCCCGAGCCAGGCGCAGCGCGCCCATCACCGCCTCGGCACCAGTGTTGCAAAACCCGACACGCTCGGACCCCGTCAGCCGCGCGATGTTGGCCGCGACTCGATTCGTGAGCGGGTTCTCAAACCCGATCGGCAAGCCACGCTCGAGCTGGGCCCGCAGCGCGTCCTCGATGAAGGCGGGCCGGTGGCCGAACAAGTGAACACCAAAGCCGAGGCAAAAATCGATGTACTCGTTGCCGTCGATGTCCCAGACGAGCGGGCCCTGGCTGCGCGTGGCGACGATCGAGTGCCGCAGCTGCTTGGTTGCCCGCCAGCGTTCGCGGGCCGGCTCGGGGGCTGTCGAGAAGTAGCCCTGCGACATCCGGCCGTCGGCGAGCGCGGGCCAGGCCGCCTCGCGGGTCAGCTGGGAGCCGCGGGTGCGCTGGGTGTAGCGCTCGGCGAGCGCGGCGAGATACCGGTGCTGGCGCGGGTCGTCGCTCATCGGCGGACCTCGGCGTTGGGGTTGAGCTCGAGCGGCGCGCCCCGATCGAACCCGAGATCGCGCCCGAGATCGAAGGCTGCCGCCAGCGACGCGAGCTCGTGCTCGTGGCGGCGCCACTTGTCGGCGCGAGGCGGGGAGATCGTGACTTGCGTGAGCGGGGGCGCGCGCCGCTGCAGCTCGGCATCGAGGGCGAGATCGAGCTCGAGCTCGGCGAAGCGCGCGACCCTGGCCAGCACCTCGCGTGGGTCATGGACGAGCTCGGCGTAGCGCAGGCGCAGCTGCTGATCCGGCGGGACCTGCTCGAGGTCGGCGAGGATCGTCTGGTTGGCGACGCGCCACTGGTAGGCGGCGATCTCGATCACGGGCCGCTCGGCCAGCTCGCGCCAGCCAGGTGGCAGCAAGAAGCTCCAGTCGCGGTGGGGCCAGCCCGGCAGATCGCGGTACGCGACGAATCGACGCGAGCGCCAACCCTCGACGAGGCTGCTGACAGTGGGCTCGGGTTCGCGGACCAGGTGAACGAAGCGGGCGTCGGGGAAGCAGGCCCGCAAGAACGGGATGCGCAGGGCGTTGGCCGGGGTCTTCTCGACCAAGCGAAGCGACGCCGGTCGGGCCTCGGGCTCGAGCTGCGTGTACGCCTGGCCCTGGTGATCGACGAGGCGCCGCGCGAACCCCTGGTGCAGGGCCGCCGCGATCTCGGGCGTGGCCGCGTCCGCGCGGAGGCGATCGGAGATGTAGCCGTGGGCAGCGGGGTGCAGCTCGGGGATCCCCCGGATGATCTCGTGGCTCTCGCCGCCGATCGTCCAGACTTCGGGCAGCCGCGCGAGCAGATCGAACAGCAGCGTGCTCCCGGACCGCGGCGCGGACACGACGATCAGCGGGCGGTCGAACCGTGGCGTACTTTCAGGCCCGCTGGCGCTCGCCCGCGCGCGCCGCTGAGGGCGACGCGGCTGCGCGGGCGGCCGGGGCCCAAAGTCGAGCGAGGTCGCAATACACAGCGCCGAGCGGCGGGCGTCCGGCGGCAGCTTGACGAGCACGCGGTCGCGAAACTCGAGCAGCAGATCGCGGTAGGCGAGCTCGCCGGAGCTGCTGTGACCGTGGCGCTGGAAGCTCGCGCGCCAGCGTCGGGCGATGTCGGTCACGCCCACGCGCAAGCTGTCGGGGTCGCGGACCTCGAGCGTGGGCGCGGCGACGATCGCCTGGGCTGCGGCCTCGAATTGCTCGGGCTCGAGGACCTCGAACCGGTACCCCTCGACGGGCAAGGCATCCGCGTGATCAACCCACAGCTCGCTCGGGGAGCTCGGTGGGCGGGCAGGGCTGCGGCGCTCGACCACCAGCAACACGCAGTCGCGCGACCCCGTGTTGCGCAGCTGCGCGCCGTCGAGGCCCGCATCGATCTGCCACAGGTCGCCAGCCGCGAGCGGGACGCCGGGCGAGCCGACTGCGTCGTGCAGCTCGACCCCATCACAGACGAGCACCAGGCACCACGTGGTGTAGCGCGAGCCATGGTGCGACCACGGCTCGCTGGCCGAGACCACCGCGCCCGCGCGGGTGCAGCTCAGCCGACAGCGACCGAGCGCGCCGTCGCAGGCCAGGGCCGCCAGCGCCCGGCGCAGCGCCGGCACCAGGTCGAGGTCGATGTGCTGTGCGAGCGGGCCCGCGAGCGGGAAGTCGAAGTTCGCCGCACCGCCGACGCAGATCAGCGGCAGCGCTTGCTCGCCCAGGACCGCGCGCGGATAGGGCTGCCACTCGGCGAAGTCGAGGCCGTCGAGCTCGGCCACGAGCGCGCGGACGTCGAAGCGCTGCCCGATCCGCGCGGTCATGCCTGCCACCAGTCCAACCAATCGAGCGCGAGCGTATCACGGAAGTTGGGCTCGAGCCGCGTCGCCTGAGCGCCGGTCAGCGGCTCGACCATGTAGATCCGGTTGTCGGGCCCGAACCCGAGCCGGCGGGCAGCGACGCCATCACGCAGCTCGACGACGCTGTTGTCACCCCCGTTGGCGTCGCCCCCGTTGGCTGTGTCGTCGAACGCACCCATGACGATGCGCCGGTTGGCGACGACCAACAGCCGCTCGCCAGCGAGGACCGCGTCTTGGATCCACGGCGCGTCGACGGCCAGCTCGGCCACGACCGCGAAGCTGTCGTCGAGCAACAGCACCCGTCGGGCCTCGGTGTCGCTGAGGATGTAGCCGCCCTCGGCCCGGCGGCGAATCGAGTGCGGCCGGGTGAGCCCGTTCAACACGACCTCGAGCGCGCCCGTCGAGCGATCGATCGCGACGAGCTCGCCGGTGCTGAACAAGGTCGCCAGCACGGTGTCGCCGACGAGGATCGCCGAGTTGGGGTGGGTGGTGAGCGCGGCCGGCAGGTAGCGCTGGTTGTAGTCCCGCCCTCGGTCGAAGCTGCGCGCGAGCCGAACACGATCGGCGTAGCCGTGCTCGAACATGAAGTAGGCCCACACCAGCTCGCCATCGGCGTCGACCTCGGCGATCAGGTCGCTGCCCGAGCTCGACAGCAGCAGCCCGCGCGCGGTCGTGTCGAGGGTGTGAATGTGGTTGAACCAGCGGTGCTGCGCGCGCGGCTGCAGCTCACCGTTGACGAGGGTTGCGACCGCGTCCTCGTCCCACAGCGCGACGTGGATCTTGTCGTCGTCGACCACGAAGCCCGTGGGCTTGGCCAGCTCGCGGGCCCCCAGCACCCGCTGACCGTCCCAGTCGACCAGCAGCAGCAGGCCCCGACTCGCGCGAAACACTGGCGGGCGCGGGACACCCTCGGCGCTCGCGGCCGCGAGGATCTGTCGCTTGTAGCCCTGGGCCTCGGCGTGGATTGCCCGCCAGTCGCCGAGCACCACGCTGATCAAGCAGTACATGCGACTCAGCCCTCCATGGCCGCGACGATGTTGTGGCCGACGTAGTCACCCCACAGCATCCCCTTGCGCGTCATCGCGAGCGTGTCGTCGAGCAGCTCGACGTAGCCCTCTTCGGCCAGGGCCGAGATGGTCGGTCCACACACGTCCATGACGTCGTAGCCGTAGCGGCGCCTAAACTCGACACGGTCGAAGCGCAGCAGCTTGATCCCCAGGGCCAGGTCACGGGTCATGCGCTCGCGGGCCGACAGCTGGTAGCCGCGCGCGAGCGGGAGCTCGCCGGCCTCGATGTGATCGATGTAGCGTCCGATCTCGCTCGAGTTTTGCAGCGTCGTTCCGTGCATCATGCCGAACGCCGACACACCAAAGCCGTAGATCTCGCCGCCGCGCCACGAGTTGGTCGCGTGGCGCTGCATGTAGCTCTTGTGCTTGACGAAGGTGAAGAAGTTGACGGCCTCGTAGCCGGCCGCCTCGAACCGCTCGATCGCGTGCTTGGTGTAGCGCAGCTCGTCGTCGTCGGTTGGCAGCAGCAAGGTGTTGCGCTTGATCCCGGCGTAGTAGCTGCTGTTGGGGTAGATCTCGGTCTTGTAGACGGTCAGCGAGTGGACGCCGCTCTCGATCGCCCGGGTCACCGAGTAGTCCCAGGTCTCGTCGGTCTCGCCAGCGAGGCCGCTCATGAGATCGATGTTGACCGCCGCGCCGGTGCCCATCGCGATCTCGATCGCCCGGAGCATGTGAGCCTCGGTGTCGACCCGGCCGGTCTGCGACACGATCTCGTCCTTGAAGGACTGGATGCCCATGCTGATCCGGCTGACGCCCAGCGACTGCAGATGGTCGGCCTTGGTCTGGATCAAGGTGACGGGCTCGGCCTCGACGGTGATCTCTGGCTCGGCGATGTTCAGGCACCGGTGGAGCGTGTCGAACACCCGGCTGAGGTTGTCCTTGGACAGCAGCGTCGGCGTGCCGCCGCCAAAGTAGATGGTCTCGACAGGCTGCTCGCGCAGGTGGAAGCGCTCACTGACCCGCTCGATCTCCGTGCACAGGGCGTCGACGTAGCGATCGATCTGGGCCTTGCGGTTGTCGCCGAGGGTCGTGACCTTGTAGAAACAGTAGGCGCAGCGCTGCACGCAGTAGGGCACGTGCACGTAGACGTTCAGCGGCTTGGGCTCGGCGAACGCCGTGGCCGCCTCGGGTCGCCAGTGGCGAAAGTGGGGGTAGTTGACCAGGAACCCGCGGCGCGACGGCTCCTCGGCGTCGGGCTTCGCGTCCGCGTTCAACATTGGAAGCTTGATGGTCATCCTCGACCTCCCTGTCCGGCCTTGGCCGCGATCAGCCCGTTGACGTGGCCCGCGAGGACCGTGAGGTTGGCGAAGTTCTCCGTGTTGAGACCGTCGCTCGGGAACACGACCTCGTAGCGCTGCTCGATCAGCGTGATCAGCTCGAACAAGATCATGGAGTCGAGCAGCAGCCCGCCCTCGAGCAGGGGGACCGTGGGGGTGATGTCGGCCTCGTCGATGCGAACATCGAGCTTGTGGGCGATCATGTTGGTCAGCTCTTCGATGAGCGCCACGGGGTCGGTTTGAGCCTGGTGTGCGTGCATGGTGTTGGTTTCACTCCCCGGGGGTGGGAGTCAGTTGTTGGGCCAGGGTGTGGCGATCGAGCTTGCCGCTAGCGAGCAGGGGCAGGGCCTCGAGCTCGACCACACGATCGGGGATGGCGTAGGCGGGGAGGCTGTCACGGCAGGCGTCGCGAACCTGGGCCGCGTCGATCGACGAGCCCGGCACCGCGACACAAAAGGCAGCAATGGCCCGACCGCGCGGGGTCTGCTCAGCGGCGACGACGACCGCGGCGCGGGCGACCATGGGCAGCCGCTCGAGCGCGCGCTCAACCTGTGCGAGCGCGACCAGCCGACCGTCGCGCTTGACCGCGTGATCGCAGCGGCCGAGCAGCTCGACGAGACCGCCCTCGTGGATCCGGGCGAGGTCACGGGTCGCGAAGCTCGACCCGCTCGGACTTTGAATCAGGGCGCCGCTGGCGTCGACGTAGGACTCGAACGGGAACGGGTGGCGGCACACGAGCTCACCCTCTGCGCTGGGGTTGGTGCCCAACTCGAGCTCGAGCTCGAGCTCGACGCCCGGCAGCGGGTGGCCGACAGTGGCCGCGCGGGGCCCCTCGGCCTCGCGTGGATCGGCGGCACAGATGACCCCGAGCTCCGTCGATCCGTAGAGACTGACGACGCGTGTATAAATGGTTTCGAGCTTGGCAAACAGCTCGGGGCTGAGCTTGTCGCCGGCGACGACGACGTGCCGATAGTGGGCCGGGGCCGCGCGCGGACGGACCAGCGTCGCGCACAGGTTGGGGGTCGAGTACGCGACCGTGGGCGCGAAGCTGCGCTCGCGTTCGAGGTAGCGCAGCAAGTTGGCGTTGGCCAGCACCTCCACGCTCGCGCCGACGACGAGGGCTGGCAGCAGCGCGGCGCCGAGCCCAAACATGTGCGCGACCGGGACCGGAATGAACACGCGATCGTCCGCGCGCAGACCGAGACGCTCGATCGTGTTGCAGGCGTTGGCGAGCGCGCCGTCGTGGGTGTGGACGACGAGCTTGGGCGAGCCGAGGCTGCCGGAGGTCCGCAGCAGCAGCCTGCTGCTGCGCAGCTTCGAGTCTGCCGGCAGCGGCTGGTGGTCGGCGATCGGCTCGGCGCGCAGGAAGCTCGCGGGCGCGTCGGGCCGCGTGTCTGCGTCTTCGTTGGTGCGCAGCCGCCAGCGACAAAACGCGGGCGCGGGCAGGTCGAGCCCGGGGCGCGGCGGCGGCACGAGCACGAAGCTGCGCTCGAGCGTGAGCAGGGCCAGGAGCGTGAGCAGCCCCGGGACAGTGTTGGCACACTCGAACAGGATCGGGTCGCTGTCGTCGGTGACGCCGAGCTGCGCGAGCGCGGCCTCGATCCGCGCGAGCGGCTGCGCAAACGCGGCGTAAGCCAGCATGAACCGACCGTCAGATAGAGACCCTGCGCGGTCTGTCAGTCGCAGCCCGAGCGCGCGAGCGCGCGGCCGGCCGAGGTGCATCGATGGATTCACGGACGAGTCGATTGTACGTAGGCCGCAGTGTATGCCCAAACTTGTAAAGTCATGCGCCAGAGGGGAAAAAGATGCATCAGATCACGTAGGCCGTGGCACGCGAACCCAAGATATTGCCAAAAAATTTCGAAACTGTAGAATAATAGCTTCAAACCCGCCTGAAACGCACTGAAAACAGGCTCGCTGCCCGCGGTGAACCTGACTGGAATGGCGCCTGCAATTTCTGTCATGAATGCAACAAGCTGATCGCCGGCGGGAGCTGGCCGGCAGCGGTCATGAAATCGACACTGATGGCGATATACCCGTCGTCGACCGGTGGGCACACGAGCCCGGCTGAAGCCAGCAGCGGGCCGGAATTCGGCGTTGTGTGGCGCGGGGTGGCCCGAAGTAGCGGCCGCCCGGACGCAAGCGCCATCCACAGGCGCCCCAGCGAAGCGTTGCGCCCCTGGCCCTGACTGGCGGCGCGTTTTAGCGCACCGAGCCAGTCCTGATATCCGACTGGCGTCATCGGGTGTCCCCGCTGCGCCACGCCAGAGATCAGCGCGTGCCAGGGGATCGGTCGCGGGTTAATAAGGTGAAAATTACGGTCCCAGGAGGCGCGTGATCGGGAGATTGCGGTGATGGCCGAACACACGAAGTCGACCGGTGTGAGCCCGACCATGATGTCGAGATCGGGGTAGCTCCCGAGCGCGACACAGGCCTGGATCATGCGATTGATCAAGTCCTGCCAGCTGGAGGTCGCGCCTGTCCGGCTGTCGGCGCTGATCCGCCCCGTGCGGTAGATCGCTGCCGGAAGCCCCCGCGCTCGCGCGGCCAGCACGTGCTGCTCGGCGACCCACTTGGACTGCGCGTAGCCGGTCCGCAGGCCGTCGACGGTGGGTATGTCATCTTCGCTGATCTGTTCGCGGGGTTGGCCAAAAAACACGGCCAGCGACGAGACATGGTGGACGGGCTTCATTCGGGTGGTCGTCGCCAGCCGGAGCACCGCTTGGGTCCCGCCAACGTTGGCTGCACGCAGGGCCGCGTAGGGGCTCAAGAAGTTGATCGCGGCACCAATGTGATAGATGGCGCCAACGCGATCCGCGAGCTCGGCATAAGTCGCCGCGCTCAGCCCGAGATCGGGCTCTGTGAGGTTGCCAGTGATGACTTCGACCCGGGTATCGAGCGGAGGCAGAGCGAGATCGGCGAGCTGCTTTTCTAGCCGTTCACGCCCGGCGGCGTCGCTCGACGCTCGGACCAGACACACGACCTGAGCCGCGCTCGTGCGGAGAATTTCGGTGAGCAGGTTCGCACCGAGGAAGCCCGTCGAGCCAGTGAGGAAGATTACGGGTGCAGGGTCCACGTCCGCGAGCGGAGCGTCGAAGCGAAGGGTCGAGTCGAGCTCGAGCTCTCGGTTCCAGTTGATCATGTCGGCGGGCAACTTCGCGAGTCGGCGACAGAACTTCTATATCATCCGGGCGAGCGCCGCCCCAGTCATGACCCTCCTCGAGATCCTCCGCGCCGAAGCGGGCAGTGAGCTGCAGCGCTTGCTCGTCGTGGCCAACGCCGCGGCGCTGGCCAGCGCGCTCAGTCTGGCGATCATCAATTCGGCGGCCGGCTCGACAGGTCCGGTCGAGCTGCTCGACCTCGGGCTGCTCGGCTTGGTTGTCGCGGCCTACTGCCTGTGTTCGCGCCACGTCGAGCGCCGCCTGGCCGTGCTGATGGAGAGCGCGCTCAACCGGATCAAGCTGCGGGTCGCAAAGCGGGTGATCCGCGTCGAGCTCGATCGCCTCGAGCAGGTCCGGGCCGCGGAGATCTGCGACCGCATCACCGAGAACACCTCGTTCATCTCCGAGCGTATCTCGATGCTCGCGGCGATGGTCCAGTCGATCACCACGCTGATCTTCTTGTCGATCTACATCGGCTACATGAGCACGCCCGCGCTCGCGCTGCTGCTGCTGCTGATCGGGATCTCGACGGGGCTGTTCATGACGATGCGGCGCGAGTTCGTGGTTGCGATCCGCACGACCGGGCGCCTGCGCATGCGCTTCTTCGAGCGGCTCAGCGACCTGCTCGCGGGCTTCAAGCAGCTCAAGTTCAACCGCCTGGCGACCCGCGAGCTGCACGCCGACATCGTCGCCGACTCGAGCGCGCTGCGCCACGCCGGGGTGCGCTCGTCGAAGCTCATGGCCGACAACATGGTGCTCAGCAACGGCATCGCGTTTGCGCTGCTGGCCGCCGTAGCCTTCGCGTTGCAGCAATACGTGGCGCTCGATCGCGGCACGCTCGCGGCGTTGATCGCCGCGGCCATGTTCCTGCGTGCGCCCGTGTTTGTGATCTCCCTCGCGATGTTGCCCTACGTCCGCGCCAACGTGTGCCTGGCCGAGATCGCGGCGCTCGAGCAGCGGCTCGAGCAGGCCGGCCGCGACGGACTCGCGGACCTCGAGCCCGTGGATCCTTGGTCTGATCAGGGGTCTGATCAGGGGTCTGATCAGGGGTCTGATCGGGGCGGCTCGCCGCGCTCGCTCGTCGCTCGCGGGCTCGAGTACACCTACCCAGCCCGGCAAGGCGAGCCGGGCTTTCACGTCGGGCCCGTCGATCTGAGCTTCGCGGCGGGCGAGGTCGTGTTCATCGTCGGTGGCAACGGCAGCGGCAAGTCCACGCTGCTCAAGACACTGATTGGGCTGTACCCCGCCAGCGGCGGGACCATCGAGCTCGACGGCGTCGCTGTCGACGACGACAAACGAGTCGCCTACCGCGAGCGGATCTGCGCGATCTTCTCGGACTTCCACCTGTTCGACGCGCTCTACGGGCTCGGCGAGGTCAGCGACGAGCGCGTCGCCGAGCTGATCACGCAGATGGAGCTCGACGGGATCACCAGCTGCACAGCAGGCCAATTTTCCAGGCTCGATCTCTCGACGGGTCAACGCAAGCGCCTCGCCATGGTCGTCGCGCTCCTCGAAGATCGCCCGATCTGCGTGTTCGACGAGTGGCCCGCGGATCAGGACCCCAGCTTCCGGCGCTACTTCTACGACGAGCTGATCGTGCAGCTGCGCGCGGCGGGCAAGCTCATCATCGTCGTCAGCCACGACGATCGCTACTTCGATCGCGCCGACCGGGTGATCACCATGGAGTACGGCACGGTCCGCTCGAGCGCCGGGATCCAGGAGGACGCGCGGTGAATTTCCTCGAGCTCGTCACGCCCAGCTCCTCGAGCAAACGCGGGCAACTGCTCGCGGCCGCGTCGCTCTCGGGCCTCGCCAGCACCTACGCGCTCAGCAGCATCACCAGCGTCACCAAGGCCGCGAGCGTCCTGACCATCACCCACGTGCTGCTGTTCTTGCTCGCGGTCACGGTCGCGCTGGTCGCCGCGCGCTGGACCTCGCACCAGCTGATCGAGGCGGCCGAGGCAGCGCTGCACCAGCTCAAGGTCCGGATCGCCGCCAAGGTCGAGGCCGCGGATCTGGCCCACTTCGAGCGGGTCGGGCGCGCCGAGATCCTCGATCGTGTCAGCCAGAACCTCACGGTGATCACCCTCGCGGGCAGTCAGCTCGGCCCGATCTTGCAGGCGCTGATCATGTTCGTGCTCGCGCTCGGCTACATGGCCTTGCTGTCGCCGCTGGCCTTCTTGATCTTGCTCCCCGTGCTCGTCAGCGGGCTCTACGTGTATGGCCAGCAGCAGCAGCGTGTGATCGCGCTGCTCACCGAGCTGTACGCGGCGCGGGTGCGCTTCTTCAACCGGCTGCTCGACATGATCGACGGGGCCAAGGAGATCAAGCTCCGGCGCGCCCGCGGGCGCGACCTCGGTCGGAAGTTCAACCGAATCTCGACGGAGGTCCGCGACATCTCGATCGAGACCAACTTCGTGGTCGTGGACAGCACGCTGTTCCTCACCGTCGTTCAGTTCGCCCTGCTCGCGGCGCTGGTGTTCGTCATCCCGCAGCTGATCACGCTCGAGGCTGGGGTGGTGCCCGAGCTGCTGATCGTGTTGCTGTTCGCCTGGAGCAGCCTGCAGAGCGCCGTGATGGGTTACACGATCTACATCAGCGCGAACGAAGCTCTGAACACGCTCGCGCAGCTCGAGGCCAAGCTCGAGGGGGACCGGCGCTTCGACGACGACGACCTCGAGCCCTGGCGAGTCGGGGCCGAGCCCGAAGCCGAGGCCACGGCTGAAGCTGAAGCCGAGGCCTGGCACGGTGAGTCGGGCACGCTCGAGCTGCGCGCGCTCGAGTTCGCCTACCCCGATCGCGGCGGGGAGCCAGGCTTTCGCCTGGGTCCCCTCGAGCTGCGTGTCGAGCCCGGCGAGCTGCTGTTCATCGTCGGGGGCAACGGCGCCGGCAAGTCGACGCTGCTCAAGCTCCTGACCGGCCTGTACTCGCCGAGCGCGGGCACGGTGTGGATCGGAGGTGTGCCCGTCGATCGTCGCAACGTCGCTGCGTACCGCGAGTTGATCTCGGTCATCTTCACCGACGTCCACTTGTTCACGCGCGCCTACGGGCTGCTCGAGGCCGAACCCGAGGCCGTCAACGAGCTGCTCGGCGAGCTCGGCATCGCCCACAAGACCGCCTTCGCGCACGGCCAGTTCAGCAACCGACGGCTGTCCAGCGGCCAGCGCAAGCGCCTCGCCATGGTGGTCAGCATGCTCGAGGATCGTCCGATCATCTTGCTCGACGAGTGGGCCGCCGACCAAGATCCGGGGTTCCGCGCGCACTTCTACGAGCACATGCTCCCGTCGCTGCGCCGCCGCGGCAAGACGGTCATCGTCGTCAGTCACGATGATCGCTACTTTCACTGCGCCGACCGGGTCGTGAAGCTCGACTACGGTGCGCTGCGTGAGCTCGATCCAACCGCTTGAGCGCTGCCATGTTCGTCTCGCACCGCTACCGCGCGATCTTCGTGCATCTCCAGCGAACCGGGGGCAACTCGGTCCATCGGGTGTTCGAGGCCCACGACCCCGAGCTCGTCGTGGCCGTGCCGATCGATCCCGCCAAGCAGCGGACCAAGCACTGCTTCGTGGCCGACATCGCAGACGCGATCGACCCCGCGGTGTTTGCCGGCTACACCAAGTTCTGCGTGGTTCGAAACCCGTTCGAGCGGCTGCTGTCCTGGTACCACTTCCTCGCGGACGGCGGGAACGTCGAGGACGCGGGTATTCGTGTCGCCCACGGATCTCGCGGGCTCTCGGTGTACGAGCGTGGGCTCGCGCGGCTGCGAGCGGGTCGACGCGGGCGGCTGCTGGGTGCCTACACCGGCCTCGCCCACGGACTCGGGCGGGCCCTCGGTATCGACCCAGCCGAGGAGCTCGAGCTGCGCTGCGAGGCGATCGGCGAGCGGGTCATCCGTGAGGTGCGGCGCAACGCCGCGAGCTTCACCGAGTTTGTCGAGCTCCCGCGCAATCACCCCGGCGGATTGCTCGAGCGGTTCTTTGTCAATCAGCTCGAGTACCTCCAGATCGACGGTGAGCTCGCTGTCGATCACGTGCTGCGCTTCGAGCAGCTCGGCGAAGACTTCGCGGCGCTCGCGACCAAGCTCGAGTTTCCCGGCGCGCTGCCCCACGTCAACGCGTCGAGCCGCGGGCGTCGCTATCGTGAGGCCTACGACGCCCAGACCCGCGCGCGGGTGAGCGAGCGCTTCGCCCCCGACCTGGCCGCCTTCAGCTATGAATTTTGAGCGGCGGGCCGCGTCGACGACCAGTGCAGCGGCCCGCCGAGCAGCTCGGGGAACCCATAGCCGTGCACGCAGATCACGTCGATGTCGCTGGGTCGATGTGCGAGCCCTTCGTCGACGACGCGCCGGGCTTCGCGGGACCAAGCCTCGAGGCAGCGCTCGAGCAGCTCGCCGTCGCTGAGCTTGGACGCGGTCTCGTCTGGCGTGCCAGGTGCTGGCGCGTCCTCGAGCTCGACAGCCAGACCGACGCTGGCGAGACAGCGGCGCAAGCGTGCGGCTGGGACACCAACGGCGAGCAGCGTGTCGAGCTCGCGGCGCGCGGCGGCGTGGATCCGCGCGCCGATCGACGCCGACGCCGACGCCGACGCCGGACCGGGTCGGCAGCTCACCGCGATCGTGCGCAGCCGCTTCCCGAGCTGCATGATCGACTGTAGCGCGTCGGCCTCGGTCGCTTCGGCGCGCGCGACCTCGAGCAGCCGACCGGAGGGCGCGAGCGTCAGGCCGACGGCTCGACCGGGGCGGCCGGTCTTGGCCGCGCTCGCGTCGAGCGTCGCACCCTCCGCGAGGATCAGCGCGAGCGTGGTTTCGGGCGGGAGCTGGTTGGCGAGCAGCGCGAGGGGCTCGGGATCGGCCGCGACCAGCAGGTCGATCCCGTCGAGTGTCGATGCCTCGATGGCGTGGCTTGGGCCCTCGACCGTGACCACCTCGACCCGGGCTTTGTCGAGCTTGGCCGCGAGGGCCTCGGTCTTGGGGCTTGCGAACACGAGCGCGCGGGCGAGCGAGCGCGCGGCGACGGAACGGTCGAGCCCGGGGACCTTGCCGCAGCTTCGCTCGGCGAAGAACAGGTGCTTGAGCGCGGCGTGCTGGGGGTGCTGGACACACTGGCGAAAGCAGCTGCGCTCGACCTCCAGGCCAGCCTCGAAGTCTGCTTCGTTGACCGCCGCCTCGACGCACTGGACGATCATCTCCAGCGCGAAGCGGTTGGGCATGCGCCGTGTGGCCCGCTGATAGGCTTCGACAAACAGCTGCTGGTTGCCCCGGGCAGCGGCGATCCGCGAGTTGTCGTCGCGGATCTTGCGAGACGGGGCCCGCGTGGCCACCAGCGAGTTGGCGTGGGCGATCGCGCCCGTGACGAGCTCGCCGGGTTCGCCGTCGATGATCGTGTCGACGAGGCCGAGGCGCGCGGCCTCGTCGGCCGAGATCAGCTCACCGGAGAGGATCAGCTCGAGCGCCGGGACCGGGCCGATCACCCGTGGCAGCCGCTGGGTCCCGCCGCCGCCCGGGAGCAGGCCGAGCTTGACCTCCGGGAGCCCGAGCCGCGCCTGCGGGGCCGCAACCCGGTAGTCGCAGCACAGCGCGACCTCCATCCCGCCACCGAGCGCGACACCGTTGATCGCCGCGACGATGGGCTTGGTGCACGCCTCGATCAAGCCAAACAGCTCGTCGAGGCTCGGGGCGGCCGACGTCACCCCGAACTCGGAGATGTCGGCGCCCGCGATGAAAGCCTGGCCCGCGCCCGTGATCACGATGATCCGGATCGCCTCGTCGGCCTGCGCGCGCGCGAGGGCGGCAGCGAAGCCCTCGCGGACCCCGGCAGACAACAGGTTGACCGGAGCGTTGTCCGTTGTCAGGAGCGCGACGCTCTCACGCCGCTCAAAGTGTACAGTTCCGTTGGCGCCCATGGCGAGTTCGTGCGGATACAGTGGTAATTGTTCGCGATCCTGATCCACATATTTTGGTTGAGTGTCGTGATCAGGACGCGCGAGGTTTGACCGCGGACATGTTACCTTGTCGACGCCGCGCTTCGAGTGGTCGACCTCACCTTCTTTCAGTCCCGGACATGCTCTTGCTCAATCTCCTGTGGGCCGGCGCGGCCTTGTTCACGAGCCGCGAGCTGGTCCGCTTCATCGCCGATGAAGAGCCAGAGCCAGAGCCAGAGTTCGAGTTAGAGCCAGACCCGGCCGCTCAGCTCGACGACGGGGCGGCGTCGGTCGTCGTGATCCCCGGATCGTCGGGGCCTGGACCGAGCGAGAACCCGAACGAGGACCCGGCCGAGGCTGGCCGGGCCCTGGTCCTGTCCGTTGGCGCGCTGGCCCTGGCTGGCGTGGGGTCGCTCGGTCTGTCGGTGGCTCGCTGGACGAGCTGGGGGCTCGCCCTCACCGCGGGGCTGCCGATCGTCCGCCGGGCGTGGCGGAATTTCGAGCAGGAGCGGCGCCTCGACTATCGCGGCCTCGTGTGCTTGCAGGGCATCGGCGCGCTCGCGCTCGGCTACCCAGGTCTCGCGGCGCTCGACTGGATGATCTACGCCGGCGCGCAGCGGAGCCTGGCGTCGGCGCGCGCTCGCGCTCGGGGGCGATCTGAACACCCGCTGATCGAGCTCGAGGACCACGCGTGGCTGGTCGACGAGCGCGCGGAGATCCTCGTTCACGTCAACGACCTGCGCCCGGGTGACCGTGTGATCGTCAAGGCTGACGAGCGCGTGCCCGTCGATGGCCACGTCGTCTCGGGCGCGGTCCGGGTCGACGCGCGCCTGCTCACGGCGGCCACCCACGCGCGCGAGCGCAGCGTGGGGGACGAGCTCCTGGCTGGCGCGTGGGTGGTGCGCGGCGCCGCGATCGTCGAGGTCGCACGCAGCGGGGAGCAGACCCTCGCCGCCCGGCTCGTGGCTGTGAACGCCGAGCTCGCGCCCTCGTCCGCGGACAGCACCGCGCTGCAGGTCGAGCGCGACGCACAGCGCTCGGTCCGGCCGACGCTCGCGATCGCGGGCTTTGGCCTGCTGAGCGCCGGTCCGATCGGCGCGCTGATCGGGTGTCACACAAATCTGGTCGAGGTCGCGTACTGGACCTCCCCCGCGCACAGCAACCGCACCTTGGCCGCGGCTGCCCGCGACGGGATCGTCGTCGAGGATGCGCGCGCGCTCGAGCGCCTCGCCGATGTCGACGTCGTCGTGCTCGACACGGACACGATCCTCGCGCGGTCGCAGCTGGAGGTCATGCAGATCCACGCGCACGGATCATGGCGGGCGCCGGATGTTCTGGGTATCGCAGCCGCGCTCGAGGGCGGAAGCGCAGGTGGGGGCGCAGGTGGGGGCGAAGACGTGGGCGAAGACCCGCTCGCGCGCGCGCTCGCACGTGCGCTCGAGCGTCTGGGCGCGCCGACGGCCGAGGTCCAGCGTCGCGGTGACGCTCGCGGCCTCGGTCTAGGGGTGACACTCGCGGGTCAGTGGGCGGGGCAGTCGGCGCTGCTCGGGAGCGAAGGGATGCTCGCGCGCGCTGGCGTGCCGATCCCCGAGGCCGTCACCTGCGACGTTGCGGGGGCGAGCACGCGTGGACACCGAGCGCTGGTGTTGGCCGTCGACGGGCGCTGCTGCGGGGTCATCGAGGTCGGCTCGCGCTCGCGCGAGCCGCTGGTCGCGACGCTCGAGCATCTGCGAGCGCGCGAGCACCCGCGCGCGCGCTCGCTGGAGTTGGTCCTGGTCAGCGGCGATTCACCAGCGCAGGCCGAGCGGCTCGCGGTCGAGCTCGGCCTGCGCTGCGTGAGCGCGAGCGCGAGCGCGGCCGACAAGCTCGCGCTCGTGCTGGCCTTGCAAGCCGCCGGGCATCGGGTCGGCTACGTCGGCGGTGGACTCAGCGACGTGCTCGCGCTGCGCCAGGCCGAGGTTGCGATCTGCCCTGCCCGCGCGTCGGCCAAGGCGCGCGAGGTCGCCCAGATCGCGCTCGACGGCTCGGTGATCGAGGCCCTCGTCCATCTGCTCGGGCTCGCCGTGAACTACGCCGACCGGCAGCGGCAGCTCGTCGACCGCGCGGTGCTCGAGAGCCTCGTCGCTGGCGCGGGTCTGATCTTCGTCGGCGCTGGCCTCTCGACGCTCGTGGGCCTGTACGCGCTGTCTTTGGGCGTCTCGGCCCTGTCCGTGCTCGCCCCGCAGGTGTCCGCCTCGCGGGGCTCACAGCTGCCTCAGGCGTTGCCCGCTGGACCGTGAGCCGCGTGAGCGGGCGCCGGGCGTGGGCTCAGTTGCGGCCGGTCGCGTCGGACCAGATCTCGAGCAGCTCGCGCAACGGGTCTCGCTGGAGCGTGGGCCCGGGCTCGGACCCGGCGAGCTCGAGTCGCACGCCATGCTCACGTAGGCGCAAGAACAGATTTTGAGCGCCCGGGACCGCCGCGTCGCGCAACACGATCTTGGGGTTGCTCGGCCGTAAGTTATGGCTGACGGCCTGGTGTTGCATGGTCTCGGCGGCCAGGCTCTGGGCGAACAGCTGCGCGCTGCGAGCGTTCTCGCCCGCGAAGGTAACCGACGGATGATCGGCGACGGTGAGCCCCTGCGGGTAGATGATCTGCATGCTCGGCTGGTCTTGCGCGAGGATCTCGAGCGCGAGGTGTTCGTAGATCAGGACGCCGTCGAGCCCGGTGGGTCCACGCTGAAACATGCGCTGGGCCAGGGTCCGCGGGGGCCCGTCGAACTCGCGCGGCCCATGTGCGTCACAGCGGCGCAGCCAGTCCTCGAGCGCGTCGCCCTGCAGCTCGAGCACGTGGGCGAGCTCGTCCTCGTCGGTGGGGCTGATGTTGTTGGCGCTCAGGTAGCCCTCGACCATCGCGATGAGGACCAGCGCGCCCATCGAGCTGCGGGTGGGCGTCGTGTACCGGACGTCGATCGTGCTCCAGCTGGCGATGGTGTCCGCGGTGGCGCGGCGGGAGTGGGCGGTCTCGTCGTCGAACCAGTCTTGCCAGGAGCGTGGCGCGGGGGTCTCGCTCGAGGTCGCTGGCCCGCGCGCGACGCCAGGGCAGCCGAGCTCGGCGACAAACTCTGGCGAGGCCTCGGCGTCGGGCCACAGGACCTCGAGCGCGTCCGCACGATCCGACCACATCAAGAGGACGACCGGCATGCGCAGCAGCGACGGGCCGCGGGTCAGCGGGGGGCGATCTTCGAGGATCCAGCGGTCTTCGAGGTAGTCGGCGAACAGCTCGTCGCTCGGCAGCCACAGGCTCGGCGTCAGGCTGCCGGCTTCGATCTCGGCGATGGCCTGAAAGTCGGTGCGCGGGACCACCCGGATCCTCATGTTGCGACACGTGTCCATGAACGTGTCGGCGCCGTGTTGAACCCAGTCGACCTTCTCGGGTGAGGTGACCACCGTCAGCAGCGGGCTCTCGTCGCCAGGGCCACAGCGGGCCGTGAACGCGGGCTCGGCGAGATCCAGGTGGTCGATCCACGTGCGGGTTGGCTCGCGGCTCGGGAACCTCATCCGCTGGTAGAGCGCGGCCATCGCGAAGCAGAACACTGTCACGATCAGCACGAGCTGAAGCACGCCCTTCAAGGTGGCCCGTCTCTCGATCTGGCGCGCGCGACCCATGAGCCGCAACGATGCCGCAGGCCGGTGTCACCGGCAAGCGCGGTGTTCTGGGTGCGGCGCGCGTGAAAAGTGATCAAAGAAAATTTGCGTAGTCGCGGGCGAGCTGCCCGGCGCGCAGGGCCTTGGCCATCGCCGTGAGTGTGGGCTGGGTGTGGGCGTAGAACAGCTTGTAGCCCGCGCACAGGTGGTTGAGGTTCGGCTCGCCAGCGGGCGTGCGCGCGACTCGGTGCGCTGGACAGCCGCCGTAGCAGGAGCTCAGATACTCGCAGTCGAGGCAGTACTGCGGGAGCGTGTCGTACTTGTCGGCGCCGAATTTGGTCTGCGCCGGGCCGTCGACGATCACGTCGAGGTGGATCTCGGTCACGTTGCCGACCCGGTGCTCGGGCGTGACGAAGTGATCGCAGCTGTAGACGTCGCCGTTGTGCTCGATCGCGAGGGCGCGACCGCAGGTCTTGGCGTGCACACACGCCGTCGAGCCCGCGCCGAGCGTGAGCCCCAGCATCATGTCGAAGTGGCCGACAAACACGGTCCCGACGTCGTGCGCGAGCCACTCGTCCCAGACCGCGTTGAGGAACCGGCCCCACTGCTCGCCGCCCACGGTCCGGCTCGACACGCCCTCGGGCTCGGGCTCGACGATCGGGATCAGCTGAATGAAGCGCGCGCCTTTGTCTCGCAAGAATCGGTAGATCGCGGCCCCGTGATCCCCGTTGTCGCGCTGAACGACGGTCAGCACGTTGTACTCGACGCGGTTGCGCTGCAGCGCCTCGAGCCCCGCGATCACCCGGGCGAAGGTTCCGCGGCCGTGAAGATCGAGGCGATAGCGATCGTGCAGCGCCTCGGCCCCGTCGATCGAGATCCCGACGAGGAACTCGGCCTCGCGCAGGAACACACACCACTCGTCGTCGAGCAAGATGCCGTTGGTCTGCAGCGAGTTGGTGATCACTTGGCCGGCGGCGGCGTAGCGGCGTTGGTACGCGACGGCCTTGCGAAAGAACTCGACCCCGAGCAGGGTCGGCTCGCCGCCCTGCCAAGAGAAGTTGACCTCGGCCCCGCCCGGCTGGGCACCGATGTACTCGCTCACGTAGCGCTCGAGGACCTCGTCGCGCATGCGAAAGTCACTGCGCTTGGGGTGATCGTAGAGCGCTTCCTTGTCGAGATAAAAGCAGTACTCGCACTTGATGTTGCAGATCGCTCCGGTCGGCTTGGCGATCAGGTGAAAGGGCGCGCGCGCAGGCTCGCGCGGGTCGGTCATCGGTTTGAAGATGGCCTGCATCTGGGCGGCGCTTGGTTTGAGCGGCAGGGAGCCGCCGTTCCAGTCAGGAGGTGGAGCCATGATGTCGAAGATCGATGTGTCAGCAGTGTAAAAAGTGATGCGAAAAGTGGTATTAAAAGCGGTGAAAATGCGAGAGGTGCGCTCTCGCACATGTCGAGCCGTTCGTCAGACGAGCAGTGCGTCGGACCCCCTGTTCGGATCCAACAAATCCGCTCGAAGGTGGTTTCCCGTCGATTGTGAACGCCGATCGCCCGTAGACCTTGGACCACTCGAATGTCGATGTTATACGCAGGCGATGTCGCTGGAGTGTGCGCCTCGGCGCTGGACCCGAGGTGCCGAGCCGGGTTGGGGCGGACGATGAGCCTGATCCTGGTCATCGGCGCGCTCACTGCCGTAGGCCGTGGTTTGTACAGCGACCTCACGGCAGTTGTCGAGCAGCCGCGCGATCCGGCGAGCGATCCACAAGCCGGGGAAGCTGCGACGCCCCTCGAAGCCGAGATTCGCGAGCTCGACGTTGGCCTCGGGTTCACCGGCAGTGGCCTCGCCGCAGCGGCGGCCGGCGTAATCGTCAAGGCGCCGATCGGCATGCTCGCCCTTCCATGTCTGCTCGTGCCGCTGGAGCGCTTCGCCGGTCATGCGTGGGCAGACGCCCGCGCCAAGCGAAAGCTGTCGTTCGCGGTCCTCGAGTTTTGTGGCCTGGTCACTGCGTTGGCCGCTGGCCACATGGTGTTATGTGTGCTCGGGCTCACCATCTACCAGGCGGGCCGGCGTGGGTTGCTGGCCACGCGTCGACGGACCCGCGACGATCTTGGGGAGGCGCTCGAC
Source organism: Enhygromyxa salina (assembly GCF_002994635.1). Lineage (GTDB taxonomy): Bacteria > Myxococcota_A > Polyangia > Nannocystales > Nannocystaceae > Plesiocystis > Plesiocystis salina_B. The sequence continues at coordinate 57,122 of NZ_PVNL01000041.1, read as the reverse complement.
GACTGGGCTGAGCGGGTCTGGGTGATCCGAGACGGCGTCGAGGTCGAGATCGAACTCGCGCAGCTCGAGGTTGCGGATCACATCGTCATCAGCGCAGGCCAGACCCTGCCGTGTGACGGGGTGCTCGTGTCCGGCAGCCTCGCCGTCGACGAGCACATGCTCACCGGCGAGTCGATGCTCGTCGAGAAGGCCCCCGGCGACTCGGTGCTCGGCATGACATTGGTCCTCTCGGGCCGCGGCGTCATGGAAGCCCAGCGGACGGGCGCAGAGACCATGGCCGCGCGCCTGGCCGATCTGATCGTCCGAACCGAGTCCCACGAGCAGCGTGTCGAGATTCGTAGCGAGCAGCTCGCCGACTCGACGGCGTTGCCGACCACGGGCGCGGGGATCGTCGGTTTGGTCGTGGGTGGGATCAACGGAGCCGCCGCGGGTATATGGGCGAACTGCGTCGACTCGCTGTGGTTGTCCGCGCCAATCTCCGCGGTCGGCCTGATGCGAGCTGGGGCGCGCCACGGCATCATGATCCGCGATGGTCGGTCACTCGACTTGCTCGCCGACATCGACACGGTCGTGTTCGACAAGACCGGGACGCTGACGCTCGGCACGATGACCGTCGCGTGGCTGTACCCAGCCGAAGGTCGCGATCGCGCGGAGTTGTTGCGCTTCGCCGCGGGCGCCGAGCGACGCCAAAACCATCCCATCGCGCTCGCGATCTTGGCGGCCGCGCGCGCCGAAGGCCTGTGCCCATCGACGCTCGAGGTCGGCGTGCCGACCTACGAGACGGGGCTGGGCCTGCGGATCGAGGTCGAGGGCGCCCAGGTCTTGCTCGGCAGCAGGAAGCTGCTCGAGCGGGCCGGAATCTCGATCTCGCCAGAGATCGTCGAGCGTCAGGCCGCCGCGGGTGCACTTGGCCATACCACGGTCTGCCTGGCGATCGATGGCGAGTACGCCGGCCTGATCGAGCTCGAGCCGCAGCTGCGCCCGGAAGCCGAGGCCGCCGTGTCTGCGCTCCAGGCACGTGGTCTCGACACGCTCATCCTCAGTGGCGATGACGAGGCCCCGACACGCGCGCTGGCCAGCGCGCTAGGCATCGATCGCTGGCACGCCCAGATGCTGCCCGAGGACAAGCGTGACCTGATCCTCGCGCTTCGCAGCGAGGGACGCCGGGTCTGCTTTGTCGGTGACGGCATCAACGACGCCCTCGCCATGCGCCACTGCGAGGTCTCGATCTCGCTGACGGGTGCGTCGGCGATCGCCCTCGACAGCGCCCAGATCGTGCTGAGTGATGGCCGCCTGAGCGGGATCACAGCCGCGCTCGAGCTCGGCGAGCGCAGCCAGACCGCGACCAGGCGGATCTATCGGGCAACGGTGATCCCCAGCTTCGCCGGCGTCGGCGGCGTGCTGGTGGCCGGGCTGGGGCCTGTCGCCATGTTTGGCGTGTACCTCGTCTCTCAGTCGATCACGATGGGTGTCGCGCTGCGCTCGATGAGGTGGGCGCCATCGACCGCGCTCGACGACCCGACACCTCCCCGTTCGTGACCGTGGGTTTGGCGCGCCCGTGTCGGCCGTCCGAACTGTCGGAAATGCCGGAACTGGGCGCGCTTGCGAAGCGCGAACGAGCCGCTCAGGCCCGCTTGATCGACCACAACGCGCGGTTGTAGTAGTTTGCATCGGCGCCGACGACCGTCGGGCTCTCGAACCCCGACGACGCCTTCCAGCCGCCCTCGGCGCCGCGAGACCCCGTCATCGCCGGCCCGTCAGAGAACGCGTAGCGCTTGGTCTTCGCGTTGGCGAGCAGGAACGCGGCGCCCTGCGGCTGAATCACCCAGAGCGCGCGATTGTAGTAGTTCGCGTCGGTCCCGAGGACCGCAGGGCTCTCGAACCCCGACGACGCCTTCCAGCCAGCTTCGCCCCCACGCTGCCGCGAGAGCATGGCCCCGGGGGAGAACAGGTAGCGCTTGGTCTCGAGGCTCTCGATCAGGAACTGCTGGCCCTGCCGACGAATGATCCACAGCGCGCGATTGTAGTAGTTCGCGTCGGCCCCGACGACTTTGGGGCTGGCGAACCCCGACGACGCACTCCAGCCGCCTTCGGCCCCGCGACTCCTCGTGATGTTTGGCCCGTCAGAGAACAGATAGCGCTTGGTCGCGAGGTTCTCGATCAACACCGGCGTATTGAGCAAGTTCGAGGGAAACACGAACGATGACTTCTTGATGACCGGGAAGCTGCTGTCTGGATCGTCGTAGGGCCGCTCGCGGGCGAGCACCGAGTAGAGCTCGAGGATCTTGTCCTCGTAGGCGAGATCGTTGACAGTAAAGGTCCCGTCAGCGTTCGGCGTGAGCCCGCCGAGCAGCTGGTCGCGGTAGGAGCCGGAGATCTCCGGATCAGGCGCGAGGAACGAGAACTTGTAGTCGAACACCAGGTTCGACGTTGGCTTGCCGGCGCGATCCACTGTCTCGGACGTGTTGGGGTCGAGCAAGACCTCGCACGTGAGCTTGTATTGGTAGGCACTATCGGCGACCGAGGCGGCAATTCCCGGCGTCGGCTGCCCCGGCGCAGGCCGGAGGTACATCTGGCTGAAGTTGTGCGTGCGCGTAGGCTTGCGCACGTTCTCGTTGAGGTGCGGGGCGATGCTGATCGAGTCCGTCGAGGGCGTCGTCGTGACCCCACCGATGTCGAGCACGGTGTTGTAGACGTCGATGATGTGGACCGGCGCGGGGATCGAGCGCGGCGCCAGGTTCATGTAGCAGGCGGCCTTGCCCTGCATCAGACCGCCGTCGGCGATGATCATCGGCACGTGCACACCGCCGACCGCCGAGGTGTTCTTGTCGTCGCCGAGCTGCTCGTCGACGCTGGCGTTTTGGCGGTCGGGATCAAAGTCCTGCGTGCCGTTGTCGCCGGCGAAGATGACCACGGTGTTCTCGAGCTGACCTGCGATCGCCTTGAACAGATCGCCGAGGTAGTAGTCGACCGCCTCGATCATCGCGACGAGCATCTCCTGCGTGGTCGGGTTGCTCGGGTCCTTGATCGTGGTCGGGCTAAAGGTGTGCTTCGGCGGCACGTGGAATGGATCGTGCGGGGCGATCAGGTTGAGCGCGACGCACCAGGGCTCACCGCTTGGACGCGCGCGGATCCACCGCTTGGCGTCCCCGACCTGATCCTCGGTGAGGTAGATGTGCTCGCGCTCACCGGGCCCGATCGGCGGCTGGGTCTTGCCGTCGGCGCCGACCCTGTCCTTCTCCCAGATGTAGTTGCGCAGATCCGGGTTGTTGGTCAGGAACTGAGCGTCGTACTGGGCCTCGAGCGCCGCGACGGCGGCGGCGCACTTCTCGGGCGCGCTGCTATTCGTGGGGTTCTTCAGACGCGCGTAGGTGACCGGCGTGGGCGGCCGTGGAAAGCCGTACTGCAGCACCCCGTCCTGACGGACGCCGCCGCGGAAGGTGCCCGCGAATTCGTGCCAGCCCCAGTCGACCGGCGTCTTCGCTGCGCCGAGATCCCACTTGCCAAACATCGCGCATTTGTAGCCAACCAGCGACTGCGCGAGCGCCTGGATTGGCTGGCCGGTGATGGCGGGCGACACGATGTTGTCGTCGCCGCCGCTCGGAAAGCCGAGCCTGGTCTTCCAGGCCTGCATGCCCGTCCACAGGCTCGCGCGTGTCGGCGTGCAGACCGGGTGGGCCCAGGTGTGCTGGAAGTGCACACCCGCGGCGAGCAGGCGACCAAAGTTGGGAAGCTCGACAGGACCGGCGACGCTGGTCGGGCCGTTGACCTGGGCCACTACCTTGTGAGCTTTGGCGTTGACGCGAAACACATCGACGCCGAGGTCATCGGCGAGAATGATCAGAATGTTGGGTTTGCTCATCGTACGAGGAGAAGTACAACTGTGGGCTCAGTCAGCTGCAGAATTTTTCTCCAAGAGACAATTTCGTAACACTCGATCGAATTTTGGCAGCACGGTGGGGGTCGAGATCAGTCCAACTTGGTCGTCACACGAATCCAGCGCGCGAGCTCCTCGAGCACGGCGGGCTCAATGGTCATCTCGATCATCGCGTACTCATCTGGCAACCCCGTGCGCGCGGGCTGGAACAGATGATTGAGCCCCGGCAGCAGTACAAACTCCGCGGCCGGGTTGTCGACTAGCGCCGCCTGGATCGGCGCCAGGTTTTGCTCGACGTCGACCTGCAGATCCATGTCACCGATCATGACCAACACAGGCAGCCGCAGCTTGGCGAGCACGGGCGCGGGATCCCAGGCCAAGAAGTGCCGAAACCAGGGGCTGTTGAGGGTCTTCATCTGCGCTTGAATCCCCGCCTCGAGCTGCTCGGGGGCCGGTTGATCCTTGCCGGCTTGCTCGGCGATCGCGGCGCGAAGCAACCGCTCGATCACGGCGGGGGCAGCCTCGGGGGTGTTCTCGATCACGGCCGCGTGGAGCTTGCGTGCCTCTGCCTCGGCCTGCGCAACGCTGGCCTCATCGGCCCCGGACGCGGCCATGATCAGCCGCTGCTGACGAATGATGATCTCGCTCCCGGTCACGCCGGTCCCCGCGAGCATGACGATGAAGTCGATCTGCTCGGGGTGCTCGGCGGCGACGAGCGGCGCGATCACGCCACCTTCGCTGTGCCCGACGAGGCCGACTCGCTCGCCGTCGATCTCCGGCCGCGCGGCGACGGCCGACGCGACGGCCCAGGTGTCACCCGCGAAGTCTTCCAGCGTGGCGTTGGTCGGGTCGCCGCGCGACTCACCGAAGCCGCGATCATCGTAGCGAAGCACGGCGATCCCGTTGCGCGACAGGTGGTCGGCGATCACCCAAAACGGCTTGTGGTTGGCGATCGTCTCGTCTCGATCCTGCAGACCCGAGCCCGTGATCAGGACCGCGACCGGGTGCGGGCCCTCGCCCTCGGGCACCGTCAGCGTCGCGGCCAGGGTCACACCCGGTGCCTCCGGGTTCGGGATCTCGAGCTGCTCGATCGCGTAGGGAAACGGCGGCTTCGGCGTCTGCGGTCGGGCGGGGTTGGCGATCTCGGCGAAGTCGTTGGCGTCGGTCGAGGTGATCGTGCACGGGAGCTCGGCGCCGTTTTGCGTGAAGCTGCAGGTTGGCGCGGGCCCAGGAATGATCGTCCAGCTCGCGCCGACCGCCGCGAGCTGGACCTTCATGCTGCCGTCCTCACTGACCACCGGTGAGCCCAGCGACACGCCCGAGACCATCTGCGCGGGGATCCACAGCTGCGCGAGCGCGAGTCCGTCGCCGTCGGGATCAGGCTGGATCCACACCGCCCACTCGAGCGTCTGGGCGCCGGGCAGCGAGAGCTGTCCGACCCACTGTCCCAGCGTGGCCTCGCCCTCGCCGTCGCCTTGCGCGCTCGGCTCGCTGCCGGGCCCGAGCTGGCCGGACTCGACGGCGTCGGGCTTGGTCTCGTCGGGGGTCTTGGGCTTGCACGCGGCGACCACCGAACAACTCAGGAGGCACACAGGGAGGGACCGCAGGACCAGCCGTCGCATCCGTAGTGGATACCGAGGCCGTGCACGCCGCGCAACACGTACGCTGCCCCCCACCAACGCCGTCCACAGCGTCGTCCCCAACCGGGTCACGTGCCTGGCCCGGGCGTGAAACAACCCGCGGCAGGCTTGCGGTGCGAGCACGCAAATGTGGTATCCCGCCGGCATGGTCGAGCCTGAGCCCACCCGCGTGAGCAGCCCCGACGCGTCCAAGGTCAACGAAGCGCCAGCCAACACCCGAGCGTTCAAGTCGTGGGCGCTGGAGAACTCGCTCAAGCGCTACGGCGCGGACAAGTGGGGGCAGGGGTTCTTGTCCGTCAACAGCGAGGGCCACCTCGGGTTTCGTGCGCCTGGGCTGCCCGAGGTCGATCTGCACAAGCTGGTGCTGCTGCTGCGCGAGCGGGGCATCCACTCGCCCGTGGTGGTCCGATTCCCGAGCATGATCGTCGAGTCGATGCAGCGGCTGCACGACGCGTTCATTCGCGCCGCGGCCGAGGCCGAGTTCACGGGCGCGCACGTCGGCATGTACCCGCTCAAGGTCAACCAGCGCCGCAGCGTGGTCGAGACCGTGGTCGGCGCGCGCGAGCAGTGCAACTACGGGCTCGAGGCCGGGTCCAAGCCCGAGCTGCTGCTGGCCATGGCCCAACCGGTCGTGCCGGGGACCCCGCTGATCTGCAACGGCTACAAAGATCGTGAGTTCATGCGCCTGGCCTACCACGCGGCGGAGCTCGGCCATGAGGTCGTGATCGTGCTCGAGAGCCTGCGTGAGGTCCGGCGGTTCCTCGACGTCGGCGAGGAGCAAGACTGGACGGCGACGCCGCTGATCGGCACCCGCGCCAAGCTCTACAGTCGCGGCAGCGGTCGGTGGCAGAGCTCGGGTGGCGAGCTGGCCAAGTTCGGGCTGACCACCAACGAGATCCTCGAGGTCGTGCGCCAGCTCGAAGAGGCCGGGCAGATCGAGAAATTCGCGCTGCTGCACTTTCACATCGGCTCGCAGATCACCCAGATCAAGCGGATCAAGACGGCCGTGCGCGAGGGCGTGCGGATCTGGTCGGCCCTGCGCCCGCGCTGCCCGGGGCTGCGCTACATCGATCTCGGCGGCGGCGTCGGCATCGACTACGACGGCAGCCGCACCTCGTACCCGAGCTCGGCCAACTACTCGGTCGAGGAGTACGCCAGTCAGGTCGTGTTCGAGATCAGCGAGGTCGTGACGGAGCTCGAGCTCCCGCCGCCGACGATCGTGACCGAGAGCGGCCGCGTGCTCACGGCCAAGCACGCGGTCACGATCGCGGATCTGCGCGAGGTTCAAGGTGAGCTGCTGCCGGTCCCCGCCCCTTCCGAGCACGAAGACCGGCTGATCACCGAGCTGCGCGAGACCCTCAACGGGATCACCGTCAAGAACATCGAGGAGTACTTTCACGACGCCGTCGACTTTCGTGACGAGGCCCTGCAGCTGTTCTCGCGCGGGTACCTGAGCCTCGAGGATCGCGCCAGCGCCGAGGGCTTGTTCCACCGGGTCCGGCTGGAGTGCGAGCGGATCATGCCGCAGCTCGAGCACCCACCGGAGGAGATCGTCAACTTCTTGAACCGGGCGCAGGTCAAGTACCTGGCCAACTTCTCGATCTTCCAGTCGCTGCCTGACACGTGGAGCATCGACCAGGTGTTTCCGGCCGCGCCGCTGTCGGGCCACGGGCACGTGCCGCGGCTGAACGCGGAGATCGTCGACATCACCTGCGACAGCGACGGCTGCATCAAGACCTTCGCGCACCCCGATGACAACCTGAAGTCCCTGCCGCTGCACGAGCCGCCCGCCCGCGGGGGAGAGCCCTACTTTCTGGGGTTCTTCATGACTGGCGCCTATCAAGATAGCTTGGCCAACGTGCACAATCTATTTGGGCGCTGCCATGAGGTGATTGTGCGGCGCGCGGATGAAGAGGGGGTGATCATGGGGAGCCAGGGGATCGACTACGACGAGCACGTCTGGCTGGAGGTCAAGACCGGGTACTCCGTGCAGGATGTCCTCGGCGAGATGGACTATGATGTGGACTCGATTACGCAGCTGATTCGGGATCGGCATCTCGGGAAAGACACGACCCTGGGCCAGCCCTGGGCGATGGGGGTGCTGCAGGAGTATCCCTACCTGGTTCGGACGTAGCCTCGGACATCGCCGAACGCGCTCAGCCGAGGTGCTCGATCGCCGCCGCGAGCAGCTCGTCTTGCTCGCGCCGAATCCCCGCGAGCGTCGGCTCGACCGGCACACTCGCCGCCACGCCCCGACCCCACAGCTCGCTGCCATCCTCGCGGCGCAGCTCGCTGGCCGTAAACCGCAGCTGCCATCCGCCGGGCAGCCACAGCTGCGCGACCGCGCCCTGATCCCCCGCGCTCGCGCTGCCGACGATCGCCGCCCCGAGCCGCTCGAACCCGACGAGCTCTAGCTCCGCGGCGCCGCGGGTGCGGCTGTCCGCGAGCACCACGACCGAACAATCAACGGCGGGACCATCTGGCTCGACGCGACGCTCCCCCGCTCGCTCGAGCGGCAGCTCGGCGTGTTCGTTGGGCCCCGCGGGGACCCGCTCACGCGCGAGGGTCAGCGTCTGCGTGACAAAGTGAGCGAGCAGTGACGCGCGGGGATCCGCGAGCTGGCCACGAAGATCGATGATCACCCCGTTGGCCTTGCGAAGCCGCCGCGCGACCGTGTCGAGCCGTCGCGTCCGGGTGGGATCGACGTACCACACCCCGCCGCTCAGCTGCTCGATCGCGCGACCCGGGCGAAGATCGAGGACCGGCTCGGCATCGCTGCGACGATCCGCGGAGATCGAGGCGACGACCACCCGCTCCCCATGTTCATGCTCGTCGGTCTCGCTCGGGCGAACGACGGTGAGCGCGATCGTGGCGCCCCGCTCGCGGCGGACCAGCAGCCGCGCGACCGCTCGCTCGATCGCCGCGCTCGCGTTGGCGGCGGGCGTACGCGCCAGCTCTTGCGCGATCAGCTCGTCGATCAGCACCCCGTCGATCGCGGTGACGACGTCGCCAACGCGCGTGAGCTCGGACGCCGAAGCACACACGACCACGCGCTCTTCGACCCAGCGCAGCACCACGGACGGAACCCAGCGCCGCGCGGCCGCTCCGGCTTCGACCAGCACCGCGCCGTTGCCGTCGCCAAACTGGGCGAGCATCGACTCGAGGGTCGCCTGCAAGGTCAGCGGCGAGTCGTCATCGGCGACCGCACACATCGCTTCGGTCAGGCGCTGACGGGGATCGGCGAGCTGAGTCGCGTGGGGGAAGAACCGACGCAGCGTCGTCCAGGTTCGGACCACCGCGAGTAGCCGCGTGCCCCGGTCGCGCAGGTCGTAGTCCCACGCACGGCGCTGATCGAACGAGGGCGCAGGCTCGGTCGCCCCCGACTCGGGCAGCGTGAGTCCGCCGCGAGTCCACAGCGCAACCGGGACCAAGCTGCTGATCCCACGCCCGAGCTCGACGAGCGCGGGCGCCCCCGGAGCCAGCGGCCGATAGCTGTCACCGTCGCAGCGCGAGCACGGCAGCGGCTCGTCTCGCTTGCGCTTGGCTGGCGCGCACGAGGCCTTGGTGTGCGGTCGGCGTTGAATCCGGCGGGCGCACCCGGGGGCGTTGGTTGGGCCCTCGGCGTACCCGCGGCGGTGCCACTGGGTGATGACGAGATCCTCACCCTGCGCGAACAGGGCCTCGGAGAGCGGGGGTCGATCTTCCCGCTCGCTGGCGTCGGCGTCGGGCTCGGGTCGCTCGGTCTCGTGATCATCGCGATCGTCGTCGTCGCCACCGGTATCGCCGGTCTCTCCCTCGCCGGTCTCTCCCTCGCCGGTCTCTCCCTCGCCGGTCTCTCCCTCGCCGGTCTCCCCCTCGCCGGTCTCCCCCTCGCCGGTCTCCCCCTCATCGGCGTCACCCTCGCCGTCGCCGTCGCCTCGGTTCGCGTCGTCGCGCTTGCCCTGTTCTGACTGTTCGGACTGCTCGTTCTGCTGATCCCGCTCCGCGCTCTCGGCCTGCTCGGCCGCGGCGTCGCGCGCGGCGGCCTCGGCCTTGGCCGCGTCCTCAGCCTGCTTGCGATCGCTCGCGGCCCCGGCCTTGGTCCGCGAAGGTGGCCCCGCTCGGCCTGTTCCCAACCGCCCGTGGCTCTTGTCCGCGGGCGGCCTCGCGCGCTCGCTGGCTTCGGGTTCCGGGCCTTCGTCCTCGCTCACCGCGTCCGGATCGGGGCACGCAGGCTCGTCGAGCGCGGCGTCGTCCGCTTGCTCATCGAGCTTCACGCTTCGCCAGACCACGACCGTGGGGGCGACATCGCCCACGAATCCACGCAGTCCTTCAGCCAGCTCCGCGCGCGTCCCCGCGGGCTCGATCGCCCGGATCCCCGCCAGCAACAGGGGCTCCCACTCGCACGCTTGGGCTTCGTCACTCGGGTGTAGCCAGCGAACGGCGGCGCCGAGCTCGGCGAGCGCGATCAAGTTTTTCGCGCCGCGCTGATTGAGCACGCGCGCGGGCTCGGGCCCTGCGTCGGGGATCTGGGTGGGTGCAGGTCGAGCGCAAGCGGCCGCCAACGCCGTCGTGCTGGTCCACAGCCAGGTTCGACGGGAGATGGGGGCTCGAGGCACCGCGGGATTGTCATGGAAGACCCCGTCAGGAGCAACCGCGGGCCTTGGGGTTTGCCCCAGAGATCAGCGACCGGCCGATCGGCCGCCAAGCCTCACCGCCGCGGTTCATGTAGCCTAGACGTCGCGCGCGTGGGGGCGCGGCTACGGAGATGGGCGTACCGATCGACGGGTATTCGAGCGCGAAGTTGCTGCGATCTTCGCGGCTGTCCCGAACCTACGCGGCGACCCGGGCAGACGGTGTCGAGGTCGTGGTGAAGGTGTTCACGCTCGATCACGACGACCTCGAAGCGCGGGTCGCGTATGAGCTGGACACGATCCGCCGCCTCGCCATTGACGGAGTGGTGCCCACAATCGGACTCGAGCGCGCCGGGGATCAGCTGGTCGTCGTGTTCGAGCGCGTGCGCGGCAGCGACCTGGTCGAGTTCTGCGCCAGCCAGCCGCTCGCGCTCGACACCTTCATGCCGATCGCCCGCCGCCTGGTCGGCACCGTCGCGCGGATCCACGAGCATCACCTGATCCACGGCGACATCAAACCAGCGAGTGTGATCATTGACCGCGATGGCGGCGGCGTGTTCTTGGCGGAGCTCGGCGTCTCGCTGCTGACGGCGCGGGATCGTGACTTCGACGACCCACGCTGCTTGACGCTCACGCTCCCGTACATCTCGCCCGAGCACTGCGGGCGCACCAGCAATCCCGTCGACGCCCGCAGCGATCTGTACTCGCTGGGGGCAACGTTCTACACGCTGTTGACGGGGAGTCCGCCGTTCGGAAGCGGGCGCGCGATCGACTTGATCTACGCGCACCTGGGCGAGGCGCCCGAGCGCGTACGCGTACGCGTGCCGCTGCTGCCCGAGTCGCTGTCGCGCGTGGTCATGAAGCTGCTCGAGAAGGCGCCCGAGCGCCGCTATCAGACCGCTCGGGGGCTGCTGTGCGACCTCGAGCGGGTCAAGCAACTGATCGACGCGGGCGGCGGTGAGCAGGTGTTCGAGCTGGGCCTCGACGATAGCCCCGGTCAGCTCAGAGCCCCGCGGCGCCTGCATGGCCGCGAGCGTGAGCACGCCTTGTTGGTCGCCCAGCTCGACCACGCGAGTCGTCAGACCAAGCCCCGGCTGATCATGATCGGCGGTTCGCCGGGGGTCGGTAAGTCGGCGCTGGCCGGCACGCTCGCGCCCGAGACCCTGCGGCGGCGGGGGCTGGTCGGTCGCGGGGGCTTCGCCGCCAACCGCCAGGGCTTCCCCTACTCGGGCTGGATCGAGGCGCTCGACGGGATACTCGGGCAGCTGCGCTCGGGCTCGCGCGAGCACCTCGATGTCTGGCGCGTCCGCCTGGCCACGCGGCTTGGCCGGGTCGGCGCGGTGCTCAGCGAGCTGCTCCCCAACCTCGAGCCAGTGCTCGGGCAGCTGCCACCCGCGCCCCCGATCGTCGGCGCCCGCGAGACCAAGAATCGCTTGCAGCTCGCCGTCGCGCGCTTGCTCGCCGGGCTCAGCGAGGTCGGGCCGCTGTGCCTGATCCTCGATGATCTTCACGCCGCCGACGAGAGCAGCCTCGAGCTGCTCTCGGCCCTGCTCGACGGCAGCGACTGCGGTGGGGTCTTGCTGCTCGGCTGCTACCGCTCGGACCAGCTCGGCGCGCAGACCAAGCTCGTCACCCTGGTCGAGCGGCTGCAGCTCGACACCGGCTCGGCGCCCCGCCCCGACCGGCTGCCTGGACGCAGGCTGGAGCTCGAGCCAGTCCCCGATCAGGCGGTCGCGCAGATCATCCGCGATGTCTTGGGTGCCGAAGATCTCGAGCTCGCCGCCGAGGTCACCCGCAAGACCAACAACAACCCGCAATTCGTGCTGCAGTTCGTCGGGCACCTCAGGCGCGCGGGTCTGCTCGCCCACCGCGACGGGCGCTGGAGCTGGAGCCGCGACGCGCCCGGCTTGGCAGCGGTCCCAGATGACGTAGTCGGGATCATTCGTGCGCGAGTGAACGAGCAGCTCGACCCAGCGCTCGCCGAGCTGCTGCGCCACGCCGCCTGCATCGGCGCTCGCTTCGACCTGCGCAGCCTCGAGCTCGCGACCGCGCGCGATCCGGCCGAGCTGCTGCCGGAGCTGTCGCGGCTGGTCGCCGAGGAGCTGCTGGCCAGCGACGGCCTCGGCTACCACTTCACCCACGAGGATGTCCGCGAGGTCGCGGCCGCCGGGTTGGCGAGCGAGCAGCGGCGAGCGATTCGGTGGCGGATCGGTGCGGCCGCGCTCGCCCAGCTCGACACCGACACCCAGCAGGTTCCGACCAGCGAGCTGCTGTACACCGTCGCCGATCACATTGACGCGGGGCTCGACGTCGAGTCGCTGGCGTCCGACAAGCGCGATCGCGTGGCGCAGCTCAACCTCGACGCGGGGCAGCGCGCGCTCGCGGTCGCGTCACACGGGCCCGCGCTGCGCTACCTCGAGCTTGGTGCCGCGCTGATCAGCGAGCGCGTGACCGAGGTCCGCGAGTGGGCGAGGATGTCGCAGGGGGTGCGGGTGGGCGCAGCGGGCAGCGCTCGCGGTGGCCTGGTGTTCGAGATCTACTACGCGCGCGCCCAGGCGCTGTCGCTGATCGGGGATCGAGACGCGGCCGAGGCCGCGTTCAACGAGCTGCTCGACTGGCCCCTGAGCCTGTCCGAGTACGGCCGCACGATCTCGAGTCGCGTGAAGCTCCTGACCCTGCACGAGCGCACCGCCGAGGCCGTGGCGCTCGCCCACGGGGCCCTGCGCCGCTGCGGCCTCGAGGTCAGCGAGCACCCGAGCTCGCTGGCGTTGCTGCTTGCGATTGCGCGCGCGTGGATCAGCCTGCGTCGGTGCAGCAGCGAGTCGCTGCTGGCGATGCCCAGCGCCACGGACCCAAGCGCGTGCGCGGCAATGGAGATCCTCGCGGCGACCGGCCCGGCGGCCTACGTCCACGATCCCAAGCTGTTCATGCTGTTTAGCACCCACCACGTGCGTCTGGTCTTGCGCCACGGCGGCCACACGACCGCGCCAGTGGCCCTGGCCCAGGTCGCGATGGCGATCGCCACCGCGCTCGGGCGACCCCACGAGGCCGCGCGCCTGGCCGACACCGCGGTGGCCCTGTGCGACGACATTGATCATCCAGACTCGGCCCGCGCCGAGGTCGTGGCCAACATGGTCTGGCACCTGACGCGGCCGTTCGCTGGCACGCTCGCGCAGCTCGAGGCCGCGTATCAGCGCAACCTGGACTTCGGTGAATTCGAGTTCGCCAGCTACCTCGCGTCGCTGAGCTTGAGCATGAACATCGAGGTTGGTACGCACCTGCGCACGGTGGTCGAGATCCACCATCGGCTCGAGCGGGATCTCGGCAACTGGAGCTCGCGGACCTTCAAGAACCTAGTTGGGCTCAACGGCGCCCTCGCGGCCGCGCTGGCCGGAGATCTCGACGCCGGGCTGGGCGAGATCGTGACCGACGCGCGCGGCACCCCGCGGGTCCTGCCGCTCGACCCGAGCGTGCTGGTCGAACCGACCCAGATCGAGCTGTACTCGACCACGATGGTCCGCGCGCTGTTTCACGTGCTGATGAACGAGCACGAGCTCGGCCTGCGCTTGTTCGACCAGATCCCCGACTACGAGCGCGTGATGTTGGGTTCGTGGTCGGTCCCGCGCGCCGCCATGGGCCACGCCGTCGCGGCGGCCGCGTGCTACCCCAGCGCCGAGCCTGCAGAGCAGCGACGGCTGCTGCGGGTGATTCGGCGCAAGCGCTCGCTGACCCTCCGCTGGGCCGAGAGCAGCCCCGAGAACTATCAGCACCAACACGAGATCGTCGCCGCCGAGTACGAGCTCGTGCGTGGGCACTTTCGGGCTGGGATCCTGGGGCTCGAGCGCGCGCGCGACCACGCCAAGCGACAGTTCGCTGTCTACGCGGCCGCGCTCGCGTGTGAGCGCATGGCCGCGCACATGCAGGCGAACGGGATGCCAACCCTGGCCCGCGGTCCGCTGCGCGAGGCGTGGCTGATCCACCAGCGATGGGGCGCGCGGGCCAAGCTGCGCTTGCTCGAGCTCGAGCAGGTCCAGACCGAGCTCGAGGGGATCAGTCGGCGCGACAGCGCCGAGCTGCGCGCGGCCGTCTCGGCCCAGGCCCTGGGGAACCTGGCGATCGATCTCGAGACCGTGACCGCGGCGCTCGCCGCCATCTCCGAGGAGCTGGATCCCGAGCTGCTGGTCTGCAAGATCCTCGAAGCGGCCATGACCCACGCGGGCGCGGATCATGGCGCGCTGCTGGTCGAGGGTGAGAACGGGCTGGCGCTGGCGTCACTCGGCGGGACCGGCCGGCGGGTCCACGCGCTCTCGCCCCCGCTCGACCTCGACGGCGCCGAAGACATGTTGCCGATGACGCTGATCAACATGGTCGTGCGCGCCGGTAAGGCGATCGTCGTCGACGATGCCCGGGCCGACGCTCGGTTCGCGCGCGATCCCTACGTCGAGCGGACCGGGCTGCGCTCGCTGATGGGCATCCCGCTGGGCAAGCGGCGGCGCTCGCTCGGCGCGCTGGTGCTCGAGAACCGACGCAGCGCGGGTCGCTTCAACGAAGATCGGCTGAGCGTGCTCGGCTTCGTCGCCACCCAGGCCGGCGGCGCGCTCGACAACGCCAACCTGTATCGGGCGCTGCGGCGCAGCGAGGTCCAGTGGCGCTCGCTGGTCGACGGGGCCCCGGATCTGATCGCGCTGCTCGACGCCAACGGTGAGCTGAGCTTCGTCAACCGCTCGCTGCCGGGGTGGGTCGCCGGTCGACGCCCGATCCTGAGCCCCAATTCGCTGGAGGCCTGGACCTACGCGATCGACGGCGCGCTCGACCACGCGCGTCGCAGCGCGCTCGAGATCGCCTTGATCCACAACGAAGACGACGGGCGAATGCACTGGTACGACGCCCACGTCGCGCCGCTCGAGATTGAGCACGAGCGGCCGCAGGTGATGGTGATCGCCACCGAGATCACCGAGCGCAAGCTCGCCGACGCCCGCCGACTCGAGCTCGAGGGTCAGCTCCGCCAGCAGCAGCGGCTCGAGTCGCTGGGGACCCTGGCCAGCGGCGTCGCCCACGAGATCAACAACCCCGTGCAGGGGATCCTCAACTACGCGGAGCTGCTCGTCGACGTGCGCGACCGGCCGGCGATGGTCGAGGAGTTCGCCGGAGAGATCTCGACCGAGGCCGAGCGCGTGGCCACGATCGTCCGCAGCCTGCTCGCGTTCTCGCGCCGCGAGGCCACGCCCGAGCGGGTCCCCACTGCGATCTCCGAGATCATCGATGGCGCGCTGTCGCTGATCCAGAGCACGGTTCGCAAGCACCAGATCGAGCTCGAGCTCGAGCTCCCCGAGGGGCTGCCGCTGGTCCGCTGTCACAGCCAGCAGATTCAGCAGATCCTGATGAACTTGGTCACCAACGCCCGCGACGCGCTCAATGATCGGTTCCCCGAGGCCGGCCCCGACAAGCAGCTGGTGATCCGCGCGGCCAAGCTCGACCGAGGCGGGCGCGAGTTCGTGCGATTGTCCGTGATCGATCGCGGCGGCGGGATCCCGGACGCCGTGCGGGCGCATATCTTTGACCCTTTCTTCACGACCAAGGGGCGCGACCAGGGCACGGGCCTGGGGTTGTCGGTCAGTCATGGGATCGCGCTGGACCACGGCGGCGAGCTGACCGTCGAGAGCGAGCTGGGGGTCGGGACCAGCTTTCACCTGGAGCTGCCAGCCGTCGACTGAGGCCATGGACAGTGAGACGCCTTGCAGGTGTGGCGCGGCGTGCTGTCGCGGCGAGATTGGCGGGTTTCGGTCGCTCCCGGCTCCCGCCAGACACCGGTACGGCGAGTTCATCGCCGTCTATCTACGAGCCGAGATTTAGCTGTACTAACGTGGCGCGTGCGCTACGACGAGCAGCGACAGACGCTCGAGCTGAGCGTGCACGAGGTGGTCGCCGACGCCCAGCCGCGCGCGTTGGTGGCCCCAGCCTTCGCCCGGCTTCGCGCCGAGCTCGGGAGGGTCGTTCACCGCCGCGTCCAGCGTGATCTCGCGCCGGGCCAGACCGAGGTCCCGGTTCGGCTCGAGCGTGAGGTCGACGGCGTGCAGTGTCTGGTCCGTGGCCGAGCGGACGTGGTTCGGCGACTGGCCGCGGGCTGCCTGGTCGAGGAGATCAAGAGCACCTTCGACCTCGATGGCCGCGACGATCGTCCGGCGGCGGTGTTCCAGGTTCAGCTCTACGCGCTCGCGCTGGCCGAGGAGGGCAACGATCCGGTCCGCGCGCGGCTGGTGATCGTCGAGGTCGAGGGCGACGGCACCCGCGAGATCGACGTGCCGTTTGCGGCGAGCGACCGAATGCAGGTGGAGCGTCGGCTCACCGAGGTGCTCGCACGCCATGTCGCGCAGGCCCGCGCGCTCGAGGCTCGAGCCCGCGCGCGGAAGGAGGCCGCCGACACGATCGAGTTTCCGTTCGCCCAGCTGCGGACCGGACAACAGGCGATCCTCGACGCGGTCGCGCAGGCCCTCGCGCTGGATCGCCCGGTCATGCTGTCGGCGCCGACCGGCACGGGCAAGACCGCCGTCGCGCTGGTGCCCGCGCTGCGCGAGGGCCTGCGCCGCGGCGCCGCCGTCTGGTACCTGACCGCCAAGACCACCCAGCGACAGCACGCGGCCGACACCTTCGAGGCAGTGCGTCGCGCGTCGGGGAGTCCGTCGCTGCGAGCCGTGGTCACGCGTCGCAAGCAGGACATGTGCCCGCCGGGGCACCTGCGCTGCCACCCGCGGATCTGCCCGCTGCTCGCCGACTTCACTGCGCGCGCCGAGCCGGTCATCGCGGCGCTGAAGGACCAGCCCCTGGTGAGCCCCGATCAACTGTTCGAGCGCGGCCGCGCCACCACGCTGTGTCCCTACGAGCTGATGCACGCGCTGCTCGACGGCGCGGACCTGGTCGTGGCGGATCACAGCCACGTCTACGACCCACGCCGCAGTCGCGCGTTCGAGGGGCGCAGGCTGGTGATCGTCGACGAGGCCCACAACCTGGTCGATCGTGCGCGAGACAGCGCCTCGGTGTTCGTGGGGCGGCGCCTGTCCGCGCTCGAGCACGCGCCAGTGATGTCGAGCGCGATGGCGCAGCTGCGGCGCGACGTCCAGCGGGCGATCGACGACGCGCTGCAGCAAGCCGCGGCCGACGAGCGCCCCGCCCACGAAGGTCGCGCGACCGCGGAGCTCGACGTGGAACGGTGGCAGCAGCTCGGGCTCGAAGCCGGGATGCTCGCGCTGCGCTACGGCTACGCGCGCTACCTCAGCGCCGAGGTCGAAGCCCAGGATCCGGTGCTCGAGGCGATCGAGGCGATCTCCTATCTGGGTGACCTGGCTGCAGATCCAGATCCCGCGCTCGTCGGCTACCTGGCGAGCGCGGACGCCCCGACCGGCGCGGGCGTGGGCGTGCTGTGTCTGGACCCGGAGCGGCGACTCGAGCGGCTGCACCAGCGCCAAGCTGGCGTGCTGGTGATGAGCGCGACGCTCGAGCCGATCGACTACTTCGCCGACATGCTGGGCCTGTCGCGGCTCGATCCTGCGGTGATCAGCGCGCCCTCCACGTTTCCGGCCGAGAACTGCTGCGTCTGCCTGGTCCCGACGGTGCGCACGACCTTCGATGAGCGAGACGATCACGCCCAGGCGATCGCCATGCACATCGCCGAGGTCATCGCCGCCAAGCCCGGCAACTACGCCGCGTTCTTCTCGAGCTTTCGCTACCTCGCAACCGTGAGTCGGCTGCTCGACGCGCGAGCGCTGGGCACCGAGGTGCTGATCCAACCGCCCGGCATGAACGAGGCCCTGCGGACCCGCTACCTCGACCGCCTGCGTCGCGCCGACACCCCCACGCTGTTGCTCGCGGTCACGGGTGGTGTGTTCGCCGAGGGGATCGACCTGCCCGACGAGGGGTTGATCGGGGCAATTATCGTAGGTCCGGCGCTTCCGGCGTTGAGCTTCGAGCGGCTGCTCATGCAGTCCTACCAGGACCAGCGCCGCGAGGCGGGCTTCGCCTACGCGATGGCCTACCCGGCGATGCAGCGGGTGGTTCAGGCGGCCGGGCGCGTGCATCGGACCCCGGAGGATCGCGGCGTGATCGTGCTGCTGGGCGGGCGGTTTGCGGAGCCGCCCTACTCCGACGCGCTGCCGAGCCGCTGGTACGAGCGCGGGGCGGACCAGCTGATCACGGTTGATCTGCGCGAGCGGCTGCGCCGATTTTGGGGGCGGCCTCACTGAGCCAAGGCGTGATCCAGATCCTCGAGCAGCGCGTCGATCCGCTCGCGGTGGGTCCGGAAGCTCAACACGCACACCCGCAGGGTCACCGCGCTGCCGTCGGCGACCGGCAGCAGCGTGCTCGACAGGTACGCCCGGTTGCGCGCGTTGATCCGCTCGAGCAGCCGGACGTTGCGTTGATTCCAGCGCTCGAGCGACTCGCCCGGCTCGCGGCTCAGCCGAAACCCGACGGTCGAGAGCTGCGGTCGCGCGACGATCTCGAGCCCGCGGCCCTCGGCGATTCGGCGATCGATCCCCTCGGTGCACAGCTGCGCGAGCGCGAGCTTCTCCTCCAGCGCGTCACGAAACGCCTTCGCGCCGTGCAGCATCAGCGGCAGCCACAGCCGCAGCCCGCGAAACGGACGGCTGAGCTCGGGCCCGAGGTGCGCGGGGCTGGGGATCTCGCTGGGATCGAAGTCGCGCAGGTAGTCGGCCTCGCCCATGTGCGCGGCGGCCAGGCGCGCGCCGTCTCGGACCAGCAAGCAGCCAGTGCCGTAGGGCAAGAACATGCCCTTGTGCGGATCAAAGCACAGCGAGTCGGCCAGCTCGATCCCCCGCAGCCGCGGCCGCCCGCTGGGCGAGAGCACGAACGCGCCACCGTAGGCGCCGTCGACGTGCAGCCACAGATCCTCGTCGGCGCACAGCTGCGCGAGCTCGGGCAGCGGATCGATCGCCCCGGTGTTGGTCGTGCCCGCGGCCGCGATCACGCAAAACGGTCGGAGCCCGCGGTGGCGATCGGCCTCGAGCTGCGCGCGCAGGTCCTCGACGTCGAGCCGAAACAGCTCGTCGACCGCGACCGCGCGCAGGTTCGCGACCGGGATCCCGGCCATGCGCACGGCCTTGGCGATGCTGTGGTGCCCCTGCGTCGAGGTGTAGACGATCGCCCGCGAGTAGTCGCCCGTGTCGCCGAAGCAGTGGTGGCGCGCGGTGACCAGCGCGGTGAAGTTGGCCATCGATGAGCCAGGGGTCAGCAGCCCACGCGCGCGCTGGTCGTAGCCAAATTCCTGCGCGAGCCAGGCCAGCACGTCGTGCTCGAGCCGAACCCAGCCGGGAGCCGCCATCGCGTAGCCCGTGAAGCGGTTGCCGACGTTGGCGATCAGATCAGCGAGCGCCGACGAGTACAGCCCGCCACCGGGCACATACGCCAGGTACCCGGGACCCGCGGTCTCGAGCGCCGCGTCCATCGAGCCCGCGATCAGCTCGAGCGCACGCGGCAGCCCACCCGCGATCGGTTGCTCGTCGATCGGCGCGCGATGCTGTTCGGCGAGTCGCTGCCCGGCCGCCCCCACCCGGCCCTGCGCCGACCGCAGCGGGATCGTCCGCAGCAGCTCGAGCACGTGGTCGGAGACCTCGCGCATCCACATGCTGCGGGTCCCCGCGTCGGGCTCGAGCGTGTGTCGGTCGACGGGCTCGCCGAGCGGCGCGAAGAAGGGATGCGGAGCTGGACCGTCTGGGATCGCGCGCTGGGGTGGAGCGGCTGCGAGGTCGCGATCATCGATCTGATCGATTAGCCTGGGATTCGGGCTGGGGCTCGGGCTCGGGCGCACAGGCAGTCGAGTTGGCGCTGCTGGCGGCTCGTCGCTCATCGGCTCGGACGCCAAGTCTGCGTCCGCGTCGAGCGTCGGCGAGGGCGTGCGAATGTCATCGGGATCCAGCGGCATCGGCTGCTTATACAATTGCCGACAATCGCCGCGCGTGCGCTTCACCATCGTGATTGCGTGTGCTGTCGCGCCGCACCCACGCGCACAGAGCGCTCCCTCAGCCACGCGCACGTCCACGCGCGCAGAGCTTGCCGGTCTCGCAGCGCAGTGCGAGCGTCCCCGCATGCCCAACACCAACCACAAGAAGGGTGACCAAGACCGCGACGTGCGGCGCGCGGAGGAGTCGGACGTCGCCGACAAGGTCCGCGCCGAGGTCGAGGCGATGCACGAGTTCCTGGTGGCCTGGTTCACGGGCGCGGTCGCCAACGACGACGACGTGTTTCAGCGTGGGTTTGCGCGTCGCTTCGACCCCGGCCTCGTGCTGATCCCCCCGGCGGGAAATCTGCTCACGCTCGCGGGGCTGACCAAGGCGATCCGCGGGAGCCACGGCTCGAACCCGGAGTTTCGCATCGCGATCCGAGATGTCGTGCTCCGCCGCGAGCTCCCGGGGCTCGTGCTGGTCACCTACCAGGAGTGGCAGCGCAACGCGAAGGCGTCGACGCCAGCGAACAATGGTCGGGTGTCGACCGCGCTGCTGCGTCCCGAGGCCGTGGCCCCCGGTGGCTTCGCGTGGCTGCACGTGCACGAGTGCTGGCTGCCCAGCGAGATCATGAGCGCGGGTCCCTACGAGTTCTGAGCCCCTACCGGTTCTGAGCCCCTACCGGTTCTGAGCCCGTCGCGTGCCCGCGTGATAACGTGCGTCGATGATGCTTCGCTGCAGGCGAACCCTCCAGTACCCGACCAAAGCCCCGCCCGTGAGCAGCCTGCGGGCGCGCGACATCTGGCCAGCCTTGGCGCTCGGCTTGGCGCTCTCGGGTTGCGCCAAACCGGCCGACGAGGGTCAGGGGGCCGCGAAGGAGCAGCCCGCGAAAGCCAAGCCCGAGTCGGGCGAAGCCCCACCCGCGCAGGCAGAGACCAGCGCCGACGTCCTCACGCTCGGCGCCGCCAAGATCATGCGCGTCGGCCACGAAGACCGGGCGATCGAGCTGCTCGCAACCGGACCCGTGACCCTGGCGGGGACTCCGTTTGGCACGATCTCTCCCGACGGGCAGCTGTTCGACCCCGACGGCGTCTCGATGATGTCCGTGCAGCCCGACGGGTCGGTGATCGCGAGTGACGGCCCCACGGGCATGGTCCTGACTGAGACGGGCGGATCGCTGACGCTGCCCAAGCTGAGCGTGCGGGTGGAGTTCGCAGCTGACGGCGCGATCGCAACGGAGACGTCGGGACCGAACGCCGTGCTGCTTGGCACCGACCCGCCCGCGCTGCGCTCGGAGGGCTGCACCGGTCCGGTCACCAAGACCTGCGCCCTGATCACGCTGAGCTACCTGATGGCGCTCGGCAACCCGGACTCGATCCCCGACGATGCTGCGCCCTAGCCCTAGCCCTAGCCACATCGGGGCAGCCATGTCAGCGACGCCAGATTGAGTGCCCGCTGACTCACTCACAGGCGCCAGCCACGACGACCCCCGACTCCCGCATCCCGACGTCGTCGGGGGTCCACTGATACCGACCCAGCGATTGAAGCGAGAGATCGACATCCAGCGTGCACGGGACCAACAGCTGCCCACCCGCGAGCTCCTGTATCTCGCTGGTCACGAACGACAAGCTCCCAGACGAGCGCAGCGCCGGGGCCGAGTCCGAGTCGTAGGGCGGGTCGATCGGCGGCACGACGAGCTCGCTGGCCACGCACCGCTCGCGCTCCATCAGGCCAAACCGCAGACCGCCATAAACCCAGGGGTTCACGACCTCGACCTCACTCTTGGGGGGGGTCGCGTCATTGGAGCTCAGAAACCGCGCCCACACGCAGGCCTCATGCTGTGGATCCCAGCTCGCGATGACCAGATTACCCACGCCATTGTGAACCCCATATGCCGCGTCGAGATCCAGGTGCTCGCTGGCATAGACGCCCGGCCGTGGGCACCCGACATCGAGGATCGGAAACTCGCGGGCGGAGATCTCATAGGTCTGGCCATCGAACGCCGCGATCGTGAGCTCGAAGCTGATCCGACACGGCACCCTGCTGTCAGCGGCGCCCACGAAGTCCTCGAACTCGACCTGGCCGCGGGCCGTCGTCCCGCCGGTCGTCATGAACCCATTCGTGCAGGCTCGGCCCCCCATGCCCATGCCGTTGGCGGACCACACGACCAGGTCCGCACCTTTGACGCGAACGTCGAGATCCTCGTCGGGCGGATAGGTGGACGCCGGACCACGGAGCGTGACGGCGACGCAGCTATCGGTGAGCGGATCGACGTGGACGATCGAGTAGAGCTGGTCGTCGCCCTCACCGAGCTCGACCACCCGGGTCCAGCCGTCTTGTTCGGCGCCGCAGCCCGTCAGCGTCATTGCCAGTAACATCACGACTGGGCGCAGAGGCTTCACGGGCGCAACCTGGCACGCCATGGGAACCGAGGCAAGCAGATCACTCGGGTGTGGCGGCCCTGTGTTACCGTCACCCCATGGTTCACTCCTTGCTGCGTTACGCGGCTGCGAGCGCGCTCATCCTCGCTCCGTTTGCGCTCTCGGCCTGCCCCGGCGGGGACCCGACGGATCAAGCGCCCACGCCCCCGCTGTGCGGTGACGAGTTTCGCCTCGAGATCCAGCCGCAGCTCTCGCACTCCAGGAACGTCGACATCCTGTTCGTGATCGACAACACCGCGACGATGGCCCAGGCCCAGGTCCTGCTCAACGACGCAATCGCCGAGCTGTTCACCAGGCTCGACGCCGCGCAGGCCAACTACCGGATTGCGTTCACGACCACCGACAGCGGCAACCCCTGGTGTCCGCCGGGCGCGACGACCCCAGAGGCCGGCAACTTCGTGCTGAGCTCGTGCACGACCAGGCTCGACGAATTCAGCAACGCGGCGCTCGACCTCGACGTCCGCGATCTGGCCTGCAGTGACCAGTGCTCGCTGCTCAGCGACGACCTGGCGATCTCCCCCACGACCACCGCGGTCGACGACACGCCCGCGCCGCGCCGCTGGATCGAGCGCGTCGAGGGGGTCAGCAATCTGCCGTCGACGACCGATCCGGTCGACGCGTTTCGGTGCTTCGCCCCGCAGGGGATCAACGGCTGCGGCTTCGAGTCCCCGCTCGAGTCCATGTACCTGGCCCTGATCCGCGCCCAGACCCCCGACGAGCCTGGTAACTATGGCTTCATGCGGGCGGACGCCGTGTTGGCCGTGGTCGTGCTCAGCGATGAGGCCGATTGCTCCTACAACAAGTCATTCGCCGAGATCTTCGAGCAAGACGGCAACAAGGTGTTCTGGTCGGACCCGGCCGCGCAGTTTCCGAGCTCGGCGGTGTGCTGGAACGCCGGGGTCAGCTGCACGGGGGACCCCAGCGGCTACGACGGCTGCGAGCCGACCAACAAGGACATCAACGGTGAGATCTCGAGCGACTCACAAGCCGTGCTGCATCCGCTCAGCCGCTACGTCGGATTGCTCAAAGGGCTCGAGCAACAAAAGCAGGAGCTCGACGCCGAGAACGAGCTGATCCTGGCCGTGATCGGCGGCGTCGAGGGTGCGGGTGAAAATTGGTCCGTCAATTACGCCGAGGCCAGCGACGCCGAATACCAGCTCGACTATGGGATCGGGCCCGGCTGTACCGGCGCCGACGGACAGGCAGCTGTGCCCCCGGTCCGCATGCGCGCGCTCGCCGAGGCGATCGATCCGCTGGGTCTGTACTCGATCTGCGACGACGATTTTTCGGCGACGCTCGCCGATCTCGGCGAGCGCATCACCGCTCAGTTCGAGCCGATTTGCTTCAATCGCTGCGTCGCCGATGCCGACCTCTCCACCCCCCAGCTCGAGCCCAGCTGCGTCATCGAGCAAGATCCCCCCGGCAACGACGACACCGAGCGCGTGCAGGCATGTGAGCGCGCCGCCGACGGGAGCTACGTGATCGACCCCGACACCCAGACCTATCAGCTCCCCGCCGGGGTCGACGTCTGTTACGTGTCACTCGTCGATCCCGACGGAAGCCAGACCGCCGACCCCAACGACAACCTGAGCGACGAGTGCGCGGATCAACATGTCAATCTCGAGTTTGTGCTCGTTCGTCGGCATGGCGTCCCCACACCCGACGGCACACGGATCTCGGCAAGCTGCGAGCTCTCGGATTGCGCCGATCTCGACTGCCCGCTCATCGGCTCATGAGCCCGCTCAGGTAATCGGCGTCACCAACCGCCCGAGGTCGAGCCCGGCGAGCTCGACGCGAACCACCTGCCCAGGCGAGAGCGCCGCCACCCCGGCCGGCGTGCCCGTGAAGATGAGATCTCCGGGCTCGAGCGTCATCCCCTCCGACAGGTGCTCGATCAGCGCGGGGATCGAGAAGATCATGTCGGCCACCCACCCTCGCTGCACGGGCACGTCGTCGAGATACCCGAGGATCTCGAGCTCGCTGACCGGCAGCGACCAGCCCGG
This sequence comes from Enhygromyxa salina, assembly GCF_002994635.1. Lineage (GTDB taxonomy): Bacteria > Myxococcota_A > Polyangia > Nannocystales > Nannocystaceae > Plesiocystis > Plesiocystis salina_B. The sequence goes on along the minus strand of NZ_PVNL01000041.1, from coordinate 32,595 downwards.
CGCGACCAGCCGCATGAACGGTGAGACCGGCCCGAACCCATCGAGACCCTTGGCCCGCGTCCACTGCTTGTCACGATGCTGAAGATCCCGGCACGACACGTCGTTGCCGAGCAGGTACCCGGCGACATGCTGCCACGCGTCGGCGGCCGCGACCGCGCGCGCTCGCTGGCCGACCACCACGACCAGCTCGGCCTCCATGTCGATCCGCTCGTACCCACGCGGCAGCGCCAGCGCGTCGCCGGACACGATCAGGCAAGACGGCGCCTTCAAGAAGCACAGCGGCGTCGTCGGGACCTCGTTGCCGAGCTCGTGCGCGTGGGCTCGATAGTTGCGCCCGATCCCGAACACCTTCTGCGGCGAGCAAGGTGGGAGCAGCCGCAGCCCGACCAGCGTGCGCGCCGGACCGAGGGCGTCGGCCTCACCCGCGAGCGTGGCTGGATCGCTCGCGTCGGCGCTCGCGTGACCAAAGGGATCCGCGATCGGCTCCCACGCCGTGCTCGGCCCCGGCGCCTCGCCGCTGGTCCGACACCGCCACGATCCCTCGGGCGTCCGCGCGAGCCACAGCGCGGCCTGGGTCCCCCTCACTGGACCACGCTCAGGAACATGGTTGGCGTGGCCTTGGCGATCCCACACACGACCGTGTACTCGTACTCGCTCGTCTTGCCCTTGATCGTCAGGTAGCCCTGCGGCGTCGTGGTGGGCTCGGGCAGCTCCGAGATCGACTCGCCCAGCTTGGTCTTGGCGGCCTCCAGGCACTGCGCAGGGGTGGTCCCGGCGGTCAGCTCGAGCACGATCATCGTCGCGGACTGGCCGGTCGGCAGCGGGCTCGAGCGCTCGTCTTGCCGAATGACCTTGGCGTGCTCGAACGCATCCACGCTGAACCAGGCCGGCAGGGGTCCAGGCGCCGCAGGCTCGAGGCTGCTGAAGCCGTCGTTCGCCTCGGGCTCGGGCGCGGCCACGGGCTCGGGCTTGTCTGCAGGCGCCGGCTCGGCCTCGGTCTTCGTTGCCGTGTTCGTTGCCGTCTTCGCGGCCGTGTCCGCCGCGCCGCTGGGCCCCGGACACCCCGCGAGCGTCAGCACCACCCCCACACTGAAACCAGTCCGCTTCCCAAGCTGAACCAGTCCCCGAACGCGGTCCGCAAGCGGGCGAGAAGTCTCGCCCGAGCTGAAAACAGTTTCTCGCGTTGCCCTGAGCATCGCCCGAGATAGTAGGTGCTTCCGCGCGTCCAGCCGAGTCCGACCCGAGCGCCTGATCCCTGCTCAGTGGCTGCGAATGCAGCGAGCCATCAGCGGCTCGTCATCGGCGGCTTCGACGGGGCCCCACTCGGCCGTCTCCGTGTCCACGTAGGTCTGCTCGATCGCGCCGTCGGCCGCCCAGAACGGCCCGGGCCCGCCAAACCACAGCGCCACCGCCCGGACCTCCTCGAGCGTCGGCAGCCGCCACCCGTTGCCACCCTCGGGCAGCTCCTCGGGATCCCCGGGCGCCCGCAGCACACTGCAAAACCGGATCGCCTCTTCGCGGTTCACGACCTCCGCGACCGCCAGGAACATGTCGAAGTCGCCCTGCTGGCGATACAGCGGCAGCGGCACCGCGGGCACGGGCACCGTCAGGCTCGGCTGGTCCGGCTCGAGGTCGGCCGCGCAGCGAAACCCCAGCCGCGGGTGCTGAGCGATCGCGCGATCGCCCTCGAAGTTGCTGGTTGGCATGGTCACGATCGCCTGCCCCGGCGCGATCTGCCAGGCGCCCGCCCGCGCGCCCGTGCGCCCGCCCTTGACCACGTAGCGCTGGCCCAGCTCGCAGGCCTCGCCGCCGCACAAGCCCTGCTTCCAGGCCGCCCACGCGCGCGCCAGCGGCCCGGTCGGCAGCCGGAACGTCCCGCCCAGGTAGCGCGAGAGGTTGGCGTCGTCCTCGTACGCGTCCGCGACCCACTCGATCGCGTTGCCGCCGAACCCCTTGAGCCCAAAGTAGCTGATGTCGAGCGGATCGTACCCGACCGGCCCGAGCGCGAGCCCAAGCTCGTCGCGGAATTCGTGGCCCCACGGGTAGATCCAGCCTTCCGGTCCGCGCGCCGCGTACTCCCACTCGGCCTCGGTCGGCAGCCGAGCGCCGCGCCACTCGCAGTAGGCCTGGGCCTGATCGTGGCTCACGCAGGTCTGCGGAAACGCGCCGAGATCCGCGGTGCCGATCTGCGCCTCGGTGGGGCTGCCGTCGGTGCCGTCGAGGCACTGCGGCAGCGTGCAGGTCCCGTCCTCCACGCACTGGGCGTAGGCCTGCCGCGAGATCTCGTAGCCGTCGATCCAGTAGCTGGGGAGGTTGTCCTGAAACAGCGGCTGGCCGGCGTGTTGGGCATAGGCGCGCGCGCGCGTGGGCCCGGCGTCGTAGCGCGAGGGGATGTCGCCGCGCATGAACGCGCCCGCGGGGATCTGGACCATCCCGCCAAATTCGTGCTCACGGGTGACCAGCCGAACGCAGCTGCCCTCGGCATCGATGCCGCGACCGCGACCGCACTCGTCGGCGCTCGCCACTGCCTCGGGTGTGTCGGTCTCGATCTCTGGGCCCGCGTAGGGCACACCAACCGGGAACTGGTGGGGCTCGTCGTAGTAGGCGTGGCGCTGCTCCGGCCCGCCGTCCTGCGGCGCGCAGCCGATCGAGGTGGGCAGACATGCCAGGCACGCGAGGGAGACGAGGGTGACGCGGGTCGAAGTCATGGCTCGAAGCGGTTGCGCGGCGCCGCGCGTGGCGGGCCTGTCAGCGAGGAGATGACCATGCCGAGCACGTCGCCGACAAGCCCGGCGGGAGATCTCCAGCGCGAGCGGGTTGATCGCCGCTGCGAGGGCACCCGCGGGCCTGGGCATGATCCGACCGGGCGACGCGCGTAGGTGGTCGCCCGCGCGTGCCAACCCAGTTGGCGCGCTACTGCGGGACGATGTTGAGGTCCTGGCCGCCCGGGTACCAGTAGCTGGTGTACTGGCCGTAGCCGTAGACTTGGACGCCGAACTCGCTGTTGCCGTCGAGCTCGTGGTTGCCGTCGCCCTGGTTGGACAGCACCACGCGCGCGACCGAGTAGCCGGTGGCCCCGATCGCCGTCCAGTTGTTGACCGCGACACCGTCGACCGTGATCTCAGCGCCGTCCGGCGCGACGATGTTGGCCAGGCTGTTCGTGTAGTTGGTCGGCGCGTGGATCAGATAGTTGGTCCGGTACTGCTCGACCGGGACCGCCAGCGTCATCGCCGGATCGCCCTTGTTGCCGCCCGCGGCCTGACCCTGCATGTACTCGGACACCAGGATCTTCTCGTCCGAGCTGATCCGGAAGTCTTGCGAGTTCGCGGCGATCGTGAGCACGTCGCCAGCGTTGGCGAGCATGGTCGGCGCGCCGTTGACCGCTGGCGTGTAGGTGACCGTGGTGTTCGGCGCCGTCGCAATCACGCGAATCATGCGGGCCTTGGTGGAGTTGGGCGGGTTAATCAGCGGGACCGTGACGTAGTACTCCTTGCCGACCGCTTCGAGCGGCGGCACCGAGGCCTCGATGTGGTCGCAAAAGCCCGTGTTCTCGGGGATGTACACGCAGCTGTGACCGCCGATCACCTGGACCGGCTTGGTCGCGCTCACCAGCGTGCCCGAGGGATCCGAGTACGAGGCACCGTTTTGGTTGGCGTTGGCCGTGAACACGATCAGCACGTCGCTGGAGTCGAGCGTCACGTTGCCCGTGCCGTTGGCCTGCACGCCAGCGCCAGCCTTGACCCACTGACCGGTCGCCGACGGCCCGAGCGTGATCTCGGTGTCGTCGTTGGCCGCGACCACGGCGTAGAACGCCGACCAGTTTGGCGCCGAGCTGAAGTGGTTCCACCCGACCACGCGGACTTCGTCGCGCCAGGTGTTGTACGGCAGCAGCAAGCTCGCGTCATTGGTGTACGAGAACTGGTTGTTGGCGGTGTATTGCAGCGGGTTGTACTGGTACACCGTGACCGGCTCGGTCGAGCGAAGTCGGTAGGCGCCGTCGGTCACGATCTTGCTGACCCCGCTGTTGTTGCCGCCCGTGCGCAGCTGGTCGACCCACGGCAAGGTGATGATCTGCACGCTGTTGGCCGCGACCATGGTCTGCGAGATCTGGTTCTGACCGCGGGTCACCGTCACGTTCGCGTCGACGTTTGTCGTGTTGGCGACCGCGACCGCGAAGCTGAAGCTGTTGAAGTTCTCCAGCAGCGGATTGGGCGTAATCGTTGGATAGTAGTCGCAGCCGATGTAGCTGGACCCGAGCGTATCCGGGTCACAGTTGCCGCCGCACTCGCCGTCCCCGGGATCGCAGATGATGCCCTGCAGGCTGTCGCACTCGTCCATGGTGTGACCCATGCCGTCGGGGTCGCAGGAGAACGCCATGTCGCCGTCGCAGTAGCCGGTGCCCGGGAGACACAGTACGCAGCCGCCGAGATCTGCCGAGCACTCGTCGGCGCAGGGGACCTCTTCGCTGAACCCACCCATGCCGTCACAGGTCTTGGCGATGCCGTCCTCGCAGATGATCTCTCCGTCGGCGCAGAGCCCATCGCCGTCGCCGTCCCCGTCGCCATCACCGTCGCCGTCGCCGTCACCCGGATCCCCGTCACCGTCCCCTGGATCCCCGTCACCGTCCCCCGGATCCCCGTCACCGTCACCGTCACCGTCACCCATGCTCTCACCCGCGCTCTCGTCCGCGCTCTCGCCCGAGGTGGTTCCGGCAGTGGAGGTGAGCGAGTCGAGCGAGTCAGCACTCGACGAGACGTCATCTCCACCGCAAGCGCCAATCAAGAGCGCGCTGACGACGAACAGCGAACGGGAGTAGGACTCATCACGGAGCTTCATGGTTCCAACGCTATCAGAAACCGGATGGGACGGATCCGTCAGTTGATCCTGGTGGCCAGGACCATGCGGCGTGCCGCTCTACCCGAGCGCGCCCGCGCCCGCCCGGGCGGGTGCGGGCGCTCCAGGACCCATCGTTTGCTCACGCAGCGGTCCTCAACGCTCGAAGGGCTCGAGCAGCGCCGCGCTCGGGCGTCGACTCGGCGCTGCTGTTCCGAGTGTTGGGCGCGACGCTCAACTGGTGGTTGTTTTCGAGCGCACGGCGGTCGAGGACGCGACGCTGGCAACGCTGATCGATCTGCTGTTCGAGCCCGACCCGGTCAAGCCAGCCGCGACCAAGACGCGGCACCGTGCCAGCGCGCGATCAAGACGCGGCGCCGTGCCAGCGCGCGCCGCTCATCGTGAACCCAACGCGACCTGCGAACAACCAAGCCTCGACCAGACGCGCAGCGGCTGCAGCGGGCGAAGTGCAGTGCCGATCTGGGGTCATAACGAGCCCCCTACCAGGGGGCCACACATGCCCATGCGTACAGCTCGCCCCGAGGAGCGAAGCGACCAGACGCGCCAGCGGCTGCAGTCGGCGAAGTGCAGCGCCGATCTGGGGGTCATGATATCGGAGTCATATACTCGCCGCTGTGGCGCCCACTTCCTCTCCACTGTGGACTCTCGCGGCTCAGCTCGGTTGCGAGTGGCCGCATCTGCGGGCGGCTCAGAGCGCCTCGCGTGTCGAGCACGACCGGCTCGTCTCGGTGTTGGCGTCAGCGGTTCCGCAGGACACCTCATTTGTCGCGTTCGGCTCGCTCGCGCGTGGCGAGCTGACGTCCGGCAGTGACCTCGACTGGACCTTGTTGCTCGATGGCCCCACCGACAAGGATCACCACAAGGTCGTGAAAAACCTCTACACCCGGCTCGAAGACGCCAGCGTCAAGGCGCCCGGCCCATCGGGCGTGTTTGGCAGCATGGTCTCGAGCTATCCGATCCTGCATCAGATCGGCGGCCAAGACGACACCAACCGCAACACCACCCAGCGGATCTTGTTGCTGCTCGAGTCTACGGCGATCGGCCGATCCGAGGCGCACGAGCGGGTCTTGCGGCTCGTGATCGAGCGCTACGTCGAGGACGATCGCGGGCTGCTCTACAGCCGCGCGACGAACCTCGTCCCGCGGGTCTTGCTCAACGACATCGCCCGCTATTGGCGGACCGTCACGATCGACTTTGTCGACAAGCAAAAGCACCGCAGCGACGGCTGGGCGCTGCGCAATGTGAAGCTTCGTCTGTCGCGCAAGCTGATCTACATCAGCGGGCTGCTGACCTGCTTCTCGCTCGAGCTGCACGCCGACAAGGCCACGCTGATCGGCGCCGACGACCGCCCGGACCCCGCGCGGCTGGTCGACTTCATGCTCGGGCGGGTCCGCTGCCGCCCGCTCGACACGCTCGCCGCGGTCTGCCTGCGGCCAGGCGTGCAGCCGGCCACGGCGCGCGCGCTGTTCGACAGCTACGACGCGTTCCTCGGGGTGCTCGACGACGCTGATCGGCGTGATCATCTGCGTGGGTTGAGCGTCGACGACCTCGGCAAATCAGAGGTATTTCGTGACGTCTCGCGGCTCGCCCGGCGATTCCAGGACGACGGCGTGCATCGGCTCTTCTTCGAGGAAGACGCCGCGCTGCGCGATCTAATTACTCGCTATGGTGTGTTCTAATCCATCACATCACTCGTCGCGGCCACACCCGTCAAAAGCTCGTAGGCAGATCCCAAGTCGACAGCGGCATGTCGCCAACGATGTACTTCGCCGGCGCCCACCACAGCTTTCCGTCCGGGCTCACCGTCACACGCCCGAGCGCGGGCATCACGCCAAAGTCGGTCACCTCGGCGCTGAACGGATCGACCGCGACGATCGAGAGATCCGACAGCGAGGCATAGACCAACCCAGAGAAGCTGTCGTGACTCAATGTCGTGATCCCGGACTCGAAGTCCATCACCGGAGTCGCCTCATTCAGCGCGGTGTTGAACCGCAGCAATTCCCCGGTATCGAGGGCGATCAACAGATGCACGGAGGTGAGCGGCGCCGCTGCCGTGACCCGGGACTCGAACATGGTCAAGAACTCCTGGGTCTGCTGGTCGAGGTCCGCGGTGTCCAAATTTCCGTTGGCCTCCGAGTTGCCAACGTACAGGCGCAGATCATCTCCCCAGGTCAGCCCCATCGGCCCCGCATCGGCCGCGATGTTGCCAAATGGTCCGTTCATGCCTTCGGTGGGCATGCCGGGCAGCACGATCGGCAGCGGCACCATCGCGCCTTCAATCAGCCGCGCGACGCCCTGCGGCGGATCGACGAAGCAGCCGCAGGTCGGGCAGCAGGTGTAGGTGATCGCAACCTCACCGAGCATGTCCCCGCCGTCGGTCATGGGCGGACCGGCCGGACTACGAATGTCGCCGACCAGCGGCGCGGCCGGGTACTGGGGATTGAGGGCCTTGAGCACCTTGACCTCACCCATGTCGAGGTTGGAGACGCCGTCCCACTGGGTCAGCGTCGCGTCCACGGTCATCCGCCGCACGTAGTCGGTGCCGCTGCGCAGCGTGACCATCCACGCGGTGCAGTCATCGGCAAACTCGAGGTCGAAGATGTCGGTTGCGAACGGGCCGTTGAGATCGGCCTCGCTGGCTGGGGTGCAGGGGATCGGACGATCGCACACGCAGCTGTCGCCCCAGCACTGGTCACCCTCGCAGGCCACGGCGTTGCACGGCGCGATCGGGATGCACCCGCCCTGGTCGTCGCAGACCGAGCCCGGCCCGCAGTTGAAATTGCCGCAGGCTGTCGCGTCGCCAGCGAGGGTGCAGGGCGCGTCTGGATCCACGCACTCGCCCGAGATCACGTCACAGACGAAGTCGGGCTCGCAAGCCTCGGGGTCGGGCTGACAGCCGTCGCCGTCGCCGTCGCCCGGATCACCGTCTCCATCACCATCTCCGGGATCGCCATCGCCATCGCCATCTCCGGATTCGCCATCGCCATCGCCATCGCCATCGCCCGTGCTGTTGGTCTCACCGCTCTCACTGAGATCGCCATCGCCGTCGCCGGTGGTCTCGAACGGGCTCGAGGTCGCGTCGGCGACCCCGTCGTCGTTGCAGGCGAGCACGAGGAGCGAACACGAGGTCAGAAGCGACAGGGTCAGGGTAGCGGAGCGCATCGGCGGACCTTACCAGCTTGCGGCGGGAACACCCCCGACGCCGTCGTGATAGCGTCCCGCGATGACCGAGTGGGACCAAGCCAGGAGCGTGGAGGCTTTTCTCACGGATCTCACGCAGCATCGTGGAATCGATGTTGCATATGTTCCTCCGTATCGCGCCTTGGTCACGGCCTTTTTGAGCCAACCAGCCGGGCGTCCGCTCGACCAACTCGGGGTCGAGGATGTCGAGGCCTTCGTCGCCGCCCGCGTCACACTTGGTGAGTCGGACAATCGGACCAGGGCCGCACGAACCGCCGCGACCGCGTTTGTCCAGTTTGTGCGCTCGGGGGGCCTGATCCCCGTCACACCTGCACCCCCACAGTCTCGCCCAGCCCACCCGGCTCCCGAACTGCAGCGGACTGCTGCCCAGCCAAACGCGCCGGCCCACGTCACCATGCGCGACGATCTGAGCCGGGTGCTATCGACCGATGCGATGGTCTCCGCGGTCGCCCTGACGCTGCCGCTGCTGCTCATGTTCCTAGGTGCCTTGCTCGGGCTCGTTGGCCTCATCGTGCACTACGCCGCCCTCGCCGGGGCATTTTTCGTGATACTCGATCACTGCGCAGAGGGCCGCCCCGGCTTGCCACATGGACTGGGCGACAATCTGTTCCGTAGCTTTGGTCGCGGTCTCATGGTCACGCTGGTGGGTCTGCTGCCGCCGGTCCTGGCCGCATACTATCTGGGCACGTGGGGCCTGGTCCTCGCAGCCGCGATATTGGGTGTGATGTTGGTGCCCGCGGCGGCGCTCGCCGTGTATGCGAGTCAATCCGGGCTGGCCGCGATCGCACCTCATTTGTGGTTACGGATCGTCGCGCGAATCCCCATGGAGTATTTGAAGGTCGCGGCCCTCTACGTCGCGCTCCTGGTCGGCATGGCGTGTTGGAACGCGACGGCCGGCGTCTGGCTCGGCCTGCTCGGGGCGTTCATCCGGGGGCCAGTCGGCTGTTTGTTCGTGTTTGCCATGGCCACATCGCTCGGGGGTGTCGTCTATCGCAACCGCGCCGACCTTGGGATGTGAGGAAGTTGGGATGAACCAGGGTCGTCCACTCACAGCTCGAAGCGCTCGAGCAGCGCTGCGCTCGGGCGCGGCCCCGTCAGCGAGAACCCCACCATGGCGACCACGTTGACGACCAGCCCGATCAGCCCGATCTCCAGCTCGAGCGGGTTGATCATCGCCGCCACCCCAGGCGCAACCTTCTGGATCACGAACAGCGTGAAGATCGTCCCCAACCCGGCGATCAGCCCCGCGCGCGCACCGACCCCGTTCGCGCGCCGCCAGTACAGCCCCAACATCACGACCGGCAGGAACTGCAGCGGCACCGCGTAGGCCAACAGCAACAGATCCACCACCGAGGTCCCGCCCGCGCTGCCCAGCATCAACCAGCTGACCAGCGCCAGCACCACCACGACCACCCGCATCGCTCGGGTCTGCGCGTGGTCGAGGTCACGCAGGCTCTGATGCTGGCCGCCACGCAGCCGGGCCAGCAGCCCGCGCACCCGCGGGCGCGACTCGAGCGGCAGCAGCACGTCGCGGACCATGATCGATCCACCCGCGTGCAGCAGCGCGTCGCCGGTCGACATCGACGCCGCCAGGATCGCAAACGCCAGGAACGCAAACAGCACCGGGTGCGCCGCCTCGCCGGAGACCAGGTCGACCAGCCACAGCAGCACCGAGTCGTCGGTCGGGCCGCCTGCGAGCAGCGCGACGTAGCCCAGGAACAACAGCGGCAAGATGAAGAACAAGAAGGTCGGATAGAACACGACCGAGAGCTGCACGAGCCGGGCGCTGCGGGCCGTGAAGCACTTCATGAACATGTGCGGCCACATTGCGAAGCCCAGGATCGACATGATGATCTCGGAGCTGTAGCGCGCGATCGGGGTCTTGCCCTCGGGGCCGGGCAGCGTGAGGTACTCGGGGTGCTCGGCGACCACGCGATCGAACATCGCGCCCACGGACCCGTACAGCTTGGTCGGCAGCCACAGCCCGATCACCCACACGGCGATCAGCATCACCACGCCCTGGATCACGTTGGTCCAGCCGACCCCACGCACGCCGCCGGCGAGCACGTAGACCAGCACCACCGCGTAGACCAGCCCCGCGCCGAGCTGCTCGGGCCAGCCGGTCACCGCGTGCATGACCACGCCCGCGCCCTTGAGCTGGATCACCAGGTACGGCACGAACGCGAGCAAAGTCGCGCTGCCCATCAGCACGCTCACGCTCGGGCTCTCGAACCGCGCGGCGAACAGCTCGGCCTGGGTCACGAAGCCCTCGCGGGCGCCGATCCGCCGGACCCGCGCACCATAGAAGAACAGCGGGACCAACCCGACCGCGCCGAACGCGAGCACGTAGAACGCGTCCGAGCCCTTGGCGATCACCCGCTGCGGCGTGCCGAGCAGCGCGTACGCCGAGAAGATCGTGGCCCCGACCACGAAGTACATGACCACGGGACCAAACGCGCGCTCGCCCGCGACGAAGTCGTCGGTCCCGCCCTTGCCCTTGCGCCCGGCCAGCACGCCCACGACCAGCGCGACGGCGAGGTAGCCAAACACGATCCCGGCGGCGAGCGGCTTCATGACGCCACCCCTTCCTGATCAACCTGCTCGAGCTCGACCGCCTGATCCGCCTCGTCCGCATCGATCAGGCGCAGGCCATACAGCAGCGCCAGCACCCCAAAGTTGGACAGGATCACGCCCAACACCCAGATCAGCGAGAACGGCAGCCCGAACACGCGCGGCTCGATGCGGTTGCCCAAACACGGGTAGATCGGCCAGACCAGCGCGGCCGCGGACAGAGCAAAGTAGAGCACCGACAGACGCAGCGCCCACTTCGAGCGGGATGTGGTCACCGCGCCACGCTAACCTCACACGCGGCTGGCCGGCAAAGTTCGCCTGCGCAGTGGGTCCTGCGCGTCCGAGAATGCGGGCTTGGGTTGCGCGAGCAGAAAGGACAGGCATGTTGTCAGGGTGTCTGCCTCGCGGGTGACAAGTACATCCCGGCTCGTTCGGCGCAGCTCGCAGGCGGTGCGGCGCGTGGTCGGGATGGACACCGAGGTCCGCCTGCGTGAGTGGACGGTGTGGATCTCCCAGCTCGATCCCAACCACGACGGTCTGCGGATCGGCCACGTCAGCGACGTTCACGTTGGCATCGTCACGCCCGATCAGCGGATCCGCAACGCGGTCGAGCTGCTCGCCTCGACGACGCCGGATCTGTGTCTTCTCACGGGTGACTTCGCCAGTCGTCGGCCGGCCCCGCTCGCTCGACTCGGCAGGTTACTCACGGGCCTTCCGGTCGACAGCACATATTTCGTGCTGGGGAACCACGACCATTTGGTCGACGCCGGTCAGGTCACGCGTGAGCTCGAAGGCATCGGCTACACGCATCTCGACAACCGCCACCACACGCTGAATTTACGTGGTGCGCCGCTGCACCTGATCGGTTTTGACGATCCCGTGACCCGTCGCCATCGCCCGGCGGAGGCCATCCGTGGCGTCCCCGAGCTCGGCACCCGCGTGCTCTTGGCCCACCAAGCCGAGAGCGTGGGCGAGCTGCTCGAGCTCGGACAACACGTGGATCTGTGTGTCAGCGGCCATACGCACGGCGGCCAGATCTATGTGCCAGGCATGACGGACGCCGTGATGGCGCGGCACGGACTTCGGCACCTGAGGGGCCTGTGTCGCTACGATCAGGACGGTCCATGGCTCCACGTCACGCATGGCGTTGGCGCGGCCGTCAGTCCGCTGCGTGTCGCGTCACGGCCCGAGGTCGGGCTCCTAACCTTACGGCGTGACCGCTCCGGCGTCAGGTTTCGAGGTTGATCATTGGCTGGCTCAGCTCGATTGGTGGCTCGTTTGGTCTGTAACCCCAACAATCGGTTTCACGTAGTCCGCGATGGCGAGTGATCGTCGGCGTGGATATTCGTGCCGACCTCTCTCGCACGCTTCGCATCCACGCTCTCCGGCAAGGTCTCCGGCTCCACTGGCGCCGATATAATTTTGGGCCATGCTCTGGAGGGTCTGCGAAAAGCCCGCATTTCCCAGGAGGGTAACCCATGAGTCTTCTAGCCAATATCGATCACCTCGCCATTGCAGCCGGCATCGAGGCTGTTGTCGTCGAAGCGACATCGCGCGAATACCGCGGCGACCAGAACTGGCATCCGGTCCTCGATGGCGCGCTCGATCTTTTCAAACGCACCGAGGAAAAGAGCATTCGGCTCGTCGTCGGTTCGCACACCATCGTGGTCCAGCGTGAGGGTGGTGAAGCCGTCGGGGTCGTGCTGCCCACTGGCCACGCAATCGCCAAGTCCCTGCGTCGCATGATCCGTCGCATGGCTCGTAAAAATCGGGGGCCCATCGCCAAGCCCAACAAGCCCGAGCAAGCGAGCCCCACGACCAGTCCAGCGGCGGGTAGCCCCGCCACGACACCGCCAGGCCCAGGCACGAGCCAGGCCACACCTCCAGGTGTCGGCCAGTCCACGCCGCCAAGCGGTGGCCAGCTCAGCGTGCCACCTGCGGCCAAGCCACCCGAGGAAAACAAGGCGAACAGCGCATCGCCCCAGCAGGGTCAGGGCCCGCAAAATACGGACCGCGGCAGTTTTACCGGCTACTGAGCTCGTCGGCTGAATCGCTCGAGCGCCAGCTTGCTGTGGCCCTCGAGCGTGAGGTCGGCGACCGCCAACCCGACCACGGGCGCGAACTTGAACCCGTGACCCGAGAACCCCGTGGCGATCACGACCCGGCTGTCGCTCGGGTGTTGGTCGATCCAGAAGTGCTCGGTGGTCGTGCTGGCGTACAGGCAGGTGACCGTGGCCGTGATCTCGCCCGCGTCTGGTCGGTATCGGGCCAAGAACGCGCGCAATGGTTGCAGGTCCAGGTCGCCGACGGTTCGGTCGACGTGCTCGGGATCGACGGGTTCATACATGAACGCCAGCTCGGGATCGCTCGAGGTGTGGCACGCGAGCTTGAACCCGCTGATGCCCTCGTCGTTGTCGGGAAACCCGTAAAAGAAGCCTTCTGGCACGAACGCCGCCCAGACTGGCAGCGCGCGCATGCCCGGGCGCAAGTGCTCGGCCGCGCGGGTCCACGCCTGGACCCGACGCAGCACTTGCAGCCGCTCCACCGGCTTGGTCGAGTCGAGCGTGGGCCCGAGCAGCTGCGCCGACCCAGCTCCCGCCGCGACCACGATCTGATCAGCCGCGACGCAGGTGCCATCATTCAGCAGCACCCGCGGTCGAGCGCCGCCCAGGATCAGCTCGCGGACGTGGGTCTGGTAGCGCAGCGTGGCGCCGTGGGCCTCGGCCTCGGCCCGCAGCGCGCTCAGGCACGGGGCCACGCGCAAATAGCCGCTGTCTGGTGACAGGCACGCGGGCCAGTCACTCGGGACTCGAAACCCGAACCGGGCTCGCGCCGTCGCGGCGTCGAACAGCTCATGCCGGATCTCGTGCTCGCCCAGCGCCGCGACGGCGGCCATGAACGCTGGATCGTCGCTGGCCCCGAACTCGAGCAGACCACAGCGAACCAGCAGCTGCTCACCCACGCGCTGACCCAGGCTGGTCCACTCGTGGTCGGCGCGGCTGACCAGCGCGACGTAGTCGGAGCCCTCGTGATAGGCGTGGCGAATCACCCGGGTGTGCCCGCTGTGACTGCCGTGGGCGTGGATGTGGCCGTGGCGCTCGAACAGCTCGACCTGCGCGCCACGCCGCGCCAGCGCCCACGCGGTGGCGAGGCCCATGGTCCCGCCGCCGATGACCGCGATCTTGGGCCCTGTGTTCGGACCTGTGTTCGGCCCTGGGTTCGGACCTGGGCGCCCGCTCACTCGTCGTGGCCCCCGACGAAGCCGTAGTAGCTCGCGTCACCGAGCTTGGGCAGCGCCGCCTCGCGCAACAACAGCGTGCGCACGGCCCAGACGTCACGAAACACGCGGTACTGCAGCGCGGTCTGATCGAGGTACTCGACGCCCGCCGAGCCGCCCGTGCCCGTGCGCCGCCCGATCACGCGCTCGACCATGCGTGCGTGTCGCTGACGGAACACCAAGAACGCCTGCTCGAGCGCGACGATCGAGTCCAGGATCTCGCGCGGCCAGGCCAGCAGCGGCAGCTCGCGGTAGCTCTCGATGAACAGCAGCGAGGCCCGAATCCGCGAGCGCCTGCCGCGTTGCTCGTCGCTCGCGCCTTCGATGTCCTCGGCCAGCAAGAACGCCCGCGCGCTCGCGATCTCACGCGCATAGCGAGCGTCGAGCCGCTCGCGGTCGGCCTCGGTCATCGCGTCTGTCACGGCCTGCTTGCGGCCCCGCTCGATCTCCTGCACGTGGGCCTGCAAGAACGCCTCGATGGTCTCGCGGACGTGCTCGGCGTCGTTGGGGTCATCGGGCAGCGAGCCGTGGATGGGTGTGCGGTGCAGCCAGTCGTCGAGCGCGACCCGCAGGCTGGGGCGATCCTCGAGCCGCGCACGGACCCGCAGCGAGGCCGGCGACTCGCTGCCGTCGGGATACTGCAGCGCGCGCAGGTACGACTCGTGGCCCAGCGGGATCCGCTCGCTGGCCTCGAGCCCCATCAAGATCTCGATCTCTCGCAGCTGCGCCGACTGAAACCCGCTGGCCGGCGCCAGCTTGTCACGAAACGCCAGGTAGTCGCGGGTCGTGAGCGTCTCCATCAGCTCGAAGTGCGTCGTGATCTGCTTGAACAGCAGCACGGTGCGTCGCAGGCCCCGAACCGCGCTCGACAGCGACTGCTCGGCGACGTGGTGGGCCGCGAACAGATCTCGGATCGACACGAGCTCACGCAGCGCGAGCTTGAACCACAGCTCGTCGATCTGGTGGATCGTGATGAACATGACCTCGTCGTTGGTCTGATCATCTTCGTGCTCGCCCAGACCCTTCTGGAGCGCGAGCAGCTGCTCGACCTGAATGTAGTCCCAGTAGGTCGTGGGCTTGGCGGCCATGACCTCAGAACGCTGCCACGCGAGCGGGCGCTGTGCGAGCCTGTCCCGCGGTTGGAGTATGTGGGGGCTCACGCTGCGTCGCGGGGGAGTGACCCGCGCTTGCAGGTTCGCACCACCATTGCCGCAAAATTCACCCGGCGCGCGTCGAGACCTGACGCTCAGTCGCGCACGTAGATCGGGTTGGCGTAGATCCACACGAACGACTGCTCGGCGAGCTGCTGGTAGTCGTCGCCCAACCACGCGAGCAGGTGCCGGGGCAGGATCCGAACCTCGGCGCGGTAGGCCCCGGGCTCGACCACATCGAGCTCGAGCGAGGGCACGGATCCCTCGGGGCCCGCGACCGCGCCGACCTCTTGCCAGCCGTCCACCTCGGCCTTCAGCAGGCGCAGCTCGAGCTCGGGGACCGCGGTCGCGGGGTCGCG
The DNA here is from genome assembly GCF_002994635.1 of Enhygromyxa salina. GTDB lineage: Bacteria > Myxococcota_A > Polyangia > Nannocystales > Nannocystaceae > Plesiocystis > Plesiocystis salina_B. Next base: position 17,182 of record NZ_PVNL01000041.1, on the reverse strand, counting down.
GGCGATCACGGTCGGCGCCTCGACCCGCAGCGTCAGCGGGCCGTCGGCCAGCGAGGGCTCGCCGCCGATCTCGAGCACGTCGCCGTTTTGTTCGCCGCGGTAGTCGAAGCCCTCGGGCAGACCCAGGAGCTCGAACACACCAAACAGGCGGCCCGCGTCCAAAGCGTCGTGCAGCTGCGCCGGCCCGAACGCATCTGGGGTGTTCGCGCGGGGATCGGGCTCGACCAGCAGGTGGTTCGAGAACCACTTCATGATGCGTTCGTAGCTGTCGATCCGCTGGCCGTCCGCGAGCTCCTGCGGAAACGTGTTGCGGTGGCAGTCGGAGCCCATGGTCGTCAGCTTGCGCTCGCCCGACGCCAACACGCTGGCCCACGTGTCGATATAGACAGGATCCTCGCTGAGCAGCGCCAGCAGCACCAGCTCGGGGTGCGGGATCACCTCGGGCTGCCCCATCTTGGACAGCAAGGTGCCGACCGCGACAATGTTCAAGAACAGGTTCGCGTGGATGTTGTACATCTCGAACCCGTCGAGCGGCAGCTCGGTCAGCTCTTGCACGCTCCACTCTTCGGTGTGGGCGACGAGCGTGACCGCGCCCGCGTCGGACAGCGCCATGATCCCCGCGGGCGAGCTGTCGCCGAGCATCACCTCGCGCTCGGCCTCGGTCGCGGCCACGTGGGCGGGCAGACCGATCGGCATGGTCGCGGCCTCGCTGCCGGCTTGCAGCAGCGCCGACACGAACGGCGCGCTGCCGCTGTTGCCAACGTCGAATGTGTCGCAGCCGGCCCAGTTGGCGATCGGGTCGCCGCCGTCGTCAACGAGCGAGTCACCGAAGCGAGCCCGGTACAGCAAGGTCTCCGGGTACTCGACGCTGGTGAAGCTGCTGGGGTGGTCGGTCAGGAACACGAAGTCGTGGCGTGAGCGACACAGACCCTCGCGAAAGTCGCGGTCGCACTGTCCGTCGAAGTTGCCCTGGTCGTCCTTGGGTTCGTCGTCGCAGGCGTCGTGAGAGTGGACCGAGTGAGCGTGGATCAGCCCGCGGCGATCGAGCAGGCCGCGGGCGTTGGGCTCGCGCGCGGTCGGCAGCATCTTGCCCGGGCTCCAGTAGCCCCAGGCGTCACCGTCACCGTCGCCGTCTCCGGGATCGCCATCGCCATCCCCGTCGCCATCGCCATCGCCATCCCCATCCCCATCGCCATCGCCCGAGCTGGCTTCGCTCTCGCTCGACTCACCCGGTCCATCGGCGGTCGAGTTGTCCGCGCAGGCGAGCGCGAGCACGGCGGCGATGCTGAGGGGGATCGAGGACCAGCGCGAACAAGCCATGCCCCGAGTGTACGCAACCTCCGAGCGCTTGGCTGGCCCACACGCGGGACACTGCCCACGGCCCGCCCACGGGCCACCCGGCCCGCACGCGGGCCACCCGAACATTCGAGATCAACCGCAAGCACCCAAGATCACAGCGATCTGCATCCGGCACGCCGGTCGCAATCCCGGGTGGCGATGCTCGCTCACAGTCACTCAGCAGGGATCCTCGGCGTCGAGGGTTATGTGATCACCGTAGAGGCCGACGTCGGCGTGGGCCTGCCGTGCCTGACGATCGTCGGTCAGATCAGCGGCGCGCTCAATGAGGCGCGCGAGCGGGTTCGCGTCGCGCTCAGCCACTGCGGCCATCCGATCCCACCACGCAAGCAGATCGTCAACCTCGCGCCAGCCGAGCAGCGCAAGGACAGCCCCGGCTGCGACCTCGCAATCGCTTGCGCGCTGCTGGCAAGCCACGGCGTGATCAAGCAAGACAGCCTGGTCGACGCGATGTTTTGGGGCGAGCTCGCCCTCGACGGGACCCTGCGCCCAGCCGTGGGCACCCTGGTCGTGGCCGACACCGCCCGGCAGCAGGGCTTTCGTCGGTTGTTCGTCGCCGAGGCCAGCGCTCGCGAAGCCGCGATGATCCCCGGCCTCGAGATCGTTCCGGTCGTGGATCTGCCCAGCCTCGTCAGCCAGCTGCGCGGCGAGCAGGACATCCCGCCGTTTCATGGGGTCGCCGCCGCCAGCAGCCCGGTCGAGCGGTTCGCGGGCACCCCCGATCTGGCCGACATCCGCGGGCTCGCGCTGCCCCGCCGCGCGCTCGAGATCATGCTCGCTGGCGGTCACAACCTGCTGCTGCACGGCCCACCGGGGGTCGGCAAGACCATGCTCGCCCGGCGGATCCGCAGCTTGCTGCCGCCGCTCGACCACGAGCACGCGCTCGAGGTCACCAAGATCCACGGCGTCGCGCGACGCAAGATCCCGGAGGGGCTGATCACCAGCCCGCCGGTTCGCATGCCGCACCACACCGTCAGTCCCGCGGGGCTGCTGGGGGGCGGCAGTCCGCCGCGGCCGGGCGAGGTCAGCCTCGCGCATCGCGGCGTCCTGTTCCTCGACGAGCTGCCCGAGTTCACGCGCTCGTGCATCGAGGGCCTGCGCGAGCCGCTCGAGGATCGCGCGGTGACGATCGTGCGGGCCCGCTACGCGCTGCACTACCCCGCCGGGTTTCAGCTCATGGCCGCCATGAACCCGTGCCCGTGTGGGTTCCTGGGCCACCCCGAGCGCGTGTGCACCGACAGCCCGGCGGCCGTCCAGCGCTATCAGGGTCGCGTGTCGGGGCCGTTCATCGATCGCATGGATCTCGTCGTCCCCGTCACGCCGCTGACCACCAAAGAGCTCGCGGAGGCCAGCTTTGGCGAGTCGAGCGCGTGTGTGCGCGAGCGGATCATCTTTGCTCGCGACCGTCAGCGCGCGCGCCTGGCCAGCGTCCCCTGGGCCTACAACGCCGAGATCCCCGCCAGCGGCAAGGCGATCGAGCAGCTGCTGCCGATGTCCGGCGACGCCACCAAGTTGCTGCTCGGGCTCGCGCGGCGCCGCAACCTGAGCATGCGGGCGATCCATCGGCTGCGCCGGGTCGCGCGGACGATCATGGATCTCGACCCCGAGGCCGATCCCAACGCGCCGATCAACGTCGAAGCTGTCGCCCTCGCCGCTCGACTGCGGCGGCTGCCAGACGCGCTCAACAACGGCTGAAGACGACCACGAAAAAACGCGGGCCAACAGCGTGGCCCGCGTTGATGATAGCGCCCCGCGAGCGGGCCAGCGACCTGGCCCGAGCGGAGAACTAAGAGGCTCACATGACGCAGGTCGAGCCGAACAGCATGCCGCTGTTGATGTCGAACTCGCCACCTTGGCAGGTCCCGCCGCCGTCACAGTCAGCGTCTTCGTTGCACTGACCACAGGCGCCGACCTCGGCCAGGCCCATGATGTCGACCGTCGAGCAGACGTTCTCGCAGGCCTCGTCGCCGTTGCCCTCGAGGTCACAGAAGCTGTCCTGCGCGAGCGAACCGACGTCGATGCAGGTGTTCTGACCGTCGAAGTTCTCGACGATCACGACCGGGGCGCAGATCTGGTCGGTGCAGTCAGCGTCCGAGGCACACTCGCCACAGGTGCTGATCTTGATCAGGCCCAGCAGGTCGAGCACGGTGCCGCAGGTGAGGCCGTCTTGGCACACCTCGTCGGTCTGACAGCCACCGCCGGCCTCGCCCATGTTGCAGGTCGAGCCGTTGTTCTCGAACGGGTTGGGGATGGTGCAACCACCGTCGGGGCAGTCGGCGTCGAGGTCTACGTTGTCACACTCACCACACTGGCCGCCAAGCAGCGGAATGACGTAGCAGTTGCCGGACAGGCACTCCCCGTTGGAGGTACAGGGCGCGCCGTTGGGAGCGTCGCCCATCGGGTCGCCGTCGCCGTCTCCGGTGGTGGGGTCGCCGTCGCCGTCGCCCGTGGTGGGGTCGCCGTCACCGTCGCCCGTGGTGGGGTCGCCGTCGCCGTCGCCGGGATCGCCATCGCCATCACCGGAGGTGTCGGAGCCCATGTCGTCGGCTGGGACGTCTTTGGCGCAGCCGAGTGGCGCGAGCGCGAGCCCAAGGCAAGCAACGAGAGTGAAGATTTGGGGGGAAAGCAGCTTGTTATTCACGGCGGGATCTCCTGAAGGTTACGGAAGGCTAGGGACGTGATCCGTGCATACGTCGAGATGGGGTCCCAGGTCGAGAGATTTGCGAAGTTTGGTAGGCCCTGCCCGACTGAACCCGATTCACGGCGTTTTGCGCCGTAGTTGGCTCTTGCTGGCTGTTCTGGAGGTCAGGGTCATCGCCCAATTACACCAAATTGACGCAGGTCGATGCGTCCACGCACATTGAAGCAGACCCCCTCGGCTTCGAGCAATCGCCGCTGTCGCGCCGCTGCGCGATCGGACAAGCTGATCTCACCCCGAGCGTTGACGACGCGCTGCCACGGGACCTCGCTACCTGGCGGCAAGTGCGAGAGCACGCGCCCCACCAGCCGCGCGCGCCCAGGCAAGCCCGCGAGCAACGCGACCTGCCCGTAGCTAGCGACGCGACCAGGTGGGATCGCCGCGACCGCAGCACAGATCGCCTGCCAATTTGCGTCTGGCGCACTCGCTTGCATGGATCTGCTAGGAGACCGCGCGACGGGCCTCGAAGTCGTCGAGCGCGGCCGAGACGGTCGCCAGCGCCTGCTCGAGCTCGGCGGGCGGGAGGTTGAAGCTCACGCGCACCGCACCAGGCGCTTCGAACATCGTCCCCGGCACCACCTGCGTGCCGTAGCGATCCCGCAGGTGCCGCGCAAACTCGAGATCAGCGGTGAGATCCGGGAGTCGCACCAGGCCCGTCTGTCCCGCCGAGGGTGGCACCCAGGCGACCCGAGATTCGCCGTCGATCCAGCGGTCGATCACCGCCCGCGACGGGGCGATCGCCGTCTCAGCCATCGCCGCGAGCTCACTCGCGTGGCGCATGACCTCGGTCGCCAACGCCAGCGACGCGAGCGGTGGATCAACATGAAAATAGTGGCTCGCGCTGCGAAACGCCTGGGCCGTCTCTCGATCGCGGGCGACCACCCAACCGGCGCGCAACGCCGCGAAGCCGAACGCCTTGGTCACGGATGACCAGCTGACCCCGTTCTCGATCGCCACGCAGGCTGGCCGCCACGGGTAGGTCTCACCGCTCGCGTCAAACGCGAAGTCCAGATAGACCTCGTCGACGAGCACGACCGCGCCGACTCGCGCGGCCATCTCGCCGATCGCCATGAGCGTGGAGGTCGTGAGCGCGACGCCCGACGGGTTGTGCAGGCTCGAGAGGATCACCGCCCGGGTCTTGGGCGTCAGCAACCGCGCGAGCCGATCGGCCAGCGGCTCCCACCGCTCCTCGATCTTGCGCTCGAGCCTCGACACGTTGAGGCCGAGCATCTCGGGCACGCCGTGCAGCGGCTCGAAGGTCGGGCGCTCGACGATCACGTGGTCGCCGGGCCGGGCGAGCGTGAACAACACCTGGGTGATCGCCTGGCTGGCCCCCAGGGTCGGAACCACGCACTGGGGATCGACCCCGTAGCGCTCGCCGATCACCTCGAGGAACGCCGCGACCAGCTCGGGCCGCTGGTCCCGCCTGGTGAGCTCGGACAGGCTGAGCTCGACGCCCAGCGGCCAACCGGGGCCCGGGGTCGCCTCACCGTCGGCCGTGCGGTGGTGGAGGGAGCCCGGACCGCACGCGTCGGGGACCCCACTCGCGGTCAGATCCCAGCGCGCCTCGCCAGGCACACTCTGCGCCCAAACGAGATAATCGAGCGGTCGCAAGCGGCCCTTCACGGTCGGGCGATGCTTTCAGAACTCGCCCCCCCTCGCAAGCGGGCCAAAACCTGGCCCGCGGCCACAACGGCCTGCCCGCGCTTGGGAGACGCCAGCAATGATGGTAGACGGAGGGATGCTCAGGGATCCGGCGTGGGAGCGCCATCGGTCGAGCTTGGCGGCGCAGGCGGGGTTTGTCCGCAGCTACTCGCCCGTGACCGCCGCGCTGCTCGAGCAGGCCGTCACGTGGCTCGCCGATCCCGAAGGTCGCGGTCGGGAGCTCGGTGATCCCGGCGCCGTGCGTGAGATCTGCGAGCGCCTCGTCGCCCTCCTGACCGAGGACGACATCGAGGGCATCGACACCGGCTGGATCGACGACCTGCAGCCAGCGCTGCGGCTCAACGCGGCGCTGCACTGGTACGTGCTGGGCAATGATCCACGCGTCGTCGAGCTGCGCCCCTACTTTGCGACGGTCGCCGAGGGTCAGGGCCCCACCGCTCGCAAGCCCAACGACGACGAGTTCCCCCAGCGGCTGCTGAACGCGGTCAAGGCACTCGGCGCCGAGCTGTTCGAGCGCACGCGCAACTGGCAGGTCGTCGCCAACGAGACCTCGCGCGGGATCGCGTGGCTGCTGCCCGCGGTGTTGGTGTCCGCCGAAGCCGTGCACCTCGTCGAGCTCGGCTGCTCGGCCGGCCTCAACCTCTATGCCGAACAGCGGCGCTACGACCTGGCCTGGACCGCCAGCAAGCGGCTGCGCATCGGGCGGGCCGACGACGATGAATTCTTGACCGTGTGTGGCGGCGTGATCCCCCACCTCGAGGGCTTCACGCAGGCGGAGCTGCGCGGGCCCGAGGTGCTCAGCCGCGTCGGCGGCGACACCCGCCGCGGTCAGCTCGACGGGGCCGAGTTCGACGGTCGTCTCGAGGCCTGCATCTGGGGCAACCAGCGGCGGCGCCTCGATCTGCTGCGCCAGGGCATGGCGATCCATCGCCGGGCGATCGAGCAGGCGGTCCAGCAGAGCCTGGGTGCCAGCACCAGCGACGAGCTCCTGCTGCCCGCAAAGATCCAGCCTGTCGAGCTGCCCAGCGACGTCAGCGAGTTCCTCGCTACCGCGGTGCCGACCCACCCCAAGGTCCCCGTCATCGCCTACAACACCTGCGTCACGGCCTACTTCAGCGATGTCGACCAGCGCGCCTATGCCCGCGACATGCGGAGCTTCGCCCGGACCTGGAGCCTCCAGCACAAGCTGCCGTGGATGTGGGTCCGGTTCGAGCCCGCTCGCGCAGGCAAGGACGCGCCGCACCCGGGCTGGTGCCTGTGGGTCGTCGAGCTGTTCAGCGGCTCGAAGCACAAGAGCATCGAGCTGGGCTGGGCGCACCCGCATCTGATCCGAGCTGAGTTTGGCCCCGGCCTGGCCGAGCTCCGAGACCTGCGCGACCGACGATGAACCCGCGCTCGTCCAGTCAGGATCTGCACCCGTCCACCGGTGCCCGCTTCGTGTTCGAGCGCGAGCCCAGCGCGGCGCCCGACAGTCCTCGCTACCTCGTCACGATCTATCTGCCGGGCACCGAGCGGTGGTCGGGCCGGCTCGAGTGGGTCGACGGCCGCGCCAAGCTGGACCCGACCACCGAGCCTGCGCCGGACCGCGAGCCATGGCCATGGGCGCTGGCCGAGGCGCTCAAGCTCGCGCGCGTGCTGCATCGCGACCCCAAGCCGCACATGGTCCGCTGGCGCGGCTAGGCCAACCGTCACGAGCACACGCACACCGCCGGCTCCCCCTCGACGGGCTCCTCGCACGCGCCGCCAGTGAAGCCCGCGCCAAACGCCTGAAGCTCCCCGCACAGCCGCGCGCAGCGATCGACCGTCCGCCGCCCCCACACGCAGGTGTCGATGATCTCCTCGTCGACGCAGATCCCCGCGTAGCCCTCGGTCTCGCACGGGCTCCCCGGCCCATAGCCACACAAAAACGCCGGCCCCGTTGTGCACCCGTAGGCAAACTCGAAGCTGTCGGCCATGCACGCGAAGCTCGAGTACCCGTCGATCTCGACCCACCGCGTCCCGTTGCACGCCCACATCACCGACGCCCCCGGATCCCCCGACGGATCCGGCACACACAACAGCGACTCCGCGAGCGCCTCATCGCAGGCCGCGTCCGGTTCAGGCGCGCTGCCGCCATCGGTCGTCCCGCTCTGGTCGAGGCAGCACTCGAACGAGTCCCCAGCCTCGTCACACCACACATACCCAGCCTCGCAAGCACACGAGTGCTCCCCGAGCAGCTCACTGTGCGACCCCGGATCCCCGCACCCCTCACGCGAGCTCTCGACCCCCGCTCCCCCACACCCGATCAGCAAGGCAACCAACGAACAAGCCAGCTGCCGAGCACCAAGCATCCCCCCGAAGCATGCCACGAGGATGCGAAGACGAAAGAGCCCCCCTTAGAAGGCCAGCAAGGTGCGAAGGCGTACGCGGGCGATCCAACACACACCCATGGCGAAGACGAAAGAGCCCCCTTAGAGGGGGCCAATCATGCCTACGCACACAAATTCCCAAGCGAGGTGCGAAGGCGTATGTGGGGGTCTAAACCAGCCCCCACGGCGAAGGCACGAAAGAGCCCCCTTAGAGGGGGCCAATCATGCCTACGCACACAAATTCCCAAGCGAGGTGCGAAGGCGTATGTGAGGGTCTAAACCAGCCCCCACGGCGAAGGCACGAAAGAGCCCCCTTAGAGGGGGCCAATCATGCCTACGCACACAAATTCCCAAGCGAGGTGCGAAGGCGTATGTGGGGGTCTAAATCAAAGCGGACAGCCGGGGTCGCCAGTGTCGCAGCAGAAGCAGGCCACGTCGTCGGGCACGGAGGCGTCGCACTCGCCGTACTCGTAGGTCTGACCGCGAATGCCGACCTCTTCACAGAACAGCTGGCAGCTGTCCCAGGTCTCCTTGTTCCACAGGCAGTAGCCGATCTCGTCGTCGTTGACGCAGTACGCGGGATCCGAGTCACTGCACGCCGCGCCCGAGCCGTCGCCGCACTCGAAGATCACGGACGCGCCGTCATCCACGCAGCCATACGCGAAGTCGAAGCCATCGAAGCCGCAGCTCTCGTCCATGAACGCGTCGTTTTGCGTCCACGCGCCGTTCTCACAGATGTAGAACTCGCTGCAGCCGGGGCCCATCGCCTCGCTGTTGGTGCACCAGTAGAAGCCTTCTTCTTCGACGTTGCAGCTCTCGGGCGGGAGCTCGCCGGGGGCGCAGTCGCCATCGCCGTCGCCGTCGCCGTCGCCAGGATCGCCGTCACCGTCGCCGGTCTCGGGATCGCCATCGCCAGTCTCGGGGTCTCCGTCGCCGGAATCGCCATCGCCGGAGGTGCCGCCGATATCGGTGTCGCAGCAGTTGAGGTTCGACTCGTCGGCCGGGTCGCACCACTCGTAACCGATGCGACACTCACACTCACCGTTGCTGTCTAGCTTGTTGTTCGAGCCGCTATCGCAGGGCTCGAGGGGCTCGAGGTTGATGACGCAGCCGAAGCCGAGGCCGATCAGGCCGCCAAACAGGGCGGCGAACTTCAGGGATTGCAGGGTCCGATTCAGGCTCATGTTCAAAGTCTCCTGGGTGTGCGCGTAGAGTCGCTGCGTGGGGCGTCCACTGTACCGCGGACCGCGTGGGCGCTTCGACGAACGCCGCCCCAGATCATTCTTTAGCTCATTCTGTCTCAGCCGGGCGCTGGCGTCGACCTATTCGACGGTCCAGGTGTGACCCGCGCGAAGCAGCTTGTCGACGTCCGTCATGCCCTTTTGCTGGGCGGCTTCGACCTGGGCCACGACACCCGCGTCATAGGCGGGCGCCTGCTCGCGCAGCAGCACGCCCAGCGCGATCGGGAAGTTCGGAGGCTCGAGACCGCCGAGCAAGAACGCCATCGAGCGGTTGGTCTCGTCGTGGACGAGCACGTCGTCCTGCGTGATCCCGCCTTCACCGAGGGTCACGACCTCGAGCTCGAGGCTGTTCGGCTTGAGCCGCAGCCCTTGCTGCGGGCCGTCTTTGTCACCGAAGAGCATCGGCTTGCCGTGCTCGAGCATGAGCATGGTCGAGCCCGCGCGGGCCTTGTCCGTGACGTGGTTCCACGCGCCATCGTGGAACACGGGGCAGTTCTGCAGGACCTCGATGAAGCTGGTGCCCCGAAACTCGCGGGCCTCCACGAAGGTCGGCGCGAGGTGCTTGGCCATCGTGTCGACCGAGCGCGCGACGAACCGGGCCCCGGCCCCGAGCGCAAGGAGTGCCGGCGTGACGGGCATGTCGATCGAGCCCAGCGGCGTCGACGGCGAGCGCAGCCCGACCAGCGAGGTGGGCGAGTACTGCCCCTTGGTCAGCCCGTAGATCCGGTTGTTGAACAGGATCATCTGCACGTCGACGTTGCGCCGCAACATGTGCATGAGGTGGTTGCCGCCGATGCTCAGGCCGTCTCCGTCGCCGGTGATCACCCAGATGTCGAGCTCGGGGTTGGTCAGCTTGAGCCCGGTCGCGAACGCGGGCGCGCGGCCGTGGATGCTGTGGAACCCGTAGGTGTTCATGTAGTACGGGAACCGGCTCGAGCAGCCGATGCCGGACAAGAACACGGTCTTGGCCGGGTCAGCGCCGACGGTTGGCAGCGTGCGCTGCATCGTCGCTAGGATCGCGTAGTCACCGCAGCCCGGACACCAGCGGATGTCCTGGTCGGAGGTGAAGTCCTTGCGGGTGAGCTTCTTGGCGGGTTCGGACGGGCTCATGTCAGAGGTTCTCCAGCGCGGAATCGATCGCGTTCTCGATCTCGGCGACCTTGAACGGCTGGCCGGCGATCTTGTTGACGCCGATGGCGTCGACGAGGAACTCGGAGCGCAGCATCTTGACCAGCATGCCGTTGTTCATCTCGGGGACGATGACCCGCTTGAACCCCCGCAGCAGGGTGTCGAGCCCGCGGGCAAACGGGACGATGTGGCGCAGGTGCACCTGCGAGACGCTCTTGCCTGCTTCGCGGGCCCGGCGGACCGCCATGGTGATCGCGCCGTAGGTCGAGCCCCAGCCGACGACCAGCAGATCCCCCGTCGCCTCGCCGACCTCGATCTCCTGCTCGGGGACGGAGTTGGCGATGCCCGCGATCTTGGCCGCGCGGGTCTTGGTCATCTTGTGGTGGTTGTCGGGGTCGTACGAGATGTTGCCCGAGTCGTAGTTCTTCTCGAGCCCGCCGATGCGGTGCTCGAGGCCCGGCGTGCCTGGGATCGCCCACGGTCGCGCGAGGGTCTCGTCTTCGCGCAAGTAGGGATGGAAGCCCTCGGTCCGCTCGGTCACGAACTTCGCCTTGAACTGAGGCAGATCCGCCATCGCCGGGATCTTCCAGGGCTCGGCGCCGTTGGCCAGGTAACCGTCGGTGAGCAGCATGACCGGGGTCATGTACTTGACCGCGATCCGAGCGGCTTCGATGGCCATGTAGAAGCAGTCGCCCGGGGTCGCGGCCGCGATCACGCACAGCGGCGAGTCACCGTTGCGCCCGTACGCGGCCTGCAACAGATCCGACTGCTCGGTCTTGGTGGGCAGCCCCGTGGACGGCCCGCCGCGCTGAACGTCGACGACGATCAGCGGCAGCTCGAGCATGACCGCGAGCCCGATCGCCTCGGCCTTGAGCGCGACGCCCGGACCCGAGGTCGTGGTGACCCCCATGGCGCCGCCCCAGCTCGCTCCAACCGCGGCACACACAGCCGCGATCTCGTCTTCGGCCTGGAAGGTCGTGACCCCAAAGCTCTTGAGGTTGGCCAGCGAGTGCAGCACCGTCGACGCGGGCGTGATCGGGTACGAGCCCAGGACCAGCTTGAGCCCCGACAGCTGCGAGGCCGCGACCAGACCCCACGCCAGCGCGTCGTTGCCCGTGATGTTGCGGTACAGACCCGGCGAGAGCTTGGCCTTGGGGACCTCGTAGGGGCCGATCCCGCTGGGCAGCTCGGCGGTCTCACCATAGGCGTGACCAGCCTTGAGCGCGGCGATGTTGGCCTGCGCGATCGCGGGCTTCTTCGCGAATTTTTGCTCGAGGTACGCGACCGTGGGCTCGTACTCGCGACCGAACAGCCACAGCACCAGACCCAGCGTCCACAGGTTCTTGCTGCGCAGCGCGTCCTTGGTGCCCAGGCCGAACGACTCGACCGCGGCGATCGTCATGGCCTGGATGTCCAGGTTGATCACGCGGTAGGCCGACAGGCTGCCGTCTTCGAGCGGGCTTTGCTCGTAGCCGGCCTTCTTGAGGTTGCCCTTGGTGTACGCGCCCGTGTTGACGATCAGCATGCCGCCGGGCTTGAGATCGGCGAGGTTGGTGATCAGCGCGGCCGGGTTCATGGCGACCAGCACATCGGGTGCGTCACCGGGCGTGCGGACGTCCTGCGAGCCAAAGTGGATCTGGAACCCAGACACGCCGTAGGTGGTGCCCGCGGGCGCTCGGATCTCGGCGGGAAAATCGGGGAATGTGGCGAGATCGTTGCCCATCAACGCAGTCGTGTGCGTGAATTGGCTCCCCGTCAGCTGCATCCCGTCGCCGGAGTCGCCGGCAAAGCGGATGACGACAGACTCGAGGGTCTCGCGTGTCTGGGACTTGGTGAAGGTGTCCATGTGGTCTTGGAACGAGCCAGATCAGCTGAAAAGCTGGGCCAGAGCACAGCCAGTATGGAGGCCCAGCGGATCGATGTCACGGTCGCAGTAGTATGTTGTCTCACGGTGAACGAGATTCAGGCGGAGCGTCTGGCGTAGCTCCTGCCGTAGCCCCTACCGTAGCCGGTCGCTTGCGTTCGAGATTGGCGACGATCACCGCGGTCGTCGAGTCGCCGACCACGTTGATCGCGCTACGGCACATGTCGAGGATCCGATCCATGCCCAAGATCAGCGCGATCCCAGCTGCTACCACGGGCTCGGGGATCCCAACGGTGACCATGACCACATAGAGCAGCGGAATCACGCCGCCAGGCACACCCGCGGCGCCGATCGCCATCAACATCGCGACCAGGATCAGCGTCAGGTATGCCGAGACGTCGAGCGGGACGCCCCAAACTTGCGCGACGAAGTGCACGGCGATGACCTGGTAGATCGTCGTGCCGTCCATGTTGATGGTCGCGCCCAGCGGCAGCACAAACCCGGCGATCGGCCGGGGAACATCGAGCTCTTCCTCGGCCACCCGGATCGTGGTTGGCAAGGTCGCGGCCGAGGACGAGGTCGAGAACGCGGTGATCCAGACCTCGCGCATCGCCTTCATGAACTCGATCGGCTTCCAGTCGGCGACGAAGCGCAGCAAGGGCGAGAGCACCAGCACCAGGTGAGCGAGCAGCGCCAGCAGCACCACCCCGGTGTAGAGCGCGAGCGCGATGAGCACGTCGACCCCGAACCTGGCCACGACCATGAACACCAGCGCGGCGACGCCGACCGGCGCGAGCTTCATCAGGATGCCGATCAGCTTGATCATCGCGTCGTTGATGCCCTCGAGCACCGCGGCGACTGGAGCGCTGCGCTCCTTGGGGATCAGCGTCAGCGACACGCCAAACGCGAGCGCGAACAGGATCACCTTGAGCAGATCCCGGTTGCTGGTCATCGACAGCACGATGTTCTCGGGCACCAACCCGACCAGGATCTGCAGCGCCGAGCCCGAGAAATACGCGCGCGCCTCATCGGCGCTCGCAACCTTGGTCGCGGCCTCGTCCGAAAATTGCGCGGCGAGCAGATCACGGGTTTCGGGCGAGATCGCGGCGCCGGGCTGGAACAGCAAGTACAGCCCAGTCGCCAGACACGCCCCGACGAACGCGGTGCCCATGAAGATCAGGATCGTCCGCCCCCCGAGCCGACCGAGGTCGCGCGGGTTGCCGAGCGAGTGCATGCCCGTGGCGATCGAGGTGAACACCAGCGGCACGACCGTCAAGATGATCGCGCGGATGAACAGCTGGCCGACCGGCTCGATCCAGCGCGAGCCAAACTCGAGCAGCGTGGCCTGATCCGTGAACAGCGAGATCGCCGCGTCGGGCCCGACCATCCACTGCTTGGCGACGAGCGCGGCCAAGCTGCCGATGACCATGCCGACCAAGATCTTGGTGTGCAGCTGCCAGCCGGGTTTGCGTCCGTCCGCGGCAGGGCTGGTGTTCGGCTCGCTCACGGTCGCGACTGTTCCACTTCGGCGCAGGTGACGTCAAAGCGCGCGACCGGGTGAGCGCCAAAGCCCAGCCGGTTGTCGGTGAGCTTGGCCCAGGACACAGCCAGCGCGTACAGACGGTGCCGGCCACCCGCGAGCATCGGCGCGGCGATCGGGTGGCGGTCGAGGTAGCACTGGCGCAGCCCCGCCGCGCCCGCTGGCGTCCAGGCGTCTTCGCGGACCAAGCTGCCGCGCAGCTGGGCGCCGCGGACCTGGCCCACTTCTTGGGTCTCGAGGTACACGGCGGCGGCTGCGGCTGTCGGACCGCGACCGGCGAGCTGGCCGTGGTGGCTGTCTGGGTCGCTCACGACCACCACCAGCGGGGCCGGGTGACGGCCGATCGTGTTCGGCTCGGCGAGCGCGAAGAACAGCGGGGTCGGGTACGGCGACGCGTCCGGAGCCGTCGGATCCGCCAGCGCAAGCGTCAGCACCCAGCGCTCGCCCAGCACACGCATGAGCGCGCTCACGGGATCGACATCGGAGGGTTTTGTCACCGCGCCTGCTTATCACGTTCGCGCTCACGACCGGCAGGGGTGGCGGAAGTCCTGGCGGCATGGGGAGCAGTTGGCTTTGCTGCTAACCTCGCCCGCAATGACGAAGCTAGCCAGCATCTTTGCGCGAGCCTACGACGCCCTCGAAGCCGAGGATCTAGACGGTGTGCAAGCGGCGATGGCGTCGGCGGTGGACGCTGGCGCGGACGAGGACGACGCCCGGCTTCGCTACCTCCATTTCATGACTGGTTGGCTCGACGAGGACGCCAGCGAGACCGAGCTCGAGGAGCTGTTCGGCAGCACCGACGGCCTGCTCGAAGCCGCCGTCGCGCTTCAGGATCCAAGCGAGGCCGCCCGCATCACCCTCGACATCTCCGACATCCTGATCTCGATCGGCGACATCGACGATGCCGAGCACGCGCTGCGGGCCCTGAGCGAGCGCGAAGATCTGAGCTCCGAAGCCGACAGCGAGGCACGACTGCTGCGGGCCCAGGTCCTGCTCGACCACCAGGAGGACGCCGAGGAGGCGCTGACCGTGCTCGACGGCGTGCACCCCTCGCTGCACGAAGATCCTGGCTACGTCAGCCTGCGCGCGGCCGTGCTCGTCGATCTCGAGCGCGGGGCTGAGGGCGTCGAGCTGCTCGAGCGATCGCTCGAGCGCGAGGACGACACCGAGCTGCGCTACCAGCTCGGCTCGATCTTGCGTGAGGCCGACGACCTCGACGGCGCGCTCGAGCACCTGCTCGAGGTTCGCAAGCGCGACCTCGCCACCCACGACGTCGATCTCGACGATCCCGTGCCCGCCGACGAGGCCGAAGATCTGCGTCGCCACCTCGAGGACGTGCTCGACACCCTCCCGGATCCAGTGATCAACCGCGTGGCCGCGGCCGCGATCCGGGTCGAGCGCTGGGTCGGCGAAGCCGGGGTCCGCGAAGGCTGCGATCCTCGCACCGCGCTCGCGTTCGAGGGCCGGCCCGCGACCGAAGACGACGACGGCCAGGTCGACGCGCTGGTGCTGTTCCGCGACGCGATCATCGCCTTGATCGAGGACGACGACGCGATCATCGACGTCATCGCCCTGAGCCTGGTCGAGGAGTTCGATCGCTTCTTCGACCTCGAGCTGATCCCAGGCATGTGAGGGCGTGACGCAGATGCTCGACCCCACGGACCTGACCAAGCTCGTCTACGACTGGAACGAACTCGATCGCCGCGGCCCGATCTTGCGCCGACCGCCGCGCTTCGTCGATGAGACGATCCGCGACGGCCTGCAGTCGCCCTCGGTCCGCGATCCCAGCATCGAACAAAAGACCGAGCTGGTCCGACTCATGGACCGACTCGGCCTCCACGTCGTCAACCTCGGCCTCCCCGGGGCCGGCCGCCGCGCCCAGCAGGACGTCGAGTCGCTGCTGCGCACGATCGTCGACGAGAACCTGAAGATCCTGCCCAACTGCGCCGCGCGAACGGTCGAGGCCGACATTCGCCCGATCATCGACATCTCGCAGCGCGTCGGCGTCCCGATCGAGGTCACCGCCTTCATCGGCTCGAGCCCGATCCGTGCGTTCGCCGAGAGCTGGGATCTCGATCGTCTGGTCCGCCACACCCGCGAGTCGATCGAGCTGATCGTCCGCAACGGCCTGCCCGCCTCGTTCGTCACCGAAGACACCACCCGCGCCCACCCCAACACGCTCGAGCGATTGTTTCGCACCGCGATCGAAGCCGGCGCCACCCGCCTGGTCCTGTGCGACACCTGCGGCCACGCCACCCCCGACGGCCTGCGCAACCTGCTCTCGTTCACCAAGAGCCTGCTGCGCGGCATGGACATGGAAGATCAGGTGATGCTCGACTGGCACGGGCACAACGATCGCGGCCTGGCCCTGACCCTGGCCATCTCCGCCCTCGAGTGGGGCGTCGATCGAGTCCACGGCTGCGCCCTCGGCATCGGCGAGCGGGTCGGCAACACCTCCATGGATCACCTCCTGCTCAACCTCTACCTGCTCGGCTTGATCGACGCCGAAGCGCACGATCTCTCGTGCCTGGTCGAGTACGTGGAAAAAGTCAGCAGCTTCACGAGCGTCCCGATCCACCCCAGCTACCCCCTCGTCGGCCGCGACGCGTTCCGAACCGCCACAGGCGTCCACGCAGCCGCGATCATCAAGGCCGAGGCCAAGGGCGAGCTCGACCTCGCCGACCGGGTCTACTCCTCCGTCCCCGCCCGCGTGTTCGGCCGCCGCCAACAGATCGAGATCGGCCACTACAGCGGCCGCTCCAACGTCATCTACTGGCTCCGCGAGCACGGCTTCGACACCACCGACGAGCTCGTCGACCGCCTGTTCGACTACGCCAAGTCCCAGGGCCAGACCCTGAGCGACGACGAGATCCGCCGAGTCATCGCTTCAGGAACCTGAGCCCCCGGAGCGCCACCCCGCTCCGTCAACGGCCGACCCGCCCAAACACTCGCCCAACGCGGAGCGCCACCCCGCCCCGTCAACGGCCGATCGCCCCGAGCGCCAACCCGCTCCGTCGACCCGATCGCACGTCATCAAACGGCGCCCCCCAAGCGATCGCACGTCGCCAAGCGGCGCTCCCCAAGCGATCGCACGTCGCCAAGCGGCGCTCCCCAAGCGATCGCATGACGGCAAGCGGCGCCACCCCCCGCAACCGTAGAGCGCACAACAGGCCGGACGGGGTCCCAGCCCGAACGTTCTGGCGCGGCGGCTAGACGAGCGAAGCAACCGCCGCACCGAAGTCATCCCCGATCCCCAAGGAATCGGCCCTCGATCTTCAGCCAATCTTCGGGCTGGACGGGGTTCCAGCCCGTGCGCGCTGCCCCGCCGGCCCCACACACGAT